>NZ_JASHKA010000016.1 GCF_030732845.1 Roseibium sp. MMSF_3544
CTGCGCTTTCGCTCCTTGCCGCTGGTCAAAACGATCCAAACCAAATTGACTTCATTTATGAGTCCGTACCCTAGGGTCCGAACCCGTGAGTTAGCGGTCGCGATCCTGCGGTTGCAGCCGGGCGGGTTGTGGAGATCCGCTTCGGGCGTCGTGTAGCATCCAGCCGCTCGGTGTTTTGCCTGTGACGCGCGAAAACTCCCGATTGAAATTCGACTTGGTGTTAAATCCGCTTTCCAGCATCGCGGTCGTGACCGTCGCGCCGTCCTGAAGGCATTTGCAGGCGTGCTGGATCCGGTACTTGTTGATGTAGCGGGACACGTTCTCGCCGGTTGCCTTGTTGATCGCCGTTGACAGTTGTTTGGCGGGAACCCTGAGACGATGCGCCAGAGCAGCGAGGGTCAGACCTGGATCAAGATAGAGTTGTCTTGCAACGAGCAACGCGTCGAGGCGCTCGACAAGGCTGATTTCAAGCTCCGTGACTGGTTCGTTGAGTGCCTGTGTCCCGGTCTCACCCGCCGGGTCGGGGCTGGCCTGTGGTCTTCTCAAGTCCGGTGACAGGCTGAGCAGTCCGATCGCAAGCAGCGAGGCGACCGATCCGGCACTGATGATCTTGGGGGTCCAGCCCGGGCTGCCGCCTTGAACGGCGAAGGCAATTATGACGTCTGTCAGGGCGGAGAACAGCAATGCAATGGCAATGGCTGCCCAGATCCGCTGGGGGATCGCGCCGGATCCAAGACTGACCAGCGGGAGCGCGTCTTTATGGACCTGAAGGCTAACAAGCAAGGCCAAACCGTAGCCCAGGAAGGTCGCGACAATGACCGTATCGAGGGTGACCGGCGCAAAGAGAGCGCAAAAGAAGACGAACGCGGGGCCCAGCAAATGCAGCCAGTCGCGGCTCAGCGCGATCGGGCGAACGGACGCAGTGACAAAGGCGACGTAAGCAAGGGGCGGGATTGTTGATGCCAGGACCGGCTGCAGCTTGAAGGCGGCAGACAGGCCGTAATACTGGCCGAGAGCGACCACAAGGTTCTGCAGGGCGCATACCAGCAAAAGCGCAGAGAACAGCACCGGCCGGTTTCCTGCGAGCATTGCCTGGACGAACAGAAAGCCAAGCACAAGAGCAACGATCAACGGCAGGGGCAAAACAATCATTTTCGTCTCGGATAAAACAACGACAAGACAACGCGATAGGACAAATACCGGTTCAAGGCGACCTAAATCCGGATTTAGGACGCCAGGTCAGGGCGGTGGTGCGAGAGAACGATCATCCAATCCTCAAATGCACACTGAAAAGGATGTCTGACCATGAAGCGTTTTCTATTTGCTCTTTCCGTGTTGTCGGCAAGCTTCGCCGCTGCAGATGCCAGAGCCGACGATGGCGAGTTGGCCGGTTTTGATCGGTTTGCGGTCTCGGCCACACACAGGCCGTCGCTGATGCAGGGATCGATCTGGTATCCCGTAGGCACCAGAACCTACGCCGGGTTTGTCGGCAAAAACCCGGTTTTCAAAGGTGTCAAGGCGATGGTGGGTGCCGGCGTGAAAAGGGGCCGGTATCCCGTCTTGCTGTTTTCGCATGGGTCGGGCGGCAACATGGACGTCTTGTCGTGGATGTCGTCGGCGCTGGCAAAGCGTGGCATCATTGTTGTTGGCGTCAATCATCCCGGGTCGACCTCCGGGGATTCTTCGCCGCGCCGGTCCCTGCAGCCTGCCGAGCGCGCGGCCGACCTCAGTGCTGCTCTCGATCATCTGCTGGCCGATCCGTATTTTTCGCGATTCGTCGATCAGGACCACATCGTTGCGGCAGGTTTCTCGCTTGGAGGCGCCACAGCCCTGTCCCTGGCCGGTGTCTCCTTCGATGCGAAGGCTTATGCCGGTTACTGCGAACGTCTTGAGGGCAAAGCCCAGGACTGCCTGTTTTTTGCCAAAGGGGGCGTGGACCTCAAGACAATGGCGGATGGCCTGGAAGAGAGTGGGTTGGACAGCCGTGTCGCAGGCGCAATTGCGATCGATCCCGGTTTCACATTCGCGGTCGACGAAGACGGCCTGGCAGAGGTTTCAATCCCCATACAACTGATCAGCCTGGGCCGGGAGAACCTTTGGCCGGCGACGAATGTCAGCGAGACAGGCAGCAATCTGATCGGCAAACTCAAGAGCGCGAGCCACGTCACTGTGTATCCCGCGCACCATTTTACCTTCCTGCCCGAATGCACGGAGCGAGGCGCCATGTTGCTTGAAGAGGAACAGGACGACCCGGTCTGTGATGATCCCGAAGGAACAGACAGGGCCGACATTCACAAAAAGATCGCCGACGCCATGAGCGATTTCGTGTTGCAGCTCAAATAAGCAGCTGCGGCATGGCGCCGGATAGGAGCTGATTAAGTGCTGTAGACGGCCTTGTCCGGCTGCTCTGCCAGAAGGGCTGACTTCAGCTTCTCCATGGCGCGGCTTTCGATCTGGCGCACGCGTTCCTTGGAAATGCCAAGCTTTGCGCCGAGCGATTCAAGTGTCGCCCCGTCTTCGGACAGCCGGCGTTCCTTCACGATCCTGAGTTCGCGTTCGCTCAGCACCTTGAGCGCGGATCTCAGCCATTTGCTGCGGCGCTCGGCATCGATGTTTACGGTTACGATCTCATCCGGCAGCGGTGCGTCCGACACCAGAAAATCCTGGCGATCGGCGCTGGAGCCTTCGCTGTCGGTGACTGGAGCGTTCAGCGATGTGTCCGGCCCAGACAAACGTGCCGTCATCAATGCGACGTCCGACTGCTTCACGCCAATGGCGTCGGCAATTTTCTGGTGCAGTTCGCTGTCCGTCAGTGGTGTCTGGTTGTTGGACAGTTTCGCACGCAATCTGCGGAGGTTGAAGAACAGAGCCTTCTGGGAAGACGATGTACCGCCACGTACGATCGACCAGTTGCGCAGGATATAGTCCTGAATGGACGCCCTGATCCACCATGTCGCATAGGTTGAGAAGCGCACTTCGCGAGCAGGCTCGAAACGGGCCGCAGCTTCCAGCAGGCCGACATGACCTTCCTGGATCAGGTCGCCGAGCGACAGGCCGAAATTGCGAAAACGCGAGGCAACCGCGATCACGAGGCGCATGTGCGAGAGCGAAAGTTTTTCCAGCGCCTTTTTGTCCCGCTCTTCCCGCCAACGGATGGCAAGTTGCTGTTCCTCTTCTCGCGAGAGATAAGGTGCCTTCATTGCCGCCTGGACCAATTGCCGCTTTTCGCTTCCGGACATGAGTGACGCTCCGATGTGTTATCGGGGTAAATACGTATTGAAACGTAGGTTAGATCACTTGACGGCCGCTATGGGGCAGAATTTTTGCACTTTAATGTGATCAGCGCGCGAGCGAATTGGTGCACCAAATGCGTGCTGTTCAGCGGCGAAAATTGGTCGGAAAGAAAAAGGCCCGGCGATTGCCGGGCCCTTGATGTGCTATTCGAAAGAAAGATCTTTCACTCTCAGGCAGCTTCTTCCTTGTCTTCGTCTTCGTCAGCCTCTGCTTCAGCGGCTGCCTTCAGGCGGCTCGGAGACTTTGCAAGGTTCTGTTCGATCTGCTTGACAGCCTCGGTTTCCGAACACTTGTTCACGGCTGCAATTTCACGCGCCATGCGGTCGAGGGCTGCTTCGTAAAGCTGCCGTTCGGAATAAGACTGTTCCGGCTGACTTTCGGACCGGTAGAGGTCGCGAACAACCTCGGAAATCGCGATCAGATCGCCGGAATTGATCTTTGCTTCATATTCCTGAGCGCGACGGCTCCACATCGTCCGCTTCACACGCGGGCGGCCGCGGACCGTCTCCAGGGCTTTCTTGACCGCTGCCGGGTCGCCGAGCTTGCGCATCCCAACAGATGCGATCTTTGCAACCGGGACGCGAAGGGTCATCTTGTCCTGTTCAAAAACAATGACGAGCAACTCCAAAGAGTGACCCGCAACGTTCTGCTCTTCTATAGCGGTAATCTGGCCGACGCCGTGCGCCGGATAAACGATGTACTCGCCCGTTTTGAAACCTTGACGCTGCGCGGTCTTTTTGGTGTTCGTTGCCATGCTCGTATTCTCTCCTGCGCAGTAATCGGTCCATTCGAACCGGTGTTGGGCCGTGATACGGCCCCCTGTTTTTATGCGACACGAACCCCGCCGAGCGATCCGATGTGGAACGCCTGTTGATATGCGGCGTGTCAGGGCTGGTCAGTCGTCGATTTCCACTATAGAACCTTGATCAGTCATAAAAGCTGCCGGGAGCCGACGTTTCCGGTTTCCAAGGATCCGGAACACGTTTTCAAAACTCCGTTTTGGGGGTTGTTCTCGTGGTTGGCGACTATCTTTTAGATATAACATACTTTTGTGGAAAATTAAAGCACTGCGCTTCCGTGGTGCACAATAGCCCTAGAATCAGGCATTCTGCACAAATATAGATCATTGAAATTTCTAATAGAATTCAGGTTGCAGGCCGCAAGTTTCCGCATGCGGCAGACTGCCGCATACGTAACTTCGAGCGAATCAAGCCGGCGGATTTGGAGAAAAATGCTCCGCAAGCTTGTTTTCTTTACCGTCGAATTCTTCAGCCTCGGGAAGCGGATCTTTCTTCTCTGTAATGTTCGGCCACTTCTCGGAGTATTCGGCGTTCAGCTCGATCCATTTTTCAAGCCCTGGCTCCGTATCCGGCAAAATTGCCTCGGCCGGACATTCCGGTTCGCAAACACCACAATCGATGCATTCGTCCGGGTTGATGACGAGCATGTTCTCGCCTTCATAAAAACAATCAACGGGGCAGACTTCGACACAATCGGTATAT
This sequence comes from Roseibium sp. MMSF_3544, assembly GCF_030732845.1. Classification (GTDB taxonomy): domain Bacteria; phylum Pseudomonadota; class Alphaproteobacteria; order Rhizobiales; family Stappiaceae; genus Roseibium. Next base: position 4,797 of record NZ_JASHKA010000016.1, read on the forward strand.
TTGCACTTGATGCAATTGTCTGTGACGACGTAGGTCATCGGGTTCCTCGCTGCGCGCCGTCGCGAACCGTTTGGGACGCGTAATCCCTGTTCACCCGGCAGTCGTTGTCGTGCGTCTCAGCCCGATATGGGGCGCACGGTTAAATCTCTGATCGGTGTTGCGTATCGTTTTTGGCTGGAACGCGCAAGCGCCCAGGATGACGCAATCAGTGCCGGAAAGAGAAAGTTATTCCGTTTTGGCGTTCGAAGCCGGAATTCGGTTTAGTTTTCACTCCGAAACGCATCCAGCTTGCGCCGGTCGCGTTTTGTCGGCCGTCCCGCACCCGCTTCGCGCTGCCCAGGCGGTGGCGGCGGCGGGTCCTTTTTCGGTGGCGGCGGTGGTGACAGATCCTCGTACAGCTTGCGGGCCTCCACAAACGGGCCGCGCCGGGATCCAAGCGCCACGATCTTCAGAACGAGCACCTTTCGTTCAAGCACGATCGTGAGAACGTCGCCGACCTTGATGGTCTTGCTGGCGGACGAAATCTTGTCCTTGTTGATGCGGACATGACCTGTTGTTGCGAGTTTTTGGGCAAGAGAGCGGGACTTGGTGACCCTGGCGTACCAGAGCCACTTATCGATGCGCAGGCTGCCGCCGCTCGTGTCGGTGGCGGGGTGTTTGCCGTCTGCCGAAATTACTTCTTGTCCTTGTTGTCCATATCCGCCTTGAGCGCCATCAGCGCCGCGAACGGAGAATTCGGATCGATCGGTTTGTCCTTTGGCGGGGCGCTGCGGCGGTTGCCGCCGTCAAATCCCCTGTTGCCGCCGTGCTGTCCGCCGCGATTGCGGTTCGGGCCGCCTTTGCCGCCGCCCTTGCCATGACGTTTTTCGCCGTGACCGCCTTTCGGGCCCTGGCCATGTCCCTTGCGGTTGTCGCCGCGCCGTTGGTCCTGCCGGCCACGCGGGCGTCGGTCGTGCCGGCCCGGGCGCCAGATCTCGATCGTCACGGTTTCCATTTCGACAGCGTCGGGCGCACCGGCATCCGCCGCTTCCGTGACATCGCCGGTTTCTTCCGCGACTTTCTCATCAGGCTTGTCTTCTTCGGCGGCCTGTTCCTGCGGCTCGTTGCTCTCGGAGACGGGTGCGTTTTCCTCAGCGGGTGCGGTTTCGGATGATGGCGCGGCGTCGGAATGGTCTTGCGGCGCCGACTCTTCGACGGCGGCCGCCGATTCCACAGCCGGGGCGTCTTCAGCCGGAGTTTCGGCCGCAATCGTTTCGGACACCGATGCTTCTGCTTCCGGAGCATCCGATGACGCTTCCGGTGCAGCAGCTTCAACCGCCTCCGGCGTTTCTGAGCCAGCATCCGTCGACGACGCGCTGGTGTTTTCCTCACCGGACGGCTGGTCTTCGGCAGATGGTTCCGTGGCCGGCTTCACCGTAACCGGACGCTGAACTTCCTTTGTCTCGACACGGTAGCCGAGTGATTTCAGCACGGCTGAAAAATCTTCCCCGGCGCACCCAAGTAGCGAGGTCATGGCAACGGTCACCATGAAGCCGCCGCCTTGCTCGATGGCGCCTTCAGGCGGGCTGACCTCCGCGTCGAGCGGTTTCCAGGCGATCAGCGGCCGGATCAGGTCGGCCAGGCGTTCCAGAATATCGACGCGGACAGCCCTCGGGCCGCAGACCCGGAAGCCGACGACTTTGTAAAGGGCTTTGTCGACGGTCTCATCGACCGGGATTGAGGTCCGCCCGGACGCGGAAAGCTGCGGCAGGTCGGTCATGCCGTTCATATCCAGCGAACCGTGCTTGAGCGCCCAGAGCTGGGCAAGCAGCTGGCTTGGCGCCGGTTTCAAAAGCGCGGGGACAAAGACAGTATAGGCACCAAAGCGCACGCCGTGCTTTCTCAGGGATGCGCGCATGTCCTGATCCAGCTGGCGGATTTCGTCTGCAGCGTCCTGACGCTCGAGAATGCCGAGACCCTCGACAATGCGGAATGCGATCCCGCGTGCCAGCCCTTCCAGGCCCTCACCGGTCTTGAGGTCAACAAGCGGCTTCAGCAACGTATCGACCTGCGCCTTGACCCAAAGATCCAGCCGGTTCTGCACGGTGTCGCGCACCGGGCCGGTCAGGTGCTCGTCAGCAAGCAGCAGAACGGTGGGAGCAAGGACCTCCTCGCCGGCAACAAGCTTGGCAACCGGTTCACCGCGCCAGCGGATTGCGCCTTCGGACGTCAGCACGAAGTCGCTGTTTTCCGACTTGCCGAGTTTTTCAGCGCGGGATTCGATTTCAGTCGTCAGCGCCTTTTGTGCCGCAGCGCGAACGGTTTTGCCGTCGGGCCCTTCTGCCGCGGCGTCGGGAGCGAACCGGAAGCCAAGCAGGTTCCCGATGTGCTGACCTTCCACGAGCACATCGCCGCTCGATGTAATTTCTGCTTCCAGCATTGCGTTCTCTCTCAAACGTCGCATCAATACGCTCGTCCGCCGGTCCACAAAGCGCTGCGTCAAGCGCTCGTGAAGGGCGTCCGATAACTTGTCTTCAATGTCGCGCGTTTCACCCTGCCAGTGGGCCGGATCGGCCAGCCAGTCGGGACGATTGGCGACATATGTCCAGGTCCGGATATGTGCGATCCGGTTTGCAAGTGTGTCGATATCACCATCTGTGCGGTCTGCGAAGGCCAATTGACGGGCGAACCAGTCATCCGCAATCCGATTGTCGTCGATGAGATGGGTGTAAATGGTGTTCAGCAACTCCGCATGGTTTGCCGGGGCAATCTTGCGATAGTCGGGGACCTGACAGACATCCCATAACAATTCGACCGCTTTTGCACCCTTTGCCTTGTCAGAAATTGCGGGATCGCGCAACAAATGTTCAAGAGCAACGATGTCGACACCAACCGGTGCCCTGGTAAGGCCGTCCTCGCGAGGGACCAAATCGAGGCTCTGCCGGAGCGTGTCCTTGGACGAAAAATCCAGCGAACTGTTGCGCCATTGCAGCACTTTCAAGGTGTCGAAGTGATGACTTTCAATCTGTTCGATCAGGTTGTCGTCCAAAGGATCGACCCGCCCGGTAACGCCAAAGGTACCGTCCTGGGTGTGGCGCCCGGCACGTCCGGCTATCTGTCCAATTTCCGAAGGTGTCAGTTGCCGGTACTGATAGCCGTCATATTTCCGGTTGCCGGCAAAGGCGATGTGGTTAACGTCGAGGTTGAGGCCCATACCGATGGCATCGGTCGCCACCAGGTGATCGACATCGCCGTTCTGAAACAGTTCCACCTGCGCATTTCTGGTGCGCGGACTGAGCGAGCCAAGGACGACCGCCGCGCCGCCGCGCTGGCGCCGGATGAGTTCGGCAATCGAATAGACTTCGTCTGACGAGAAGGCGACAACTGCAGACCGGGCCGGAAGGCGCGACACCTTTTTCGAGCCGGCATATTCCAGGATCGACATGCGCGGGCGGGTGACCACGTTGAGCCCGGGAAGCAGTTTCTCAAGCAGCGGACGCACTGTTGCGGCGCCGAGCAGCAGAGTTTCCGACCTGCCGCGCAGGTTGAGAATCCTGTCCGTAAAGACATGGCCCCGGTCCAGATTGCCGGCCAGTTGCACTTCGTCGATCGCGACAAATTCTGTCTCCAGATCAAGCGGCATGGCTTCAACGGTGGAGACCCAGAAACGCGGGTTCTCCGGGATGATTTTTTCCTCGCCGGTGATCAGCGCGACCGCGTCCGGGCCGGCCCGTTCGGCGACGCGTCCGTAAACCTCGCGCGCCAGAAGGCGCAGCGGTAAACCGATCAGACCGGATTGCTGCGCCAGCATGCGCTCGATGGCCAGGTGAGTCTTTCCGGTGTTGGTGGGACCAAGAACTGCCGTCACGGTGCGGGACCTGGCTGACGGTGGCAGCGGCATCGTTTGAGGACGGGGCATGGAATTGATTGTATTCGGCTTTCTTCGGGCTCTGCGCCTAGATCTAGTGCCGCGTATCTAGCATAGGCTGACCGGCGATGTCGCCATTTCTTTTGCCAAATCGCGGCATAAAACGGCGGGGTAATTTTCCTGTGGAGAACGACTCTGGAACAAACCGAAACCGAATCGCTGACTCTCGGTGATTCAGGATTTGTTCCCTACGATATGTGGTCTGTTTGCTGCGCCATGGTACAAAATCGTGAATCTGCTCAACAGTTTGAGTCGTCCCTTCAAATCAGTCCCGATTTTTGCGAAAAGGCTGTCAAGCCTTAATTTGGCGTTAATTGCCGAACCGGCCGGGTTCAGGCCTGCGTTTACCTCAGGACATGACGTGAACGAATCCCGGACGAATCGCTGACTCTGCAATGTATCGGGTTTGTTCACGCTACATCTAGTAGGTCAGGGCGTCCGTGCTTCAATCAGGAGAGCTCTCGCCACAAGCGAATTCGTCACGACGGGGTTTGCGTGCGGAAATTCGTGTCCGGGCGTCCCAATCCGGTGCACGTTGTTTACGCTGTTTTTAGGGCGGTTTAAACGCAAGTTCGATCCGTTTTGCTGCAGTGCAAATTTTTTGTAAGTCTGGTTACATTCGTAACTTTCGGCAATTTCGCCCGCATTTTCCGGGGGTTACCCGTGCACGCGCAAAATATTTTCCAAGTTAAAAAAAAGGACACTCTTTCTGCCCCTTTCCATCTGCTTTCGACCAAAGTAGAAAACGTTCCAAAATCGGCCTTGCATTTGCGTAAAATTAGGGGAGAGGGCGTTTGGCGATAACAAAAATTCTCGTTGCGAACCGGTCCGAGATAGCGATCCGTGTCTTTCGGGCGGCCAATGAACTCGGTCTGAAGACCGTTGCGATCTACGCCGAACAGGACAAGCTTGCGCTGCATCGCTTCAAGGCGGACGAGGCCTATCAGGTCGGCAAGGGTCTTGGTCCGATCGAAGCCTACCTTTCCATCGACGAGATCATTCGTGTTGCCAAGCACGCCGGAGCCGATGCGATTCACCCGGGCTACGGCCTGTTGTCGGAAAGCCCGGAATTCGTCGATGCCTGCGAGACGGCAGGCATTACGTTCATTGGCCCGAGATCGGAGACAATGCGCCGACTTGGGAACAAGGTCGCGGCACGCAACCTTGCGATCGAAGCCGGTGTTCCGGTGATGCCGGCGACCGATCCGCTTCCGGACGACATGGAAGAGATCAAAAGCCAGGCCCAGGACATCGGTTATCCGGTGATGCTCAAAGCCTCCTGGGGCGGCGGTGGCCGCGGCATGCGGGTCATCCCGGATCAGGCAACGCTGGAAAAGGAAGTGCTGGCTGCAAAGCGTGAGGCCAAGGCCGCTTTCGGCAAAGACGAGATTTATCTTGAAAAGCTTGTGCAGCGCGCGCGCCATGTCGAGGTGCAGATCCTCGGCGACGGCGAGAATGTCGTGCATCTTTTCGAGCGCGACTGCTCCATTCAGCGCCGCCACCAGAAGGTGGTCGAGCGCGCACCGGCGCCTTATCTGGACGAAGCCAAGCGGCAGGAACTGTGCGAATACGGACTGAAGATCGGCCGCGCGGTGAACTATCGGGGTGCGGGCACGGTGGAGTTCCTGATGGATGCCGACACGGGCTCCATTTACTTCATCGAAGTCAATCCGCGCGTGCAGGTGGAGCATACGGTGACCGAAGAAGTCACCGGCATCGATATTGTGCAGGCCCAGATCCACATTGCTGAAGGCGCCAAGATCGGAACGCCGGAAAGCGGTGTTCCCGCACAGGAGAACATCCGCCTCAACGGCAATGCCCTTCAGTGCCGCATCACCACGGAAGATCCGGAACAGAACTTCATTCCGGACTATGGCCGTATCACCGCCTATCGCGGCGCGACCGGCTTCGGCATTCGACTGGATGGCGGAACAGCTTATTCCGGAGCGGTGATTACCCGCTTTTACGATCCGCTTCTTGAGAAGGTCACGGCCTGGGCGCCGACAGCGGAAGATGCGCGCAAGCGCATGGACCGCGCGCTGCGCGAATTCCGGATCCGCGGTGTGGCGACCAACCTCGTCTTTCTGGAAAACATCATCGACCACGCGGACTTCAGGGCTAACAATTACACGACGCGGTTCATCGACGAGACGCCAGCGCTGTTTGAACAGACCAAGCGCCAGGACCGGGCCACCAAGCTGTTGACCTATATCGCCGATGTGTCCGTGAACGGGCACCCGGAAACGAAAAACCGGGCGCGGCCGCCGAAGGATGTCGCAGCCCCGATCATTCCCGATTTCGGCGACGACAAACCTGCCGGGACACGCCAGTTGCTCGACGAACTCGGGCCAAAAGGTTTTGCAGACTGGATGAAAGGTCAAGAACGCGCGCTGATCACCGACACGACGATGCGTGACGGTCACCAGTCACTCCTGGCGACCCGCATGCGCACCCATGACATCGTCAACATCGCGGACGCCTACGCGGTCGGCCTTCCAAGCCTGTTTTCGCTCGAATGCTGGGGCGGAGCGACGTTCGACGTTGCCATGCGTTTCCTGACCGAAAGTCCCTGGGAAAGATTGCACCTCATTCGCGAGAAGGCGCCGAACATCCTCTTGCAAATGTTGCTGCGCGGCTCAAACGGGGTTGGTTACACCAATTATCCGGACAATGTCGTCAGGTTCTTCGTGAAGCAGGCCGCAGAAAACGGCATAGACCTCTTCCGCGTGTTCGATTGTCTCAACTGGGTTGAGAACATGCGCGTTTCTATGGATGCCGTGCAGGAGGCAAATAAGCTTTGCGAGGGCGTTCTTTGCTACACCGGCGACATGCTGGACAGCGCCCGGCCGAAATACGATCTGAAGTACTATGTCGGGCTGGCGAAGGAGCTGGAGGCGGCAGGCGCTCATATTCTCGGCATCAAGGATATGGCCGGCCTGCTCAAGCCTGAGGCGGCCAAGGTTCTGATCAAGACCCTGAAGCAGGAAACCGATCTGCCGATCCATTTCCACACGCACGATACGTCCGGCATCGCAGCGGCAACTGTTCTTGCAGCCGTCGATGCAGGGGCCGATGCGGTCGACGCCGCAATGGACGCCCTGTCCGGCCTGACGTCGCAGCCATGTCTTGGCTCGATCGTCGAAGCCCTGCGCGGCAGCGAGCGTGACACGGGGCTCGATGCGAAAACCATTCGCCAGATTTCCTTCTACTGGGAGGCCGTGCGCACCCAGTACCGGGCCTTTGAAAGCGATCTGCGCTTCGGCGCATCCGAGGTTTACCTGCACGAAATGCCCGGCGGCCAGTTCACCAATCTGAAAGAACAGGCACGGTCTCTCGGACTTGAGACCCGCTGGCACGAGGTCGCCCAGGCCTATGCCGACGTCAACATGATGTTCGGAGACATCGTGAAGGTGACGCCGTCTTCGAAAGTTGTCGGCGACATGGCTCTGATGATGGTCAGCCAGGGGCTTTCGGTTGAAGAGGTCGAAGATCCGGGCAAGGACGTCGCGTTCCCGGACAGCGTCGTAAAGATGCTTCACGGTGACCTCGGGCAGTCACCCGGTGGCTGGCCCGGCGCGTTGCAGTCCAAGGTGCTGAAGGGCGAAGAGCCGATCACGGTGCGGCCGGGATCGCTGCTGGAAGACGCGGATCTTGAAGCGGAACGGGAAACGGCGGCAGCGGCGACTGGGCACGACATCGATGATATCGAACTTGCCTCCTACCTGATGTACCCGAAGGTTTTCACTGATTTTGACAAGGCACAGCAGCAATATGGGCCGACCTCGGTTCTACCGACGCCGGTCTATTTCTACGGACTGGAATCAGGCGAAGAAATCTTTGTTGACCTGGAGCCCGGCAAAACACTTGTCGTGCGCTGTCAGGCGGTCGGCGAAACCGATGAGAAGGGCGAGAAGAAGGTTTTCTTCGAGCTCAACGGCCAGCCGCGCAACGTCAAGGTTCCGGACCGCGCCCACGGTGCGACCGGCGCCGCGGCCATGCGCAAGGCAGAAGACGGTAACGCGGCGCATGTCGGTGCACCGATGCCTGGCGTCATTTCCACGGTCGCCATCGCTGCCGGTCAGGACGTGACGGCGGGTGACGTGCTTGTTTCCATCGAGGCCATGAAAATGGAAACCGCGCTCCACGCGGAACGGGATGGCAAAGTCAAAGAAGTACTGGTCACGCCTGGTGCGCAAATTGATGCAAAAGACCTGCTTGTGGTCTTCGATAACTGATCGAGAAAAGGTGAGCAGATCGCACTTTCATGCGATCTGCTTGCTATTAAATTGTATTTTCAAATCAAATACTAATCGTTCACGTGAATTCACGTCACATCACGCCTTATGTGAATTGTAAACAGCCTCTCTCAAGCCGGAAACTCTTGCCGCCAGGCCTTTGAAAAAAGGCGTTAGCTTAGGGAGAGCACAATGAGGAAGCTATCAGTTTGGCTGGGCGGTGCAATCGCATCCCTTGTTTTCACGACATCTGCACATGCAGCATGTGATGTTCAAAAGCCGGGTTATGAGTTGACCGGCGACGAAGCAGAGGCCGTTTATGACTGCCTCAAGACCGACCTGCAGGCCGGTTATCAGAAAGGTCCCAAACGGTGGATCCCGGAAGCCTTTGTCAAGGACTACCCGGATTGGACCAAAGCGAGCGCGTTTCCGGCTGCGCCCGGGTTTCATGGCGGCCGCTTCCTGGTGACCTACGTGAATTCCATCGGCGCCGACGAATACCTGAAATACAAGCCTGAAAACGTCGTTGTTCCGGCGGGAACACAGATCGCAAAGGAATCTTTTGCGATTGACGATGATGGCAAGGTTACAAAGGGCCCGTTGTTCCTGATGGAAAAGGTTGCAGCCGGCAAATCGCCGGAAACGGACGACTGGTACTACATGATGGTCGCGCCCAACGGATCTCCGCAGGCGGTCAACGTCATCACGGCCTGTAGCGAATGCCACCAGGGGAACTTCGGTGAGCAGGGCGGGCTCGGGTATCCGGTCGAAGACGCCCGGATCAAATAGTCTTGTCTTTAAATCCCTGAACCGGGGAACGGCAGTTCGCGGAGACACCTCGCGGCCGTTTCCCGGTTGCTTTGATGTGCCGGGAGGAAGGTTTTTCCGGCTCATTCTGCCAATAAAGATTCGGGCTTGCATGATACATAAGTGAATGCTTATATGTTGTCATGATTGAGAACGACATTTTCCGTGCGCTCGCCGATCCGACCCGGCGCAGTATTTTTGAGAAGCTTGCGAACGGCGGCAAGAACGCAAGTGAACTGCGGCAAGGTATGGAAATCAGCCAACCCGCAATGTCCCAGCACCTCGCCATTCTTCGAAAAGCGCAGCTTGTAAGAGAGGAGCGCCAGGGTCGGTTTGTGAATTACTCAGTTGATCCCAAGGGTGTGACGCATATTGCGCAATGGTTTGCGAAGTATCGAGCCTTCTGGCCAGCACGGGTGGAGGCGCTCAAGGATTTGCTAAAGGAAATGGACCAATGACCGGCGTTGAAAGTGGCAACGAGGCAGATGGAATCGAACTCGACTTCGAAATCAGCGAACCTCCGCAAAAGGTCTGGAGAGCGCTGAGCATTCCGGAGTTTCGGGAAAAATGGCTTCCGGCAGAAAGTCTTGCAGAGCCTACGGCCAGCCGCGTGGTGCCCGGCCGGGAGCTTTGTTACCAATTGCGGGAGGACACGCCGCCATTTCTGGAAAGCACGGTAACGTTCCGGATCTCACCGGGTCCGTCGGGTGGAACCAGATTGCGCATAATACACCGACTGAATGATGCGAGGGCGGCGTCTTTGTCCATGGCTGCGGCCAACACGAACACCCTTCCGCTCAAGATGTCTGCCTGAAACGGCGGAAACCTGAACCAAATTGAAATGTCTGGAGTTCACCGATGCGCGAAGCGATGCAGCTCGTCCCCATGGTCGTTGAGCAGACCAACAGAGGAGAAAGGTCCTTCGACATCTACTCCCGCCTATTAAGGGAGCGGATCATTTTTCTGAACGGGGAAGTAAATGACGCGGTGTCGGCGCTTGTCTGCGCACAGCTGCTCTTTCTGGAGGCGGAAAATCCTGAAAAGCCAATCAGCCTTTACATCAATTCTCCTGGTGGTGTGGTGACGAGCGGGTTCGCGATGTACGACACCATGCGCTTCATCCGGGCACCGGTGGAAACCCTTTGCATGGGCACTGCGCGCTCAATGGGGTCTTTTCTTCTGATGGCAGGCGAACCGGGAAAACGCGCGGCGTTGCCCAATGCAAACATTCTCGTTCATCAGCCGTCCGGGGGTTTTCAGGGTCAGGCCTCTGACATTTTCATTCATTCGGAAGAAATTCAGCGGACCAAACACCGGATGACGCGGCTCTATTCGGAGCATTGCGGACGCTCATACGAGGAATTTGAGCAGGCGATGGACCGGGATCGTTTCATGACCGCAGAAGAAGCCCTGGACTGGGGCCTGATTGACCGGATTTTGAGCGAGCCTCGGGCAAGTCTGGAACCAACAGCCGAGCGCTAGCCTGGCGACCTACTCCGCCGCCTTCAGCTGTGAGTGCTGAACCGGTGCCTCGGCGGTTCCGATCCAAAGATCCAGAAAATCGTCGAGCCACGACTTCACAGCCGGGTCATAGACGAAGCGGCCGGCAAAATGGTCGCGGCGCTGTTGAGCACCGGGCAATTCCATGCGCGGGGCCGCTTTCGTCGTCCACTTGACCATCATCTGATGGGTGATTTCGGGGTGAAACTGAATGCCATAGGCAGCCGGGCCGACGCGTATGGCCTGGTTCGGATAAGTCGGGCCGGCGGCAAGGAGCTCCGCACCGTTTGGACAGTCAAATCCCTCGCGATGCCACTGATAGACTTTCTTCGGCCATGACATCAGCGCCTTACCCGCCTCCGTTGGCAGAAGGGGGTAATAACCGATTTCGACGAGATCATCCCGATGGCCGGCGACCGTGCCACCAAGATGCTTGACCATCATCTGGGCGCCGAGACAGATGCCGAGGAAGGGTCTTTCTTCCTGGAGGGGGACCTTGATCCAGTCGATTTCCTTTTGAACAAACCCGTCGGGGTCGTTGGCGCTCATCGGCCCGCCGAAAATCACTGCGCCGGCATGGCCTGACATCGTGTCGGGCAGGGTGTCGCCGAAGCGGGGTTTGCGGACATCAAGTGTAAAACCACGCTTGACGAGTTCCTGACCTACGCGACCTGGAGAGGACGCTTCCTGGTGAAGGATGATCAGGACTTTTGGGCGGTTGCCGACAGGATCGGATTGAAATCTCATGAAATGAATATGAGGGACGCTGCGAAAAAAATCGAGCCCCGGGCGCCCATCTGTTCAAAGAAATCGCTTCGATCAGAACTGCTTGCCGCGTTTCGGGTCCCTACCCTAGTCGCGGTCGGCGTCCTCAGGCGCTGTTTGGGCGACCTTGTGCCGAAGGGTCATGCGGTCGCGCGTGGACACGCCGAGGAGTTCGGCAACGCGCCAGATGGTGTTGTCCTCAAACTCGTGAACGTGGCCGTCTGCGTAGACGATCTCCCACATCATCTCGACAATGGCGAGGCGTTCGGTCTCGTCGGCAGTGCGTTTCAGAACTGACGTGAAACCATAAAGGTCGACGGCCTCTTCGTCGCGCTGCTTGGCAGCTGAGATCAGTTCCGTGGTTTCTTTTTCCGTCAGATCGTAATGCCTTTGGAGGATCTCGCGAAGTTTACTGCTTTCGCTTTCTTCGACGATGCCGTCGATATCGATCAGGTGGAACAGCAGAGCCGCGGCAGCAAGACGCTTGTCGTCTTCCGCAAACGTCTTTTTGCCGCTGTCACCGAACGTGATTTCCCGCACGAAGCTCTTGAGCGCATTCAGCATGTGTCTTTCCCCAGAGGACCGTTCAAGTGGCCTCTTTGCTAGCTATACCAAAATTTCCGTATCATCAAAGATTTGAGATCTGCTTCGTCTCCAAAATATGAGTAGTTTACCTTACAACAGCCAGTTAATTTTTTGGAATGTTTCTAAACTATTGATTTTTCTCAATTTAAAACTTGACACTAAGGCTCATGAAATGTTTTGACCGAAAGGCAGTCGGCGCTTTCTCGCGCTTCGAAATTTTCAAAACAGCAAACACAGGGCGGCGTTTTCCAGCCCGGTCGTGTTCGAAGGGGATGGACCCATGAAATCAATTAAATTTGGATTGTTGACAGCGACAGGCCTGTTCGTAACGCCTGCCATAGCTGCGGCACCGGCAGACATTTTGTCGAATTACGGCGATATTGCCCAGGCGAGCTACGCAGATTCTCTTGCAACGGCAAAAACGCTGAAAGGTGCTATCGACAAATTCCTGAATGAGCCCACCGAGGCAAATCTTGAAGAAGCGCGCTCGGCCTGGATTGAGGCCCGCAACCCCTACCAGCAAACGGAAGCCTACCGTTTCGGCAATGCCATCGTCGATGACTGGGAAGGCAAGGTAAATGCCTGGCCGCTCGACGAAGGCCTGATCGATTACGTTGATGCGTCCTACGGCACCGAGTCTGAGGAAAACCCGTTTTACGCAGCCAACCTGATCGCAAATCCGTCACTCAAGGCAGGCGGCGAAACCATCGACGCCAGTGAGATTACCGCCTCGCTTCTTGCCGACCAGCTTCAGGAAGCAGGCGAAGTCGAAGCGAATGTCGTCACCGGCTACCATGCGATCGAATTCATGCTTTGGGGGCAGGACCTGAACGGAACCGGTCCGGGTGCCGGAGCACGTCCGGCAACCGATTTTGACCCGGCCAACTGCACGGGCGGTAATTGTGAGCGCCGCATTCAATACCTGCGGGCCGTGACCGACCTGCTGATTTCCGATCTGGAAGAAATGGCCTCTGCGTGGGAGCCGGGCGGAGCGGCGCGTGAAGAGCTGGCGGCAAAAGGTGAAAACGGCGGTCTGGCGACGATCCTGACCGGCATGGGCTCGCTGTCTTACGGTGAGCTTGCTGGTGAACGCATCAAGCTCGGCCTGCTGTTGCACGATCCGGAAGAAGAGCATGACTGCTTTGCCGACAACACGCACATGTCGCACCTGAACGACGTGATCGGTATCCGGAACGTTTACTTCGGTTCCTATGCAAGCCCACTTGGAAACAACGTTTCCGGCGCGTCCCTTGCGGATCTCGTGGCTGAAAAGGACCCGGCGCTTGCTGAAGAAATGAAGATCAAGCTCGATGCCACGCTGGCAGCCTTCGAAGTCATGAAGGCGCGTGCGGACGGTGGTGAAGCCTATGACCAGATGATCGGTGAAGGCAACGAAGAGGGCAACGCCGTCGTTCAGGCAGCCGTTGATGCACTGGTCGACCAGACAGCTTCCATCGAGCGTGTCGTCAAAGTGCTCGGCCTCGACGAGATCGCGTTTGAAGGCTCCGACAGCCTCGATAACCCGAACGCTGTTTTCCAGTAAGCAAAGCCCGTCAGGCGGCTGACCTGCCGCCTGACCTTTTGCCTGCGTATTGGGGTGCACAGGTCACAGTCAGGATGCGATTCATGAGGCTGGGCCTCCCTTCGAGCGCGGTTAAGGGCGCTCTTTTGTGCGTGCTTGTCGCCGCGGTTCCCGCCGCCGCAGACGGCCCTTTGTCACATAGAGACGATTTGTCAGAAAAGGACAAAGCCAAGGTTTCCAGGGTGCTGCAAGCGCCGTCCGATTTCGAAACTCCCGAGTTGTTCGAGCCGATGCAGGGCGGTGCCGGGACATCAACCCGGCGGCCGAACCGGGACGCGTTTTCCCATTCGAACACAAACCTGACCTTCGAAGAACAGCATGATTTCAGGGTCGGTAACGGGCTTTTCAAGAAGCTTTGGGCGTCATCTCCCTCATCGACGCGCGCTTCCGACGGCCTTGGGCCGCTCTATAACGCGAGATCCTGCCAGGGGTGTCATCTGAAGGATGGTCGCGGCCGTCCGCCTCGACCTGGCGACAAGGCCGTCTCGCTGTTCCTGCGGCTCTCAATTCCCCCGCAAACGGAGGCGCAGGAAAAAGCGCTGGCAGCGCGCGAGATTCTGCGCGTGCCGGAGCCGACCTATGGCGGCCAGTTCCAGTCCTTTGCCGTGCAGGGCCTTCCGGGCGAAGGTCGGTTCGATATCGAGATTGAGGACATCGAGGTTCCCCTGAATGGTGGGGAAACTGCTATCCTCCAGAAACCAACCTACAAGGTGCGCGACCTTGGTTTTGGCGCCCTGCATCCCGACACGCTGATTTCTCCCCGCGTCGCGCCACCGATGATCGGTCTGGGTCTGTTGCAGGCCATCCACCCCGGAGATCTTGAAGCGCTGGCAGATCCCGATGATCTGAACGGTGATGGCATCTCGGGAAAAATCAGCCGTGTTCGGGATCCGGCATCAGGCGAACTCACGATCGGCCGGTTCGGCTGGAAAGCCTCAAACCCGACGATCAGGGCACAGACCGCGGGAGCGTTTTCCGGTGACATCGGCATCAGCACGCCGGACAAGCCGGACAACTACGGCGATTGTACAGAGGCGCAAACAGCGTGTCGGGCAATGCCGCATGGTGAACAGGAGCACCTGGGTGTTTCTGAGGCGCCCGATCCCGTCATGGATCTGGTGACGTTTTATTCAGAAAATCTCGCGGTGCCGATGCGCCGGGATGCTGACGATCCGGATGTCCTGAAAGGCAAGCGCATCTTCTATGAAAGTGGCTGCGTCTCGTGTCATCAGCCGAAATATGTCACCAGCCGGGATGCGGCAAATCCAGCTCACCGGTTTCAGTTAATCTGGCCCTATACGGACCTTTTGCTGCATGACATGGGCGAAGGTCTGGCTGATGACAGGCCGGTTGGAGATGCGAACGGCCGCGAATGGCGCACGCCGCCACTTTGGGGCATCGGACTGACGGAAACAGTGAACAATCACACCCGGTTTTTGCATGACGGGCGTGCGCGCAATCTTCTGGAGGCTGTTTTGTGGCATGATGGCGAGGCAAAACAGGCAAAGGACAAGGTCGTCGCGCTATCCCCGAACGACCGCCGGTCGCTTATCCGATTTCTGGAGTCGCTATGATGCGTTTTTTGGTGTTGGCAGCCATTGCCGCCAGTTTCTCAGTTCCGGCATGGGCAGTGGAAGTGAAGGCGCCGCTGGAGCGGATCATTTCAGACTACATTGTTCCGGCAAGTGCACAGTTTGCAAACACGGCCGCAGGCTTGCCCGACGCCGTGATGTCGGTTTGTGAGACTCCCGGTGAAGGCACGGTTGCATCGCTTGAGAAGGTCTATGCGCAAACCGTATTCGATTTTTCCAGAATTCACTTCCTGAGATTTGGGCCGCTTATTGAAAACGACCGTCTCAGCCGGCTGGCCTTTCTTCCTGATCCGCGTGGGATCGGACAAAGGCAGATCCGCAAGGTGTTTGCGTCCAGGGACGCCGGTGTGCTTTCGCCAGACAGTCTTGGAAGCAAGAGTGTCGCGCTTCAGGGATTGACCGCGTTTCAACTCATCGCATTTGACAAGAACGGAAGCATCGTTCTCGGCGCTCCGGGTGAGAACAAAGACTTCACCTGCGGCTATGCTGCGGCAATCGCACAAAACGTTGCGGCCATTGCAGAAAGTGTTGCGCGCGATTGGGCAAATCCGGACGGGTACCGGGCCCTTCTGCTGTCCGCAGGACCAGACAACGAGCGGTTCCGGACGACAAAAGAAGCCGTTGAAACTGTCTTCAACGGCCTGGTGACGGGGCTGATCGTTGCGCGTGATCAGAACATCTTGCCGGCGCTGGGCTCATCAGAAGCCAAAGCCAAGCCGCGCCGCTTTCCGTTTGCCCGGTCCGGGAACAGTATCCTGTTTTTGAAAGGCGAATTGAGCGGTCTCCGAGAAGCGCTCTTCAACATGAACCTCCAAGACCTGACGCCGGAAGACTTCCAGTGGATTTTCGGATCCCTGAGCTTTGAGTTCGCCAACGGCGAAAATTTGCTTGAACAGTTGAAGCCTCCCTTGCGGGAAACGCTTGGGGAGGACGGCAGCTACGCCAAGGTGTCCCTGCTGGCGATCACGATCAAATCGATCCGCGATACATTGGCCCTGGAACTGGCCGGTGCGTTGGCGCTCTCCGGAGGATTCAATGCGCTGGACGGCGACTAGCAAGAAGCCATTTTCCCGGCGCGGATTTCTCTCCGCGCTCGGCGGGCTGGCGGCTTTGCAGACCTTCACCAACTCTCCCTTGGCGGCAAACTTGCTTGACAAAAGGGCCGGTGACGATGCGCTGCTTTTTGCCAGCGCCTACAAGAACACAGACGGCACCTTTGGCATCGGAATTCTGGACGATTACGGCCAGGTCCTGGCCAGGATCTCGCTTCCCGGACGTGGTCACGGGATTGCCGTTTCGCCTGACAAAAGCCGATTTGTCGCCTTTGCACGCCGCCCAGGAACCTTTGCCATCGTTGTGCGTCCGTTCAAGGACGCGAAACTGGACGTGATCGTTTCAGAGCCGGGAAGGCATTTCTACGGGCACGGCTGTTTTTCGACGGATGGCCGGTTGCTCTATGCGGCCGAAAACGACTTCGCCAACGCAAAGGGTGTGATCGGCGTATATGACATGAGTGGTGACAGCGCAGTCAGGATCGGTGAATTCAGCACTTACGGGACTGGTCCTCACGACATCGCGCTCACGCCCGATGGACGAACGCTTGTCATTGCAAACGGCGGCATTGAAACCCATCCTGACCGGCCGCGCGAAAAGCTCAATCTCGACACCATGGCGCCTTCGGCCGTATTCGTTGACGTCGAAAGCGGTGATCTTGTTTCAGAACATGTCCTGGACAAGACGCTGCACCAGCTCTCCCTGCGGCACATGGCGCTGGACGCGTCAGGCCGGGTCTGGGTCGGCGGGCAATTCGAAGGACCGTTGTCCGAGACACCGCCACTCGTCGCTGTCTTTGAGCGTGATAAAGTGCCGACGGTGACACGAATTCCGGACAGCCTTGCTCCCATGCTTCAAAATTACATAGGTTCAGTCACTGCCAATCGCGCCGGTGATGTGATCGCCACTTCCGCACCGCGCGGTGACCGGACCCTCTTCTGGCGAGCCGAAACAGGCGCATTCTTGGGGGCCCAGACCATCGCCGACGGATGCGGCGTTGCACCGATCGACCAGGGCAATTTTCTGATCTCGGACGGCAACGGCGCGCTCTCCGTTGTTGTCGAACCGGACGAGCCCGCTGAAATCCTGGCACGTCCACCGGGCATTTCCTGGGACAATCATATGGTTGCGCTTTCTTGATTTAGCGGTTGTCCGCAGATCTCGCGGGCAGAAGCTTGCGAAAACGCCCTGTTTCCTGCTTTTGTCAAATTCGCGGTGCAGTGTGGGTGCGGACCAGTGCATGATTGGTCTACATTGGGGCCGATTCGCGAAGGGAGAAGCTCAACATGCGGCGGCTTTTGATCGGACTGGGCAGTCTGGTGATCCTGCTGGTGACGGTCGTTCTGGTCGTCCCGCTGTTCCTGCCCAAGGACGAGATCAAACGTCAGGTGGTGGAACAGGTCGACAATCGGCTCGGCTGGCGTGTCCGGCTCGACGGACCGGTTTCCCTGTCCCTGTTCCCCGGGTTTGCACTCGACGCGCAGGATATCGGTGTCTCTGGCGAAGCCGGCGCGGACGGGATCGAATTTGCCAAAGCCGATCGCATCACGTTCGGGCTTGGCTGGGGAGGACTGCTGTCCGGCAATATTCAGGTGACCGGCATCACCCTCGACAATCCGGACATTTATCTTGAGGTCGGCGCCAACGGGTCGACAAGCTGGGAACCGCGGCGCGCGCTCGGATCCGAAGCAACCGCAACGGATACAGCATCGGCGGATGCACCGGCGCCATCTGAAACAGCGCCCGAGGCGCAGGCGCAATCGGCTCAACCTTCGGGCTCCTATCTCAAGAGTGTCGGCGTTGACAGTCTCCAGATCAACGGGGGCACGCTCACCTATAAAGATGCGTCCTCCGAGGAACCGGTCAGGATCACAAGCCTCGATCTTGCCCTGACCGCTCCGGATCTGAGCGGCGACGTCGAGCTGACCTCCAGTTTTGTTTTTCAGGACACTCCGATCAGCGTTTCAGGTGGATTGACCAATCCGCTTGGCCTCACTGCTGGAGAGCAGGTCCCAATCCTGCTGACGGTCGCCACAGGCGAAAACACGTTGAGCGTGAGCGGCGAAACCGGTCTTGAGCCGGTCCGTGTGGAACTCGCAATCGACGCGGGCGGGCCCTCCCTCAAGGCACTCGCAGCGCTTGCCGGTCAGGAAATAGACGCAGATCCCGGCGCCTTTTCCTTTGACGCAAAGGTAACAGGCACGGAAGCGGCGATCTCGGTCGCGGATTTGCACCTTGTGCTTGGCCAGTTGTCTCTTGGCGGGGCAGCAGATGCAGACCTGTCCGGGCTCATTCCCGAAGTGTCCGGAAGGATCGTTCTGAAAGACGGCTCGATCAAGGATCTGTTGCTGTTTGCCGGACAGGACCTTCCTGCCAGCGGTAAACTGAGCGCGGATCTGGCGTTCGAAACCGTTGGTATCACCGGTTCGGAGCTTGTTGCAGGCCTCGACATGAACGGATCGATTTCGATTGCGGATGGTGAAATTGGCGGGTTGGGACTCTCTTCCACCGTTGGCGATGCCGACGCGGACCGTTTGACGGATCTGGCGCTGGACGTCGATCTTAAGGGGCTCGAAAGCCCGATTGCGATGAGCGGAGCGGTTTCCTGGCGCGGCGAGGCGTTCAGCATTACAGGCGAAGCAGACACGGCGAAACTGCTTGGTGGAACGTCTGCGCCTGTGTCCATGACCTTGAAAGGCAACCGGTTCGGTGCCGGGTTCAACGGTTTGGTGGCGCTGCCGGGCAATATTGATGGCGCGGTCAACATTGAAACCGCCGACCTTCGCGGCCTGATGGCCTGGATGGGCCAGCCCCTCGGCCAGGGCGGTGGTCTCAAGACCTTCAAGGCATCCGGCATCTTCGGTGTTCAGCCAGACGCGATCACATTCGAGGAAACGCGGTTCACGCTTGATGATACGTCCGGCGAGGCGAACGGCCGGATAGACCTTGGGGGCAAGCCCAAGGTGAGCGCACAACTGGCCTTAAGGGAGCTCGTTCTCGATCCCTATCTTGGCGATGCGCCCGGTTCCGGTGGCAGTTCGAACAGCAGTTCCGGGGGGAGCAGTAGCGGATCTTCCGGCGGCGCGAGTTCCGGTGGTGCGCCAGCTTCTACCTCTGGATGGAGTGCTGAACCGATCGACTTCAAGGGCCTCCAGGCTGTTGACGTCGACTTCAAGGTCACGACCCGGGAAATCCGCTGGGACAAGGTCAAGATCGACGAAAGCAGCCTTTCCACGACCATTCAGGACGGCGTCCTTACCGCAAATCTGGAAAGGCTTGCGCTTTATGATGGGGCGGGAACCGGTTTGGTGACCCTCAATGGAGCGAAGGAAACGCCGGAGGTTGCTGCGAAGTTTTCCCTCTCCGGTCTCAATGCCAACCCGCTTTTGAGTGACGCGGCAGACTTCGACTGGATTGAAGGCAAAGGGGCAATAAGCCTTGACGTGACCTCGGCAGGAGCATCGCAAAAGGCGCTCGTCGAAGGGCTGAACGGCACGGCCGATTTCGAATTCGTGGATGGCGCGATCCGGGGCATCAATATTCCGAAAATGGTGCGCGGCCTTTCGGTCGAGACTCTGCTGGGATGGCAGGAAAACCTGTCTGAAAAGACGGATTTCAGCTCGCTCGGAGCGACATTCGGCATCGAGAATGGAGTCGCCCGGACGGACGATCTTGCCATGGTTGGGCCCTTGCTGCGCATGAGCGGTCAGGGAACGACGGATCTGCCCAAGCAAAGCCTTAGCTGGCGGGTGGAGCCGAGCATCGTTCCGACCCTTGAAGGCCAACCGCCGATGCCGCGCCGGAAAGGCGAAGACAAGAAGATGGCCGGTCTCGGTGTACCGATCGTCATCGAGGGACCCTGGAGCGATCCGCGCATCTACCCGGATATTGCCGGGATCCTGAACAATCCGGAGGCGGCCTACAAGCAGCTTCAGGAAACGGGTGGCGAGCTGATGTCCATTCTGCAGGGCAACAAGGATGCACCGCAGGAACTCGTCGAAACTGCGAATGAAGTCATCGAGCGGGCCACCGGCGGGCGGACACAAATCGATGTTCAGAAGGTGATCGACGGCGAGGTGGACGACGAGGAAGTGCTCAAGGCGGTTGAAGAGGGCTTCGGCCTGCCAGCCGGTCTGCTCGGTTCGGTGCTTGGCCGGGACAAGAAAGAGGAAAATGGCAACTGACACTGCGTAGCCCGCTGCATTGACACTCCGCTTCCTGCGGCAGGTTCAGGATCATTCAAAGAGATCCACGCATTGTGAAAATCAGCAATGCAATTCTGAGGTATAGTGCGGTCGAAAGCACCACCTCTCATTGTTGGTTGGAGTGTCTCAATGCTGTTGCCAAATTCAGTTTCTGCAAAATTCATATTCCTGCTTGCCGCGTTTATTGCCGTTCAAACCTCACCATTGGCGTTTGCACAAGACGCATGGACGCCGGAGACGAGTTTGAAGGTCAATCGCCTGTCAGACCTTTCGTTTTCTCCTGACGACACAAAGCTGCTTTACGGTGTGAACAGCGTCGACCTCGCTTCAGACGCTTATCAGGCCGAATTCTTCGTTGCGCAGTCAGATGGCACAAATGCCAGAACCTTGCTGGAAAAGTCCGCAGATCATTCATCCCCGCAATGGTCGCCGGACGGGCGCTTCGTCGCCTACCTGTCCACCTCCGGCGGCACCAGCAATATCTGGCTTATCGATGCCGCCGGGGGCGACGGTAGACAGCTGACAGACCTCTCGAGCGAGGTGTCCAGTTTCAAGTGGGCACCAGACGGGAGCTCAATCGCATTCGTCATGGCGGATCCGGATTTCGTTCCGCCTCCGGTGCAGGATTCTGATGTTTTTGCCAAGAACCAGCTTTGGCTTCAAAAGCTGAAAGACAATCAAGCTGATGGAGCGGCGATCAGTCTGACGCCGGATGCGGATTTTTCTGTCAGTGAATGGAGTGGGAACTGGTCCTATGACTGGGCTCCTGACAGCAGCAGGATAGTTTTTGCCCATCAGGAACGGCCCGGGCTTGACTACTGGACGAAGGCCCAACTTTCCATTGTGGATGTCGAAACAAGAAAAGTCCGCAGCATCGATGCCGGGAATGAGCATTGGAAGTATTTTCCAAGATACTCACCAGATGGAAAGTGGATCGCGTTCATTAACGCGCCTGGTCCGTTCAAGTGGTCTTTCCTGTGGGATATCAAGTTGTTCCCGGTTGGTGGCGGGGATGTCGTCGACCTGCATCAATCCAAAAATCGGCTGCCGTTTCCCTGGGAATGGGCGTCTGATTCCCAAAGCCTTTACTACATTGAAAACGATCGTGTGACCTATTCCTTCTACACGATGCCAATTGACGGATCACCTTATTCAAAGGTGTTCGGATCGCCGCAGGATCTTGGCGTTCCGGGCCTCAATACGTATCTGACTTCGTCTTATGTGGACGTCAGTTCAAGCGGCGACAAAGTCGCTTTCATCGGCCAGACACATGCGCAACCTCCGGAAATTTACGTCAGTGAGGTCGCTCAATTCGAGCCTGCGAAGATTACCCGGCTGAATGGTGAATTTGAGGGTATCGGGGCACTGCGGACGGAACTGGTCGAATGGAGATCGCTCGACAACACACCCGTCGAGGGGCTTCTGAGCTACCCCGAAGACTTCAGGGACGGAGAAACCTACCCGCTCGTGGTGCAAATACACGGTGGTCCGAATGGCGTTGATTTCAACGAATACCTGCCGCTGATGAAGTTCTTTGCCACGGCGGCGTATCTTGAAAAAGGGTATTTCGTCCTGCGCATCAACTATCGAGGTACACTGGGCTACGGCAGGGCCTTCCGGGAGGGCCTGGTCGGCAATTTCGGTAGGCCGGATTTTCAAGATATCATGTCCGGCGTCAATCATGTGATTGCAGGGGGTCAGGTTGACCCAGAACAATTGTTTGTCGTTGGCCAGAGCAATGGCGGAACCCTAACGAGCTGGATCATCACGCAGACTGATCGGTTCAAGTCTGCTTGTCCGATTGCAGGTGAAACGGATTACATCAGTCTGGAGGGCACCAACGGGTACTTTCAGACCAGCTGGTATCTGGGCGGCAGCTTCATTGACAATCTGCAGATGTTTCTGGATCGGTCACCGATCTTCCACGTAAAGAATGTGCGGACACCGACTTTGATCCAGGGCGGCCTGCTGGATGACAATGTGCCCCATACGCAGCTGGAAGAGTTCTATCGTGCGCTGAAGCGGGCTGGCGCGGACGCGCAGCTTGTGGGGTATCCCAAGTCCGACCACGACTACTATCCGCCAAATCTTTACCTGCGGCTGTTGCACTCATGTCTTGATTGGACCGAAAAACACCGGGGTTCCAACCCCTAGAGCCTTGGCAGAGCGGGGAACAGCTGATCTTCTACGGCGCGGGGCTCAGAATCGACCGGCCTGGCGGGCAAGCTCGATGCCCGGACTGACGCGCATCAGCCGCATCTCGCCGAAGCTGCGGATCTCCTGTTTTCCGAGATCGTCCAGATGAAACTCTTCGACGAGGTATTCTTTCATGGTATCCGGCGCGACGACGGCCATGGGTTTGGCAAAGGCCTGGAGGCGCGCCGCGAGGTTTACGGCGGATCCGAAGACGTCATAAACATATTTCTGGATGCCGACGACTGACCCGACGGCAGAGCCTGTGCCCAGTCCAATGCGTGCTTCCCACTTGTACTGATGGCTTTGATTGCGGCGTTCCAGGTAGCGGATAAAGCGCACGGCGCAGTTGGCGACGGCACGCATGTGGTCAGGAGACGGCTCCGGCATTCCGGAGACAGCCAGATAGGCATCACCAATCGTTTTGATCCGTTCGCAGCCGAACTGCTCTGCGATCCGGTCAAACGCGGTGAAAATATCGTTCAGTTCTCCAAGCGTGACTGTTGGGTCGTGTGTCGATGAAAACCGTGTGAAATCAACGAAATCCAGCATCACCACGGAGACGCTCTCGTAAAGCTGGGGCGTGACGACACCGAATGTCTTGAACTCTTCGTAGACGGAGCGTGGCATCAGGTTCAGCAACAGGCGCTCAACGCGTTCCTTTTCACGCTCCAGTTCGCGCGTGTTGCGCTCAACCATCGACGAGTAACTGTCGATCATCGATTCCAGTTCCCTGATCCGGGTAATGTTCTGGCATTCGACCACGAAAAGATTGTTGCCTTCCGCATCAGCGCTCGAAATCGAGAGCGCGATCACCAGTGTCCGACGCTTCAGCTTTACGGAAATTTCTCCGGTAAACCGCCCTGTCTCGTTCACCGACTCGCGCACTTTCTCCATGTCGATGTCCATCAGGACATCCGGCAATGTCGCGTCCGGCTCGGGCTTGCCGAACCATTCCGCAAAAGGTTCATTGGTGAACAGGAATTGCAGGTTGTCACCGCGCACGACGGCTATTCCAACGCCAATGGCACGCAACAGCTGCTGGTTGATTGCCGTAATGCTCATACGACGCCCGCCGAGAGAATACTGGACCGCCGCGCTTCAATCTCCGAAATGACGATTTTGATGTCTTGCGGCTCGAAGCCATGCTCGGCGAGCGATTCCTGCAGGAGCCGGCTGACTTCGTCGAAATCCTCGTGGGTCAGCTGCAGGGACGCGTGAGCCCGTCTGAGACGCTCGTCGGAATAGGAAACCGGCCCGCCCAGAAGGGCGGAAATAAATTTGGTCTGATGATCGATGAGCTTGGGCATATCGATTTCGTCGAAATAGTCGCCGATCTGGTCGGAATCGAGAACCTTGTCATAAAAGGCCATTACGATCCGGCTGACAGATTTGAAGCCGCCATATTTATCAAAAAGCGCCTTGCTCATGCCAATGAAACTCGATTGATTACAAATTACAAAGAAGTAGAGACAGAGTAGGCCACAGGGGCCGTAAAGGAAAGTTGTTTAGAACTTTCTCGAAAAATTTAATTTTGCCTATTTCTTGATCATTCGGTTCCGATTGCTTTGAATGAACAAAACAGACCGTGTAACGGTTTGGCTGTGGTTGGGAAACGGCGCGAAGCGTGTTTTCTCAGTTTCCAGAGCAGACTTCATACATTCGCCAACAAGGATCCCAGCAACGCCGCAGGCTCGTCCTCGTGGACAAGATGGGCTGCGTTCTCGATGGGTGTGAAGGACTTTGCATTGAGAAGTTTGAGAAGCTGCCGTCCCTGTTCAGGGGGGATGAATGTGTCGCGCATCCCCCAGGTGATGTGAACGTCGAAATCGGTCGGTCCGTAAAGCTTCTGCGCTTCTGCTATGTTGCCATCGTCCGCCTGCGCAATCTGGCGGTAGAAGGCCGCCTTGCCGAGCTCGCCAGACCAGGGTCCGAAATAGATCTGGACCGCGTCTTCGCGAAGCGGATGATGTGCGGCTGCCTGGATGTAAGCGCGGAACAACGCTTCGTGGGCGTAATCCGGCAGGCCCGCAAATGCGGGCTCGTAATTCGCGACATGGGCATAAAACGGTGAACCGGAGGGCAGCACTGCCACTGCGTTCACCAGATGCAGCTTGCCGTACTCAATGCCATTGACAAAGTGCCCGCGCAGCGCCGCAAGGCCTCCAAAATCGTGGCCTATGACTTGCGGCCGGACAAGAGACCACTCCGCAATCAATGCTTCCAGGAGGTTGCTCTGAACAGATTCAGTCACGTTTTGAGAAGGCCCCTTTTCAGACAGGCCGGTCCCAAGCATATCGAAGTAGTAGACCTTGTGCGTCTTCGCCAGCCAGGGCGCAATTGCGCGCCAGGCCTGCGATGACCAGGGGAATCCATGGACGAGAACGATCGGCTCACCTTCGCCAATGGCACCCCAAGCGACGGACTGACCGTCAAAGACAAACCGTTCATTGAGGGGTAGCATCTGTTTCTCCATCAGATTGACAAATAGCAAATTTGCTATATGAATATAGATATGTCGAATCGAGAAGATCAAGTCAAGGCGCTTGCAAACGAAACCCGGATTGAAGTCCTGAGATTGCTGGATCGGCCAATGGATCACTTTGCCCATCAGGAGTCGGCAAACCCCGTTGAAACAGGGGTGTGCGTCCAGTTGCTTGCGGAACATTTCGGGATCAGTCAGCCGACGATGAGCCGGCATATTGAATTGCTGAAGCGTGCGGGTTTTATCCGTGCGCAGCGCAAGCAGAAATGGACTTATTGCAGGCGAGATGAAACAGCGCTTGCGGACTATGCAGGCTGGTTGAAATCCAGCTTGAATATCAAATCCGACTGACCGTCGTTCCCGCGCGAAATGCGGTGAGGACGGATCGGATTTTCAGTCGCAGAAAGCTTCGCGGAAAAGAAGGAAGACGTCCACGTCAGTTCTGAATCGACAGCGCTGCCATCATCCTGGAAACACCTTCACCGATCGATCCCGTGTTTTCGATCCGGACAAGATTCGGCACATCCTGTGGTTCCAGATCCGCGCGCCGAAGGCGGTTTTCAATGGCCTCGCGGCTCTCGCGGCCACGGGTGGCGAGGCGCGCCGCAAGGATGTCGACAGGCGCGGTGATCAGCAGAACGATCGCCGTTTGATACTTGTCCGAGGCCTGGTGAAGAACACGGCGCGACCCGTTTGCAATCACCGTATCGCCGTTCCTGATAAGGTCGTCGTAATTCGCCGGGATAACGTAGCCGAGACCATGTGCTTCCCAGGAAAGCGCGACTGTTCCGTTGGCGACCATGCTGTCGAATTCGGGGCGGGTCAGCGTGTCGTGGTCTTCCGCATTCGGGTCGGCATCACGGGTAATTGCGCGCCGGGCGAAGTGAACGCCGGTCTTGTCCTGGAGCCTTTGCCTGAGTGCGGACATGAGCGTGTCCTTGCCCGCACCGCTTGGGCCGACAACGAGCACCATTCGGCCCGGTCCCAGTTTTCCTGCCGATGTTTCCGTATCAGGCAACCCGTCTGCCCTCGCGCCAGACACCGCGCACGATCGGCACGCTGCCGACGAGCTTCACCTGGATCAGGTCTGCACGAAGACCCGGCGTCAGGGAGCCGCGGTCGTCCAGGCCGATCGCCCTGGCAGGGCTTGATGTGACCATGGCAGCGGCCTGTGGCAGATCGATTGCCTCGATCTCGTCGGCAAGCTGGAACGCGGCCTGGATCAGGGAGACCGGCACATAGTCGGAGGACAAAACGTCGAGATAACCTGCTTCCGCCAGTTCCCCTGCTGAAACATTGCCCGAATGGGAGCCGCCGCGGACGACGTTGGGGGCACCCATCAGAACCGCCATTCCTGCTTCATGCGATGCCTTGGCAGCTTCAACCGTTGTCGGGAATTCAGCGATCTTTGTGTTCAGCGCAATGGCCTCTTCCACGTGGCCGATGGTGGCATCGTCATGGCTGGCGATGGCTATGCCCTTGCCCTGGGCGATGTCGGACAGTTTCCTGCGGTTGTCCGGGGCAAGCCCACTGGCGCGTTCCTGCCGGCGCCGGATGAACTCGTCCATCTGGGCATCGGTGAAGCCCTTCTTGCCCTGATAATAGGTTTTGTACGCATCGAGGGAGACGAACTGGCGTTGTCCGGGCGTGTGATCCATCAGGGAAATCAGCCGTATGCTGTTGTCGTCCTCAAAGACCTTGTAGGCGTTCAGCACATCGGGTGCGGAAACTTCGCAGCGCAGATGAATGAAATGGTCGGCCCGGAGCCGGTGTTCGCGCTGACCGGTCTCGATCGCATCCGCAAGGGCGCGCATATCCGAATAGCGCAGGTCCGCATCTTCATCCATGCCGACGCGAAGCGCGTCAAAGACGGTGGTGATGCCGGCGCACGCGATTTGTGCATCGTGTGCCTGAACAGCGGAGACCGTGTTCCAGCGCACCTTCGGGCGCGGCGCATAGTGTGTTTCCAGGTGATCTGTGTGCAATTCGATCAGGCCGGGGAGGAGAAAATCGCCTTCGCAATCGTGTCCATCAACGTTGGTCGGTGTCTCGATGGCCTCGATCATTCCGCCTGTATTCACGCTCAAGGAGCCATTGATCACCTCGTCCGCCAGAACCAGCCTGGCGTTCTTGAAGACTTTCAAATGCGTGCTCATGCATTCTCCTTGGGGGTCAATAGGGCGGCATGCGATTCTGCCGTCACAGGCGACGTCTCACCTGTCAGATGGAACACTGTGTGAACGTCAAAGGGGGCATTGCGTTCCGGTTCGACATAAAGCGCAAACGAATTGCAGATGCGCGGTTCACCTGTCACAGCCGAAAAATAGTCCCTAGCCGCCGCAGCGATCTTGCCGGCCTCTGTTTCATTTTCCAGCTTGTTGGACAGGGTCATGTGGAAGCGAAACTCATCGAAGATGTAAGGGTAGCCCCACCCGGTCAGATAGGCGTCCTGCTTCTGCGTGAGGTTGCTTCTGCGGCGCCGTTCCAGGTCGGCTTCGGACAGGGGTGCCCGGAACATCTCGAAGCGGTGGACGCAGATGGCAGCGAAGGCGGCAAGTCCCGGTTCGTTCTGGTCCGTCGTAAGTGCAAGGAACTTCCCGAGACGATTGACGCCAAGTCCCTTGATTTCGAAGGGTGCGATGTCGTCCGCGAACGCCTTACATGCGTCCAACAGCGCGGCTTCGCTGACATCGGGATGAAGGTGAAACGGCGCCTTGAGGGTCCCGTGAAAACCGTAACGCCGGGGGCTGTCGGTCAGATCCTGAAAGCGCGACGCGTCGACGCCGTCGACGTCCGGCTGGCGCAGCGAAGAGCCGGTAAACGGGTCGCGGCCCAGCCAGGCATTGCCCAGTTGCATCAGAGGATCGTCCGCACCGGCGGCAAAATAGATGGCATAGCGCATAACAGAATCACGGGTCGTTTTCGTCTGGCCGGGAGGTTGGCCTAAAGGCGAGCGGTGACTGTTCTGTGACAGTTTCCGTCCGTCTGCAACTATTTCTTCAAAGGTTCTCCATCGGCCTCAGGCAGCCACGTCGGCCGCAAAAGTGGTGACGTCGATGATGCGGTCGGCAATCTCCTCGCGCACATCCTGATCGTGCAGGATGCCGACCATGGCGACGCCCTGTTCCTTCTTTTCCTGTACCAGCCGCACGACGACAGCGCGGTTGGCGGCGTCGAGCGACGCCGTCGGCTCGTCCAGAAGCAGGATCGGATAGTGGGCAATGAAACCGCGGGCAATGTTGACGCGCTGCTGTTCGCCGCCGGAGAAGGTTGCCGGAGGCAGGGTCCAGAGACGCTCCGGAACGTTCAGCCGGGCAAGGAGCGAGCGCGCCTTCTCCACGGCCTCCTCTTCGCTGGCGCCCTGGGCGACCAATGGCTCGGCGACAACGTCTTCGGCGGAAACACGCGGAATCGTGCGCAGGAATTGGCTGACATACCCGATCGTATCTTCGCGCAGTTTCAGCACCTGCCGCGGTTCGGCACCGGCGACATTGACAATGTCGTCACCGATTGTGACCAGGATCTGGCCCTTGTCGCAGCGATAGTTGCCGTAGATCATTTTGAGAATTGAGCTTTTGCCGGCACCGGACGGACCGCCAAGCACGACGCACTCACCAGCGCTCACCGAGAATTCGACTTTCTCCACGACCGGAATAACCGTGCCGCCCTGCAAATGCATGGTGAAGGACTTGCCGACATTGTTGAGATAGAGACGGACAGGCATTTCGGACCTCACACCTGCAAGATGGATGAAACGAGGAGCTGCGAATAAGGCTCGCGCGGGTCGTCAAGAACCTGGTCTGTGAGACCGGCTTCAATGACATTGCCGTAGCGCATCACCATGATGCGGTGTGACAGCAGGCGGGCGACCGCAAGGTCGTGGGTGACGATCACGACGGAAAGACCCAGATCGGAAACGAGTCTGCGAAGCAGGTCGAGCAAGCGTGCCTGTACGGATACATCCAGGCCGCCGGTCGGTTCGTCCATGAAAACGAGGCGCGGGCGTGTGACCAGGTTCCGTGCGATCTGCAGGCGCTGGCGCATGCCTCCGGAAAAGGAGCGCGGGTCGTCGTCGATCCGGTCGCTGTCGATCTCCACGCGGCCGAGCCAGTCGTCGGCCGTTGACCGGATGTTGCCGTAGTGACGGTCGCCGATTGCCATCAACCGCTCGCCGACATTGGCGCCGGCAGAAACATTCATGCGCAATCCGTCGGCTGCATTCTGGTGGACGAAACCCCAGTCGGTGCGCATCAGCAGGCGCCGCT
The DNA here is from genome assembly GCF_030732845.1 of Roseibium sp. MMSF_3544. GTDB lineage: Bacteria > Pseudomonadota > Alphaproteobacteria > Rhizobiales > Stappiaceae > Roseibium. Next base: position 33,971 of record NZ_JASHKA010000016.1, read on the forward strand.
CCGCCTCGGTGAGCTGATAAAGATTGCGCATGGTGCCGTCGCGCATGCGGTACTCAATCGCGCCTGCTGTTGGGGCCAATCGGGTGGAGAGGCAGTTGAGAAGCGTCGTTTTGCCGGATCCGCTTTCGCCCACGATAGCGAGCACTTCACCGGGCCAAAGATCGAAAGAGACGTCGGAACAGCCAACACGATCGCCGTAGTAACGGGTGACGTTATGAACCTGAAGGAGCGGTTCGTCCGATTGAAAAAGGCTCATCGGGCTGTCTCCTCTTGTGATGATCCACCGATCTGGACAGCTGCGGGGTCGGCCGCCATGGGTCCGACATGTCCTGCCGCGCGGCGCTCCTCGCAGAAGTTGCTGTCAGAGCAGACGAACATGCGCCCGCCGCGGTCATCGAGAATGACCTCGTCGAGATAGACGTTCCGCGCCCCGCAGAGGGCGCAGGGTTTGTCGAATTTCTGGACCTCGAACGGGTAATCCTCAAAGTCGAGGCTCTTCACCTTCGTGTAGGGCGGAATGGCATAGATCCGCTTTTCACGGCCCGCCCCGTAAAGCTGGAGCGCGGCCATCTCGTCGATTTTCGGGTTGTCGAACTTCGGTGTCGGCGAGGGGTCCATCACATATCGGTCGTTGACCTTGACCGGGTAGGCGTAGGTGGTCGCGATGTGGCCGTTCTTGGCAATGTCCTCATAGAGTTTCACATGCATCAGGCCATAGTCCTCGAGTGCATGCATTTTTCGGGTTTCAGTCTCGCGCGGTTCCAGAAAACGGAGCGGTTCGGGAATCGGGACCTGGAATACGATGACCTGGTCGTCCGTCAGGTCCTTTTCCGGAATGCGGTGGCGGGTCTGAATGACAGTCGCCTCGGACGTCTCATATGTCGTTCTGATACCCGCTGTCTTTTCAAAGAAACCCCGGAGCGAAACAGCGTTGGTGGTGTCGTCCGAGCCCTGATCAATCATCTTCAGGCAATCATCCTTGCCGAGGATGGCTGCGGTCACCTGCACCCCGCCCGTGCCCCAGCCATAGGGCATCGGCATTTCGCGTGAGGCGAAAGGCACCTGATAACCGGGAATGGCAATCCCCTTCAGGATTGCACGGCGGATCATTCGTTTGGTTTGTTCGTCCAGATAGGCGAAATTGTATTCGCCCTGGTCATAATTCTCAGCCGTGTCGCTCATTCTGCGGCCTCCTGGGACGTGTCGCCGTTTTCTTCGCGGGCGCGCTTTTCAAACCACTCGCCGCGCATGCGGCGGACAAGGTCGAGTTCGGCCTGGAAATCGACGTAGTGGGGGAGTTTCAGGTGCTCGACGAAGCCGGTCGCCTGGATGTTGTCTGAATGGGAAAGGACGAATTCAATGTCTTGTGCGGGGGCCGTCTGTTCCTCGCCCAGCTCCTGCCAGCGCATGGAACGGTCGACCATCGCCATCGACATGGCCTTGCGTTCGACCTGGCCGAATACGAGACCATACCCCCGGGTGAAGGTCGGTGCCGCCTTGGCCGAGCCCTGGAACTGGTTGACCATCTGGCATTCCGTGACCTTGATGGCGCCGAGCGTCACGGCAAAGCCAAGCTCTTCGGCGAAGAACTCGACCTCTACTTCGCCGTACCGGATTTCGCCGGCAAAGGGGTGCGTGCGGCCGTAACCGCGCTGCGTCGAATAGGCAAGCGCCAGAAGAAATCCCTCGTCGCCGCGTGCCAGGTTTTGAAGGCGCAAATCCCGGTCGGCCGGAAACGCCAGCGGTTCGCGCGTCAAGTCGCCGACAGGAGCGTCTTCGTCGGTCACCGGATCCGGTTCCATCAGGCCCTCGTCGCCGAGCAGGTCGGTCACGCGCGGCATCGCTTCGTCCGAGGTTTCGGCGGTTTCCGCAACCGGTTCGACGCTGCCTTCTTCTGCGGCCAGCTTGAAATCGAGCAGGCGGTGGCTGTAGTCGAAGGTTGGACCGAGAACTTGTCCGCCGGGCAGGTCCTTGTAGGTCGCAGAGACGCGGCGCTCGACCAGCATCTTTGCCGTGTCCACCGGCTGGCTGTAGCCGAAACGCGGCAACGTAGTGCGGTAGGCGCGCATGAGGAAGGCAGCCTCAATCAGATCGCCGCGCGACTGTTTGATCGCCAGTGCGGCCAGTGTCTCGTCGTAAAGCGACCCTTCGCCCATGACGCGGGCGACCGAATGAGAGAGCTGCTCGGCAATCTGCTCCAATGTCAGTGCAGGAACGGAGGTGTCACCTCTGCGGCGCTTGGCGAGCAGCTTGTGAGCGTTCCGGATGGCTTTCTCGCCACCTTTGACGGCAACATACATGACTCAGGCCTCCGTAAGCGTGATGCGGGTGGACCGGGGCAACGCGGCAATTTCCTTTTCGCCGGCAAAGACAAGGTCGATACCGCGCGGGAACTGCCGGTTGTTGGACACAACCTGGTCCCAGAAAATAGGCGGGGTCGGTCCGGTGCTGAAAGAGATCTTCTCCTTGATGCCGGGGCCTTCCAGGGTTACCGCCTGGGCCTTGCCGAATACCTGACCTGTCAGGATCACCGTGGTCGACTCGTCCGGATATTCGGCTGATCCCTGGTTGAAGCTCGTCAGCGGGATCATCGATCCGGGTTCGCTGACAAGCGCAAAGGCCGCTTCAACCGGCTCGCTCAGGATCGGTGCCACGGTGTGAAAGCGCAGGAACGCCTTGACCGCATCGGACTGCATCAGCGGCCGGTCAAGCCAGACCGGCGTATCGTAGTCGAACAGCGTCAGCGCGATCGCTGCTGCGGCCGGTGTCAGGGGCGCCGGCGGGGTGAGCTTTCCGAGTTCAAGTGTCTTGCGGGTTCCGGGCCGCGCCATGACATCCATGATGGCGCGAAAGCAGCCTTGTGCGTCATGAACCGGATCAGCAAAACCGGCGGCAAGCGGCGCGGTCCGGATTGCTCTGTTTTCCGTTGTGATTGACGGTTCCATCAATTGTCTCCCCGCACCATGGTGAAGAAGTTGACTTTGGTGGCCTCGGTTTCTTCCTTGACCGTCTCGTTCATGGCCGTCTGTGCGTCGGCAAGCGGCGCGATGATGTCCCGTTCGATGCGGTCTCGGTCGCCGCTGCGTTGCCACAGAGCATCAATCACCGCGGACTGGAGCGCTTTTTCCTTGTTGCGTCCAAGGCTGTAGGAACTGCCCGTTTCCCCCGTGGTGAGCCGGACAACGCAGCGCGTCACCGTCACCTCACCGAGATTGAACGGGCTGCCGGTGCCGCCCATTCGGCCGCGCACCATGACAAGGCCCGTCTCGGGCTGGCGCACCAGTTCGTAAGCCGGAGTGTCAAGCGCGTGGAATTTTTCGGCGACGGCCGCAGGCTTTGCTGCAGCAAGCGTTGCCATGACTTTCTGGCGTGCAGCCTGCGCGCCATCTGGGGAATTCTGGTGGGAGTCCTGGGGAGTGGTTTCGATCATGAGTCGCGCCTTCGGGTTGGCGATAACTGAAGAGAGGTCAGAGACAGCTTGTCTCTATTCCAAATTTGTCTATTTGTCTATACAAATAATCCAGTTGACTCTGTGGTACCGAAATTTGATGACGTGCACATGACGAACAACACCATTCTCGATCGCAGCGCCGGCATTGCGGTTTGGCGCCAGATCATGGAAACGCTGAAGGCGGAAATCGTCAGCGGTGCCTTTGAAGAAGGCAGCCGTCTGCCCCCGGAATCGGATCTGGCTGCGCGCTTCGGCGTCAACCGCCACACCGTTCGGCGGGCGATTGCTGCCCTGACCTCGGAGGGGATCCTCAGGGCCGACCAGGGCCGGGGAACATTTGTCGCCTCGGCTCCGCTCAGCTATCCGATCGGTCCGCGCACAAGGTTTTCCGAAATCGTCTCAGGTCAGGATCGCGCCCCGAGCGGCCGCTTGATCGGATCAGCGCTGGAAGAAGCCGATGCGCTGCTCGCGAACCAGCTTGAAGTCCCGCTCGGCACGATGCTCATCCGTCTTGAAACCCTGCGGGTCGCCGATGGCGTTCCGATGATTGTCGGCACCAGCTGGTTCGAGCAGTCTCTGGTGCCGAATTTCGTGGCTGATTACGCGGAAAGCGGTTCTATCACCAAGGCTCTCAAAAAAGCGGGCATTGAAGATTACCGGCGCAAGGAATCGCGCATAACTGCCGAACTCGTCGAAGCAAAGGACGCACAGCAGCTGGGGCTTGCGCTGGGTCAGCCGGTTCTCGTCGTTGAAAGCGTCAATCTCGACATGACAGGCAAGACGATCCAGTACACGCGGGCGCGCGCAGCAGCGGACCGGTTGCAGCTTGTGGTGAATGGGGAGGTTTGAGCAAACGTATCGAGCCTTGCCGGGATCAGCGACTCAATGCGGGACATCATCAAGTTCAGAATGCGGCTTATTGGCCGGTTGAATTCCTGAAGCCCGGTTTGAACGGCGGGCAAGGGTTTGCCCGCCGCCACATCGTTTTTATTCCATATCCATCTTGGCGCGCTCGGCCCTGAGTGCCAGCCATAGGCAGTAGCACATCACCAGCACGACAAGCGTGAAAGGAATACCCGTCGAGACTGCTGCGCCTTGCAAGGCCGCGAGGCCGCCTCCAAGCAGAAGGGCGATGGCGACCAGTCCTTCCAGCGTGCACCAGAAGACGCGCTGAATAACCGGAGCATCCATCTTGCCGCCAGCGGTGATCGTGTCGATCACGAGCGATCCGGAGTCCGAAGATGTCACGAAGAAGATGACAATCAGCAGCAACGAGATCGGTGCGACGATCTGATAGAACGGCAGTTCTTTCAGGAAGCCGAACAGGGCGCCTTCCGGCTTGTAGGCTTCGATGACCGTTGCCCTGACGCCGTCCGCGCCACCGGCATTGAGCATGTCGATGGCTGCACCGCCGAAGGTGGACATCCAAAGTGCACAGACAGCGGTCGGTGCAATCAGCGCGCAAAGCACGAACTCACGCACCGTGCGGCCCTTGGAGATCCGGGCAATGAACATGCCGACGAACGGCGACCAGGCAATCCACCATGCCCAGTAGAATGTCGTCCAGCCGTGGAAGAAACTGGTGTCCTCTCGTCCGAACGGGTTAGAGAGCGCCGGAAGCATCATGATGTAGTCCGTCATCACCGAGAAGTACCGGGTGGCCGCCGCGGCAACGCCGGTCGTAACGATGACAAACAGGAACAGACCGACCGCCATGATCATGTTGATTTCAGACAGTCTCTTCACGCCTGCGTCCATGCCAAGCAGGACCGAGCCGAGCGCGATCGCGGTGATGCCAATGATCAGAAGGACGACGACAGTCGGAGACTGCTCGATTCCGAAGACCTCATAAAGGCCTGCGGCAACCTGCTGTGCGCCGAGACCGAGCGACGTGGTCAGGCCGAACAGGGTCGCGAAGACGGCCAGTGTATCGATAGCGTGGCCCCACCATCCCCAGACGCGTTCACCGAGCAGGGGATAAAAAGCGGAGCGCAGGGTCAGCGGCAGATTGAGATTGTAGGCAAAGATTGCCAGCGACAGGCCGACCGCGGCATAGACCGCCCAGCCTTCGAGACCCCAGTGGTGAATGGTGCCGACAATACCGGCATACTCATTTCCAGGCTGAGTGATGTCGATGCCGAGTGGGCTCGCGTTCCCGCTTTCCGCAAAGTTATAGTAGACCGGCTCAAGAACGCCGAAGAACAGCAGGCCGATGCCGATACCGGCTGCGAACATCATCGCAATCCAGCCGGCATAGGAATAGTCAGGCTTTGCGTCCTTGCCGCCGATCCTGACCGAACCAACCGGCAGGACGATGAGCACCAGACAGAACAGCGTGATGGCATTCACGGACAGGACGAGGAACCAGTCGAAAGTGCTGGTCAGCCACGGTCTCAGCCAGCCGAAGAACGAAGCGGCAGATTCCTGGTTGGCCAGCGAGATCAGGACAAATGCCGCGATCACGATACTTGAAACCAGGAAAACAGGATTGTGCAGGTCCAGACCAAAGGGCCGGATATTGTCCTGTCCCAGTTCGTATTCTGTCTCGAAATCCCAGACCCTCGGGTCGGGATCGAGCATCTTCTTGCCAGTTTCGGGTTTTGCGTCAGACATGTCCCCTCCATCCGTTAACAGTCCACCCACCGACAGCGTTGCATAACTTAGGGGCAGGTGTCTAATGATTGTGCGAGCAAATGTCGCATTGAAACGGTCGAATACGTCACGGGGTATCGCAGAGCCGACTTACAACTGGCATGCACGCAATAAAGAACTGCCGGTTTTCAGGTTTTGTTGCCGTCTCGACGGATTGGGGTCGGGACCTCGGCGGTCGGGCGTTCAAGTTCAAAGCCGGATATGGCCGAATACCGGACGCGGCCTAAATAGGGACGCAACGCACAAAACGAACTGATCCCTCACGTCCCAAGGTAGCTGCTCTCATGATCACCCTTCCTCCGTTGCCCTATGCGGAGTGGTCCGATACCAAGGACACACTTCACCTTTTCCTGCAGATCATTGGCAAGATCCGGCTGAAAGCTCACCCGAAGCTGAATCACTGGTGGCATGTCACGCTTTATCCAAGCGTTCGGGGACTGACGACCGGACGTATTCCCTACCAAGGAAGCGGCTTTGAGATCCTCTACGACATGGTCGACCACAAGGTTGTTGTCAGCCGCAACGATGGCCAGCAGCGCGAGTTTGCGGTTGCTGGGAAATCGGTGGCCGCGTTTTACGAGACCTTGTTTTCCTGCCTTGAAGCGCTGGACATCTCGGTGAAAATCGTCGCGGTTCCCTATGACAACAAATCCAAAACGCCTTTCCCGGAAGATACCGCGCAGCGCGCCTACGACGCTGCTGCGGTGTCGCGGTTCTGGCAGGCGCTCTGTTCCATTTCCAGCGTGTTTGAGACCTACCGCTCGGGCTTTGCCGGCAAGCAGACGCCGGTGCAGCTCTATTGGCATTCCTTCGATCTGGTTGTGACCCGGTTTTCAGGCCGCGCGCATCCTCTGGAAGGCGGAACGCAGTCCGACCGGGAAGCCTACTCGCACGAGGTGATCTCAATCGGTTTCTGGCCCGGAGACGACACGTTTCCGGAAGCCGCGTTCTACGGATATGCCTATCCGGAACCTGCAGGAATGAACCAGGCAGCGCTTCAGCCGGACGAGGCCTTCTGGGCAGAAAAGAATGGCGGCGCGCTGGCGATCCTGAAATACGCCGATGCGAGCGCTGCCGACGATCCGTCAGCTGCGATCCTGTCCTTCCTTGACAGTCTCTACGATGGCGCGGCGGCCAAAGCCGATTGGCCGGCTTCGGAGCTCAGGCATGCCTATGCGTAGCGTGTCTCCAGTGGCTGAATGGCGCCCAAACTAGAAGCGTTCGACCCATGGCCGGATTTCAAGCTCGCTCGACCAGGTGGAGCGATCTTGCCGGATCAGCGCCAGGTAGTTTTCGGCAATCGCGTCCGGATCGAGCATCGAGCCAGGGTTGTCGGCAGGTTCCTCCCGGCCGGGATTGCGGATCGCTCCGTCAATGTTGATCCAGGCAACATGAATGCCCTTGGGGTGCAGTTCACGGGACATGGATTGCGCCAATCCCCGCTGCGCGAATTTTCCCATCGCGAAGGGTGCCGATTGCGGAAAGCCCTTCACGCCGGCGGACGCTCCGGTGAACAGGATCGTGCCACGCACACCGTTCTCCGGGTCCTGCTCCAGCATCATCCGCGTTGCCGCCTGGCCAACGAGAAACGCGCCATATGCGGTCACCTGGATCGACGTTTGAACAGCATCCGGGTCAAGATCCACGAGTGGACCCCTTTGCCGGGCGGAGGGATTGTAGACGGCAACCCGAAGCGGTCCCTTGAGCGCCGAGAACAAACTGTAGACCTCTCCCGGTTTGGAGGCATCACAGGCAATCGTTTGCGCGTCGGTTTCGCTCGCGAGCTGGCCAATCTTGCCGACGTCGCGAGCGGCCAGAGCTATCCTGTAGCCTTCTTTGTGGAGTTTTCGGGCCAGCGACGCCGAAGAACCATGGCCGACGCCGACAATTAATGCCAGAGGTGCGCTCACTCGGAAATCTCCTGCTTGTCTTTGTTGCAGCTAACGCGCTTTCCGGTCAGTCTGCTTCAGGCCCGTTCCGATCACAAGTGGGGTGGCGCAGTCTGGCGATCCGCCTGTGGTGCAGGATCCGACTCTCTGGGTGACCTTCAAGGCGGTTTCCGTCTTAACGTTCTGAACTGCCTGCATTTTTCTGGGCAAAACGTTTTTTCGTCTACATTTTGATTGACGTATGTCAGTTGGGCGCGTCAGATTGGCGGTCCGCCGGAGGAGTAGGGTGAAGCCGACCGTCCACGATATCGCACGCGAAGCGGGCGTCAGTCTTTCAACCGTTGATCGGGTATTGAACGGTCGTGCGGACGTGCGTCCGAAAAACGCCGAACGGGTGAAGGACGCCGTCAAGCGGCTCGGGTATGTGCGCGATACGAATGCGGCAAATCTTGCGAAAAAGAGACGCTACAAGTTCGTCTTCGTTCTTCCGGACGGGCCAAACCATTTTGTCGAGACAGTGGTGGAGGCAGTCAGGGAAGCGTCCGGTGCCCAGGTGACCGATCGTGCCGACGTCGATGTTCTGTTTGTGAATACAGCCGATCCGCACGCTGTGGTGAAACGATTGATGTCGCTCGATCTCAGCCAGCTTGATGGTGTTGCCATCATGGTGCCCGAAACGCCGCAAGTGCGTGATGCCATCGCCCATATCAAAAGTGCGGGTGCTTACGTCGTTGCCCTGGTCTCCGACCTGCCCAACTCCAGGTGCGATCACTTTGTTGGAATTGATAATTTTTCTGCCGGTCAGACGGCAGGTGCTCTGCTCGGGCGGTTTCTGCGCAAGGAAAGAGGCAGCATTCTTGTTGCGACCAATTCCATGGTGTCGCGCGACAGCATCGAGCGCCGCTACGGCCTGGACAAGGTTCTTTCCCGGGATTTCCCCGACCTGACCGCATTGCCGACAATCGAGTTTCACGACGACCCGGACAGAATACGTGACACGCTCGAACGTTCGGTCGCCACGCATCCGGAATTGAAGGCCGTCTATTCCATGGGTTCCGGAAATGCCGCGATGCTGGATGCCTTGCGCCATTGTGCCCGGGACCGGGATCTCGTCGTGATTGCGCATGACCTGACATCCGTCACGCGCCAGGCGCTGATCGACGGGGAAATGGATGCGATCATCGTCCAGAATGTGGGTCACCTTGCCAGAAGTGCGCTCCGCGTTCTTCGCGCCAAGTGCGATGCAGCCGAGATTTTTGAGGCACAGGAGCAAATCCGCATCGAAATCATCATGCGGGAAAATCTTTACTAGGGTTTGGACCCATGCATGACGCCACGCCGGTGTCCGCGCCGCAGGTCATCTGAAGTCCCGCTTTGTTGAAAATATTAATTGTTATAAGTGGTTAGCGATCATTCCATCGTTGCAATCTTCTGCGATTGACACAAAAAGAAAGACGTATGTCAGTTTTGCGGTTGACGTGACATACGTATGTCAAATAAGGTCGGCGCGCACTTGGAGGAGTGCCGCCGTCCGGTGCAGGCCGGTGAGCGACCATTTCGGGAGGAAATCAGCGATGAAAACTGCGAAACTTCTCGCGGCGACCGCTTTTGTGGCGGCGAGCGGGCTTACCGTGTCTCAGGCTCAAGCCGACGAACTGACGCTGTGTTGGGCCGCATGGGACCCGGCCAACGCTCTTGTTGAACTTTCCAAGGAATTCGAAGCCCAGTCCGGCCACACGATGAAATTCGAGTTCGTGCCCTGGCCGAACTTCGCCGACCGCATGCTGAACGAACTGAATTCGGGCGGCAAACTGTGCGATCTGCTGATCGGCGACAGTCAGTGGATCGGCGGCGGCGCGGAAAACGGCCACTACGTCAAACTCAACGAGTTCTTCGACAAGGAAGGCATCAGCATGGACGACTTCGCCCCGGCGACCGTCTATGCCTATTCAACCTGGCCGAAGGGCACACCGAACTACTATGCGCTGCCGGCAATGGGCGACGCCAACGGCTGGTTCTACCGCAAGGACTGGTTCGCGAAGCCGGAAATCCAGGAAGCTTTCAAGTCCGAACATGGACGTGACCTGGCACCGCCCAAAACCCAAATGGAGTTGCTGGAAATCGCGAAGTTCTTCCAGGAACGCGAGATTGACGGCCAGAAACGCTACGGCGCTGCGATCTTTACCGAGCGCGGGTCCGAGGGCATCACCATGGGTGCGACCAGCGCCATGTATCCGTTTGGCTTCAAGTATGAAAACACGCCGGGCAAATACGACATGGAAGGTGCGGTGAACTCAGCGGACGCTGTTGCCGGTCTGGAATTCTACAAGGAGCTCTACAAGACTTCGACACCCCCGGGCTATACCGACAGCTACATGGAGCAGTCGCTAGACGCGTTCAAATCCGGGCAGGTGGCGATGGCCATGAACTGGTTCGCGTTCTTCCCGGGTCTTTATGCCGATCCGGATGTGGGTGGTGACAAGATTGGTTTCTTTGTCAATCCCGGCCAGTTGAAGGAAGCGTCCACCCTTGGCGGTCAGGGCATATCGGTGGTTGCTTATTCCGACAAGCAGGATGCCGCACTTGAATACATCAAGTGGTTCGCGCAGCCGTCGGTGCAGAAGAAGTGGTGGGACCTCGGGGGCTATTCGTGTCACGTCAGCGTGTTGAACGACCCGAATTTCGCCGACAGTGCACCGTTCGCAGCAGACTTCCTGCTCGCCATGGATGGCGTCATGGATTTCTGGCAGGAGCCGGCCTATGCAGAGCTGCTGCTGGCGATGCAAAAACGCCTGCATGACTACGTCGTGGCCGATCAGGGTACAGCAAAGGAAGCCCTGGACAAGCTCATCGAAGACTGGACGGAAGTCTTTGAAGATGAGGGCAAGCTCTAGGCTTGCAGGACATAGCCGGCCGGCTTTCCGCCGGCCGGTTGCCTGAGCCGAAACTCCGGCGGGCTACACCAAGGCACGCAAAACTGCCAAAATGCCTGCCGGACTTTCCAGACGTATTCTTCGAACGGGCCAAAGATGTCAGACACCCCTATCGACCGCGTGGCGAAAGCGACGCCGCCCTCGGTTGCTGCCAAAATCCGGGGCCTGAGCGATCGCGCCATAGCCTGGCTTTTCGTTCTGCCGACGATCTTTCTGCTGCTGGCGGTGAACATCTTCCCGCTGATCTGGACGATCAATCTGAGCTTCACCAATTTTCGCGCCAACCGGCCCAACCGGGAGGTCGACTATATCGGCCTGCGAAACTATGAGCGCATTCTGACGGATGAAGACATCTGGCTGACGATGCAGGCCACGGCCCATTTCCTGTTCTGGACCATTTTTTTCCAGGTCCTGATCGGTTTCACGCTGGCCTGGCTGATCAACCGGAAATTCAAGGGCAACGATCTGTGGACCACCCTGATCGTGCTGCCGATGATGCTATCGCCCGCGGTGGTCGGCAACTTCTGGACCTTTCTCTATCAGCCGCAAATCGGCCTCTTCAACTACGGCATCTCGTTTCTGACCGGCATCGACCCGTCGTCCTTCCAGATGATTGGCGATGTCAGCCTTGCCCCCTGGTCGATCGTCATCGTCGACACGTGGATGTGGACGCCATTCGTGATGCTGATTTGCCTAGCCGGGTTGAGGTCCATTCCCGACTACATCTATGAGGCGGCGGAAATCGACCGGGCCAGTCAGTGGCGTCAGTTCTGGACCATCACCGTGCCGATGGTGCTGCCGTTTCTGATGCTGGCGGTTCTTTTCCGCGGGATCGAGAACTTCAAGATGTTCGACCTGGTGGTGCAGCTGACCGGCGGCGGACCCGGCTCGGTCACCGAACTCACCTCGATCAACCTGAAGCGCGAAGCTTTCGAGAAGTGGCGAACCGGCTATTCCTCCGCCTACGCGATCATCCTGTTCGTAACGGTGTTCGGACTCGCCTCAATTTACGTCAAAGCCCTGAACAAGGTGAAGGAAAGATGAGCAGTTACTCCATCACCGAACCTTCGGCGTTCCAGAAATGGCTGGCAGGCACGCTGGTCGTGGCCTATGCCATCATCACGCTGCTGCCACTGGTCTGGATCCTGACGACCGGGTTCAAATCGCCGGTCGATGCGATCGCCTATCCGCCAAAAGTGTTCTTCGAACCGTCGCTTGAAGGCTACGTGAACCTCTTCACAACGCGAACGCGCGTCTCGCCGGAACAGCTCGAGGCGCTGCCTGAGCCCGAAACCTGGTACGAGGAAATTGTGCGCAACCGCGACATGGTGATTGCGGGGCCATCACGCTACGGCGAACGGTTCCTGAACTCTGTAATCATCGGCTTCGGCTCGACATTCCTGTCCGTTTTTCTTGGAACGCTGGCCGCCTATGCCTTTTCCAGGTTCAAGGTGCCGCTGAAGGACGATCTTCTGTTCTTCATCCTGTCGACAAGGATGATGCCGCCGATCGCGGTCGCCATCCCGATCTTCCTGATGTTCCGCACGCTCGGCCTGTCGGACACGCATCTGGGCATGATCCTGCTTTATACGGCGGTGAACATCTCGCTCGCCGTCTGGCTGCTCAAGGGGTTCATGGACGAGATACCGCGAGAATACGAGGAAGCGGCACTGATCGACGGCTACACGCGATTCCAGGCCTTCTACAAGGTGGTGCTGCCCCAGGCGGCGACCGGCATCGCGTCAACGGCGATCTTCTGCCTGATCTTTTCCTGGAACGAATATGCCTTTGCAGTGCTCCTGACCTCGGGCACGGCGCAGACAGCGCCACCCTTTATCCCGACAATCATCGGCGTTGGCGGTCAGGACTGGCCCGCGGTTGCCGCAGGAGCGACGCTGTTCCTGGTGCCCGTGATGGTCTTCACAATCCTGCTTCGTAAACATCTGTTGCGCGGCATCACGTTCGGGGCGGTACGCAAATGAGCGGGTTCTTCAACGGTTTGATGCGGTTCCGGCGCGGCCCCTGGGAAATGCTCGCGTCCATCCTGATTGCGGTCGGTGTGATCATGCTGATGCAGCCGGTCGTTTTGTGGGCCTACACCTATTCCTTCATTGTCACGCTGACGGGAACAGTGATGTTCATCGTCGTCAGCCATTTTCCGGACTAGAGCGCGAGGCGGCATGGCTGAGATCGTAATCAGGAACCTCAGAAAGGACTTCGGTGACTTCACCGCCGTCCAGTCCTCGTCGTTCAAGATCGAGGACGGCGAATTCTTCATGCTGCTCGGTCCGTCAGGATGCGGCAAGACGACGACCTTGCGCATGATCGCGGGCCTGGAACTGCCGACCTCTGGCGAGATTTATATCGACGGTGAAGAAGTCGGTCAGAAACCCGCGCGGCAACGCGACATTGCGTTTGTGTTCCAGATGTTTGCGCTCTATCCGCACATGAATGTGCGGCGGAACATCAGCTATCCGCTGGTCAGCCAGGGCATGTCCAAAAGGCAAGTCAGCGAAAAGGTTGCCGAAGTCTCGCGTATCCTTGGCATTGAAGACATTCTCGACCGCTCGGTGAGCGGCCTTTCCGGCGGAGACAGGCAGCGGGTCGCACTCGGGCGGGCGATCGTGCGCGAGCCCAAGGCCTTCATGATGGATGAACCGCTCGGGGCGCTCGATGCGGAGTTCCGCGAGCACATGGCCGAGGAACTGCGCGCCTTGCACGACCGGATGGGTGCCACGACTGTCTATGTCACGCATGACCAGCTTGAGGCCATGCAGATGGGTGACAAGATCGTTGTCATGAACCACGGTGTCATCGAACAATTCGGGACACCCCAGGACATTTACGACAAGCCGGCAACCATGTTCGTGGCTGATTTCATCGGGTCTCCGTCGATGAACTTTCTCCGGTTCCACGGCGAAGTCCATTCCGGATCCTCGAGCGTCAAGTTGCATCACGCCGAGCTTGCTGTCCCAACACTTCGCGAGCCGTTCGAAGGGGATCTTGTCTACGGCATCCGGCCAGAACATGTGTCCCTGGTTGATGCAGGCGAAAGCCGCGGTGAAGTGGTCGCGGCGGAGTATCTCGGGACCACGCAAATCGTGACCGTGAAGACAGCAGGCGGCGATCTCAAGGCGCGGATTGCCTCCAACCAATCCGTGCGATCCGGCGAAAATGTCGGTTTGGCTTTCAATGGTTCAGCGGCCACGCTTTTCGACAATCAGACAGGGCGGGCTCTGAAGTCCGACCTCAACGAGGGGGTGCTCGCCCATGTCTGAAGTGCAGCTTTCGAACCTTTCCAAGCGATTTGATGACACGGTTGCCGTTGATGATGTGACGATGACGGTGCCGAACGGGGCGTTTGTCACGCTGCTCGGACCGACCGGCGCTGGCAAGACCACAATCCTGCGTCTGATTTCAGGGTTGGAACAGCCCGACAAGGGAGATGTTTTCATCGGCGGGCGATCGGTCGTCAACGAAACGCCGGCACAGCGCAATGTGGCAATGGTGTTTCAGCAATATTCGCTCTATCCGCATATGAGCGTACGCGAGAACCTTGCCTTCCCGCTGCGCTCACCGCTCCTCAAGACACCGGAGGAGCAGATTGAGCGCAAGGTTGCCGAAGTTGCCGAAGTGTTGAAGATTCCACACAAGTTGAACAACAAGGCGACTGCGTTGTCGGGCGGTGAAATGCAGCGTGTTTCAATCGGCCGGGCCCTTGTGCGCGATCCTTCCATCTTCCTGATGGATGAACCGCTCAGTTCGCTGGACGCAAAATTGCGCTCAGACCTGCGGATCGAGTTGAAGCGTATTCAGGAGAGTCTCGGCGCAACCCTGCTTTACGTGACCCATGACCAGATCGAGGCAATGACCATGTCGACCCATGTCGGCGTTCTGGACCACGGCCGGCTGGTGCAGTTCGGGTCCCCGCGCGAGATCTACGAGAATCCCGTCAATCTCTACGTGGCCGGGCGGCTTGGGCAACCCAGGATCAATGTCCTGCCGGCGGACATGTTTGCCGGCTCGCCAGCGGGTGCCAGGAAGATGGGGTTGAGGCCCGAACATATCCAGCAGGGCGAAGGCAAGGAATCGACCGTGAAACGGATCGAACATCTTGGCGACCAGATCAGGCTTCACCTGACGCTGGAAGGGCATGAAGTGGTCACGCTCTCAGACCCGCACGCGGACCTTGAGCCCGGTGACACCGTCGCGATACAGCCCCGAAATCCCCTGTTCTTTGACGCCAGTGGCGCTCGTATTACCTGAGGAGAAGGAACATGAAGCAGTTCATCAACTCAAAGGAAACACTCGTCACGGAAGCCATAGACGGAGCCTTGCGAACGGCGGGCGGGCGCCTCGCCCGGCTGGACGGATATCCGCATATCAAGGTGGTCGTGCGCACGGACTGGGACAAGTCGAAAGTGGCTTTGGTTTCGGGCGGCGGATCCGGTCACGAACCCAGCCATGCGGGGTTTGTCGGCCAGGGCATGCTGACGGCCGCCGTGTGCGGTGAAGTCTTTGCCTCGCCATCCGTCGACGCCGTGCTCGCGGGGATCCTCGCCGTCACCGGCAAGGCCGGATGCCTCGTGATCGTCAAGAATTATACCGGTGACCGGCTGAATTTCGGTCTTGCGGTGGAAAGGGCGCGCGCATTCGGCCGCAAGGTCAACATGGTGATTGTCGACGACGATGTCGCGCTCCCGGATCTGCCGCAGGCAAGAGGCGTTGCCGGTACGCTGTTCGTGCACAAGATCGCCGGCGCCTTGGCCGATCAGGGCGCTGATCTTGAAACGGTGACCGACGCCGCACAACGGGTTATCTCGGGCGCCGTTTCCATTGGCATGTCGCTCGACACCTGCACCATTCCCGGATCACCGAAAGAAGATCGGATCGGGCCCGGAATGGCGGAACTCGGTCTTGGTATTCACGGAGAAGCCGGCATCGAACAGGTTACCTTCTCGAACGCCAAGACGGCGATGGCCATGGTTGTCGACCGGCTTGAGCCGGCGCTGGCGCCCGGGCCGCATGTCGCGCTTTTGAACAATCTCGGCGGCACGACACCGCTTGAAATGTCGGTTCTGGCAGAAGAGCTCACACATTCACGGATCGGAGGCCAGATCCGCTGGCTGGTCGGCCCGGCGGCGATGATGACCTCGCTCGACATGCATGGATTTTCCGTGTCGCTGTTGCCTGTCAGCAAAACCGAAGAGGCCCTTTTGCAGGCGCCGGTCGCGCCGTGGGTTTGGCCCGGCTGCCTGGCGCTCGGCCCGGTTTCGATCCTACCTCTGCCGGACGGCTTGTCTCCGATCCAGCCGCTTCCGTCCAAGAACGAGGAGACGCGGAAATTCATCGAAAGATGCTGCAACATCCTGATCGCGGCGGAAGAAGACCTGAACGCGCTGGATGCCAAGTCGGGTGATGGCGACACGGGCAGCACGCTTGCGACCGCTGCGCGGGCGCTGATCACGGCGCTGGACCGGATGCCGCTCGCGGACCTGACCCAGCTCTACCGAGCCATCGGCCTGGAGTTGAGCCAGACAATGGGCGGGTCGTCCGGCGTGCTTCTGGCCATCTTCTTTGCCGCGGCCGGTGACGCTTCGTCCAGCGGACGGGACTCCATCGGTGCCTTGAAAGCGGGCCTCGACCGCGTGATGCAGGTTGGCGGCGCCGAGCCGGGCGACCGGACCATGATCGATGCCCTGATGCCGGCATTGAACGCGTTGGAAAGCGGGATTGAAGACGCTGCCCGCGAAGCGCGCCAGGGTGCGGACGCCACGTCCCGCATCACGCGCGCACGCGCTGGACGGGCAAGCTATGTCTCGGAAGCAAGCCTGTCCGGGCACAATGACCCAGGCGCGGAAGCTGTTGCCCGCCTGTTCGAGCACCTGGCGACGGAGGCTGCGCTCACCGCTTGAGAACAGCGACCAACATTTGAGCGTTGAAGCCTGCCGATGCGCCTTAAAAAGGCGCACCGGTGGTTGGTGCCCGTCCCAAGCCGTATCTCGATGAAGCGGGCTGCGATGTGATCGCCCGGGCATTGACATCGCAAATCGAATCCATAACCATGTTGTTATGAATTCAGAAAATCTTGACCTCGTTTTTTCAGCTCTCTCCGACGCGACTCGTCGCGGCATCCTGGCCAATCTTGCCAAGGGTGAACGCACGGTTCACGAAATCACGGCTGCGTTCGATATCTCGCAGCCGGCGATTTCCCGGCATTTGCGCGTGCTGGATCACGCCGGATTGGTGCGGCGGGAGAAACGCGGCCGGGAAACCTATGTCATGGCAAGTGCAGAAACGGCCGCTCACGCAGCCGACTGGCTTGCGCATTACGTCAACTTCTGGACGGCGCATTTCGAGCGCATGGACCAAATCCTTTTCAGCAACGAGGAGTAACCCGATGACCGTTGAGACCCGATTTTCCGATGGTGTACTCACAGTGCGCAAGGAATTTGCAAAGCCCATCGACGTTGTCTTCGACGCCTGGATCGACGCCGCCAAAACCACGCATTGGTGGGGATGCGCCGACACAACACAGGTTGTTTCCGAAATTGAAACCAAAGCTGGTGGAAAATACTGCCACACGATGACGATCACCAATGTAGGAGATCACACAATCAACGGCAGCCTTGTTGAATTCGACCCGCCAAGAAAGCTGGTCTACTCGATGCCTGCAAGTGAGTTTGCCCCGGCCATGCTCGTGTCCGTTGCGTTCGGGGAAACCGCCACCGGCACTGTCGTGACACTGACCCAGTCGGAAATCCCCGATCCTATGAAGGATGTCATTGGTGCGGGATGGACGGCTTCGTTCAACAGGCTGGACGCGTACTTTCAAGGACAGCGTCGCGCGGCCTGAGGATTGTGGATCTCCCTCCGAATTTTGGAGGTGCATCATGAGGAAAATGGTTTTGGCGCTTGGCGCCGTCGGCCTCGGCCTTGCTGCTGCCGGCAGCCTATGGCTGACGTCGAAAGGGCAGGAGCCCTACACGCCGAGTACGATCGAAGGTGCCTATGTGCACCTTGCTTTCGAAGATACGCTGGAGACGATCGGGTCTGCCAGGGTTGCACCGCAAGCCCGGGACGGAGATGCCGTTTTTGCCCCGGGACCGACAGGATATGCCTATCACGCCCAGGGTGATGGCGGGCATCTGGAGATCACGACGAGCGATCTGGCCGTTCTGTCCGAAAAGGTGGAAATTTCGTTCGACTTGAAAGCGGAGGATTGGACAAACCCTTATAAGAAGGGCGCGCCGATCAAGACGCTTGCTGTGGTCAGCGGCAAAAGTGGCGACCGGATCCGGCACATCGTGTTTAACCTCAGCAATGGCAACGAACCGGTCCTGTCTGTTGCGCTCCAGGACAAAACCGGGGCAAAGGACAAACTGAAGTCGTCTCCCGGTGTGGTGACGATGGACTGGCATCATGTCAGGCTCGTGGTCGACCAAACGAGTGAAACCAGCGAATTGTTTCTGGACGGCGAATTGGTCGCAAAGTCCGAAATCGTGCCGTCCGTCGTCAGCGACGGCGTGGATCGCGTCAGGATCGGCACCTGGCACCGGCAGAACCAGGCCTTCCGCGGGCTCATCGACAATTTCGTCATTCGTGATGCGGCGGCGGGCGTCAGCTGAGGTGAGCCTGGGTTTTCGGCAACGTGCCGGTACGTCCAAAAGATCCAATTCCGAGCGTGGTTTGCGGAGTTAAACCACCCATCCCGAACTCACATCGATGTGGCGGAGCGAGTGTTCCTCGATCAGGTCTTCATACCCTTCGGGCAGGAACGATTGCTGCCATTTGTCCCCGAACCGCGTTTTCACCGCTTCAAGATCCTCCCAAAGGGAAGCGAACACCAGATACCCGTCATCGGAGGCGATGCCGCGGCCAAAGAAATACCCCGCGTTGCCCGGTTCGTGCCGGACGACATCTGCTGACGTCGTTGCAAATTTCTCCATCAGCGTTTCGGCGTGGCCTTCTTTGATCTTGACCTGAAACAGTCTCAGGACCGGACCTTTTCCGGAGTTGTTTGCGTCCATGGGTTTCTCCTTGTTCAAGCATTTCAAACGGGATGCGGGAAGGTGGCGCCTTGCGGAAGGTCTGCAAGGCAGATGAATTGAATGACGGCAAGATCCATGAAAAGTTTCAGGTAAGCGTGCGCCGTCAGCGTCCAGAGCCAATAGACAGCCAGGAGGACTGACAGGCTCAAAACGCTCCAGAAGATCCAGGACCGGTCAGGCATTGCCCAGCGCGTTCCTGAGGACGCCGTTTCCGCCTGCCAGGGGCCGCTCGTTGATCGGGACGTGTATCAAGGCTGCGAGGACACCGGTTGCCACGACGCTCCACCACATGATGTCGTAGTTGCCCGTGTGTTCAAAGACGAGGCCGCCGAGCCACGCGCCGAGAAAACTGCCGACCTGGTGCATCAGGAAAACGATGCCGACAAGCGTTGCCAGGTACCGGGCGCCGAAGATCTGGGCAACGATGCCGGTTGTCAGCGGAACCGTCCCGAGCCAGGTAAATCCCATCACCGCTGCGAACAGCAAGGTGGAGATATCGGACGGTGGAAACATGACGAAGAGTGCCACGGCTGCTGCTCTTGCCAGGTAGAGAACAACCAGGATCTTTTTCTTGCTGAGAAAGTCGCCAAGCACGCCGCAGACAAACGTTCCTGCGATATTCGTCGCACCGATGGTCGCAAGGGCAGCACCGCCTAGCCAGGGCGCAAGTTGCCTGTCCAGGAGGTAGGCAGGCAGATGCGTGCCGATAAAGGCGAGCTGAAACCCGCACACGAAAAACCCGAGCACGAGCAGTACAAATCCGCGATGAGACAGGGCCTCGGCAAGTGCTGCTTTCAGGGATTGATCTACACCGGGTTCCACGGACCGTCCGCTCAGCACCGGGGCCAGAACGCATATGATTGCCGCGATGAAGGCTAGGCTGACGAGAGCAATCGGCCAGCTCAGAGACTCAATCAGGCTGAGCGTAACCGGAACCGACAGGAAAATCCCCAGTGACCCGCCAAGCGAGGCAATGCCAAGGGCTGACGTGCGGCGTTCGGGGGGAAACCGCCGTCCGACGGCCCCAAGAACAACAGCATAGCTCGTGGCACTCAAACCGATGCCGACGAGCACGCCGAAGCCAAGCACCAGACCGAGAGAGGTTGAGGCTGCCGACGCGCAGAGCAACCCGCCCGCGTACAGCATGCCGCCGACAAAAATCACCCTGGCGCTGCCGAACCGGTCTGCAATCATGCCCGCAAACGGTTGTGCGACGCCCCACATGAGGTTCTGCAGGGCAATCGCAAACCCGAAGCTTTCCCGATCAACGCCAGGAAGACCGCTGGTGATCGGGTTGAGAAACAGGCCGAAGGAATGCCGCATCCCCAGGGCCACGAGCGCAATCAGCGATCCGGCGAGCAGGACAAATCGCGGATCGGTCAGAATTCTGGGCACCTGGGAATTGGTCGCTGCCATATGTGGTCTCCGATGAATTGAGGGAGGCGATGGAATGCGCCTTGGCTTCAGTCGCCATGATTGCGACGGCGTTCGTTTGAGCCCGCATGGATGATCGATGTGATCTCGCTGCGGTCGATCGCCAGATCCTTGAGGGCGGATTTCCCGAGCGCATCCAATTCCAGACGATCGCGCCGCTTCTGGCGCCATGCATGGAATCGCCTCAGCCAAATGGACAGCTGCGCTCTGGGTATTCCCGAGTGCAATGCAGGAAAAACTTCCGAAGCCTTGGCCATCTCTCTTTGCCGCCAGTTGCAGGGGTCTGAGAGATATTTGCGTCCTGCTTGTTATTGATCAAAATGTAATATTCAATAAATGTTATGGCGAATCTCAATATCAGAAATGTCGATCTCAATCTGCTGGTCGCGTTTGATGCGCTTTACAAGGAGCGCAGCGTTACCAGGGCAGCCGCAAGACTGTCCCTGACGCAACCGACCGTGTCGGGCATGCTGAAACGTCTTCGGGACTCGTTTGATGATGATCTGTTCGTGCGGACATCCCACGGGATTGTGCCAACGCCCAGGGCAGATGGTATTGCTTCGAAAGTCGCGGATCTTCTTGAAGAAATCGGCCTGCTTCTGGCGCCAGATGAATTCGATCCGGCCCGGACTGCATTTACCGCCAGAATCTGCGGCAGTGATTACCTGCAGCACACGATCCTGGAGCGCTTAACCGAAGAACTGCTCCAGACGGCGCCCCAAGCGCGTATCTCGATCCTTCCACGGCCGGCCGAGGGGGTTGCGAGACAGTTGGAGAGCGGAGAAATCGATCTCATACTGAGCGACCGCGAATTGGCGGTGCCCGATCTGCCGGCACGTGTCCTCTACAAGGACGACTTTGTCTGCCTTTCCAGTTACCAGGACTTTGAAAACGGTGCGGAAATTTCGCTGGAGCGGCTCTGCGCGCTCAACCATGCCTTTGTTGACCCGACCGGAGGCAGTTTCCATGGACCAATTGATGACGCCCTGGCGACGGCAGGAAAGGAAAGGAACGTGGTGCTCGCAGTGCCGACCTTTTCCATGCTGCTGCAGCTGATGAAATCGAGGGAGCTGCTGGCCTTTGTGCCCGGCCGGATCGCCGACACCTTTGACCATGGATTTGCCCGGGTCTGGACGTCGCTGGACTTGCCTTATCTTGAAATCGTTGCCATCTGGCATCCCCGCATGACACGAGACCCCAAGCACAAGTGGCTTCGCGAAACGCTTGTTTCAATTGCAAGGGACTAGGGTGCAATTAGACCCAGAAACGCGGTGTCTTTACGGTGGCTTCCCAATACCCCTTGGCGTGCTGCCACATGCTCTGGCACTGGGATTCGTGCCAGCCAACAACAAAACCGACAGCCTGACTTACAGCCAATGCGTCCTTGCCGCTGACCTTGCATCGCTCAGGAAGCGTCTCGGCCATGGCGACATCATTCAGATAGCCGAAAATGTCCTGAAGCTTTTTCATCCGTTTCAGGAAGGGTTTCACGGTGTCATGAGGATAAAGACTGCCGTAGAACTCTATTCCGTAACGCATCTTTTTCATGGCCTTGCGCATGTCGTGACGTTCGGGGATCGTCAGTTCTTCCAGGCGTTTTCCGTAACGGAGCACCTTTTTCCACTGCCGGGCGAGCGCCTTTGAGGAAAAGGCTTCTATCGGTTGCGCCAAGTGGGTGGTCTGGTCGAAATTCTCCGGGTCAAGCCAGCCCCGGCCTTCGGTGTAGGCAGCCAGATCGAGCAGGAATCTGTTCACCTCGGCCGATCTCAGATGATCGGCAAGGGCGTTTCGGGCCCCCTCACCACGCGATGCGTTGAGTGTCTTGAGCAGCGCGTCGAAGGATAGGATCTGAGGCGCCTTTTCGACCAGTGGCTCGACGATTTCGTCAATGAGCACATCCAGATCGCGCACCTCACCGGCCTCATTGGCAATGGTCCTTGCCATCTGGTCGAGTGGAGCCACGGTTGCCGGATTGAGGACAGGCTTGAACAGGCGGAAGGCACTGCGCAGCCGGCGAAGCCCGACGCGAAGCTGGTGGGGTCCCTCCGGATCGTCCGATGCGAGCACCACCATGCGGTTTTCAGAAATCTGTTTCAGGCAGGAGCGCAGCACGTCGCGGAATGCCAGTTCTGCGCTCGTGCCCGGCGTGAACCTGATTGCTTCAGCGAAATAAGGCGTGGGTGTTTCGGTTTCCCGGCCTTCCGCGAAGCGGTAACCGCGCTCTGCCTTGCTGTAGGGCGAGAACCGGAACGGAACGTCCTTCAGGAGCGATTTGGCGACATCGAAGATTGCCTGGCTCGGGCCGGACTTGAGTTCCATCTCAAGTTCAATGAGAGGCTGGCTGCCGTCTCCGGCCAGAATGTTGCCGGTATCAAAGGCAAGCTCCACGTGACCACCATCGCTGTCACGCGTCAGCTGGCGGGTCGTCCGTTTCATCACCGTTTCGAAACATTCCGAAAGCGGCGCGTCGCCGATGATTTCTAAGAGCGTCTTGCTGACTTCATCATCCTCAATCACGGAAAAGTCCACCGCGCGGCCCTTGACCGGATGTTCCGCTTCGACGGGAGAGGACAGTCCGGCGACGATGCCCGTGCCAATCTTGACGGTCTGGACCCAGCTGCGGCCGGTTTTTCTGACCCTGAGGGAGATTTTCGCCTTGCGAAGAGCTTGATCAGGAGTGTCGAAGTAAATCGACTGCAAGGTCTTGGAAACAGCGCGGCCCGCGGTGAAGCCTTCAACGGTTCCCAACCGTTTCATGGCGTCTTGCGCTGACCGGTCCAGTTCGAGCTTGAGCTCGATTTCTCGTCCTGATTTGCTCATAAAGCCGTTTCTAAACAGGCTAAAATCGCTTGTCCAGAAAAAGCGCACAATTTGCGCTTTTCTTTGCAGGCTAATGTTTCACGAGATTCAAATGCATATCACTTTTTGCAACTCTTGATATGCGTCGTTTCCGCGCGGAAATTGCCGGTGGCGAAACGAGCAATCGCTTGCATCGTCGAATAGGCCATGATAGGCACCCTCTCCGGTGTCAGTTGCCCCTCTGGCGGAACTGGTAGACGCGCTGGATTCAAAATCCAGTTCCTTAGGGAGTGCCGGTTCGATTCCGGCGGGGGGCACCACTCTTTCTTCCAATTTCATAGACCTGCTGTCCCCGTCATTCGGTTTCGAACCGGAAATCGGGATCGGGGTCTTTTGCGCCGTCGTGTTTCCGGTTAAGTCTTGCCCTCGAAGGTGTGGGACCAGAAACAGCCTTGTGCGGATTTTTGAATTTGCGGATGAGCGCGAATTCGAGCCGCTGGGCGATGTCACGGGGACTTAACGTGCAGAACCACACCTATGAGGCGCCATGCCTCTCTCAACTTGTTTTCAATTTGGCGAAACTCTTTGTTGCCGGGATGATGGTCCTGGCCGCACTTCCTGGATTGTCCCGGGCCGGGGACAAATCCGTCACTGTCACGGCCTGGGCGGACTATCTTCCACCGGATGTTATTTCCGAGTTTGAGGCCAGAACCGGAATTGATGTCATCTACGACACGTTCGACTCGCTGGAAGTGCTTGAAACCAAGCTGTTGACCGGAGCGTCCGGCTACGACGTCGTCTTTCCGTCCGCCTTGGTTGCCAATCGACTGATCCAGGCCGGTGCCTTGCAGACGCTGGATCGGGAGCGACTTTCCAACCACGTCAATCTCGATCCTGCAATTCTGAGGTTCCTGGCCGCGCACGATCCGGGCAACCAGTATGGTGTCCCCTATCTTTGGGGAACCACGGGCATTCTTTACAACCCGGCACTTATCTCAGAACGGTTGGAAACAGCCCCGATCGACAGTCTGGACATGATCTTTGATCCGGACATCCTCTCCAAGGTCGCTGATTGCGGCGTTGCGATGATCGACTCACCCGAGGAAGTCATGGCAATCGCGCTGAATTATCTCGGACTTGATCCCTTTACGTCGGATGCCGACGATTTCAAGGCTGTCGATGGTTTGCTGACTGCGATCAGGCCGCATGTCCGGCATTTCAGAACCGGTTCACTCATCAATGAGTTGGCGGATGGAGACCTGTGCCTCGTTCTGGGGTGGAGCGGGGATGCCGGGCTCGCCCAGGCGCGCGCGCTGGAGGCGCAAACCGGCGTGGAGGTCGCCTATGCCCTTCCAAGAGAAGGAACCGAAATCTTCTTCGATTTCCTCTCCATTCCGGCAGATGCGCCCAATCCGGACCACGCGCACACGTTCATCAACTTCCTGATGGAGCCGAAGGCAATCGCCGCCGTAACCAATCTTTACTATTACCCAAACGGCAACAAGGCAGCGCTCGAATTCGTCCTGCAAGAGGTCCGGGAGGACCCGAGCGTCTATCCGGCTGACGAGTTGATGGCCAAGTTGTTTCCGAACCTGCCGCGCGATCAAAAAACACTGCGGCTGCTGACCAGAAGCTGGACCCGTTTCAAGTCCGGAACCTGACGGATTTTTGGAGCGGATCACGGGCTGCGCCCCTCTTGCGGGCGCTGCAGACGCCCAGGCAGCGCCAGTCCGGCATAACCGGGCTGGTTTAACCAAGTCTGCGTATTCTTGGCCCTTTTTGGCCTGCATCGCTTGTGTGCTCGACCGATATCGGAGATATGAACCTTTCGGATTTGAGCGCGCGGGGAGCGATCGTCAAAAGGCGAGGCTTCCCCAAGCCGGTTCGAGGGGGCAAACATGTCTGAAGGAAAACGACATTCGTCCTTTGCGGCGATAGGGCTTGCTGCTGTACTTGCAGCCTGCTCCGGAAGTGCGGACCAGCATTCCGGACTGACGGCCTGCGCTGTTCTGGAAGACATCGACCTTGCGGCCGTGATGGGTCAGGCGCCCCAAAAAATCGCCGAAAACAATCTCCTGGTGGCACCCGATGACGCGCAGTCCACGCTTTCCGGATGCGACGTGCTCGACTCGGATGGAAACGCGGTTCTGTCCCTGATGCTGCGCGAGGCGAAGGACGGCACGGAAGGGTCCGATGCCGATGCAGCGATTGACAGCATGATCGCGGCGTTTGAACCTGGAACCGCGGATAAGATATCCATCGGGGAAGGCGGTTACTACAGCGAGGTGACCGCGACCTCCTCACAGCTTGGCCTCTTTACGAGAAATGGTCGCATGCTGATGATCTTCAACGGGATGGCGGAGGCCACAGACCGGGCGATGCTGGAAGCAGCTGCGAATGCGGCGCTGGAAAAAGTTCAGAACTAGGTCAAACCCTGTTTTCAAAACCTTGTTTTTCCCACATTGTGCGGGGTTCCATCCGGGCTGACACACGAAAATTACGGAGAAACGCATGTCGGGACATGGCTATGAATCCGGGCGTTTGAACCTGCCCTTCGTTGGCATCGCGACCTTCGGCAAAAAGGAGTTTGTTTCCGACTGGGACAAGATCGACGCCGACGTTGCGGTTCTCGGGGCGCCATTCGATTTCGGTTGCCAGTTCCGTTCCGGAGCCAGATTCGGGCCGCGGTCGGTACGTGAAGCTTCGACGCTGTTCAGCTTCGGCCACGCCGGGGCCTATGATCATGAAGACGATGCGACCTATCTCGGTGAAGACGTCAGGATTGTCGACATCGGCGACGCCGATATCATTCATACCAAGACCGAGGAAAGCCACGCCAATATCGAGTTCGGTGTGAAGAAAATCCTAAGTGCAGGCGCGATGCCGGTCGTGATCGGCGGAGATCACTCGGTCAATATTCCCTGCATCAACGCCTTTGAGGAGAATTGCGCGGCAAACGGGCCTATCCACGTGGTCCAGATCGACGCACATCTGGATTTTGTGGACGAGCGGCACGGCGTGACCGCCGGTCACGGCAATCCCATGCGCCGGGCGATCGAGAAGGACTACGTTTCCGGCATGACCCAGCTCGGCATCCGCAATGTGTCGTCGACGGCAAGGGAAGGTTACGTGGATGCACGGGAGCGTGGATCCGATATCCTGTCGGTCCGGCAAGTGCGCAAACTCGGGACCGAGGCGGTGCTGGAGCGCATCCCAGTGGGAGCGCGCTATTACGTCACCATCGATATTGATGCCTTCTGCCCGTCCATAGCGCCGGGAACGGGCACGCCGAGCCATGGCGGCTTCTTGTATTATGACGTTCTGGAAATCCTGCAGGGCCTTTCAAAGCGGGGCGATGTTGCCGGTATCGATCTTGTGGAAGTTGCACCCGACTACGACCCGAGCCAAAGCACCCAGATCCTGGCGGCGCAGATCCTTCTGAATTTCATCGGATTCATCTTCCATAACAGAAAATAGGCGGGTCACTACCTTAGAAACTGGTCAACGTAGTCTTCGCCAAGCCCGACCTTTTCGTAGTGCTCGCGGCACATGTCGATCTTTGTGAAAACATCCTCATATCCGAGTGGTTTTCCGTAAGGGTCGACGTAGTACATGATGCCGTTGACCTGAAAGAGCGTGATCATTTCCTCCACGTCGTCGGGAACGACCAGCGTATGGGTCTCGCCGGGCGGTTCATAGACATAGCCGCCTGCCTCCGCCACCCAATCGTGTTCCAGGTAGTGCCAGCGCCCCTTCAGCACAAACCCGTGGACCGGGTTGGGGTGGCGATGACGTGACAGGACGCCGGCCTTTCGCACGCGGAGCAGGTTGACCCAGTATCCCTGGCTTCGGTTGAGGCAGAGTGGCCGAAACCAGACATTGTCTGCCTGGGGCACCCAAACCCGTTCGTCCTCGGGGATGGCGCTCGGGACCACGATTTCCGCCTGTGCGTCCTTTGGAAAGGGCAACTGATAGGGAATGCGCGGGTTTTCATCTTTTTCCGTGACCGGCATGTCAAATCCACTCCGTTTTCTTCAAAAAGGGCCTAGACGGAAGAGTACCCGCCGTCCACCGGATACACCGCCCCGGTGACAAAACTTGCCTGGTCGCTCAGGAGCCATGCCGCCAGTGCACCGACCTCGCTCGGCTGTCCCCAGCGTCCCATGGGAGTTCGGGACAGTATCGCCGTTTCACGTGCACTGTCCGCTCTCAGACCCGCCGTCATTTCCGTTTCGATCCAGCCGGGTGCAATGGCATTCACGCGGATGCCGTCCTTCGACCATTTCGCCGAAAGTGCCTTGGTCAATTGCGCAACGCCGCCTTTCGAGGCGGAGTAGGCCGGGACAAGCGGGCCACCGAAATAGCTGAGCATCGATGCCGTATTGACGATTGCGCCGCCCGATGTCTCCAGAAGGGGTCTTGCTGCCAGACACATTCGCATCGTGCCGGTGAGGTTGACGTCGATCACCTTGCAGAAGTTCTCGATTTCGTACTCGGCTTCGCGCATCAGAATACCCGCGCAATTCACCAGTCCATCCAGTGTGCCGAGTGTGGCGAACAGTCCGGCGATTGCGTCGGCATCGGTCACATCAAGAACAACCGTCTTGAGATTGTCTGCGGGCGGGCAGGCGGCCACTTCGCTCTCGCTGATGCCGGTCGCCGTCACAGACCAGCCCTGATCGAGAAGCGAGCCCGTGACACCGCGCCCGATCCCCCGTGTTCCGCCAGTCACCAGGGCATGTTTCATGCAGCCTTACCTTCGTTCAAGAAGCGTTCAACATCCGGCCGTCTCGGCATCGGGGCCACCGCGCCATAACCCTGTGTCGACAGAGCGGCGGCCGCATTTGCATATTTGGCAGCTTCGTACGGATCCCGCCCGGCAGCCATCTCGGCCAGAAAGGCGCCGTCAAACGTGTCTCCGGCAGCGGTCGCGTCGACGGGTGTCACAGGCTGACCCGGAACGCGCCGCCGCTCATTCGGCAGTGCGATGAGAGTCCCCTCCTTGCCAAGCGTCAGGGCAACAATTTCACAACCGAGATTGAGATAAAAGTCTGCAATTGCATCCGGATCGGTCAAGCCGGTCAGAAGCACCGCGTCTTCAAGGCCCGGCAGCGCGATGTGTGCCCTGGCCATGGCTGCATGGGTGACGGCGCGCGCGCGCTCCAGCGGCCAGAGATTCGGTCTCAGGTTGGTGTCGTAGGACACCCAGCCGCCGGCATTACGGCAGACTTCGATCGCCGCAAACACCGTGTCGGCAGCCGATGCGGAAATCGCCTGAGAAATGCCGGATACATGCAGGATCCGCGCTTTTGAAACGTAGTCTTCGGGAATGTCTGGCGGGCTTATCAGGCTGGCCGCCGATCCCTTGCGCATATAGGTGAAGGAATGGCCCTTCTCGTTATGGCTGACGAAGTAAATGCCGGTCCGGGCCACGGGGTCCCGGATAACCTGGCTGGTGTCGACGCCTTCGTGTTGCCAGAGTTTCAAGAACTCGTCACCAAAGTCGTCCTGACCCAGGCGCGTCAGATAGCCGACGGACGCGCCCTGCCTTGCTGCAGCGATCGCGGCATTTGACGTGTCGCCACCGTGACCTTTTAGAAACCGGCCGTCTTCCTGCTCGTTGAACTCGAGCATGGGTTCGCCCAAGCAAACAATATCTGAATACATCGCACTGCTCTTTGAGTGAGAGCCGGCCCCAACGCGGTGTGGGACCGGCCGCGTTGGTTATTCGGTCGTATAGCTTTGCCCGACGTTCGGAATACGCCAGATCCTGAAGTTCGGGATTTCCGGAGACTCGAAATTCATGTCTCCGTCCACCCAAACGTGCAGGTGATTGGAAACAACATACAAAGATCCGTCCGGTCCCCACGCCAGCGTGTCCGGCCAGTTCATTTCCGGATGATGGACGAACCGGCTGACCTGACCGGTGGATTCGTCGAATTTCATGAGGCCGTCGAGCGACAATGCGGTCATGTAAATGTTTCCGGCATTGTCCGCCGTCATGCCATCCGTGTTGGAAGGAAGCGATGTCTCAACACGCGCCGCGTTCTCGATCACCGTTTCATTGGTTTCGAAGTCGCGCAGGATCTCGGTCGGCAGCGAATAGAGCTTGTTGCCCGTCAAATTGGTCCAGTAGACGGTCTTCTTGTCGCCTGAGAGCGCTATGCCGTCCGCGCCGGTTTGCATGCCGCCGTTTTTGAGGACCGGACGGTCGTCGATGTTGAAGAAGAAATTCGGTTCGTTGTTCGTGAACTTGTGCTGATCAAGGATCCGGCGGACGGTGTTCGTATTGCTGTCATAGACGATCAGGCCGCCGTGAAGCGGGTTACAGAAAATGCCGCTGTCGGCGATGTAGGCAAACCCGGTGTCATTGTCGACGGCCAGATCGTTGAGGAAAGAACACTGCCTGTCTGCTTCGTCGGCGGTAAAGACGTACCGCTGAATTTCCTTGTTACCCTTGATGTCCCACAAGACGAGTTTGGCGTCACCGTCTTCAAAGGGAGGGCCTGCGACATGTCCCTGATCGAGGATCCACATGACATCATTGCGATCGATCTCGAAGCCCAACACAGCCTTCAAGCCGGCCGCGTTGGCCACATCGTTCATTTCCTCGCTCGGATAGGGCTCGAGCTCCCAGACGTCTCCATTTCTGACAAGTTTGGAGAGCGTTGAGGGGATTTCTTTCCCACCCCACCTGGCCGTCGACACGTAGATGTTGCCATCACTGTCGACCTTTGCGCCCTGTATGAGGGCCTGGCCGAAAATGTCGCTGTTCTCCCAAGACGACCGTATGTCTTCAGATTCAACTTTGTACGGCAGACGGTTCCACTCGGCGACAACTTCGGGCTGAGGCGGTTCGCTGGCAATAGCACTTCCCGCGCCAAGGCAGGTCGCTGCGATGGCCGACAAGGCGGCAGCTTTCAGCAGTTTCATTTTTCTTGTCCTCTTAGGTCTGGTTCAGATGCGGCCGTATTTCGCAAGTCCCTCGCGCAGCGAGCCTGCCTGCATGATCAGTTTCGCCTGTTCGGCTTCGCGAACATCGATTTCGCGCGCCATTGCCAGAACCTCTTCGGCCTTGTCGGAAGGCACCACGACAACGCCGTCGATATCTCCAACGATGATGTCTCCGGGATGAACGATGACATCGCCGACTGGGACAGGTTCGTTGGCGGCGAGTGTCTTGTGGCGGCCGAGCGTCGTTCCCGGTGAGGTCGACCGTGCATAGACCGGAAAATCATAGTCACGGCGGATTTCGGTTATGTCGCGTACTGCGCCATCCAGAACCGCGCCTTCGTGCTTGTTGGCGACGGCCCCTGCCGTCATCAGCCCACCCCAGACCGCTACGTTTTCATCTCCAGAAATGGAGATGACGATGACCGAACCTGGCTCCGATTCATCAATTGCGTCCAAGGCATGCTGAGGGGGAACGAATTCATCGGTCGGACCCTCAAGCACGGTCACGGCCGGGCCGACAATCTTCTTGTCGTTGATGCGCGGCTTGATGGCCTGATCAAGATACCCTTTGCGCCCGACAATTTTGTCGACCGCGTCCGCGACGGAAGCGGTTGCCGTTTCCCGGAAGCCTGCGATCAAGTCCCTAAGTTCCATTTGAGTTACTCCTGATTGGGTCCGTCCGCAGACGGCAAATTCGGTCGGCCGCGGGTCTGTTCACCAGCGGTTGACCCAGTTCTGTGGTGGATTGCCTTCAAGGACGCGGGCCAATTCGGCGCCGGCACGCCTTTGAAGTTCACTGACGGAAGCCTCCGAGTACCAGCCGCTGTGATCGCTGAGCACGGTGTTCGGTGCCGAAAGCAGAGGGTTGTCTGCCGCTGGCGGCTCCTGTTCGAAGACATCGACGCCGGCGCCGAAAATGCGCCCGGCACAAATCGCGTCGGCCAGGGCGGTTTCGTCGACAAGGCCGCCGCGAGAAACGTTCACGAGGATCGCGGTTTTCTTCATCAAAGCGATGCGTCGTGCATTCAAGATGTTACGGGTGTCGGTTGTCAGCGGTGCATGAAGACTGATCACGTCGGACTCCCTGCACAGGGTGTCCGTGTCGCAGGCTTCGATATCCCATTCAGCCCGGGTGTCGTCATCGAGATAAGGGTCGCTCACGAGGACGCGTGAAAATCCGAGAGCGCGAAAACGTGTGCAGACCGACTTGGCAATGCGCCCAAATCCGATCAATCCAACTGTTGCGTTCCTGCGCCCGGGAATGGGTGCGTGCTGACCTATTCCCCACTTTCCCTGGCGCACCTCAAGGTCTCTTGAAACGATCCTGCGCGAAACCGCGAGGTAGAGCGCGATTGCGTGGTCGCTGACTTCGTTTTCCGCGCCGTAGTCCGGAATGTTGGCAATATAGATCCTGCGTTCCGTGGCGCGGGTCAGGTCGACGTTGTCAACGCCCACGCCGTATCTCAGGATCAGCTTGAGGTCAGGGAAATTCTCATAGATGGCCTTGTCGATGAGGCGCTCGCGAACGAGCACCGCAAAGACATTTCTGCTGGCCAGTGCGGAGACTGCGTCCTGTTCCGCCGGAACAGGCAGCACACGGGCGCCGAAGCGCCGAATGGCTTCCTGTTCAAGCGTGTAGTCCGCATACCCCGGTTCAAGGACCGCGGCACAGGGCATGTCCAGTTCGGTCACAGCCTCCGCACGCATCTTACTGGTTCCGATACGCAGCGACGGCATCATCAAGCTTGGACGGCCAGTCCTCGCCAATTTCGCCGACAATGTATTCCCGGACGGCAGGCTGTGCCAGGTCGCGGAACTTGGCCTTCTGTTCCGGGCTTACCGGGACGACTTCCAGCCCCTTCTCGCCCAGAATTGTCGCTGCGTTGGCGTCCTGGGCAGCCGTCATGCCGCGATGGATGATCTTTGAAATCTCAACGCACTGATCGACAGCGAGTTTCTCGTCGTCGGTCAGACCGTTGTAGAAATCGTCGTTGATCATGTAGGCGTGCCAGGAAAAGACATGGCCATCGAGCGAGACGTATTTCTGGTGCTGGTACAGCGATGCGTTGACGATGTTGGTCACGCCGTTTTCCTGACCGTCGACAACACCCTGTTGCAGCGCGCCCGGCAGTTCGGGCCAGGGGACCGGGGTCGCGGAGGCCCCAAGGGACTCAACAAGTTTTGTCCAGACCGGCGCGGTCATCACGCGCATCTTGAGGCCCTTCATGTCCTCCGGTTCAGCCACCGGAACCTTCGAGTTGGTGAAGTTGCGGACGCCATTGTCCGCAAGGCCAAGGACGCGAATGCCGGTCTGGGAACGCATGTCCTCGAACATTTCGTCGCCGAAGGAACTGTCCACGATCGACCAGGCCATCGCCTGATCATCGAACAGATACGGCATGGCAAAGACGGCGAAAGGCTTGTAAACCGCCGAGATCGGACCGTCGTGAACGACGCCCATCTGGACCGTTCCCAGTTGCAGACCTTCGATGATCTGGCTGCCGTCGCCAAGCTGTGATGCCGGGAAAACCTGGACATCGATGGAGCCCGAGGTTTTGCCTTCCACGCATGTTTCAAACGCAAGCGCGGCGGCGTGTTTGGGCGAGGACATGTCAGCCGCCTGGAAGTGGGCGTATTTCAGGTCCTTGGCCTGTGCCGCAGAAGCGGCTGCGAAGATGGCGAGAGCAGCTGCCCCACCCAGCAAACGTGTCGTCAATTTCATAAGTTTCCTCCCATGTAACTAGCTCGAGAAACCGAAGAAGCGAGGTAGAGCGGTGCTGAGGCTTGGTACGAGAATGACCAGCAACAGAACCGCCAATTCCGCAGCGAGTAGCGGCAGAACAGCGCGCGACAGGCCTTCAATGCGAAGACGGCCAATGGTCGCGATAACGAAAAGAACGGGCCCGACGGGGGGCGTGATCATCCCGATGGTGAGGTTGAGGACCAGCATCATTGCGAATTGCAGCGGGTCGATCCCGAACTGTGCCGCAATCGGGCCGAGCACGGGTGTCAGGATGATGAGTGCCGGAAGAGTGTCGATGAACAACCCGCAGACAAGTGCGAAACCCGCCAGCAGGAAGAGCACGACGATGCGGTCGTCGGTCATCAGGGCAATGGCGGACGCAAGCGTTTGCGGGATCTGCAAATATGTCAGCAGCCAGCCGAATACCGATGCCATTGCAACGATCAAGAGAACGGAAGACGTCGTGATGGCTGCCCTGACAAGAACGTCGTAGAGCTTTGACACCGACAGGGTGCGCAGGATCAGTCCGAGGAACAGCGCGTAAGCCGTTGCCACCGCGCCTGCTTCCGTGGGTGTGAAGACACCGCCGAGAATGCCGCCGAGAATGATGAGCGGCATGAGCATCGCGGGTCCGGCACCGATTGCGCTGCGCGAAACTTCAATCGCCGAGGCGCGTTTGTCCCGTCCGCGATAGCCTTTTTTGACCGACACGACATGATTGGCCGCAGCAAGTGCAAGGCCGAGCAGAAGACCCGGGACGACACCGGCGAGAAACAGGCCTGCAACGGTTACCCGATTGTCGGAGATTGCGAAAATCACCATGAGGATGGATGGCGGAATGATGGGCCCAATGGTGGCGGTCGCCGCCGACAGGGCTCCGGCGTAGTTGGCCTCGTATCCGGCCTTGCGCATCATCCGCATGACGATGGCGGACGGACCGGCCGCGTCGGCAAGCGCCGATCCGGAAATGCCGGCGAACAGCATGGAGGTCAGGACGTTGACGTGGCCGAGACCGCCGCGGATGTGGCCGACAAGGTCGTTTGCGAAGCGAAGGAGGGCAGCTGTCAGGCCGCAGGCCGTCATCAGCTCTGAGGCGAGAATGAAGAACGGTACCGCCATCAGTGGGAAGGAGTTTATCCCTCCAAACAGACGCTGCGGAATGAGGAGAGGATTCAGCGAGCCGTCGAGCAGGATTGCCACCGTTGAGGCAACACCCATCGTGAAAACAACGGGCAGCCCGAGCGCAAGCGTGCCGAAGAACAGGATGATGAGGGTCTTCGCCATCATGGCTGGGCTTCCTCCGCATCATCCAGAACGGTGTCCGTTTCGAATTCACCGGCAACGAACTTCCGGCAGACAAGCGCCAGGTGGCAGAGAAACAGAACCGACCCCAGCGGAATGGCCAGATAGGGAATGCCGCGGGAGATGCCGGTCGCCATGGTTTCCTTGTTCCAGCCGAAGCTGACGAACTGGACACCAAACCAGAAAATCAGGGCCATGAAGCCCGCCATGACGATAACGCTGCCCCAGCGAACAAGCGTCCGCAGCCTGTCGGGAAGCAGGGCGACAAAGAGGTCGATCTCAACCAGCCGTCCGCTTCTCAGGGCCAGTCCGGCACCGGCGAACACACCGAATATCATCAGGAACCGCGCCACTTCCTCACCCCAGGACAGGGATATGCCGAACAGGTAGCGGCCGACGACATTGGTAATGACGATCAGGAAAACCATGGCAAGCGCCGATGCGACCAGGAACTGGTTCACAGCAATCAGAATGCGCTCCAACTGCGCCATCGGTGTCCTCCCAAATCACGACTTCCGCATTTGCGGTTCTGAATTGCCGAAATGCTGGCATACTGGCATACAGTATGTCAATAACAAAAGTACTGTGCACAAAATGCTATTGGGTCTATAACGCTTTCTGCTGATGAAGGGATTTGAGAAAATGCTGAAAATTCAACGACCAAAATCATTTGCAGAACAAGTTTCGGATGCCTTGCGCGCGCAGATCATCAGCGGCGAACGGGACATGGGCGAAGCGCTTTCGGAAACGAAAATTGCAAAAGAGCTTGGCGTCAGCAGAACCCCTGTTCGTGAAGCTTTTGCCCGATTGGAGCTTGAAGGCCTGGTGCATACCGAGCCGCAGCGCGGGACGTATGTCTTCACTCTTGACCGGTGCTCGCTGATCGATATTTGCGATGTCCGCGTCTGTCTTGAGACCGCGGCGTTAAGAAAAGCGGCAGAAAGAGATCCGGCCGGGCTTGCGTCGACGTTGAAGGACATCACCAAGAAGATGACCCGCGCACACAAGAAGGGTGATGACCGGGAGTATCTGTCTCTCGATACAGACTTTCATCAGGGCTTCTTCGATCACGCGAAAAACGCGTTCCTGAACGATGCGTATCAGACAATCGCAGCCAAGATGGCGTGCTTGAGGAACAAGCTGGGCAACCATCCGGACCACATGCAAAAGTCCTATGGCGAACATTTGCAAATTGTCGATCTGATCTCGGACTCACGCCTGGAAGAGGCAGTAGACGTCCTGATAAAGCACATCGGCAGAAAAGAAGGTTCCTACTGGAACAACTGACGGCCTGACTGTGGGTTTACCGCAGCCTGAACTGCCAGAAACTGCCAGAAACCGCCCGCATAATCAGGTGCGTTTTAGCAGCTGACAGGTGGATCGCTATTCCAGCGACACCCACAGCACCTTTGCATCTTCCTTGCTCGTTGAAACACAGCCGTGACCCATGCCGCTGTCGTAGTAGACACTGTCGCCTGCCTTCATCGGCAACGGTTTGTAGTGCTCGGTGAAGAACGTCAGCTCACCGCTGATGACATACATGAATTCCTCACCGCGGTGGCGGATCCAGGACTCGAATTCGGAAACGTCGCGGGCCTTGATCGTGCTGATATAGGGAAACATGCGTTTGCTGGTGAGCTCAGTGCACAAGAGCTCATGGAAATAGGTCGGCGTGTCCTGGGGTTCTCCCTGGCCTGCAAGCGTAACGTCCCGTCGGCCGGAAATATCGCTCGGTCCGGACTGAACGAACAATTGCGGCGTCCTCAGTTCCAGTGCTTTGGTCAGGCGGCGGACGATATCAAAACTCGGCCGCGTCTGGTTGTTCTCGATCTTTGACAGGGTCGAGCGGCCGATCCCGGCGGCCTTGCCCGCTTCTTCCAGCGTCCAGCCTTTTTTCAGACGCGCCTCGCGGATCATTTTTCCCAGGTGGTCGGCATCGGGAGTGTCGACAATCTCTTCCTCGGAAGTCTGCGAAACAGGGTCCATGTCGGGCCTTTCCAGTTGTTCTCCAACACCTTGCACACTCTCGTATAGGCGTCAAATTTCTCTCACGAAAACTTATGTTGCTAAATAGCGAAAAGTTTCTTATAAGAAACACAAGTTGCCAACAGGAAACTTAAGGTAATTCCGGAAACGGTTGGAGAGAGTCATGTTTCGGACAAACCTGGAAACTGCAGATCCGGTCATTGCCGGGTCGATTGACCGCGAAGCTGGACGCCAGGCGGATCAGATCGAACTGATTGCTTCGGAAAACATTGTCTCGAAAGCGGTTCTCCAGGCACAGGGGTCGGTGCTGACGAACAAATACGCCGAGGGCTATCCGGGACGCCGGTACTATGGCGGCTGTGAATATGTCGATGAAGTTGAGGCGGAAGCCATCGACAGGTTGAAGCGCTTGTTCGGTGCCGGGTTTGCAAATGT
Organism: Roseibium sp. MMSF_3544; assembly: GCF_030732845.1. Classification (GTDB taxonomy): domain Bacteria; phylum Pseudomonadota; class Alphaproteobacteria; order Rhizobiales; family Stappiaceae; genus Roseibium. The sequence goes on from NZ_JASHKA010000016.1 coordinate 70,600, forward strand.
GCAGCCTCATTCCGGTGCGCAGGCCAACGGTGCGGTCAAGCTTGCTCTCCTGAAGCCCGGCGACACGATCCTGGGCATGTCCCTCGACGCGGGCGGTCACCTGACCCATGGTGCAAAGCCGGCGCAATCTGGAAAGTGGTTCCGGCCCGTTCAATATGGACTGACCCCGGAAGGTCTGATCGACTACGATCAGGTTGCCGACCTTGCGCGCACTGAAAAGCCTCAACTCATCATTGCCGGCGCGTCCGCTTATTCGCGCAAGATCGATTTTCGGAAGTTTCGGCAGATCGCCGACGAGATCGGCGCCTGGCTGCTGGTCGACATGGCGCATATCGCTGGTCTTGTCGCGACAGAACTGCATCCGTCTCCGATGCCGCACGCCCATATCGTCACCTCCACGACCCACAAGACCCTGCGAGGCCCGCGCGGCGGCATCATTCTCACCAATGACGAGACCTTGGCCAAAAAGATCAACTCAGCGGTGTTTCCCGGACTTCAGGGTGGACCGCTGATGCATGTCATTGCAGCCAAGGCGGTCGCCTTTGGTGAGGCGTTGCAGCCCGGGTTCAAGGACTATTGCCAGCGCGTTGTCGACAGCGCACGCTCGCTTTCCGACGTCATGATCGAGCGTGGGTGCGCAGTTGTTTCCGGTGGTACCGACAATCACCTGATGCTGGTTGATCTGCGGCCGAAGGGGGTGAAGGGCAATGCTGCTGAAGCAGCCCTTGAGCGCGCCGGGATCACCTGCAACAAGAACGGGGTTCCGGGCGACCCGGAAAAACCCACGATCACCAGCGGCATCCGTCTGGGCACGGCAGCTGGCTGTTCGCGCGGGTTTGGACCAGACGAATTCCGTCGCATCGGTCATCTGATCTCCGATGTCCTGGACGCGCTGGCGGAAAATCCCGATGGCAGTGCCGAGGTCGAAGCGGCGACGCGTGGCGAAGTGCGCGCGATCTGCAAGAAATTCCCGATCTACGAAAACTGAGGCGCCGAGATGAAGAGTTACGATCTTGTCGTCATCGGCGGTGGCCCGGGCGGCTACGTGGCAGCGATCCGCGCCACGCAACTCGGCATGAGCGTCGCCTGTGTCGAAGGTCGCGGAGCCCTCGGCGGGACCTGCCTCAATGTCGGCTGTATTCCCTCCAAGGCTCTTTTGACGTCTTCAGCAAAATTCGCCGAGCTGTCCCATCTGGCTGCGCATGGCATCGGGATTGAGAGAGCAACGCTCGATCTTGCGGCGATGATGGGGCGCAAGGACAAGATCGTCGGCGATCTCACCAAGGGCATTGCTTACCTGTTCAAGAAGAACGGCGTAGACCTCATCGAAGGCTGGGGCTCCATTCCCGAACCCGGCGTCGTCAAGGTTTCCGGCAGCGAAGGCAATTCGCTTCTGTCAGCGGTGAGCATCCTGATCGCCACCGGCTCCGAACCGGCGTCGCTGCCTGGCATCGATATAGACGAGACGGACATTCTCAGCAGCACCGGTGCGCTCGCGCTCGCCCAGGTTCCGCAACACCTTGTGGTGATAGGTGCGGGCGTGATCGGCCTTGAACTCGGACAGGTCTGGTCCCGGCTCGGCGCAAAGGTGACCGTCGTGGAATATCTCGACCGGATCCTGCCGGGAAATGACGGCGAGATTGCCAAACTCGCACAGCGGGCGCTGACGAAGCGCGGCCTGAAGTTCCAGCTTGGGCGCAAGCTTACCGGCATCGAGCGCGGCGCAGACGGTTTGCAGCTGTCGCTGGAACGGGTCGGCAAGGACAGCACCGAGACGCTGGAGGCCGACAAGGTTCTCGTTGCCATCGGCCGCCGCCCGGTCACGCGCGGGCTGGGCCTCGATGCACTTGGTGTTGCAACGAATAGCCGCGGATTCATTGAGGTCAATGATGCCTTCATGACGTCAGTCCAAGGGGTCTATGCCATAGGTGACTGCATTCCCGGACCGATGCTGGCGCACAAAGCCGAGGAAGACGGTGTGGCCTGCGTCGAGATGCTGGCAGGGAAGGCAGGACACGTCGACTACAACACCGTACCGGGTGTTGTTTATACCGATCCGGAAGTCGCGTCTGTCGGCGCGACGGAAGAAGTCCTGAAGGAAACAGGCACCGACTACATCACCGGAAAATTCAACTTCATGGCCAACAGCCGCGCGCGTTCGTCCGGCGAGACGGACGGCGCTGTCAAGGTGCTTGTCGCGCCTGACGGAACGATCCTTGGCGCGCATATTTGTGGTGCCCATGGCGGCGACCTGATTGCCGAGCTGGTGCTGGCCATGACCAAAGGCGTGAGCGTGGAGGAAGTCGCACGAACCTGCCATGCGCACCCGGCATTGGGCGAGGCCGTCAAGGAAGCCTGCCTCGATGCACTCGGGCGCGCCATCCACGCCTGAAACACACGAGATCACGAACTCCTTCATCCGCAGCCGTCAACACAGAGCCAATTGACGGGGATGAAGGCATCAACGCTCCCGAGCACTTTGCCAAGGGCCTGGCAAGCGGGAGCAAACCCTAACGCACTGGGAGGACAATCATGGAAGCGTTAAGCAACATAGTGGGCCAGATAAACGGGGTCGTCTGGGGCCCGGTCATGCTGGTTCTCATTCTCGGCGTCGGTTTCTTCCTGCAGGTCGGGCTGAAGTTCATGCCCATCCTGAAACTCGGTACCGGGTTCGGTCTCCTGTTCAAGGGCCGGACCGGTCAGGGCGAGGGTCAGATCAGCCCGTTCAACGCGTTGATGACCTCACTCTCGGCGACCATCGGCACGGGTAACATTGCGGGTGTTGCAACAGCGATCTTCCTTGGCGGTCCCGGCGCGTTGTTCTGGATGTGGATGACTGCTCTTGTGGGCATGGCAACGAAATACGCCGAAGCGGTCTGTGCGGTGAAATACCGGGAAACAGACGAACTCGGCAATTTTGTCGGCGGGCCGATGTACTACATCAAGAACGGTCTTGCCGCGCATTGGCACTGGCTCGGCTGGGCCTTCGCGCTCTTCGGCGCGATTGCAGCTTTCGGCATCGGCAACGGCGTGCAGGCGAATGGTGTCGCCCATGTGCTCGACGCCAACTTCGGTCTCAACACATCAGTCACCGGCGTGATCCTGATGGTCCTGACCGCGGCTGTTATCCTGGGCGGCATTACCCGGATCGGCGCTGTTGCGGGCAAACTGGTTCCGTTCATGGCGGTCAGCTATATCATTGCCGGCCTTCTGGTCCTGCTGATCAATTTCGGCGCGATCGGCGACACGCTCGCGCTGGTCTTCACCCATGCCTTCACACCTTCGGCTGCCACGGGCGGATTTGCAGGAGCTGCGGTCTGGGCAGCGATCCGCTTCGGTGTGGCACGCGGTGTCTTCTCCAACGAGGCAGGTCTCGGTTCTGCGCCGATCGCACATGCTGCCGCGTCGACCAAGGGTCCGGTCAACCAGGGCCTGATCGCGATGCTGGGCACGTTCATCGACACCATTATCGTCTGCTCCATCACCGGTCTTGCGATCATTTCATCCGGTGCCTGGACCAGCGGTGAATCGGGTGCTGCGCTGACGTCACTTGCCTTTGAGACATCCTTGCCGGGCGTTGGCGGATATCTCATTGCCATCGCGCTGTCGATCTTCGCCTTCACCACCATCCTGGGCTGGTCCTTCTATGGCGAGAAATGCGTCGGCTTCTTCTTCGGCTACCGGGCGCTGGTGCCGTACCGCATCCTCTGGATCGCCATGATCTATTTCGGCGCGACCGCGGATCTGGGCTTCATCTGGCTGCTTGCGGACACGCTGAACGCGATGATGGCAATCCCGAACCTGATTGCCCTGGCGCTGCTCAGCCCGGTCGTCTTCGCACTGACCAAAGAGTTCTTCGCGACCAACGGTGCCAGCGAAGAAGGCGAAAAGAGCGCTGCAGAATAACTGAGAGGCGGGAGGGCTGGTTCCCCAGCCCTCCTCATATCCAACCCGTTGTTTGGAGATGACAGATGACTAAAAAAATTCTGCTGCCGATCGATCATACGGACGACCGGTCCTGGAAAAAGGCGCTACCCATGGCGCTTGAGCAGGCGAAATTTTATGGCGCTGAATTGCACGCCGTCTCCGTGATTCCGGAAATCATCCGGTTGCCGAATCTGCCGGCAAATTACGGCGCCGGCGCGAAGGATTTCGTGCGCGGAAAGCTTGCCGCCATTCTGGAAGCAAATGGCGCCGGTGACATCCCGATCCATATCGAGGAAGGCAGTGTCTACCGCGAGATTTTGAAGCTCGCCCACAAGGAAGGCTACGATCACATCGTGATGGCCTCAGCCAAGGGCGATTTCCCCAACTATGAAATCGGTCCGAACCTTGCCCGTGTCGTGCGCAACGCGCATTGTACGGTCACGGTGGTGCGCGACTGACCGAAACAACAACGAGAGAGGACCGGCATTATGGCTGACGCCCCCAAACGTACACCGCTCTACGACCTTCATGTCGAACTGGGCGGAAAGATGGTCGATTTCGCCGGCTGGGAAATGCCGGTTCAATACCCGATGGGCATCATGGGGGAACACAAGCAGTGCCGCGAAAAGGCGGCTCTGTTCGACGTCAGCCATATGGGTCAGGTGATCCTCATGGGCGAGAATGTCGGCGAGAAGCTGGAAGCGCTCTGCCCACAGGCGTTCTCGACGCTGAAAGAAGGCAAGGCACGCTACGGTTTCTTCACAAACGAGACCGGCGGCATCATGGACGACCTGATTGTATCCAACGCGGGCGATCATTTCTTCGTTGTCGTGAATGCCTCCATGCGCCACCAGGACATTCCGCATATGGCGAAGCACCTCGACGGGGTGGACGTGACCGAAATCTTCGATCGGGCGCTGGTCGCGGTTCAGGGGCCCAAGGCTGAGGATGTTGTCGGCGCCCTCTGCCCGGCAGCGCGCGATCTCAAGTTCATGGAAACCATGGTTGGCGAAATCAACGGCGTCGAGTGCCGGATCTCGCGTCTTGGCTATACAGGTGAAGACGGTTACGAGATCTCGATCGCGGAAGACAAGGCCGTCGAGGTGGCGCGTGCCTTCCTGGCGGACGAGAATTGCGAACCGGCCGGTCTTGGAGCGCGCGATTCGCTCAGGCTGGAAGCCGGGCTTTGCCTCTACGGCAACGATATCGACAACGACACGTCACCGATCGAAGCTTCGCTGATCTGGGCCATCCAGAAACGCCGCCGTGAAGAAGGCGGCTTCCTGGGCGCGGAACGGATCCAGCGGGAGATTTCCGGCGGAACGGCGCGCAAGCTGGTTGGCATCCGGCCTGAAGGCCGCGCACCGGCGCGCCAGGGAGTTGAAGTGCAAAGCGAAGATGGTAATGCCATCGGCGTCGTCACGTCGGGCGGATTCGGTCCGACCGCTGGCGGACCGGTTGCGATGGGCTATATCAGCACTGATCAGGCGGAACCCGGCACCAAAGTCAACCTGATGATCAGGGGCAAGGCACAGCCGGCCGAAATCGTCTCGCTGCCGTTCGTGCAGCAAAATTACAAGCGTTAATCGGGGAGAGACCGACATGACCACTTATTATTCCGAAGAACATGAATGGATCACCGTCGACGGTGACACGGCAACTGTCGGGATCACCACGCACGCGGCAGAACAGCTCGGCGAAATCGTCTACGTGGAACAGAAAGACAGTGGCGACACTTTCGAAAAGGGCGACGAGATCGGTGTCGTTGAATCGGTCAAGGCTGCGTCTGAAATCTATGCACCGGTGGACGGCGAAATTGCCGAATCCAACGAAGTGCTGGCGGACAATCCCGCCAAGCTGAATGAAAGCCCGGAAGGCGACGGTTGGCTGTACAAGATCAAACTGTCGAACACCGACCAGTTGAATGATCTGATGGACCTTGACGCCTACAAGGCCTTCATCGCCTAAAGGAAAGCAGAAGATGGCTTTTGAACTCACCACTTATCAGGCGTATGATTTCGCCAACCGGCGGCATATCGGTCCTTCCCCGACCGAGATGGCGGACATGCTTAAGCTGATCGGCTTCGACAGCCTCGACGATCTGATCGACGCCACCGTCCCGCCGGCCATCCGCCAGAAAGAGGCTCTCGACTGGGGCGGACCCGGCCTGTCCGAACGCGATGCGCTGTTTCACATGAAGGAAGTGGCCAGCAAAAACCAGGTGCTGACGTCGCTGATCGGCCAGGGCTACTACGGCACGACGACACCGGCCCCGATCCTGCGCAACATCCTGGAGAACCCTGCCTGGTATACGGCCTACACGCCCTACCAGCCGGAAATTTCCCAGGGCCGCCTGGAAGCACTTTTGAACTTCCAGACCATGGTGTCCGACCTGACCGGCCTCGATATTGCCAACGCGTCGCTGCTGGACGAGTCCACTGCGGCTGCCGAAGCCATGACCATGGCGAAGCGCTCGGCGAAATCGAAATCCAATACATTCTTTGTCGACGAGAATTGCCACCCGCAGAACATTGCGGTGATCCAGACGCGGGCAGAACCGCTCGGCATTGACGTTGTCGTCGGCAACCCGGACGAGCTTGATCCCACGACCGTGTTCGGTGCGATTTTCCAGTATCCGGGCACCTACGGCCACGTGCGCGACTTCACAGGCATCATCGGGAAACTGCACGAGAACAAGGCTCTGGCAATCGTTGCCGCGGACCCGCTGGCACTTGCGCTTCTGAAGTCGCCGGGTGAGATGGGCGCCGACATTGCCGTCGGATCGACCCAGCGCTTCGGTGTTCCGATGGGCTACGGCGGTCCGCACGCTGCTTATATGTCGTGCAAGGACGCGCTGAAGCGCAGCATGCCGGGACGCATCATCGGTGTTTCCGTCGACAGCCGCGGCAAGAAGGCCTACCGCCTTGCCCTGCAGACCCGTGAACAGCATATCCGCCGCGAAAAGGCCAATTCCAACGTCTGCACCGCGCAGGCACTCCTCGCCGTGATCGCGTCCATGTACGCGGTCTACCACGGTCCGGACGGCATCAAGGCAATTGCCCAGTCCGTGCACCGGAAGACCTCGCGTCTTGCGACAGGCCTGGAATCGCTTGGCTTCAAGGTCGAGCCGGCCGTCTTCTTCGACACGATCACCGTCGAGGTTGGCGCCCTCCAGGGTGTCGTCATGAACGCGGCGGTCGCCAACGGCATCAACCTGCGCAAGGTCGGCGACACGCGTGTCGGGATTTCGCTCGACGAGCAGACCCGTCCGGAAACCATCGAGGCCGTGTGGCGTGCCTTCGGTGGCGACCTGATCGATGACAGCGAACTGAACCGTGACTACCGGCTGCCGCAGCATGCGCTTCGGGAAAGCGAATATCTGACGCATCCGATCTTTCACATGAACCGCGCCGAAGCGGAAATGACGCGCTACATGCGCCGGCTTGCCGACCGCGACCTGGCGCTTGACCGCGCAATGATCCCGCTCGGTTCGTGCACCATGAAGCTGAATGCGACGATCGAGATGATCCCGGTCACCTGGCCGGAATTCTCGAACCTGCATCCGTTCGTGCCGGCGGACCAGGCGGCCGGTTATCACGAGATGATCGACGATCTGAACGACAAGCTCTGCCAAATCACCGGCTATGATGCGATCAGCCAGCAGCCGAACTCCGGCGCACAGGGCGAATATGCCGGCCTTCTGACGATCCGCAACTACCATGCGGCGCGTGGTGAAGGTCATCGTGATATCTGCCTCATTCCCACCTCCGCGCACGGCACCAACCCTGCCTCTGCGCAGATGGTCGGCTACAAGGTGGTTCCAGTAAAGTCGGACGAAAACGGCGACATCGATCTTGCCGATTTCCGGGAAAAGGCGGAGCAGCATTCCGCAAGCCTTGCTGCCTGCATGATCACCTATCCGTCCACGCATGGCGTGTTTGAGGAAACGGTGCAGGAAGTCTGCCAGATCACGCATGACCACGGCGGTCAGGTCTATATCGATGGCGCCAACATGAACGCCATGGTCGGCCTGTCGCAACCGGGCAAGATCGGCGGCGATGTCAGCCACCTGAACCTTCACAAGACCTTCTGCATTCCGCATGGCGGCGGTGGACCCGGTATGGGCCCGATCGGCGTGAAGGCGCATCTGGAGCCCTACCTGCCGGGTCATCCGGAATATGGAACGTCGGTCGGTCCCGTTTCGGCAGCACCGTTCGGCTCGCCTTCGATTCTGCCGGTGAGCTGGGCCTATGTCCTTCTGATGGGCGGTCCGGGCCTGACGCAGGCAACCAAGGTAGCGATCCTCAATGCCAACTACATCGCGGCGCGCCTGAAGGATGCCTACGAGATCCTCTACACGTCCGACACAGGCCGGGTCGCACATGAGTGTATCCTTGATACGCGTCCGCTGGCCGATAGCGGCGGGGTCACGGTTGAGGATATTGCCAAGCGCCTGATGGATAGCGGCTTCCACGCGCCGACCATGTCCTGGCCTGTCGCAGGCACGCTGATGGTGGAGCCGACTGAATCCGAGCCGAAAGCGGAACTGGACCGGTTCTGCGACGCGATGTTGTCGATCCGAGCAGAAGCCCAGGACATCATCGACGGCAAGATCGATGCGGAAAACAACCCGCTGAAAAATGCGCCGCACACGGTCGCCGATCTTGTTGGGGAGTGGAACCGGCCATACAGCCGTGAACAGGCCTGCTATCCGGCCGGTTCGCTTGATGTCGACAAGTACTGGTCTCCGGTCAACCGGGTCGACAATGCCTATGGCGACCGTAATCTGGTCTGCACCTGTCCGCCGATGTCCGAATACGCAGAAGCGGCAGAATAACAAACAGATGTGCGGCGCGGTTCAGCGCCGCACACATGACAGAGCTAGCAGCCATGTTCCTCAGCGTTTTCGACATTTTCAAGATTGGCATCGGGCCGTCATCCTCCCACACCATGGGACCGATGACCGCGGCTGTCGATTTCCTGGAACGCCTTGCCGCGGGTGGCCGCGGACGTTTCGATCCCAAAGCCGTTGCGCATATCACTGCCTCCCTGCACGGGTCTCTCGCATTTACCGGCAAGGGCCATGCATCGGATCGGGCTGTCATGCTTGGCCTTCTAGGCTTTCGTCCCGACAATGTGGATGCGGATCTGGCTGAAGCGAAGCTGGCGGAGCTGCATGAGCGCTGCAGCTTGCAGGTCAAAGGCTGCGGCGAGGTCCGTTTCGATCCGGACTCCGACCTTGTTTTCGACTATGGGCCGGCTCTGCCGCTTCACGCCAATGGCATGAAACTCACCGCTTTCTCTGAGAACGGCGACGTCGTGTTCGCCGATACCTATTACTCGATAGGCGGCGGCTTCGTGGCGACGGAAGCCGAAATGATCGCCGACGAGAAAGCGCCGGATGCGGATCTTCATGAAGAAAAGGAAGCCATTGGCTATCCCTATCCGTTCGGTTCTGCAGCCGAAATGCTGGAGATGGGCAAGGCGTCCGGCCTGACCATTGCCCAGATGAAGCGGGCCAATGAAGAATCTGTTCTCGGCGCCGATTTTCTGAATGAGAAGCTCGACGCCATCTGGGGCGTCATGGACAACTGCATTTCGCGCGGCTTGTCCCAGGAGGGCATTCTGCCGGGTGGTCTCAGCGTGAAGCGCCGGGCGAAGGCGATCCATCAGCGCCTGGTGGATCAGACCGGCTCGAACAGCCAGCAGCCGCACGCGATCAACGACTGGCTGTCGGTCTATGCCATGGCGGTCAATGAGGAAAACGCAGCCGGTGGCCAGGTGGTTACCTCACCCACGAACGGCGCGGCCGGCGTCGTTCCTGCCGTGATCCGCTACTACCGGGACCACTGTGTGGATGTTACACGCGACGGCATCGACACGTTTTTGCTCACGGCAGCGGCTATTGGCGGCCTGATCAAGCACAACGCGTCCATATCTGGCGCAGAGTGCGGGTGTCAGGCTGAAGTCGGCTCGGCCTCTGCAATGGCCGCCGCGGGCCTGTGTGCGGCGCTTGGAGGCAGCAACGAGCAGGTTGAAAATGCCGCAGAGATCGCGCTTGAGCATCATCTCGGCATGACCTGTGACCCGGTCAAGGGTCTTGTCCAGGTGCCGTGTATCGAACGTAACGGCATGGGCGCCATCAAGGCGGTGTCGGCGGCTTCGCTTGCACTTCATGGCGACGGCAAGCATTTCATGCCGCTCGACAATTGCATCGAGACCATGCGCCAGACCGGGCAGGATATGCGCGACAAATACAAGGAAACGTCGCTTGGCGGTCTTGCCGTCAACCTGCCCGAATGTTGAGCAATTCGACGCCAAGAGAGTGTTGGCTCGGCAGAAAAGCAAAATGGTGAAGCCGGAAAGCGAATATCCAGGCTTTTCGGGGATTCCGTTGGTGACTTTTTAAATCACTGCCGCTAATGGAAGCGCCATGATCAGACGCCTCTATGACTGGACCCTGTCCCTTGCCGCCGGACCGCGCGCACCTGCTGCGCTGGGCTCCGTTTCCTTTGTTGAAAGCTCCGTCTTTCCGATCCCGCCGGACATTCTGCTGATACCGATGGTCATCGCGCGGCGCGAGCGTGCCTGGTGGTATGCGTTCCTGTGCACCGTGACGTCGGTCGCCGGAGGCATCCTCGGTTACCTGATCGGCATGTTCTTGTTTGAGCAGGTCGCGCAGCCCGTTCTGTCATTTTACGGAAAGATGGACAAGTTCGACGAGTTCAGCGCCGTCTTCAATCACTGGGGCTGGTGGTTCGTTTTCTTTGCAGGCCTCACTCCCTTTCCCTACAAGGTCATCACGATTGCCTCCGGAGTTGCCGGTCTAAGCCTGCCGGTCTTCATCGTGGCGAGCATCGTTTCAAGAGGGCTTCGGTTCTTCATCGTTGCCGGTCTGCTTTACTTCTTCGGCCCGCCGATCAAGGACTTCATCGAAAAACGCCTCGGTCTCATGTTCACCCTATTTGTGGTGTTGCTGGTCGGCGGATTTGTCCTGTTGCGGTATATCTGAGGGAAGAGGGCGCAATGACCCAAGATCAATGGGCGCGGAATTCAGCGGGTCTGGTCCTGCTTGGCGGACTGGTCGTCATTGCGACGGCCTGGGGTTTTCAGCTTATCGGCGGGTATGTGCCCTGCAAGCTCTGCCTTGAACAGCGTATTCCCTACTATGCCGGATTGCCGCTGACCGCTCTTGCACTGATCCTGATGGCACAGGGACGCAAAACCCTGGCAATGCTTGTGCTTTTGGGCGTCACCGCGATTTTTGCCTACGGGACAGGCCTTGGCATCTACCAGGCGGGTGCGGAGTGGAGTTTTTGGGCGGGTCCCAGCGACTGCGGTGGCGGAACGACAGCGCCCGCGTCGGCGGCGAACATGCTGCAGGCGCTTCAGTCGACTCGGGTCGTCAGCTGCACGGAAGCGAGCTGGCGGATGCTCGGTCTTTCCTTTGCGGGCTGGAATGCGGTCGCATCCGCCGGACTCGCCGCGTTCAGCCTCCTTGCTGCTTTCCTGTTGAAACAGCGCGGAAACAAAGTCACTGTGAGCGCATGAGCAAGAAAAAGCATCCCAAAGAAGAAGAGCGAGAAGAGGCGCTCAAGGCCCTCGACCGGGTGCAGGCGGAGAGTGAGACCATCGTCGGTTCGACCATGGTGCGCATGGCTGACCGGGCGAAGAACCACCTGAGCGCAGCGGACAAGGACGAGGACGACCAGATAGAAGTCTGGGGGACGCGGATCGGCCGGTTTGCCGGGCTGATCTTTGCGATAGGACTGGTGATTTACCTCGCCGTTACCTACCTTTAGGCGAAATATTCGTAGCCTGCATTATCTGGCTATGGCTTCTGCATAATAAGAACGAATTAGAGTGTAAGGCGAGAAATGGCATCGGTCCGACCGATCAGCCGCAGTGGCTGGTCAGAACGCAAGGCACCAGAACTGACCGACTTTGAGCAGATGGCGAGCGAAGTTCTGGCCGGGCTGCCGGATGACGTGCTGCTGCGTTGCGGCCATATCCAGATCAGTCTGGCTGATTATGCGCCGGACGATGTCCTGGATGCGCTTTCGATCGAGGACCCGCACGATCTTCTGGGGCTGTTCGAAGGCCAGGGCCTTGCACAGGGGGGCGACACGGAGTTCACCGGACAGATGCCCAACCGGATCTGGCTGTTCCGCAGACCCATTCTGGATTATTGGGCCGCAATGGATGAATCGCTTGGCGATGTCGTTGCCCATGTACTGATCCACGAAATCGGCCATCACTTCGGCCTGTCCGATCAGGACATGGAGCGCATTGAGGCTGCAGCCGACCGCTAGGCAGCTGCAGCGCTTTCAGTTAGACAGCCGCTTCAGACTTGGCGCGTTCGATCGACTCAGCGATCAGTCTCTTCGCCGCTTCAGCGCCTTCGACACCCGTGATTTTCACCCATTTCCCGGGCTCAAGATCCTTGTAGTGTTCGAAGAAGTGCTTGACTTGGTCGGTCGTGATCTGCGGAAGATCGGTGATGTCGCGAATGCTGTCGTAGCGCTTGGTCAGCTTGTGACCCGGAACCGCGATGATTTTTTCGTCCTCGCCGGATTCGTCTTCCATCAGCAGGACGCCGATCGGGCGGCATGACATGATTGCACCTGGAACGACGGGCCGCTGGTTGACGACAACGACATCAATCGGATCCCCGTCTCCGCACAGGGTGTGGGGGACGAAACCGTAGTTCCCGGGGTAGCGCATCGGCGTGTACAGAAAGCGGTCGACAAACATAGCGCCCGCTTCTTTGTCCATCTCGTATTTGATCGGTTCACCGCCGACTGGGACCTCGATGATGACATTGATGTCTTCCGGCGGGTTGCTGCCAATCGGCACGGCGTCGATACGCATGGTATAACTCCTGTTGATCGCTGCTGCGTCTATCGCAACCCTGCCCGAGAAGTTCAAGCCTTTAATTTTGCATTGCACCTAAAGACGGAGACGCTCCCGATCCGGGATCCGTCTCAAAAAACGGGCCGATGAGCACGGCGTCGTCGGTTCAAGCGTCGGAGTCCGGCCAGGAATAGATCGACAGTTCCATGCGACGGCCGCCGAGCCTGTACCAGGACTTGGCGGTTAATCGACCGCCGAGAGCCCGGTAGAAGTTTCGGGCAGGCTGATTGTCGCTCAGGACCTGGACGGCAAGCCCGCGCAGTTTTCGGGCCGAGAGGGTATCGCGGACGCTGCTGAACAGCGTGCGGCCGAAACCAAGCCCCTGGTACTCTGGCTTCAGGTAAAGCTCATAGATCTCGCCCTCCATGCCGGTGTTGCGAAGTCGGCAATGTCCGAACGTCGCGTATCCAGCCGGAGTGCCGGCAACGCTGAGGATCTTGATGTCAACGCCGCGGGCCAAAGCGCCACGCCACCAACCTGACCCTCTGCGGGAAATCATTTTCTGAAGATCAACCCCATGCAACATGCCACGATAAGCGCCAAGCCAGGCTTCGCTGTGTATGCCTGCAAGCGCATCGCAATCAGCGGTCCGGGCCGCACGAAGATCGATCAGGTCAGTGGTCATCCTGAAAAAAGGATACAACAAGTGCAGGATTGGAAAAGTGGCAATTGCGCGCGTGGAGGCGAAAAGTTTGCGTGGTCTTTCGTAGTCCTGGAAAAACTGGCTATGTGAAAGGATCGCAACCATCAAATGAAAAGGGCCGGCATTCAGCCGGCCCTTCAGTTGCCCTGATGTTTGACTCTGTAAATCTAGCTGACCTGTAAAAACCGCGGGGGGCTGGGGGGCTAATGCATTCCGAGATTCTTACCGATCAAACCCATCGGGGTATGATCGAAATATGGGTGGCTAAAATGGCTTGCCAAGGGCTGGATTGCGGCAAAATCAAGGAATTTTACGCATTCTTTCTAGGCAAACTGACGTTACGTGCGATTTATGGGTAATCTGCGAAATTTTACTTGATAAAAATAACGGGATCGTGAGCCGCGAAAATGTTTCTGATCCCGTGGGCTTGCCATATGCCCCAAAGCCAACGCATCATGACGAAGAGGCGAAACCGGACCTGCTCGGCCGGGGACTGACGGGTGCGGTGCTAGAACCGAAGGAGGCGGAATGAGCGAAGCCGATGACAGCGCGTTTCAGCGCGGCGCGGGACACAACCCGTCGCCGCAAAGCCAACCGGCTCAGCCTTCCACACCCGTTGTTGCATTCAACCGGCGAGAACTAGACACCATCCTGCGTCTTTACGGCCGCATGGTGGCCGACGGCGAATGGCGCGATTATGCGATCGACCTGCTGAAGGACAGGGCGGTTTTCTCGGTTTTCCGGCGCTCGTCGGAAATGCCGCTTTACCGGATCGAGAAGGATCCGAAACTGGCGCGCAGACAGGGCGCCTATAGCGTGGTTGCCACTGGCGGCATGATCCTGAAACGTGGCCAGGACCTGGCGCAGGTTCTGCGCGTGCTTGAGAAAAAGAAGCATCTGCGGGTCGTGGAAGTCTAGGGGTCCTGACCCCAGGGTTGCTTCTGCTGAACCCTAAACAAAAAAGCCCGGCGTTTGCCGGGCTTTTCGTTTCTGAATGTCCGCGCTGCTTATTCGCGGTTGCCGAACAACTGCAGAAGCATCAGGAACATGTTGATGAAGTCGAGGTAGAGGCGCAATGCACCCATGACAGACTTCTTGGTCGCGACTTCGCTGCTGTCGCCCTCGTAGTACATTTCCTTGATCTGCTGGGTGTCGTAGGCGGTGAGACCTGCGAAGACCAGAACGCCAATCACGGAGATGGCGAACTGCAGAGCAGAAGACTGCAGGAAGATGTTCACCAGCATGGCAATGAACACACCAATCACACCCATGATCAGGAATGAACCCCAACCGGACAGGTCTTTCTTGGTGGTGTAGCCATACAAGCTGAGCGTGCCGAAGGCCGCTGCAGTGATGAAGAAGACGCGCGCAATCGAGCCGCCTGTGTACACCAGGAAGATCGATGACAGCGAAATGCCCATGATAGCCGAGTAGATCAGGAACATCATGCGCGCGGAAGACGCGCTCATGGACTGGATCCGGAACGAAAGCCAGAACACCATTCCGAGCGGCGCGAGCATCACGACCCATTTCAGCGGGCTGCCATACAGCGTCACACCGAGCTGGGTCAGCATCTTGCCATTGCCCAGGCTTGCGACGGCGGCGCTCTGATCCGTGGTCGTTGCGAGCATCATGGTTGCAAGCGCAAAGAAACCTGTCAGTGCCAGGCCCATGGTCATGTAGTTGTAAACGCCCAGCATGTAGGCGCGCAGGCCTTGATCAATGCCGGCCTCGGCGCGCGAGCCGGCAACGGTATAGGCGCCTTGAGATTGACGGTCAAAGGTCGACATGGTTGTGTGAATCCCCTTCTAGATCAGTTTTTGCTCGTACCATTACGTGCAACACAACTCCCTCAACATATGGGAAAATGCGGACATAAGCACAAGACAGGATTCCTGAAAAAATCGTAATCTTTATGCTCCAGCCCGCATTATAGGCCAATATGCTTAAAATACGGAATGGTTAAGGCGCGAAAATTACTTCATTGCCTTCAACCGCGAGGCAATTTGCGCATCGCAGTCGCCACCCGGATTGCGAACGATCTCCTCTGAAGCGAAATCCAGGATTTCACGTTCCTTGTCGCGCATCTGCTCCATGGTGACACCCGGCTTGAACCACTGAAGAACCGCGTAATCACCGCCGGCGTCGGTCAGGAAGGCAATCGGCTTGCCGCCTTCGGTGATGCCCATGCGGCCAACCCGGACTTCCTCAATGGTTATGTCGCGGGCTTCGCCGTCGATCGTGATCTTGTCTTTGCCCACATTGAGCTTTTTCAGCTTGGAGCCACTGGTGCCGGCCCAGTTTCCGAAGAAACGTTTGCCCTTCTTTTCAACCGAAAGGCAGGAATTTTCGAAATTTGGAATGGACAGACGAACCGCGGACACCTCGACCGGTTCCTCACCCTTGGGAGCGAGCGTGTATTTCATCGCATTCTCGCCGGTGCGATAGACGCGTATGCCAACCGGGGTGTAGCCGCTGTCACCGATGGTCCGGCTAAAGAAATCGAACTGGTTTTCATCGTTGGTTCCTGCGCGCCGGTAGAGCCAGCGTTTCGGCAATCCGTCTTCGAACACCAGCCAGTCGCTAACGACCAGACCTCGCGGCCCTTCCGGTGTGTTCAGCTGCCATACACCCGTGTGAAAAGGGCTTTCGGCGAAGGCCGATGATGCCAAGGAACCTGTAGCGACAGCAGCGACGACTGCAGCTTTCGCAATGACTTTCAACGCGGAATTTCTTCTAATACCAAACATGGAACCTGCCCTTCTTCCGATCTTGCCCCTGATCTAGGGTCTGTTTGGGTTCAGGATTTGCTCGTGGTTTGGATGAAAGTGGCCCGGTTCAAGAAGCGAACTCGCGGAAAGGGCAACCCATCTCAAGAAATTGCGACGCCGCAACTGGCTCCTTTTGCCAAATCCTGCAGCGAAACGACGGATTTCGGTCCCGACAATGTCGGAAGCCCCTTGTGATGGTGCCGCACCACTGCGGATTTTTCTCCTCGTCGGCATCCGGAATCCGACACACGCCACGACCTAAACCTGAACCCAAACAGACCCTAATCGGATATCCAAGTTCCAAGAAGCATGCAAGGTGGCGAACGTGGGAGTTCGCCGGGAAAGTTCACGAATTTTGTGAAACTTTCCCGACAGTCATGACCTTGCGGTCAAGTCGACTTCATTTGTGAGTCTGTCCCTAGAGGTTCCGCAGGACCGGAGCCGGCTTTTCGCCCAGAATGCGCCAGGTGCCGATCAGGCCGAAACCAACAGTAAGCACAAGGGCGACCAGGGCCGCGCTTGCGGCAGTAACGGGCATGAGAACGAAACTGCCTTCCATGATCTGGGTAATCACAAACCAGGCTGCCACACCGCCTGCAACCAGCGCAAAGATCGCTGTCGACAAGCCGAGGATCGCATATTCCAACGCATAGGCGAGGATCAGCCGTGGCCGTGTCGCGCCAAGCGTTTTCAGAATGACCGCGTCGTAAATCCGGCTGCGGTGGCCTGCAGCCAACGCTCCGGCCAGAACAAGGACGCTCGCGATCAGCGTGATCGAGCTGGCCCCCCGGATCGCCCAGGCGAGTTGGGAGACGAGATCGTTCACTTGCGCGATGGCGTCCTTCACCCGGACCGACGTAACCGTCGGAAACGTGTTGGCGACCGATTTCAGCAGCGCAAGTTCGGTTTCCGTCGGAACTTCTTCCTCCCAGCCGAGCGTCATGAGATGCGCGTGGGGGGCGCCCGCGAAGGTGTTGGGAGAAAACACCATCACGAAATTGATCGACAGCGATTGCCATTCGACTTCCCGGAAACTGGCAATTTCGGCCATGATCTCGCGGCCGAGCACATTGACTGTGACCGTGTCGCCGATTTTCAGGCCAAGGTCGGTCCCCACTTCCTCGTCGAAGGACACCAGCGGTGTGCCGGTGTAGTCGGCAGGCCACCAATCGCCTTCAACGAGCGTGGAATTTTCCGGAACGTCCTGTTCATAGGTGATGCCGCGGTCGCCGCGCAGAACCCAGTCGGAACCTTCCTGCACCGGTTCGAATTCGTCCGAGGGAATACCGTTCAGGCTCACGATCCTGCCCCTCAGCATCGGAACACTTTGAAGAACGCCATCCGGGGCCTGCTCCTGAAGGGCCTGTTCGAAGGCGTCGCGTTCGGCGCTTTGGATGTCCACGAAGAAGAAACTCGGAGCCTCGTCTGCCATGGTCGCCGTTAATTCGCGGCGGAGATTGCCGTCGATAAGCGCGAGTGCGACCAGAAGTGACAATCCCAGGCCCAGTGACAGGACGACGGACGGGGTCAGCGCGCCGGGCCGGTGAATATTGGCAATTGCGAGCCGCAGTTCCGTGGCTCGGACCGCAGGCAGGCGCCGCGCGACGAACATGATCGCGCGTGCAACGGCAACCAGCAGCACAAACGCACCGGCCGATGCAGCAATATAGACAGTCGCTATGAACTTGTCGTTGGACAGGACGACAGCGATGCCGGCCAAGAGCGCAACGGTGATTGCTGTTGCGGTCAAATAGCGCTTGCGTGGAAGCTTTGAGCCGCCGGTAACAATGTCGCGGAAAAGCGCCGTCGGCGGCACGTCGTGCGCGCGTCCAAGCGGCCAGAGCGCGAAGGCAAGGGCCGTGAGCAGCCCGTAAATCAGCCCAAGGCCAAGTTCGGTGGGGTAAATACCTGCGGCCAGTTGCACGGGGAGGACATTGGAAAGCGCGGCGCCGGCAACAAAGGGGATCAGGGCGCCGACAGCCAGCCCGATGGCGATCCCGATCAGCGCTATGACCAGCATTTGTACCAGATAGATCCGGAAGACGAAGTCACCGGTCGCGCCGAGACACTTGAAGCTGGCAATGACTTCGCGCTTGGTTTCCAGGTAGGCGCGAATGGCATTGGCAACGCCGACACCACCGACGACAAGTGCCGTCAGCCCGACCAGCGTCAGAAACTGTGCAAATCGGCCGATACTGCGCTGCAGGCCCGGCGATGCATTTGCCCTTGAACGGATGCGCCAGGCGGTGTCCGGCGCTGCGTTTTCAGCACGTTCGATCACCCCTTCGAGATCCTGCATGTCGGGCGCAGGGGACATGCGCACCCGGTAATGCCATCGCACGAGACTGCCAGGCTGAATCAGGTCGGTATCGCCGATTGCTTCATCAGAAATCATCAGGCGCGGGCCGAATTCCATGCCGCCGGCCAACTTGTCAGGCTCCGCCTCGATCACGTCGGTGATGCGGACGGTCGTACGCCCAAGTGCCAATGTTTCTCCAACGGAGACATCGAGACGGGCCAATAGGGCGAGGTCAACGACAGCGCCCCAAACCCCGTCGGTCTTTGCAAGGGCGTCGTTCAGCGGTTGACCAGAGGCAAGGTCGAGCGTCCCGTAGAGCGGATAGGAGCCGTCAACGGCCTTGAGTTCCACAAGCGCCTGATCGCCCGTGTCGGACCGCCGTGACATGGCGCGCAACGTCGCGACGCGCGATACGGAGCCGAGCGTTTCCAGAAAGGCGACTTCCTCGTCGCCTGCCTGCCGGTGGATCAGCGAAAAGGAGAGATCGCCGCCAAGAATTGACTGGCCTTCATTCGCAATGCCTTCGGTCAGCGCACGCGAAAGCGATGTCACGCCGGCGATTGCGGCCACTCCGAGCGCGATACAGGCAATGAAGATGTAAAATCCTCTTAAGCCGCCCCGCAATTCCCTCAGAGCAAAGCGTGTTGCCAGCCTGAAGGTCTGGTTCCCCGCCTGAATGTTTGCAGGAACAAAACTGCTCATGCAGAGACCTCTTTCTGAAGGTCTGTCTCACCAAGTTGCGCTTCTTCGATCTCGCCGGACCGCACTCTGATCATGCGGTCACATCGTTCTGCAAGACCTGGATCGTGCGTCACCAGCACAAGGGTCGTCTTGCGCTCGCGCTGGACGTTGAACATCAGCTCGACAATCTGGGTGCCGGTCGAGTCGTCCAGGTTTCCGGTCGGCTCGTCCGCAATCAGGATTTCGGGCTCGACCACAAGCGCACGCGCGACCGCGACCCGCTGCTGTTCACCACCGGACAATTGCGCCGGATAGTGCTGCAGCCGGTGACCAAGGCCGACAGCCTCCAGTTCCGCCTTCGCCTTGTCAAAGGCAGACGGGTCGCCAGCAAGCTCAAGCGGCACGGCAACATTTTCAAGAGCGGTCATGTTGGGAACGAGATGAAAGGACTGGAAGATAATGCCAACATTGCGGCCACGAAAGCGAGCGAGCTGATCTTCCGACAGCGGTCCGAGCTCCGATCCGGCAACACTCACGTTGCCCTCGTCTGCACGCTCAAGGCCCGCCATGACCATCAGCAGCGTAGACTTGCCTGAGCCGGAGGGGCCGACGAGCCCGACGGATGTTCCCTTTTCGATATCAAGGTCAATGCCCTTCAGGATATGAACCCTGCCGGCGCCTTCTCCTAGGGTCAGATGAACTTTCTTGAGAGAGATCGCCGGAGTATCTGTCATCATAAGACCTTTACAAGGAGCAATTTTAACGTCTTCCTAAACATCGACTGCCCTCGACATTTAGACGCTGAGCGACCATATGGGCCTGATGTGGTTGATCTTCCAGTCCTGAAAGAGTTTTTAGCGTGAACCGAATCTACGCAATTTTTGGTCTCCTGGTTTTCTGCCTTGCCCCTGTTACAGCCCTTTCCGCGGACCTGAAGCTGGTTGTTCTCGGTGACAGCTTGACGGCAGGGTATCAGCTGGCGCCGGAGGAAGGGTTTCCGGAGCAGCTGCAAAAAGTGCTCGACGCGCGCGGTCATTCTGTTGAAGTGGTGAATGCGGGCGTCTCCGGTGACACATCGTCGGGAGGGCTTTCGCGTCTCGACTGGTCGGTTGGAACCGACGTCGACGCCGTGATCGTCGAGCTTGGCGCGAACGACGCCCTGCGCGGTATCAAGCCTGAGTTAACCCGCAAAAACCTTGATGAAATCACCAAGCGTCTTCGGGAACGCGGCGTGGAAGTGTTGCTGGCGGGCATGCTGGCACCACGCAATCTTGGTCCCGAATATGCTGACGCCTTCGATCCGATCTATTCGGACCTTGCCAAGGCCCACGGCGCTCTGCTTTATCCGTTCTTTCTGGAAGGGGTCGCGCTCAATCCGGACCTCAACCTGTCTGACGGCATGCATCCCAATGCGGATGGCGTGGCCGTGATCGTTGAAAACATCCTGCCGAAAGTGGAAGAGCTTTTGGCAAAAGCCCAGTCTTCCTGAGGGGACGGCCCCGCCTCCCGGACACCGGCCGCCCTTTCTTCAGAAATCAAAAGGAATGCCTGATGGAACAGCGCCGTCTTGGCCGTACCGATGTTGAGGTGAGTGCTCTTTGCCTCGGAACCATGACCTTTGGCGAACAGAACTCCGAAGCCGAAGGTCACGCACAGATGGACGTCGCCTTCGACAAAGGGATCAATTTTTTCGACGCCGCCGAACTTTATCCGATACCTGCGAAACGGGAAACGCAGGGCCGGACGGAAAGAATTATCGGAACGTGGTTCAAGAAGTCAGGTCACCGCGACAAGGTTGTCATGGCCACAAAGGTGGTTGGCCGTACCGTCATGGACTGGTTCCGCGAAGGGGGAGAAACAGGACAGCTGACACGCAAGCAGATCGAGTTTGCGGTCGACCGGAGCCTGAAGAACCTTCAAACCGACTATATCGATCTTTACCAGATCCACTGGCCCGACAGGAACGTGTCCGGGTTCGGGTCCAACCCGGCGCGCTGGAAAGACGCAGAAGCGGTGGAGAACGAGAACAGCATTCAGTCGACGCTGGAAGCCATGAAAGATCTGGTGAAGGCCGGCAAGGTTCGCCACATCGGTGTGTCGAATGAAAGCTCCTGGGGCACCATGCGTTACGTCGGTGCTTCGGAGCATCACGACCTTCCCAGGATCGCTTCCATTCAGAATGCGTATTCGCTCGTGAACCGGACCTTCGAGACCGGACTTGCCGAAGTCGCACGCCGTGAGAATGTCGGCCTGCTTGCCTACTCGTCGCTTGCGCAGGGCTACCTTACCGGAAAGTACCGGAACGGCGCCCTTCCGGCGGGGGCGCGGAAAACCCTGTTCAACAAGATGCAGCGCTACGAGCATCACCGGACCTTCGAGGCCGTGGATGCCTATTGCGATCTGGCGCAGGAAGCCGGTCTCGATCCTGCGCAAATGGCAATCGCCTTTGCAAAATCGCGCAGTTTCATGACTTCCGTTATCATTGGCGCAACGCGGTTGGATCAGCTGGAAAGCGATATCGCTGCCGCTGATCTTTCCCTGAGCACGGATATTCTCGACAAGATCGACGCCATCCATCAGGAGTTCGGCAATACAGCGCCATAGGGCGCGGCTCAGCGGATTTTCCCGCAGGACGTTCAAAAGAATCAATTTCGCCCGTTTTGCCAGATTGGCCCTGGATCAGCAGCGACGTTCGACGCTTCATGGCGCGAATTCCGATTCAGCGTCAAAACCTTAGATTTTTGTCTTGCGATTTTCATGAAGTTGATTCCTCATGGCTTTTGTCAGCGACAGCGGAGGGAGTGCCCATGCCGCGCCTATTCACAGGACTTGAGATTCCGTCCCAGACGGGCCTCATGCTCTCAATGCTCCGGGGAGGCCTTCGGGGCGCACGCTGGATTGATCCAGAAAACTATCACCTGACCCTGCGCTTCATCGGCGACATTGACGACCGTACCGCCGACGAGGTGGTTGCAGCGCTCGACCGGGTCCGGCGCGATCCGGTTGAAATCCGGCTGAATGGTCTCGGTTCGTTCGGCAACGGCAAACCGCATGCGGTCTGGGCCCGGGTGGAGCCGACCGCCCAGCTTGCTGAACTTCAGGCCGAACAGGAGAGGATCCTGCAGCGCCTCAACCTGCCGGCGGAACGGCGCAAGTATATTCCGCACGTGACCATCGCGCGCTGCAAGACCTCGACGAACGAGGATGTCGCCAAGTGGCTCAGCGAACGCGGGAATTTCCAGGCGCCGTCCTTCGTCGCCGGACGTTTCGTGCTGTTTTCCGCCAAGGCGAGCGTCGGCGGAGGTCCTTATCTTGTGGAAGAGGCCTATCCGCTGGCCGCATGAGGTTCCAGCAAACCGGCATAGACATCAAGCGTGCGCGCGCACATCGTCTCGACGGAAAAGTTCTGGCGGACATGGGCCAGGGCCCTCTCCGTCATTGCCTTTCTTGCCTCGTCCGGCTGGTTGAGCGCTTCGCGGATGGCATGTGCGAGCGCGGCGGTATCGCCCGGTGCGACACGCCAACCGGTGCGCTCATCTTCGCCAACCTCCGGCGGCGCAAGAACGGTTTCCGGGACAGCACCGTGATTTGAAACAATAACGGGAACATCAGCTGCCTGCGCCTCGACGGCGGCGCGTCCGAACGCTTCCGGTTCCACGGAGGCGACGACTGCAAGATCTGAAAGTGCGAGGGCCGCCGGGACATCCGCGCAGTGACCGACAAGTCGGACCTGATCCTGCAAGCCGTGTTCAGCAATCAGGTTCTTGAGTTCCGAGAGATATCCGTCTCGGCCCTGTGCGTCGCCTGCAAGAATGGCGATCGGCTCTTCGAGGCCGCCGTCCCTCAATAGCGCCATCGCCTCGATGAGGACCTTCTGGCCCTTCCAGGCGGTCAGGCGCGCCATGTTGAGAATGATCGGATGCCCTGCCGGGATGCCCCAACTGTCCTTCAATGCCTGCTGCCGCAGCGCGCTGACATTTTCCGGATCCAGGCTCTTGAGGTCCGAACCTCGCGGGATGACGCGAATCCTGTTTCCGGCAAGGGGGTGGCGGGTTCTGATGAGATCAGCGATGAATTGCGAATTGGCGATAACCGCGTCGCCGCGGGCCATGACGGAATTGTAGAACGCCTTCAGGGCGTTCGTCTGGTTATAGGTGCCGTGATAGGTCGTCACGAACGGGGTCTTGGTTCGCCGTGCCGCCCGCAGGGCCGACCAGGCAGGCGCCCGGCTTCTTGCGTGAATGATGTCTACATTGCGCGCGCCGATGAGATCCGACAGCGCTGACGCGTTTTTCCAGAGCGTCACAGGGTTCTTCGATTTCACCGGCAAAACGATATGCTCAGCGCCGCCTGCTTCAAGCTCGGGAACGAGCTGGCCACCCTGGCTGACAACAAGTGCAGTCCCCCCGGCTTCGGCGATTGCCCGCGCAACATCGAGCGTCGTTCTTTCCGCGCCGCCGGAATTGAGATCCGGTATCACTTGCAAGACCGTGGTCGCAGGAGGAAGCTGACGCAATTCTTGAGCCTTTTCAATCCGGGATTGGTGTGCCAAACGGCTGATTGGAAATGAAGATCGAATGAGAGCCATAATATGGGTGGACAGGAACCGCAATTCATCCAGGTCGGAAAAAACGGCACCGCCCGGCAGATCGCCGTCGATACGGTGCCCGGCAGTGGGCCTTGTCTTCTCTGGCTGTCCGGCTTCAAGTCGGACATGACCGGATCCAAGGCCGAAGCGCTCGCGGAATTCGGGCGCAACAACGGCCAGCAGGTTGTCCGCTTCGACTATTCCGGCCACGGCCGATCCGGAGGAAATTTCGAAGATGCCTGTGTGTCCGACTGGCTCGAAGAAACCGAAGCCGTGTTTGACCTGTTCTGCGACGGTGACACCATCCTGGTCGGATCGTCCATGGGCGGCTGGATTGCGTTGCTTTTGGCGCTGAGCCGATCCGCCAAGGACCGGATCAAGGGGCTCGTCCTGATCGCGCCAGCCGTTGATTTCACCGAGGAGATCATGTGGAAGCAGCGGTTTTCGGAAGAGATCAGGACCGCAATCCTTCAAGAAGGACGCTGGGCGCAACCGTCGGACTACAGCGATGATCCCTATGTCATAACCCGCAAACTGATCGAGGACGGCCGCCAGCATCTGCTGCTCGACAAGGACCTGCACCTGGGTGTTCCGCTCACGATCCTGCAGGGGGCACTCGACCCCGACATACCGGCAAGCCACGTTCAAAGACTTGTCGAAGTCCTGCCGCGGGACGATGTCACCTTCTCCCTAGTGCCTGACGGTGATCACAGGCTGTCCAGGCCACAGGATATTGAGTTGCTCCTGCGCGCGGTTCAGGATCAAATTGACGGCGTTCAATCGACCGCGAACGAGTAGCGTTCTCCGCGGTCCGCGTCATGACGGGGTCCGATATGCCGCTGCTTCATTTTTCGATTACCGCGACGGACCCGGAACACGTCGCGAGGGAACTTGCGGTGATCCTCGGGGGCAGGGCGATGCCGTTTCCGCCGTTTCCGGACAGTTGGATTGCCTTTGGCGCTGAAGACAACGGGACCGCGATCGAGGTCTATCCCGTGACCCATATCCTTGATGCAGGTGAGACGCAGGTGGATTGCCTGGTCAACAGGCCCGATACAGGCCGGACTTTTGCCCACGCGGCAATCGGTTCCCCGCTTGAGGTGCACGCGCTGCTTGATATCGGTGCGAAAAACGGCTGGCTTGCGCGAAAATGCAATCGTGGTCCTTTCGAGTGCGTCGAAATCTGGCTCGAAAACCGGTTGCTGATCGAGGTTTTGGACCAAGCCATGCAGGCGGACTACCGCAAAGGCATGACAATGGCCAATTGGCAATCGATGTTTGGCCTCGATTGAGGCGATACCCCGGGGTCCGGAACCTAAACGGGCAAAGTTTCGCGCCCCTGTTTCTGTACCTTGTACCAGGCCCAGAACAATCGGGCGGCCACGGCGCGGTTTGGAGCCCATTCCGCAGCGATTTTGTCCAGTTCCTTTGGCCCGGGCTTTTCGCCCAGCCCCAGTGCATTGGCGACGGCAACCTGAAGGGCAAGATCTCCGCTTGGAAAGATGTCCGGATGCCCGGCACAAAACAGCAAAAAAATGTCCGCGCTCCAGCGGCCGATGCCCTTGATGGTGCAAAGCATGGCATGTGCATCTTCGGCCGGTCTGGCCGCGAGCTTCGCCAGATCAAGTCCATCTGCACAAGCTGTCGAGACGGCTCGGAGTGTTCGGATTTTCGGGCGGGACAACCCGGCGCCGGCGAGGTCTTCATCTGAAAAGACGGCCAGACGTTCTGCCGTCAACGGGACCACAAGCTTTTGCAAACGGGCAAAGATCGCAGCGGCGCTCGCGACGGACACCTGCTGACCGGTGATAATCTGCGCCAGACCCTCAAAATCCGCGGACCGCCGGCGCAGCGGCAAAGGGCCGGCAATGCGCGCAATCTCTTCAAGGCGGGGATCGCCCGCGATCAGGGCAATCAGACCTTCCTGCACATCGGCGTCCGTGGCAATCGGTTTCATCTTGTTGGGCAGACCTTGCACTCTTGCGTGGTGTGGCGGGAATGGTAGTTATACCGATGCTCCTCGGACATGCAGTCATGTCTGCACCCGCGTCAACCCGGTTCGGCCCGTTTTCCATGACCCAACCCGTCTTCCGTTTCGCACCGTCCCCGAACGGGCATCTGCATATCGGTCATGCACTGTCCGCGCTTTTGAACATGCGTGCGGCGGTCGCGCTCAATGGCCGCTTCCTGGTGCGCGTGGAGGACATCGACCAGACGCGGTGCACGTCACAGCTTGAAACGGAGATGTTCGAAGATCTTGCCTGGCTTGGTCTTTCAACGGAGGAACCGGTTCTGCGCCAGTCGGAGGCCTTTGCGCATTACCGGGCGGCACTGGAGCGTCTCCAGGATATGGGGTTGGTCTATTCCGCTTATCTGACGCGTGCGGAAATCAAGCGCTTTGTGTCTGACTATGAAGACGGCGGAGAGGTCTGGCCGCGCGATCCGGACGGGGCTCCGCTTTATCCCGGCGACCTCGCCGTGCTCTCCGAAGAAGAAAAAGGGGCGCGAGCGGAAAGCGATGCGCCGTTTGCCCTGCGTCTTGATATGAAGAAAGCTCTTGCCGTCATCGGAAAGGACCTCTCCTGGGACGAAACAGGCGCAGAGGGCCGGTCACTCTTCGAACCGGTCCGGAGCGAGCAGGTCGACGCGAATGCCTGGGGTGATGTGGTCCTGGCGCGCAAGGAGACGCCGACGAGCTATCATTTGTCTGTCGTTGTCGATGACGCCCGGCAAGGCATCACGGATGTGCTGCGCGGGCAGGACCTCTTTCACGCGACCAGCGTCCACCGCGTGCTTCAGGAACTACTCGGCTTGCCGGCACCGCGGTACCGGCATCACCGCCTGGTTCTCGGTCCGGACGGGCGCAAACTGTCGAAATCCAATCAGGATACCAGCCTGCGGTCCCTTCGCGAGGCAGGTCTGACACACGCCGAATTGCGCAAGCGCATAGGGCTTTGACAAGAGGCCTATTGCAGCCCGGATCCAAACCAGAGGTTCAAGAACCAGACCCAAAGACTGGTGGTCAGGATGGCGCTCAGCGTTGTCATGGTGATCGCATTTGCAGACATCGCGTGCCCGGTTCCGTACCGGTTGGCAAAGATGTAGGGGTTCACGCCAGTTGGGCAACTCGCCGCCAGGGTGGTGGCAGCCACCCAAAGAGGCGGCAGCTGGAACAGGAACGTGCCTGCCAGGAAGATTGTTGCCGGCATGATGAATATCTTGATCAGACTGAGCAGGAACCCGGGCAGGATGTTGCCGCGGATACCGTATTGAACCAGGCTCATACCAAGTGACAGCAGGGCGAGCGGCAAAGCAGTCGCCGCGATCCTGTCCAGAATATCCTGCCCGATTTCCGGCAGCGATAACCCGGTCTGACGCCAGACCAATGCGAGAAGGATTGCGACGATCAACGGGTTCGTCAGAACTTTCCGAGATGTGCCGAGCACGATTTTCGCGACCGGGGGCATCGCCTGCCCGCTGTCTATGGCCGCGGCGCGCTCCATGGCAACCGTGATGATCACTGTCATCATCATCAGGTGGATCGACAGGACCAGCAGGATGGGCACAAGGCCCGCTTCCCCGTAGACGGCGGAAACCACGGGCATGCCGATCAGAAGAAGATTTGCAAACGAGGCCGAGACACCGCCGATTGCGCCGGCACGTGCCTCTCGGCCAAAACCGCGGCGGATGATGGTTGATCCCAGGAACCAGGCTACGGAAACACCGAGAAAGTAACAGGCCCAGAGCGCAAACGGATTTTCTGCCGAAAAGTCGGCTTCTGTCAGGGAGCTGAACAGAAGAACCGGTACGGCGACAACGAAGACGAATTGACCCAGAGCGTCGCTGACGGACTGCTTCAAAATGCCGAAGCGGGCGAGGCAATAGCCGATTCCAATCAGCAGAAAAACCGGTGCAACAATGGAAAGAGTATGTGCGAGCATCTGTGATTCAAGCCCAGGGCTTGAGGGTAGGAATGACGGTGCGGAGATCAATTTGCGGTTGGGAACTGTTTTTAGGGGATTGGATCAAGCGCCGCTAGCCCTCAAAATGCACAAGATCTAGGACGATGCACTTTACCGTCTCAACGGATCTTGCAGGCAGGCCTGGCGCCTGAACCCCGTCCTAAAGGAGGAAGTTGACCTTATGGCGGATCACGATGACGCCAATGTCAAGCTCGCGCTGCTGGCTCACGATCTGAGGACACCGCTGTCGGCGATGCGCCTGACTGCCGAATTGATCGGCGCCGGTCACCTGAACGCAGACCAGCAGGAAAAACTGTCAATCCTGATCGCATCCATTGATTCCTTGACCGACATGACCGGCGAGCTTGTTGCGACGGCACAGGTTCAAAACGACACTGAGCCCGTCTTGCACAGCGTTGAGGACATTGTGTCGGAATGTGCCGATCTTTTCCGGATTGCCGCTCAGTCCAAGGATTTGTCCTTCGATCTTCAGGTTGCTGAAGAGATCCGTGGCTTGCAGACGGACCGTGCCGCCGAGCTGCGCCGTGTGCTGACCACATTGCTGGACAATGCGATCAAATACACGGTCGAAGGACGGGTGGGAATGCGCGTAACGCCAGGCAGCAACGGTACCCCAAGGGCTGAGCAAGGTGGCGTACGCCGCTGGATCGCCGTGTGCGTCTCCGATACCGGGCCGGGCATCGACGCAGATGAAGAGGACCGCCTGTTTCGCCCCTTTTCAAGAGGCCGGCACGGAATGCTGAGCGGTCCGGGAGCCGGGCTTGGTTTGTGGAGCGCCGGTCAGCAAGTGGAGGCGATGGGCGGACGTCTGACGCTGGTTAGACCTCAAAACGGCGGAAGCCAATTCGAGATCCGGATTCCGGTCTTGCCGGGCAGACCCGGGATTTCCCCGGATGCGGAAAAAGCGGCCAGCCGCAATCGCGCACCAATTGATGCGCACGCCCTGATCGTCGACGACAATGACACCAACTGCCAACTTCTTGCCGCGCTGCTTCAGTCTTTCGGTCTGACTTGCGACACGGCAAATTCCGGTGAGGAGGCGCTTCGTCTCGTTCGAAACAGGGTGTTCGATCTGGTGCTTCTGGATATTCATATGCCCGGCATGAGCGGTCTCGAAGCGGCGGCGGAAATCAGCAAAACCAGACCGGATGGAGCCCCTCCACTGATCGCGGTAACAGCGGGTCTGGAAACGGTCGACGATGAGCGGCTGCTGGGGGCAGGATTCCAGAGTGTCGTGACCCGCCCCTTGCTACCTGAATTGCTTTATGACGCTGTCGAGCAGGCATGCCGGGCCGGCGGCTCCAAAGACCGCTAAGCATGGCCCCTAAAGGTGTGTTGCCATTTCCAGAGCGATCTCCATGCGATCGTCGCCCCAGTAAAGATCGCCATTTTGCAGTACGAAGCTCGGCGCACCGAAAATTCCGCGCTTTTCCGCTTCGGCAACCGAGGCTCTGAGCCCGATCTTGGTCTCCGATGATCGAGACCCATCAAGTGCCTGCTTGACAGGAGCTCCGGTCTCCAGCAGCAAGTCGGCCATCAGGCCCTCATCGGAAATATCGAGACCCTGGCCGAATTCGGCGACATAGACTGCGCGTGTGAAAGCACCAATCCAGGGTTCCTGACGGCCGAAATAGGCTATTCTGGCAGCCAGCAGGCTGTGCTGGGGAAAGGGTGTCGGCATCGTGAAAGGCAGTCCGTAGCGTTCGCACTGCCGCGCCATGTCCTGCCACATGTAGCGACCCTTTGCGGGATGCAGGTTAAAGGGCGAGGTATCCCAGCCTTGTTTCTTGAAAATGGGGCCGAGCAGAAAGGGCCGCCAGACGATTTCGACATTGCTGTCTTTTGCCAGCGTCTGGATGCGCATGGCGGACAGATAACTGTATGTCGAGGCGAACTCGTACCAGAATTCGACAACTGGCCGTCCCTCAGGCCGGAGAGAAACTATTTTCGAATCTCCATGTTGATCGAACTGGCGGCGTATTGGCACCTGTGATACTCCGCAAATACTCTAGGAGGCTCTGGATCAGAAGCCTCGACTTGATCTGAACAGCAGTGATGAAAAAAGACACCCCCAGCCAGAATAAGCCGAAGTCCGGCCTGCGCAAGCTGACCAGCTGGTCTATATCCCATCCGATGCTCATCGTCGGCCTGTATGTCGGTGCAGTATCACTGTTTTTCCTGATTTTTCCCAATGTCGATTTTTGGGCAAGCGGCCTTTTCTATTCGGACGTTTCCGGGTTTTGGGCTCAAAACGATGCGTTTTTGCGGGACGTGAGGCATCTTGGCCCGTTTCTCGTGCGGGTCATAGCAGTGACCTGCCTGGGTGTCCTCTTGCTCAAACTGCTCGTACCGGGCCGACCCCCCCTCATGCCGCTGCGCCAGCCGCTGTTTCTGCTGTCGACGCTCATTCTGGGGCCCGGTATCCTGGTCAACTCCATCCTCAAGAACAATTGGGGACGCCCCCGGCCGCGATACGTAGAAGAATTTGGTGGCGACCTGCCGTTCCAACCGGTCTGGAAGATCACCGACTACTGCCAGCACAACTGCTCCTTCACCTCAGGAGAAGCATCGGCGGCGATCTGGCTGACTTCCGTTGCCTTTCTCGTTCCCGCAACATGGCGCAAGGCCGTCCTTTTGTTTGTGCTGCCGCTTTGCCTGATCCTGTCGGTCAACCGGGTGGCCTTCGGCGGGCATTTCCTCTCCGATACGCTGCTATCCTGGGGACTGACGCTCCTGCTCATTCTCGGCGTCTACCATCTGCTTTACCAGCGCGTGCCGCCGCTCGTGACGGACCGCAAGCTCGATGAATGGTTTACCGTCAAGGGACGGCGGCTGCAGAGGCTGCTGCAGCGCATGACATTGCGCCTCCGCCGGTCGATGCGGGGTGTCGCCCGGCGCTTTTCGGAGCACTAGGTACGGGCCCATAATTTGGCTGCATTGGGATCGCTGGCTTAAACCTGAGCGCTGTCGCGGCGTGCCTGCTTCTTGCGGGGGCGTGTGCGTTTCAAGATGCGCGCAAATCGCAGCGGCGATCTGTTTTCGACCCAGGTCATGGCTTCGTTCAGCGGCGGTGTGTTGCGCCGGCGCTTGCGCAAATGCCGGGCCGCGCTGCGGCTTGTTCCAACAACGACAATCAATCCAAGAGCAAGAAGGGGGACACCGGTTGGTATGGGTAACCAGACCGTTGCCAATCCGAGCAGTATGAGAACGGCGGCCAGGGACCACCAAAGGAGTTTCATGACGCGCCAAGCTTAAGGACCAGGAAAGTCACCCATACAGCGGGCATCAAGAAGGATTTATGAAGCCGAACAGATAACTGCGGGAAATCGTTAACAAAAGGTCGACTTCATTGACGGGTTCGTTCTCTAAAGCATGGGCTTGAGAAGATTTTCGCAACCGGCACGAATGAGCTGGTAAACCTCTTCAAATCCCTCCGGACCACCGAAGTAAGGGTCGGGCACATTTGCCGGGGGAGAATTCAGGAGAAGGCGGAGGCCGGCGCTTGAGCCGGGGTCCAGCGCTGACAGCGTCGTCAGGTTTTTGTCGTCCATCGCAACAATGACATCGAAGTTTTCGAAATCCGTTTTGTCGACCTGCCGCGCTTTCTGATCTGAAATGTCGATACCGTGTTTGGCCGCAATGGCGATGGAACGCGGATCCGGCGGGTTGCCGATGTGCCAGGGACCGGTTCCGGCGGAATCGATCCTGAAATCTGGCAAACGGCCTGCTTCCGCGACCAGGGCTCGAAAAATGCCCTCTGCGAGTGGCGAACGGCATATGTTGCCAAGGCAAACAAACAGGACTGCTCGGGTCAAACGGACCTCCAAATCACGTACGTATCGAAGATTGCGAACTTCATTGCGCAAAGCAATGGCGAAGACGGTATCTTGGCCCTGTCATCGTGTTGAGGATGACCTAGGTTATTGAAAGGTGCCCGTTATTTCGGGCTGTGAATCGATGGAGGATCAGATGGTTGAGCGACTGAAGCCCGAAGACCGTGCCGCGGGTCTCAATGCGCTGCCGGACTGGCATCTGTGCGAGGGGCGCGAGGCAATTTTCAAGTCCTTCAAATTCCGGGACTTCCGGGAAGCGTTCGGGTTTATGACGCAGGTTGCGCTGATTGCCGAAAAGATGAACCACCATCCGGAGTGGTCTAACGTCTACCGAACCGTCGACATCACGCTCGCAACGCACGATGTCGGTGGCCTGAGCGAACTGGATCTCAGCCTTGCAAAGGAAATAGACGGCATCGTCTCAGGAACCTGACAAATCTGACGTGTCCGACCGTCAGGTCCCCTTCGACAACAAAAAACGATGACCGAAATCGGTCCTTTCCCGTGAAATCAGCGTATGTCCGGCTTCCTGGCAGAAGTGGGGGATATCGATTTCGGCCATTGGGTCGGTGGTGAGAACGACAAGTTTTTCACCATGTTCGAGCCGCGTCATCGCCTTGCGGGTCTTCAGGGCCGGCAGGGGACATTTCAATCCCTTCAGATCAAGTGTGGTTTCGCTCACCGCTGCCTATCCGTTAACTGTGTGCTGCATTTCTTTGCGCCAAGTTATTTCAAATACGCAGCAAGCGCCAAAAATTCAAATGCCATTAATGGTTCACCAATTAAGGTGTCCCTGTTTTTTCCGAAGCGTTCGCAGGTTCCACAGTTGACCAAGCCGAAACGCTTCAAACCAAATCGGCTTCATTTATGGGTCCGAACCTTGGGGGGCACATGAAAGCAGACCATTGGAATGGCTTTTGGGTCGGACTTTTGATCCTGCTGTTTTCAGCGGTGCCGGCAGCGAGTGCGCCCAAGGAAATCAAGATCGTCACTCAGAGTTTCGCGCCGCTCCAATGGGAAAATAATGGCACACCGGACGGGTATGTTGCCGACTACATGATGGCGGTCTTCGACCGGGTTGGTGATCGTTTCCCCGTTAAAGTCGGTTCGTTTGAGTTCATGCCGTGGAAGCGGGCGATGCTGACCGCCAGTACGGAGCCGGACGTGATGCTTTTTTCCGTGTCTCGCATGCCCGAGCGCGAAGACAGGTTTCACTGGCTCGGTGAAGTCTCCCCCTATGGCCAGTATCTTTTCCAGCGCAGGACAAAACCGGAAATCGTTGTCGAGTCGGTGGAGGATCTTCTGGATCTTGAACTGAAGATCGGTGTGCAGGATGGTGGCAGTACACATGCCTACCTTAAGAAACTCGGCTTTGAAGCCACGGGCAACCTCGTACCGATTACAGATTATCGTCAGGGCATCAGGATGCTTTATCTGGACAGGATCGACGTATTGCCGCTGACAGGGTTCCTGGCGCAAGCCTCTTCCTGCAAGCAGGGGTTCGACGGAAGTCAGCTTAAACCGGTCGTCTTCATTGATGATCTTGCCAAGCCGCTTTGGGCTGTTTTCAGCAAGGAGACCGACCCTGAACTCGCCGAAGTCTTTCGCGAGGAGATGGCCAGTCTGAAGGAAACGGGTTATCTCGATGATCTGACCAAGCACCATCGCGCCAAATGGCAGGAGCTTGCCTGCGGCAATCAGCGAACGGAACTTCAGTAAGTCAACGAGCGGCCTCTTTCCGGTAAAGGACTTGCCGACCTTGTCTGCGCATGGTGGGAATAGTCAGCGCTCTTTTGTCCCGACAGGATTTCCGAAATGACTGATGCATCCCTTACACCGCTTGATGTCCTTGATTTCTGGTGGCAGGCGGGGCCTTCGAAATGGTTTGCAAAGAACGACACGTTCGACGGCAACTGCCGCAAAAAGTTTCAAGAAGCGCTGGAATCTGCAAAATCCGGACACCTGGATCACTGGTGCGAAACGGCGGACGGAACGCTCGCGCTGCTGCTGCTTCTCGATCAGATGTCACGCAATATCTATCGCGGCGAGGCCGAGGCTTTTGCCGCCGACGCGAAGGCGGTGTCGGTGGCCGAACTGGCTGTTGCGCGCGGATTTGACCGAGCCTTCCCTCACGATGTCAGGGTGTTCTTCTACCTGCCGTTTGAGCATTCGGAAGACATGGCGCACCAGGAAAGAGCGGTGGACCTGTGCAGAATGCGTGGGAACAAGGAGGTTTATCACTACGCATTGATCCACATGGACGTCATCCGCCGGTTCGGACGATTTCCGCATCGAAACAAGGTGCTTGGCCGGATCTCGACACCGGAAGAGATCGCCTTTTTGCAAGAGGGCGGGTTTTCCGCCTAGGGTCCAGATCTTACCGGACACGCCAAGGGTAGAAATCATCGGAAAATCCAGTCGATTTGCACCGAATTTGTCTAAGATTTTGAGCAGCCCTCTGTGAGCTGCCCTTTTTTTGATTAGTCTCGAATGGCCCTGCCTATTTTTTGGACGCATTGAATATATGTGATTAAAAAGAGGGCAATTAAGTCGCCTCAAATTTCACCATTCCTCACGCCGATTCCGTGCCTGGTTCCCCGGCGTTCAGTCTAACACGCTGAAATATTTACACTTTGTTTACTCGACGATTCAATTGGCACGGTCCTTGATTATGAAGTGGCGACGCCGACCCGGATCTCCAATCCATGGCGCAGCCGCGACCTGAGAAAACTCTTCCAGAGGGGACAATAACGGGCGGGTTGCCGGGGCGGACGGCAAGGCTTCTTCGATGGGAAGAAGCGAAACAAAGGGGAATGGTACGAGCAATGAAAATAGTGATGGCCATCATCAAGCCGTTCAAGCTCGACGAAGTGCGTGATGCCCTCACCGGCATCGGCATCCAGGGCCTGACGGTAACCGAAGTCAAAGGCTATGGCCGCCAAAAGGGGCACACCGAAATCTACCGCGGTACGGAATACGCGGTGAGCTTCCTGCCGAAGCTGAAAATCGAAGTCGCCGTCGACTCATCCGCAGTCGAGAAGGTTATCGACATCATCACCGGCGCCGCCAAAACGGGTCAAATCGGGGATGGAAAAATTTTCGTTCACTCGATCGATCAGGCTGTGCGCATCCGCACTGGCGAGACAGACGCCGAAGCTCTGTGATTTAGGTAAGGAAACGTATCATGAGAAAATTTGTCGCTAAGAGCGCGGCTGCACTTGCCGTGTTGAGCCTTTCGGCTCTTCCGGCGCTCGCTCAGGACGCTGAGGCAGCACCGGCTGTTTCTCCGGAAGTTGCATATATCTTCAACACGCTGCTGTTCCTGATCGGTGGCTTCCTGGTCATGTGGATGGCTGCCGGCTTTGCGATGCTGGAAGCGGGCCTTGTCCGGTCCAAGAACGTCTCCATGCAGTGCCTGAAGAACATCTCGCTCTATTCCATCGCGGGCCTGATGTTCTGGATCACCGGTTACAACCTGATGTATTCGGGCGTCGACGGTGGCTTCATCGGTTCCTTCGGTCCGTATTCATTTGATCCGGTGGGCGGCGATGCGCTCGACACAGGTTACTCCACGGCGTCCGACTGGTTCTTCCAGATGGTGTTCGTTGCCGCAACGGCCTCGATTGTTTCCGGAACGGTTGCAGAGCGTGTCAAATTGTGGCCCTTCCTGATCTTCACCGCGGTTCTCACCGGTATCCTTTACCCGATTTCCGGTTCCTGGCAGTGGGGTGGCGGCTGGCTCTCTGAAATGGGCTTCTCCGACTTTGCCGGTTCCACGATCGTTCACTCGGTCGGTGGCTGGGCCGCTCTTGCCGGTGCCATCGTCCTCGGTGCCCGTAAAGGCAAATATGGCGCTGACGGCACGGTGCACCCGCTCCCGGGCTCTTCCATGCCGCTCGCAACGCTCGGCACTTTCATCCTGTGGCTCGGCTGGTTCGGCTTTAACGGTGCGTCCCAGCTCGCAATGGGCTCGATCGGCGACGTCACAGACATTTCGCGTATCTTCGCCAACACCAACATGGCTGCCGCCTCTGGCGTTATCGTTGCGGTCATCCTGACCCAGGTGCTCTACAAGAAGGTCGACGTCACGATGGCCCTCAACGGCGCACTGGCCGGTCTGGTTTCCATCACCGCCGAACCGCTTGCTCCGAGCATGTGGGCCACAGTGTTCATCGGTGGTGTCGGTGGCGCGATTGTCGTCTTCGCTGTGCCGCTGCTCGACAAGCTGAAAATCGACGATGTTGTCGGTGCGATCCCTGTCCACCTGCTGGCCGGTATCTGGGGCACCCTCATCGTGCCGCTGTCGAACGGTGACGCTTCCTACGTTACCCAGCTCACCGGCATCGTTGCCTACGGCGTGTTCACGTTCGTCGCAAGCGGCATCGTCTGGTTCGCACTCAAGGCAGCCATCGGTATCCGGGTTTCGGACGAGGAAGAAGCACTTGGTCTCGACAAGGTCGAAATCGGTGTGGAGGCCTATCCTGAATTCGGAACAGGTTCCCAGCGTCTCTGAGCGCTCGGAGACGAGACATAAATCTCCCAGGCGGTCTATTGGCTCGGACCGCAAACTGGAAACCCGGGGGAAACCCCGGGTTCTTTTTTGCCGAATTAGCGCTTTTGTCAGGCTGTGTGCTTAAGCCGGGTCGCAACCTCCTGAACAGTCTCGGCCGCGCGCTGCGCGAGTTCGATGTTCCTGGCAGATCCCTTGATCGCGTTTTCCGTGTCCTGGCGGATCCGCTGCAGATTTGTAGAGACTTCGTCGAGAGCGCTCGTTCGTTCCGTCATCTGCAGCGACGTTTCCTCGTTGCGCGACGTCAGATCGCTCAAGTACCTCTCGACGGACGAGATCTGCTCAAGGCTGCTGGTGCTTTGGCTGTCCGAAAGCTGCAGTTTTTCGCGCGCAGTCTCAACCAGCTTTCGGGTCTCTGAGAGAGACTGCGTCATTTCCGACAAGATGGTCGCAATGGATTCAACAGCCCGTTCGGTTGATCCTGCGAGCTCTTTGACTTCACCGGCAACAACGGCAAAGCCCTTGCCAGCATCACCGGCACGGGCCGCTTCGATGGTCGCGTTGAGGGCGAGAAGGTTGGTCTGCGACGAAATTGACGAGATTTCCTGGGCGAGGTTCTCAATGTCGTTGAACCTGTTTGCCAAATTGCTCGTTGCTGTGTTCAGGTGACCGATCAGTTCCGCCGCTCCGAGACAGGTTTGTGAAATCGACTGTATGCCTTCACGTGCTTCGGAGATTTTACCGCCGGCATTTGCAAGGTCCTCGGTGCAGCTTTGCGCCTGCTGGCCGACGGTGCGAAGGTCCTGCTGAATCTGCTCGGCGGTCGAAATGAGCTCCGACAGAAATTCTGCCCTTTCCTTGCTGGCAGTATTCACTGCCTTGGCATTTTGACCAATCTGGGAAACAACGGCCTGCGCATCGTTGAGCTGTTCGATTTCGGTTTCCACCGGCGCGGCATGGTGGAGCTGGGCTGAATGAGTGTCCGGTTCAGTGGCATCTGGTGATCGGTCCAGACCGATTGCTCCTGCTTTTATGTTCGTGCCGGGCTTTTCCTTGTGTCGCAATGTCAGGTAGGCGCTGACAAGGGACACGATGAACGGAACAGCCGTTGACAGAAGCGCTTGCCAGATGACGAGCTCGGCTTGTCCGAACACAGCGTCGACCTGATTGATGACGGTTAAAATCGACCCGACAATTATCGCCGTGATCAAGGCGCGCTTGAACATTGGAATTAAGCCCCTTCGTCGCAGTGGCTGCATGATTGATCAACAGGGTTAATAGTGTGAAAACCGCTTGCGCATCGTCAATCGGAAATAATCCCGTCGCACAAAGATTGCCTCAGGTGCATGGTGCCGCATAAAATCTGCTCATTTGATTACTTATTAGGCAAGATAAGCATGCGCACTTCGAGTTGATCGCTGGTATCTGATCGAAAAAACGGCAGCTAATTGCCTATTTTTGGACTTATTGCCTGTTTGGCATGCAATTTGAATGCATCCTGACCCAAAAAGCAAAATCAAACGGCGTTTTGCCTAATTGGGGGTCATTCATGAGCACATCTGCTGTCGGCGGAGACGTCTTCTTCGTCCTGATCGGAGCCATTCTAGTCTTCGCAATGCATGGCGGTTTCGCCTTTCTGGAAGTCGGCACCGTCCGCCACAAGAACCAGGTCAACGCATTGGTGAAGATCCTGGTCGATTTCGCCTTCTCGACCGTTACCTACTTTTTCATCGGTTATGCTTTTGCTTACGGCACAACGTTCTTCGTGAATGCCGCAACGTTGTCAGGCGGCGGCGGGGGTTTTGAGCTCCAAGGGCTGACGCTGGTGAAGTTTTTCTTCCTGACCACGTTTGCAGCGGCAATCCCTGCAATTATCTCCGGCGGGATCGCCGAACGAATGAAGTTCTGGCCGCAATGCTTCGCGACAGTCGCGCTCGTCGGGATCGTCTATCCCCTGTTTGAAGGCATCGTCTGGAACGGAAATTTCGGCTTTCAGGCCTGGCTGGAGTCAACGTTTGGCGCCGGCTTCCATGATTTCGCCGGATCGGTCGTGGTGCATGGGGTCGGTGGTTGGATCGCCCTGTCCGCGGTCTTGCTGCTTGGAGCCAGACGCGGGCGCTACGATCGCAACGGACGCCCGATCGGTATTCCACCATCCTCCATTCCGTGGCTTGCCCTGGGCTCGTGGATGCTGTGTGTCGGTTGGTTCGGCTTCAACGTCATGACGGCAGGCTCTCTGGAGGCGGCCTCCGGTCTCGTGGCGATCAATTCGCTCATGGCGATGGTCGGCGGCATCCTGGTCGCTCTGATCGTCGGCAAAAACGATCCGGGCTTTGTTCACAACGGTGCACTGGCCGGTCTCGTGGCCGTCTGCGCGGGTTCTGATGTCATGCATCCGGCGGGCAGCCTTATTGTCGGCGGCGTTGCCGGGGCGATCTTTGTGACCGGTTTTGAGATCTGTCAGAACAAGCTGAAAATCGACGATGTGCTGGGTGTCTGGCCCTTGCACGGGATCTGCGGCGCCTGGGGCGGCATTGCTGCCGGTATCTTCGGGCTCGAGGCGTTTGGCGGCCTTGGCGGTGTGTCGCTGATCTCCCAGATCATCGGGACGGTTCTGGGCGCCGCCTACGCGACCGGGGCAGGGTTTGTCGTCTACGGTGTCTTGAAATCGGCGATGGGGCTGCGCCTTTCCGAAGAAGACGAACACCGCGGAGCGGATCTGTCGATCCACAAAATCGGTGCCAATCCGGAAGCCGACCTGGGGCGGTAGACGTGCCGTTCAAGGGAAGATGGCTGGGCCTCGCGTAGGTCCAGCCAGTCATTACCCGACGCGTCAGGCGGCCGTGTTGCTCGGCAGTAACAGCCCGGCAAGATCAGTGTGACTGTCGACGATCTTGTGCGCTCCAGCCTCAAGCAGCTGTTCTGAATGACCCTGGTGGCTGTGCCCGCCGCCGACAAAGCCCCAGACGGTCATGCCTGCCGCAAGGCCCGCTTTCACACCGTTCGCGCTGTCTTCGATGACAAGCGTGGCGGCGGGAGTGACATCAAGCTTTTCTGCGGCAAACAGAAAGAGATCCGGAGCCGGTTTGCCGTTTGCCACCTGCTCGCCGGAATAGATATGCGGTTCGAAAAAATCGTAGAGGCCGGTGTGTTGAAGCTTGTGAATGAGCCGGTGCAACCGGGAGGACGAGGCAACCGCCCGAGCGCCCTGATGCGTCTGTAGCAACTGCTTGATGCCGGCAATTTCGGAAAGCTCCCGGTCGATCCGTTCCATCGTGGCTGCGTCGAGTTCCGGGCCGAAGGTTTCAGGCAATGGGCCTTTGCCGAGCGCCCGATGATCCCGATCAAGCGCTGCCCAGAAATCGTCGCTCCCAAGGCCCTGGAACCTGTCCATATATTCGTCGATGTCATAGCGAAGGCCGATCCGGGCCAGATGTTCCCGTTCCACGTCGACATAGATCTTTTCAGAATCGACCAATACGCCATCGCAATCGAACAGGATCGCTTCAAAAGCCATGAGGTTCCGCCCTCTTCCATTCCATCAAACCGAACTCCAGGTTCTAACGAGAACCGTCAAACAGTCCTTTAACGACTTGTCTTTGAAACAAAATGACACTCAAAGCGAGCGGCGCGTGCGCCGGCAAGCTCGTAAAGAGATCTCACGGGTTCGGACCCTCTCTGACGCCTCGTTAAAATGTCCTGAGGTCAAGTCATACCCTCATGAAAAAGGATGCACCAGCATCGCCTTAGTGGTGGTGGAACACTTTTTTCGCTATCTTGTTATGCAACTGGTTCCCTGCGGCATTTGCCGTCTGGTTCCAGATTTACCGCTTTCTTTTGTTTCTGTATTTGTGGCGCGATCCGGCGCTGAGCGAAAATGTACAACACTCTTTTAAATTTCCGGATGCGTCCGGATCCCTATTCTAATTTCAACACGGCGACGCTTTGGACGGACCCCCATATTTCCGGCAAGATGCTGGAATTGCACCTTGATGACACCAGTCCCGCCGCATCGAGATCATCTGCGGAGATCGACCGGATCGTGACGTGGATCGACAAGCAAGTCGGTCTCAAGGGGAAAACCGTTCTCGATCTCGGGTGTGGTCCGGGTCTTTACGCGCGCAGAATGGCCGCGAGCGGGGCAGTGGTGACAGGGGCAGATTTTTCTCCAGGCTCGATCGCCTATGCCAACTCTGCTGTTGAGGGGGAGACCCTTTCCTATCTCTGCCTGGACTATCTGTCGGATGACCTTCCGGACGGCAACGACATGGTGACGCTGATCTATTGCGATATCTGCGCCTTGCCTCCTTCAAAGAGGCGGCTTCTTCTGAAAAAGATCCGTGCCTCGCTAAAGCCGCAAGGTGTCCTGATCGTCGATGCCTATTCCGACACGCAATTCAGAACCCTGAAGGAGAGCGCGACCTACGAGTTCAACCTGATGAACGGTTTCTGGTCGGCAAATCCTTACTTCGGGTTCGCTTCGACATTTCTTTATCCCGACCTCAGGCTGGCCCTGGACCGGTACCTGATCGTGGAGAAGGACCGCACCTGGGATGTGTTCAACTGGCTTCAGTACTTTCATCCTTCGGAGCTCAAGCAGGAACTGATGGAGGCAGGTTTCAGCCATTGCGAAACGGTCGACATGATCACGGGTGCTCCGTGGGACAAGGGGGAAAAAGAGTTCGCCCTGATCGCCCGGGCAGGCTGATCAACCAGTGTCTTTAGAGAACGACGATACCGGAATGCTTGGCCTTGTGTTCCGGTTCGACATGGATGGTGATGTGTGCGCCCGGAACATCCTCGGTAATCGCCACTTCTATCCGGTCGCAGATTTCGTGCGCCGCTTCCACGGACATGGTTCCGGGCACCACCAGGTGAAAATCGATGAATGTCGACTTGCCGGCGATGCGGGTTCTGAGATCGTGCGCCTCCAAGGCGCCTTCGCCTTGCTCTGAAATTTGCAGGCGGATCTTTTCAAGAACATCGGCAGAGGCTGCTTCATCCATCAAGCCACCGACGGATTCCTTGACAAGCTCCCATCCCGACCAGAGGACCATGAGGCCGACAAGCACGGCCAGCATGGGATCGAGGATATGCCAGCCGGTCGCCAGTGCCAGCACGACGCCACCGAGAACGCCCACTGAACTGAAGACGTCTGTCATCAGGTGCTTGCCATCAGCGACCAGGGCCGGTGATCTGGCGCTTTTGCCGTAGCTCATCAGATACCGTGCCCAGGCGCCGTTGATAACCGCAGCGGCCAGGTTCATGCCGATACCGACTGCCGAGTATTCCGGGCTGTCGCCTTGCGAAAATCCGATCCACGCAGCACGGAAGATCGAAATAGCGGCCAGCACGATCATGACCCCAACCAGGACGGCTGCAAAATACTCGGCCTTGTCGTGGCCATAGGGGTGATTGCTGTCGGCGGGTTTGGAGGCGAACCAGATTGCAGCGAGCGCGGCAATGGATGAGGCTATGTTGACGGTGGTCTCAAGCGCGTCGGAAAGCAATGCCACCGAACCGGTCAGCATGTAGGCACCGGTTTTCAGGCCGAGCACCACAAGACCGATGATGATACTGATGACGGCAACCCGGATCCTGATCTTTAGGTCCATGCCTTTCCCTGTCGCACTTATCAAGCCGCGGCAAGGGGTACCAGTTTTTGCGCAGGTTACAAGGTGCCGCGCCCGCAAATCCTGCACTTTCCGATATCAGCAGGATTGCGCGCTGTTCGACGGCGCGGCTACGAGCCGCCGCGCCAGTCCATCACGGCCGCGCCGATGATCTTGCCGGGGCCGTCACGGCCCTCAATCTGGACCAGGATTGCGCAACGGGCGTCACCTTTCAGCATCAGCTTGGATTTCGGCATGCGGAAGGTTTCCGCTCCGCCTTCCCAGACGCCGATGGGCTGCAGATTGCGAACGATGTTGACGTATTTGATCTTGCGGCCGGCATTTTCGCCCCGGCCGATGTCGACTGTTGCCTCGTCCTCGATGCGAAGGAAGTAGACCGTGGCCATCTTGGCGCCATCCGGCAGCGCACCGTTGACCTTGGCCTCAACCACCATGTCGGAAATGGACAGATCGACATTTGCGGTAAACGGTTCTGCGCGGCTGAGCGCAGCGCGGACGTCACGTTCCCTGCTTCCGACGACATGTTCTTCGCCGTTGATCACCATTTGCGGCGTGTAGACGGATCTGTCGCCGCGCTTGGTCGCATAGGCGCGCTGACGCTGCGAGTGGGCAGGGCTTGCCAGCGTATCTTTCCAGCCGAGATAATCCCAGTAGTCGACCGGCATGAGGACTGTCAGCACATCCTTGTCCTCTTCAACCAGCCTTTCCGCCAGTTGGTCTGCAGGCGGACAGGACGAGCAGCCCTGACTGGTGAAAAGTTCCACCACCTTTTGCGGCTGCGTGCCGGCGGCATGCGTGGATGCGACCGCCCCGAACATTACAGCTATGACAACAGTTCCAGTCCGGAAAGCCTGCCACGCCTTCCGGGAATAAAAACCCACCATTTGGCTCGTTTCCTTGTTTGCTTGCATGTAAAATATGCAAGTCGGCCTTCAATCGCGAGTCACGAGCCGGTGACATTTGAAAGTATCGCCAAGTTTTCGCAGGAATGTGACTTCGGCTGGAGCAGCCGTTACTGACTGGCCGCGATGACCTTGCTCAGCTCCGGCAGGAAGACGTCCTTGTAGGAAGACGGGTCGAGCGGGCCGATGAACTTGTAACGGATCATGCCTTCCTTATCGACGACAAAGGTTTCCGGCACGCCATACACACCCCATTCGATGGCCGTCCGTCCGGCGCTATCGACGCCGATCCGGCTGTAGGGATTGCCGAGGCTGCCAAGGAACCGGCGCGCGTTTTCCGGCTTGTCCTTATAGTTGATGCCCAGCAGCTGAATTCCATCGACCTTGGCCAGGTCTTCCAGCAGCGGGTGCTCCTGTCGGCAGGGCCCGCACCAGGATGCAAACACGTTCACCACGGAGACTTTGCCCAACAGATCTTCGCGCGAAAATCCGGGAACGGGAACACCATCCTTCGAAATGTTTTTGACTGCGCTGAGCGTGAAGTCCGGAGCGGGCTTGTTGATCAGGGCAGAGGGGATCTTTTGCGGGTCGTTGCCCATCGTGAGCTGAAACAGGAACAACCCGGCAAGGGCTGCGAAGATGACCAGCGGCAGCAGAACCAGGACCGGAAAGCCGCGCTTTTTCGATGCGTCGCCGGAAGTTTTCTCCGGTTCAAGCCCGGTGTCGGAGGCGCTCATGCGATCAGTTCCTTCCCTGGTCC
This sequence comes from Roseibium sp. MMSF_3544, assembly GCF_030732845.1. GTDB lineage: Bacteria > Pseudomonadota > Alphaproteobacteria > Rhizobiales > Stappiaceae > Roseibium. The sequence goes on from NZ_JASHKA010000016.1 coordinate 114,043, forward strand.
GGCCGGGCACGGCTGATGCCCTGATCTGCAAGTTCCTTCAGCGCGCGCTCCTGGTTGGCCTTGTCGATCCGGACCCAGGCAATCAGCGCAAGCACGGTCAGCAGGCACAGGCCGTATGAGGCAATGATGAAGCCGGCGTGGGGCCCAAGATCCATGGGGTTACTCCGCTGGTTGCGCCGAGGCGCTGGCCGTGGCAGGCCGGGACACGCTCGCTGCACGCATGCGCAGCGCACGGACGCGGCGGCGCAGAACTTCATTGCGCATTGCCATGAGGTGCAGGACGAAGAACAGAAGCGTGAAGGCCAGTGCCATGACCAGAAGCGGCCAGAGCTGCGACGAGTGAATGGTCGGTCCGTCGAGCCTGACGACACTTGCCGGCTGGTGGAGCGTGTTCCACCAGTCCACCGAGAACTTGATGATGGGCAGGTTCAGGGCACCGACCAGCGTTAGCACGGCCGCGGCCTTACCGGCCTTGATCGGATCATCCATCGTGCGCCAGAGCGCCATCAGACCCAGATACATGATGAGCAGGACCAGAACGGAGGTCATCCGGGCGTCCCACTCCCAGTAGGTGCCCCACATGGGCTTGCCCCACAGCGATCCCGTGACCAGTGCCATGAAGGTAAAGGCCGCGCCAATCGGCGCCGCACTCTTGGCTGAGACATCCGCCAGCGGGTGCTTCCAGACCAGCGTTCCGATCGACGAGATCGACATGACGGTGTAGCACATCATGCACAGCCAGGCGGACGGAACATGGATATACATGATCCGGATCGTGTCGCCCTGCTGATAGTCTTCCGGCGCGGTGAAGAAAGCCATGTAAAGCCCGATGGCGAATGTGGCCACGCAAAGTCCTACCAGCCAGGGCAGGAGAACCTGCACCAGCTTCAAAAACCGCGTCGGATTTGCGTAGTCCCAAAATGCCATCGTACTTACTTAATCCAGTCTCCCTGTCCCTTCAATGCACTGTAGTGTTTCAAACCGCATTGCGTTTGATCAAGTCAGGAAGGTGTGAATGTGAATTCTCATTGCGACCGTAGCGTGACCGCGAATGTCCTGTCCTTCAGGGCACGGACCTTAGTCCGCGGCAAACCGCAATGCGGCCGCTGACGCGATCGGGCCGACAACGGCGGCAATCAGTGTGAGGGCACACAGGATCAGGAACGGGGTCATGAACGGAACCGGATCGTGAATGGCCGCGTCTGCCGAGCTCACGCCGAAAATCAGAATGGGAACAGTCAGCGGCACGACCAGGACGGCCAGCAACAGGCCGCCACGGCGCAGCGAGACGGTTAGCGAGGCACCGATGGCGCCGATCAATGTCAGCGCAGGCGTTCCAACCAGCAGCGTTGCGGTCACGGCAGCCATTGCGACAGGGTCGAGATTGAGAAACACCGAAAAGAGCGGGGCCGCCACGACCAGTGGCAGGCCGGTCGACAACCAGTGGGCCAGGCACTTGATCAGGACCACCAGTTCCAGCGGTCGCCCGGCCATAAGCATCAGATCAAGCGTGCCGTCTTCCCGGTCCGCCTGAAAGAGCCTGTCCAGGCCGAGGAGCGTCGCCAGCAAGGCGCCGATCCAAAGGATCGCCGGTCCGATGCGTGCAAGCAGGTTGAGGTCCGGGCCGACACCGAAGGGAAATACGGTGACGACTGCCAGGAAGAACAGGACGCCGACAATTGCGCTGCCGCCAATGCGGACGGAAAGACGCAAGTCCCGGCGGAAAAGAGCCATTGCCCATCCGGTCACAGCAAAGCCTCCTCGGGAACCTGATCGGCAGGGTCGGGAGCTTCAAGATGCAGGACGTTGATCGTGTTGAGCGCCAGCTCGGTGTGCGTTGCCGTCACGATCAGTCCACCTGCGGCAAGGTGATCGTTCATCAGGCCGAGAAGCTGCTGCTCGGACGCCTTGTCGAGTGCAGATGTCGGCTCGTCCATGAGCCAGACCGGGCGCGGCGTCACGAGGAGCCGCGCGAGCGACAACCGCCGTTTCTGTCCCGCTGACAAATAGGCCGCCGGCAGAAGAGCCGTGTGCCCAATTCCAAGTGTTTCCAATGCGGCAAGCGGCTGTAGGCTGCTTCCGGAAAAACTCTCATGAACAGACGGCGCCGCAAAACTCTGCCAGAAATCCAGATTTTCCAGGACGGACAAAGCGGGCTTAACGGCATCCTGATGGCCGAAATAGTGGGCCTGCTCCTGAGGCAATTTCTCCGGCTCGCCATCCTCCAGGCGGATCGTACCCTCAGCAAGGGGAACGAGCCCGGCGAGGGTGCGCAAGAGCGACGATTTGCCGATGCCGTTGGCACCGGTCACCACAAGAGCCGAGCCTTGCTCCAATGAAAAGGACAGATCCTGAAACACCCGGCGGCCGCCGCGATCGATGGTCAGGTTTTCAGCGATGAGTTTCAGGAGACTGCTCCGGCAGAAAATGGACGTTTGTCTTGTTAGTTGCCCCCGCAGTTATCACGCAAGGAAATTCGGCAGCCTTAATCTTTGTCAAATAGGTGCTGAATCGTCGGCCGGATTAATCTTATGCCTCGGACGCCTGAGAACAAATTCCAAGTTTACTGAAATGCTTTCACTCAAACACCGCTTCGATCCCTTCCAGACCGATTCCTTCCTTGATCTCGCGAAGACGCAGGTAAATTAAGGCTGTGATAATGCACAAGTAACCCATCGAAACCCCAAAAATGATCATGGACGATACGACCGACACAACGCTGCCGATGGTCTCTGACAGAAAGGAAGCGGCTATCGCCAACAAGAAGGTAACGATTGAAAGCAGCGCCTGAACAGCGGCACTGCACAAACCAGCGAGAACGAGTGTCCCCAAAACACGCAGGCGGTAGCCCTTGGTGAGTGCCGCGCTGCGGCTGAGACTGCCAAACCCTGCTTTTTCTATGACCGCCGCCGGTGGGATGACGCAATAGGTGGCGAAGACCCAGAGATAAAGCGCGGGTATTGCCAGAAAAATCAGGATTGAGAGAACCGGTGCAAGGCCCATCAGCATGGCTACGAGAAACTGCGCGATCAAGAGAAGTACGCCAACCAGCAGTGTGAGGATTGCAATGGTGGGTGCAGCGAAAAGGGCGGATTTGAAGCAAACTCTCAGATTCACCTTTCTACGCTGCGTGGCTTCGTGTGTGAGTTTGGACATGAAGCCCAAAACTACTGCGAACACACCGCACATTGCGACCAACGAGACAATCGTTTTTAAGGCTACTGATGACCAATGCCATGCCGGGTTTTCCAGATCGATCGCCGTCGGATCGCTCAGCAAGAAAAAGAGCGGTACGATGGCGACCAGAATTGGGATCAGACAACCGACTGTGATCTTGAGTATGTGGTTGAGCAGTATCGAAAAGCTCTCACCGATCAGTTTGCCGACCCCGAGAGGCAGTTTGGGTTCGGCTCCCCTCGACGCAGGCGCTTGCACGTGATGGTCACGATTCGGGTTTTCGGCAGAGTGCCCGTTCTGATTCTGCAATGTGTCTAAGCCTGCCGATTATGCCTTTACCTGATCGAGCCACCATAGGTTGCTCACTGGCTGCTCTCAAGCAAGAAGCCAAATCATCTGTCTAGATTTGGCGTCTAAACTCTAGCTAAGACTTCTGAAAGGACCGGAACGCCGCGAGCTGCGCGGCGTTCCGAAGACGTGTTATTCAAAAACGGCCGCAATCTGGTCGACGTTGACGCCTTCCTTGATTTCACGCAGGCGCGCATAAATGAGGGCGACGAGGATACTGATCAAACCCGCAGCGATGGTTGAGAACGCAACGAAAATAACCGCTGCCAGAATGATGCCGCCGAAACTGCTGACGAGACCCACAAGAAGAAGCGCAACCGTGTTGATGAGGATGGCGCAAATAAACGCCAGTATGATCGCGCCGACGATGGGCCAGCGATATTCCTTCGTGAGCGCGGCGCTACGGCCAAGACCGCCGAAGCCAACCCGCTCGATCACGATGGCGGGCGCGATGACGCTGAAGACCGCATAGACCCAGAGGCCAGGGACAATCAGCAGCACAATGCCGATACCGGCTAGGATGCCGACGACGATACTGAGGATCGCAAGGGGTACGATGGCCGCAAGCGCCGGTCCAAAATAGCGGCCAATCTGCACAGGCCGGTTGAGCTTGGCGTCGTAGGCGAGCTGGATCAGGAGCGCTGTGGTCAGGGTATAGACGACGATATCGACCAGCATGGACAGCACGAAGGCGATGCCGCTGCCGGCGCTGTTGAATTCCGGCTCGGACAGGCCAAGCACGACGTTGAAGCCGGTCAGCGCGCCCGAAATCAGGAGACCGATCAGGCTCGGCAAAAAGGCAACGGCAATGACCTGAACGAATTTGCTGAAAAGGATTGAAAAGCTGTCTCCCAGGAGCCGGCCGACGCCAAGCGGGGGTTTGGGTTGAACTGCAGATACATCGGTCATGAAAAAACTCCGTGAATTCAAAACTGACTTCGGGCCTGGACCTGATCCTGGACACCATTCGTAAAATTGCCGGGCACGAAACCGCGACCAGCATTAAACGCGACAGATGTCACGCTCGTAAACTCGAAACTGAAAAGTAGAATCAAGTTGTATGCTCAGATTGCACCTAATCGAAAACCGCCGCAATCTGATCGACGCTGACACCTTCCTTGATTTCGCGCAGGCGTGCATAAATCAGCGCCGTCAGGATACTTAGAAGACCGGTTCCGACGGACGTGAATGCCGCATAAGACAAAGTTGCGACCAGCAGCATGTCACTGCTCATGGCGTAGTCGGAGATGCCGAGCGCAACGACGATGACAATCAGCGCACAGACCCAGCCAAGGGCAAGCGCGCCGACAATCGGCCAACGGTAGTTTTTGGTGAGCTTTTCGCTCCGTCCGAGACCCTTGAACCCGAGACGTTCGATGACAACGGCCGGTTCCATCACCGAAAACACGGCGTAGACCCAAAGCCCTGGAATGATCAGCGCGAGCGCGGCAAGCCCGATCAGGAGGCTGACAAGAATGCCGAGGATTGTAATCGGGAAAATCGCACTCAGGGCCGGTCCGACATATTTTGCGGGCCGAATGGGTTTCTTCAGTTTCGCATCATAGGCAAGCTGGACCAGCAATGCGGTGGTAATCGAATAAACCACCAGGTCGACGATGTTCACCAGAGCGTCCGCGCCGCTAGATGATGCTTCTGTTTCTTCCAGGCTCAGGACGGTGTCGAACCCGACCAGATACCCCGCCAGGAGAACACCCAGAAGGCTGGGCACAAACGCGATCAGGACGATCGGAAAAAAATACCTGAAAAGGATCGAGAAACTGTCCTTGATGAGAGATCCGACACCAAGTGGGATGTGCGGCTCTTCACTGGCCTGTTGGGTCATTCGATCACTCTTGCCGGACGCCTGTTTGCCGTTGCTGCCAACTAGGCATCCTCTCCGTTCTTGGCGTAATGCTTGTTCTCGCGCCTGTCACCGAACAACTGCCGCTGTTCCAGATGCTCGCGCTGGGCCTTGTAGAACGCTTGCAGGAACCGCAGACGTTCTGAGCGCGCCACCGGGTCCGCATAACCGATCTTCTTGCGGATCTTTTCCACGATCGCCTCGATAGTCGCATCGCGCTGGCGGCCGCCGTCGGTCGTGGGCCGTGTGTTCTGCGCCCTGAGCAGTGATTCGAGCGTCTGAAGTTCGAAGGCGCCGTAGTGGTCCAGCTGGTGTGACAGGAAAACGAACTGCTTGCGGTTCTCGCCGAATGCCCGTGGCTCGCTGGCCAGATCTTTCAGCAGCACCGGGACCGGCAGATGAATGACGTGGGTTCCTGCCATCATATCGCCCAGGCGGCGCCGGTAGCGATCGAAAATCGGAACGAACAGGCACATCAAAATCCAGCCAAGGGCGGCGAACGAAGCGACGGGCGAAGCCACATCAAGCATCAGGACAAGGGTTCCCGGCAGGAAGACTTCCGCTTCCTTCATCATGTTGCGCAGGACAAGTGCGTGGGTCGTCAGCGGCCCGCCATCATGGGAAACGACCTTGATTTTCATCAGCCGCTTTCCGAGCGTCTGGCCGTTCCACACGAGTTCGGCCAGCACGTAGTAGGGCACACGGATCAGAAAGAACAGGAGGGCGCCAATTGCGAAAATCGTTTGCGGGCTGGTTACGTCGAGTGTTGCCAGCAGGATCATGATGCAAACAAGAGCAACAACCGTGATGACGATGTCAGTAATCTGGGCGCCGAGACGGACCCCGACGCCGGCCACCTCAAGCGTCAGAGGCACCCCTTCGGGCGGCATGAGCTCGCTTGGGGACGGGCGCGTGTCCTTTTTCTTTTTTCTCAGGCGCAGGATCATCTTTGCTCCCGGCCTCCGAAAACAAACCAGGTCAGCCAGAGGGCTCCCACGCCCCAGCCGATGATGAAGCGTGCGTAAATGTCCTGGACAAGTTGCCGGCCATAGCCTTCCAGGAAGGCGGCGACGAGCAACATCAGGGCTGCCACAAGCGCGAGTTTCACGGCGTCACGCCCGGCACGGCGCAAGGAGTCGATCCGGGAGAGGTCACCGGGGAAAAGCAGCGCGGTTCCGAGTTTCAGCCCGCCCGCACAGGCGATGCAGATCGCGGACAGTTCGGTCACACCGTGGATCGACAGCCAACCGGCGATATCAGGGCCAAGACCCCGCTCGACGTGCAGAGCATAAAAGGCGCCCAGCATCAGACCGTTATAGAAGGTGAGCAGAATGGCAGGCGCGCAGGCAAAGACACCCAGACCGAAGACAAAGATCGCAATGCGGGTGTTGTGCGAAAAGAGATAAGTGGCAAACGCACCCAGCCCTGATGCGTCTGGATTTTCGTCATAAATCACGGACCGCAGGGCTTCGTAGGTCGCATCCGGATTGCGCCCGCCCGACAATTCGGACGGCATGAACACGAAATACCAGTCCGGACTTTCGAAATAGAGCAGGTATCCTGAAAGGGCGCCGAGGCCCATGCACAGAAAACCGACAAGGATATAGGCCCAGGACCGGCGCATTGCCTGTGGCGCGCTGTGCGTGAAGAACCGCTGAAACAATCCTCCCAGTCGCTCCTGTGGCGCATAAACGCACAGATAGGCGCGGGAGGTCAACGCTTCCAGATATCCCAGGAGTGCCTTGTCGAGTGAAATCTCACGGGCAATCGCAAGCGACGTTGTTGCCTGCCGGTAAAGCGACGCCAGATCGCGGGCCTCGGCGAACTGCATGTGCTGCAATCCGCGGCTTTCTGCCGCCAGAACCAGCTTTTCAAGGCGCTGCCAGTCTGCTTCCCGTTCCTTGCGGAAGCGCGCCGAGCGCATGAGATCCTGATCCTTCATCAAATCATCTCCCGCGCCTTGATTTCGAGATAGGTCGAAATAAGCCGAGCAGTGACGGCGTTCGGCTTGGCGTCGACAATGGTGACGCCCATGCGCGCCAGCCTTTCCAGCACCAGCCTGCGTTCGGTGATCGACTGGTTGGCCGCCACGATCGTGGCCGCACCCTCCATGTCGCCCGGTGCAGTCTCGATCAGCGTCTCCAGATCGGGATCACGGATCGCGACGAAGATCAAAAGGTGGCGCTTGGAAAGTATGCCGATGTTCTCGATCAGCAGTTCGGCCGATGTCGTGTCGATGAAGTCGGTGAAGACGATGATCAAGCTGCGCTTGGGCGTCCGCGCGTTCAATTCGGTCAGCGCCAGCGTGTGGTTCGTCTCGCGGCTGACATAGGAGAGTTCCGCGGTCCAGTTGCGCAGCCGGGCAAAGGCATTTCGCCCCGGCGCCGGTGCGGAGAAGGTCCGGGGCTTGACGTCATAGGAATAGTAGCCGACGAGGTCTCCACCGATGGCCGCGGCCCAGGCCGTTGCCAGCGCAGCGGTCACCGCGTGATCAATCTTCGGCAGCCCGCCGATTTCCTCGCGCATCAGGTAACCGTTGTCGAGCGCGATGATGACGTGGTGATTGCGTTCCGCGCGCAGTTCCTTGGCGACCAGCGAACGGCGCCGGGCGGAACGTTTCCAGTCGACCGACTTGATGTCCATGCCGGGGACGAAATCGCGCAGCTGGTGAAACTCGGAGCCCTCGCCAAGGGCCCGGTTTTCCTTGACGCCGTAAAGCGTCGAGAGGACCGTTGTCGTGATCTCGCCGGATTGAACCTGGCGAATGTTGGGAACAACGCGCAGCTCTGCTCCCAGATCCAGCCTGGGCACGAATTCCAGAAGCTTGAACCGGGACTCCCAGAAAAGCCAGAGATGATGCAGGTTCCACAATCCGCGGCGGACCGCGCGAATTGGAATGTCTGCCTGCAGCGAATTGTCAGGTCCTGGCTGGAAGATGATTTTCTTTTCGCCGCTCAGGCCTTCGGGCCATTCCAGTTTTGCCTGAAGGTTCTGCGGTGCGTTGTCGAGGCTGAGCCGCAAAACCGCATTTTCGCCGACAAAAATCTCCTGTGGAACATCAAAGGTCAGGTTCTTCGGGCGCTTGAGGGAGGTGGCCATGTCAAACGCCACCACAAGCGCAAGGATAACCCAGACAAGGACCGCCAGGTCGCGCAGAGCCGTGCTCGCCACAATCATGATCAGCGAGAAGAAAAGCGCGCCAGCACCCAGGTACAGAAGTCTTTCGGACGGACGGATCAGCGTGGAGCCTCGATCTGATTGAGAATGTTTTCCAGAACCTGGTCTGAACTGCGCCCTTCGATCTCCGCTGCCGGACCCAGCACGATCCGGTGGCGGAGCGCCGGTACGAAAAGACGTTTGACATCGTCGGGAATGGCAAAATCGCGTCCGTTCAGGGCCGCTGTTGCCCTTGTGGCGCTGACCAGCGCATCGGCGGCGCGCGTCGATGCTCCGTAGGCGATCTCGGCATTCTCACGCGTCGCACGGACAAGGCGCAGAATATAGGCCAGGATGTCGTCTTTCAGGATGATCCCGTCGACCAGAGACCTTGTGTCGGCAAGGGCTTCGGCATCGAGCACTTTGGACAGCATCGCCGTTTCCAGACCCGCCTCCAGCGGCTGGGCCGCGTGCTGGCGCAGGATGGACATTTCAACTGTCTCGGGCGGGAAATCGATCATGATCTTGAACAGAAACCGGTCGAGTTGGGCTTCCGGCAGCGGATAGGTGCCCTGTTGTTCGATCGGGTTCTGGGTCGCCACGACAATGAACTCGCTGCCGAGCGCATGATCGGTTCCGTCGATGCTGACCATGCGTTCGTTCATGGCTTGCAGGAGTGCGGCCTGCGTCTTGGGCGGCGCCCGGTTGATTTCATCGGCAAGGAGAACCTGGGAAAACACCGGCCCCTTCGTCAGAACAAAGTTGTTGGTTCTGAAGTCGAAGATCGACGTTCCGAGAACGTCACCCGGCATCAGGTCGGGTGTGAACTGGATGCGGCCGAAATCAAGCGCCAGCGCGGCGGCAAAGCTTCTGGCCAGAAGCGTCTTTGCCGTGCCCGGAGGGCCCTCGAGCAGCACGTGGCCGCGCGCGAACAGTGCGACCAGCAGGAGATCGATGATTTCGTCCTGGCCGAGAACGGTGCGGCCAATCTCAGCCCTCAGGGCATCTGTCCGTTGGCGAAGGACATCAAGCGTCATGGGTGATTTGCTCCAAAACCTGTTCAAATTCGTCGATGAGGTGAATGGCTTCCGTCGCCTGCGTGCGTTCGGGAAGCTTGCGGATATGCTCAAGCACGTTCCTGAGGCGCACAGCCTCGGCGGGGTGCTGCCGTTCCGCAAATTTCAGGAATTCGTTTTCCTTGGCGTAGTGGCGTGCATGTGCCGGGCCGAACAAATGTGACGTGACGGCGGAGATCCTGGCGGCGGTGTACTCGCGCACCAGCGCGCCGTCCTGACCCGAGAGCCGCATCAGGCGCGCGCGCGCCTCGACGGCAAGTGCCTTGCCGGCGCCCGGTGCGGTGCGATCCCTGAGAACGGGGCCGTATCTGAGCGCAGCCCGCCACAGGAACAACGCCAGCAACATCGCTGCGCCAAGCCACAGGATCAGAAAGGGCGGACCAAAAAACCGCGCAAGATCCGACCAGGTGCGTTCACGCTCCGGTTCTTCGTAGGGATCGCGCAACCAGGAAGCCCGGCTGTAGTCGATGACGATGTTGCCCTCATCGACATATGACGACAGAAAATCGAGCGCGATGGTCGCATTTTCGCCAAGGCGGAGGCCGTGATTGTTGAGGAGATCGGGATCGGAGAGGACCAGAACCCGTTCGTAGCCGTCCTCTTCGGGATCGTCGCCGGGATCGAGCGGGCACTCGCCGAGGATCATCGCATCGCTCGTTCCGATGATGGGCGCGCAGCCATCGCTTTTGAACATCTGGGCGGCGTAAAGGTCAGCCCTCAGGCTGCGGCCGTCTTCGGCCCTGTAGGTGAATTCGGTGAACGGCGTGCGGGCGAGCACAATCTCCGCCTTTTCGCCGGTTACGTCCTGCAGGGTCGACTGGATCCTCTGTGGGCCGATCAGAAGAATTGGGTGGGCAAAGCCGGTCAGACGCATGCCGCTGCGCCATTTCGGCAGCACGACGAGTGTCGGGACCCTTTGCGCCTTGGTCGCAATCACCGAAGCCTGGAGATCGTATTCGTCCTGCTGCAGCAGGAGCTCCTGCTTGGTCGACGGTGCGGCACGGGATTGGTCGAGCGCCGTATCGTAAACGGGCAGCACCAGCAGATCGACCGTGGTCTGGTCAATGGGCCAACCGCCGGCAAAATTGTAGGTTGTGACACCGTTTTCCGTCAGCCAGACCTGCAGACCATCGAGACCGGCGGGAGAGCTGCGCAGGGTCTGCTGGCGTTGAGACAGGACATACCAGAGCGCTGCGAAAACGACCACGCAGACAACCGCAATCACGAGGAATTCGATCCGCGGGCCGCTGGGCCGTGACATGGAAGCTGTGTCGCTCATGACGTGCCCGATCCCAAGAGGTGCTGGCAGGACGAGACATGTTCGCGGAATTCATCCTCCGAGACGTCGCGGCCACCGAATTGAACGCGCTCGCTGTTGAGGATGAGCGTGCGCAGAATGGACTTGTTGCCTTCGCCGATGGGCAGGTGGCTGAGCGCGTCGCGCGCCGTCCAGCTGCGTTGCATGAGAACGCCGTTGGCCGTGGCCAGGGTGGCGAGCACCTTCTGGGTCAAGAGCACCAGGGCGCGTCTGCGGTCCTGAATCTTCAAAATGTCATTGAAGGAGGACAGCTTTTCCGCCCAGGCAGGCACGGCCTCTGCCGCCGCGCCGCGCCGGCGCTCCGGGTTGTCTGCGTCGCGGTTGAGCGAAACGGCGATATGGCCGCCAAACCGCATGAAAAGGTAGATGATTGCGGCGAGTATGATTCCGGCGATCAGGCCGAAAATCCAGCGGTTTACCGTGCCGGGTGTCTCGGCTGACCTTTCTGTACGCACCGGCTGCTGGTTCGTGTCCAGTTCGGGAGGCGGTGCTGTGGGGTCGAAATAGACAACATCTGAATCGATGCCGCGCAAGCGGATCGCGCGCAGGTATTCCGTGCCCGCTTCACCGATCTCGACAGGTTCGCGAACCGGCTCCTGGGCGCTGGTTTGAAATACGGATGCCGCGAGGCTGAAAATAAATGCAAAAAGGAAAAAACAGCGCATGCCGATGTGATAGCGGGAAGAGGTTAACGGTGCAAGAATCCGCAAGGCGTCAAAAGCGCCTGTTCAACCTGCGCAGGACCCCTTCAAAAGAAGAATTTCGTTTTTATATACGTTTGTATACAATATTGGAAAGCAGCCTCGTCCACTATGACGCCGATTATCACGCGCAATCACTTATCGCCCCGAATGTGCAGCGCACCGGCCCAATTGCTGGCGATCAGGTCCAAAAGTTTGTATAGGGGCAACAAACAAGCACAATCAGTCACTAGGGTATGGGTCCATGCCCTAAAGACCGTAAGATCAAATGAACGAGCGCCGGAAATTGTCTGGCGCAGTCAGTTTCGGCTCCCCGGTAGAGCCGCCAGTGATCATGACAGGCAGCGGGTCAGACGCGGACCGGCTGCCCCGCACATTGAAGGAGAGCGTGTGCCGTGACCCAGTCCCTCGATAGTTTCAATGCCAAAAAGACACTTCAGGTCGGTGCCAAGACCTATACTTATTTTTCCATCCCCGAAGCGGAAAAGAACGGTCTTGAAGGCGTTTCCAGACTGCCCTTCTCGCTGAAGGTCGTTCTGGAAAACCTTCTGCGTTTTGAAGACGGACGCACTGTTACGAAGGAAGACATCTTCGCCTGCGCCGAATGGCTCAAGACGAGAAAATCCTCGCACGAGATTTCCTACCGCCCGGCGCGCGTTCTGATGCAGGACTTCACCGGTGTGCCGGCTGTTGTCGACCTTGCCGCCATGCGCGATGCGGCTGTCAAACTCGGCGGTGACCCGGAAAAGGTCAACCCGCTGGTTCCGGTCGATCTCGTCATCGACCACTCCGTCATGGTCGACTATTTCGGCACCAAGGATGCGTTTCGGAAAAACGTGGAACTGGAATACGAGCGCAACCAGGAACGCTATGAATTCCTGCGCTGGGGCCAGTCGGCCTTCGACAATTTCCGCGCCGTGCCGCCGGGAACGGGCATCTGCCACCAGGTGAACCTTGAATATCTGGCCCAGACCGTCTGGACGAAGGAAGAAAACGGCGAAACCATCGCTTATCCGGATACCCTGGTGGGTACGGACAGCCACACCACCATGGTGAACGGTCTTGCGGTTCTCGGTTGGGGCGTCGGCGGTATCGAGGCGGAAGCGGGCATGCTCGGCCAGCCGATTTCCATGCTGATCCCGGAAGTCATCGGCTTCAAGCTGACCGGGAAGCTCAACGAGGGCATCACCGCAACCGATCTGGTGCTGCGCGTCGTTGAAATGCTGCGCCAGAAGGGCGTTGTCGGCAAGTTCGTCGAATTCTACGGTCCCGGCCTCGACAATCTCAGCCTTGAGGACGCGGCCACCATCGCCAACATGGCACCGGAATATGGCGCGACCTGCGGCTTCTTCCCGGTCGACAAGGAAACGCTGCAATATCTGGAAGCCACCGGCCGCGACAAGGACCGCGTCGCTCTCGTTGAAGCCTATTCCAAGGCGCAGGGGATGTTCCGCGCAGGCAGCGAGGAACCGGACTTCACCGATACGCTGGAGCTCGACATCTCCACCGTCGTACCGTCTGTTTCCGGTCCGAAACGGCCTCAGGACCGCATCAACCTCGCCGATGCCGCGTCCGGTTTCGCCAAGACCATGGCGGAAGAGTTCAAGAAGGCGGACGAGCTTTCCAAACGCGTTGCCGTTGAGGGCAAGGATTTCGACCTCGGCAACGGCGATGTCGTGATTGCCGCGATCACCTCCTGCACCAACACGTCCAACCCGTCGGTGCTGATCGGCGCGGGCCTTGTGGCGCGCAATGCCCTCAAAAAAGGCCTCGACGTCAAGCCCTGGGTGAAAACTTCGCTGGCGCCGGGTTCCCAGGTGGTGACCGACTATCTGGAGAAGGCCGGCCTGCAGAAGGATCTGGACGCGCTCGGTTTCGACCTTGCCGGCTATGGCTGCACCACCTGTATCGGCAATTCCGGTCCACTCGATCCGGCGATTTCCGCCGCGATCAACGACAACGACATGATCGCCTGCTCGGTGCTCTCCGGAAATCGCAACTTCGAAGGCCGGGTCAACCCGGATGTGCGTGCCAACTATCTGGCATCCCCGCCGCTGGTTGTCGCCTACGCCATTGCGGGCAGCCTCAATGTCAACATCACCGAGGACCCGCTCGGTGAAGACCAGGACGGCAACCCGGTCTACCTCAAAGACATCTGGCCGAGCACGGCGGAGATCACCGATCTGATCCGCGTGTCCATCACGGACGAGATGTTCCGCGAGCGCTATGGCGATGTCTTCAAGGGCGATGAACACTGGCAGAACATCCAGGTTGAAGGAAGCCTCACCTATGGCTGGCCGACGTCCTCGACCTATGTCCAGAACCCGCCTTACTTCGAAGGCATGACCATGGAGCCGCAGCCGCTCGAGGATATCGAGAACGCGGCCGTCATGGGCCTGTTCCTGGATTCCATCACCACCGACCACATCTCTCCGGCCGGTGCCATCAAGGCCGACAGCCCGGCGGGGCAATACCTCTCCGAGCACCAGGTCGCCCGCAAGGACTTCAACTCCTACGGATCGCGCCGCGGCAACCACCAAGTGATGATGCGTGGCACCTTTGCCAATATCCGCATCAAGAACCAGATGGTGCCGGGTGTCGAAGGCGGCTACACCATGAAGGACGGCAAGCGAGAGTGGATCTTCGACGCCTGCATGGAATACAAGGAGGCGGGAACGCCGCTGGTGATCTTCGCCGGCAAGGAATACGGCACCGGTTCGTCCCGCGACTGGGCGGCGAAGGGCACCAAACTCCTCGGCGTGCGCGCCGTGATCACCCAGTCCTTTGAACGTATCCACCGCTCCAACCTTGTCGGCATGGGCGTCATCCCGCTGACCTTCAAGGAAGGCGAGAGCTGGCAGTCGCACGGCATCAAGGGCACAGAACGGGTCACAATCCGGGGCATTGCCGACATCAAGCCGCGCCAGATGATGGATGTGGACGTCACCTACGAGGACGGCACCACCAAGACCATCGAATGCCTCTGCCGCGTCGATACCGAGGACGAGCTGGAATACATCAAGGCGGGCGGAATTCTGCAGTACGTATTGAGAAACCTCGTCACGAGCTGATCCGGTTAAGTTAGATTTTCGACACTTATGAGCGGGCCCTTCGGGGCCCGTTTTGATTTGGCGTGCGCATTGTTCTGAACCCTCATCCTGAGGACATATAACGCGCTGTCTTGAAGGATGGGTCTCTTGTTCAGGTGGATGCTGCCCATCCTTCGAGACGGACCTGGCGGTCCTCCTCAGGAAGAGGAGGAAATGCTCAAGAAAGCGAAGTTTACGGCCCGATCGTTACCTCTCCCACTGGGAGAGGTCGGCCTGAAAGGCCGGGTGAGGGGACAGACATCTCAAGTTTCTTGAAGAATTTGGCCCCTCACCCCAACCCTCTCCCCACGGGAGAGGGAGTCGGACCAGACAGCTTCAGGCGGAGCTGAACAGGCATTAGCGCCGGCAAATGACAGCGCAGTGCGCTGTCTTGGGATGACGCTCAGGTGTGCCCTCGTCGGCCCGATCTGCGATCCAGCGCTCCTCCGGTCTTTCCAGCCATTACACGTTTTGCTCGAACAGGTGGTTGTAGCTCCTATTTTAAACCTATGGTTATATTCCGATAGGGAAACACACGGGGGGAGATGAGATGGCTAATCTGGTTGTATGCTGCGACGGAACCTGGGCAACGCCGGAGAACAAGACCGACGGCGTGCCGACGCCGACCAATGTCGTCAAGATCCATGCTGCAATCGCGGATGCCGATGCAGCGGGCCTGCCCCAGAAAAAATACTATCACCCGGGGGTCGGCACGGAGGGTGGCATCTTCAACAAGGTCGTCGGCGGCGGGATCGGCATCGGACTCGACCAGAACATCAAGAGCGCCTACCGCTGGCTTGCGGACACTTATACCCCCGGAGACAGCATTTTTCTGTTCGGTTTCAGCCGAGGCGCCTACACGGTGCGCAGTCTCGGCGGCATGATTTCCGGCTGTGGCCTGGTGGACTTTGCCGCCATGAAAGTTTCCGGTGAAAAGCAGTGGCCGATCGTCGATGAGGTCTTCGAAAATTATCGCGACGAGGACGCCAAGGCTTCGAAACTGACGCATTTGCGGTTCCACCATGCGCAAAAGGGCAAGGAAGGCAAAGGCAAGACCGACATACATTTCCTCGGCGTGTGGGATACGGTGGGCGCGCTGGGTATTCCGGACGAGTTGGAACTCATCAATCTCTTCGACGACCCGGAAAAGCATATGTTCCACGATACCGGGCTCAGCCGGGTGGTGAAGATCGCGCGTCACGCGCTGGCGATGGACGAGCCGCGCAGCACGTTCGCTCCAACGGTGTGGACCAAGGTGTCGGCCGCGACCGACTGCCAGGAGATCTGGTTTCCGGGCGCTCATTCGGATGTCGGTGGCGGCTATATCCAGTCCGGGCTGTCCGATGGTGCGCTTACCTGGATGATGGAGGAAGCAAAAACCGCCGGGCTCGCTTATCGTGACGGCGCACTCGGCCAGCTAAAGCCCGATCCGCTGGACGTCTTGCACGACCCGATCACCGGCATCTACGAGGGACTGAAGGCACGGCCGCGAAGCGTTCCGTGCATTACCGCCAGAACAGCGAAGAAGCGGTTTCATTCCTCTGCACTGGAGCGCCACAAGAACCCTCCGCTGACGCAACCCGTGTTCTGGCCCTCCCGGCAACTCAAGAAAGGCGAAACCGCCACGCTGGACATCTTTGCCAGACAGAAGTGGAACGCAACGACCCTTTTCCTCAAGGCAGGTGAGAAATACCAGCTTTCGGCGGACGGCGAGTGGCTCGATGCCTCCATCAAGTGCGGCCCCGGCGGAACCAATGACGGCAATTTTCAGCCGGGTGAAGTGCTGCACGTTCTTGCGACCGGGCTTGGCAGGGTCGAAGACTGGTTCAAGCGGGCGACCGACAATGATCTTGCAGACTTCAAGTTTACCCGGCGCGAAGAAGACATGCCGTGGTTTTCGCTCGTCGGGGTCATCGCCAATGGCCGGGCTGCCAACAACAGCGGCAAAACCATTGCACACCAGACGTTTCTGATCGGCGAGGGGTGCAAGCTGGAACCGGATGAAGACGGATACCTTTATGCGTACGCCAACGATGCCTGGCAAATGTATGACAACAACCGGGGCAGCGTGCAGCTCAAGGTCAAGCGGCTCACGTGATGGCGACTTGCAACACGGGCTGAACGGGGTCACACTTCAGGTTGCACCATCCGGGAGGAACCAGCATGAGTGCCGCCAACACACCGCAACTTTCTCATATCGCCCCTGTCCTGCGCGTGAGTGATCTTCCTGCTGCGCTTGCCTATTATCGCGACAAGCTTTTGTTCGAGGTCGCCTTCGAATGGGCGGACAATGAGGGTGAGCCGGTGCGCTATGCCGTGCTCGAACGTGGCAAGGCCGGCGTGCATCTGACGCAAAGCGACAAGGCCGGCGGGACAACGGCCTATTGTTTCGTTGACGGTATCGACGGCTACCATGCCGCGGTGAAGGCAGCAGGGGCCAACATCACCGAGGACATCAGTGACCAGCCCTGGATGATGCGGGAGTTCGAGACCGCCGATGCGGACGGCAACGTTCTTTTGTTCGGTGAGCATCTCGACCGGGTCAACGGCGTTGAGACCGAAGGGATCGAGACAGACGAAGCCCCGTCAAAGGAGCCTCTGGTGGAAACCGACCAGCACCGGCATCTTTGGAACAGCTTCTGGTATCACGGCATCTTTCACCCGCATGACGTCCCGCCCGAGGACAGGCGTGAAGGCTCCTGATACCCGGTTTGACTGATCAGCCTGATTTCAAAGAAGTGTGATGTCCTCTCTTGTGGCAGAGACCGGACATTGGCTAACCTTGGGCCGTGAGTTTTAGTTCATTTTGTTGAAAACCTGCGAATGACAGGAGTTTTTTATGTGGGATTTTGATTTTTCCCGCGCCGTCGGACTGATGGTTCGGACATTTCCTTATCTGATCTTTAGAGTGATTGTGTACGGCGGCATTGCCGTTGCCTACGTGGTCGTGACCGGTTTCGGTGCGGGCGTCGGTTACGGGCTCGGCTGGTTCGGCGGACCGGACTCACAGGCGGGATTTGCGTTCTGGGGCGGGCTGCTCGGCTTTGGCCTGACGGCGACCGTGATCTACTTGTTGCGGGAATATCTTCTTTACACCGTCAAGGCGGGGCATATCGCCGTTCTGGTCGAACTCATGGACGGCAAGGATCTGCCGGACGGGCAGGGTCAGGTCGCCTATGGCGCGAAGGTGGTCAAGGAACGCTTCGTCCAGTCCAGCGCACTTTTCGGGCTCGACCAGCTCGTGAAAGGCGTCATCCGCGCGATCAGCGGGGTCGTCGAGGGGATTGCCTCCGTTTTGCCGATCCCGGGATTGAACGGGCTGGTGTCCTTGTTCCGGGCCTTCATGAAAGTCGCCGTCGGGTTTGTCGACGAGGTCATCCTTGCCCATGCGATCCGCACCCGGTCTGACAATGCCTGGGCGTCAGCGCGTGAAGCGCTCGTGCTTTACGGGCAAAACTATCAGCCGATGCTGAAGAACGCCGCTTTCATCGCGCTCTTCACCTACATCATCGCCATTCTGGTGTTCTTCATCATGCTCGCTCCTGCGGCTGCACTTGTTTACCTGATGCCGGGCTCCTGGAGCGCGGGCGGGCTCGTCTTTGCTGTCATCTTCGCCTGGGCGGTCAAGGCAGCTGTGCTCGAACCCCTCGCCATCACGCTGATGATGCAGGTCTATTTCAAGGTCACCGCCGGTCAGACGCCGAATCCGGAATGGGACGCGAAGCTCTCGCAGATGTCCGACAAGTTCGTCGAGATCAAGGAAAAGGCTTTTTCTGCGGGGACAGGGCCAGCGGCGCCGGGTGCTCCTGCGGAGTGAGGGCAGCGCAGAAATTGAAGTTTTGCACGGATCTGGTTTCAGGTTCGACGTTTTTCAGAGGATTGCCCATGAACACTTTCAGGACGTCCAGTGGTTTTGCCGCCTTGGTCCTTGCCGCGCTGTCACAGCCTGTCCTTGCCGATGACTGCAGTGACCGATTTACGGAGATCTACATGCAGCTCGACCAGGGTGTTCCGACGAAAACGGTCGCGACGACCCAATTCAAAGGTGCGCCGGCAACGGTGAACGACTTTCTGTATCTCAGTCAGGATCACCACATGACGGTCCCAACCGAACCGGCTGGGCCCTGGGTGCTGACCTATCAGAATGTCATGTACCAGTCGGCGGATGAAGGAAAGAGCTGGGCCAAGGTGCGCGATCTCGACAGCGCCCAGAACGCGGATGGTGCAATCGCGGCAAAAAAGACCAATGCCGCAACCATCCGAAATGCAGAGTGCGGTGAAGACACAGTCGACGGCGTTGCCCTGGAAAGGGTTGCCGCCGATCTGACCGTCAGCCAGGGCATGGTTACGGAAAACCGCTTTACCTATTGGCTCTCGCGCGATGACGGCTTCATCGTCAAGGCTGTTTATGAGACAACCGCACCAAACTTCGAAATGGTGACGACCCAGACGATCGAGCCGGCACCGGAGCTTTCGCTTCCCACACCGCAATAAACGACAGCCGGGCGCGCTTTCTCGGCGTCGGGTGCTCCGGCGGAGTGAAGGCTCTCATTCCTGTTTTGCCGGTTAGATTGCATGAGTGAATGCATTTTGCCGATGATACAGAAAAAAAGCCCGTCAGTTCAAAGCTGGAACGCGGGGTCATGCTCGGATTTGTCATCCCGGCCTTCCGCTGTGCTCCAGCCGGAATGACAAGTCTAGAAACTGGCGATCATCCAACCTCTGCGCCTCAGGTCCCAGACGCCTTCACGGGCTCGACACGCAAGGCCCGCTCTTCATCGACGACTTCCTGCGGGAACTGGCTCATGAAACAGCAGCAGACGCCCTGGTCGATCATCGTGCGCGGACCGTTAGGGTGGCCGATATGCTTGTAGACGCCGTGGCTATGGCCGTGATGGTGGTGATGATGCCCATGATCGTGACTGTGGCCATGGTCATGATGGCCGTGGCTGTGCCCGTTACCGTCAGCATGCGGGTCGTGGTCATGATCGTGATCGTGATCGTGTGCCGCTTGCGATTCCTCGTCCAGCGGGTCGCGGAACTCGGCGTGGTGGTGATGTACTTCGACTTCGCCCTTCGCCAACCGCTCCTTGAAGGACGCCATCAGGTCCTGCGTCTCGACGATCGTGCCGGCGGCCGCTTCCTCGATACGTTCAATGAACGTGTCGATAACATGGTCCTGATCCGAGAGGTAGTGGGCCTTGTAGAAGGTCACGTCCGGCGCGCTTTCGGCAACCCGGTCGACATAATTATATATACGGTCGATCAGTCTGCCGGAGAACAGGAAATAGGGCGCAACGACGATCTTCTTGTAGCCGAGCTTCAATGCCATTTCGAGGCCGCGGCCAACGGACGGAAAGGTGACGCCGGAATAGACGGTCTCCGACCAGCCGAAGCCCAGATTTTCCGTTACGATCCGGGTGAGACGCGCCGCTTCTGCATTGGCAAGCGTGTCGGATGTTCCGCGCCCGACAACCACCAGCATGGTGTCGTAGAGGTCGCCGTCGTGAACATGATCACGGCCGAGGGCTTCCAGAATGCGCGCTTCGAACGCCGCGATCATCTGAGGGTGGAGGCCGAGTTCACGTCCGTAATGAACAGTCAGGCCGGCGTTTTTCTCCCCGTAAGTTGTCAGAACCGAGGGGATGTCGTTCTTGGCATGGGTCGCCGCGAACAGCATGCCCGGAACCGCGACGATTTCCGACACACCGGCGTCGCGCAGCGCATCAAGGCCCATGTGAATGTTGGGCGCGGAATACTCCAGGAAGCCGTATTCGACTGGTAGATCCGGAAAGCGTGCGCGAACGCCCTTTGCCAGAAGTGCGAATTCTTCCTCGGCAGATTTGGCGCGGCTGCCATGGCCGCAGATCATGATGCCCCGTTTGGACATGTGTTCCCTTTCCGATTCCACTGGCCATTTCTTCCAGCACACGAAATCCCGCTGCTGGTCCTGACGGTTTCAGCCATACGGGAATTTGAACGTCCAGAAGGAATGTCTGACCGGCCCAATGCGACATTCTTTGTAGCAGGACCGATTCCATACTGATGCTGCGCCCTTGATATCGCGCCAAAGCGGGACGATGGAAGAGGAATTTCTCTTTTTTGTCTCCCGCTGACATCTGCGCCGCAAAATAGTGCACTGCCAAGCCCGGTTCCGGGCGCCCGCCACGTTCCGCGGTATCTGGTGCAAACATCCAGTTGACATTTCTTTGCGATCGTATAGAAATAATTTCTATGCAGTCGTAGAGAAAAAATTATGGCACGGCCAAAGAGCTACAACATTGAAGAAGTCATCGAGCAGGTCGTTTACGCGTTCTGGCAACATGGCTACCAGGCGCTTGGGCTCAGGGAACTTGAACGCATTACCGGCCTCAATCAGTTCGCCATCCGGACTGAATTCGGCGGCAAGGAAGGGCTCTATCTCAAGGCGCTGGAGTTTTATACCGACAAGGCAGTCGAGCACGCGATGCAGCCGATGCGCAGTGGTGGAATCGCGGAGATCACGGCGTTTTTGAAGGCACTTGTCGCCGACGGTTCGATGACCTCAAGCAAATACGGGTGCCTCATCGTCAATACGGGGATTGAAAATGCCCGCGTCGGCAGTGATCGCCTGGACCAGGCCGTGAGGCGGTATTGGGACGAGCTTGAAGCCTGCTTTGTTGTTTGCCTGCAAAATGCCCTCTCTGCGAAGGTCATTGACCCGGCCGCTGATCCGGAAGCTGTTGCCAAGGGATTGGTCTCAGGTGTCATGGGGGTGCATGTGCAGAACCGGTTGGACGGGCGGAACGATGCGGGGGCTCATCTTGTCGACTTCCTGTGCGCCCAGCTCAAATCCATGGAGCTGTCATGACCCGTCAAATCCCGTCGATGCAAAACCTGGAAGGCGCAGACAACGTCTGGACGGTCCGGCGCGGCAACTTGCGTAGCACCGCTGTTGCGCTGGCAGACAAAGGCCTTTGCCTCTACAGCCCGGTTGAAAAGACCAGCAAGGCATTCGCAGACGCGAAAGCCGTGCAGTTCCTGCTTGCGCCAAATCATTATCACAACAAGGGAATTTCCGAGCACGTCACGACCTATCCAGAGGCAGCCCTTGTGTGCTCCGACGCGGCAAGACCGAGGCTTGAAAAAGTCACGGGTCGCCTATTCGGGTCCTTGTCAGCACTTTCAAATGCGCTTCCACCGATTGTCGACCTTGTAGAACCGGACGGGCTCAAGACCGGCGAAGTATGGATGGTCATTCGGACCGGGAGCGAAGTGGTCTGGGTCGTTACCGATACGTTCTGCGGCGTCTTGGAAAAAGGCGATGACGCCGCCCGGCTCGGATTTCTCAAGACGTTTCCAAAATACGGTCTTCAGGACAAGCAACGGCTGTCAATCTGGATCGGCAATCGTCTTGGGACAGAGGTCCCCAGCATCGTCGTGCCTTGCCACGGTGAGATCGTGCGCGGGGCAAATCTCAAGCCGGATATGCTCGCGCTGCTTGACACGCTTTAAAGCTAATTGATCGGTCTCGCATGTGAAGAAAATGCTCAGCAGGATTTGGAGCAAGTTTCTATCTCAGCTTTTCTGGCATTGGCCAATCATGAAGTTTAGTACGTCGGCCAGACTTATAAGAGAGACGGTGCCGGTGTCGCGTGAATTACCTAGCAAATACCATGCGATACCAGGTTGAATTAAAGGTCGTAGTCTTTCGGATTTATCCAAGTAATTCTTTCAGATAAATATTTGAAAATGCATCTTGAGTTAGTGTGGTACCACTCTGCATCGAAGCAAAGGTCCTCTTTAGCCTCGTTTGACGACACAAATCTTGCAAGCGCTGAATCTAAGTCGTGTTGGTCTGTTGTTCTTGCGTAAGTATAAAGCAGGAGGCGCATCGTATATGCGTGCGCAATAAGCGCGCGGGCAAGGACTGGACGGGTTCTAAATCCAAACTTGAACAATAATTCTTTTGCGCAGATTATTTCTTTTTTGAACTGTTGGTCATGTTTGTATTTGTTTTCAAATTCGCCGTAGTTCAGAGGGCGAAATGATCCGTTTTCAAATACAATAAACGCATCGATCAGTCGATCTAAATGCCCAATAACCAAAGCTTGCCTGTAGTATTGTCCAGGGTCTTGTTCTGACAGACTTTCCCAATTCTGATGATTGGGATCATAAGCAAGCTCAGGTTCTAATCTCGCGAATTCGAAATCGTCGGTCATAATGTAGTATGAAATCTTCAGCAAAAAGTATCTGAGACGCACTTGGCTATCCAAATGAATGTCAACAAACGTGGCTGAATTCTGGATCAGTCTGTAAATGCTTAAAGGTAGAAAAATCTTATATATAGTCGATCTTAAGTAATACCCATCATAAGCAAGCCAGTCATCATCGGATAATCCCAGATTACCCTCTCGTTCCGTTCGAACTAAACTCGCGATTCTGTAGTAACTGTTTTCTACAGCGTCAAATAATAGGAAAAACAAAGGTTCTATTTCGTCATACAATTTCTTTCTGGCGTCAAACTCATAGGATATCCTGGCGTCATGAATAGTTTGTTTGGCGGACAGCTCTGCCTTGAGTCTTTCCAGTTCTTCTTCTTGCTTCGCGCTTGTGGCATTAATATTTTTTTGTGTTCTCCAGTTAATCACTGCCATCACAAGTGCGAGAATTGAGCTGAGTATAGCTGCAAGCAGTGTTGCTATTGCCGCATCTTCAGAAATACCAAAAATGGTCATGATCGCTCCGAGGACGTCGATCGCAATTTAGAAAAACACGCATTTTATTTTGATCAGCGTGAGTTTGAAATGACTCCTAAATCATACCACGACGGCAGAGTGCGATCAGCTCCAAATGGCCATCCGAAGCCCCTTTTCGTCCCGCCGGTACGCGAGCGGAAAGGGTTCTGCCAGCCCGTTGTGAATTCGCTCGGCGATCAGACTGTTCGCAGCTGCATCCAGCAGATCGTCTCGGCCGCAGCCTTTGGGCGGGCTCTGATCAAGAACAGCTATCGGCAAGCCCTTGGAGACAAGCAGATCGCGGCGCTGGTCGAGACCGGCTGGATTGGCGCGGCTCTTCACCTTCTTCGGCAGGCTCATTTCCTTGCCGCCATTCAGCCGCCAGAAGGCAAGTTCCGGATGAACCTCGTAGACGCGCGCTTCAAGCGCCGGGGTCATCAGCGCGTCAATTTCCCTGATTTTTGGAAAGAGGTAGAAGCACTGCTTGGAGACTTTCTTTGGCGGCTGGGACGTCTGGAGTGCTGTTTCGCAAGCCTGCCGGTAGTCCGTCTCATAGACGGCAGCGCGCGATGGCACGGTGAAGACGGAAGACTGGCGATCGCCGAGGTGTTTGCGGGCCGCCTTTTCCGGTCCCCGCCCTTCAGGGGGGACAAGGTCGGGAAGACCGATCGGCATGTCTACTGCGATGACTTCGAGGTGGGGTTTTAGAGACAGCAGGTCTTTGAAAGCTGGAAAGATTTCAAATCTGACGGCGCCTGGATCGGTAAGGTTCCTCAACGCAGCGACCCATCCGGACTTGCAGCCGTCGACGCCGGCAATCCAGGTGCCGTCGCTGTCAGGCACGGACCTTGGCTTCCACAACGCGCCGTGACGTCACCAGGGCCATGGCGCGCACAACCGATTGCTGTTCTTCGGCGAACATGAGCTCGTCCGCGCCCTTCTTCACGCTTCTGGCAACAAGCTCAAAAACCGAGGCCGAGGCGCGTTTCAAGGCTTCCTCATCATTGAACCCGGCCAGAAAGTAGGAGAAGAACAGGCCGGCCATCAGGTCACCGGTGCCGTGGGGCGGGTTGTCGATAGAGGCATGTTCTGCCGCGACAGCGCCCCGCGGCCCGGCCAGAAGGTTGGCAATGGCGTTGCGGCGCAGAGCCGGAGAAGACGTGATGAGGACCCGCTCGTTGCCGAGCGTGCGGGCAGCGGACAGCACTTGAAGCTCTGTCTCGACATCGCGTTGCGTCAGCCAGCCAAGTTCGAAGGCATTGGGGGTGACGATGTCGGCGAGTGGAACCAGTTCGCGGCCGATCGCCTCGGCGGTTGCCTTGGGAACATAGAGCCCGCCGCCGGACGCGCTGTGAAAGTCTCCGATCACAGGGTCGCACAGATAGGGCGCTTCGGGGTTTGCCTCTTTGACCGCCTTTACAAGACGGGCAATTGGTCCTGCCTGCGCGGCGTCGCCGAGATAACCGGACATGATCCCGCCGAGTTCGGCCAGTTTGGGCGAGGTCGCCAGATCTTCAACAATTGCCTCGAAGTCGCCCGGCGATGCGACCACACGTGTGCCCTTGCCGTGGCCCGGATGCCACGGGAGCAGAATGGTCGGCAGGAACCAGACATCGTGCCCGATCCGCTCAAGCGCGAAGGTCAGCCCTCGCCCGCTGATCCCGCCGCGAACCACCTGCGAGGTGATCACCAGAAGCGGCTTCTTCTGTGGCTCGGGGCTGCCCGGCTGCTGCATCATGTTGGAAACCTTTGACCGGATCAGGCGGCGTCGGAGGAGGATGAGGACTTTGTGTCTGTTCCATACCGCTTTTCGATGTAGTCCAGAACCATTTGCTTGAATTCATCGGCAATGCCCGCACCGCGCAGTGTCGCGACTTTTTCGCCATCGACAAAGACCGGCGCAGACGGTGTCTCACCCGTACCGGGCAGCGAGATGCCGATATCGGCATGCTTGGACTCGCCGGGCCCGTTCACGATGCAGCCCATCACCGCGACATTGAGGCTTTCAACGCCGGGATATTGCTCACGCCAGATCGGCATGGAGTCCCGGATGTGATCCTGAATATCGCTGGCAAGCTCCTGGAACACCGTCGACGTCGTGCGTCCGCAGCCGGGGCAGGCGGCGACAACGGGTACGAATGCTCTGAAACCCATCACCTGAAGCAGCTCTTGGGCTACTTGAACTTCGCGCGTGCGATCGCCGCCCGGTTCCGGCGTCAGGGAGACGCGGATCGTATCGCCGATACCCTGTTGCAGAAGAATGCCCATGGAGGCGGCGGAGGAGACAATGCCCTTGGTGCCCATTCCGGCTTCGGTCAGCCCGAGGTGAAGCGCGTAATCGCAGCGCCGGCCAAGATCCGCGTAAACCGCTATCAGATCCTGTACCTGGCTCACCTTGGCGGACAGGATAATCTTGTCGCGGCCCATGCCGAGCGCTTCAGCCCGTTCAGCGGACAAAAGGCCAGACTGGATTATGGCTTCGCGCATCACCGCGGCTGCAGAAACCGGGCTGTCGCTTTCTGCATTTTCATCCATCAGCCGGGTGAGCAGCTCCTGATCGAGCGAGCCCCAGTTGACGCCGATGCGAACCGCCTTGTCGTGCTTCAGTGCGATGTCGATGATCTGCGAGAACTGAGTGTCCCGCTTGGCCTTGAAGCCGACATTGCCCGGATTGATGCGATATTTGTCGAGCGCAGCCGCACAGTCCGGATAATCCGTCAGCAGCTTATGGCCGATATAGTGGAAGTCGCCGACCAGCGGCACAGTGACGCCGATGCGTTCCAAACGCTCCTTGATGCGAGGCACCTGTTGCGCCGCCTCGGGTCGGTCAACGGTGATGCGCACGATTTCCGACCCGGCTTGTGCAAGCGCGGAGACCTGCGCCACTGTGGAATCGGCGTCGGCCGTATCGGTGTTTGTCATTGATTGAACAACGATGGGCGCATCACCACCGACCTGGACATTACCGACCATCACTCCGACAGACTTGCGGCGGGGCAGGGGGTTTGCGAAATCATCAATCATGGAAGCAGCCAACCGGTTATGCGCATGTGCCCTCCATATGAGCCAACTTGGCGCAATTTTCCAGCTTTGGCTTTGGCTCAGCGGAGAAAATCGGCAAGCTTTGGTGAATTCTATAAGCAACGCTAGCGATTTCCTAATGAATCTCTACTTACCTGTGTGAAGGTAGTTCACGTTGGGGCAGGTCATGTTCATCACCGTTCTGGAACGTTCGTTGTCGCTGGCGCAGCACAATATCGGCACGCTGTTCAAAACCGGCTGGGCCTATATCCTGCTGCTTCTCGCCCTCAATTTCGCCATCGGATCGTCGCTGATGCCGGAGAGCGGGTTCACCACCGTTTCCTACATGACCGAACCGGTGGCCAAGGCAGACGAAGGCGCGCTCCGCACGCTTGCGGGCCTTGCAAATCTGCTGATCGGTTTTTCCATCGCGATTGCCTATGTGCGACGCATCCTGATTGATGCGCGCGATTTTCCCATCACCTTCGGCAAGCGGACGGTGAGCGTCATCCTCTACCAGATCGTGCTCGGCCTGATCGGCATGTTGTCGCTGATACCTCTGATGATCGTTTCGGCGTTGCTTGCGGCCGTGACAGCCGGGTTCGGCGCGCTCCTGATGGTCGCAGCACCCTTCGTCGCGCTGATGGTGGTTCAAAAACTCTCCGTTGTGCTGCCAGCCACGGCGGTCGACGATCCGCTGACGCTCAGGGAAAGCTGGCATGCGACGTCGGGGCTCGGCTGGGCGATGGCGTTTTCCGCGCTGATCATGAGCCTGCTGGCCGGCGTCCTCGTCCTTGGCTGGGGCTTTTTGCTGAGCCTGAGCGACAGCCTGCTTCCGGCAAGCGGGCTTTGGCAGCAGATCCGGTCCGCTGTCTTCCCGATGGGCACCATGTTGATCCTGGTCTGGGTTTTCTCCAGCCTGCACGCGACCTTTTATGGGCTGATCCGGGAGCGGTTCGCCGAAAAACTCGGTCTGCGGGACGAAGATCTCCTGAAAGCGGATGCGCAGCGGCAGGCATCGCGTGACCGTGCGCAAAAAGCACTTGCCGGTGCGCAGCGCATGGATCGGCGTCAGTAGAAACCGGCATCCGGATCGCGGTAACCTGACGCTCCGATCACTTTTCTTCATTGTGATGTTGCAGTGCGGCGATAACTGGTGAAATGTTGCAGGAGATAAATTCGTTTCCTGGGAGATCCTCAATGCTTGCCAACAAAACCGCCGTCGTTACCGGCTCAACGTCCGGCATCGGTCTCGGCTGCGCCCGCGCATTCGCTGCACAAGGCGCAAACGTGGTCATCAACGGTCTTGGCGATGCGGATGAGATTGAACAGACGCGCGCAGCAATCGAAGCCGATTTTGGTGTGCGCTGCAATTATTCACCGGCCAACATGCTGCACGGCGAAGAGATCGCCGGCATGATCAGCGATGCGGAAAAGGCATTCGGTTCGGTCGACATCCTCGTGAACAATGCCGGCATTCAGCATGTGTCGCCGCTGGATGAATTCCCGATCGAAAAATGGGATGCCATCATCGCCATCAACCTGTCATCCGCCTTCCATGCGATCCGGGCGGCCCTGCCGGGCATGAAGGAACGCGGCTGGGGCCGGGTCATCAACACTGCGTCGGCGCACGCCCTTGTGGCATCCCCCTACAAGGCGGCTTACGTCGCCGCCAAGCACGGTGTTGCGGGCCTGACCAAGACAGTCGCATTGGAAGTCGCCGAACAGGGCATCACCGTGAATGCGATCTGTCCGGGCTATGTCTGGACGCCGCTGGTCGAAGCGCAGATCCCCGATACGATGAAAGCGCGTAACATGACCGAGGAAGAGGTGAAGAAGGACGTGATGCTCAAGGCGCAGCCGACAAAGGAATTCGTAACCGTCGACCAGGTGGCCGGTTATGCGGTCTTCCTGTGCTCTGACACGGCTTCGGCAATCACCGGCTCGATCATGCCCATCGACGGTGGCTGGACCGCTCAGTAGGCAAGCGCTGCTGACAAACTGAAAAGGCGTCGATCGTGGCTGCTCCGAAGAAAATCAATCTCGCATTGCAGGGTGGAGGTGCTCACGGCGCCTTTACCTGGGGCGTTCTGGACTGGTTCCTGGAAGACAGCCGTCTTTCCATAGACGCGATTACCGGTACCTCGGCCGGGGCGATGAATGCCGTGGTCATGGCGAGCGGCATGGAGGCTGGCGGTGAAGACGGCGCACGCGCAAGCCTGGAAGCGTTCTGGCGCGAGGTCAGCGATCAGGCGAAATTCAGCCCGATCCAGCGCTCTCCACTCGACGTGATGCTCGGCAACTGGAGCCTCGATCATTCACCGAGCTATCTCTATTTCGATGTGCTTTCGCGCTTTGCCTCGCCTTACGAATTCAATCCGCTCAACGTCAATCCGCTGCGGGATGTCGTGGAGAAAATGGTTGATTTCGACAAGGTTCACTGCTGCTCGGGCGTAAGGCTGTTTATTGCTGCGACGAATGTCTTTTCCGGCAAGATCCGCGTCTTCAGCGAGAAGGAAGTCACGCTTGACGCGGTCATGGCATCTGCCTGTCTGCCGCAGCTCTACCAGGCGGTGGAAATTGACGGCGAACCTTACTGGGACGGCGGCTACATGGGCAATCCGCCGCTTTACCCGCTCTTTTATCACACCGAGACGCCCGACGTTGTTCTCATCCAGATCAATCCTCTGGAACGGCGCGAGGTGCCCCGGACAGCGCGCGAAATCGTCAATCGGCTGAACGAGATCACGTTCAACTCCACCCTGCTCCGGGAGCTCAGGGCAATCGATTTCGTGACCCGCCTGATCGAGGAAGGCAAACTTTCGAAGGACGAATATATGAAGGTGCACATGCACCGGATATTCGCGCGCGAACTCAAACCCCTTCAGGCGTCCTCCAAAATGAACGCCGAATGGGCGTTTCTGACCGAGTTGCGCGACTTGGGACGCGAGACAGCGAAAGAATGGCTGGATAAGCACTATAACGACATCGGCGAACGCTCGTCTGTCGATCTCAGGGAAGAATTTGCATGACGCTCCTGCGAAGGCCGCTGCAGTGAAGCCGTTAACGCTTCCTTAGCCACGTTCGCAAGCAGCTTTGCAGATTGCAATGCATGAGAAGTGAAGGCTTTCTTAACGCTATCAATATCTTGTGGTGACTTTTAAATGCGTCACCAGATCTGGAAATTTTTTGCCGAAAACGAATTGGCAAGCCTTTTGCGATTGAGTTGGCACGCTGATTGTCAGGTAGTGCGTCGTCAGCGCTTTATGTGGATGGAAGAAGTGGGCAACTGCGACCCCGCCCGCTTCTTTCCTCCCGCATAGGCTGTCCAAATCGCCGGAAAACATGCCGCGCAAGGCTGTGCTGATGCAAATTTTCCTGGCAACCCTCATCCGATATTCATCAAATTTCGATTTTCTGTCCTGAAACGGTCCTTAAACTACCGTAATCGGATACCTATTTTATAAGGGTCTAGGGTACTCTAACCTAGACAAACCAGAAGAAGGTCTTGGGATGAGCGACAGGTTTAAGCAATTTCTCGCAGTCTGTTTCAGTGCAGTGGCATTCTGGTCCCTGTCGCCCGCCGCGTTTGCCGGAAACGACGAAGAAATGATGGCGGAGATCAAGGAGAACGGCGGCTGCCCGCGCTGTGACCTGCGCCTGGGCGAGCTCAGGTTCATGACGGTCGAAAATCCCAATTTCAACCGCGCCAATCTGCGCGAAACGGACCTGAAGGAAGCGGTCCTGCCCGGCGGTGATTTTCAAAATGCCGACCTTCGCCGTGCGGAAGCAGAACGGGTTGATTTCACAGGCGGTAATTTTTCCGGCGCGAACATGCGCTCCGCCGACCTTGAAAAGGCCAATTTCACCGATGCCAACCTGAAGGGCGTCGACCTCCGGGATGCCGACCTCAACGGCAGCATCGCCAACAATGCGGTCTTCGACGACTCGGACTTGCGCAACGCTGCGTTCATTCGATCCGTTGCCGTCGGAGCCTCCTTCAAGGGCGCGAAGATGGACGGCGTCAATCTGGAACGTGTCGATCTCACCGGAGCCAACTTTGAGAACGCGCGTATTCGCCAGGGCAAACTGGACCGGATCAAGGCCGAAGGGGCGAATTTTGCAGGCGCCGATTTCTCCGGCGTGAGGCTCGTCAGCGCGGATCTTACCAATGCCAACCTGACCAAGGTGGATTTCGACGGTGCGCTCCTGCGCCGGACGCGGCTTGTCGGCGCGGACCTGACCGGTGCCTACAATCTCGACCCGAACCGTATCCTGGATGCGTGTGGCGACGAAAACACCAAACTGCCACGCGGTATCGAACTGATCGAGTGCACCTACTAACTGGAGTTGGTGCACCACTCGAGTGTTTCCTAACTTGAAACGACCTCCTTCTGAGGAGCTGCGTGAGCAGTGTCTGGAAAAACGGGCCGCTCGCTGACGTGTGTTCGGGCCATCCTTCGAGACAGCGCTACGCGCTTCCTCAGGATGAGGAAGTGCAGGGTGAGCGTTCGCCTCTCACTATGATTCTAAAGTTCGCCTGCTGGGAGAGGGGACCGGCACGCCGAACTTTCTGATTGTCGGGGTACCGAAAGGCGCCTCGCGGTCCTGTTTGGTCGGCCGCAAGCATCAAAAAAGGAGGCCATTGGCCTCCTTTTCAATTCCAGAGCGCTGGCTCTCTTCAAATCAGAAAACGTCGAAGGCAAACCGGTAGCTGACGCCGACGCCGAGGCTGAACTGGTCCTTGCTGCCGGCTTCCGCGATCGGGCTGTCAGCCGCGTCGCCGACGAGGCGGTCGTAGGAGCCGCGGATGTGCAGGCGCACGTCATCGTTCCAGTCGTAGCTGCCGCGTGCTGCGACGCCGACGCTTTTGAAGCCGGGGCTGGGGTCGAACTGGGTAAGGCGGCCGCCGCTGTTGGCAGCTTCTGTCGCGGTCACACCGAAATAGGTGTCCATGTACTCGCCGGATGCGAAGCTGGCGCGCGGGCCGAAGCTGACTTCCCATTTGTCCGTCGGATAGACAATCCCGTCGACACCAAGCTGACCGACCTGGCCGGTATGGCCGTTGAAGCCCTGGCGGAGTTCGGCAAAGGCACGGAAGTGCTCCGTGCGGAAGCCCCCACCGAGACCGGCTTCAAAAGCCCAGTCAACCGTGTTCGTGCCGGTCAGGTCCGCACTGTCGCTGGCCTTGCGCTCACCGACGAAGTTGAAGGACGGGAAGAAGAAGACGCCAGCCTTGCGGCGTCCGTCGACCACCTGGCCAAGGCCTGGCAGATAGAACCGTCCGACCGAAATGATCGGCATCGGATAGATCAGGTAAGAGTCCGCCGACTCGTAACGAGGCTGAACAATTGCGCCGATACCGAGATCGACCACGAATTGCTTCGTTGCATCCTGGGCGGAAATATCACCGCTTTGCGCGAAAGCGGTTCCGGACACGGCGCCCAGAGAAAGAGCGAGGGCTGCGCGCGACAACATCTTGAACATTAAGGCCACATCCATATGGAAGTCATTGGGCGGCAAGATAGCACGAAGCGGAGTTACTCAAAGCCTAATGAATACCAGTTTTGCGTGAGTGTTGCATTTAAGCATCGTTTTCCGGCGCGTCCTCTTCAAAAGCGGTCCAAACCCGGTGCGTCCGCATTTTAATGTTCTTTCAAGTGCCGTCTTGCAGGGGCGCTTTCTGGAAGCTACATGATGATCGAGACAGACCCTGAACGGCTACGGACCAGACCATGACTGCATTATTCAACGTCATCCTCATCGCGCTGGAGCTCTATACCTATGTGATCATTGCCAGTGCGATCTTCTCCTGGCTCTACGCCTTCAATATCGTCAACTCGAACAATCAGATCATCAACTCCATCGGGCGGGTTCTCTATAACCTGACGGAGCCGGCGCTCAGGCCCATACGCCGGTTCATGCCCGACCTCGGCGGCATCGACATTTCCCCGGTCATCCTGCTGCTGCTGATCATCTTCATTCGCCAGATCATCATCATCAATATCCTGCCGATGGTCAGCGGATTCTGAAGGTTCGCTCCGTTTGAGACGAAAAAAAGCCCGGGCCGATTGGCCCGGGCTTTTCGGTTTCCGGAGCAGCCTCCGGTCAGTCTTCCAGTTTGCGGGCCTCGTCGGCCAGCATGATCGGAATGCCGTTGCGGATCGGATAAGCGAGTTTGGCGGACCGGGAAATAAGTTCCTTGGCCTCGGTGTCGTATTCCAGCGTTGTCTTGGTCACCGGGCACACGAGTAATTCCAGCAGTTTCCGGTCAACGGGACGGTCGGTGGTTTCGGTCATGGGAAGGTCTTTCGGTTCGGGCACGAGGGGGGTGACCTACTGCAGCGTCGTGCCGCCATCGTTCTGGGATTTTGCCAGATCCATTTCCGTTATGGCAATCAGTGTTTCGGCCCGCGTCTTCAGGTCGCGGGCTTCCAGCAGAGCCTGTTTCTCCTGCGGGCCGTAGGGGCACATCATGCAAAGTGCGTTGACGAGCACCTCGGTTTCGGCTTCCGAAACGCTTTGCCAGTCCGCTTCCAGGTTGTTGGCATCAAGATAGTCGCGCAGGGTCTTCAAAAGGCCGTTGCGGTCCACATCCTCTTCGCCGTCGCCGCACCTGAGATCGGCGGCGAAGGGTGCAAAGTCGCATTCGACCTCGCGGAAGGCACTGTAGGAATTCAATTCCTTGCCAAGGGTAAAGCGGGTTATGCCCTGGAGTGTGACGAGGTAGCGCCCGTCACCGGTTTCCTGAAAGCTCGTCAGACGTCCGACGCAGCCGACCGTTGCAAGTGACGGCGTGTCCATATCGCTTCCCGGCACTTCGGCGATCGGCTGGACCATGCCGATCAGCCGGTTTCCGGCCAGCGCGGCATCGATCATGTCCAGGTACCGCTGCTCAAAGATATTCAGGGGCAACTGGGTTCTGGGAAGGAGTAGGGCACCGGACAGCGGAAACACAGGCAACACAGGCGGCAAGTCCGCAATCGTTTCATAAATGGCATTTCCCGCCTGCATCTCCACGCCTTCTTTTTGTTCTTTCCCGGATCGGGTTACGGTCGGCTCTTTGTTCCCCCCGTAAATGTGTCAGATCCTGAGATCGTCAAGAAAACAGAACGGCGGAGAGTTTGCGGCGGCCGTAGTTGCTGGCCGGATCCTTGAAGCCCCAGGCCTCGAAAAACTGCAGCAACTGTTTGCGTGCACCGTCCTCGTTCCAGTCCCGGTCGCGGCGGACAATCTCGATCAGCTGATCGACGGCGCCTTCCTTGTCACCCTTGCCGTTCAGCCCGAGCGCCAGGTCGAACCGGGCCTGATGATCAAGCGGGTCCTTGGCAATCCTGTCGTGAAGATCGGCAAGGTCGCCGAGCGAAGCTGCCTGTTCGACAAGATCGAGGGCTGCCTTGGCAGCGGTGTAGGCCTCGTCGGACCGTTTTTCCTCCGGAACGAGCTCCAGCGCCTGTTTGGCGCGCTCCAGTTCGTCGGCGCCGATATAGCACTGGGCAAGGCCGGCAATCGCGGCGACATTTTCCGGTTCCATCTGCATGACGGCTCCGTAAAGCTGTGCTGCCTGCGCAAAATCCTTTGCGGCCAGCAGTTCCTCGGCCTGCTCCAGAAAGGCGTCCGCCTGGTTTGCCGGGGCCGGTCCGCCCAGCTTTTCGATGAAGGCCTTGACCTCGCTTTCCTGTTGCGCACCCATGAAACCGTCCACCGGCTGGCCGTCCTTGAACGCAACCACGGCCGGAATGGACTGAATGCCCATCTGCCCGGCAATCTCCGGGTGATCGTCAATGTTCATCTTGGCCAGTTTGACGGTGCCGCCGGCTGCCTGAACCGCCTTTTCGATGATCGGCGTCAGCTGTTTGCACGGCCCGCACCAGGGCGCCCAGAAATCGACAAGGACCGGTTGCTGGCGGGAGGCCTCCAGAACGTCCGCCATGAAGGTCTGCGTGGTGACGTCGAAAACGAGGTCGCCGCCGGACGGACCGTTGCCGCCGCCGCCATCGCCTCCGAAACCGCCGCCCTGACCGCCATAGCCGCCGCCCATGCTGTCTCCGAAACCGCCGCCAACCTGGCCACCGACGCTGTAATTGCCGTTACTCATCTGCCCGCCTCGTCCTTTCCGGCCAGTGCCATTTGCACGCCGGACACGTTAATGGGTTGAATTTGCTCCTAACATGGAGCGCGGAGGCCGGAATTACAAACTCCGGCATAGACCGCTTTACTGGGCCGCCGCTTTCGCTTGTTCACTGACGGCCAAAACCTGCGGGTCGTGGCCGCAGGCCCTCGCAAATTTCAGGAGGTCCTCAGCGCTGATTGCCGTGGTGGCGTCATTCTTGAGCGGGTGGTAGTTGAGGATGTCATGCTCCATCATGGCCGCGTCGAAAACCGGGGTGACGCGCAATGCTTCGCGGTCGTTGATCAGCGAGAACGGGGTGACCGATCCCGGTTCGACGCCGAGAACTTCCATCAGAAGATCCGCATTGCCAAAGGAAACCCGTCCCTGGGCGCCAATGATCTGATGCACCTTCTTCAGATCGATATCCGCATCATGCAGGGCGACGATCAGAAAAAGGCGGCTCTTCTTGTCCTTCACGAAAAGGTTTTTTGTGTGGCCGCCCGGGATCCGGTCATGGAGGTCGCCGGATTCGGCGACCGTGAATACCGGCTGGTGGTCGACCGTTGAAACCCCGATGTCCAGATCGCCGAAAAAGGCCATCAGCTCGTCGCGTGTCGCTGGCATGTTTTTTCCCAAAAAATTCTGATCTTCCGCGCTGTTTAACGCGTTTGTGGTGTTCGCGACAAGCGGAAACCGCTCATAAATCCCCTTGATTTCTGCGGTTTTCCGGTTTCCGGCGTGCGGGCAGCCCACCAAAAGACAGCAAAATGAAATTCTTCAATTTCGGTGTTGCAATCCGTCCCGGCTTAGTCCATATACAGCGCCACCGACGCCGAGGCAGCCTTTGCCGGAGCGCACGGGGCACTATGCGGGTGTAGCTCAGGGGTAGAGCACAACCTTGCCAAGGTTGGGGTCGTGGGTTCGAATCCCATCGCCCGCTCCAGATTTCAAAATGGCCTGGGAAATTTCCCGGGCCTTTTTGTTTTTGCAGGAAACCACTCCTGTCCACACTTCCGGATTACTGCCCAAGGTGGCAGGGTGCGCAGAGCTGTGCTCTGGCAGATGTGCTCGGCCCCTGAGTTTCACCCGAATTTTGACTGCGTGCACTTGGACAGGTGCAAAAAGGTTCCGCCTACTCATTGTCCACTTTGGGCGGGGAGCGGACGTTCGCGGCAACTTGAACTAACGACTGCTCCGCGGACTTTCCTTCCGTTCGCTGTGCTGCATCATTTTTACCTCTGTCAGGCGGCAACTTGGAAGAGTGGGCGGATGTCGCGCTTTTTGCGGCGAGTTCAGGGGGGCTGCTTCTACGAAGCGGACAGCGCTTTGGACGATCTTCTAAGGCTTACAATACCAATCAACTGAAAAAGCGGCATGCGAACGAAGACTCGATTTGGGGTTTTCCAGCCACTGGGCTTGCGGCAATCTGTTTGTCGGCGACAACACCGCTTGGCTTGCATGCAGGCCCTCCGTTACAGTTCCTGCAACGCGGTCCAAAATCATCTGACGACGGACGAGGAGCGAATACCATGGCTATCAAGGCAGCGAGCGTCGATATCCGCGATGCGCGGGAACTGGGCCGAGACGGGCGTATCCCGAAGGTCTTTCTTGCGCCGCGCGGTGGGTTGAGATTCTGGGCCCAGCCCGGTGCTCGATGGCGTTGAAGACGCTGCAAGATATGGGGATGGGGAACATTGCCGAAATGACCGGCGGGTCAGCCGCCTGGCGCGATCCTGATGGGCCGGTCGAGCAGAGGGGGCTGACCGTAGGGCATGTCCAGTGAAGTCCCCATCGACTACCGTGCGCTGGCCGCCCGGAGCCCGCCGCACCTTTCGGTCGAAGAGCTTGCGATTTTGGAGGGCGAAGCAGTCGCCGTCGCCGCCGCGTGCAAACTCCTCGCGGCTTACCATGTCCACACCGGAAATATTGAGACTGCGCTTACCTATGCGCGCCAGGGATATGCGCTGGTGCCAGAGGCTGAGGCGGCAGGCAATATCGCCCGAATTCTGCTAGGTCTGCGGCGCTATTCCGACGCCCGCGACCTTGCCGCCGCAGAAGGTCCTTTCGATCCAATCGACCGCCAACTGGTCTTAACGGAAACCCATTGGCGATTAGGTGCGGACGACCTTTCTCGTGACGCGGGACGCGTCGCAATCGCGCTACTGGATGCCAACGCCGCGACCTGCACTCGAAAACCAAAGAAGAAACCGCGGAGCGGCGGGCTGAACGTCCTCTCCTATTCGCTCTTCGGCGATCAGCCTCGTTACCTTGACGGTGCGCTTCGCAATGCGGTCGTCGCGCGGCACCTCTATCCTGGCTGGCGCGTTCGCTTCTACGTAGATGCGACTGTCCCCAATCGAAGCAAGTCCTTACTCACGAATGAGGGCGCAGAACTGATTGAGATCGCACCGGAAGACCCGCTCGCCCGTTTTGGAACCTGTTGGCGCTTTTTGGTGGAGGACGATTCTGATGTCGCGCTCTATGTCGTGCGCGATTGCGATGCGGTGATCAACGTAAAGGAACGTGCGGCTGTTGAGGAATGGCTGATCTCGGGCCTCACTCTCCATGTCATGCGTGACCACCCCTGCCATGCTGCGTTGATCCTCGCCGGCATGTGGGGCGCACGCGCCGGACGCCTCGGCCCGATGCGCGATCGGCTGCTCGACTTCGTTGCCGGCCGGCCCGAAGCGACTGGAGACTATGATTTCGACCAGAAATTCCTGCGTCATGAGGTCTGGCCGCTTATGAAAGACGACATGATGCAACATGACAGTTGGTTTAAATACCACGGCAGCCAGCCCTTCCGTGCTGAGTTCAACCTGCCGCCCTACCGCCACATCGGGCAAGACGACTCCGTCGCGTTGTCACAAGGGCTGTGAAAAAGGTTCTGGGTTCGCTGGTACTTCGGGTATGCTGTCCATATTTCAAATGGAGGCATTGATGACCAAAGATAAGAAAGACGATACAGCGCCAGAAGAATTGAACGACGAGGCACTGGACGATGTAACGGGCGGCTTGCAATTCTCTAAGACCATGGCGACCAAAAGCAGCAAGGTGCGCCTGCCGACCGGCGGTCTCGGTATGACACCGGAGCTCTCCGGTGCGATAGACAAAAAGGTTCTTCCGACGGGTGGAGATGGCCAAACGCCTCCGCTTGATGTGGGGTTCACTCTCGACGACAAAAAGGGCACCTGAAGCCGTTCAGATCGGGTAACCGAAGCGATGCATGGCCTCGCCGATCCTCGATCTGATGAACGCGATATCTGTGTCGGCGTAGACGTTGGATGAGTCATTTTGTGCGCTGGTGAGCACGGTCCGAGCGTTGATCTCAGGTCGTTCGCGCGAGAGCCGGCACCAACCCATCTCTGCGGCGATCCGATCCATCTCTACGTTGTAGTCCGTGTTCAACGCCTCGTAACGGACAAGTCTGATACCCGGGTGTACCATGGCGGCTTTGGCCCAGCCTTCCACGTGCACGCGCCAGCGAGTGAGCATGTCAGGCAACTGCTCCATCTGGTAGCGTAACATGGCACCCATCGGAGCCGCCCGGATGAAAGCGGCTGCTGAGGCGCATTTGGGCCCTTCCGGCCAGTCGAGCGCGTTCAGGAAATGCCGATAGCTGTGCATGACGTCCCGCGGATCGCGATGGATACAGAAGATGTCGGCATGGGTCAGCACTTCGTCGATCACCGGCTCGAAGAAGGCGAATTGATGATGCGACTTTCGCAACCAAGTCGGCTCCACCGCCCTGTTCTCACGAAAGAAAAAAGCGACCGAGGCTGGGTGATACCAGTTCAGGTTTACAGTTGCCTGGTCGAGCATGAGATGCGCGTCCCGCTCCAGTCCGAAGCTTACCGCCAGCGCGTTCATGAGAAAATGGGTGCCAGAGCGTTCATGACTCACGACCACCACCCGTTTCGCTGAAGGATCCTCAGGTCCGCTCACCAGTCCCACTTCCATCCGGAAAAAGGCGCATCTCTCGCTGGTCCCGTGAGGCGACGACGAAAGCACCTGCTCCGCAAGCGCCTTGCAAGCCGCCTTGCCCGATCGTGATGCGCATCGCTGCGCTGCGATAGCAACTTAGCGCCATGGCAGCAGCCTGTCGATCTGGATCATCTTGTGCTCGGCGATCGGCGCGAGGACATCTGGGAGCAAAGCTTGAGCTGTGAGAAAGCGGGCGCTTGTAGCCTATAACACCATAGTCAATCTTGGCTTGGAGCCGACGTTCAATGCAAGCGGCCCAATGTCCGCTCTGAGCCGTGAGCCGTCATTTTCATTCGGCAGTCTTGTTCATAAAAGTATAGGATTATGAACGAGTGCTAGACGCGTTCATTTTTCTGAACTCAGTTGGCGTTTTGTCGGCATGTCGCTTACTCCGTTGTTCAGTGTAAGCGCTTCAAATCCTCACCAAGGTTGGGGTCGTGGGTTCGAATCCCTTTGCCCGCTCCAGATTTCTCATGTCCAGCCCGGAGACATAGGTAACGTTTTGTACCGGAGACATGGGTTACAACCTCGTGTCGAACGGGTTGTCGA
>NZ_JASHKA010000017.1 GCF_030732845.1 Roseibium sp. MMSF_3544
CAAACGGGGACGACAAATCCGGGTAAATTACGCGAGACACGACTTGGAGACGGCTTGTATTGTACCGTTGTTCTAGCGGCATGCTCTCAATCGCATAATCCAAACCGGAAAGCGGTCGCACAGGTCATGGCATGACGAGAGTTTCAGCTAGTTGGCTCATTCAGCGGCGGGCTTGTTCTCTTCGGACGCAGCAGCGGCCGCGGCTGCCGAGGTCAGGGCTTCTTTTTGCTTGTCGTCCAGATTGGCATTTTCAGGCAGCTGGACCCGAACCTCCTTGCGGGCGAACTGGA
Organism: Roseibium sp. MMSF_3544; assembly: GCF_030732845.1. Classification (GTDB taxonomy): domain Bacteria; phylum Pseudomonadota; class Alphaproteobacteria; order Rhizobiales; family Stappiaceae; genus Roseibium. Next base: position 291 of record NZ_JASHKA010000017.1, read on the forward strand.
TGTCGTTTTCCTCAAACGCTTTTTGCACGCGCTTGTAGATTTCCTTGCGCACGCCGAACTGTTTGCCAGGTTTCGTCGTGAATTTGCCGCGAACAACGATGCCGACGTCGTCGACATCCGCGACGCCCTGACCCTTGAAGGGAGCCAACAGGTCGTCTTTGAACTCTTCCATTTCCATGATCTCCTGGCCGATCTTCTTGAAGAGTTTGCGGACTTTTTCGACATCCGTATCGAAAGGCACGGTGAATTTCAGCTTCATGATCACCCAGTCACGGGAGAGGTTGGTCAGCTTCGGGATCTGGCCGTAGGGCACGATATGCACCGCACCTTTCGTGCCGCGCAGTTGCAGCGAGCGGATTGAGATTTTCTCGATACTGCCCTGCGTCCCGCCCGTATCGATGAACTCGCCGAGCCGGAAGGCGTCATCCATCAGGAAGAAAACGCCGGAGACCACATCCTGTACGAGGGTCTGCGCACCGAAGCCGATGGCAAGACCGATGACACCCGCGCCGGCCAGGAGCGGCGTGATGTTGATGCCAAGCTGGCTGAGCGCCAGGAGGCCGGTCAGTGTGATGATGGTGACCTGCAACACGACCCGCATGAGAGGCAGGATTGTCGCCAGGCGCGACTTGCCGGCACCGCCCATTTCCGCGTCATCGTCCTGTGTCTCGGCAGGCGGGGAATCCTTGGCGAGCTGATGCGCGACCCAAAGGTTGGTGATCTCCCAGGCAAGATAGCCTGCTGCCAGGATCAACAGGAAGATGACGCTGTTGCGGGCAACGGCCGAACCGTCGTCACCGCCGAGTGAAAGCAGATTGAGGCCGTAGATACGTCCGACGACCAGGATCAGGAAGGCAAGCAGTGCGACCCGCGCGATGCGGACATAGCTGTGCCGTGTCTGAAGATGCGCTGCCTCAGCGACCGGCCCTTCGCCCTGCATCGGCGGCACGATATGCGAAACGATGCCGCGCACCATGGTGTCGAGGAACGGTGCGAACACCACCAGAGCGATCACGGCAAGGGAGCGCCCGGCGGTTAGCGCATCCACGCCCATGCTCGCGGTGAACTGCACCAGCAGCCAGTTGAAGGCGATAAAGGCCATGGAGAAGTAGGGCCAGAACTTGGCCATACGTTCCAGCCCGGAGGTCGGGTCTTCCTCTTCGCCCAAAATGATGCTGGTCAGCCCGTGACGAGCCTTCCAGATGACGGCGATGATCCAGGCGTTGACGGCAAAACCGATGAAGAAGCGGAAACTGCCCCCGGCATCGGTTCCCGCCGCTTGCATGACGTTGCGAAGGAAAAACGCAACGCCGACAACGGCGAAGAGGATCGTGAAGTTGTGATAGAGCGATCGTGCCGTCGGATCATCGGCAGTCACCAGACGCAGTTCGCTCCGATTTGGCGCAAGGGCGAACCGCAGCAAGGCCGCAATCAGGCGGGGCAGGAACACGATCCAGAAAACGGCCTGAAGGGCGAAAGACCGCGTAACCGGGTCGAAGACTGCGATGCGGCCGACGATCAGTGCAACGATGGCAAAGACCAGCAATCCGCCGAGATCGAGCCCGGCGCGGGTCGAGACAAGTTTTACGGTTTCAAAAAGGCTTTCAGGAGACTTGCTCTGGATCGTGTCGCGCCTTGTGGACGTGAGGCGGTTGACCAGGAATTCCGCTGCAAACCCGGCCGCCAGAATGAGCGCGATCGCACCGATCAGAATGTGGATTGGACCGGCGACGGCTCCTGAAAAGAGCGCGCCGATACTGGAGATGATGCCGGTGAAGAGATCCGGCAGGCTCTGAAAGTGACCGGCGACCATGGCTCCGAAAGCACCGACGGCGGTTCTGAGCTGCTCAACAAAGCCCGGACCCTCGGCCACGGGCGTGTCTTGTCCTGCTGCTGCGGCGCTTTGTTGCAGCAGCGTCATGAGGTCCGTCAGTGCCTCAACCTGCTCCGGATCGAGATCCGAAACGAGCTTTTCCATCGCGTCCTGTTGAAGGGCCGGAGGCAGGTCGGAGGCGGCCTCCTGTGCGTGACCGGGTCCCGGGAAGAATGCAGCCACGGCCAAAAAAACACAGGCAGCACAAGCGAATAGAAATTTCTGAAAAGCACCGGTCATGACGGGACCCCCAACGGTGTTGGTTCGTATCATCTCAAATAAGACATGCCCATGGTGCAAAATCCATTAATATTCCGCAGCGTAATTTTCGAAATGTGGAAAGCTCGCTGTGCACGGAAATTGGGCGATGTCGCAATTGACGAGATAAGACCGGACGACGGCGCTTGATCCGAACCGCGTATGCGTCTACCTCCATGCGATATCAATTATTGTGAGCGGGACTGAATGAATACCCCCCCACCCAGCGCGAATATTTCCCCCGGCCCGGTTTGGGCCCTGATGAGCCCCATCGGCCGGATAGGCCGAGAGCCCTATTGGCTCTGCTTTGCACTTGTTTGGGTCATTATCGGCATGGCAATCAGGATCTGGTGGTTGTCCATTCCCGGATTGCCCAATCCCGAAGATGTGACACCAAGCGCGTTTGCGGGTTCGAACCCTTTGTTTCCGCTTCTCTTCTTCGTGCTGCAGTGGTTCGAGCTTGCGATCGTGATCAAGCGCCTCCAGGACATTGGACAGAACGGTTTCTGGGCGCTGCTCATCTTTCTGCCGGGTGTCAATCTGCTGATGGTCATCGGGCTGGGCTTCGTTCCGAGCCAGACTCAACCCAACAAGAACGGTCCGTTACCCAACAGCTACTGGCGCAAATCCTGAGGCCCGATCCAGAACCCCTACGCCTTTTCCTCAAGAAAGCTTCCGCCTGTCATGACGTCGACTGCCGTATCCATCGCCCAAGACCTCATTCGCTGCCCTTCGGTGACGCCTCAAGAAGGCGGAGCGCTTGCAGCACTTGAAAAGCTGCTTGGCGGGGCAGGGTTCTCTGTTTCCCGGGTGACGTTTCGCGATGAGGGCACGCCGGATGTGGAAAACCTGTTCGCGACGATCGGGTCGGGACAACCGCACTTCGTTTTTGCCGGTCATACCGATGTCGTTCCGGCGGGCGCGGAAAGTGACTGGAGCCACGGCCCGTTTGACGGTGATATTTCAAACGGTGTCCTCTTCGGGCGCGGCGCTGTTGACATGAAGGGCGGAATTGCCGCCTTTGCCGCCGCCGCACTCTCGTTCGTCAACGAGTTGGGTGCCGGCTTCGGCGGAACGATCTCTTTCCTGATCACGGGAGATGAAGAAGGCCCGGCTGTGAACGGGACCGTCAAGCTGCTTCAATGGGCTGAGAGCCAGGGTCACGTGTTCGATGCCTGCATTGTCGGAGAACCGACCAATCCGAACCAACTTGGCGATGCAATCAAGATTGGCCGCCGGGGGTCTCTCTCCGGAACCGTGACCGTGGCCGGCACCCAGGGACATGCTGCCTACCCGCATCTTGCCGCCAATCCGATCCCGGGCCTTTTGCGCCTGCTGACAGCCCTTGACACACTGGAGCTGGATCACGGCAATGAACGTTTCCAGCCAACCAACCTGGAGATTGTCACGGTCGACGTTGGAAATCCCGCCTTCAATGTCATCCCGGCGCGCGCGGAAGCCCGCTTCAATATCCGCTACAATGACGAATGGACTTTGGAGAGCCTGAAGGCGAAAATTCTGCAGACGCTTGAAGCGGTGGATCTCGGCGATCTGAAGCTCGACATTGAATTCAAGCGCGACGCCAGCGAATCTTTTCTGACAAAGGACGAAAGACTGATCGAGACACTGGGGACCGCCGTAAAGGCAGAGACAGGGCGCGTTCCGGAATTGTCGACAGGTGGCGGCACGTCCGATGCGCGGTTTATCAAGAACTATTGCCCTGTGGTTGAGTTCGGCCTTGTCGGGCAGACCATGCACAAGGTTGATGAATGCGTGAATGTCGAGGATCTTGACCGGCTGACAGCGATCTATAAACGATTCCTGGTCAGTTACTTTTCGAAGGCTTCGGGAGCAGCTTGATCTTGATCAGCATGAACGAAATCCGGGCGGCGCTGGACGGGTCCTGGTTGCTGTTGCGCAACCGGCCCGAAGGCATGGCATTCTTCGACCAGTCCATCCATGGCTTCTGGCGTTCCTTCCAGGTCTTCTTTTTGCTGGTGCCCGCGTACATGCTGGCCGGCCTCTACGAAAAGCAGCTCTATCTCGTCGAAAACCGCTATCACCCGGAGGGCTTTCCCAACAATGCCTTCTGGACGGCTCAGGCGTTCGGTCACGGCATCGACTGGATTGCGCTGCCGGTTATCCTGGCGCTCATTGCCGCGCCTATCGGCATTTCACACCGCTACGTGCCCTATGTGGTGGTCCGGAACTGGACCAGTTTGCTGGCCTCGATTCCTTTCATGCTGACCTACATTCTTTACCTGCTCGGCATTTTCCCGCTGGGAATAACGGTGCTGCTCTATTTGACCTGCGTTGTCGTTCTGCTCTGGTACCGCTTTCTGGTCGCGCGGATCGCATTGCAGGCCACAATCAGTCTGGCCATCGGGGTCGTGGTCCTCGACATTCTGCTCTCGCTCGTGATCGCCCAGGTCGTCGGCATTCTCTGGAACATCTGAAACCAAAAAAACCCCGCCTTCGGAAAGGCGGGGTTTGTTCAGGTTCAACGATCTGAATCGATCAGTCGCGTAGCAATTCGTTGATGGCCGTTTTCGAGCGGGTTCTTTCATCGACCGTTTTCACGATAACCGCGCAATAAAGGTTCGGTGCGGCCTCACCGTTGCCCATCAGGCTCGAAGTCGGCATGGAACCTGCGACCACGACAGAATATGGCGGCACTTCGCCGTAGCTGATTTCGCCTGTCATCCGGTTCACGATACGGGTCGACTGGCCGATATAGACGCCCATGCCCAGGACGGACCCTTCCCGCACGATGCAGCCTTCAACGACCTCCGAACGGGCGCCGATGAAGCAATTGTCCTCGATAATGACCGGGCCGGCCTGCAGGGGCTCCAGAACGCCGCCAATGCCAACGCCGCCGGAAAGGTGCACGTTCTTGCCGATCTGTGCGCAGGACCCGACGGTTGCCCAGGTGTCGACCATTGTGCCTTCGTCCACATAGGCGCCGAGATTGACGAAAGACGGCATCAAGACCACGCCCTTGCCGATAAAGGCCGAGCGGCGCACGGTGCAGTTGGGAACCGCGCGAAAGCCTGCATCTTCGAAATCCGAGCCACCCCAGCTGTCGAACTTGGAGGGCACCTTGTCCCACCAGACCGCCTGACCCGGCCCACCCTTGATGACTTCCATCGGGTTGAGACGGAAAGACAGGAGAACGGCTTTCTTGGCCCACTGATTGACGACCCAGTCTCCATCCTTCTTTTCTGCAACGCGCAACTCGCCGCGGTCGAGAAGGTTCAGTGTGGTTTCCACTGCATCCCGGATCTCGCCGGTCGTCGAGGTTTCAATGGAAGCACGGTCTTCGAAAGCCGCGTCGATGATTTGGGACAGGGCGGCGAGATCATGGGTCATCTGACAGAGGTCTCCGGCGTTAACAATTTGTGCGCGGACCTAAGCCGCCGGACCGATCCCTGTCAAGCACAGGGCGGCTGCCAAGTGTTCTGAGGGCGACATAGCCAGCGCGACTGGCTGGCGTGAGCGATGTTTCGACAGTCATCAAAGCTAAGCCTCGCGTGATGCGGGATCGGTGGGTCTGAAGTGGAAACTTTGCGGGAAGTGTTCGCCGGCGCCGCGTCTCCGGTCCCGGATCTTGGTTCTGCCGCTTCCGGGGCTGTTACTATTGATTTCAGCTTCGGACTTACTCGGAACTTTCCGTATGCGCCCTTAGGTGGTGTGGATCGATACCTTCTTTGCTAACACCCCCTTCATCCTGAGGAGGACCGTCGGGTCCGTCTCGAAGGATGGGCCGCGCACTTCGGAGTATGCCGCCCATCCTTCGAGACAGCGCTTCGCACTTCCTCAGGATGAGGAAGATGTTGTGCAATCTTCAGCCGGGATGACAAACCTCAAACTTTTGGAATTCAGTCGCGCACGCGTAGTTTGCTTCTTGAATCTAGTTGAGAAAAAATAATGCGATCCTTTCCGTTTTCGCTAGTTTTTGCCGTCTTGAGAAGGCGTAAGATGATGTGACGTCAACTTAGGGATATGGCTGTCATCGTGGAACTGTGGATCCCGATCACAATCTTTGCAGCATTTTGCCAGAACTTGCGCACGGCAATGCAGAAGCATCTGAAGGGTAGGCTCGGGAACACCGGCGCGACCTTTGTCCGCTTTGGTTACGGGGTGCCATTTGCGCTTCTCTACGCCGCGGTCCTTCACTTCGTCTTCGAGAACCCTCTGCCAAGCCCCACAACCACGTTGCTGGTCGCCGGTGCGCTCGGTGGGCTGGCGCAGATTGTCGCGACGTTCCTGTTGATCTACCTGTTTTCTTTTCGCAACTTCGCCGTCGGAACGGCCTATTCCAAGACCGAACCGATCCAGGCAGCATTGTTCGGACTGGTCGTACTCGGCGAGCACGTCTCCCTTATCGTTGCTCTGTGCATTATGGTCGGCATCGCCGGTGTCATCATTATTTCGCTGGCACGCGTTCCCTTGACGTTATCAGCCGTGCGCTCGTCGCTCTTTGGTCGGCCCGCTCTGATCGGACTGGCGTCGGCCGCCTTTTTCGGAGCCTCGGCGGTTGCTTACCGAACTGCATCTTTGTCGTTGGATGGGACGACGGTTGCCATGCAGGCCGCAACCGCCCTGGTCTATGCGACGCTGTTTCAAACATGTGCGATGTCGATCTGGATGGTTTTTCGCGAGCCGGAGGAATTGCGCGCCAGCCTGAGAGCCTGGCGTGCCGCAATCTGGGTCGGGGCCTCCGGTGTTGCCGGGTCCATCGGCTGGTTCACTGCCATGACGCTGCAGAACGTCGCCTATGTCCGTGCGCTTGCCCAGATCGAGCTGGTTTTCACCTTCCTTGCCTCCTGGCTGGTCTTCAAGGAAGTGATCTCCCGCTCGGAAATTGTCGGATGCCTGCTGATTGTTGCCGCAGTGATTGGAATTATCCTGCTTGGATAAGACGGATGATCGCGCTGATGCGCAACCGTGCCGAGTTCAGCGACAACACTAAGCGGTTCAGGCCACTTCCAGAACAATCTTGCCAATATGCCCCTTTTGGCCAAAGGCTTCTTGCGCGGCAGAAATCTCTTTCAAAGGATAGGTCTCAGCGACCAGCGGCTGGACTTCCTTGCGTTCGATGCGTGCGACCAGGTTTCCGAAAACCTGTGGTTCCAGAACCGTGCAGCCAAAGAAACTGAGGTCCTTGAGATAGAGCGTCCTGACATCGAGTGTGACCATCGGGCCGCCGATCGCACCTGATGCTGCATAGCGCCCCTTGGGTTTCAGGATTTCGAGGAGCGAAGGCCACTTTTCACCGGCGACAAGATCTATAACGACGTCTACCGAGTTGGCCCCGAGCTCGCTTGCATAATCTGCATCCCTGTTGAGTGTCCGGTCTGCGCCGAGCTCAAGCAATGCGCCGGATTTGGCAGGACTTGTCACTGCGATGACTGTGGCGCCTCTTGCTTTGGCCAGCTGGATCGCCGCCGATCCGACGCCTCCAGACGCTCCGGTTATGAAAACTGTGTCTCCTGCTTTCACGCCGGTCCGTTCAAGCATGTTTTCCGCTGTTGAATAGGAACAGGGAAACGAGGCGAGTTCGGCATCGCCCAGATCGCAGGTGATCGCATAGGCGTGGCGCGCGGCCACCTTTGTGAACTGGGCAAAGCCACCGTTGCATTCAGATCCGAAATACCACGGTGAGGCAAGCTGCTCGCCTCCCGCCTCCACCAGACAGGGTTCGATCAAGACACGCTGACCAATCCGGGACGGGTCGACGCCTTCGCCAACCGCAACGATCGTTCCACACACGTCTGCGCCCTGGATCAACGGCAATTTGAGAGCGACGCCTGTCCAGGCCGCGTCTTCTGCCTCGTTGTCTCCCTTCGAATACCAGCCGATACGCGTGTTGACGTCAGTGTTGTTGACCCCTGCTGCCAGCACCCGAACGAGAACGTCGCCCGGGCCCGGGCGCGGTGTTTCGAGATCATCGCGCCATTGAAGCTTATCGGGGCCGCCATGCCCGGTCAGGACGACACCATGCATTTTTTCTGGGATGGGCACGGGAAGTTCTCCGGTAGAATGATTGTTCTACTTGCTCGGGTAGAGCATTTGTTCTACCCCGTCAACCATGACCGACACAAAAACCAGGATCGCCGCCGGACTGGAGCGGGTGTTCGCGGAGAACGGGTTCGCCGAGCCGAACATCGACAGCCTGCGCGAGGCCGCTGGTGTCAGCCTCAGAACACTCTATAAGTACATGCCTTCGCGAGAGGAAATGGTGCTGAGTGCCCTGGAACACAGGCATGGCCGTTACATGGATCTGGTTTTTTCAGACATGCCGGCGGACGACGCGCCCATCTTGCATGTCGTGTTTGACCGTGTTGCACGCTGGATGGCCGAAGAGGCGGCGCATGGATGTCTTTTCCACGCAGCAGTTGCCTCCGCGCCGCACAACGAACGTCTTCGTGCCCTGCTTGGAAGGCACAAGACGGAAGTCGCACAGAAGATCGCGGTATTGTCCGGACTTCCGGAGCGGAGCGGAGAAATCGCCCTGATCATCGAAGGCCTGATGCAGGACTGGCCACTTCATGGTGACAAGGCGACTGAAAGTGCCAAGACCCTCGGCGATTTGCTTCTCAGCGTCCGGTGAATCGCTGCGTTACATTGCGCCGGCTGTTGCCCTGTAAAGCCAGTCGCGAAACGCGGCGACGGGCCGCGTCAGGGTCCGCGCCGGGGACCTGACAAACCAGTAGCCGGTTTCCAGTTCGAGCACCGTCCAGTCCGGGGAAATCAGGTGTCCTGCATCGAGTTCCTGCGAAACAAAGCGCCGATCGATCACGATGGCCCCCATGCCGGCAATGGCAGCCTGGATTGCAAGGTCCCGGCTTTGCAGCACCGTGCCGGAACTGACGTCGGGATGGCTCAGCTCGGCTTCCTGGAGCCAGTCGGTCCAGTCGCTCCGCCGCGCGGAACTGTGCAGCAGCGGCAGACCTGTCAAAGCCTCCGGGTCCGATGGATCCTTGTCACCCAACAGGCTCGGCGCCATTGCCACTGCGAGATGTTCTTTCCAAAGAAGATGGCTCTCAACGCTCGGCCAATTGCCGGTCCCGAGCCGAATGGCGCAGTCGTAATTCTCCCGGTCAAGGTCCACCATGCGAGTCGATGCGGACAGAAGCAGTTCCACATCGGGCTGACTAGCTTGAAAGTCCGGCAGCCTGGGGATCAGCCACCGGGTGGCGAAGGTCGAGACTGTGCTGATCCTGAGTTCGGTTCGGCCGCGCCGCTTGAAACTGTCCACGGCCTCTTCGATCCGGTCGAAGGCATCGCCGAGGCTGAGCGCCAGGCGCTGCCCTTCCTCGGTCAGCGAGAGCCCGCGGCCATCCCGGTTGACCAGCGTTGCACCAAGTTCGCTCTCAAGCTTGCGCATAAGGTGCGACAAAGCTGACGGCGACACACCGAGCTTTTCGGCCGCAATCGCCGCGCGGCCATGACGGGCGAGCAGGGAAAATGCGTGAAGTGCGCGTAAGGAGGCCATGGAAGGAAAGAGTCCGCTGGTTGAGTTTTTCTCAATTTAGTGCAGTTCCTGCGAAAGGAGAACCTTTGCTCTGCTCCTCGTTGAACAACGGCTTTGTTCTTTGAGAAATGACCTTATTGGCGCTCGTGGCCCATCCTTCGAGACAGGCCTGCGGCCTTCCTCAGGATGAGGACTTTATGTGTAGCGCCTCAGGAGAGCTTTTGAAGAGACCAGTGAAAACCAAGGCAGCCCTGCTGCGCACACGGCCTCATCCTGAAGAAGCGCACTGCGCTGTCTCGAAGGATGGGCCGCAAGCACACTTCTCAAACCCGTTGGCTCGGAACGAAGATGCCCTGTTTCGGGAAATTGCCAGGCTCGATTACCGCAAGGCGCCCAAGACAGCCTTCAGGAAACCTGTCAGATCTTCCGTGACAAAATCCACATGCGGATAGGGATCGCCTTCGAGGTCCCAGCTTTCCTGAAACACTTCGCGCGAACCTGTCGGCACGATCAGGGCGGTGCGCATGCCGAGCTGGTGCGGCACTTTCAGGTTTTTGGGTAGATCCTCAAACATGGCGGCACGGGCCGGAGAGATGCCGGTCAGGTCGATAAACTTGTCGTAGGTCTCCCGGTTCGGCTTCGGCACAAGGTCGGCGGAGACGATATCGAAGATATCCTCGAAATGCTCGGAAATGCCGAGGGCCGCAGCCGTGCGTTCCGCGTGCGGCCGGTCGCCGTTGGTGAAGATGAATTTCTTGCCGGGAAGGGACTCGATTGCCTTGCCAAGTTCGGGATTGGGGTCAAGTCCGGAATAGTCGATATCATGGACGAAGTTGAGATAATCGTCTGGATCGATGTTCTGGGTGGTCATCAGCCCGCGCAAAGTCGTGCCGTATTCGTGATAGAGCGCCTTTTGGTGCGCCATGGCATCCGACCGGTTCAGGTCCAGAACCTTTTGAACGTAAAGCGCGATCAGGTCGTCGATCTGGGAAAAGAGGTCCGCCTCGTGGGGGTAAAGCGTATTGTCCAGGTCGAAGACCCAGGCCTCGACGCCCTTGAACACCCTGAGGTCCTGGCGGTGTGCGTGCTGGCCCTCGGCGGGCAGGATGCGTTTTCCGGTCACGGGCGGATCAACGTCCCCGCGCCGCCATCGGTGAAGAGCTCCAGGAGCACCGCGTGCGGAACTTTGCCGTTCAGGATAACAACACCTTCAACGCCCCGATCCAGAGCTTCAATGCAGGTTTCGACTTTTGGTATCATTCCACCCGATATAGTCCCGTCTGCCATAAGGTCACGTGCAGCGGCGACGGTGAGCTGCTTGATCAGGTTGCCTTCCTTGTCGAGGACACCTGGAACATCTGTGAGGAACAAAAGACGTTTGGCATTGAGCGATCCTGCAATCGCACCAGCTGCCGTATCGGCATTGATGTTGTAGGTCTCGCCGTCCTCGCCATGAGCGACCGGTGCAACCACCGGAATGATGGCTTCTTTCAGAACCAGCCGAAGAACGGTCGGATCGACACTTGAGGGCTCGCCGACGAAGCCGAGATCGACAACGCTTTCGATATTGCTGTCCGGATCGACGACTGTCCGGTTGAGCTTGCGGGCCGTGACCAGATTGCCGTCCTTGCCGCAAAGGCCGACCGCCCGGCCGCCTTCAGCATTGATCATCTGGACAATTTCCTTGTTGATTGCCCCGGCGAGGACCATTTCAACAACCTCGACCGTCGCCTTGTCGGTGACGCGGAGCCCGCCCTTGAATTCGCTGACAATGTTGAGCCGCTGGAGCATCTTGCCGATTTGCGGGCCACCGCCATGCACGACTACCGGATTGACGCCCGATTGGCGCAGCAGCGTGATGTCGCGTGCAAAGGCCTGGCCGAGTTCAGCATTACCCATGGCGTTGCCGCCGTACTTCACCACCACGGTCTTGTCGTCGTAGCGCTGCATATAGGGCAGGGCATGGGCGATGATATGTGCGCGGCTGGACATGTCGGGGTTTGTCATCGAGAGGCTTTACTCAACTAGAATGCTCAAAAGACGTGCAGAAGAACCCTGCTATAACCGGTTTGCCGGGTCTTCACAATTCTCGCGCCCGTGCGAAACCATCACGGCTTACTGATTGGCAAGAAGGCAGAGTTCAGCCTTCAGCTCGTCAATGCCTTTGTTTTTCTCCGAAGAGGTCGCGATGATCAAAGGATGCGCCGCGACGCGCTTCAAAAGCGCCGCCTGGGTGTCTGCAATCAGGCGCGTCAACTGGGTTGGTTTGATCTTGTCGGACTTCGTAAGCACCACCTGGTAGACGACCGCCGCCTTGTCGAGCAGATCCATGGTTTCAAGATCGTTCTTCTTGATGCCGTGCCGGCTGTCGATCAGCAGGATCACCCGCCTGAGGTTCGGGCGTCCGCGCAGATACGAGAACACAAGCGCCGTCCACGCTTCGACCAGCTCCTTTGGTGCCTGGGCGTAACCGTAACCCGGCATGTCGACGATCGTCAGCGGCGTGTCCGGTGCGACGAAGAAGTTCAGCATCTGGGTCCGGCCGGGAGTGGCGGAGGTGCGCGCCAGTCCTTTGCGCCCTGTCAGGGCGTTGATCAGGCTGGATTTGCCGACATTGGAGCGACCGGCAAAGGCAATCTCCGCGCCTGCTGCCGGCGGCAGATTGGACATGTCGGTGACACTGGTCAGGAATTCCCAGGGGCGGGCAAACAGCAGCCGGCCCGCTTCCAGGTCTTCCTTCGAATAGGTTTGTTCGTCGCTCATGGGGCGCTTTTAACTTGCCTTCTGGCTGGCGTCGAGACCGCTTTCACCGTCCGCGCAAGCGTTCTCCAGCGCGTCGATATCCGCTCCCCAGATCTCGGGCAGGTGGCGGGTGACCTTTTCGATGGGCCAGTTCCACCACGCGATTTCAAGGAGACGCTCAACCGTTGCCTCGTCGTATCTGAGTCGCACGACCCGGCCCGGGTTGCCGACGACAACCGCATAGGGCGGAACGTCGGAGGCTACGACAGCATGCGCGCCGATGATGGCGCCTGAGCAGATCGTGACCCCGGGCATTACGGTGGAATTGGTCCCGAACCAGACGTCATTGCCGACGATCGTGTCGCCGCGCAAATGTCCGAAGATCGTTTCCGGGTCGAACTGCTCCATCCACTCTTGCGCGAAGATATGGAAAGGATAGGTGGAAAACCCGGTCATGGCGTGATTGGCACCGTTCATGATGAAGTTGGTTCCGCAGGCCAACGCGCAGAATTTTCCAATCCTCAGCCGATCGCCGATGTAGTCGAAATGGTAGCGTACGTTCCGGTTTTCGAAATCGAGGGCGTTCTTGAAATCATGATAGTAGGTGTAATCGCCCACCTCGATGTTTGGGCGGGTGATGACGTTCTTCAGGAAGACGGTATGGTTTTCGCCGTGGAACGGATGAAGCGTGTCTGGGGACGGGCCGTGCATGAGACCTCCGGTAAGCAAGAATCAAGGGAAGAGATTGAGCGTTGCTGAACGCATTCGACCTGCCGGTCGGCGGCTTCGCCTTGCGGATTAGGTCTTGCTTCATCGGATCATCGGATTGCAGGCTCCCGTGTGTTTCCAGTCAAATCGAAAGGCCCCGCCGGATGGCGAGGCCTTGGGTTGTATCAGCTCTTTTCGGCCTTGTCAGCCTCGTCGTCCGAGGCCGGTTTCTTTCGTTTGAACATAGCCCCCAGATTGTCCCAGAGTTCCACCTTCGCCCCCTGGCGGCGCATGATCACGTATTGCTGGGTGATCGACAGGAAGTTGTTCCAGGCCCAGTAGATCACGAGACCGGCCGGGAATGAGGCCAGCATGAAGGTAAATACCACCGGCATCCAGGTGAAGATCATCTGCTGGGTCGGATCGGGCGGTGTGGGGTTCATTTTCATCTGGATGAACATCGTTATGCCCATCAGGAGCGGCCAGACGCCAAGCATCAGAAGCTGTGGCGGATCCCAGGGAATCAGCCCGAACAGATTGAAGAGCGAGGTCGGGTCCGGTGCAGAAAGATCCTGGATCCAGCCGAAGAAGGGCGCATGGCGCATTTCGATTGTGACGAACAGAACCTTATAGAGCGCGAAGAAGACCGGGATCTGGATCAGGATCGGCAGACAGCCGGCCAGGGGATTGATCTTTTCCTTCTTGTAGAGCTCCATCAACGCCTGTTGCTGCTTCTGCCGGTCGTCCTTGTAGGTTTCTCGGATTTCGGTCATCTGCGGCTGCACGAGCTTCATCTTGCTCATGGAGACGTAAGACTTGTTCGCCAGCGGGAAGAAGATCAGCTTGATGATCACTGTCACCACGAGGATGGCGACGCCGAAGTTGCCGAGCAGGTGGAAGAAGTAGTCAAGCGCGAAGAACATCGGCTTGGTCAGGAAGTAGAACCAGCCCCAGTCGATCAAAAGCTCGAACCGGTTGGCGCCGAGCGTTTCCTCGTAGCCGTCGATCAGCTTTGTTTCCTTCGCGCCGGCGAAGAGATAGGAGCTGGTATCCGCTGAACCTCCGGCCGGAACGGCGACGCCGCTGCCCAGATAATCGGCCTGGAAGTTGCCGGTGACATTCGAGTGGCTGAAGCTTGGCTGGAATTCCTGTCCGGGAACCGGGATAAGCGTTGCCGCCCAGTACTTGTCGGTGATGCCGAGCCAGCCGTTGTCGACTTTTGCCGGACGGACATCGCCTTCCTCCTCAAGGTCGGAATAGTCGATCTCCTGAAGACCTTCCTCGCCGAATACGCCAAGCAGGCCTTCGTGAAGGATCCAGATCCCGGTGGTCTCCGGAATGCCTTTTCGTGCAATCAGGCCATATGGATAAAGCGTAATGGTTTCGGCGGAACTGTTGTCAACGGACTGCTCGACGGTGAACAGGTAATTTTCATCGACGGAGAAAGTCCTTTTGAACGTTAGGCCTTCACCATTGTCCCAGGTGAGTGTCAGCGGGGTCGCCGGGGTCAGCGTGGCATTCCCCTCGGCGCTCCAGACCGTATCGGGTCCGGGCAGGGTGACGTTGGCGCCCGGGTCGGCAACCCAGCCGTAGTCCGTATAATAGGGATCAGGGCTTCCCTTCGGCGAGAACAGCGCAATGGTCGGGCTGCTCTTGTCGACTGTCTCGTGATAGTCCTTCAGGCGCAGGTCGTCGAGGCGGGCACCCGACAGATTGATCGACCCTTCGAGGCGCGGAGTATCGATGACGACGCGCTTGCTTGCGGCAACCGCCTGTGCGCGGTTCGCAAAGACAGCCGGCTGACCAGCGCCCTGTGCCGGAAGGGCCGCATTGCCCCCTGTCGTCGCGGATGGTTGAGGAGCGTCCGGGTTGGCGCCTGTTCCGGCAGCCTGGCGGGCGGCCTCAGCCTGTTGCTGCGCCTCGACGGCCGCCTGCTGGCGCTCCAACTGCGGTCCTGCGATAAAGTACTGCCAGGCCAGCAGAACAATCAGGGACAAGACGATGGCCAGGATCGTGTTTCGGTTTTCAGAAATCAACTGGAGTTACCCCTGTTTCCTGCGCGGTGTCGGTTGCGACGTCCGATTACCCCGGCGCGGTTTTCCCCGTCCGCGCGGTGTTTCCGGATCCAGCACTTGGCTAAGGCCAGACTTAAGGTCTGCGACGAGTTTTTGAAAGGGAAGAGTGAGCGCTGAATCGCGTGCGACAAGCACAAAATCGGCTTTTTTTGGAATGTCGCCCGCTTTCAGTTCGGCAACGGCCGCCCTGAGCCGCCGTTTGATGCGGCTGCGCATGACCGAATTGCCGGTTTTTTTGGTGACTGTGTAGCCAACACGCGCTGCGTCTTCAGTGTCCCGTTGCAATCCCTGAACGACGAAAGCGCGCCGACCCAACCGGCCGCCTTTGGCGACCGCCAGGAATTCGGAGCGCTTTTTCAAAGTGTCCATGGCGGCGGATTGGTGTTGGCTGCAGCCGCCAACCCGGCGCACTGCGCGCTGGTCGCCGATCAGGCGCTGAGGCTCTTGCGGCCTTTTGCACGGCGGCGAGCAAGCACCTGACGGCCATTTTTGGTGGCCATACGTGCGCGGAATCCGTGGCGGCGCTTGCGGACAAGACGGCTCGGTTGATACGTACGCTTCATTGTTCTTCCCCGCGCGGATTTCTGCGCGGCCCTTGTTCATTTATAAATTCTTTGGAGGAAGCACTCGAAGCGCTGGAAGAGCGCGGCTTGAAAAGCCTTGGGTCCGAATGCATGTCCCGGTCGAGCGCGCTTATAAGCGCCGCGCCGCTTCAAGTCAACGTTCTGCGGCAAGAATCTCGGGCCATTTCCGGTTCACGCACAGGTGAACACGCAACACCATGGCGTCACTTATCAGTGATGCACGGTTCTTTTTACGAGGTTTAAGGTACATCTGGCTAAGAGAACACTGTGGCGGCAATAAGAACCAACGGGTTTGACGAGTTGATGGGATTGGAAATGCTGGGGGACAAGGCTGACACCATGACAGGGCCGAAGGAAACGGAACCGGTAGCCGAAGCACCGGTGAAAGCTTCGGTATTCAGCCGGATAAAAAAGTGGCTGCCGCTCGCCATCCTTGTGGTGCTGATGGCTGTTGCGTTTTCGCAAGGACTGCACAACAAGCTGACGCTTTCCAACCTGATCATGCAGCGGCAGGATCTGTTCGGGTTTGTCGATCAGAATTTCGCTTTGGCGATTTTCACCTTCCTTGCTGTCTATGTCGCATGTGTCGCCCTGTCCTTTCCCGGCGCCTCACTTTTAACCATCGCCGGCGGGTTTCTGTTCGGCTGGGTGGTCGGTGGCATGGCAACGGTAGTCGGAGCGACCCTTGGGGCCTGCGCTGTTTTCCTCGTGGCCCGATCGTCTTTCGGGGAGGTTCTGACCAAACGCGCCGGTCCTTTCCTGGCACGCCTTGCCGAAGGATTCCGCACCGAAGGGTTCAGCTACCTGCTGTTCTTGCGGTTGACCCCGGTCTTTCCGTTTTGGCTGGTCAACATCGCACCGGCGATCTTCCAGATGCGGCTTCCGACATACGCGCTGGCCACCTTTATCGGCATCATTCCGGGGACCTTTGCCTTTGCGTTCATCGGCTCCGGGCTGGACAGTGTCATTGAAGCACAGGAAGCGGCCAATCCCGGCTGCGCCGCTGCGGGCACCTGTGAGGTCGAGATTTCGGCTCTGGTGACCCCGCAACTGCTGGCCGCCTTCTTTGCACTTGGAATCGCCAGCCTCATTCCGGTGGTGCTGAAAAAAGTCCGCTCTCGCTGACGGCTCGTCTAAGATCGGTCCGACTGCGTTTCACTTGCTCGAACAGGAGCCCTCCATGGCAGACATGCTGACCCCGGATATTTGTGTGATCGGTGCCGGTTCAGGCGGACTGTCTGTCGCTGCCGCCGCTGCGGCTTTCGGTGTTGACGTGGTCCTGATCGAAAAGGGTCTGATGGGCGGGGATTGCCTGAACTATGGCTGTGTGCCTTCAAAGGCGCTGCTGGCTGCGGCCAAGGCCGCCTCGAGCAGCGGCTGGAACGAACGGTTCGGCATTCATTCTGCCGGTCAGGAAATCGACTTTGCAGCGGCCAACGATCACGTCAGAAGCGTTATTGCCACGATCGAGCCGCACGATTCGCAAGACCGTTTCGAAGGGTTGGGCGTCAAGGTTCTGCGCGATCATGCCACCTTCACCGGTCCGGACACGGTCGAGGTCGGTGGCAAAAGAATCAAAGCACGGCGATTTGTGGTTGCGACAGGCTCAACTGCCTTCGTCCCGCCGATCCCCGGACTGGATGAGGTTCCCTATCTCACCAACGAAACGCTGTTCGAGTTGCGAGAGGCACCTTCCCATCTGGCGATCATCGGGGGCGGTCCGATTGGTTTGGAAATGGCCCAGGCGCATCGCCGTCTCGGCGCGAAGGTCACCGTTTTCGAGGCAATGAAGGCCTTTGGCAAAGATGATCCGGAGCTTGCTGAAATTGTCCTGGATTCGCTGAAGGAAGAGGGCATCGAGATCCTCGAGGAAACGGCCGTTGAGCGGGTTGAAGCAGCCGGCGATGGGGTCAAGATCGTTGCGAAAACCGGAGACGGGACTCCTGTCGAAACAGAAGCCAGCCACCTGCTGGTTGCCACAGGCAGAGCGCCGAATGTGGACGGGCTGGGACTGGAGGCGGCCGGGATCGAATACGATCCGAAGGGAATCAAGGTCGACAAGGGTCTGCGCACCACCAACCGCAAGGTCTACGCGATCGGCGATGTGGCGGGTGGTTTGCAGTTCACCCACGTTGCCGGTTACCAGGCGGGCCTCGTCATTCGGTCGATCCTTTTTCGGATGCCGGTCAGCATGAACAACACCATCGTGCCGTGGGTGACCTACACCTCGCCGGAAATCGGCCACATTGGCATGACCGTAATCGAGGCCAAGAAAGCCTACAGCGGTGCCGTCAAGGTGTTGAGCGCCGAATATGCCGGCAACGACCGGGCCCAGGCGGAGGGCGTGACCAAGGGACGCCTGAAACTGATTGTCGGTCCGGGCGGACGTTTGGCGGGAGCCGACATTGTCGGCGCTCAGGCAGGCGAGATCCTGAACCTTCTGTCGCTGGCGCTTTCGAAGAAGATGACGATGAAAGACCTTGCGGGATTTGTTGCGCCTTATCCGACACTTGGCGAACTGGTGCGCCGCGCTGCAATTTCGTACTATGCGGATCTGCCAAAGAAAAATTGGATACGGACGCTTATCGGTATATTGCGTAAATTTGGATAGGTCATTGCAGGCAGTGCCAAGAGGCACAACGACATTTGGGACGACAGGACATGAAGCATGAGGGTGCGCCGGAAGGCGCTGCAGTCCCCTCCAGTGAATCAGGTGCACCGGCCGGTCGCGGCGACCGTCCGGACCGGCACCGGCTCGGCGGTCTGTCGGGAAAACTGCTGCTGCTGACGGTGGTTTTTGTGATGTTGTCCGAGGTCTTCATCTACGTGCCCTCGATCGCCAACTACCGCAACACATGGCTGATGGACCGCCTGACCACCGCCGGCGTGGCGGCCTCGGTCCTGGCTGAGACCAGCACGATCGCACCGCGTCTGCAGGAGCAGCTTCTCCAGACAACCGGCGCCGTCGCCATTTCCCTCGATCAGGGCTCCCGGCGCAGCCTGATTGCCATGAACGACGTCCCGACAGACGTCGATATCGTCGTCGACATGGCAAAGGTAAACCCGTTTTCGTCGATTGTCGGCAGCTTCCAGATCCTGACCTATCGAGGTGATGGTGTGATGCGTGTGGTCGGACTTGGCCAGATGGGACATACCGAACGGGTAGACATCGTCTTGCCGGTCAGTCTGCTGCAACAGGACATGCTGGCCTTTTCCGGCCGCATCCTGGCTCTGTCCCTGGTGATTTCCGGCATCACGGCAAGTCTGGTCTACATAACCCTGCGCGCGCTGTTCATCCGTCCGTTGCGGCGGTTGACCACGTCGATGGAACGGTTTGCGGAAAACCCTGAGGACACCTCGCGGATCATTGCCGTGAGCGGGCGCAAGGATGAGCTCGGTGACGCTGAAATCCGGCTGGCGGCGATGGAAGAAGCACTATCGCGGGCGTTGCACCAGAAACAGAGGCTGGCCGATCTCGGTCTCGCCGTTTCCAAGATCAACCATGATTTGCGCAATCTGCTGGCCTCAGCTCAGCTTTTCCTGGAGCGCCTGGAACACGTGCCGGATCCGACGGTCAGCCGTCTTGCGCCAAAAATCCTGGCGACGCTCGACCGGGCCGTCAGTTACACCCAGGCGGTGATGTCCTACGGCAAAGCCCAGGAACGTCCGCCACAACGCCGCCTGCTTGCCCTTCAGCGGGTCGGAGAGGACGTCGCCGATGTTCTCGGCCTACCGGACCACGAGACGGTGGCGTTCGAGAACAAGGTTCCCGATCACATCGAGATCGACGCCGATCCGGAGCAGATTTTCCGCGTCCTGCTCAATCTCGTCCGCAACGCCCTCCAGGCGCTGGAAGCGGAAAAGGACGAAGCACTGGTCCGCCGGATCACGCTGGACGCGGTTCGGGACGATGACTGCGTGCACGTCATCATTTCCGACACGGGGCCGGGGATACCGGAAAACACCAAGAAAGCGCTCTTCAAGGCTTTCCACAGTGGTTCAAAAAAGGGCGGCGTGGGTCTCGGCCTTGCGATCGTCGCAGAGTTGTTGAAGGCCCATGGCGGGACCATCCATCTCGACGAAACCAGTCCGGGAGCCTGCTTCCGCCTCAAGGTGCCGGACCGCCGGTCCTGACCGGCCGGGTTTGCGCATGGCCCGGGGCGCCAAATACCAAGTCCCTGCAAATTCCGGGCGTTTCGGTTCTGTGTGACAGTTCCTTGAAAAAAAGTTCAAAAAGTCCCTTGCATTCGCTGCTGGACCGCAGTACGTAAGCGCCCTGTCCGGGGCACACGTTGCTCCGCAGAGCCAAGACGGTTGTCTGCTTCGACGACATCAGGACAACCCGCTCTTCGCACCCATAAGCACCGGTAGCTCAGCTGGATAGAGCACCAGACTACGAATCTGGGGGTCGGGGGTTCGAATCCTCCCCGGTGCGCCATTTCTCCGAAAATCAGCCCTTCATGCGAAAGCAGCGAGAGATTTCATGCAGCTCGCCGTTGAAGCAACCTAATTGCCGACAATTCAAGTGTCCTTGACGGGTGAACTAGCGGGAGACGCTCGCGGTTGTTATCGCGCCGTCCGGACGCGCACTGATGTTGCCTGCCGGGGGCTTTAGCTGACCGATCTGATGGCGCACCTCTCACATTTGCCTGATCTTTTTGAATTAGCACCAATTTGCATCAAAACCGGCATAGACTGGATGCTGTCGGGCATTGCGTTGCAAACCAAGGCGGATCGAAAGCATGGGCGAGGAGCCTAAAAGACGAAGAGGACGCGTGACCAGACTGGTGCGTCTTCTTGCGCTCGGGCTGGTCACTCTGGTGATCGCCGCAGGTGTCGCGACCTATTCGGTTGCAACGCTCGATCTCTATGCATCGCTACGGCAGGAACAGGCGGGTGAAATCCTGTCCCGCGTCTTCGGCCGGCCGGTGGAAGTGCGCGGCCCCGTCGTCCTGATACCAGGCAGGCGGCTCGGGGTCCGGATCGAGGATTCTTATATCGAGCGGTCCTCCGGCGGGGGCAGCGACAAGGCGCGCGTCTTTGAAACCGTCGCGTTCGATGCGCCCTACAGTCTCATACGCGGCAACGTATCGGGGATCCGGAATTTCCGCATGAGCGGTGCCGAGATCGAATACCGTGCCGACGAAGGCACCGAGCGCACGAAGCCCCGGTCCAGTTTTGAGCTTCTGTCGACACTGATCAACAGCCCCGTGCTGGACAATCTGGAACTGACCGACGTCGTGTTCCGGTTCCTCGACACAAACGACGGCTGGGACGAAACCTTCCGGATCAAATCCCTGACGCTCGTCACGGGCGCAGCGGCGCAATCGACCGAGGTCAAATTCGAGGCCGCCATCAACGGCACGCCGCTGAGCGCCAGCGGAACTGTTCCTTCCTCGACGAAGGCGCTGGCCGACAAGACCGGGCCGTTTGAACTCGACATCGCGCTGCCAGGGTTGGACACCCGCCTGACCGGCACCGTCGACACGTCGGAGACGGTGGCGAAGCTGGAGGGTGACCTCTCGTCGAAGTCCGACTCCATCACCAAGTTGCTGGCATCACTCGGACTGGAAAGCGCTGTTGAAGGTCAGGCTGTACTGACCTGGGCGTCCTCCGGTCCGATAGACAAACTGCAGCTCAGCGATATCAAGCTCGATTTCGAGGGCGAGAACGGCGATCAGGTCACGGTCAGCGGTCAGGTGAGCGATGTCTTCAGCGGATCGGTCTTCGACCTTTCATTTCAGTCTGTTCTGGCGCCCCTTACGGCCGAACCCTCGAGCGCATTCGCGGTCAATGTCGAAAAGATATCCGGAAAGGTCAGCGGACCGCTCAAGGCACTTGCTGTCGACCACGCCGTCATCACCACGGATGCCGTGCTGCTCGAATTCGATGAGATCGGACCGATTTCGGTCGGCCGCGTGGTCAAGAGCGACGATGACAAGGTGGGACTGGAAGACATCACCGTTTTGGACGGGCCCGACGATGCCCCCTATCTGACCATGAAGGGCAAGGTAGACGACATTCTGGCGTTTCGCGGCGCTGATCTTTCCGGGTCCTACAGTTTTCCAACCGCCTTGCTGCTGAACCGGCCGGCAACCGATGCACCGGAGCTTGGCATCGTAAAGGGGACCGTTGCTCTCAACGAAGCTTCGGGAGCCTTCGGCCTTGAAGAACTGACGGGCCAGACCTCCGGCACGGATATTCTGGACCTGAAATTCGAATTGGCCATTCCGGAATTTCGCGTGGTCGAAGACCTGGAGTTTTCGACCAGCCTGTCCTTGCCTGAGCCGGCAAAAGTGTTGGCGTCGCTCGGGATCAAGACAGACAGGACGCTGCCCGCCTTGGCGTATTCAGGAACCAGCGGCCTGACAAGCGACAGCGCGAAGCTTTCAGGCAAACTGACGTCCGGGGCAACGGACATCAATGCAAATCTTCAGCTGGAGCCTCACAAAGAGGGCGCAGAGTGGGTGGTTGTCGGCTCCGTCTCGTCGGAAGAAATGGATTTTGTCGATCTTGCGGGTCTTGGTCAGTTCGCAAGCCTTGCCGCTGCGGGCCTGGAAGACGACGACGATTTCGAACTGACCAAGGAATTCGAAGCTTCTTTGAGCGCTGACGTTGCGTTGAACGTGAAGAAGATCGTCTCTGGAAAGAAACACGCCGGCAACCTGTCCGGAACGTTGAAATATGACGATGATCACCTGCAACTTGCCGGTCTCAAGCTTGACTATATTGGCGGCACCGTGCGGGGCGACTTCGGTGTAAACTTGGCCTCCAAATCCCTTCCGACAAAAGCCCATGGGCGGATGGAAAAGTTTCCGCTCAAAAGCCTGATGAACGAGGTCGGTTTTCAATCGCCAATTTCGAGCACTGTCTATGCCAGTTTCGACGTCACGGGCAGCGCGGTGTCTGAAACCGACTTCCTGAGGTCGCTCACCGGAAACGTGACGGCGTCGCTCTGGGGTGGTGTGCTGCCGAACCGGCTGATCGACCTGACGGGCCTCAGCATCTTCACCTGGCTGGTCACAAGCAACGAGGACCATACGACAAAGCTCGTCTGCGCGGTCCTTCCGCTTCATTTCAAGAATGGCGTGGCAACGTCAAAACAAATGATCGTGGAGACGGAAAACGTCCAGCTCGTCGGGGCAGGGAGCGTTAATCTCAGGACGGATGCATTGGATCTTTCCTTCGCCCCGCGCGCCAAGCGCAAGCAGCTTGTCGAGATTGTCTCACCGTTCGAAATTCGCGGCACACTCGGCAAGCCCGACGTGACCGTGAAGGACGCAGGCCCCGGACGGGCCATCGGCGAGGTCGTGGCCCTGCCGCTCAACCTCGTCAGTCACATCTTTCGAGGCTCTGGCCCGATCAACCCGAAAGCAAGGCCCTGCACCTTGCCGAAAAATTCGGGCCCGAAGTAACGCGTTCGGGATTTAGACTTCAATAGCAACCCCGTGAGCGATCCGCTTACGGTCACCCGGGCCTTTCAGCAGAGTTTGAAGATCAGCCGGCTTTCAAACCCCGGACTTCGGACGCCCGCGCGCCGGGGGTGACGCCGAACCAGCGTTTATAGGCGCGGATAAAGGCCGGAGAATCCGAATAGCCCAGAAGATATGCAATTTCCGGCAGGGAGAGATCGCTCTTCTTCAGGTATTCCTCGGACAGGTTGCGCCTTACGTCCTCAAGAACGTCGGAGAAGGTGGTGCCTTCGTCGGCGAGCCGCCGTGCGAAAGTCCGTTCTGTCATGCCCAGTTTGCCGGCGACCAGACTTGCCGAGCTTTGGCCTTTCGGCAAACCTTCGATGACATGGGCCTCGACGCTTGAGAGAAAGGATTTCGGCGCGGACCGCCGCTCTTCCAGCATTCTGTCGGCGACATTCGACATCAGCCCGAGCAAGTCCCGGTCTGAATGGACCAGGGGGGTTTCAAGGTCCGAGGCATGAAACACGATCCCGTGCATGTCACTGCCGAAATAGACGGGGCATCCGAAAAAGAGCTTCATTTCGGCCGGAACATCGGCGCGCTGGTGATGAAAATGAACTTCGGCCGGACGCAGGACCCTGCCTGTGCCATAGCGATAGTTCGACAGGATTGCCGCCATTCCCGCTTCGTTGGCCTGTCTCTTGAAATAGGAACTCCGGTCCACGTCCTGATAGAAGAGTTTCGCGGTCGTTTCGGCCTTTGCAAGCGAGAGACGGTAGCTGTCGACGAATATCCGGACGTATTTGACGTGGTTGAGGATCGCCTGTTCAAGCGTTGCTGCCGAGATCCCAAGGTAAGCGATCACGCCAAAGGTGCCGGTCGGTGTCGCCTTGCCGACATCAAAGCCGAACAGGTCATCCTGCAGATACTTTGCAGCCTGTTCGAGAAAAGCATCGGACTTCTTGAGCGGCACCCGGCGGTCAAACCCTTCCAGATCCTCAGAGGTCAGCCCGGACGCGCGGAGCGCTTCAGCATGATCTTCACCACGCTGTTCCATGGCCTTGACCGCGGCCCTGATCAATGCGGCATCAACCTCGGCATCACGCAAAGTTACTCTCCAAAATACTTTGGCGCCAAATGACAGCGGATTGGCATCAACGGACAATCGGATCCGTCATTGCACGACTAAATAAGTATCGAGCAGACAAGCTTAGGGTACGGACCCATAAAGGAAGTCGGTTTGGTTTGGATCGTTTTGGCCAGATGAAAGGAGCGAAAGCGCAGGAAATGTGGTTCATTTTCAAGCCTTTCGCGACGCAGCAGATGGCCAAAACGGACAAATCCGAAGGACGGCAAAATAGCTTCGCCTCGCAGCGTCACCGTGCTTGACCGGGCACAAAGCCCGCTCTTCACACGCTTCCTTGCGAGACTTCGCCATTTCTGCCGCCAAATCGGCTTCATTTATGGGTCCGTACCCTAGAATATAAACCAAATTCCGCGCGATGTTACCGTCGTAAAAATTATAAGTCATCGCGGAATATCTCGAAACTTTGGCAAATCGGTTGTTCGTCGCATTTGGTGCCCCCACTGACCGCGACGCACTTGTTGTGGTTCCCGGCCACGACTGCCGCTTGCCCCTTGACCGCGCTTCGGCGCGGTTTTTTGTTTTAAGGGCCAGAGACGTTGTCGGTCACCTACGAACGTTTCGCGCTCGCGGTGTCACTTTTGCCTCGCCTGTCGCACGCTCGATCCGTGATCCTGTGCACCAGAATGGGCACAAAAGTCGTTCCGCCACGTGTCACACAGGCTTCGCCGCCAGCTGATACCACCACGCGCATGATCTGCGATCTCTCTATTCCAGACCGTTTCGACAACGTGGTCGAGACATATATTGCTTATCGCACGCGCTACGCCCCCGAGCTCCTGGACTGGCTACTTGCCGAAACGCGGACGGGAACGGCGGCGCACGTGCTGGATTTGGGCTGCGGGCCGGGTTTCATTGCGAATGCGCTGGGGCCTCGGGTCGCCCGCGTCACCGGCGTGGATCCCAGTATGTCGATGATAGCCGCGGCAAGGGCCGAAGCACCGAAAAACGTCACCTACCATGAGGGTTCCTCGGAAAACCTCTCGATTGTGAAGGGGCCAATCGATCTGGTGACGATGGGGCGATCCTTTCACTGGATGGACCGTCCGGCGACACTGGAAAATCTGAATAAACGTGTTGCAGAACACGGCGCGCTGGCCATTCTTCATGACAAGCCGATCAAGGCGCCTGAAAATCTCTGGTGGTGGACCGCACAGGAAGTTGGAAAGGCCCATGCCAGGCCGGACCCGACCAGCCTTCACCGGATGAGCGACGCGTGGGAACCGCACGAAACGGTTTTGCACGCTTCAGCCTTCAGCGAATTGCGGCGTATCTCCGTGCTGTCACGTCACACGTGGACCTTTGACAGTCTGCTGGGCCATTTTCTGTCGCGCTCGGGCAGCACACCGGAGGTGATCGGCGCGGATGGTATTGCTGCGTTCGAAGGCGCGTTGAAAGAAGCACTATTGCCTTTTGTAGAAGGGCCCTGGGAAACGCTGAACGACCATGTCGCCCTGATCGCCCGCAGACCGGCCCGACCTTAAACGGGTATTGGGCCCGGAAGGCGTCGCAGCTTGCCAAATGCCATTGTGCAGGCCGGTTTAGTTGGTTAGCTTGCGCATAAAGGCCGCCTTGCGATCAGCACGTCGGGTTGCCGATCCCTTCTCTTCACTTCCAAAGAGGCGTTTCATGGCGCAGTTGCCGAATTCACTCGAAGCCCGCGATATCGCTTTTCAACTTCACTCGTACGCGGACGCCCGCCGCCAGGAGGACACCGGTTCCCTCGTGATCGAAAAGGGCGAGGGCATTTATGTCGAGGACGTCAGCGGCAAGCGCTATATCGAGGGCCTGGCCGGTCTTTGGAGCGTTGCCGTCGGCTTTGGTGAAAAACGCCTTGTGGACGCTGCCGCCCGGCAGATGGAGAAGCTGCCCTACTATCACACCTTCACCTTTAAGACCCATGGACCGTCCGTCGAGCTTGCCGAAAAGCTGATCGGCATGGCGCCCGTGCCGATGTCGAAGGTCTATTTCACCAACTCAGGATCTGAAGCCAACGACACCGCGATCAAGCTGATCTGGTACCGTTCCAACGCGCTGGGCCAGCCGGAGCGCAAGAAGCTCATTTCACGCGTGCGCGGCTATCACGGCGTCACCGTCGCCTCCGCGAGCCTCACCGGTCTGCCCAACAACCACAAGTCTTTCGATCTGCCGCTGCCGCAGATCCTGCACACGACCAGCCCGCACTACCGCACCATGAAAAAGGACGGCGAGAGCGAGACCGATTTCGCCAAAAGGTGCGCGCAGGATCTGGAAGATCTGATCCTTGCCGAGGGACCGGAAACCATCGCCGCCTTCTTCGCCGAGCCCGTCATGGGCGCGGGCGGCGTTGTCGTGCCTCCGGAAGGCTACTGGGAAGCAGTGCAGCCCGTCCTAAAGAAGTATGGGATCCTTTTCGTCGCCGACGAGGTCATCTGCGGCTTCGGGCGCACCGGCAACATGTTCGGCACCGAGACCTTCAATCTTCAGCCGGACATGATGACCCTGTCGAAGGCCCTGTCGTCGTCCTACCAGCCGATCTCCGCACTTTTGATCAACGACACGGTATATGAACCTATCGCGGACGAGTCCCACCGGATCGGCGTGCTCGGCCACGGTTACACCGGCAGCGGTCACCCTGTAGCCGCCGCCGTTGCGCTGGAAAACCTGAAGATCATCGAGGAAAAGGACCTCGTCAATCATGTGCGCGAGATCGCGCCAACCTTCCAGGCGCGCCTGGCGGGTCTTGGCAGCAATCCTCTGGTGATCGAAACCCGGGGCATCGGGCTGATCGGAGCTGCCGAACTGCATCACCCTGCTCATGCCGATACGCCGGGATCGCTCGGCGCGGCCACGAACGCCGTTTTCCATGAAAATGGCCTCATTTCGCGCGCCATGCTGGATGCCATGGCCTTCTGCCCGCCGCTCATCATCACCGAGAGGCAGGTCAACGAGATGTTTGACATTGTCGAGGAAAGCTTAAAGAAAGTGGCCGACACTCTATGACCGGCTGGTCGATCGTCGGAACCATCTCCGGAACGTCCGCGGACGGCATCGATCTGGCGGAAATCGAAACGGATGGCCTTGCAGTCAACCGTTTCGGACCGGCAGAGACGATCGCTTATCGTCCTCAGACCCGGACAAAAGTGCTGGAAGCGGCCGCTCTGAAAGGCAAAGGCCGGGAGCGGTGGCCGGACATCGGAAAGGACGTGAGCGAGGATCATGCCGCCGCGATCCTCGACTTCCTCAAGCGGCACGCGCTTCGCCCGGACGCGGTTGTTTTTCACGGCCAGACAGTCTGGCACGATCCGAAAGCCGGCGAGACAGTGCAGCTCGGCGACCCGCAGGCGCTTGCAGACAAGCTGAACCTGCCGGTGATCGGCGATGTTCGGCTTGCCGACATGGAAGCCGGTGGGGAGGGGGCACCGCTGGTGCCGGTTTATCATCAGGCGCTTGCAAGGACGCTGGTCGGAAAAGACAGGGAACCGATGTGTTTTCTGAATATCGGCGGCGTGTCCAATCTGACCTTTATCAACGGCGACCAATTGCTGGCTTTCGACATCGGCCCGGGTAACGCGCTGCTCGATGACTGGGTCCGGCGGCATGGGTCGGGGGATTTCGACACCGGCGGGTCGATCTCGGCACGCGGTCAGGCCGACGAAGCGCGGCTTGCCGAGGCGTTGACGCATCCATTCCTTTCCGAACCCGGTCCGAAATCGCTCGACCGTTACAGTTTTTCCGGTGATTTCGTCGAGGGCTTGTCCCTTGAGGACGGGGCGGCCACGCTGCTTGCCTTCACCGCAGAGGTGATTGCAAAAGCCGAGACATTGCTGCCCGGCAAACCGGGGCTTTGGCTGGTCTGCGGCGGCGGGCGCCACAATCCGGTGCTGATGCAGGCGCTCAGCGATCGATTGTCAGGCGATGTCGTCTCGGCGGACAACCACAAGATCGACGGCGATGCGCTGGAGGCGCAGGCAATGGCCTTTTTGGGCGCACGGCTGAAAGCTGGTTTGCCGACAACGTTTCCGGATACGACCGGCGCTGCCCAGGCCGTGACCGGTGGAAAACTCTACGTTCCGGCCTCGTGAGCGAACCTGATCACTGCCAGCACCCCCGAAGCTTTAGAGTGCTCGTTTGAATTGAAGTAGGCGATCGGTGAACGAGATCTCTATCTATTAGGCCGTTGCTTTGAAATTCTAGCGCGACGCTAAAAAGTAGAGCTTTTCTCAAAATAAAAACATAACTGAGAATGATTTAATTAATAAAAACTATCGATTTGATAGATCTTATATTTGAACATTAAAGCTATTTAATTTTGTTCAAGTGGCATGAATATTTATCTATTCCTCCAAGACGTCTCATTTTCTTTCGAAAAATTAGAGATGTCTGTTTATGGACTAAACAGATTGGAGGTTGAAAGTGTCCTTTGCGAGATATGTTCTGACAACTGCGTCCGCAGTCTGTCTTCTTGCCGGCACAGCGCTCACTGCGAGCGCGGCCACGTTGATCGTTGGCAACAAATACGCCGGCACCGTAAGTTTCATCGATCTGGAAACAGGGTTGGAGGTGAAGCGGCCGGTCACGGGCGGGTCGCCGCATGAACTGGCCCTGTCGCCGGATGGCGAGCAGGTTGTTGTCGTGTCCTACCTCGAGGACGGATACATCGGTCGTGAGCTGAATGTCTTCGACGTAGCCACGGCGGAACATTTGAGGACGATCGACATTTCACCGCATATGGCGCCGCACGGGATCGCGTGGCTCGGTGATACAAACAGCGTAATCGTTACGACTGAAGAGACACGCGATGTCATAACGGTCGATGTCGCCAAGGGGGTGGTCACCGGACAGGCAGAGCCGGATCTTATTGGCACGCATCTGCTTGCGATTTCACCGGATTCTTCAACGGCCTATGTGACCAGCCGAGACTCCGACAAAGTCTCGGTGATTGACACACAATCCATGGAAATTTTGCACACCGCCAGCGCGGATGTCGGTCCGGAGGCCGTTGATGTCAGCCCTGACGGCAAGGAACTCTGGGTTGGGAACAATCAATCCGAGACAATAAATATTTTCGATCCGTCCACGATGGCGCGGCAGGAAACGATCGACACCGGCTTTCTTCCGATCCGAGTGCGTTTCCATCCCGAAAGCCAAGCCGTGGCGGTTGCAGACCTGAACGGCGACCGCATCGTCGTCTATGACCGTGACAGCCGCGCGGTGAAGGCGGAAATCGACCTGGCTCCGCATGGTGCAAATGGACCAGCTTCACTGCTCTTCTCGCCCGACGGCAAATATCTTTTCACCGGTGCGCAGGATGGCGCACGTGTTGCGGAGATCGACACGTCGACATGGACTGTGATCCGTGTTTTCGAAACAGATGAGGGCGCTGACGGGTTGGCCTTTAGCGATATGCGGGTCAGCGTTTAACCGCTTTGGTGTGAGGGAATGAGATCGCTGAAGCGCTCAGACCCAACGTCATATGCCTCGTGGGCGTTAAGCGAGGAACCCCCCACCCCAACCCCTCCCCACAAGGGGGAGGGGACTCCTCTTCGATTGCCGCGACGCCTCTGGCATTTCCAAATTTGTTGCGCAAAACGCGAGCCAATTGAACGGCTCGGTTCCCCTCCCCCTTGTGGGGAGGGGTCAGGGGTGGGGGTCCTTACGCGCCAAAGGACTTGCAACCGCCCTGTCTTCGGCGAAAGGACCGCGTTGTCTTGCGGCCACCTCCCTTGCGAAACGCCTGACTTGCCGCTAACCAGACCCTATGAACGGATCTGAAATCTACAAGCGACTCATCGGACTTATCGAGGAACGGGTGCTGAAACCCGGCGACCGCCTGCGCGAAGCGGATCTTGCCGAGGAGTTCGGTGTGTCACGAACGCCAATCCGCGAGGGGCTGAAGCGGCTGGAAGCGCAAGGTCTTGCCGTCCATGAGCCGAACCGCGGCATGGTCGTGCCGACGCTTGATCATGGCCAGATCAACGAAGTCTATTTCATGCGTGAGATTCTGGAGGGGACCGCCGCCGGTCTTGCTGCCAAGCATGCCTCGCAGCCGGAAATCGAAATCCTGCAGGATCTTGTAAAGGAGGACAGGCAGCGCATCGCCGACAAGGACAGTCTGGTGCGCTCAAACCGGGATTTCCATCGCCGTTTGTGCCTTGCCTCGCACAACCGCTATCTTGTCGATCTGATCGAGCACCTGCGCCTGTCTTTGATCCTGATGGCCGGCACAACGCTGGACACGCCCGAGCGCAGGGAAATTGCTGTCGAGGAGCATGCCGCGATCGTCGAAGCGATCGCCAAGGGTGACAGCGATGCTGCAGAGGCCGCAGCGCGCCTCCACATCGCCCATGCCCACAAGACGCGCCTGCAACAGATCTGATCGGACTGTCAGACCTGCGCTGTACCGCTCATGAGCGAATTGGCGGCAAGGACAAGATTGGCGAATGCCGCGACCCAGATCACCGTAAAGGTCAGCGACATTCCGACAACGCGGAAATTCATCGGCTCCGGTTGGCAGCTCAGGCCGTAAGCATGTACCGAACGCCCGACGAGCAGAAACAGGCCGAGCCCATAAAGCAGCCAGTGCGCGCCGCCCATCAATTCCAGCATCAAAAGAAGCAGGATGGCGAGCGGCGCATATTCGGCGAAGTTGCTGTGGACCCGCATGCGGCGCAGCAAAACATCGTTGCCCTGGTCACCCAGGCTGATGCGCTGGTCACGGCGCGCGCCAATAACACGAACGCTCAAAACCATGTAGATCATCGCGAGCAGGCTCGCGAAAAATGGGGTGATGATGATGGTCACTGTCTTCTCCCACGCCCTGAGTTCGCGATCCTCAAACGATCGCGATTTGGTCACCGGGCATTTCTTCCAGACAAAAAAGATACGCCGAACCGGAAGGTCCGGTTCAGCGCTCGTCAATTTGCGTAACCTTCCAATTTTGCAGAGCTCATCCCGTCTTGGAAAACTCGTCGTAATATTCGGAGATCACCTTGCGGGCGAAAGCGCCAATCTTGGCGTATTCGGCTTCGGTTAGGTTCGCGAGTGACACCCGCGCCGACGCGTCGACCACCTCGAACCCCTTGCCGGGCAGCAGAACAACGCTGGTTTCCTCCGCAAGCCGGAACAGGAAGTCGTAGCCTTTCTTGTTGGCGACGAACCAGTCTGCAAAGGTCTCCCCATAGAGCCGGCCGCTGAGGTGCTGAAGGTTGATCAGCGTGTAGTAGTTGACGTCCGAAGGCTCCCGGTGCGGTTTGACACCCATGTTGAGTTCAAGCGTATTGAACCGTTTGCGGATCAGGCTCTTGGCCGCGTTCTTGTAGCGGTCGTCCCGGTCCAGAAGCCCGGCGAGCGCGAACAGCATCATCTGGATCTGCTGGGGCGTGGAGGCGCCTGCTGTGTGATTGAGCGCAACGGCGCGGCTGTCAGCGACAAGCCGGTCGATGAACTTGATGTCGCGCGGTGTTGTCGTGAGCGAGGAATACCGTCGGTCGAGGACTTTCTTTGTATCTTCTGCGAGCGCAGAAAGCGCTTCGTCGAAGACATTGTCTTCATGCAGCGCGATCACCCCGAGCCGCCAGCCGGTCGCACCGAAATATTTCGAGAACGAATAGACGCACAACGTGTTGCGCGGGCACTTTGCAAACAGCGATACGAAATCGTCGGCAAAGGTGCCATAGACGTCATCCGTGACGACGAAGAGATCGGGACGTTTTTCGTTGATCACCGCCGCGACCCGGTCAAGATCATCCGGAGACAGCTTCACCGAGGGCGGATTGCTTGGGTTGACGATACAGAAAACCTTAATGTCCGGATCTTCCAGCTTTGCCAGTTCCGCGTCGCTGAACTGCCAGTCTTCCCCTTCCGCCATGCGGATGTCGACCACCGGCATGTCGTATTCCGGAAGGGGTGGAATCTCCAGGTAGGGCGAGAAGATCGGCGTGCCGAGTGCAATCTTGTCACCCGGTTTGACCAGCCCGTTCTGCTTGAGCGTCTGGAAGATATAGGTCATGGCGGCCGTACCGCCTTCTGTTGAGAAAACGGAGAAGGGCCCCTGCCGCGGCTCGCTGCCGAACATCTCCTCACCGAGATACGCACCGACAATTTTTTCCGCATTTGTCAGCATGCGCGGCGGCACCGGGTAATTGCAGCCCAGGAACCCTTCCACCATTTCATGGAGGAGCTCGTGGCGGTGAATGCCGAGCTGGTCCTTGGCATAGGACAGGGCAGCCCGCAGGAAAGTCGTGCCTTCGCGGTCTTCGTGACGGTGGATGAAATCCTCAAAGCGCAGCAGCATGCCTTCCTTGTCAGGCAGACCGCCAAAGCCGCTGTCGAGATAGGAATAGGAGCGTTCTGCTTCCTCGACCGAAAAGTCACCGAGGCGCAGGAAACCGCGCCGGGGATGCGTTGCCAGGAAGTTCGGATTGCCGCGCCCGGCGTTCAGCATCATGCGTTGCGACGCGGAGGACGCGATTTCAATGAGTTTGTCCTTCAGTTCGAAGGGGCTGAGGTCCTGGAACTTGGAATAGTCTTGCGTGCTCATTTGAAATCTCCCGGAGCGACTATTGAGCCGGATTCGTTGAAACGAGGCCGACGATCAGCGGACCCCAGAGGGTCAGCAAAACGTTGGCAACGGCATAGGTGACCGTGAAGGTGACGACCGGTGTAGCATTTTCCGCCTTGCCCATCAGCGCCGCAAAACCCGGGTTGGCGCTGCGGCCCCCGGCAACGCAGGCCAGGGCCTCAATCGGGTTCTGGATCCGTAGAACGTAATAGGAAAAGAAGAACCCGATCAGCTGCGGAATAAGCGTGACGCCGATGCCGAACAGGAAAATGCTGACACCTTGCTCCTGCAATGTTGTCAACACCTGCGGTCCGGCACTGATCCCGACAACGCCGACGAAGACAGCCAGTCCGAAGTCCCGCAGGAAGTTTACCGCACCCGTCGGCAGCGCCGCATAGCGCGGATGCGTGCTGCGCAGCCAGCCGAACAAAAGCCCGGACAGAAGGCAGCCGCCGCCGCTTCCGATCGTCACCGGAACGCCGCCGATCTTGAACTCGATCAGGCCGAGCAACAACCCGAGCGTCATGCCGATGCCGAAAAAGATGAAATCGGTCACGGCCGCGGAACTGATGGGATATCCGATCGACTTCTGTACCTTGTTCAGATCGCGCGGACTGCCTGTCAGCTGCAACTCGTCACCCTTGTGGATTTCAAGGTTAGGCAACAGCGGCAGTTCGCGTCCCATCCGGTTCACACCGGTCACGAACACATCGTGCAAAGCGTTCGACTTTGTGTGGTCGTGAATGCCCTGAAGCTTGCTGCCCGCAAAGTCCGGATTGGTCAGGACGATATGCCGGTTTTCAAGGACAAGTCGGTAGCCATCCGGAGCTGTCGTCTCTCTCCCCCAGTTCATTGCGGCACTGTCGAGTGTGGTGACGAGACCGGTCACGGCAAGAACGTCGCCGGGCTGGAGAGACTTGGCGTCTTCCAGAGAAATCTCCTGACCAGCACGGAGGACGGCTTCGACTGCAGCGTCGTCCATGGAGCTGTCGAGATCTCCGGCCGATTTCCCTTGCCAGTCGCTGCCCTCCGGTAGTCGGAAAAACCGCGTATCGATCCGTCGTGCGGCATTGAACTGGCCAGGCTCGAGTTCGGTGGCGCCGCCGGACATTTTCTCCGCCAGCTTGAGGGCCTCCTTGCGGATGTCCCAGCGCATCACGGTCGGGAAAAACCAGGTGATCATGATGATCGGCCCGATGGAGCCGAAGATGTAACAGACCGCATATCCGACGGCGATATTGGTCTCCATGATCTGCTTCAGATCCGCTGACACATCCAGTTTCTGAATGGTCTCACCGGCGGTGCCGATGATCGCGGATTGCGTCAGGCCACCGGCTGCGAGGCCGGCCGCGGTCCCCCGGTCAAGTCCGAAACCCCAGGCAAAGGCAAGGACCGTAAACAATCCTAGCAGACACATGACCGCCGCCGACAGCAGCTGATTGAGCGATTTCAGTGACAGGGCGCGAAAAAACTGCGGTCCCCCCTGATATCCGACGGCGTAGATGAAAAGCGCGAAGAATATGTTCTTGACCGCGCTGTCGATCGTCACCCCGACCTGGCCCAGAACGACGCCCATGATAAGCGTACCGGCGATGCCGCCGAGCACGAAATTTCCAATCTTCAGTTTGCCTGCAAAATACCCCAGAGCAACGGCGATAAACAAAAACACCAGCGACGACTGGCTCGCCAGCCACTTCAGAATTTCCATCCATGTTCTCCCGCGATTGACGCAACGGAGCGGTACGACAACCTAGGATGCAACTATTACCTCATTTTTACGCTGCGACAATTTGAATTTGCGAAATTGTAAAATTTGTCAATAAGTTAGCATTCGACGATGTTGACAGCGAGGCCGCCTTGCGAGGTTTCCTTGTATTGCTCCATCATGTCCATGCCGGTCTGCCGCATGGTTTCGATGCAGCCGTCGAGCGGTACGAAATGAGACCCGTCCCCGCGCAGGGCGAGCGAGGCTGCGGTTACAGCTTTCACGGCACCGAGCGCATTGCGTTCAATACAGGGAACCTGCACCAGGCCGGCAATTGGATCGCACGTCATGCCAAGGTGATGCTCAAGGGCAATTTCGGCAGCGTTTTCGATTTGCTCGTTCGTGCCGCCAAGGGCCGCACAGAGCCCGGCGGCGGCCATGGCCGACGCGGAACCGACTTCCCCCTGGCAGCCCACTTCCGCGCCAGAAATGGACGCGTTGGCCTTGATGATGCCACCAACCGCGGCTGCCGTCAGAAGGAAGACACGCACGCCGGCCTGATCCGCGCCTTTGCAATGATCAAGATAATACCGCGTGACGGCGGGGATAACGCCCGCTGCCCCATTGGTCGGTGCCGTCACGACCCTGCCGCCGGCGGCGTTTTCCTCGTTGACGGCCATTGCGTAGACGCCCAGCCAGTCGACGACATTGTGCTCAAACAGCGGGTTGCTGCGGCCCTCGCGAATGAGTTGCTGGTAGATGTCCGCCGCGCGCCGTTTCACTTTGAGCCCGCCTGGAAGAATGCCTGCCTGGGTCAGCCCCCGGTTGATGCAGGAATCCATCGCCGCCCAAAGCCGGTCGATACCCGCTTCAACTTCTCCGCACGGTTTGTCGCAACACTCGTTCTGCAGCTTCATGGCCGCAATGGATAGCTCGGCCTCACGGCCCATTTCGAGCATTTGCTTTGCGGAGGCGAACGGGTAAGGAACGTTCTGCGTGGTCAGCTCATTGACGGGCTCATTGGTGGTCTTGCGCAATTCTGCTTCACTGACCACGAACCCGCCGCCGATCGAATAGTAGACGAACGTATCGGCCAGCGATCCGTCCGCATTCAATAGGTTGAAGGTCATGCCGTTGGCATGCAGCGGCAAGGGCGGGCCATAGTCGAAGATGACGTCTTGTTCCGGATCAAAGTCGATCTCCAGCGAGTCGGAAATCTTCAGTTTCCGGTCCCGCCGCAACGCTTCAAGCAGCGGTTCGACCTGATCCGGATCGAGCGTGTCGGGCGTTGCGCCCAATAGACCGAGACAAACCGCCTTGTCCGTTGCGTGCCCCTTGCCGGTGAACGCGAGGGAACCGTGTAGCGTCACGGTGAGGCGCACCGCTTTGCTTTCGGCTCCGGACAGGCCGCGAACCCTCTCCAGATACCGGCGCACGGCGACCATCGGACCAACTGTGTGAGAGCTGGACGGACCGATACCGATCTTGAATATGTCGAATACGCTGATGAACATCTGATCTGAACCCGCGCTGGAAGACTGTTCTGACTTGGTCAGCTTTGACGTCCAAGCTAACAAAAGGCGTCCTTCGGTCCGGCGCTCAAACGGGCAAATTTATGCTGTTTGCGACATCTTCTGATCCGTAGTGGCGGTCCATCTTGGGTGATCGCGGAAATTGGAAGGTGTGCGGTGTTGTTTGTGCCTTTTCGCTTTGCTAGCTTGCCGCCTCTTTTTGCTGCACGATCCTGTCCCTACGAGCCTTCGATGACCTCTTTGCACCCGTCCGACCTGAATGATGTTTTGAGACACAAGAAAGATGCTTTCCAGATACCCGAAGGCGTCATCTATCTTGATGGCAATTCGCTCGGCGTCTTGCCCAAACATGTCGCGGGGCGAGTCGCTGAGGTCGTGACACAGGAGTGGGGTGAGAGCCTGATCCGTGCCTGGAACACCCACAGCTGGATCGACCTGCCGCTGCGCACGGGCGATCGCATCGGCCGTCTGATCGGCGCGCCTGCAGGAAGCGTTGTTGCCTGCGACAGCACCTCGGTCAATGTGTTCAAGGTTCTTTCAGCCGCCCTGTCCCTGAAGCCGGACCGGAAAGTGATTTTGTCCGACAACGGCAATTTCCCGACAGATCTTTATGTTGC
This sequence comes from Roseibium sp. MMSF_3544, assembly GCF_030732845.1. Classification (GTDB taxonomy): domain Bacteria; phylum Pseudomonadota; class Alphaproteobacteria; order Rhizobiales; family Stappiaceae; genus Roseibium. The sequence continues at coordinate 36,963 of NZ_JASHKA010000017.1, forward strand.
GTCCGGACTGAAGGAGCTTCTTGGCAAGGGCCACGAATTGAAGATCGTTGATCCAGCCGAGGTTGCATCTGCACTGGACGATATGGTCGCCGTCATGATGCTGACCCAAGTCGACTACCGGAGCGGACGCCTGCACGACATGGCGGCGCTCACACGCAAGGCGCATGACGTTGGAGCACTCGCGATCTGGGACCTGGCCCATTCTGCCGGTGCCATAGAGGTCGACCTTGCGGGAGCCGGCGCCGATTTCGCGGTGGGCTGTGGCTACAAGTATCTGAACGGTGGTCCCGGAGCGCCAGCCTTTCTTTATGTTTCCCCTGAGCATCTGGACAAGGTGACATCGCCTCTGACTGGATGGATGGGACATGAAGCACCCTTTGCATTCGACCTTGATTACCGGCCAACTGACGGGGTCAATCGAATGACGGTGGGAACACCAGCCATTCTGGCTCTGTCCAGCCTTCATGCGGCGCTTGATGTCTTTGAAGACGTCGACATGGCGGACCTGCGGGCGAAATCAGTTTCGCTCAGTGAGCTTTTCATCTCGGAAGTCGAAGCGACTTGTCCGCAGCTTGTCCTGGCAAGCCCGCGCGATCCGCATAAGCGCGGCAGCCAGGTCTCGTTCAGATTCGACGAAGGCTATGCCGTGATGCAGGCCTTGATCGCGCGTGGTGTGATCGGTGATTTCAGGGCGCCGGACGTGATGCGTTTCGGCTTCACCCCGCTTTACCTGTCGCATCAGGACATTGTCGACGCAGTCGGAATTCTGGCTGACATTCTGAAGACGGGTAGCTGGGACCGGCCCGAATTCAAAACCCGCGCCAAGGTCACATAGAGGCGATCTGGTTCTGCGTTTCCAGCATGGACAGGAAACGGTCTTCAGGCACCGGCTTCGAATAGAGATACCCCTGGTACCGATGGCAGCCATTCTGGGAAAGCCAGGACCGCTGCTCGATCGTCTCGACACCCTCGGCAACGACACCGGCCCCAAGTGCCGATGCAAGCGACAGGATCAGCTTGACGATTTCGCCTCCGGAAGCAACGTCTTCCATGAACATCCGGTCGATCTTGATGCCGTCGATCGGGTAGTTGTGGAGATAGGCGAGATTTGAGTATCCGGTGCCGAAATCGTCAATGACGATCCGATAGCCGGACTTTTTCAGCGTGGCCAGGGTTTCGCGGGCATTCGGAATGTCGCCGAGAATGACGGACTCCGTAATTTCCAGAGAGATCCTGCCTGGCGTGCACCCGGTTTCAAAGGGAAGCGACTGCATCAGGGTGACGAACGAAGAATCTGAGAGTTGCTTCGGCGATACGTTAAGCGCAAGCGGGACCGCGTATTTCAGGTTATGCAACCGCATCTGCAGCCGGGCGACCTGCTCAGCCACCCAGGCTCCAATGTTGTTGATGAGCCCGGTATCCTCCGCAATGTGAATGAAATCGTCCGGTCCGATAAGCCCGCGTTCGGGATGTTGCCATCGCAACAGCGCTTCACCGGCAACCACCCGATCCGTGCGGGTACACGCGATTGGCTGATAAAAGAGAACAAACTCGTTCTCACGCAGCGCGCGATCGAGGTCTTTCTTCAGGGCCCGGTGTTCGTCTCTCAGCCGCCGCATCCGTTCGCTGAACCTGACGCACTTGTTTTTTGCATCGGACTTGGCCTGGTAAAGCGCAAGATCCGCATGCCGCATCAGCTGATCGATGTCCTGCCCGTCATCGGGATAGTGGGCATAGCCGATGCTGAGGCCCACACTGCGTTGCTTTCCTTCGATGACACGCGGCGTTGCAAAGGCTTTCAACAAAGATTGCCCGAACCAGTCGCAGCTTTCCTCTCCGGACTTTTCCAGGTGACAGATCAGAAATTCGTCGCCACCGAGGCGCGCAATCACATCCTGCCGGCCGGCAAGCGCTTTCAGTTCCTCGGCAACCTGCTGAAGCAAAGCATCGCCCGCTGCATGACCGAGTGAATCGTTGACGAGTTTGAAGTCGTCCAGGTCAAGAAGATAGAGCGTCGCCTTGCGATTTATTTCGTTCGCTGTTTCGAGGATTTGCGTCAAACGCTCTTGAAGATAAGTCCGGTTCGACAGACCTGTGAGCGTATCGTGACTTGCCAGATATTTGGCACGTTCCTTGGTTTCATGCAGCTCTGTTACGTCAGTTTCGTTGACGAGATACGCGAGCTCCCCGGAAGTGGCATCGTGGCAGGCGCGAACAGTAAGCTCATGCCAGCGAGGGCCGGCGTTGGTTTTGACCTGCGCAACGAATTTCAGCGTACGTTCGTCATCTACGCGATCAAAAATACCCTGATAGTCCTCAGGATGTACAAACTGCTCAACAAAAGGTGTGTCCAGTCCAATACATGCTGCTCGTGACGCAGTGTTCCGGTAGAGCGGCTTTCCGTCCCGGGTAAACTGCGAAATCATGACCGTTGTGTGCAGCAGCGCCTCTGCGCTTCTGAGGGCTTCCGGTTCCTGTTCTTCCTGCTCACGTCCTTCGCACAGCAATGCCATGCGCCCGTCGGCGAGGCGTACACCGCTCATGGATATCTGAAGGACCTTCGGTTTGCCTTTTGGGTAAAGGGTCCAGATCTCCGAGAACGTCACGTCACCGTTGCAAAAGTCTTGCTGATATTGGCGGAGCCGCTGCTCGACCGCCGGTGACATGTCTGCGGAAAGATCGCGTGACTGCAGCTCTTCCAGCGAGTCTGCATCCGTTATTTCAAGGGTTTTGCGGTTGGCCCAAATGTAACGCTTGTAGTCGAAGTCGAAGATCCAGACTGCTGCGTCAAGCCTGTCGTACAAATCCAGAAGCATTCCCTGATCAACTCTGCTGTCTGCAAGGCTGATCGGAATGACGTCCGCGTCATTTCTCCGCGAATTGGTTCTTTCTGGTCGGTTCGACAGTGTTTTCCTCCTGCGTTCTGCTGTGGCCGGTCACAGTATTTTCGGTTCGTTCGTTCTATTCCGGTCTTGTCACCAGCCTTCGCATGAATGCACATTTCAAAGGGCCGACTGAAACTCTAGTCCAGAAATCCTGTAGCAGGCTTAAGAATAAAAGTTCAAATTGCATTGTTTGAGGAAAAGTGCAGAATTATTGTAAGAAATACCGAGTATAGTCTCAATTAATCGAACCAAAACAAACGAAATTCACGCTGGTTTTCAACAGATTGCTCTCGCTTTTTGGATCAGATAGGCCACTTGAGCGCGTTTCTGACGCAGACAGAGGCGTCGAATTTGGTCCCTTGCCGAAAGAATACGACGGGTTTTTTCACCGTATTGCGAATTACGCATTCCTTCGACGGTCGAATTCTGGAAAATCTTGCTCTTTCTGTTGTGCAAGCGGGTGATTATCAGTTGAATGATCTGTCAATAAAGTTAGAAGGGCAGGGCGCTGCCGCAGGCATGACCCAAAATGCCCGCACCTGAATGCCGGAACAGGCATGCGCGGCCAAAACGAAAGAAGAAAGACCGCTTCGGGGGGCGGCAAGGAGCTTGAATGCTTGAGCTTGATCAGCTCGTTATGGATTTCGGCGGGTTCAAGGCAGTTAACAACTGTACGTTTCGTGTCGAAGAAAACAGTATCACCGGACTGATTGGGCCCAATGGGGCCGGCAAGACGACGCTCTTCAACCTGATCGCAGGGGCGCTGCAGCCGACAAGCGGCCGCATTCGCTTTCTGGGCGAGGACGTAACAAGTCTCGCCAGTTACGAGCTGTTTCACAAAGGTCTCGTCCGCACGTTTCAGATCCCGCACGAGTTCCACAAGCTCACGGCACTGGAAAACCTGATGATGGTGCCGCCGTCCCAGCCGGGCGAAAGCCTGTTCGCCAACTGGCTGAAGTGGGGACAGGTCAAGTCGACGGAGAAGAACGTCGAACACAAAGCCTACGAAACGCTTGAATTCCTGGAACTGACCCATGTCGCGCACGAGCGCGCAGGCAATCTCTCCGGTGGTCAGAAGAAGCTGCTTGAGCTGGGTCGGACCATGATGACCGATGCCAAGCTTGTATTGCTGGATGAACCGGCCGCAGGCGTGAACCGGACCTTGCTGCGCAAACTCGAGACCAAGATCGAGATCCTCAACAAGGAGCGCGGCTACACGTTCATCCTGATTGAGCACGACATGGAAATGATCGAAAAACTCACTGACCCGGTCGTCTGCATGGCCGAGGGCAGTGTTTTGATCGAGGGCGATTTTCAGACGGTCCGCTCCGATCCGCAGGTTCTGGAAGCTTATCTTGGCGAGAAAACGGGAGATGCGGCATGAATGCGCTTCTCTCGATGGAAAACCTGACCGCTGGTTACGGCGAGGCCGACATTCTCCAGAACGTATCGATGACGGTCGCACAAGACGAGATCGTGGCAATTGTCGGCCCCAATGGTGCCGGCAAATCTACGGCGATGAAATCGGTCTTCGGTCTCCTGAGTGTCCGCGGTGGCAAGATGCTGTTTGACGGCGACGAGATCACCGGCTGGGCGCCCAATCGTATCGTGCAGCGTGGCATTTGTTATGTGCCGCAGGTCGACAATATCTTCCGGGAAATGTCGATCCACGAAAACCTGGAAATGGGTGGTTTCCTGAAAACCGGAGACCTTACCGCCGCCTACGATCGGGTCTATGAGCTGTTTCCCGATCTCAAGGAACGCCGCAAGACCCTCGCGGGAAGCCTGTCGGGCGGACAGCGCCAGATGGTCGCGATGGGACGGGCTTTGATGCTGGACCCGAAATTGCTCCTGCTCGATGAACCAACGGCCGGACTGTCGCCGAAATACATGGAGCAGATCTTTCAGATCTGCCGTGACGTGCAAGACGCCGGTGTTGCCATTCTTCTGGTGGAACAGCATGCGAAGCAGGCGCTGGCCTTTTCCGACAGGGGCTATGTGCTCGCCGCCGGCAAGAATCGCCATGAAGGCACCGGTGCAGACCTTCTGGCAGACCGTGAAGTCGCCGAAATGTTCCTGGGTGGGTGATCGGCATGGACCTGTTTGAACTTCTGAATTTCTACGTCGTACCGGGCATCGTGCTGGGTTCCATCTATGCGCTCGGAGCGGTCGGCATTACGCTGATTTTCGCGATCCTGCGCTACGCCCATCTGGCCCATGGCGACATGGCGACCCTTGGTGCTTTCCTTGCGCTTGCCGCTGTCACAAGCCTCGGCGTCTCCCCCTACGCGGCCCTGCCGATCGCCATTGTCGGAACCGCCGTTGTGGCGGTCGGGATTGACAAGGTTTTCTACGAGCACCTGCGCGAGCGGCCGAAGATCGTGACCGTGATGGCCTCGCTTGGCATCGCGCTGATGATCCGGGCCGTGGTGCAGGTTGTCTGGGGTGTCGACACGCAGACCTATTCCCGCGGTATCGTGCGCCCGGAAGACTATTTCGGCATCCGCATTCGCGACCGGGAGATCTTTACGATCCTGGCGATGGTGGCCCTGGTTGGCGCGCTGCAACTGTTTCTCACGCGCTCCAAATGGGGCAAGGCCATGCGGGCGATGTCGGACAATCCGAACCTTGCTCTCTTGTCCGGGATCGACAACAAGAAAGTGGTGATACTGACCTGGGTGATCGCTGGCGGGCTTTGTGCAGCGTCCGGCTTCTTCCTCGGTGTCAACACGGAACTGAAGTCGATGATGGGCTGGCACATGCTTCTGCCCATGTTTGCCGCCGCCATCCTCGGCGGCGTCGGCCGGGTGGAGGGCGCTGTCCTTGGCGGCTTGATCGTCGGGATTGCAGAAGAGTTGTCGGTGCTGGTCATTCCGAGCGAGTACAAGGCCGCCATGGCCTTTGCCATCTTGTTGTTCATGCTGCTTGTGCGCCCGACAGGGCTGCTCAAGGGCAAGGTATTGTAAGGGGAGGGGAGAGCGATGGAACTTCTTGGTCTTGTCAACTACGCCCTCTTCATGGCGATTTTCATCTGCATTTACGCGCTTCTTGCGCTGGGCCTCAACATTCAGTGGGGCTTCGCCGGTCTCTTCAATGCAGGCATTGCAGGTTTCTTCGCCGTTGGCGCCTATACATCGGCGATCATTTCGACGCCTGCCGCGGAAGGCCGGATCGGCGGCTTTGATCTGCACTTTGTTTTCGGCTGGATCGCGGCGATGCTGGCAGCGGCGCTTGTCGCGTGGCCGATCGGGAAGATCTGCCTGCGATTCAGGTCCGACTACCTGGCAATCGCCACGATCGGGATCGCGGAAATCATCAGGCTCGTAATCAAGTCCGAGCCGGCCCTCACCAACGGGGCACGGGGCATATCCAGCATTCCCCGTCCGGTCGGCGATATCGGCTACATGGAATCACAGATCGCCTATCTCATCATCGTCCTGGCCGTGCTGATCGCCGCCTATGTCCTCGTCGAGCGCCAGTTCAACGCGCCCTGGGGCCGCATGATGCGTGCCATCCGCGACAATGAAGATGCGGCCAAGGCAATGGGCAAGAACGTCGAGTTCCGCCGCCTGGAAGCCTTTATCTTCGGGGCGGCGCTGATGGGTCTCGGCGGCGCGCTGTTTGCTCACTTCAACCGCTCGATTACCCCTGAGGCCATCGATCCGATGGTCGCAACGTTCCTGATCTGGATCATGCTTATCCTGGGCGGATCCGGTAACAACCGGGGCGCGATCCTGGGGGCGGCGGTGGTCTGGATCATTTGGTCCGTTTCAGAGATTGCAACGGACCGCCTTCCGCATGAATATGCGATACAGGCAAAATACATCCGCTTGTTCCTGATCGGTCTGATGCTGCAATTGGTGTTGCGGTTCAGGCCGGAGGGACTGCTTCCCGAGCCATTGAGGGGAGACCAGCGGGCAACGAAATCCGGGGCGGACCAGCATTAGGCCCGCTCCACGGGATCCGCGTGTCGTTCCGGCGTGCGGGAGCCGAAAATCCTAAAGACCCGGCAAAGACCGGATAGTTGAGGAGGTACTCTTATGAAAACCAAGTTTATTGCGCTTGCAGCCGGCATGATGGCGGCGACGGCGCTGGCGTCCGTTCCTGCAAAGGCTGACGTTAAGATTGGTCTGATCGGCGGCGTTTCCGGTCCGATCGCGGCCATGGCACCGGCCATGATCGACGCGGCCCAGCTGGCCGTTCAGCAGGTCAACGAGCAGGGCGGCATCGGCGACGGTGAGAAACTGGTTGGCGTTGTCGGCGACAGTGCCTGCAACCCGCAAGGCGGCACGGATGCGGCCACCAAAGCCGTCAACATTGAAGGTGTTGTCGGCCTCGTTGGTCCGCATTGCTCCGGTGCTGTTCTGGCGGCTGCCGGTTCGGTCACGATCCCGGCTGGCATCACGCTGATCACACCGTCCGGAACGTCGCCGGAAATCTCCGGTCTTGAAGACAAGGGCACTGTGTTCCGCACCGTTCCGTCTGACGACTATCAGGGCCGTGCGCTTGCACGTACCATGAAGGAGATGGGTTACGGCAAAGTCGCTGTCGCTTATCTCAACAACGACTACGGCACCGGCCTCGCAAATGCGTTCAAGGCAGAATATGTCGATGAGCTCGGCGGTGACATCACTCAGTTTGCGGCACACGAGGAAGGCAAGGCGTCCTACCGTTCCAACCTGGCGGAACTCGCCAAGGGTGGCGCCGACACGCTGGTTATCTTCGACTACGGTGACGGCACCGGTCTGACCATCCTGCGTCAGGCATTGGAAAACGGCTTCTTCGACAAGTTCGTCGGTGGTGACGGCATGAAGTCGGACGCCGTGATCAATGAACTGGGTGCGGAAAACCTCGCCACCTTCGTTGCGTCTTCGCCGGTCGGCGAACAGTCTGAATCTTTGACCATGTTCAACGATGCCTTCAAGGGTGTTGGTGGCGATCCGGACGCAATCTTTGCAAACACGTCTTATGATGCCGCCTTCCTGCTTGCGCTGGCCGTTGAAAAAGCGGGCGGCAAGAAGGAAGACGTCGCGGCAGCCGTTGTCGAGGTTTCCAACGGTGAAGGCGAAGCCATCCGTCCGGGTGAGTGGAAGAAGGCGAAAGAGCTGATCGCAGCTGGTACCGCCATCGACTACAAGGGCGCGGCCGGTGACCATAACTTCGACGCCAAAGGCGACGTTCCGGGCACCTACGCTCTCTTCGAAGTCGGCTCCAACGGCTTCGAGACAATTACCGAAATGAAATAAGTTTCTTTCCTTCAGGAAGAGATTTTTGAGAAACCGGCGGTTCGGAAGAGCCGCCGGTTTTTTTTAGCACCGCAACCGCAGTGTTATCCCGGGCAAGTGAAGCGAGACCCGGGACCCACTCAGACGCGATTGACAGGTTGATCTGAGAGGAGGCCCCGGATCCGCGCTGGCGCTTGTCCGGCGTGACAATCCCGGAGTGACAGGCCGATTGAATGACAATATCAATTCCAGGCCGACCACCGATCGAAAACGGCTCTTACACACACAATCCAAACCCGCTATAAGCCCCGCCATGCGTGACCTGGATGTTCTTGTGCTCGGTGGCGGCGCCGCCGGCTTGATGTGTGCGATTGAAGCGGGAAAACGCGGGCGCAAGGTGGCGGTCATCGACCATGCCAGGCGGCCCGCGGAAAAAATCCGGATTTCCGGCGGTGGACGCTGCAATTTCACCAATCTGCACTCAACGCCGGCCAATTTCCTGTCGCAGAACCCGCGCTTTTGCGTCTCAGCCTTGAAGCGCTATACGCAGCACGACTTTTTGGGGCTTGTCGAAAAGCACCGCATTCCCTGGCACGAAAAGACGCTTGGCCAACTTTTCTGCGACGAAAGCGCCAAAGACATTATCCGCATGCTTTTGGCCGAACTGGAACAGGTCCGTGGAACGCTGCAGCTTGAAACGGAAATCAAAGCCGTTGAAAAGCCCGACGATCGATTTTCCGTCGCGACGTCCAGGGGACTGCTTCAGGCGAAGTCGCTGGTCATTGCCACCGGTGGCCCGTCGATCCCCAAGATGGGTGGCACCGGCTTCGGCTACGATGTCGCCCGGCAGTTCGGGCTGAACGTCATCGCGCCGCGGGCGGCACTTGTGCCGCTAACTTTCTCCGACGCCAACAAGGCGCTCTGCGGCCGTCTTGCGGGCGTTTCGGTCGATGCAAAGGTTTCATTCCAAAAGACGACGTTTCGCGAAGGACTGCTGTTTACGCACAGGGGGCTTTCCGGGCCGTCGATCCTTCAGATCTCTTCATACTGGCAGGAAGGCAAGCCGATTGCGGTCAACCTGGTGCCGGAAACCGATGTATTTGAATCGCTTCGAGATGCGCGGGGCGAGAGCCCCAGACAGGATTTGAAAACCGCCCTCGGCCAATTGTTGCCCAACCGTCTGGCCGATGAGCTCTCCGATGTGTTTTCCCTGAAAGGACGGCTTGCCGACCAATCAGACAAGGTCTTGCGGCGGGCGGCGGATCATCTGAACCGCTGGCAGCTGACACCTGTTGGAACGGAAGGCTACCGCACGGCGGAAGTGACCCTGGGCGGTGTCGACACCAAGGAGCTTTCCTCCAAGACCATGGAAAGCTCCAAGGTGCCCGGGCTGTTCTTCATCGGCGAGGTTGTCGACGTCACCGGACATCTGGGCGGGTTCAACTTTCAATGGGCCTGGTCGTCCGGCCACGCGGCCGGTCAATTCGTCTGAACCGAATAGTGTAGCGGCCTATAAATCATGCGCTGCAGCATTTTTTGATGACCGTTCCTCATTGACGGATATACTCAGTCGAATCTGAGGGAACTTGCATGAAGCGCGTGACAATTCACGATGTGGCTGACGCAGCCGGTGTCAGCCTGGCAACGGTTGATAGGGTGTTGAACGGGCGTCCCGGCGTGCGCAAGGCAACGATCGAAAAGGTGAAACAGGCGGCCGACAGCCTGAACTACAAACCGGACGTCTTTGCCGCCGCGCTTGCAAAGAAGCGGACTTACCGGCTGCATTTTCTCATTCCAAACGGTCCCAATGCCTTCATGGAGGATCTCTCCCGGGAGGCGGCCTCACATGCGCGAACCATGAGCGGCGACAGAATGCAGGTCCATGTGGAGCCGATCGATGCCTTCGACGGTCATCGGGTCGCCGGCACACTGGCGATCCTCGACAAGTCCGTCTGTGATGGCGTCGCGGTCGTGGCTCCGGCCTTTCCGGAAGTCAGGGCGGCAATTGATCGGCTTCAGGTCCGTGGCGTACCGGTTGTCACCCTGGTCTCCGATCACCCTTCGTCGTCGCGCCAGCATTTCGTCGGAATAGACAACACAGCCGCAGGACGGACGGCCGGCCGTCTTCTCGGCAGGTTTTTGCCGAAGACCTCCGGCAAAATCGGATTGATTGCCGGTTCACTCGGATTGCGTGACCATGCCGAGCGATTTGATGGGTGCCGGGACGTGATCGCGCAGTGCTTTCCCCATCTGGAGCTTTTGAAAGTCCGCGAGGGGCGCGACGACAATTCCAAGAATGCAGATCTGGTAAGGCGGCTTTTGGAAGACCATTCCGATCTTGCAGGTCTCTACAATATCGGAGCGGGCAACCGGGGCGTGATCGCAGCACTCACCGCTTCCGGTCGAGCGGAAAATGTCGTCTTTGTCGGTCACGAACTGACGCCCTATACGCGCGACGCGCTCAGTGACGATGTGATGGACGCGGTTATCGCGCAGGATCCCGGCCACGAAATCCGAAGCGCAATACGCGTGTTGAAGGCGCTCTGTGACGGCTCCCCGATCATAGATGGACAGGAGCGCATCGGTATTGACGTTTTTATCAGGGACAATTTGCCCTGACAGTCTGGAATCGCTCTAAATTCGTTAAAGTGCACTCAAACACTCAATTTTATGCATTGACCTTTAGGCCGACGCGTCGCATATCTTAGCGATGCGCTTGACACAACAGACCAATTATGCGGTGCGCGCTCTCATGTACTGCGCCGTGAACCCGGACAAACCGAGCAAGGTTGCCGACATTGCAGCCAGTTTCGAAATGTCCGAAACCCATCTCTTCAAGATCATGAAGGTTCTGGTCGATTCCAATCTGATCAAGACAATTCGTGGCCGAAATGGAGGGGTTATGCTGGCCCGTCCAGCGGAACAGATCTCCGTCGGAGAAGTTGTCCGTGCCGCGGAGGAAAGTTTCCTCTTGGCGGAGTGCTTCGATTCCGGCCGCAAAGACTGTCCGTTGATCCTGTCCTGTGGTTTCAACGGGCTTTTGCATGAGGCTCTGGAAGCTTTCATGGAAGTGCTGGACGGAAAATCCATTGCCGATCTTTCCGAAGACCGTTTCGGCATGCGCGACTTGCTCAAGATCGATGTGACCGAAACGCCGATCGCCGCGAACGCTTAAGCGAAGTCTGCACAAGAGACGTTGAAAGCGCCTCCAACTAGCCGGCGCTTTTTCGCTGCGGACAATGGCCGCAATGCGATGAGGCGCGGGGCTCACGCGCTCTGAACACTCCATTCAGTCAGTCATTGCCGGACTTGATCCGGCAATCCACACCGCTGCGTTTCAACATGAGAAGACCTGAGGGTCGGACACGGAACGGCATGGATGCCATGGTCAAGCCATGGCATGACGGATGGATATTGTTGAGAAAGTTGCCTTAAAGAAAACGCCGGGCTGGCTAGCCGCTGAGGGAGAGGAGAGGGCGGTTGGCTGGCCTGGCATTTTTCGTCTCCGGTGACCCGGAAGACCCCCGACTAATACGAAACCGGAGGACGCGATTTCCAGTTCCGTTTCGATCAGGTATTGCCTTGATAAGAAAACTTGAGTATGAGTGTCAAGTATAAAGTTGAGTAAGAAACTCACCTTTTAATTGTTCTTATCTGGATGCCCCACGACACTTGGTTTCGAGGGGCGCAAAGCAAAGGCCAAGGACCGATTGCGCGCATGACACTCTCTGCCAACAGCCACAAGCGCCGCCTGTCAATCAGCTCTGGGGGTGCACCCCGAAACGCCTTGGCAGGCAAAACGTTGGAGCAACCGAAAACCGAATTCGATTCGCGCGACCTCTTCAGCGGCTTGCGCCAGATCCAGATCGTTCACAACGAAGATACGTATCGCCTTTCCATCACCAAGCAGGGCAAACTCATCCTGACAAAGTGACACCAGGAACTACCAACTTTGTCTTCCCGGTTTGCCGCGCCAGCGGCAACACCGGGATCCGGTACTGCGCAGAGATGACAATGTCGGCCTTGAAAAGACGCTTCCCCTCGTCAAGCGGCAAAGATGGCGACAGGTTTTCCAACCCCTCGCAAAGCGTGCTCACCCATGGCGTTCAGACCTGTCTGAAGGTCGCCTGACAGCACATCGCGGACCGGTTCCGTCAGCAAAAGTTCTCTGCCGAGCGGTTTGCAAAGGGATTCCACACGGCTGGTCTCGTTCACGGCGCGTCCGATCACAGTGAAGTCGAGACGTTCCTCGCCGCCCACATTGCCGAAGAAAACTTCGCCCCGGTGCAGGCCGATACCGATCTTGAGCGGATGCCAGTATTCTGGCGCAGGCAATCCGTCTGGCGGTGCGGTGTTGAGATCTTCGATGGCGGAAAGGGCGGCTTTTGAGGCTTGGACCGCTGCGTTCGCTGCTGCGCTTTCTCCAAGAGACTGCTGATCAAACACGGCCAGAATTCCGTCACCCATGAATTTGAGGATCTCGCCGCCGTGACTGAGGACGGAATGCGAAATCTTGTCGAAATACGCGTTGAGAATGGCAGTCACTTCGGGGCCGCTGAGGCGGTCGGCCAACTGGGTGAACCCGCGCATGTCCGACATGAACACCACGGCCTTGATTGCTTCGCCATCGCCGCGCCTGATCTCGCCGTCCAGGACGCGCTGTCCTGCGATCGGGCCAAGATAGGTATCGGCCACATTGCGCGCGATCCGCTTTACGATGTGTCGTTCTACATGAAGCGCCAGCAGATCGATCAGGGTGCGAATGCGATCCTTGTCGACATCCGGAAATCCTCCCGGCCGTTTTGTCGCAAAGGTCATGGCGTTGTGAATTTCGCCCGCTGCGCTCAACGGGAGCGCGACATAGGATGTGTAGCCCTGCTCGGCAAGATCTTGCATAAGCGTGCCGGAATTGACGCCCTCTTCGGTTTCGAGGTCCACCTTGATGATCTCGCCTTCACGCATCACGCGATATAGTGGGTTCTTGGTGAAGGCCACATTGTTGACCGCGTTTGCATCGGCTGCAATCTCGTCGCACAGTTCGTCGGTGCTGTTCCAAACCCAGGAAAAACCCACCACCTTCGGATGAAGCGTGCCGATATGGAGGGTGCAACGGTCGATCTCAAGATGGGCCGCCTTGCAGCGCCACATGAACTCTTCGAACATCAGCATGACGTTGTCGATTTGTGTTGCTTCGTGGAGCAACCAGTCATGGACATCTTCAAGGCTTTGCGTTTCAGGCGCGCAGGCTGGTCCGCGATTTGAGCGCGCAAGCAGGTAAATGTGCTGAACATAGGTGCGTGGCGAAGGGTCTAGCACGTGGGTGTTCATGCGATCTCCAGAGGTCTGTCTTGCCCCATAATCTCGGGTGCCAGGAGGCTAAGTTCAATCTGAAAACCGGTTTTTGGAAGATAAAGGTTCCAAAGGCAGCTTTCATGCACAAAACCGATTGCGCCGAAACCGATGGAATTCGGCGTGCGGTGTCACGAAGGATGGGAGGAAACGACCGGAGCGGTCTGTGTTTCTAGAACGCTGCCTCGACGCCGTCCATTTCGACATAAACGCTTTTGATCTGGCTGTAATACTCGATTGCCGCGTGACCGTTTTCGCGTCCGATACCGGATTTCTTGTAGCCGCCGAACGGCATTTCGATCGGCGTCAGATTATAGGTGTTGATCCAGCAGGTACCGGCTGCCAGCCTGCCGATGACGCGATGCGCCCGCTGGATGTCCTTGGTGAACACGCCGGCAGCCAATCCGAATTCGGTGTCGTTGGCACGGGCGACGACGTCGTCTTCGTCGTCAAAATCGAGCACGCTGAGCACCGGGCCGAAGATTTCCTCGCGCGCAATCGTCATGTCGTCGGTGACGTCGGCGAAAACGGTCGGCTGGACGAAGTAACCATCCGGGAAACTCTCCACCGACGCCGCGCCACCGCCGCAGACCAGGCGCGCCCCGTCCCGTTCGCCGACTTGCATGTAATGCATCACCTTGTCGAACTGCTGCCGGGAGACGAGCGGTCCGATATTGGTCGTCTCGTCCAGCGGGTCGCCAAGCACTGCACTGGCAGTACGCTCTGCAAGACGGTTCAAAAACTGTTCCTTGATTGCCGTGTGCACGAAGACGCGCGTACCATTGGAACAGATCTGGCCGGTCGAATAGAAATTCGCGTTGATCGCTGCCGAGATCGCGTTCTCGATATCGGCATCGTCGAAAATGATCAGCGGCGACTTGCCGCCAAGTTCCAAGGTGGTTTTTTTCAGGTGCTCGCCGGCAAGTGCCGCGACTTTTGATCCGGTCGGAACGGACCCTGTCAGCGACACCTTGGCAATGTCCGGATGGGCGACCATTTTTGCGCCAACATCACCGAAACCCTGAATGACATTGAAGACACCATCGGGAAGCCCGGCTTCGCTCAAAGCTTCAGCGAGCTTGAGCGCGCTCAAAGGAGTCACTTCTGACGGCTTGAAGATCATCGCATTGCCGCACACAAGCGCAGGGGCCGCTTTCCAGCAGGCGATCTGGATCGGATAGTTCCAGGCGCCGATACCGAAACAGATGCCGAGCGGCTCGCGTTTCGTATAGGCAAAGGAGCCGCCGAGATCGATATGCTCGCCCGTAAGCGTTGCCGCGAGGCCGCCGTAATACTCCAGACAGTCCGCGCCGGAAGCAGCATCCGCGATCAGGGTCTCCTGCAGAGGCTTGCCGGTGTCCAGCGTTTCCAGAACGGAAAGCTCGCGGTTTTTCTCCCGCAGGATCTCTGCAGTCCGCCGCAAGATGCGGCCGCGTTCTACAGGTGGTGTCGCAGCCCAGATTTTCTGCCCGTCGCGGGCTGCGGCGATCGCGGCCTCAATGACGGCGTCATCCGCCGACCTGATCTGCGCGATCACTTCGCCGGTTGCCGGGTAAAGGGAATCGAAGGGCGTGCCTGCCTGGCTTTCCAGATAGGAGCCGCCGACATAGTGAGAAGCGTTCGGTTGGGCGCGCAT
The DNA here is from genome assembly GCF_030732845.1 of Roseibium sp. MMSF_3544. Classification (GTDB taxonomy): domain Bacteria; phylum Pseudomonadota; class Alphaproteobacteria; order Rhizobiales; family Stappiaceae; genus Roseibium. The sequence goes on from NZ_JASHKA010000017.1 coordinate 52,058, forward strand.
CAAAATGCTCCTGCGTATGACTGTGACCGGTCCTGCGGTCGAAATTAGCGTTGGCTGGTTTCCCAGTCCGGATGGATCCAGGGCTGCTGGTTCGAAGCCGGCAACGGATCCTTGCCGAGGATATGATCGGATGCCTTTTCACCGACCATGATCGAAGGCGCGTTCAGGTTTCCATTGGTGATTTGAGGGAAAATGGAACTGTCTGCAACACGCAATCCCTCAACACCAATCACACGGCATTCCGGATCGACGACGGCCAGCGGATCGTCTTTTGCACCCATCTTGCAAGTGCCGCAGGGGTGGTAAGCACTTTCCACGTGCTCGCGAATGAAGTCGTTCAGCGCTTCGTCGCTTTGAACGCTGTCGCCCGGCTGGATCTCCTTGCCACGATAGGGCGCAAAGGCTTCCTGTCCGAAGATTTCCCGGGTCAGCCGGATTGAGGTCCTGAAGTCTTCCCAATCCTCGTCGTGAGACATGTAGTTGAACAAAATGGACGGTTTTGCTTTCGGATCTGAGGATGTCAGCCTGACCCGCCCGCGCGACTTTGACCGCATTGGACCGACATGAGCCTGAAACCCGTGTCCTTCCGCAGCCGCCTGACCGTCATAACGAACGGCGAAGGGCAGGAAGTGATACTGAATGTCGGGATATTTGACGCCGGCTTTCGTGCGGATGAAAGCGCAGCTCTCGAACTGGTTCGATGCCCCCAGGCCATTCTTGAAGAACAGCCACTGCGCGCCGATCAGAGCCTTGGAAAAGAGATTCCAATGTTTGTAGAGCGTGATCGGCTGAATGCAGGCCTGTTGAATGTAGAGTTCCAGGTGGTCCTGCAGATTGGCGCCGACGCCGGGCCGATCGGCAACAACATCGATGCCGAGGTCTGACAATTGATCCGCCGGACCGATCCCTGAGAGCATCAGGATCTTGGGAGAGTTGATGGAGGACGCGGACAGGATGACCTCGCGTTCCGCCTTGGCTTCGCGAATTTCACCACCGGTCTCAAATTCAACACCGACGGCGCGATTGTTCTCGATCAGAACCTTTCGCACCAGCGCACCCTTGATCAGTGTAAGGTTGCCGCGCTTGAGCGCCGGTTTCAGGTAGGCGTTGGCGGCTGACCAGCGGCGGCCCCTGTGGACCGTCATTTCCATGTCGCCGAAGCCTTCCTGCTTCTCGCCGTTATAGTCTTCCGTCACACCGTAGCCGGCCTGTTGGCCGGCATCCCTGAAGGCGTGAAACAGGGGGTTCCACTTGGTGCCCCGCTGCACGTGAAGTGGTCCGTCCGTTCCCCGCCAGCCGGCTTGTCCCTGCGGGTTTTGCTCCTGGCGTTTGTAGTAGGGCAGGACATGCCTGTAGCCCCAACCGCTCGCCCCCATCTCTTCCCAGGTGTCGAAGTCACAGGCGTGGCCGCGCACATAGACCATGCCGTTGATCGAGGACGAACCGCCGATGACCTTGCCGCGCGGTGTCGCGAGGCGGCGGCCGCCAAGATGTGGCTCGGGTTCGCTTTCGTAGCCCCAGTCGTAGATCGGCATGTTCATGGGATAGGACAGGGCAGCCGGCATCTGGATCAGCGGGCCGACATCCGTTCCGCCGAATTCCAGCACCAGGACACGATTTTTCGGGTCTTCCGAGAGCCGGCTGGCCATCGCGCAGCCTGCGGAGCCTGCCCCAACGATGATAAAATCAAACGCGTCGATCATTCAGGAGCCTTGTCTCAGCGATGGTTGCTGCGATCCGCATGGGCGGTAATTTGGGTTTCAACATAGTCTTCGACCATGGCGATAGCGGCCTGGCGGTCAGACTGGGCGTCGCTCAGGGCCTGCCGGATCCACACGCCGTCGATCATGGACGCCGTGCCTTCGGCGATGCGGCGTGCCTCTTCCTGCGGCATGAAGAATCTCAGGTTGTAGGTCAGGTTCGACGCAAGCCTTGCTGCATAGATTCGCAGGAGCCGGCTGTTGCTGTCGGTGGTTCTGGACTGCACATAGAAGGCGAGCCAGGCCGCAATCACTGCCGGCTGAAACTGGTCGACGGCAAAGTTACCCGCAATAATCGCCGAGATCCGTTCCCGTGGCGTCTCGGCCCTGGCGAGGTTCTCTCGGATAGCGCGGCCGAGTTCGGTCAAGAGATGCCGCATTGTTGCTGCAAGTAGTTGATCTTTAGAGCCGAAATAGTGGTGAACCAGGCCGCCGGAAACACCTGCACGCTTTGCGATCTGAGCCATCGTTATGTCGCTGTAGCCGCGCTCGTGAATCGCATCGACCGTGGCATCGATGAGGCTGCGTCGCCGTTCCGCTTCCATTCCGACTTTTGGCATCGCGATCTCCAAAACTCTCTGCTTCTTATTTTTAATTGATCAATCAATCAATGAAAACTTGCAAATTTTTACCGTGGATGGTTGGATTGGCTCCAGTCAGACTGTTGGGGACAAAGTCGGGGGAATTTGGCTCGTGCAGAACAAACCCTGGTCTTCAAACGGCCTCAAACAACAAATCAACTTTCCATAGGAGGTACACCAATGAAATTCGCAGCGACACTCGCTGGAGGCCTTGCACTTGGCCTGATGCTGTCCGGAACCGCGCTGGCAAGCGATCCGGAAGCCTGCAAGACAGTTCGTTTCTCCGATGTCGGCTGGACTGACATCACCGCGACCACCGCCGCCACGTCCGTGGTCCTGGAAGCACTCGGTTATGAGCCGGAAGTTAAGATCCTGTCGGTACCCGTGACCTACGCTTCCTTGAAGAACAAGGACATTGACGTTTTCCTCGGCAACTGGATGCCGACCATGGAGGGCGACATCAAGGCCTATCGCGAGGATGGCTCGGTTGAAACGGTGCGCGCCAATCTGGAAGGTGCGAAATATACGCTTGCCGTTCCGAAATACACCTATGACAAGGGCTTGAAGAGCTTCGATGACATCGCCAAGTTCCGCGATGATCTCGACGCCAAGATCTACGGCATCGAACCGGGCAATGACGGCAACCGTCTGATCATCGGCATGATCGACCAGAACCTTTTTGGCCTTGAGGGTTTCGAAGTCGTTGAATCATCCGAGCAGGGCATGCTCGCCCAGGTAGCGCGCGCCGGAAAGCGTGAAAACGACATCGTCTTCCTGGGCTGGGAACCGCATCCGATGAACGCCAATTTCGAGATGGCCTATCTCGACGGTGGCGACGACATTTTCGGACCGAACTTTGGCGGCGCGACGGTCTACACAAACGTGCGCGCGGGTTACACCGAGGAATGCCCGAACCTCGGCAAGTTCCTCAACAACCTCGAATTCTCCCTGCCGATGGAAAACGAAATCATGGGCGCAATCCTGAACGACGGCGAGGACCCGAACAAGGCAGCCGCAGCGTGGCTGAAGGTTCATCCGGCAACGTTCGAAAACTGGCTGGTGGGCGTGACGACCATCGACGGGGGTGACAGTTTCGCGGCGGTAAAATCCGCGCTTGGTGTCGAATAAACCCATACAACAGCGCCGGTGCGGACAGTCCGCCCGGCGCTTTTCCTTGAAACAACAAGAATAACCGGAGCAGCGTGTTGGACTGGCTGACAGACCACAAACTGCCGATTGGCCCATGGGCGCGGGCTTTCGTCGATTGGCTGACGGACAACGCCTTTTGGTTCTTTGACGGCATTTCGATTTTCCTGGAAGCGCTGATCGACGGGATCCTGTGGCTGCTTCAAACACCGCATCCGTTGATCATCGTCGCCATTGCGGTGGCGATCGGTTTTGCGGTTCACCGAAAAATCGCATTTGCTGCGTTTGTCGCCATTGCGCTCCTGCTCATCATAAATCAGGGCTACTGGGAAGAAACCACCGAAACGCTCGCGCTTGTCATTGCTGCGTCCGTCGTTTGCATGGCAGTCGGTGTGCCTGTCGGCGTCGTTGGCGCACATAATCCGCGCTTTTATGCAGCACTTCGTCCCGTGCTCGACCTGATGCAGACGATCCCGACATTCGTCTATCTTATCCCCGCGCTGATCCTTTTCGGGTTGGGCATGGTTCCCGGGTTGATCGCGACAGTTATCTTTGCGATCCCTGCACCCATACGCCTGACCCAATTGGGAGTATCTTCAACGCCCAAGGCACTTTTGGAAGCCGGGGAGGCATTTGGAGCCACCAAGTCCCAGCTTCTTTGGAAGGTGGAACTGCCTTATGCGTTGCCGCAGATCATGGCTGGGCTGACCCAGACAATCATGTTGTCCTTGTCCATGGTCGTCATCGCGGCTCTCGTTGGGGCTGACGGTCTGGGTGTTCCGACCCTGCGTGCGCTGAACACTGTGAACATCGCGCAGGGGTTTGAAGTCGGGGTCTGTATCGTGCTTATCGCCATTGTACTTGACCGGTTCTTCCGAAAAGAAGAAGGGGGCAAGCGATGACCAGCTCAGCCCAGCCCATCGTCTCCTTCCGGAACGTCGACATTGTCTTTGGTGACAAACCGCAATCAGCGCTGTCCCTGATCGACGCCGGCAAGACCCGGCAGGAGATCCAGACCGAAACCGGTCAGATCCTGGGCGTCGCCGGCGCCTCCCTTGACGTTCATGAAGGCGAGGTTCTGGTGCTCATGGGGCTTTCGGGCTCCGGCAAGTCCACGCTCTTGCGCGCGGTCAACGGATTGAACCCGGTGATCCGCGGTGAAGTTCAGGTTCACGACGGCAGCAGCTACGTGAACCCGGAAACCTGCTCCGCAAACGAGCTTCGCCAACTCCGCCGCAGCCGCATTGCCATGGTGTTCCAGCAGTTCGGCCTGTTGCCCTGGCGGACAGTGTCCGAAAATGTCGGTTTCGGCCTCGAGCTTGCGGGCATGTCGGTTCAGGACCGCGCCGCCAAGGTGGAAGCTCAGCTGAAGCTGGTTGGCCTTTCCGGCTGGGGCGAAAAATTTGTGCACGAGCTTTCCGGCGGCATGCAGCAGCGGGTTGGTCTTGCCCGGGCCTTTGCCACGGACGCGCCGATCCTTCTGATGGATGAACCCTTTTCCGCGCTTGATCCGTTGATCCGCGACAAGCTGCAGGACGAGTTGCTCGATCTGCAGAAGGAACTTAACCGGACGATCATCTTCGTCAGTCACGACCTCGATGAAGCCGCCAAGATCGGCTCGCGCATCGCCATCATGGAAGGCGGTCGGATCATTCAACTCGGGACGCCGCAGGAAATCGTCAAGAACCCCGAAGACGGTTACGTCGCCGATTTCGTCAGTCACATGAATCCGCTCAATGTCCTGCGGGCCCGCGATATCATGGTCCCGCCCGGAAGTCTGCCGGGATCGCTGGCCAGCGCCTTGACGTGCGAGGGCAGCACACCGGTGCGCGATGTCGCCAAGCTCAAGAGGTCCAGTTCAGACCCCGTTGTGGTTCAAAAGGACGGTGCGATCGTCGGCGTGATCGGCGAGAACGAGCTGCTCGACTGCATGCTTAAATGATGAGCGCGCATGCGTGAACTCATTCGCCGCTCCATCGTTATCCCGGACGCAGCGAAGCGGAACTCCGGGGCCTGCTCCTTTGCAGATGCAGTGTGATGAGCGTGGTGCTTCCGCAGCCCATGCAAACCCTTCGGCAAGTTGAGAGGTGAATTGGTCCCGGCACAAGACTGGCGCGGCAACTCGGGCCCTGACTTCTGCCCCGGCCCTGGTGTCATCCCCGATTTGATCGGGGATCCAGTCCACCTTGCAACAAGTGACCACTTTGGTTTTCGGGAAAACGGGCGCTCCGAATTCAAACAAGGCGACACTGGAAACGAGTAGGTCCCCGATCAAGTCGGGGATGACACGGGAGGTGTTTGGCGTGCGCTCGCAGCAAACCACCAGTCCCGTCCCGAACTTGATCCGGGACCTGCGTGTTTCTTGTCGATGAGGCCCTGGCTCAGGGCCGGGCGGTGATGGGAGGGCAACGATGTTTTGTTCGGCCCTCTGCTGTCACTCTGGGCGACTGTAGGGAGACCCGGGGCCTACTCGTTTGCAGAGACGATTAAATGATCCGCGGCGCTTACGCAGCCGTTTCAGACCCTTCGGCAAGTTGAGAAGTGAGTTGGCCCCGGCTCAAGTGTGGCGCGGAATCCAGGGCACTGACCTCCGTCCCGTACCCGGTGTCATTCCCGACTTGATCGGGGATCCAATCCACCTCGCAACAAGTGACCTGTTTGGTTTGCGGGAAAAACGGGTACTCCGAATTCAAACAAGGCGACTCTGGAAACGAGTAGATCCCCGATCAAGTCGGGGATGACACCGGAGGTGGTTGGCTTGCGCTCTCGGCAAACCACCAGTGCCGTCCCGGACTTGATCCGGGACCTGTGTGTTTCTTGGCGATGAGACCCCGGCTCAGGGCCGGGCGGTGATGGGAGGGCAGCGATGTTTTGTTCGGCCCTCTGCTGTCACCCCGGGCGACCGTGGGGAGCCCCGGGGCCTACTCGTTTGCAGAGACGATTAAATGATCCGTGGCGCTGACGCAGTCGTTTCGAACCCTTCGGCAAGCTGACAGTCCTCTAGACTCATTTAGGGCGCGGCTCCCCAGTCCCGGTTCGCGCTCCGCTTGGCCGGAATGACGGTCGAGGGTTGTTCTGTTTCGGCACCAGCTCAAACAGCGCATTTGTCATCCCTGCGAAGGCAGGGATCCAGTAATCCCGTTCGTGTGTGCTGGGTCCCGGTCTTGGCGTTGCCAAACCGGGAGGACAAATTGGCACTGGGTTGCAAAAAAAACGGGGCCGTTTGGCCCCGCTTTCAATCCGCATGTCTGCCAGACCGCTCATCTGGCGATCGGCGACGTTATTAAGCTTAGAGCAGCTCGAGCTGAGCAGCCTGCTTGCCGCGGCCGCGGCGATCGTCTTCAGCGACGAAAGAGATCTTTGCACCTTCGACCGGTGCTCCGAGCCCGGCCTGCTCGAATGCTGTCACGTGGACGAATACGTCCTTGCCGCCATTGTCCGGCGTAATGAAACCGAAACCGCGGTCGTGGTTGAAAAACTTGATGGTGCCGTTCTCGCGCATGGAGAAGCCTTTCCGTTGAATTGTGCGCTCGCCAACCAATGCCGGCAAAGCGCTGATAAACGAGAAGTCAATAAGAAACGGAAAGCTTGGGTATTCAGAGCAGTGCTTGATGGAGCACCGCCGAAGTCAGTCTCACCGGGTTCTTCGTCATGTCCCGTACGGCGCAACGCGCGCCGATGCGCAACAATGTAGGTCTGAGGCTGCGGTCAGGCAAGTGAAACAAGTGTGAGTCCCCATTTCACGGCCAAATCACCGAATTTTCAACAAAGGGATTCCTTGTGACTCCGGTCACAGCAGCCGATCGGTTGCCTTCCTATATTCGTTTCATGAGTTGAGGCGAACAGCGAATGCCTCCCAACCACGAAGGGACACCGGAATGTTCAAGAAGATCGCAATCACCACCACTGCGCTGGCTCTTGTCGCCGGTGTCACGCTCACCTCTCAGACAACTTCTGCAGAAGCCGGCAACGGATGGCGCGTTGGCGCTGGCATCGCCGGCGGTCTGGCAGCAGGCGCAATCATCGGTTCCGCCTTGTCGCAGCCGCGCTACGTCGCCCCGCCGCCGGTCTACTACCCGGCTCCGGCTCCGGTCGTGACCTATCGCCCGGCTCCGTGGACCCCGGCCTGGTACAACTACTGCCACGCCAAATACCGGTCCTTTAACCCGAACACCGGCTATTTCCTGGCGTATTCCGGCCAGTACCGCTTCTGCCGCTAAGATTTTCGGGACCGCATGTCCGGTCCCACCATTGATAATGACAATGCAATGCAACGAGCCGGTGCAAATACGACATAACAAGTGTTACCGGCGTCTCCCCGCAAGGACCTCCTCCCAGCCTTGCGGGGAAATTTATGTCCACGGTACGGACTCCTAAATGAAGCCGATTTGGCTATCTGCCACGTCGCGAAAGGCTTGAAAGTGAACCACATTTCCTGCGCTTTCGCTCCTCGCAGTTGGCCAAAACGATCCAACCCAGATTGACTTGATTTATGAGTCCGTACCCTGGTCTCCTGCAATCCGCTTTCCGGCGCGCATCGTCGTTTCGAGCTGATTGAGAAATCGCGATCTGTCAGCCTTGGTAAAGGCCGGACCGCTCTCGCGGATTTCACCAACTTCCCTTAAATGCGTGTTGAGATCCCGCATGGCGAGGCGCATGCCGATGCCATCCTCCCGAAACGGTTTGCCCGTCGGGCCGATGACGAGAGCGCCTGCCTTTACGCAGCGCGCCGCCAAGGGAACGTCGGCGGTGACAACCACATCACCGGCGCTGGCCCGCTCGGCGATCCAGTTGTCCGCCTCATCCGGGCCTTCAGGAACAACCACCCGTTCGATGAGATCACCTTCCGGCAGACGCATCCAGCTGTTGGAAACGAACTTGATCGCCACCTTGTGGCGTTCACCCACGCGGATGCATTCGTCTTTCACCGGGCAGGCATCGGCATCGACATAGAGTGTTGTCATGAGGTTTTTCCGCTGGGATTTGTTGTCAGATAGGCCATCAATCCGTCGGCTGCCCTTCGGGCAGTCGCAAAACAGGCCTGCAGGAGATAGCCGCCGGTGGGTGCTTCCCAGTCCAGCATTTCCCCGGCTGTGAAAACGCCGGGCAACTTTTTCAGCATCAGATCGGAGGTGACCTCGTCAAGTGCGATGCCTCCAGCCGAAGATATCGCCCGGTCGATCGGATAGGTCGCAAGGCACGTGACGCGAACAGACTTGATCCGCTCTGCAAGGCCGTCCGCGTTCTCCGGCAACGGGCCGTTTTCCCGAAGTAGGGCCAGTTCGACAGGATGCAGCTTGAGGACCTTCTTCAGGTAAGTCGATTGCGATTGCTTGCCGCGCGGCCGTGAAAGCTTTCCGGCAAGATCGCCGGTGCTGATTGCCGGGCGCAGATCGATGAATAGCTCGGCAGATCCGCTGTTGTTGATGGTTTCGCGTATCTCGGCAGACAGCGCGTAGACCGCACCGCCTTCGAGCCCCTTTCCGGAAGCCACGGCTTCCCCATGTGCAGAAGCGCCGCCAATGCGCAGGCCGATGCGTTTCAGAGGCGTGCCGGCAAACCGGTCCTTTAGAAAGTCGCTCCACGCAACCTGAAAGCCGCAATTGGCGGGCTGAAACGGGGTGACTTTCACGCCTTGTTTTTCCAGAACCGGAACCCAGGCCGCGGTGGATCCGAGCTTTGGCCAACTCGCACCGCCAAGCGCCAGCAGGAGTGCGCGGGCGGGCACGGTTTCAGGCTCACCCGAGCCGGATCTGATCAGAGCCGAGCCATCATCGGTCAGCCCGGTGAAGGCATGCCGGCTCAGGAGCCGAACGCCGTTTTCCTGAAGGCGACGGAGCAGGGCGCGCAGCAAGGGCGAGGCTTTCATCGCCTTCGGAAAGACGCGCCCGCTCGTGCCGACGAAGGTTTCCTGCCCAAGGTCATGACACCAGTCGACGAGTGCACTTGGCGGAAAGGACTCGATCATCGGTGACAGAAAGCTTTCCGCGTCCCGGTACCGCGTCAGGAACTGTTCCAGATCCTCGCTGTGGGTCAGGTTGAGGCCACCCCGGCCAGCCATCAAGAACTTGCGGGCCGGTGAAGGCATCTGGTCGGCAATGGCGACCGAAAAGCCACGCGCGGACAGGCGGTCGGCAGCATAAAGACCGGCGGGACCGGCACCGATGACGAGCACATCAAACATGGGGCCTTATAGGGCGACTTTCGCAAGTAACGCTACTGCTGAATGACCACGCACAAGATCTGGCACCAGCTTCACGCAAAGCGGGCTGAAACGGCACAGCTTCGAAAGCATTTGTTATCCGTCTTATGGAACTATGACGTGAACACCGAACCGGCAGGAGCGGCGCGCCGCTGCCTGCGTTCGGCACGAGGACCGCAATCATGGAAAAGTCTCCGGAGCTGATCGTCGTCGTGGACCCGGATGCTGCCGTCCGGACCGCCTTTGAGCACCTGTTCGGCGATCGATACAAAGTGTGCACTTTCAAAGAGTCTGAAGAAGCGTTGCAATTTCTGCGGCAGAACCACAATGCCGCGGTGATCTTCTCCTGTTTCAACTTGCCCGGCCGCGGCGGCACCGCTTTTTTGCATGCTTCGGAAATGATCGTGCCGCTTGCGGCCAGAGTTATGCTTACGCATGAAAGTTCCGCCGAAGCGATCAAGAAGACGCTGAATGAAGGCCATGCCTTCATGTACATTCAAAAGCCGTGCCGCAGGAACGATCTGGAATCTGCTCTGGAAACCGCACTGTCCCACCACCAGCAGCTTGCCAGGGACAGGGCAACGCTCGAGCGCACGCTTGCCGGATCGGTCAAGCTTCTGATCGATATGTTGGGTCTTTTTCACCCCGAGGCATTCCGGCGAACGAGCACAGTGCGCAAACAAGCGTTGAAACTTGCCAGAAAGGTCGGCATCCGCAAGACCTGGGAACTGGAAATGGCGGTCATGCTGTCTCCGCTCGGTGAAGCCTTGTTGCCGAAGCAGATCCTCGCCCGCTATCGTGCCGCCCGCAGCCTGACGGAACAGGAACGCGACGTGCTCGACCGGTCTCCGGCGCAAACACGTGATCTGCTGCTGAACATTCCGCAGCTCGAAAAAGTCTCTGAGCTGCTCTACCTGTCCGGCCGTGGCTATGACGGCTCGGGTTTTCCGAAGGACGGCCCGATCGGAAACGATATCCCGGTGATCTCGCGGATTTTGAAGCTTCTGACCGACCTTTGGTATGCGAGCCCGGAAAGCGGACCGGATGCGGCTGCCTTCGAAGCACTGACAATCCATCGGCACAAATACGATCCCGAGCTTCTGGAGGCGGCGAGGGATGTTCTCCTCGACGATGTAGCGGATGATCGAAAGGCGCACGTCTCTGAATGTTACATCCGCTCGCTCCGGCCCGGCGACGTTCTCGTCGACGATGTGCTGGCGGAAAACAGCCACGAACTTGTTCTGTCGCGTGACCACACGCTTACACCGACAACCATCCGCCGGCTGGAACATTTTCACCACACGACCGGCGTCCGCCAGCCGATCCGGGTGGAACGGCACGACGTTCCGGACAAGGTTCTGGATGCAGCGGGTTAACCGCTGCGGAGTCTTCGGCATTGATTGCGTTTCAGAACCCCCACCCCTAACCCCTCCCCACAAGGGGGAGGGGGACTAAGCCTCAATCCTCAAGACCAATCGGTTGTTGGAACCTCAAGTTTTCTGCTGCGTTGACGCGCTACACGGTTAAATTCCCCTCCCCCTTGTGGGGAGGGGTTAGGGGTGGGGGTAATGTTGCGCAAATCGGGGGTTCCACACGAAACTGAACGCCTACTTGCCCTTCTTCTCCAGCAATTCCGCCTCATAGGCTTTTGCCACGCGCAGAAAACGGGCATGGGCGTAGTTCATGGAAAGAATGAAACCCCACCAGCCGTATTTTCGGTATTTTCGGACAAAATAGGCCTTGAAAAAACTGACAGGAAACTCGGTGAGGAGGCGCGAACGGGGTAGTTTGCGTCCACGTGCGCGCATGTCCTCAACCTGCATGCCAGAATAACGATTGTACTTGCCGACCTGAAAGTCGAGAGAGCGGATCGAGCGATGCGCCATGATGCCCGAAAGGCTGGCAATCCGGGCGCCGTCCTCCGGGCGGACGGTGTCATGGACAGTTGAGTCTGAGAACCGTCCCTTACGCCGGTCATAAAGTCGGATCTGATGATAGCCATAGGCCCATGGCGCAGGCTCCGGCTCATGGGCGTACATGTCGCGGATCATGATGCGCCAGCCGTCGGCGTCCTTGTAGCTGCCGCCAGCGAATTTTGCCCGTATTTCCGCGGCAAGCTCCGGGGTCACTTCCTCGTCGGCATCCAGATTGAGCAGCCAGTCGTTGCGGCACTGGTCTTCACCGAAACGTTTCTGCGGGCCATAGCCTTGCCAGTCGTGCTGGACGACCTGCGCACCGAGCTGTCTGGCGACATCCTGCGTTCCATCCGTTGAGCCGCTGTCGATGACAATGACTTCGTCGACCCAGTCGATCACGCTCTCGATCGGCCGGGAAATCCGGTCGGCCTCGTTCTTGGCAATGATGAAGGCGGAGAGGGGCAGGCGCTCGGTCATTCAGGCTCCGGGTGATCAACGGGTACCGGAGCATGCCCGGCGCGTTTATTTAGCCGCGCCGGGAGAGCTTTTGAAGCAGCAAATTCAGGATTTTACCCTGGCGAAGACCGCATCAAGGCCGCCGAGGCGGATCCGGTTGCCGTCAATCGAGCCGGTAAACCCGGGTGCGTTCAGGTTTTCCAGCTGCAGACCGTCAAGCTCGATCGCCTCTGCACCCTCGGCCAGATTGAACGCGCAAAGGATGGTGTCACCGCCATGGCTACGCGTGAAGACGAGGGTCTCACCGCCGCTTTCCAGGAACACCATGTCTCCCTTTTTCAACGGAGCGAGATCCTGCCGCCACGCAAAGAAGGCGCGGTTTCGGTTGAGGACGGAGCTTTTGTCCTTGTCTTGCTCGAACGCAGCTTTTGCCAGGTGTTCTGGGGCGACCGGCAACCACGGTTCGGCATCGGAGAAACCGCCATTGGCGTTGTCCTTTACCCAGGGCATTGGCGTCCGGCAACCGTCACGGCCGGTATATTCCGGCCAGAAGCGAATGCCGTAAGGGTCCTGAAGCTTTTCAAAGGGTACATCGGCCTGAGTGAGGCCGAGTTCCTCGCCCTGATAGAGGCAGGGAGTTCCGCGCAAAGAGGCACAGAGCGCCGCCCCGAGCGGTGCGAACTTTGCCATGTCCTTGCCGTCTCCCCAGCGGCTGGTGACCCGCTTGACGTCATGGTTGGAAAGCGCCCAGCTCGCCCAGCCCGATCCGATCCCGCCATTCATTTCCTCAACGATCCGGCGAATATAGGGAGCCGAATGCTGGGGCGTCAGCAGGTCGAAGCTGTAGGCCATGTGGATGCGCTTGCCGGCTTCCGTGTAGGAGGCCGTCAGTTCGACCGCCTGGCCGTCGGCGCCGATCTCTCCGACAGATGTCGCGCCGGGGTATTTGTCGAGCAACGCCCGGAACCGCTCCAGAAAGGCCAGATTTTCCGGCCGGGTCTTGTCGTAGATATGGTCCTGGAAGCCGTAGGGGTTGGTCGGATCAACAGTCGACGGTGCCTCATCTCCGCTGAGCGGCGGATTATCCCGGAGGTCCGCGTCGTGGAAATAGAAATTCACCGTGTCCAGGCGGAAGCCGTCGACACCGCGCTCCAACCAGAAGCGGGCGACATCCAGAACGGCGTCCTGAACCTCAACGTTGTGAAAGTTGAGATCCGGCTGGCTGGTCAGGAAATTATGCATGTAGAACTGGCAGCGGCGGCTGTCCCATTCCCAGGCCGGCCCACCGAAGAGCGACAGCCAGTTGTTCGGCGGGGTACCGTCCGGCTTGGCATCGGCCCAGACGAACCAATCGGCCTTGGCATTGTCCTTCGAAGACCGGCTTTCCTTGAACCACGGGTGCTGGTCAGACGTGTGTGAGATCACGAGATCGATCATGACTTTCAGACCGCGCTCATGCGCGGCCCTCGTCATGCGGTCGAAATCGGCCAGTGTCCCGAACATCGGGTCGACGTCTTCATAGTTGGAGACGTCGTAACCGAAATCATGCATCGGCGATGTAAAGAAAGGCGACAGCCAGATCGCGTCGACCCCGAGCGAGGCAATATAATCCAGCCTTTCGGTAACACCGTTGAGATCGCCGATCCCGTCACCATTGGTGTCGTTGAACGAGCGCGGATAGATCTGATAGATCACCGCACCGCGCCACCAGTCCGGGTCCTTGATCAGTTTTTCTGGCATTGCGGCCTCCTGGCCAGTATCGGCTTCCTCGAACATTGCCGGTCTCCGTTCCGCTGCTCAGGCGGGTTAACAATTCAAAGCGCTTTGAATGGCTATATGCCGCGGATCGCGAGGTCAAGTTACATTGCGTAAAAAGTGGTGTGTGAGGCCCGAAACAACCGAAACCGATCTCAGAATGTCAGCCAGAGAAGCAAAAACCGGCCCTGCAGAACAGGACCGGTGGAGCAACTGAAGATGTTCAAAAAACAATTTTGTCCGGAACATGGCAAAGCTATCCAGCGAGCGTGACGGAGCGATGACTGATTTCTTGGTGACCTGCGAAATTTGAAACTTGGTTAAATCAGAATTGTCTTTCAGCGCAGAAATTCTAACGCAAAACTAATTTATTAAATATATGAAATTAAAAATGAAAATAAAACTTGATGACGTTTAGGTCAATTTCTTCTTGCAAAGCAGCATGGAAGCTGGGACTGTCCGGCGCACAGAAGTTTCCGTATGGTGGAGGCAGCGCGGGAGACCGCCTCTTTTGTCCCGTCCGGGGAGCCTTTCATCGACGACAGACATACTTGGAGGAAATCTGATGACGGCAGCGATGGTTGGATGGGCGCATATGCCTTTCGGCAAGCATTCGGAAGAGACCGTTGAAAGCATGATCGTCAAGGTCGCTGTGGATGCCATTCACGATGCCGGCATTGCCCCGGAAGACGTGGATGAAATCCTGCTCGGCCACTTCAATGCAGGCTTTTCCGCCCAGGACTTTACCGCTTCGCTGGTACTTCAGGCTGATCCGGCACTCCGGTTCAAGCCGGCAACGCGCGTTGAGAACGCCTGCGCAACCGGCTCTGCCGCCGTTCATCAGGGCGTCCGTGCGATTGCCTCGGGCGATGCCCGTTTCGTGCTGGTGGTTGGTGTCGAACAGATGACAACAACACCCGGACCTGAAATCGGCAAAAACCTTCTGAAGGCTTCCTATCTTAAGGAAGAAGGCGACATTCCGGCCGGGTTTGCAGGTGTCTTCGGCAAGATCGCCCAAGGCTATTTCCAGAAATTCGGTGACCAGTCCGACGCGCTTGCAAAGATTGCATCGAAGAACCACAAGAACGGCGTCGGCAATCCTTATGCCCAGATGCGCAAGGACCTGGGCTTCGAGTTCTGCCGTGCGGAAAGCGAGAAGAACCCGTTCGTTGCCGGCCCCTTGAAACGCACGGACTGTTCGCTTGTCTCCGACGGTGCTGCAGCACTGGTGCTGACCGATCCGGCCACAGCCCTTGGCATGAACAAGGCTGTTGCTTTCCGCGGCATGGCGCATGTTCAGGACTTTCTGCCGATGTCGCGCCGCGATATCCTGAAATTCGAAGGCTGTTCCAAAGCTTGGGGCGAGGCGCTCGGCGATGCCAATCTGGCGCTGGAAGACCTCTCCTTCGTCGAAACTCATGACTGCTTCACCATTGCCGAGCTGCTCGAATACGAAGCCATGGGGCTGACCGCGGAAGGCGAGGGCGCAAGAGCGGTTCTGGAAGGCTGGACCGAAATGGACGGCAAGCTGCCCGTCAATCCGTCCGGCGGCCTGAAGGCCAAGGGCCACCCGATCGGCGCCACCGGCGTTTCCATGCACGTCCTCACCGCGATGCAGCTCACCGGTTCCGCCGGTGACATTCAGGTCAAGGACGCCGAAATCGGCGGCATCTTCAACATGGGCGGCGCGGCTGTTGCCAACTTCGTCTCGGTAATGCAGGCGATGCGGTAGCGGTTGTTGTCAGCTGTATTTGGAAAGCCGGCGGTTTTCGCCGGCTTTTTTTGGCGCGTTGATTGTCATCCCGGCCAAGCGCAGCGCGAGCCGGGACCGGGGAACCAGAAGCGGTGATTTTGGGCGCGAAAGTCTCGGCAGTTTGGCGCTCCGATCCCGGATCTCCGCTCCGCTGCGTCCGGGATGACGAGGTTGAGTTTGATGCCCTAACGTTATGCTCTCGCGCTCCATAGCCCTAGGAAACAACGAAAAAACGTGCCAGCGTCAGAAAAAGGAACACCGACCACGGACAAGACGCGCGCATGACAATGCCTGACCAAACAGCCTCTGACGCGTTGCCGGATGAAACTCGGATCAACCGCGATTGGCCGAAAACGTTGGCGTTGGTTGCGATTTGCCTCGGGCTTGTCGCGGCATCGCTATACGGCGTGCAGTCCGAGCCCGATAGCTATCAGGAGCGCCGGTTTCAGCATGGCTCCTTTTTCATCCTGCCGATCTTTTCTGTTTTGTCCGTGTTCACCGTTTTCAGGGTGTTTGTGCCACTCGGAGCGCCGGTGCGAGTCAATTTAACTGGATTTACCGACCTTAGAGCTGGAAAGACTCCCATTCCCTGGAGCGAGATAAGCAACGTCGTACGCAAGGGCGAATATGTTTCGCTGACCTTGAAGAGAAAATACGCCAAGACCTATCCATTTTCGTGGTCGCAAAGAGCGCTCAAGGCTTCCAGAAAGTCAGCCGGGCCGACGCACCTTCTTGTTGCCGTCTGGTGTCTGAAAACCAGCAGTCCGGACCTCCTGGATATCGTTTCGGCCTATCGAGACCAGGCGTGAGGCGGTCGCTTGGTGAGCCAAAACAAAGGGGTCGGAATTGGTCGCTTTCAGACTTGATGCGGCCGGTGCTGTGCCTCACCACTCCTGAATCTCCACATTGCTCCAGCCAGAATGATGGGGGCGTTTGAATGCATGTTCCAACCGACAAATCGGCGATAAGCATCCTTTGTTGTTGCGAAGTCATGCCATGACTTGATCATGGCATCCATGCCAATTTCTTTCGGCGCGCGAAGAATACCTCCGATTGTCATCCCGGTTTGACGTCCCGGCGGCAAGACCGGGATCCAGTAGTCACTGCGAGTGACGTAGAAAACACTTAGATTCAACGCATTACCGGATCCCTGCCTGCGCAGAACGACAAGCGAAAGGTTCGCGCAGCGAAACCCTCTCCATTGCCATTCCGGCCAAATAGAGCACGAACGATCAACCCGAAATTGGTTCGAGCGTTGGCCCCTGATCAAGGCCGGCGCTGCGCGTTGGGAATGGCTGAAAGCCGTCTATTGCGCGGCTCCAACGGCTGCAGCGTAGAAGGCCGGGTCGGTCAACTCGGCTGGCGAGACCGGTGCACCGCCACCTTCTCCGACATAGGTGTCGGCGACGCCATAGATGAAGATCCCGCCAGCGCTTCGCGGCACGAATGCGACACGCTCTTTCAGATCATAGTCGCCTGCCTCGCAATTGGCATAGCTGGTGTAGAGCTGCTTGCCGTCCTGCGTGATGCGTTTCGTCCCGGAAGAGAAGCTGCCGTCGGCGCATTTCTTCTGGCTGTCGGCGATAACGAGAGACATCAGCTCTTCTTCGCTCTGATAGCTGCCTGGCGCAAAAATATGGGCAACAAGCGTGCGCGCATCATTTGCCGCAACAGCGTGCAGGCCGTTGAGCTCGTCGTCGCGCTGACCGTCCGGGATGAGCTTCAGGCCCGACAGTCCGGCGCTGCCCATAAGGTTGAAAAGGGCCTGTGTCGCTTCAACGGCGAGCTGCGGATCTGCAGCTGTTGCTGCGGGAGAGCTGCTTTGCGCGGGTTTCGTCTGCCCGAGGCCGCCTTGCGGATTGGCTGCGGCGACGTCGCCCATCCCCGGCGCCGCACCATAGCGGGCAACGTTCTGGTCGACGCATTTGGCAAGACGGGCCATCAGCCGAGACGTGCCGGTCAGCCTGAATTCGTAATTGTTGGCGCCATCATAGACATACAGCGTCCGACCGCGACGGAAACGGGTGATGATGTAGCTGCCTTGAGGCATCTGCATGCGCGCGAGTGTCTTGGAAGTTGCCTTGGCGACACCCTGTTGCCAGCCTCCGCGGTCGATGCGGAATTGAAGCGGAATGTCTGTGCCCTCTTCCATGGTCCAGGAGGGAGATGAAAATCCGATGGCCCAATTGTAGGTCGTGTCCACCTGCACGTAGAGCGTGATGCCGCTTCGATAGGATGCCGACGCGACGCAAGTGCTGAAAAGCCCTGACTGATCGTCCGTGAAGGCGCTTCCGCTCCACCCGCCGGAGCGAAAGTTCTCGACGATCGCGGCATTTGCCTGAAACGCCGCAAACAAGGTCAGAAAGCCTGTTACCGCAAGAGACTGAAGAAGACGCATCTTACCCCCTTTGATGCAATGACGCGGGCCGTTGCCTGCTGCGCCAATCAGTTGGAAAGGTTAGTTGATTTACGCTGCGGCATCAACAAAACAGGCTTGGCTTGAGATCCGCGCTGGAACCGGAATCGGCCAAACACCGTCATGGGAAAAAACTATTCCTCTTCTGGGCCGAGCTTTGAAAACCGGTGCCCGGCACTTCGAGGGGCGGCAAATTACATTTAAGCCATCACACTGGGACTGGAGACCCTTGAAGATGGCAAGCCGCCGCGGCGACATTGTGAAGACGTTGAAAAGGCCCGAAGACCGGCTGGATGTGTTCCCCGCGTTCATGAAGGTTGCGGGCCGGCGTGTTCTGGTCGTCGGCCATAGCAGCGAGGCAGCTGCAAAGGTGCGCCTGCTGGGTGAAACCAATGCCGAGATTGTTGTGATCTCCAAAAACGTCGATGCCGATCTTCAAAAGGCCATCGACCTGTTCGAAGCCGAACATATCCAGGAAGAGTTCAGGCCTGCGCATCTGACAAATGCAGCGCTAGTGTTCTCCGCGCGCGAGGACTGGGACCTCGACAAGGCCGTCGTCGACGCTGCCAGGATCATGGGCGTTCCGGTGAACGCTGTCGACAAACCCGAACTCTGCGACTTTTATTCCGGTGCGCTCGTCAACAGAGCGCCGATCGCCGTTGCTGTGACGTCAACGGGTGTGGGACCGGTGCTGTCGCGTCACATCCGGGCGCGCGTTGAGGCAATGTTGCCGCGCGCAACGGGTGAACTGGCACGCCTTGCCGAAAGTTTTCGCGACGCCGCAGCCAAGGTGATCACCGACGGCGCGCTTCGCCGCAATTTCTGGGCCCGGTTCTTTTCCGGATCTGTTGCGGCCAATCTTTATGCCGGCAAAAACGATGTCGCGCGTATAGAGGCGCAAAGACTGTTGAACGGCATGGCAGATGAGCCGGGCTTCGTCTGGCTGGTTGGCGCGGGCCCTGGCGCGGAAGATCTTTTGACCTTGAGAGCGCAGCGTCTTTTGCAGGAAGCCGATGTCATTGTCCACGATGCATTGGTGCCTGCAAGTGTCGTTGCAATGGGCCGCCGCGACGCGGAGCGCATCTCGGTCGGAAAGCGCAAGGGCGCCCATTCCGTACCGCAGGCCGAGATTTGCGAGCTTCTGGTTGAGCTCGGCGCGAAGGGCTTGAAAGTTGTGCGCCTGAAAGCCGGGGATCCGATGATCTTTGGCCGGGCCGCAGAGGAAATGGAGGCGCTTCGCGCTGGCGGAATCGGATTTGAGATTGTCCCCGGTGTCACAGCAGCCTTTGCCGCGGCCGCCTCGGCCCAGATCCCGCTTACTCTGCGCGGAGTGGCCTCCAACCTTGTGTTTGCAACCGGGCACAATGCCAAATCCGAAACGTTGCCCGACTGGGCAGGGCTCGCGCTCAAAGGGGCGACCGTCGCCGTCTATATGGGCCGCACGGTTGCCGCTGCCGTTGCTGACCGGATGATCGGTGCCGGGCTGAAGCCTGAAACACCTGTCGCGGTCGTTGAAAACGCCGCCCACACGGGCGAACGCCTTTTCGCCGGAACGCTTTCCGAACTCGCGGTTCTGTCGAACCGTTCGGAGATTGACGGTCCGGTGCTCATCGTCATTGGCGAGGCCGTTGGTCATGCCGCCCTGGATAAGGCCGAGCCGCTGGCGCCCTTCGAGGCAGCCCGCGCCGCGGTCGCCTGACAAGAAGAGAGAAATCGAAATGAAAGTCATCACCGCCAACCGCCTGCTGAATGGCGACGTTGTCTGGCTCGGCGAAAACGCAGCCTGGGTCGAACGGGTGACGCTGGCGAAGGTGTTCGACGGCAAGGACGACGTGGACTCGGGCCTGGCCATCGGACAGCAGGCGGAGAAGAACCAGGAAGTCGTCGGTGTCTACGAGATGGACGTGACGCTGGAAGAGGGCGTGATCGTTCCGGTCCGCCTGCGCGAACGGATCCGGGCGGCTGGACCGACCACACATCCGCAATTTGGCAAACAGGCACGGGCTGTATCGGCCTGATCAGAAGAAGGGAAGGGCAGCGCCGGAAAGACGCATAAACGGCAGCGCCCGCTAGGAGAGACAAGAGATGTACCGCTACGACGAATTTGACGCCAGCTTTGTCACTCAGCGCACCGAGCAGTTCAAGGACCAGGTCCGCCGCCGGTTGGCCGGTGAGCTGTCTGAAGACGAATTCAAGCCGCTGCGCCTGATGAACGGCCTTTATCTCCAGCTCCATGCTTACATGCTGCGTGTTGCCATTCCCTACGGCACGCTGAATGGCCGCCAGATGCGCAAGCTTGCGCATATCGCGCGCACATACGACAAGGGCTATGGTCACTTCACCACGCGCCAGAACATCCAGTTCAACTGGCCGAAGCTGGAAGACACGCCAAAGATCCTGGAAGAGCTGGCCGAAGTCGAGATGCATGCCATCCAGACCTCCGGCAACTGTATCCGCAACGTGACCGCCGACCATTTCGCTGGTGCCGCAGCCGACGAGGTTGCCGATCCAAGGCCCTATGCCGAGATCCTGCGTCAGTGGTCATCGCTTCACCCGGAATTTTCGTTCTTGCCGCGCAAGTTCAAGATCGCCATCACCGGCGCGCCGAACGATCGCGCCGCGGTTCAGGTTCACGACATCGGCTTGCAGCTGACGCGAAATGATGACGGCGAGATCGGATTTGTCGTTTACGTCGGCGGTGGTTTGGGCCGCACGCCGATGATCGGCCGGAAAGTACGCGATTTCCTTCCCGAAGAAGATCTTCTGGCTTATTCGGAAGCGATCCTGCGCGTTTACAACCGCTACGGCCGCCGCGACAACAAGTATAAGGCCCGCATCAAGATCCTGGTGCACGAAACCGGCCTTGAAGAACTGAAGGCGGACATTGAGGCGGAATTCGAGAAGATCCGCTACGGTGTTCTGCGTCTTCCCGACGAGGAAGTTCGCCGCATCGAAGCCTACTTCGCCCCGCCTCCGCTCGAAGTGGGTCCGGTCACCTCCGAAGCTGTCGAAGCACGCCGTGAAAAGGACGCCGCATTCGCGCAGTTCCTCGCGCATAACCTGAACCCGCACCGGGTGCCGGGCTACACCTCCGTGACGCTTTCCATGAAGCCGATCGGCGGCATTCCGGGGGATGCGTCGGACGCCCAGATGGACGTCATCGCAGACTTGGCCGAACAGTTCGGCCATGACGAGCTTCGCATTAGCCACGAGCAGAATGTCATCCTGCCGCATGTCAAGCTGGAGGATCTTCCTGCCCTGTTTGGCAAGCTGGTCGCAGCAGAAATCGCGGAAGGGAATGCCGGTCTGATCACGGACATCATCGCCTGCCCGGGCATGGATTACTGCGCCCTGGCGACGGCACGCTCGATCCCGGTTGCGCAGCGCATCTCCGAGCGTTTCGGCACCGCCGGCCGCCAGGCAGAGATTGGCGAACTGAAGATCAAGATTTCCGGCTGCATCAATGCCTGCGGACACCACCATGTCGGTCACATCGGCATTCTCGGCCTGGAGAAGAAGGGCGAGGAATTCTATCAGGTGACGCTCGGTGGATCGGCCAACGAGAACGCATCAATCGGCGAGATCGTCGGCCGCGGCTTTTCTTCGGAAGAAGTTGTCGATGCCATCGAGACGCTGGTCGACACCTACCTCGGCCTCAGGTCCGGCAACGAGGAAACCTTCCTGGAAGCCTATCGCCGGGTCGGGGAGGCGCCGTTCAAGGAGGCCCTTTATGGCGCTGCATGAAACCTTCAGCCTGGGCGTTGATCCGGAGCTGGGACTGCAGGCGGAAGTGGCTGCGCTGAATGCCCAGTACGAGGATCTGTCCGCGCAGGAAATCCTGATGGGCGCGATCCGGCATCAGTTCGCCGGTGATATCGCCATGGTTTCGAGTTTCGGCGCCGATTCAGCCGTGCTCCTGCACATGGTTGCCCAGATCGATCCGTCGACACCGGTGCTTTTCATCGACACGGTGAAGCTCTTTCCGGCAACCCTGCTTTATCGGGACGAGTTGATCGAAAAACTCGGCCTGACCGACGTTCGCACCTTCAAGCCGTTGAACGAAGATCTGGCGAAGGAAGATCCGGCGGGCATGCTCTGGATGTCCGACACCGATGCCTGCTGCAACATCCGCAAGGTCGTACCGCTGGAACGGGCGCTGAAGGGGTTTGAAGCCTGGATTTCCGGCCGCAAGCGCCACCAGAGTTCGACGCGGACCGGTCTTGAACATTTCGAGATCGACGCAGGCCGTGTGAAGGTCAATCCACTGGCGGACTGGTCTGCCGCCGAAGTGCTGGACTATGCACGCTCCCACAATCTGCCGCCGCATCCATTGGTTTCACAGGGGTATCCCTCGATCGGCTGTTTGCCGTGCACCAGCAAAGTGGCACCTGGTGAAGACGCGCGCGCAGGCCGCTGGCGCGGACAGGACAAGACCGAATGCGGCATTCATTGGCCGACACATGGCAAGGAAATCGACGGCAGCGGTATCTGATCCGCTGCCGGTAACTGACACTTGAGGACGCAAAAGAATGACTACGATCTACAAGGACGGCGAATTCGTCGAAGAAACATGGACACGGGCTGAGGCTGAGACCGGGGCTGCTGTCGATGGCAACCTGCTTGTGTCGCAGGCACTGTTTCTGGAAGACGCTGAAGACTATGTCGGGCGCGAGGATCTGACGGCGGTTCTGGTTGAAGCCGGCGACGATGTCGAACAGATCGTTCCCTACCTCGACAAGCTGGCCTTTGTCGCCGTGGATTTTCCAAGTTTTGCCGACGGCCGCGGATTTTCCGCCGCCCGCATCCTGCGTGAGCATGTCGGTTATGAAGGCGATATCCGCGCGTCCGGCAAATACATTCTCGACCAGGTGCCGCTGGCCCGCCGCTGCGGCGTTTCCTCTTTCGAGATTTCCAAACCGGAAGTGCTGAAGGCGCTCAAGGCCGGCGAATGGCCGGAAGTCACAAAGTACCTGCAGCCCGTCGGTACGGTCGACGAAATCCCGGTCGGCACCCGCCCATGGGCGCGCCGTTCGTTCCGGGACGTGGCCGTCGCTGCCGAATAAGGACGCGGTGGGACGAGACGATTGCGTTCCGTCTTGTTCCGCTGAGATCTGAAAACAAAACCCCGCCGCTGGAAACAGCGGCGGGGTTTTGTTGTTTCGAGGGCACTGTGTCACCCCGGCCAAGCGGCAGCGCCGAGCCGGGGCCCATTCGCCGTTCAGTTTGCCGAAAGGGTCTGTTCGGTCGACGCAGTACTTTAATTCCCAATGTCCGCTCTGCGAATGATTAGGCCCCGGATCTCCGCCGCGCTGCGTCCGGGGTGACAGACTGAGCTGTTGCAAAGAACCGTCGTCACGCTGGCTGGACTGACAGCCGAGCGAAGTGGCGTCGCATAATGTCCTAACCCGGCCATAGGAAATGGCGGCCGCGCCTTGTTGCCTTAGGGCCTGCAGTGGGTGCAGGCCTCAGGCAAAGGTGACCGTTTTGTTGAAAGGCATTTCGCGCAGGCGGGTTCCCGTCGCCGCGAAAATCGCATTCGCAAGGGCCGGTGCTGCCGGCGGAACCGGCGGTTCGCCGATGCCACGGATCTTCTCGGAATTTTCCAGTCCGCGAACTTCAATTTCCGGACACTGGTTGAACCGCATGCCCTCGTGATCCCAGTAGTTTTCCTGTTGCGCACGGCCTTCGGAATAGGTGATTTCACAGTTCATCGCGTGACCGAGGCCCCAGATCACGCCACCCTTGACCTGATTGTCGAAGGCAATCGGGTCGAGCACACGTCCGACATCGGCCGCGACAAAGACCTTGTCGATCCGGATACCGTTTTCCGTGTCGGTGACTTCAACCACTTCGGCAACTGGAACGCCAAAGGAATTGACGAGCGCAAGCCCGCGTCCCCGCTTCGCACCGAGATCGCCGCCCCAGCCCGACATGTCCCCGACGGCCTCAAGCACCTTGCGGGCGATGTCGTCGTTCACCAGGCGGAGCCGTTCCTCCAGCGGATCGGCCCCGGCTTCTGCGATCAGCTCATCCAGGAAGGATTCGGCAAAGAAGCCGTTGGAAGATGCGCCGACCGAACGCCAGGCGCTTGTCGGAGCCAATTCGTTATGTGGCGCCTGATAGGCGGTCATGCGGAAATTCGGGATGGCCATCGGCATGTTCCAGGCGCCCGCGGCAATCTGCCCGTCCGCCATGCCCGGACGATCCAAGAATTGACGGCCCATCTGCGACGTCGTCGTTGACGGTGCGGAGACACTGATGTCTATCGTCTCTACCTTGCCGTCTTTCACGGCACCCTGCATGCGGGCCATGGAGATCTGGCGCGGATAGTCCTGCGCGAAGTCCTCTTCGCGTGAATAGGTGAGCTTGACCGGTGTCCCCTTCAGGCTCATGGCCACTTCGGTGGTGCGCTTGATGTTCTCGTCTTCGCCGCGGTGACCGAAGCTGCCGCCTGAATACTGATTGTTGATCGTCACCTGGTCCGGCTCCAGGCCGGTGATCCTGGCGACGTTGTTCTGAACGAAACGCGGCATTTGGGTCGATGCCCAGACCTCCGCCGAGGTCTCGTCTACCTTAACGATTGCACACAGCGGTTCCAGCGGCGCATGGGCTACATAGGGAACCCTGTATTCAGCCTGGATCGGCTGATCGCCGAGGTTGGCGTCGACATCGCCGTCGTCGCGCCATTTGGAATCGAGGCGGTCTTCGGTAAAGGAGTCTTCCAGGATCTTCCAGTGCCCGGCCATTTCTGGCGGATAGGCGCCGTCGGCCCAATCGATTTCAACCATGCGGGCTGCCTGAATGGCGCGCCAGGTGTTGTCGGCAATCACCGCGATCCCGCCGGTCACCGGCACGACCTTTTTCACGCCGCGCATTTTTTCCGCTTCGCTGGCGTCATACGTGTTCACGGAGCCGCCCTTGTACGGATTGGTGATCACCGTTGCATGCACCATGCCCGGAATTTCCAGGTCTATGCCGTAGACCTGCGTACCCGTCGATTTGGCGACGATGTCGATACGGTCCATCGATTTACCGAGCATGCGCCAGTCTTGCGGATCGCGCAGGGTGACGTCATTGACAGGCTCCAGGCCAGCTGCGTCTGCGGCGAGCTGGGTATAGGCGAGCGCGGTGCCGTCCGGCAGGATCACCGAACCCTTTTCGGTTTTGAGCTGACTGACCGGAACACCGGATTTCTTCGACGCGGCAAGCTTGAGCGTTTCTCTTGCAACGGCCCCGGCGCGGCGCAGTTTTTCGTAACTATCGGGAACCGTGCTCGAGCCGCCGGTCACCTGCATGCCCATGAGTTTGGCAACGGTGCCGAGAACCGTCCGCATGGCTTCCGCTTGGAATTTTTCGTCAGTTGACATGAACGGCGCCATTTCCTGCGTCACCGCCTGGTTGTAGTAGGCGGCGCTCGGCTTGCCGTAGTCCGTATTGAACTGTCCGAAGTCGACGTCCAGTTCCTCGGCGATGAGGGCAGCCTGCATGGAGACGGCGCCCTGGCCGAGGTCGACATGGGGCGTGATCAGCGTGATGCCGTCCCCATCGATCTTGACCCAGGGATTGAACACGGCCTCACCGTCCGACACGTCGTCAAGCAGCGGATTGGCATGGGGTTTCCGGACCTGGTAGTAGCCGAAGGCAACACCGCCGGCGACGGCCACGGCGCCGACGAGAAACGCGCGGCGGGTATATTTCATAACCTTGCCCATCGTTTCAGGCTCCTCTCAGCTCGCCGGAAGCGGTCTTGATGGCATCTCGAATGCGCGGGAATGTGCCACAGCGGCACAGGTTCCCGGACATCGCCTCGGCGATCTCCTCGTCCGTCGGGTTGGGGTTCTCGGCAAGAAGGCTTGCTGCCTGCATGATCTGGCCGGACTGGCAATAACCGCATTGTGCAACCTGATGGTCGATCCAGGCTTTCTGGACCGCATGCAACGTATCTGGCGTGCCAAGCCCGTGGATGGTGGTGATTTCTGCATCGCCGACATCTTCGGCAAATGTCTGACAGGAGCGGACGGCAACTCCGTCGAGGTGGACGGTGCAGGCACCGCAAGCCGCGACGCCGCAGCCGTATTTGACCCCCTTGATATCAAGCTCATCCCTCAGAACCCAAAGAAGAGGCATGTCTGGCTCGACATCCACCTCGCGAACCTGGCCGTCAATCTTGAGTTTCATGCTGGCAGTTCCTGTCATTTGCTGGCGTCGTGTCCGGAAGCGTCATTGAGCTTCACTCAATCCGGTTGTTGCACGCTCGTGCCGATCATAGAAGTATTCAATACGACAAATCATGTCTGTTTGTCTTGTTATTGACAAATGGACACGATTTGTCAATACGAAAGATATGACGACGAAAAACGAAAAGATTCTCGAAGCGGCGATGCGCGTCTTTTCGCGCTACGGCATCAAGCGGGCGACCATGAACGACGTCGCCGAGGAAGCTGGTCTTGTTCGGCAGACGCTTTATACGGTGTTCCCGTCGAAGGACGCACTCCTGCGCGCCGTTGTCGGTCACTGGGGCGAAGCGATCATCGCAAAGACGCGTGAAGGGTGGCAGAGCGCTCAAACGCTTGACGATAAGATCGAAGTTTTCTTTGAACAAACCATACGCGAACCCTACAGGATCATTCGGGCGGCACCGGATGCGGACGACGTTATCAAGGGAGCGACGACCGGGACTGAAGCAGAAGTGAAAATTCTGAACCGGAAGAAGGCGGCGTTGGTTGCAGAAGTCCTTGGGCCTTACGCCAATACGCTCGAGAGACAAGGCCAGAGTGTCGAAAACTACGCTGAATTCGTGCAGAACGCGGCCCTGGGTGTGAAACACTCGGCCAAGGACGAAGAGCAGCTGGATCGGCAGCTTTCCGCCCTGAAAGCGTCGGTGCTGGCGGTCGTGAACGAGACGTAAGGGTTCGAGAGGGAACTGTCTCTCGAACTCTTTACTTGTCGCCGAACTCGTGACGAACGATTGCTCCGACGATGTTCGAATAATCGTCCGTCCAGGGCGTGGTCTGACCCGCGCTGACAGTCTGCCATCTGGGGTTTTCAAGGATCGTTCCGAGGTCGGCCTCATCCCGCGCAAGAACCACGACATCCGATTCGAACACCTGGTCCGGTCTTTCTTCGCCCTTGGTCGTTCCGCGCTTGGCAAAGCGGATAACATATCCATCGGTTTCGGCAATGGCCGCAAGAACGCTGGCAAGCTCCAGGTAGCGGTTCGAAATGTGAAGGGCCAGCACCCCGTCTGCACTGAGCTTTGAGAAGAAGAGGTCGATCGCCTCACGTGTCATCAGGTGCACCGGAATGGAGTCGGATGAAAACGCATCGATCAGCAGATAATCGAATTTCCGGTCCGGTTCTGCTTCGAGAGTGAGCCGGGCATCTCCGAGCACCATTCTGGTTTCCGGTCCGCAATCGGAGATGAAACGGAAGTAGGCCGGATTGGAGGCGACATCGATAACCGCTTTGTCGATCTCATACACTGTCCAGGTTTCGCCGTCCTGTCTGTGGCACAGGAAGCTGCCGGTTCCAAGGCCGACGATGCCGATCTGCCCCAGCGGTCCGCCTGCGCCCTCGCGAGCAGCACGCAGCGTATCCGCCATCTCACCCGTCTCATGGTAATAGGCCAGCGGAACGGGAGATCCCTTGCCGGTCTCGGCATCGAAGGCGCTCATGTCGATGCTGCCATGGACGGTTGTTCCATGGACCATTCTGCGGTGAGACCCGTCATCGGTGTCCTTGACCTTGATCACGCCGAAAAACGACCGTTCCATATGAACGACGTTCGGGTCGAGCTGCAGGAGAAGCACTAGCGGGGCTGTCAGGACCAGCAGGACATGGGAGACAGGCTGCCATTTGAGCTGAACAATCGCGGCAAGCGTGATGAGGCCGAGGATCGAAAGAACAACGACTTCCTTGCCTTCAACACTCGGAAGCCAGCCTCGGGCCGCCGACAGCCAGAAGACACACAAAAGTGCCACGCCGAACAACACGGTTTTGAAGACCGATTTCGATGTTGCACCGTTTTTCAGGGGCAGCAGGAAGAGCGCAATCAGCATCAGCATCGGATACTCGGCGACCCAGCTGAAAACGTTGGGCGCGATGAGCCCGGCAAAAATGCCGCCGAGGACCCCTCCGACAGACATCCAGAGGTAAAACGCGGTCAATTGGCTCGCATGTGGACGCAGCTGATAAAGCCTTGCGTGGCAGAACAGCACCGTAATGAAATAGATCAGCAGATTAGCGCCAAGCCCGAACACCAGAGGCAGGAACTTGGGCATGAAGATCACGGCTGCGGCGATGATTGCCATGAAGGGCAGGATATTCGACAGGAAGTCGACAGATATCAGCGGCTTGCTCTTGAAGACGATGACAAAGGTCAGCAGGAAGAGCGACAGGGGCACGACCCACATGAACGGCGCAGACGCGATGTCGACTGCGATATGCGCTGTCAGGGCGATCGTCAGCGCGGAAGGAACCGCTGCCAGGGCGAGATAGGTGACAATCTGCCGCGCAGTGATGACCTGTGCGGACGAAGGAGAACTTTCGGTCTTTTCGGCAGCGCCGGACTTGATATGCGCCTCTTGCGGTTGCCGGAAGATTGTCGCCGCGCAAAGCAGAATTCCGATCACGAGCGCAAAGTAACCGATGGTCCAGAACAGCGACTGTGACCCGAGCGTCAGCGAGGGCTCAAGCACCAGGATGTAGAGATAGAGCGACGCAAAGCTGCCGATATTGCTGGCACCGTAAAGAAAATAGGGGTCGGACGCATGCTTGTGGCCGGTTTGTGTGAACCACGCCTGAAGCAGCGGAGCGTTGGCGGAAACGGCAAAGAAAGGCAGGCCGACAGAAACGGCGAACAGCCCCAGAAGCCAGATTTCCTGGTAAGCGGCCGGTGGCGTGTCCCAGCCCCGGGCAATTCCGAGCGGCAGGAACAGGCACGCGGTCAGCAGGACCAGGGTGTGGACCAGGATGGCATGCTTTGTCTGAAGGTAGCGCGTCAGCAGATGCGCATAGGCGTAGCCCAGAAGCAGGACAGTCTGGAAAAACACCATGGCGACAGACCAGACGCCGGGTGATCCACCGAGCTTTGGCAAGACCAGTTTCGAAAAAAACGGCTGGACGGAAAAGAGCAGAAACGCGCTCAAAAAGAGCGTTCCGGCAAAAAGTTGCAGGACCGGAACTGTTACTCCAATGCGACCGCTCTCGTTTGCGGAAAGTGACGGCTGGCGCGGCTGCTGCATCATGTCTACCCCAAATTACCCGGGCACACACTACGAAAGCCAAGTTAAACAACGCATAACCGACGTGTTTAAGATTAAGGAAACGAATTCGAATTCGCGTCAACTTCGCGTGACTGGAAACCGGATCACGAAACAGGCACCACGCTCCTGCGGCAGGAGTTCGATCGTGGCTTGATGCGCTCGCAGGAGCGCCCTAATGATGCCGAGCCCCATGCCGGTTCCACCGTTTGCTCGGCGCGTTGTAAAAAAGAGATCGAATACCTGATCCCGGTTGCCAGGTGAAATGCCGTCTCCGTTGTCGGAGACCCTCAGCGTCAGCGCCGTTTCCGACTGTTGGGGATCGAAGCTGACCGCGTCCGCGCCGTGCCTTGCGGAGTTGTCGATCATGTTTTCAAAGACGATACGCGCGTTCTCCGGAGAGAGCGGCAGGTCGCAGTCACCGGACTGGCCGATGTCGACGCCCTCAAAGCGGCCGCGGATTTCGCCGAGAACCGTGGACAGCCGGCAGCTGCCGCCGATCTCAACGCTGTCGGCACGGGCAAGATCGCGCAAGCGGTTCAGGAGCCGAGATGCCCGGTCCGTGTCGGTCAGGATGTTCTTCAGGAATTTTGCCCGCTCCGCTTCACTCAGCTCATCGCCACCGTCCTGCAACAGTTCCGCCGCGCCCTGAATCGCGGTGAGGGGAGACTTCAGCTCGTGGGTAACATGATTGGCGAAGGTGTTGATATAGTCGTTGCGTTCGAACAGCTTGCGCGATGTGTCCAGCATGCTGCTGGAAAGCGCGTGGATCTCCCTGTTGCCGTGGATGGAGAGCGGTTTTAGCGCCTCCCGGTCGCCGCGTCCGATCTTGAGCGAGCGCTCGGTTAGAGCCTTGATCGGTCCGGAGATGCCGCGTGAGAAGATGATGCCGACGATGACCGTCGCGCTCAGAACGAACGCAAGCACCCAGAAGACGGTTTCCCGCTTCAGAAACATTTCTTTCAGGATGTTGCTTGGTGTGCGTGAGGTGTAAACAACGCCGGCCACATGGTTGCCGACGATGATGGGCATGGCGACAAATACCCGAACGCTCGTGCCGCGGCTGATCGAATAAATCGGTTGCGGGTTGTTGACGACGCGTTCGCGCAGAACACTTGCATAGCGGCCAGCGAGTGCCATCTGCACTTCGTCGATATGGGCGAGCGAAAGCCCTGTCTCGTCGCGTCCGGCGATGACAAGGCCATTGGTATCGAGCACCCTGAAACCGGCCAGCGTGAGCTTCTGGGTGTCCTTGAGGATAGGGTCAAGCTGAGACCCTACCAACAGGTAGGCCGGGTGGGGCGGCGTTTCGCCAGGCAGAGGATCGGGCCGCGCCGGAAGAACCGCTGTCTTGTTAAGATCAAGTTCCGGAAGCTGAGGCGTCCATTCCCCTTTTCCTTTGAGCTGCCGCGAATAGTCGGAGGAAAGGAGCCCACGCTGCTTGGCAAGAGGTCCGGCAGCGGGCAATTCGGTTTCGAAATTCAGGTTGTCCGCGTCTTGCAGAACCAGCAATTGGGCCGCCGTGGCTGCGATCGCCGCGGATTGGGCGATCAGTTCGGCCTCGGTGGTTTCGACCAGCTGATTTTCGTAAACCCGAAAAAAGACGATCCCGGCAAGCGGGACCAGCAGCATGATGCCGAGCACGAGGGCGATCACCAAGCTGATCGACGGGCGCCATCGGTCGCGGAAGGAACGGGACAGCATCGGCAACGGGCCTCAGCCCTCGTTCACGCAGGAACCGAGACGGAAGCCGACGCCATGCACTGTTTCAATGGCGTCGTTACAGCCGCCCGACCCGAGCTTTGCCCTGATATTGCGGATATGGCTGTCGATCGTCCGATCGGAGACGTGGATATTGTCCCTGTAGGCCTGGTCCAGGATCTTTTCGCGTGTGAACACGATCCTTGGCCTGCTCATCAGCGTTGCGAGAATATCGAATTCGATTGCTGTCAGCGCGATGTCGCTACCGTTCACGCTCACTTGCCGTTCCTCCCGCGCAAGGCAAATCAGACCCTGTTCGAGGCGGGTGGTTTCGGCCGAAAGCGGCTCGGTCAGGACCGCGCCATAGCGTTTCAGAATTACCCCGACCCTGGCAATAAGTTCGCGCGGACTGAAGGGTTTGGTGACATAGTCATCCGCGCCAAGTTCCAGCCCGATGATCCGGTCGATTTCGTCGTCGCGGGCCGACAGAAACAGGATCGGAACTTCGGATTTTTTCCTGAGTTCCCGGCAGACATCGAGCCCGTCCATCTCCGGCAGACCGATGTCGAGAATGATTAAAGCCGGTGCATGAAGAACCGCCTTGTCCAGCGCCTCCTTGCCATTGGTGGCAATCTCGTGGCTGTAGGAAGCTTTCTGAAGGGCGAAGCAGATTACGTCCCGGATATGCGGATCGTCATCGACGACGAGAATGGTTTTGCTCTGCAATGGACTTGTCCGGACAAATACGCTCCAGCCTGTTTCACCGGAGCCAGATCTTGAGGCGCTATCCCCTAAGAGATAACCGAGGCGGTATCATGTTTCCAGCCACCAGCCGTCGCGGCGCAGACTGCGGGGAAGGGACCTGTCGACAATCTCGGCTCTGAACAATCGGGATCGGCGGACGGGTTCGGCGAGCCGATCGGCGGACCACGGCGTGAATGGGCATGGGTGATATCGAAGTGAAACTCTTTTGAAGCGCAAGAACATGTTTTCCTCCTGGAGCGCTGGAACTGAAGGAGGTTGTGCCCGGACTGCTTGCAGTCATCAGTGAGGCTTTGTGCAGATTTTATGCAGATAGAGATTCCGGCGAACGGACCGGCGCCTTCACACTTGACGAAGGCGCTGTACCGGTCGCCGTTCTCATGAGGGGGAAACGCCTAGACGTTCACACCAAAGGTCTTGAGCAAGACAAATCCGGCGAAGAGCACAAGCGGTGCCAATGTCAGCAGCATGCCGATTGCCCGTCCGGTCCCAAACCCGGTCGTCACGACGGTTCGATAATGCAGCAGGCGGCCGAGCAGCAACGCACCGCCACCAATCAAAAGCAGCAGATGCGGTGCTCCGGCAAGTTCCGCCGCTGCCATCGCAAGCAGTGCGATGGGCACCGTTTCGGTATAGTTGCCGTGGGCGCGCATGCGGTGAAGCAAAACGTTGTCGCCACCATCCAGGAACTGGACATCGGTTTGGGCACGGCGCAGGCCGACAGCAACGGTCATCGGGATTTGTATCAGCGCAAAGATCGCGACAAAGACGATCGTTACCGGAAGTGCGGAAATCAGGTCCATTCCAGGATCCTCCTTTGGGACAGAAATCAGGCGATGCCGGCCGGCAGCCATTTGCAGCTGACAAGCTCCGGCCGGTTAAATTGGCGTTTCTTGCTTAAGCGTCTGCCGGCGCTTCGTAGGTGATCAGCGCAATCACACCACCGACCGGATCGATCAGCGTCGCCATGCGGCCGACACCCGGTACGCTCATCGGCTCGCTTGCAATGGTTGCCCCGAGTGATTTCGCCTTTTCGACCCGTGCGTCGACATCATCGACCGTCACATAAGGCAGCCAGCGCGGCGTTTCGGCGGCCATGGGAGGAAACCCGCCGATCTTGTCGTCGCCATTGGCAATGACAGTGTAGGACATGCCCGGCATTTCCATGTCCTCCAGGCCCCAGCCCAAAAGGCCGGTGTAAAACTCTTTTGCCTTGGCGTCGTCGCCGCTGTGAAGCTCCATCCAGCTGAAAGCGCCATGGGTCTGCATCGGGTTGCTCATGTCTTTCGTCCTCATGTCTAAATCAAATGCCTGGCAAGCCCAGGTAATCAGAGGACGCAGCAGTCTTGTCAGATCCGACAGGGGAAACAGAAAAATCAGAAAAAGATTTCTGTCATCAGATCGCAGGGACCAGGGACGCAAGTTTTCGTTCAATATGGCGCCGTTCGGCATCGGTTCCTGAAAGTTCAAGCGCTCTTTCGAAATTCAGCCGTGCTTCGTTGCTCAGGCCGATCTCATGCATCAAGGACGCTCTGAGAGCGTAGTAACTCGCATATCGCTGCAGTGGAGTCGCCAGGTGCTCAAGATTTCGAAGCGCTTCCGCCGGGCCCTTGAGCTTGGCAATAACCACGGCCCGGTTCAATGTCACCACCGGCGAGGGGCGGATGATTTCCAGGGCGCGGTAAAGCCGGTCCAGTTCCGCCCAGTCCGTGTCCTCGTAACGGGCGGCTCGTGTGTGCGTTGCCGCGATTGCAGCTTCCACCTGAAGAGGGCCGGGTGTCGCCTTGCGAAGTGCTGCCTCCAGCAACACGGTTCCTTCGGCAATCAGTGTCCGATCCCATTTTAACCTGTCCTGCTGTTCCAGCGTGACGGCTTCACCGTCAGCCGTCAGCCGCGCTGATCGTCTGGAATGCTGGATCAGACAGAGCGCCAGCAGCCCGCGCAACTCCGGCTCTTCGGGAAACAGGCGCACGAGCAGGCGTGCAAGGCGAATGGCCTCTTCGCACAGCGTTTCGCGTATGAGGTCTTCGCCATGCGAGGCGGAGTACCCCTCGTTGAAGACAAGGTAGATTGCATTGGCAACCACAGAAAACCGCGCCGCACGCGCCGACGCATCCGGCTCCTCATAGCGTAACTTCGCCGCCTGAAGCCGTTTCTTTGCGCGGGTGATCCGTTGCTCCATTGTCTTTGGCTGGACCAGAAAGGCACGGGCGATTTCGTCCACGGAGAGCCCTGCAACGATTTTCAGGGCAAGCGCGATCTGCTGGTCCCGCCGCAGCACCGGATGGCAGCAGGTAAAGAGGAGACGCAGGATGTCGTCACGGTAGAC
The DNA here is from genome assembly GCF_030732845.1 of Roseibium sp. MMSF_3544. Taxonomy (GTDB): domain Bacteria; phylum Pseudomonadota; class Alphaproteobacteria; order Rhizobiales; family Stappiaceae; genus Roseibium. The sequence continues at coordinate 86,096 of NZ_JASHKA010000017.1, forward strand.
AGATTGGTCGAGCGACACCGTCATGTCGTCTTCCGGATGAGACCCGTCATGGACGGGTTCCAGATCCTCCGGTGCTGCGGGCGTCTCGCGGCGTTTCTTCCGGAAGGCATCAATCCCGGCATTGCGTCCGGCAACGATCAGCCAAGCGGTTGGATCTTTGGGCAACTCGTCCCGCCGCCAGGACTTCAGCGCCTTGAGCGAGGCTTCCTGAAAGGCATCTTCAGCAAGGTCAATATCGCCAAACGCGCGATTGAGCGCTGCCACGACGCGCGGACGGGCAGCCCTAAGATGCGTCGATAACCAGGCGCTCTGCATTTTTGAAATCTGCTCCCTCGAAGTACTCGACCGGACGGACTTCGACGCGGCCATGGTCCAGAGGAAGCAGTTTCACAGCATCGATGGCCTCTTCCAAAGAAGAACAATCAAGCAGGTAAAACCCCATGAACTGCTCCTTGGTTTCCGCAAAGGGGCCGTCGGTAACGACGTAATCGTCGCTTTCCTTGTTGATGGTGACCGCCGTTCCGGTCGACATCAGCTTGGTCGCCGCTGCGAAGTGCTTGTTCGATTTGGTGTGTTCGTGAAAAGCGCGGTGGTGGCGCATGATCTCGGCATGCTCCTCCGGTGTGACCGCATCGATAAAATCTTCGCTGGCGTAAATCAGGACAGAAAAAAGCATCGTCACATCCTCTGGCGTCTCGGGTTCGCTACCCAAGGAACGTCCGAAGACGAGCTTAGCCGACATGCGAAGCTGAGAAAAACGAAATGATTGCACCTTTTTGGAGGTAAACTGGCGGCAAGCTGGCACTGTCATCCCGGTCAAGTGAAGCGAAGAGCCGGGGCCTACTTGCCGATCCAGGTTCGACAGCGATCGAACCGATGGCACGCCAAGTTTGGCGAATGGTGCCTTGCTTCCAAGGTTCTGGCAATGAGTAGGTCCCGGGTCTCCCGTCGGTCGCCCGGGGTGACAAAGGATTTAAAGAACGAACTCATTTTTGGCAGTGTCATGCCATGACTTGATCATGGCATCCATGCCGATTGATCACAGCTGACACCGTTCGCTTGCAGGTTGCTGAAACGGCATGGATTGCAGGGTCAAGCCCTGCAATGACGTGGAATTTTCAGGTTGTTCCCGATATTGGATTTCTGGTCCTCGAATGAGTTGGCGACAACTCAAAACGCCGGCAGCCTTACCTCAACCAACCGTCCTTCTTCAACACGTCGAGCGTATCGTCGAGCGTCTTTTGGACGGTCTCGACCAGGAAGTCTGCCTCTTCGTGGCTGAGCACCAGCGGCGGCGAGATGATCATGCTGTCGCGCACAGCCCGCATCACCATGCCGTTCTGGAATGAAATGTCCCGGCAAATCGTTCCGACGGTGCCCGTGTCGGGAAAGGCTTTCTTCAGATCGCTCTTGTCCGGCACCAGTTCCAGCGCACCGACAAGCCCAGTCATGCGGGATTCCCCGATCAGTGGGTGATCGCCAAGCTTCAGCCAGCGCTCCTGAAGATATGGACCGATATCGGTCCTGACCCTCTCAACAAGGCCTTCACGCTCAATGAGCTCCAGGTTGGCGAGCGCGGCGGCTGCACAGACCGGATGTCCCGAATAGGTGTAGCCGTGATTGAAATCCTCCCCGGCCTTCATCAGGCCTTCGGCAACCCGGTCGGACACAAGCACACCGCCCATCGGCAGATAGCCGGAGGTCAGGCCCTTGGCGATCGGCATCAGGTCCGGTTCCAGGCCGTAATAGTCCGAGCCGAACCATTCTCCAAGACGGCCGAAACCGCAGATGACCTCGTCGGCAACGAACAGAATGTCACGCTCTTTCAGGATGCGGCGGACTTCCGGCCAGTAGTTGTCGGGCGGAATGATCACGCCGCCGGCACCCTGGATCGGTTCGGCGATGAAGGCCGCGACCTTGTTCTCGCCAATCTCGTCGATCGCCTGTTCCAGTTTGCGCGCCGCATGGATACCGAACTCTTCCGGGCTCATGTCCTGGCCTTCGCCGAACCAGTAGGGCTGGTCGATGTGGTGAACGCCGGAAACCGGAAGATCGCCCTGGGCGTGCATCGTCTTCATGCCGCCAAGGCTCGTGCCGGCAAGCGTCGAACCGTGATAGCCGTTCCAGCGCCCGATAATCACCTTCTTGTCGGGCTGCCCCATCTTGTCCCAATAGGTACGCACCATGCGGAACACGGTGTCGTTAGCTTCCGATCCCGACGAGCAGTAAAAGACCGTGTTGACATGGTCCGGCGCGAGTTTGGCCAGCTTTTCCGAGAGGGCGATTGCGGGCGGATGGGTGGTCTTGAAGAACGTGTTGTAATAGGCAAGCTCGCTCATCTGACGGTAGACGGCGTCGGCAATCTCCGTGCGCCCGTGGCCGACCTGAACGCACCAGAGACCGGCCATGCCGTCGAGGATTTTCCGTCCCTCGGAGTCCGTCAGCCAGACACCGTTCGCGCTGGTGATGATCCGGCTGCCTTCCTCGTTTAGCGATTTCATGTCCGAAAACGGATGCCAGTGGTGCGCAGCGTCGATTTCCTGCAACGCCTTGGTCGGGTAGATGTTGGAATGGGCCGTCATGGCATGAACTCCAAAAGAGGGCAGTGGCGTTGATCAGACATTGAGCAGGAGATATTCCCGCTCCCAGGGACTGATCACGGACATGAAGGTCTCGAATTCCTCGTATTTGATTGCGCGATAGGTAGCGACGAACTTCTCGCCAAAGATCTCAATCATTTCGTCGGAATTTTCGAATTTCGCGACAGCCTCGGGCAGGCCGCGCGGCAAGGACTTGGCAAGCTCGGAGCAGTCGTCTGTCTTGGGAGCGTCCGGCTTCAGTTCGTTGATGATGCCGAGGTAGCCGCACGCAAGGCTAGCCGCAATGGAAAGATAGGGGTTCGCATCCGAACCCGGTATCCGGTTCTCAAGTCGGCGCGCTTCCGGACTGGAGTAGGGCACGCGTAGTCCGACGGTACGGTTGTCGTAGCCCCAATAGACATTGACCGGCGACGTCGAGACTTTCGAAAAGCGCCGGTAGGAATTGACGAACGGCGCCATGATGCAGGTGACCGTCGGCAGGTATGTCTGATGCCCGGCAATGAATGACAGGAACGCAGGCGTTTCCTCGCCATTCTCGCCGGAAAAGATGTTCTTGCCGGTTTCCCTGTCGATCACCGACTGGTGGATATGCATCGCCGATCCTGGCTGATGCGACATGGGTTTCGACATGAACGTTGCGTACATCTCGTGCCTGAGTGCCGCTTCCCGGATCGTGCGCTTGAACAGGAACACCTGGTCGGCAAGGGCAAGCGGATTGCCATGACGCAGATTGATTTCCATCTGCGCGGCGCCTTCCTCGTGGATCATCGTATCGATCTCAAGGCCTTGCTTTTCGGACAGGTCGTAAATGTCGTCGATCAGGTCATCGAATTCATTGAGAGCCGAAATCGAATAGGACTGGCGTCCGACTTCGGGCCGCCCGGAGCGGCCCGTCGGCGGCTCCAGAGGATAGTCCGGATCGGTATTGGGCCGCACCAGATAGAACTCGACCTCCGGTGCAATCACCGGCTGCCAGCCCTTGTCTTCATAGAGTTTCAGGACGCGCTTCAGAACATTGCGCGGGGCGGTTTCCACCGGGGCTCCCTGGCGCGTATAGGCGTCATGGATGAGCTGTGCAGTCGGGTCGGTCTCCCAGGGCACGGTTGTCAGTGTGCTGTAGTCGGCCCGGAAATAAAGGTCACCGTCGGTCGGATTGTGCTGGAACCGCTCATCATCGTCCGGATAGTCGCCCGAAATGGTCTGCGCGAAGATCGAGGCCGGCATGGTCATGACAGGACCTGAAAAGAACTTCTCGACCGGCATCATCTTGCCCCGGGCAACACCGGCAATGTCCGGAACGATGCACTCGATGTCCTCGATATTGCGTGCGTGCAGCCACTCCCGTGCAGCATCACCGTCCGGGACGCCGCGCAAACTGTCCGCAATGTCCAGGCGGCTACTTGCTGGCGTTTGATCACTCACGACGGGCTCCAAAGGTTTGGCACGCAATGCGTGCCTGGAAAATTGTCTGGTCGTCTCCGCCAGCCTCCAAAGCCTGATGCATGACGGTGTAACCAATTTTGTGATCACAAAATGACACGGTCTTGAACGGGGATCAACCGTCTCAGGTCCCGTTCAGGATTTCATTCCCAAGAATACCCATGCCGTCGGCGATGTCGCCCGCGATCGCATCCCGCAGCGCCTGGTTGTCCTGCTGTTCGATGGCTCGGATCGCTTCCTTGTGGTGGTCGACAAGGCTCGCCGTGCCCACCCTGCCGTATACGGTGCGCATGAACGGGGCAAACTGGAGCCAGAGGCTGTCGATCAGTGGCAGGAGCACCTTTGAATTTGACGCCCGGTAGAGATGAAAGTGGAAAGCGTGGTTCAGCCGCATATAGGCCTCCGCATCCCCGTTGACGATGCGCTGGTCAATATCGTCGTCAATGGCGGTCAGGACCTTGACATCGCGCGCCGAAAGGTTGGAAAGAGCCCGCTCTGCAAGCTCTGGTTCCAGCAAAAGCCTGGCTTTCACGACTTCGTCGAACCTGTCCTTCGTCATGTCCGGAACCTGCACGCGACCGTTGCTTTTCACCTCCAGCGCGTTTTCCGCCGAGAGCCTTTGCAAGACTTCGCGGACCGGCATCGGGCTGACGCCCAGCTCACCCGCAAGTCCCCTGATCGTCACGGCCTTTCCCGGAATGAAGCGGCCCGTCAGAAGGCCCGCGCGGATAGCTGTGTCGACTTGCCCACGCGTTGCGCCGCGTGCGGAAGAAGGCGCATCGGCGGCCCCGTCTTTCGGACCGGCTGTGGAAACGGAACGCTGGGCTGCCAACTCGGTCTCCCGATCATTAAAAACAGTCAATCTGTGCGATCTGCCTTGACAGTCATTTACGAAAGTGATCACATTTTTGAAAATGAAGCAAACAAAAGCTGCGGCCGGTGTCCCGCTTTCGCATCGGAACCGATCAGTCTGAAAGCAGGGGTTTTATGAACGAACTTCCCCATCAGATTCTTGAACATCCGGCTGAACCCGGGTGGAAGACGGAGTTTGATGCCTTTCTCGCCGCCAATCCGGATCTGGACACGCTTGAAGTCATCCTGCCGGATACCAACGGCGTTTTGCGCGGCAAGTGGTTGCCCGGCAAGACCCTTCCCAAGGTGTTCGAACAGGGCGTGGCCTTTCCCTATTCCCTGTTCGGCCTGGATGTCTGGGGGCGTGAAGTGGAAGCCACCGGCATGCATCTGGAGACCGGAGACAAGGACGGTGTCTGCTGGCCGATCCCGGAAACCCTGAAACTTGTGCCCTGGACCGAACGCAAGACGGCACAGGTGCTGTTGTCCATGTACGACCGGGACGGTCAGCCATTCCTGGCCGATCCGCGTCACGTCCTGGAAAACATGGTGGACCGGCTGAAGTCGGAATTCGGCGTAACAGCGACCTGCGCTTTCGAGCTTGAATTCTACCTGTTTGAGGAAAGCGAGGGCGACTGGACCGAACAGCCCAAACCACTGTTCTCGACCCACCTTGGCCCGGCGCGCCAGAACATGTACGCGCTCTCCGATCTTGAGGCGCTGCTTCCCGTCGTTGATGATTTGCGCAAGGCATGCGAGGCGCAGGGCATTCCGGCGGATGCAGCCGTTTCCGAGGCGGCGCCCGGCCAGTTTGAACTCAATCTTCACCACCGCCGCAACCCATTGCTGGCGGCGGATGATGTCGTGCTGCTGCGGCGCCTTGTTGCCGGCGTGGCGCGCAAGCATGAACTCAAGGCCTCGTTCATGGCCAAACCTTTCGTGGAGTGGCCGGGCAACGGCATGCATGTTCATGTTTCCATGGAAGACGAGAACGGCAATCTGTTCGCGGATCCGGACAAGGGGCCCGAACGCCTGGGGCATGCCATAAACGGCCTGCTGAAGACCATGCCGGAAGCACTTTTGTTGTTCATCTCGACGTTCAACGGCTTCCGCCGGATGCAGCCGGGGTCTTATGCACCCGCTTCGATCTGCTGGGGGTATGACAACCGCTCTGTCGCGCTTCGGGTTCCGGCATCCAGCCCGGACGCAGCACGCGTCGAGCACAGGATCGCGGGTGCGGATGCTAATCCCTACCTGGTGCTGACCGGTATTCTGGCCGGCATGCTGGAAGGTCTTGTTCAGAAAAAGGAACCTCCGGCACCGGTGACCGGGAATGCCTATGAAAAACGGAAGAAACGCCTCACGCCCTGGATGGACGAGGCCATTGACGCCTTCGAAGCCTCCAAGCTGATGAAGAAGGCCGTGGGACCGGAAATGCACAAGGTGCTGACAGAGATCAAGCGGGAGGAGTTGAACGAATTCGGACGGGAGATCTCGTCACTCGAGCGGCAGACCTATTTATAAGGCAGCTACTGCCCGAAATCGATGCTGGACAAAAACCCGGGCCATCGCCAATCTGCAGTGGAACAGGGATGGAACCAAACGGGAATGTCCGTTTACTATCAGGGACAAGGCCGCAAAAGGCCGCCGTCAAACCTCTGAGGGGAGTTCAGAATGAAAGTGAAAAGCTTGTTGACCGGAGTTGCAGCACTCAGCCTGTTGGGCGGTGCTGCATTTGCGCAGGACCGCACCGTCAATGTTTACAACTGGTCCGACTATATCGATGAATCGATCCTGGAAGACTTTACCAAGGAAACCGGCATCAAGGTCGTCTATGACGTCTTTGACAGCAACGAGGTTCTGGAGACCAAGCTTCTTGCCGGCGGCACCGGATATGACGTCGTCGTTCCGACCGGTACGTTCCTGGCACGTCAGATCCAGGCAGGCGCGTTTTCCGAGCTGGACAAGTCCAAGCTGACCAACATGGGCAACATGTGGAAGGACATTGAGGAGCGCGTCGAAAAGTACGATCCGGGAAATGCCTATTCGATCAATTACATGTGGGGCACCACCGGCATCGGCTACAATGTCGGCAAGGTGAAGGAAATCCTCGGCGAAGACGCGCCGGTCGACAGCTGGGATCTCCTGTTCAAGCCTGAGAATGTCGAAAAACTCAAGGATTGCGGCGTCTTCATGCTCGACGCGCCCACGGAAATGATCCCGGCGGCGCTGAATTATCTCGGCCTCGACCCGGATAGCAAGGACCCTGCGGAGATCGAAAAGGCCGGCGACCTGCTCAAGACCATACGGCCGAGCATTCAGAAGTACCATTCTTCTGAATACATCAACGCGCTTGCGAACGGCGACATCTGCGTTGCGGTTGGCTGGTCCGGCGACGTTCTGCAGGCGCGCGACCGTGCTGCCGAGGCAGACAATGGCGTGACCGTTGAATATGCGATCCCAAAGGAGGGCGCGCAGATGTGGTTCGACCAGATGGCGATCCCTGCGGATGCGCCGAACATGGAAGAAGCGCATGAGTTCCTGAATTACATCATGCGGCCTGACGTCATGGCGAAAGCGTCCAACTACGTTTATTTCGCCAACGGCAACAAGGCGTCGCAGGAACTGCTGAACGAGGACGTGATCGGCGATACGGCGATCTATCCGGACGAGGAAACGGTCAGCAAGCTCTATACGACCACACCCTACTCGCCGAAGGTCCAAAGGGTTGTCACCCGGACCTGGACGGCCGTGAAAAGCGGTCAGTAACCGACTTCGAAAAGCCAGACCCGCCGGATCGGGTCTGGCTTTTCACTTTATGTGGATCTCTTAGGGGTGGGGGATTGTTTTGGCGAAGAAATCAATAGGACCGGTGCGCAGGGAGTTCAGTCCCTGGGAGAACACGGATCATCCGCCCTTCATCGAATTCCGCAATGTCACCAAAAAGTTCGGTGATTTCGTTGCGGTGAAAAACCTGTCCCTGAAAATTTACGAGAAAGAGTTTTTTGCCCTTCTCGGGGGATCCGGATGCGGCAAGACGACCTTGATGCGCATGCTGGCGGGCTTCGAAACCCCGACCTCCGGACAGATATTCCTCGACGGTCAGGACCTTGCCGGCATCCCGCCCTACCGGCGCCCCTCCAACATGATGTTTCAGTCTTATGCGCTGTTCCCGCACATGAATGTGGAGAAGAACATCGCTTTCGGTCTGAAGCAGGACAAGATGCCGGCGGCAGAGATCGAGGCACGCGTTGCAGAAATGCTGCGGCTGACCAAGCTGGAGCAATTTGCCAAGCGCAAGCCGCACCAGCTGTCAGGCGGCCAACGCCAGCGCGTTGCCCTTGCGCGGTCCCTTGCAAAGCGCCCCAAGGTGCTGCTGCTTGACGAACCGCTCGGTGCCCTGGACCGGAAGCTGCGCGAAGAAACCCAGTTCGAGCTGATGGGCCTCCAGGAAGACCTCAAGATGACCTTCCTCATCGTGACGCACGATCAGGAAGAGGCCATGACAGTGGCGGACCGAATTGCCGTGATGGACAAGGGGGAGCTGGTTCAGGTGGCCACACCCTCCGAGATTTACGAAGCGCCCAACTCGAAGTTCGTCGCGGATTTCATAGGTGACATCAACCTGATCGAAGCCAAGGTCACGGAAAAGACGGAGGCGGTCACCAAGCTGGTTTCGGTCGTGGACGGCTTTGCCATCGAGTGCGATCAGGAGACCGAGGCAAATGTTGGCGACACGGTCTGGTATGCGATCCGCCCCGAAAAGGTCCGGATTGCGCATGGCCAGACTGAACCCGGTGTCGTCAACCAGATCGGCGGCATCGTCTGGGACATTGCCTATCTCGGAGACGTATCGATTATCCATGCCAAGGTCGGCGAAGATGAACACGATACGATCCGGGCAACTTTCACGAATGTCTCCCGGATGGTCGAAAACCCGATCAAATGGGATGACAACGTCGTGCTGACATTCGACCGGGACGCCGGCGTCATTCTGGCGAGATAGGAGGGCATAATGGACGAAGTACATGTCGCTGCGCCTCCAAGAAGAAGCCTCGGCGCCTGGCTGCTGATTGCAGTTCCCTATTTCTGGCTATTTCTGTTCTTCCTGGCGCCGTTCCTGATCGTCTTCAAGATTTCCTTGTCGCAGACGGCGATTGCCATCCCGCCCTATGTGCCGACTTTCGACCTCGCCGAAGGATGGCAGGCCTTCACCGATAGCCTGTCTGAGTTTTCCCTCGAAAACTATGTCTGGCTGACCGAAGACGCCCTTTACTGGAAGTCCTACGTCTCCTCGGTTTCGATCGCCGCCGTATCGACCTTTCTGACCTTGCTGATCGGATATCCGATCGCCTATGGGATGGCACGCAGCCCGCAATCGTGGCGTCCCACCCTGTTGATGCTGGTTATCCTGCCCTTCTGGACAAGCTTCCTGATCCGCGTTTACGCCTGGATCGGGATCCTGAAGAACGAGGGACTGCTCAATCAGTTGCTGTTGTCGCTAGGGCTTATCAGCGAACCGCTGGTGATCCTGAACACCAATCTCGCGGTCTATATCGGTATCGTCTACTCCTACCTGCCGTTCCTGGTCCTGCCGCTTTACGCCAGCCTGGAGCGCCTCGACGGAACCTTGCTGGAGGCTGCGGAAGACCTCGGCTGTCCCTCCTGGAAAGCCTTCTGGAAGATCACGGTTCCCTTGTCATTGCCAGGTGTCATTGCCGGATGTTTTCTGGTCTTCATCCCGGCTGTCGGTGAATTCGTGATCCCCGACCTGCTTGGCGGCTCCGATACGCTGATGATCGGCAAGACATTGTGGGTCGAGTTCTTCAACAACAGGGATTGGCCGGTCTCCTCGGCCGTTGCAGTGATCCTGCTCCTGATCCTGGTGATCCCGATCGTGCTCTTCCAGAACCAGCAGCAGAAGATGGCGGAGAAAGAAGGATGACGCGCGGCCCGACCTGGTTCAACATCACTTCGCTGGTTGTCGGCTTTTCGTTCCTCTATCTGCCGATTGTGCTTTTGGTGATCTATTCCTTCAATGAAAGCCGGCTGGTGACGGTCTGGGGCGGTTTTTCAACCAAGTGGTACGTCTCGCTGTTGCAGAACGATCAGCTTCTGGATGCGGCTTGGGTCACCTTGCGCGTTGCCTTTACCTCGGCAACCATCGCAACGGTTCTCGGCACCCTGGCGGCCCTTGTTCTGGTGCGCTCCGGACGGTTTATCGGACGCTCGCTCTTTTCAGGAATGATTTTCGCACCGCTCGTGATGCCGGAAGTCATCCTTGGCCTTTCGCTGCTGCTTCTCTTCGTGGCGATGGATACGGCGCGCGGCTTCTGGACGGTGATGCTGGCACATACGACCTTCGCCATGTGTTATGTCGCCGTTGTGGTTCAATCCCGCCTCGTGGGCTTCGACAAGTCCGTGGAAGAAGCGGCTGAAGATCTCGGATGTCCCCCGGTGAAGACGTTTTTTCTGGTCACGCTGCCGATCATTTTGCCTGGCGTTATTGCCGGATGGATGCTGGCCTTCACCCTCTCGCTCGACGATCTTGTGATTGCAAGCTTTACCACCGGTCCGGGAGCGACGACGCTGCCGATGAAGATCTATTCCCAGGTTCGCCTTGGCGTGACGCCCGAAATCAACGCGGTCTGCACCATTCTGGTTGCTCTCGTGACACTCGGCGTGATCGCGGCCTCTATTGCCACCAAGCGCCAGCAGGTGCAGCGCGAACGCGACGAAAGAGCGGCGTTCGGCGACGGCTGACTTTCTTCATGAAATTGTTTCTGAAGTTTTCTGAAATTAACCAAGCTTTAAGCAAATCGTTCACAACCAGAGCGAGTTTGATAATATTTTGTTCAAATTTTATTGAGCTTCACTTTTGGGCAAAGTGAAATGACGTTTTTTAGCACTGAAGAAAAATTCACAACCTCATCCCCGGAAACAATCGACGGAAGTTTTGACCTGTCGATCCGTTGGCACGACGACTTGTCGTTGAACAATCTCGAAGTGTTGTTTGATGCGCTTCCGGGCAAACCGGTGCTCAGTCCTTTCCAGGAACCGTGTTTTCTTCACGCTTTCAGTCAAACGGTTGCCAAGGCGCGCTGCGACAGGTTTTCAATCGCATCATTCCATCTTGCAGGCGATGACAGGCCGCTATTGCTGGTTCCGCTTGTCTGGTACCGGAAGGGACCCTTTCGGCTGGTGTCACTCCCGGACACGGGACTTTCCGATCAGAACGGTCCGGTGTTGAGCTCTGAATTCGAGAACCTGCCGGACGCGTTGAAAGCCAATGTGCTGCCAATGTTGGTGGGCTCGCTTCCGAGATGCGATCTCCTGAAGATTGCAAACATTGCGCCGACCATCGGTTCGATTGCGAACCCTTTTTATGATGCCGAACAGGCGGTTGCGAGCAACGTTGCACTGTGTCTTGACCGGGGCATGTTGGATGAAGTCGGCTCGGAACCGAAGAAGTCGGTCTACAAGGAAGCGGATGCAAAGTTCAGAAAGCTGCTCCGCGCAGGTGTCGAGTTCGTCGAGGCTGAAACGGCGGCGCAGAGCGAACAGATCTGCCGCGTTCTGCTTGAGCAGCGCCGTCAGCGCCAGAACTGGACCGGCGATGAGGTCCACGATGAGTTCTACAGGTATCTTTCCGGCATGACCGGCAGCGAAGGCCTGGTAAAGGCCTTTGCGTTGAAAAACGGCGAAGAAGTGGTTGCCGCGGCTATCGTGCTCGCCAATCGGGCGTGCGCCAACGGTGTCCTGGTCTCAATAGGAGATCCGAAATGGCACCGCCTGTCTCCCGGCATGGTATTGTTCGTGAAGTCAATCGAGTGGGCGCGGCAAAGGGACGTTGCCCGTTTCAGCCTCGGCGCCGGTATGTATGCCTACAAGAACCGTTTCAAAGCAGCGCCGGTTGTTACCAAGAGTGTGATGGTGCCGAAAAGCAAGGCAGGGGATCTTTTGGTCGCCGCCATTTCTGCCAGGCAATCGGCGCGGCAGCTCCGTCGCAACGTCGCCAACGCGGGCAAATCATTGCGGCCATCGCACGCGTTCAACCAGCTGGTGGCCTTAGCAGATAGGTCAACAACCAGACCGGCACGACGATGAAAGCGCCGAGGATCATGTTGGGGATTGCCCAGTCCCGGAATTCCAGCATGTAAATCCAGAGCTGCAGCGGGCTCAGTCCGACAGAGCCCAAAATGTCTTCTGCCGATATGTTGACAAAGGAAAGACCCGCACCAACCAGCAGCGAAAACACTGCAATCTTGAACAATGTGGACCAGAACGGGTACACGGCGGGCTGTTTCTTTCAATCGGATGCCAAAACATTGCCGGACGGGATCTGCTCAAGACCCGGACCGACAGCTGCCCAATTCTTCGCTTTAAGACTTTACAAACCATAAACAACTTTCAGAAACGCGCGAAAGTGCGGTCTTTTCTGGTCAGTCTCTCGAGCAGTCATCGCAAGCTGACGTCCTTCCGCTTCCTGACGCGTGATGGCTATGATACAGCCGAATTCAACTGTGTGAGACCATTTTGAGAATCTGGCGATTCCTAAAAAAGTACCGATCGGTAGTTCCCGTGTGACGCCCGGCACTCCGAAAACACTCTCTTCCCCACGAAATTAAGAACAGCCGACGCAGAGGTAGGCACGAAAAGACGCCCTGCGGTCAATGCTGAAGTCTCAAACGGAAAGATACAGGAATGACCTAAGACCCGGTCGTTTCGACCGCTGGATTAATGGAGAATTCAATGCCAGGACACATGATCCCGAACCGATACACGTATAACGACATTGTCGGCGTGACGCGCGGGCGGCAGCTCCCGACGGTTTACTTTTCAGATGGCGCACATTTTACGCAGTGTCATAACGACCCGAACAATATCGGATACCACCCACCCTGCACACATCTCTTCTTTGGAAACGTTCAGAACGCTGTTTTAGACGCAGCCTGGCAGCAAGCCGCAGTTAACCTCAACAATACGGGTGAAGATTGGGATTTAGAGGACCGGTACGGCGAATTCTACGCTTTGGTGGCCGCGCAACTCAATGTAAACTTGAATGCAGTTGGCCCGGTGCCACTTATTGCCCCGCAGGGCCCGCAGGCCAATGTGAAACTGTTTGAGATCACTCGGCAGAACGGCCAGATCTACTACCATGAATCGGGCAGCTTCATTCAGGCCGTCAACGGCATCGTCAAGAGGCAGACGTTGCTGCTTGAACTTCGCCAAAAGACGTCAAACAGGCAGCTCATAGCGGGAACGCCCAACTACCAATTCGTCAAGCAGACGGTGCCGCGCCCGTAGGGTGCGCCACTCCGTCGTGACCGCTGGTTGGCGCGGCGGCGCTCATCCACGGGCGCGGGAGGCTCGCGGCAAACGTCAAGGTTTGTTTGCCATCACGCAGCGCGCCCGGCTCGGCGAATTGCCTGCCAAATTCTCGTCATTTCGTGGGGCAAAAAACATGAAGTGCCCAGAGTTCTTGCCTGCGAACTGATCGACCTGTCCTTGTCCGATTACAAGACGCAATGTCACCGGACACAAAAAGCGGAACCGTCTTCGCTTGTCGAGTGCCCGTTCCTGCGGAACGCTTAACCGTCAAAAACACTCCCAAAACACGCATAGCGCATACCCGGATGCCGTTTTCGACTGCGGGACTTTCCGGCAAATCGATTAAATGATCGGACGCTCATGTTTTTCGCTGCAATGCGGCAAAGATGTCTTGACCGGGAAGAACCGAGCGGCGAATGTGCGCCTCACGCACCTTGCGGTCTTAACTGGGAGTGAAATATGAACAAAATTTATCCGGACGCAAAGGCCGCCCTGGATGGGCTAACCTTTGACGGCATGACTGTAATGGCTGGAGGATTCGGCCTTTGCGGCATTCCGGAGAACCTGATCATCGCGCTCCGGGATTCCGGAGCCAAAGACATCACCGCAATATCCAACAACGCCGGTGTAGACGACTTTGGCCTCGGTCTTCTGCTGCAGACGCGCCAGATCAAGAAGATGGTCTCTTCCTATGTGGGCGAGAACGCGACGTTTGAAAAACAGTATCTGAACGGCGAGCTTGAGCTTGAGTTCAATCCCCAGGGAACGCTTGCCGAGCGCATTCGTGCAGGTGGCGCGGGAATCCCGGGTTTCTACACCAAAACCGGTGTCGGCACGCTGATTGCCGAAGGCAAGGAACACAAGGATTTCGACGGCGAGACCTACATCATGGAAACCGGACTGGTCTCCGATGTTGCCCTGGTCAAGGCTTGGAAAGCCGACAAGGAAGGCAACCTGATTTACCGGAAAACCGCACGCAACTTCAATCCGATGATGGCGACGGCCGGCAAGGTCTGTGTTGTCGAAGTGGAAGAAATTGTCGAGATCGGTGAGCTGGATGCGGACAACATCCACACCGCCGGTATCTTCGTCGATCGCATCATTCTCGGTGATCACGAAAAACGCATCGAAAAGCGCACGACGCGCGCAGCCTGAGGAGGACCCATCATGGCCTGGACACGTGATGAAATGGCAGAGCGCGCTGCGCACGAACTGGAAGACGGGTTCTATGTGAACCTCGGCATCGGCATCCCGACGCTTGTGTCGAACTATATTCCCGACGGTGTGCATGTGACCCTGCAATCGGAAAACGGCATGCTCGGAATGGGGCCGTTCCCGACGGACGACGAGGTCGACGCTGACCTGATCAACGCCGGCAAACAGACGATCACCGAGCTGCCGCACACGAGCTACTTCTCGTCTGCGGACAGTTTCGGCATGATCCGCGGCGGTCACATTGACTTGTCCATTCTCGGTGCCATGGAAGTGGCCGAGACAGGCGACCTCGCCAACTGGATGATCCCCGGCAAGATGGTCAAGGGCATGGGGGGTGCCATGGACCTCGTGGCCGGCGTAAAGCGCGTCGTCGTGATCATGGATCACACCTCGAAGGCAGGTGACCCGAAGCTTCTGAAGGAATGTTCGCTTCCACTCACGGGCGTGAAGTGCGTCGACCGCATCATCACCAACTTTGGTGTGTTCGACGTCGTGGACGGCGGGCTGAAAGTTGTCGAATTGGCGCCTGACGTCACGCTTGAGGAAGTCAAGGAAAAGACCCAGGCGACCATCGTCTGAAGCACCTTGGTGGCGACGGAGTCGTTACCTTAGAAAAGTCAGAAGGCATCACCATTTTGGTGGTGCCTTTTTTGTGCGCGAAGGGCGTCAGGAAATCCGGATTGCCCGTCCGAACAGTCCAGGGACGGCGCTGCTACCCGGAGCGCAGTCCTTAGTCAGGATCTATTCCGCGGCTTCGTCCTTGCGGCGCTCCGCAACAGGCCTGATGGCAGGGAAGTCCGTATCCGTCAGGGTCTCCTTGGAAAGCAGCAATTCAGCGCCTTCGTCGAGTTCGCCGCGATGTTCGTTCAACAGATCCTTCGCGCGCACCATTGCCGCTTCGACACGGGACTTGATGGCAAGGTCGATTTCCCGTTGCGTATCGGGCGAAACCTCGGCCACGTCACCGGCAGGTTGTCCGAGGAAATTCTGGCGCTGCGTGGCATAGGCGCGGTTTCCGAGCGTCTCTTCCATCCCGTAGCGCATCACCATGTCCCTTGCGACTTCGGTCACCTTCTGAAGATCGTCGGAGGCGCCAGTGGAGATTTCGCTGAATATGATTTCCTCTGCGGCCCGGCCGCCCATCAAAACCGCCATACGGTTTTCCAGGTCCTGGGTGGACAGGAGAAAACGGTCCTCGGTCGGGCGCTGCATCGTGTACCCGAGAGCACCGATGCCGCGGGGAATGATGGAAATCTTGTGAACCGGATCGCAGCCTTCCAGATTGGCCGCCACAAGGGCGTGCCCCATCTCGTGGAAGGCAACGGTTCTGCGCTCCTTGTCGGATAGAATGCGGCTGCGTTTTTCCAGCCCTGCGACAACGCGCTCCACTGCTTCGTTGAAATCCTGCAGCGTGACGGCGTCGCCGTGCCGGCGCGTTGCAAGAAGTGCTGCCTCGTTGACGAGGGTCGCGAGGTCAGCGCCAGAGAAACCGGCGGTGAGCTGGGCGATCTGGTCAAGGTCAGTATTGGGATCGAGCTTGATCTTCTGAACGTGCACTTCAAGAATGGCAAGACGGCCCGACTTGTCGGGCCTGTCGACGAGAACCTGCCTGTCGAAACGGCCAGCTCTGAGCAGTGCCGGATCCAGGATCTCCGGACGGTTGGTGGCGGCCAGCAGGATGATCCCGCTCGACGTGTCGAATCCGTCAAGCTCGGTCAGCAGCTGGTTGAGCGTCTGTTCCTTCTCGTCATTTGTTCCCATGGGGCCGCTGGAGCGGGCGCGGCCCAGTGCGTCCAGCTCATCGATGAAGATGATTGCCGGTGCCGCCTTGCGAGCCTGGTCGAACAGGTCGCGAACCCGCGCTGCACCAACGCCGACGAACATTTCGACGAATTCGGATCCGGAAATGGAAAAGAACGGCACGCCGGCCTCGCCGGCAACTGCACGGGCAAGCAGCGTCTTGCCGGTGCCTGGAGGTCCGACCAGCAGGATGCCCTTGGGAACGTGCGCGCCCAGACGGCCGTAGTCCTTCGGATCCTTCAGGAAGTCGACCACTTCCTTCAGTTCCCGTTTTGCTTCGTCGACGCCGGCAACATCCTTGAAGCGGACATCGACATCGGTCTCGACATAGACCTTGGCCTTGGATTTGCCGACGGTCATCATGCCGCCGATGCCCTGCTTTTCGGCAATCTTTCGGATGAAGAACATCCAGAGACCGAAGAACAGCAGAACCGGCAGGACCCAGGACATGATATCGCGAATGAAGGTGCTCTGGACGACGCCGGTGAACTTGACGTCGTATTTTGTGAGTTCCTCCGCGAGCGGGATGTCCACGCGCGTTGTGACGAAATACTGCTTGCCGTCCTTCAGGGGTTCCTTGAACTTGCCCTCGATCGTGTTTTCCTTGATCGAAATCTCTTCGATCTTCTTGTCCTTGAGATACTGCTCGAACTGGCTGTACGGGATCGGCTCGACCGTCTTGTAAGTCGTCCACCAGCTCTGGAAAAGCAGCACCAGCATCATGGCGGCGAAGGCGTACCAGAGATTGATCTGATGTTTCTTGTCCATGGAAAACACATCCCGAAAGAGGTCTGAGCAATGCCGCCATTGGGACGACTTGGGCGCGGGCTGTCAAGGCATTGATATGCTTGCCAGCCTTACTCCAAAGCTTCCGTCCGGCGTTGCGACACTTTTGTGCGAAACGAAATCGCGCTTGATCTGGCCAGGTAGATCACCGGGATCAGGCCGACCAGGACGATCGCGAGAGAGGGCAGGGCGGCTTCCTCGAAAGCTTCCCGGGAAGCAGCTTCGAAAACGGTAGTTGCGAGCGTCTCGAAGTTGAACGGCCGCAGGAGGATTGTTGCCGGCAGTTCCTTCATGCAATCGACGAAACTCAGCAACGCAGCAGAGAGCAGGACGGGTTTGAGGATCGGCAGGTGCACCTGATAAAGCGTTTGGCCGGTGTTTCTGCCAAGCGTTCGTGCGGCCATGTCCAAGTGCGGTGTAATCCGCCCAAAACCGCCTTCAACCTGACCGTAAGAGACCGCCAGGAACCGCACTACATACGCGTAGACAAGGCCTGCGCCACTGCCCAGGAGAAGCAGACCGGTGTTGATCCCGAACCAGGCCTCCATCCGCGCGTCGAGGTAATTGTCGAAGCCGGCGAGCGGTATCAGAATGCCGATCGCCAGAACCGTACCGGGGATGGCATAGCCTATGGAGGCCAAACGCACGGCGCTTTTCAGTGGACCCTTCCCATTGATCCGCAGGGCGTAGGCGAGGGCAACCGAAATGACAACGGTCAACAGCGCGGCGATGGCAGCAAGGCTGAAGCTGTTCCAGACAGCCTGAAGAAACCCCGGGGACATGATATCGTCCAGCCGGCGGCTGGCACGGTCCGCAAGCAGCAGACCCGGAACGACGAACCCGGCGAAGATCGGTGCAAAACAGACAACAAGGGCAAGCGCGGACTGCCGGCCGTTCAGGTCGAACCTGGTTGGGGGGCGGTGTTTTGAATCGCCACGGCTGTCAAACCGCTGCTTTCTTCGGCCGAAGCGCTCAAGCCAGAGCAGCAAAAACACCATCGCCAGCATGGCGAGCGCGAGCTGCGCCGCACCTCCCAGGCTCGAGCGGTTAAGCCAGGTATCGTAGACGGAGAAGGTCAAAGTCTTCACGCCGAAAAAGGTGACCGCACCGATATCGTTGAGACACTCCATCAGGGCGAGAGAGACACCGATTGCGATGGCCGGCCGGGCAAGCGGAAGCGCGACGCGAAAAAAGAGCCCATAGGGCGACGCACCCAAGGTACGCGAGACATCAAGGGTCGACGATGATTGGATGAGGAAGCTTGCCCGGGTCGTGAGATAGACATAAGGGTAGAGCACAGCCCCCATGACGAAGATGGCGCCGCCGAGTGAGCGGATTTCCGGAAACCAGTAGTCACGCGAGGTTTTGAACCCGAACAGATCGCGGATCAAGCTCTGGACGGGCCCCGTATAGTCGAGCACTTCCACATAGGCGAAGGCGACAATGTAGGTCGGAACGGCGAGCGGAACGAGAAGAGCCCAGTCGACGATCCGCCGTCCAGGAAAATTGCACATTGTCACGAGCCACGCCGTGACAACCCCCGTCACGCAGGTTGTCAGCCCGACGCCGAGCATCAACAACAGTGTGGTCTGAAGCGCTCCGGGCAAAACCGTTCTGAGCAGATGTCCCCAAACCTCGCTGGTCGGCGTGAACGCGATCCACACAATGGCGCCGAGCGGCAGCAAAACCATCGCGGCGATAACGACTGCTGTGACTTGCCAGAAACGATCTGCAAAAGAGAGTGTGGGCGTGCGCAGCAAGGTGGGTCTTTTAGTTCGTAATGGTTCGCAGGAAGCTCTAAACGCAATCTCTTGAAAAAGCAAAAAAGCGCCGTTCGCGAACGGCGCTTTTCGCTTGTCAGGTCAGCCCTTTGTTAAGACGCCGGACCATTGTCGAAGCCAACTTTGTCAACCAGCTCGCTGGCGGTCTTGCGGTTCTTGGCGATTTCGTCAAGCGTCAGATCATCCGGCTTGAGCTCACCCCAGCTCTGCACGCGTTCGGAGACTTCCACACCCGGTGTGACCGGGTATTCGAAGTTGGTTTCCGCGTAGATTTTCTGAGCGTTGTTGGACGACAGGAATTCAATCAGCTTGACCGCGTTGTCCTTGTGCGGTGCGTTCTTGGCAAGAACGACCCCGGCCAGGTTCACGTGGCTGCCGCGATCACCGGAATTCGGGAACAGGATGCGGACGCTGTCTGCCCATTCCTTCTGCTCCGGCTCTTTGTCGTTGGTTTCCATCTTGCCCATGTAATAGGTATTGCCAAGCGAGATGTCGCACTCACCGGCAAAGATGGCTTTCACCTGGGCGCGGTCATTGCCGGCGGGCTTGCGAGCGAGATTGTCGCGGACACCTGCAAGCCATTCTTCGGTTTTCTCTTCGCCATGATGGGCGACCATCGAAGCAATCAGGCCAATCGTGTAGACGTGCTGGCCGGAACGGGTGCAGAGGCGGCCCTTCCATTTGGGGTCGGACAGCTCTTCATAGGTGATGCTGTCCTGGTCGACGCGGTCCTTGGACGCATAGACAATGCGTGCGCGATTGGTCAGGCCGATCCAGTGGCCTTCCGGGTCACGGAACTGAGCCGGAATGTTCTCGTTGACCAAGTCGGAGACGACAGGCTGGGTGATGCCAAGCTGCTTGGCGCCATCCAGACGTCCGATGTCGACGGTCAGAAGAATGTCGGCAGGCGAGTTCTCGCCTTCTGCTGCGATGCGTTCACCGAGGCCCTTGGAGGCAAACACGACATTTGTCTTGATGCCTGTTTCAGCCGTAAAGGCATCCAGCAGCGGCTGGATCAGAAACGGCTGACGGTAGGAATAGATGTTGACTTCACCGTCGGCGAGAGCCGGGGCCGCCGCGAAAGAAGCTGTGGTCAGGGCAAGAACGCCTGTAAGGGCGCGAAGGGTCGAACGCATGGAACACTCCCAAAGAAAGACATCGTTTTCGCTTCAGCCTTGGGCCGAATGCTTGGCCGGGAATATGTCCGCATCTTCGGAATAAGTCAATAAACATAATAAAATCAATAGTTTAGAATGATTCAAAACTAACTGGAGGTTTTTACTCCACTATTTTGATGAAAATTGGCGGGAAAACAGGAGTTTAATCCTCTACTTTAGCTCGCGGAGACGGAAGGGCAGGACCTGACGCCGGATCACGAAACCGTGATCCAGTACCTGGGTGTGACAAAATGCGCAGGCTGGTTCTACTCCGACAGGACCCGCTGTGTCGGGAAGACGACTTCCACTAGCGTTCCCTGATCAGGGGTCGAGTCGATGTGGAAAGTCGCGCGGTTCGCCTCCACCAACGCCTTCGTCAAAGGCAGGCCGAGGCCGGTGCCGCCGCCGCGGCTGGCAGTGTGCAACTGCCGGAACGGCTCCAGCGCCGCCGCCAATTGCTTGGAAGTCATGCCTGTGCCGGTGTCGCGCACCCTGAGGGCCACTTCGCCGTTGCTTTCCAGCGCGGTCGACAGGATCACCTGCCCACCGGACTTGTTGTACTTGATGCCGTTGGACAGGAGGTTGAGCACGATCTGGCGCAACGACCGCGGGTCGGCAACCACCTCCGGAACCGATTCCGGAAGGCTTGCGCGGATAATGACCCGCTCGCGATTGGCCTGTGGCTGCATCAGCGCAACGCACTCATTGATCACATCGTTTGTCGAAACAGCGGTGAACTTGAGGTCCAGCTTGCCGGCCTCGATCTTGGAAAGGTCCAGAAGATCGTTGATCAGGCTCATGATGTGCGAGCCGGACGTACGGATGTCCTTCAGATAATCCTTGTAGCGGTCGTTGCCGATTGCGCCGAACCGCTCTTCCATCATGACCTCGGAAAAGCCGATGATCGCATTGAGTGGGGTTCGGATCTCGTGGCTTATCTTTGCCAGGAAGTCGGACTTCTGCGAGCTGGCATTCTCCGCCTGGCGCTTGGCCTGCGTCAGCTCTTCTTCCGCTGTTTTCCACTGGGTGATATCGCGAAGGACGGCGCAGAACTTTGCGTCGTCGTCGCGGCTGGTGATCCTGCCCATGGTCATGAAAAGCGGGATAAGGCCGCCGGCAGGCACCTGACCTAAGACCTCGCGGCCATCGTTCAAGATGCTGGCGACACCGTTGCGTGACAGGCCGTCGAGGTAGTCCGACGCTGCACGGTGGCTTTCTGGCGCCAGAAACTCGGTGAAAGGCGCCCCGATCATGTCCGCCCGGTTGGCACTGAAGAGCGCCTCCGCCGAACCGTTGACCTTGACGATCGTCCCATGGCGGTCAAGGACAAGAACGCCGTCTGTCGCCGTTTCCAAAATGGTATCCATTTCGGCGATCTGGTCCTGGGCATTGTCCAGTTCCGCGCGCACTTCTGCAAAGAAATTGGGAGAAGTCGGTCCAGTCGACTGTCCGTTCTTCATCGGGCGTTCGGTGATGGAGATCATCAGGCCACGGCTGCCGTTCCAGGGAACGGAGTGCATATGGGCGTCCACGTTCAGAACACCGCCGTCGGCAAGACGAACCTTCATGGCTTCATCGACTTCTCCATCGACACCGACGGCATCCGCGAGTTCGTCCGTATCGTCTATGAAGAGCGCTTCCAGCCCCCCCGCCTGGGAGAGCGATGAAATGGAGCGGTACCCGAGCATTTTCAAAAGCGCCTTGTTGGCATAAAGCACTTCGCGGTCGTGAACGATCGAGATGCCGATCGGCAGCCTGTCGAGCAGGCTGGGGTCGATCGGTCCTGCCTCGGGAACTTCGGGCGGAAGATCCTCATCGGTTTCTTCTTCCGGGTCCGGTGCGTCGAAGTCTTCAAGGTCCCCTTCAAGCCGCGCACCGAGCGCTTCGGCTATCTTGCGGAAGGCCTGGCGCTCCGGGCGGGAAAGGCTGGACGTGTCAACGGGCACCACACGTGGTCTTGCCGTGGCCAGCGGAATGACTTCGCCGGTCTTCTTCTCAGGCTCCGGATCGGCGGTGCTCCTTTCTTCAGCTTCGACCGCCTGCTCGTGCTCTTCATAAGCAGCGGTCTCTTCGTAAAACTCGCGCTCTTCCTCGGCGTCAGCGGCACTTCCGTCTTCAGGTGTCGTTTCTTCAGAAGGCGCTTCCGCCTCGTCGTCTTCGTCGGTCTGTGCTGTGGTGTCGTCGGTGTCGTCAGGCAGACCGTCGTCGCCGCTGGCCGCTGCAAGGGGCTCGTCGCCCGCATCCACATCGTCCGATGTTTCAGGCGCGTCGATCAATGCGTCAGGCGCAGTCTCCTCAAGATCGTCCTCATCTGTGTCATCAGCCGCACGGGGTTCATCTGCAGGCGTGTCCGCCGAGGCCTCATCAAACAGATCCGGAGATCTGGGTTCGGGGGGCTTGTAGGACTTGGCAAGGTTCTTGACGGCGCTTTCAATCTCGGCAGGTTTTAGCTCGGCAGGCCCCGCGATGCCGACCGGTTCGTCCGCTTTCTCTTCCGCGTCCAGCGTATCCTGGTCTTCGGAAACCCCTTCTTCTAGGTTTTCCTCAATTGGCGCTTCGTCGTGGACTGCCTCGGTCGACGCTTCCTCGACAACATCGTCCAACTCTTCTAGCTCTGCATCGGCATCGGCATCGGAACCGCCGTCGGCTGCACTTTCGTCTTCGGTTTCTGCTTCAACCGGGTCGTGCGCATCTTCGTCTTCAAACTGGCCGTCGGCGCTTTCCTCCGCCGTGTGAGGCCCCACGTCTGCCTGAAGATCTTCGCCAGCAAGGGTCTCGTCGCTGTCATGATCGTCGGTTTCTTCGACCAACTCTTCAACAGCTTCCGCGGCCGTGTCCTCCGCTTCGTCCGAGCCGGTTTCATCTTCGATGATGTCATCGTCATTGAGACCGGCATCAAGTGCAGCAGCTGCGCTTTTCAGATCGTCCGACAAGTCGATTTCGTCGGCGGCCGGGCTCTCGGCATCGAGCGGTTGCTCTCCGCTTGAAGATGTCTCAGCAGACTTTTTCCCCTTGAACATTGCCAGGGACCCAACCAGGGCCGCAGCACTTGCCCCGAGAAACGTTCGGCCGCCAAGGGAATTCGGCGGGGCAGGTTTCAGGTCAGCAGGATCATCATTCGCCGGCACATCGGGGTCTGCCACAACCATCGTTTCACCGGCAGGGCTGTCGTCATCGGACCTTTCGGGTTCCTCATCCTCCAAAGCCGGATCTTCATCTGCACCATCCGCTTCGAGTGCCGAGCTATCTTCGTCTTCATGCGTCGCAGCATCCGCATCATGTGAACCTGCGTCGCTCTGGAGAGCCTCGTCATCACCAACGTCAGTGTTGTCTTCCACAACGCCCGTCAGGTCTTCATCAGCGTTGTGGTCTTCGTCACCGGTGTCTTCTGCGTCGTCCACGGGCGGTGTTGCAACAATCGGAGCAACCGGCGTCGGAACGAAGCCATCCGGGTCTTGCACTGCATCGGAGGTCCGGCACACACCAAAGCCGCGATAGCCTTCAAAGACCCTGTTTCGGTCGAAAGCGGGCAGGGCCGCCATGTCGACAGGAACGCGCAGAGCCGCGCCGCTGACAGGCCAGGCAACCGTCTTGCCGCTCCAGGTATCGCGCCGATCCAGCGCCCGGGCTATATTGCCGCGCGGGTCGAGGCCGAACCTTTCCGAAACATCTGCCCAGGTAAGGCCGACAATCCCGGTTGCGTCTGGTCCCAGCACTTCGGCAAACTCGTCGGACAAAAACGTGAAGCGCTGGTCGACGTCCATTTTCCAGGCGAACCGCACAGGCCGGCGGCGTGGCTGGAAGACGAAGCTTTCCGCGTCCGCTTCGCTCTCGGCGGGCTCTTCTGCAGTTTCGGCTGCAGCCTCCTCGGAAGACACATCATCGGTGGCAGCTTCCGTGTCTGTATCGGGGAGCGTGTCTGTCTCAACCGCTTCAGTTTCAGCCGGCTCGTCCTCAGAGGCGTTGTTTTGAGGAGCGTCGTCGTCGGGTGCCTGGTCGAGGGTTGCTGTCTCGCCCGGTGCTTCTGCATGATCAGATGCGGTCTCGTGATCTGGCTCTTCTTCCACATCCAATCCGGCATCAGTATCCGCATCCGCCTGCAGCGGATCAGCGTCAACGGGATCGGCCGCCTCATCGGTGGGCGCTGCGGTGTCTTCTTCCGCGGCGTGTTCCACCTCGGCGTCCATGTCTTGCGCGCCCGCCGGAGCCGCGGTGCCGGCAACAGTTGCTACCGCGATTGCATCCTCATTTCCGGAGGATCCTGAAGCAGCCTGATCTTCTCCGATCGGATCGTTGCTCAGCACGACAATCCTCGGGCCAGCGGGGATCTGCAGAACCGCACCGTCGTGATATTGCTCGTTCAGATCGAGTGGGCCGAACAGCACTTTTTGCCCCTGCGGCAGATCGATGTCTTCCGGCATGCCGTCCAGCGTGCCGATCCTTTCCTCGACCTCACCTTCAGCGATCAGAAAAACTGTTCTGTCAGGAGATCTCAGCAGGTGCGCATAGGCGGGAATTGGGTCCTTTGTCAGAGCAAGACCCTTGTCGCTGCACACGATCAGTGCTGCGGTGCCGCCATCTGCAAGCTCGACCTTCTTGCATTGACACGTCAGGAGCATGACCCTCAGACCCCGGTAGAAGCGGAGACGGTCGATGCTGAAACGGTCGGTCAGTCCGGATTCGGCGATACGGGCGATATGCGGCCGGGCGGGTGAGCGCTCCAGGGACGTCAGGCCGGCAAGTTCGGAAACAGTCTGGACAGAAAAAAACGCGGCCCCGGCTGCGTTCGACCACAGAATTTGGGCACCGTCCGCAGACCACAGCCACGCCGCGCGCTTGTCGGCAGCAAGCTGAACCAGATCATTCATGGCACTCAGTTCCAGGAATGATTGGGTCTGGTTGTCCATGGTTATGCTCCAAAGGTCGGCGGCACCGGTTGGCGGACGCGCCGCGGCAAATTGCCTGCTTTAGTAAACACTCCGTTAATACAAGCAAAGCTTAGCGTCGTCCACGTAAAGCAAGTGTGCTAAAGGACTTACGTGAAGGCGTGGTTAACCTATCCCCATTTGTTTGCCGGATTGCCATCTGCGTGTTACGAATTTTTGGCAAGGACAGAACCAGAAGACGCGGACAGCCCTTGTCCGTGACCCGAGGAGCGCTGACATGAGCACTGACAAAACCGGATTCGAAGTTCCCGACCAGATGCGTGATTTTGCCGAAAAAAGTGTCGACCAGGCACAGAAGGCATTTGACGATTTCATGGGCGCGACCCACAAGGCTGTGACCAACGTTGAAGAAGGCGCAAGCGCTGTTCAGGCAAGCGCAGCCGATGTCAACAAAAAGGCACTTACTTACGCTGAAGAGCATGTCAACGCCGCTTTCAAGTTCGCACAGGAACTCGTCAAGGCAGACAATGTCGAAGACATGCTGAAGCTGCAGCAGACCTATCTGCGCAGTCAGATGGAAGCCTTTGGCGAACAGGCCCGCGAGTTCTCGAACGTGGCGACCAAGGCTGTGCAGGACGCAACCAAGGCTGCGCAGAAGAAATAATCCCGGTTTTCAGGGCCGCGCAGGACAATGAAGAACTGCGCGGTATCCAGTCGTGATTTTGCCCGCTGTGCGGCATAATGTGGAATTGATTGCGCGAAGGATATTGTCTTTCGCTTGGGCGACGGACTGTGGTGCGTCGTTGCCGACTCCGGTCAAACAGTCCCAAATGCCAAGCATCCCCTAAGAAGTTTGTTGTGCAGTGCAAAAAAATGTTGCAATGCAACAAACGATGCACTATGTAAGGGCTGCGGATGACGACAGGGTCCGCCGGCTGATGAGACGGCGGAATGACTTTTGAACCGATGATCGCATCCGGACTCTAGGAGATGAGATCATGACCGAGACCACGACTACCGCTAAAGCGGCCCCGAAAGCACGCACCGCCAAGGCCAAAGCCGCACCGGCTGCTGCTGCTGTTACTTTCCCGGACTTCGAAGCTTTCGCTCTGCCGAAAATGGAAATCCCGGCAGCGTTCCGCGAAGTGACCGAACAGGGCATCGAAAACGCACGCGAAGCATACGCTAAAGTGAAAAACGCTGCTGAAGATGCGACCGACCTGATGGAAGACACATTCGAAACTTCCCGCCAGGGCGTTGTTGAATTCAACCACAAGGCTGTCGACGCTGCGAAAACCAACGCTGACGCAACATTCAACTTCATCAAGGACATCATGTCTGCAAAGTCCCTTGCTGAAGCAATTGAACTGCAGTCCACGTTCGCTCGCGCGCAGTTTGACGCTCTGAGCGCCCAGACCAAAGAAATGCAGGAACTGGCGACCAAGCTTGGCACCGACGTTTCTGCTCCGGTCAAGGAAGCAGTTGAAAAATCCTTCAAAGGTCTGAAGGTCAACTAATCCGGTTGAGCTGCATCCAACATGCGGCAACAGATGCAATGCCCGGGGTTCTGCCCCGGGCATTTGCTTTTCAACAACCCCGTCTTTTCCAAAAATTGACGCTTGCCGGTGATCGGAAACGGGAGTAGAAGACGCCCTTGCAAATGGCGGTCCGGGCAAGTATGGTCCGCGCCACTTTAAAGGCCTTGGCAGACGTAGCTCAGTAGGTTAGAGCGTCGGATTGTGGCTCCGAAGGTCGGTGGTTCGAATCCACCCGTCTGTACCATTTCTCAACAACACAACTGTTCGGCCAAAAGCGCTCTAAGCGCTTGGTTCTTCCGTGGTCTTCAGAGCCGTCCCAACTCCGATGCATTCGTGAGTTTGCCGCGCGATTTCAGCTCAGGCAACGTTCACGGCGATCTCAGCTTCCACGCCCTGACCATCCAGAACGACACGGATTGTCTCACCCATCGAGGCATGGTCCTGAAGAATTGCCGCCTCCTGCCACGCATGACCGTCGTCCTGGCTGCCATCCTGGTCGACTTCGATGCGAACGTCGCCATTCTCGTCACGATGGGCCCGAACGAAGTCGGTTGCATCGGTTGAGGCGCCAAAGGCGTTTTCGAGAAGCTGGCCGAGATGGAGCTTGTCGCCATCCCCGAAGGTGTAGTCGGTGATCAGATCGGCTTCGGCGAGCGAATTGAGAACAAACGTATCCGCCCCCGCACCGCCTGTCAGCGTGTCAGCGCCGAGGCCACCGATCAGGATATCGTCACCGTCGGTGCCGATAAGGATGTTGTCGCTGCCGTCGCCTTCAATGACCGATCCGGTGACGGTGACCGCCACCGCCGCTTCCGGCGCACTCACCGCTTCGGTGCTTTGGTCTGCAGGATCCACGGCATCGCCGGTTTCAACGACCGTCGTCGTCGTTTCAAGCGAGCTTGCTTCCGTGTGGACGTCCAATTCGATCGAGCGCATCACCGTGGAGCCGTCTGCGAATGCCAGCTCCAGTTCAACCACATCCTTGCCCTCATGGCCAACCGGGGGGGTATAGACCACTGTAAGGTCCTCGCCGATGTCAACGGCGCCGATGGGCGGATCGCCCTTGATGTCGATCGACAGCAGTCCGGCTAAGACTTCTTCAGCCGACGCGGCATAAAGCACCAATGCAGTACCTGCGGCGATCGCGGTCGATTGGCGCGTGGTTTCCTCGTTGTCGTTGGAGACTTCGTTGGCAGCGCCAAAGCTGACCCCGGCATAAGCACCGGTGGATCCGTCCACTTTGGTGTAGGTGCCCTCGGCAAAGACTGTGTTGCCGTTGAGCGTGAGGTCGGTGCGGGCAGCATTCAGATCGATCGAAGAAATCCCGTGCTCGATCAGGCTCCGGAGCTCATCTTCCTGGCTGACACCGTCGGCGTTGGTATCCTGCCAGATTTTGATGTCGTTGAACGCCGCGTCTTCGGCATTGATCACGCCGTCGCCGTTTTCATCCAGCGACGCCAGCGCTTCCAGCGAGTCAGCATAGGATCCGCCATCAAAAACCTCGGAGAAGACCTCAAAACCGTTCTCGATGACGCCCGACCCGTCGATATCCAAAACCAGCATGCCGTCATCGGGTCCAACCCAGCCGATCTGCTCAGCCACGCCATCGCCGTCGATGTCGAATTCAACACCGTTTTCCGGTGCGGTCAGATCAACGCCGTCACCGTTGAGATCAATGATGATGGGGTCATTGGGGTCCGTGACGGTCACGTTGATAGTTTGCACATCCGTTTGGCCGCCAAAGTCACTGACTGTGATCTCTACCTCGTAGTCGTTGTCGCCACCCAGAACGAAGTTGGGCGGGGCAATGAAGCTCAGCTCTCCGGAAGAACTATCTATACTGAAGAGGGCTTCGTCGGCGCCGCCGGTTATCGCATAGGTCAGCGTTTGGCCATCCGGATCCGTAGCGTCGACGTCAGTGACGTCAGTTATCTGATCCTTTACGTTGATCGTTGCGGTATCGCCGCCACCGTCGGATGTGATCGTAGGCGCATCATCATTCGCGACGTTGATCGTCACCTGGTTGTCCAGTGATACGCTGTCGCCGTCGGCATCAGTGGCGATGATGTATGGGCCGAATTCAAGCGGGATCGTGTCGTCGGTGCCGTGGTCCAGATCTCCCAGCAAGATGAATTCGGCGTTGGTCTCATCGATGGTCAGCGTGAAGACCGTCGTGTCGCCATCGTCGAGCTCATCGGCGTTCGTGCCGTCATCGAGAAAGCCGGTGAGGGTGGTGCCGTCCGAGACGATGCGCACCTGAGTTCCGCCGGAGGTGAGGGTGCCGAAATCCTGTGCGTCGAATACTTTGAAAGAGAAACCGCCACCGCTTGCCGGGCCGTCATTGCCGAAACTGACAAGCGAGCTGAGGTCGAGGGTCGCGTTGAAGGCGCCGGTTCCTGACTGGAACACATAGACCTGGCCGACGTCATTGCCCAGTGTGGAGTCTCCAGGCGCGCCGACGGCAATGGTGTTGCCGTCAATCGAAACCGCCTCTCCCATATCGTCTCTGCCGAATGGAGACGGCGTCGGGTCCTCCAGTGTCTGGATAAGGTCACCCGTGGTTGCGTCGAAAACGTAGGTGCGGCCGTTTTCGTTTACACTCGCATCGCGGGCAGACGCACCGATGACGACCTGGTTGCCGTCGATTGCGACGGAAAAGCCGAAGAAACCGTTCTGCACGGGTTCAGGATCGACGAACGTGTGCAACAGCTGGGAGGTGCCGCTCGCAGCGTCGAAGGAATAGAGATACGCCTCGCCGCTATTGATCTCGGCACCGTCTTCCCGGCGCGCACCGACCACCACGAGATTGCCCTGGATCGCAACGTCGGACCCAAAACTGTCCTGAGTGTCCGGGCTGGGATCCACGAAGGACAAGATGAAGTTGCCTGCGGTATCGAACAAGTGGACCTCGCCCGCAGACGTGCCGTTGCTCGGCGCGGAAACCACAAGATAGCTGCCATCGATATCAACTGCGCTGCCGAACTGGTCTTCTCTCGATGCACCCGGGTTCCTGATAATGATCGGGTCGGCGTCAGGGTTTTCGGCGTCGAACAAAAAGGCCTGCCCGCCTCGTGTCCCCCCATCGGGAACCCCGGCAGCGCCGATCAGCAGCAGATTGCCCGAAATGGCCACATCGGAGCCGAACTGGTCATTCCCGCTTCTGGTTGGATTGTTCAAGCTTGGCTGCGACGGGTTGAAGACACGTGGCGGGGATTCGAAACTCGCGATCAGGTTGCCGGTGTTGGCGTCAAACAGGTGAGCTTCGCCCTGTCTTGGGCCGCGGCCGCCACCGCCGCCGCTGAACCGCAAATCGTACTGAGCGCCGATCAGGATGTAGTCGCCTTCCATGGCGACAGACCCGCCGAACTGCGCTGCAAAGGTACCAGGAGCACTGAGAGGGCGGCCGTTGGGATCGTTAGGATCAGGGGCTTCGCCGTCGATCGTGTGGATGAGGCTGCCGGTCGTCAGGTCGAAAAGAAATACGTCGCCTTGACCATCACGCGGCGACCCCACGAGCAAAAAGTTGTCAATCACGGCGACGGCAGCGCCGAAACTGTCGGCGGTGCTCGGCTGGGGATTGTCGAAGATGATGGGGACGCCCGCTTCTTCAACAGTCGCCGACACGGTCTCGGTTGTCAGCGACGGTCCGTCGTCGGTGATCCGGATTATCTCAAAAAATTCGCTTCCGAACGGATCTGTCAGATCTCCTTCAACATCTCCGTCGCCATCGGTGACAGTGAAGTCCAAATAAATATCAATGGGATCGTCGTCTCCGGTCAGTCCGGCATCCGGATGATCGAACCCCGCCAATTGTGTGAAAACAAAGCTGCCATCGGGCTGAATGACGATCTCGAAAACGCTCTCACCCGAGGTTTCCGTCGTTCCAGTGATCGTTATCACCCCGGTGACTGCGCTGGTGACCGTTACGGTTTCCACACGCTCGCCGCCGACCGTCAAATTGTCAGAGTCTTCAACAAACGGAAAGTTGGATTGAAGAATGTCTTCGCGGATAACGAAGCCATCATCATCTGAGAACACTGTGGCATCGGTCACGGTCGCCCCGTCGGCACCAGGATCGAACAGGAGCTGACCGCTGACTTCAAGATCCAGATCATCGGGTTCATCAATGAAGACGGGATCAAGGAAATCGGGACCGATAGGGTCCGGGCCGTCATCATCGAAGGTGATCCGGTCGCTGATATTCTCACGGGTCGAAGCAGTGCTGCCGTCGGAATAGGTCACCGTCAGCTGGGCCAACACTGACCCCGGATCGACCAGGCTGTCGTTGCCGATTGCGATGTCTTCATCAGAACTGTCCGGGTCGTCATGCCACATCGAGACGTACTGGGCGATGCTGACGCTGCCTTCATCATCAATGGTTATGGCCAACGCAGCCGGGTCGTTTTCGTCGGCGGTTCCGCCATTGGGGTCGTATCGGCCAACGATCAGGTCCCCTTCCGCAAAGAGGAATATTTCCGCACCTGGGCCGGTGTCCACTTCACCCGTTGTGTAAAGACCGGACGAAACCGGACCGGTAGAGGCGGCACCCGCGGAATCGACCAGAACCAGTTCAAGCGTGCTGTTCAGAACAGACGTATCGGCGCCGGTGCTGATGGACGCGTCAACGTCGATGATCTGGTCGCTCGCATAGATGGGTCCGAACGGGAGTAGATCATCGTCGGAACCAATCCCGCCGGCGCTGGTCAAGACGCTGGCGAATAAAGCGACAACGTCCGGATCGTAGTCCTGCGCTGTCTCGTCAAATGCGTTGTCGCTGTGCTTCTTACCGTCGGACGTCTCGTCAACGCGGACATTTTCGAACTGCACGTTTGGATTTCTTGACGTCGGATCATCCAGGAAGACGATCTGCAGATCGGGCACCGTTTCGTCGATCACAAACGGCGATGCGTCCGGCAAGTCCGCCGTCAGCTCATCAATGAGACCGTCGTTGCCGGCCGGTCCGCCCCCGGTCAACAGATCGGCAATGTTCAAACCATCTCCCAGATCGCCAATCGTGACGTCTTCGAAGGTCTGCCCCGATCCCTGCGGCGCACCCAGCGCCGTCGCAAGATTGGTTGTCTCACCGGCCGCTGTCTGGATCTCGTCCGCAGATTGAAGGCTGGCAATTGCTGTGAATTCATCGATGGAAAGTGTCTTGCCGTCCCCCACCAGGGCGATTTGCGCGCTTGCGTCTCCAGCAAAAAAACTCTGGATGATCAGTGTTCCGCCGTCGGCGAAAATCATCTGCAGGTCGTCGCCAATCCGGATAAAGGAAATCTCGTCGTTAAGAACCTGGCTGAAATCAACCATGCGTCCGGGTGCAAGCAAGGAAACGATGCTTTGCTGCGCGTCGGGACGGGTGACGATGAGCGGCACATCCGCTGCATTTTCGTTCGAAGAGTTTGAGACGTCTGCTTGGGCGACCTGGACGATCTTGTTCATTATTTTTCACTCGGCAAGTTGGCGACTGCTTTTTAAGCCCACACCCCCACCATTGTCATTTTTCTCACCCTTTTTGAAGCCCACGCAAAGTTAACTTTGGTTAAGGTAAACGTGCAAGGGCAATTTTAAATTGAATTGTCGAACAACACAGCGAATGTCGCTCGAGATGGTCTTGTTCTCTTTGCGCGGGGGCAAAAAGTCTCAATGGTTCCAAGAGGTAATTGCCTCGCCGAGACGTAATTCACCGAAACATGCGAACCGTGGTGCTTACTCAACGTTTTCCTCAATACTGTTGCGAGTAACCCAGTTCCTCGGGAAGCTCGTATTGCAGGATGTGGCTCTTTACGCTGGTGATTTTCATGCGTTCAGCCCTCCGAAGTCCGAGTCGCCGAGTGCGCGTGTGACCCTTTTCAAAACAAGGTAATCGTTGAGCGCCAACGCCGAGCAGTCGTGACCAATGCCGGACTGGCCAATCCCGCCGTGGGGGAGATCGATGTCGTACTTCACCCCGTTGATCTGGATTTCGCCGTAGCGGAGCGCGGCAGCAAAAGCTTCTGCCTTCGCCAGGTCACGTGTGAACAGATAGGCGGTCAGTCCCCCTTCCTCGCAGTCGTTCGCCATGTCGATCAAACCCCGCTCGTTTTCGAAGGGGATCAGGCTGACAATCGGGCCGAAGGTTTCTTCCCGATAGACGGACATGGTTTCGGTGACATGGTCCAGCACCGTCGGCGCAATGTAGTGGCCCTTGTTCAGGTGAGCCGGACGATCGCCCCCGGCCAGAAGCGCGGCGCCCCCGTTGACCGCGTCGTCGACCAAGCCCTTGATCCTCGTCCAGGCGCGCCGGTCGATGACCGGCCCGGTGGTGATGTCGGCGGTTTTGTCGAATCCGACCCTGGCTGCTCTGGCGCGCGCAACAACTTTTTCGGTGAAGGCAGCGTGAACGGATTGCGCCACGAAGACCCTGTTCGGAGAGACGCAAATCTGCCCGGCATTTGAAAATTTGACGCCGCAGACCACATCGGCTGCAAGATCGAGATCGGCGTCCTCGAGCACCAGAACCGGCGCGTTGCCTCCCAGTTCCATGGAGTAGCGTTTGATCGATGTTGCACCGGTGCGCATGATGTGCTGCCCCGTCGGTGTGGATCCGATCAGTGTGATCACCTGCGGGATCGTCGAAGCGGTCATTGCATCGGCCACATCATATCCGTCCGTGCACAAGATCTGGACGACCCCTTTCGGCAGGCCGATCTTTTCGCACAGCATTCCAACCGCATAGGCGGAAATGGGGGTTTGCTCCGAGGGCCGGATGATGATCGGACATCCTGCCGCCATCGCCGGTCCGATCTTGAAGGCGAGGTTCAAAAGCGGAAAATTCCAGGCAAGATAGGCGAGCGCGACACCTGCGGCCTCGTGCACCATCTTGTGTGCGTGTGTTCCGGCCCGGTCGACAACACCGATATCGTGGATGCGGGCAATTTCCTCCGCATAGAACTCGAGCGAGACCACCAGCCTGTCCCAGTCCTCGTGGGTCTGGGCCCAGGGTTTGCCCATCTCGAAATGTACGCAATCGCGAAGAAACTCTTCGTGAGCGACCACCTGATCTCGCAGCTTGCGCATCCAGCTCTGACGCTCAGCGACAGGTGCCTTTGACCAGTCGTGAAAGGCGTCCCTTGCCGATTGCAGCGCACGTTCTGCATCTTTCAGACCGGCAGTCTGGACAGTGGCCACGGGTTCCTCTGTCGCCGGATTGATCACCTCCCTTTGCCCTGATCCATCGGACAACGCACCGTCGATGTACATTTTGGTCGGGAAATCCATGGGGTACCTCAATCAAAAAGCATTGCGATATTGGTCTTGATCCGGGCACCAATGTAAAGTGTCGGCGCGCCAGTCTCGTGCGTAGAGTTTCCCGCGCGTCCTGCGTTGAGTTTTGCGTTGCAGGTTCCGAAGAAGTTGTTTGAACAAGGCTTTTTGTCTTGCCGACCTGAAGCTTCGGCACTCACAAACCCACTTTTTTTGAGGTGAAAGCAAATGGCACAAGATTCACCGGGGCTCGGTGCCCGCCTGATGCGCCTGCCGGGGCAGTTGCTTTTGGCCCTGGTCAATGCAACCGCTTTGCTGGTCATCGCAGCCTGCGTCCTCGCACTCGTCGTTTTGAACCGGGTCGATCAGGCCGGGGCACAGCTTGCAGGAACAGTGACCGAGGCAGCGCTTTCTAAATTGGATATGACACCGTCCGACTTGAAATCCAGCTTGCAGGCCATCGGCGGACGGATCGAAGAGCTCTCGGTGCAGATGGAAAGCCCGGGCAACGGCGACAATCGCGCGTTGACGCAACAGCTCAATGCTTTGAACCAGAACCTCAACGACCTGAAGCTTGCGGCACAAAACATCGGGGCGGTTGGACCTGAGGTGACCGATGCTGCCTTCAGGCAGGCGGGATCCATGCTCACCGACTCGCTTTTCGCTTTGAGAGGGTGCACAGCCAATCAACCGACCGGCGCCCAGGGGAGCTGATCACATGGCGCGCGAAGTGAGTGAGCAGACGCTTCCTCTGCCGCAATGACCGCAGCGCCAGCCCGATCAGCCCTGAAACACGTCGGCCCATTCGGGGTGCTTTTGCCTTTGGGCATTCACGTAAGGGCAAAGCGGAACAATCTTGACCTGCTTCGTCTTCGCATCAGCAACAAGACGTTCCACGAGGGCCTTGCCAATGCCAAGACCGCGCATGGCATCCGGAACGCCGGTGTGGTCCGCGATGATCAGATGGTCATTGACGATCGAAAACGTCAGTTCGGCCGGTTCGTCGATGCCGTCAACGACTGCAACATAGCGGCCCTTGGCACCATGGCGCTCAAGCGTGATCGATGGGGAAACCGGTTCGGACATTCTTGCCTCCTGAAACGCGCTTTCACGTCTTAATTGTACGAGCATCTTTGCTGGTCCGGATCATTTGTTCGTCCTGAAAGGGATACGATTGAGTGCGAACGTCGCACGGTCCTCCTCCTCAGGAGGACCGCCAGGTCTGTCGCAAAGGATGGGCGGCAAATCCAGAGGTTCGCCCAGTGTTCGGATGTGCGCGCAGTCTTGATCCTCAGCACAATCCAACAAGTGAAGGGGAGGGCCTTGTAGCCCTCCCCGGCCATTTAAGCAGCCAGATCGAACAGCAGGAACTCCGCGTTTTCCTGCGCGGTCAGGTTGATCCTGCCGCTGTCGAGCAGGCCGAGCCCGTCGCCGGCGCTCAGAACCTGACCGCCAGTGCTCACCTTGCCCTTGACGATCTGCAGCCAGACCTTGCGGCCGGCCTTGATCTCGAAACCGACGCTCTTGTCCGCCGTGAGCAGGGACGCATAGAGATCGACATCCTGGTGGATAACGACGGACCCATCACGGCCGTCGCGCGACCCGATCAGGCGCAAAGTGTCCTGACGTTCGACATCAGGAAACGCCTTTTGCTCGTAGCTCGGCTGAAGGCCGTCGGCTTCCGGCACGATCCAGATCTGCAGAAAGTGGACCCCTTCGGTGTCCGAGTGGTTGTACTCGCTGTGGCGAACGCCGGTGCCGGCGCTCATGCGCTGCAGGTCACCCGGCCGGATCACCGAGCCAGTTCCAAGGGAATCCTTGTGCTCCAGACCACCGGAGACGACATAGGAGATAATCTCCATGTTCTGGTGCGGATGGGTCGGAAATCCTGCAGAGGGCGCAACCCGGTCCTCATTGATAACGCGCAAGGCGCCGAAACCGATATGGTTCGGATCGAAATAGGAGCCGAAGGAGAACGTGTGCTTGCTCTTCAGCCAGCCGAAATCGGCGTCGCCGCGGGCGTCCGAAGGACGTAAAATCTGAGACATGGTTCAATCCTTTCCCAACTGTGGCACGGAACGGTCCGTGCGCTGTTGGGCTTAAGATTGTCGCGCTTTACTGTTTTTACAATTGCGCTGAAATTGGACAATTAGTCATGGATTATTGAACAATATCCTATTGAACTGCCTTGGGCAGATCTGCACGCAGGCGATTATGTTCCGCGATGTCGCGTGATCGCTTGGCGTCGACGATCATCGTGTTGCCGTTGGGATCAAACGCGGCCTTAAAAGTGAAGGCGATTGCACTTGGCCCAAGGTCGCCAAGCAATTCATGCCGTTCAACCGCTTCTTCCCAGTCCGGCTGGTGGTTCTTGGGAACCCACCAAAGCACATAAGGCGGGTAATCCAGCGCCTCCTTCACGAAAAGATGGCCGAGGCGCAGGATTTCCGCGTGTGGACCCCGGTAGACCGCCGCGAGCGCGGATTCCAGGTCTTGCCAAAGGGAAATCGTCGACGGAGCCCAGCCATCGCCGTTGTCGGTCCAGTATTTCGGAAACACCTGCTCGCCCCAGATTTCCGTTTCCGGTTCGTCGTCATATCCAGCGCGCGCAATGAACCCGTCAGCGCGCTCCATGGCGGCCCAAATGGCAGGTTCATGGTTGAAGAAGTCGTCATTCACCGGGTCGTCCGCCCGGGTACGGAACTGCGCAAACGTATAAAGCGCGAGCCAGTGATCGGACATGTCTCCTCCCGTTCGATCGCCGCCAAAGAGTGTCCGTATTCAGGTTGGTCTGCAAGACTTTGTTGTTCAGGTGAAACAGTTTGTTGCCAGATCCGGGTGGAAAAACTGGTCGGGCTTGTCCTAAAAGCAGGAAGTGGTATGCCTGCCGGCAAAACACGACCCGCCGGAAAGGAATTCAACTTGGACGATCTCAGCCTCTTCTCCCTCAGCCTGCTCGCACTTTCGCTTCTTGCGACGGGCGTTGTGGCCGGGATTATTGCGGGATTGCTCGGTGTCGGCGGCGGGATCGTGATCGTGCCTGTGCTCTACTACATGTTCACGGCGCTGAAGATCGATCCGTCGGTGCTGATGCATGTCGCGGTTGGAACGTCACTGGCGACGATCCTGGCAACAGGGGCGTCGTCCGCGCGCGCGCACTACAAGCGCGGCAGCGTCGATATGGATCTGCTGAAGCGATGGTGGTGGGCCATCGCGCTTGGTGTTCTTGCAGGTGCGACGCTGGCTGGTAACATTTCCGGTGGCGCACTGACGCTCGTTTTCGGGATTGTCGCGCTTGCAGTTGCAGCCAACATGATGTTCCGAAAGGACGGATCCCACCTTGCCGACAAGCTGCCCGGTTCTCCGTTCAAGGAAGTGCTCGGTTTCCTGATCGGCGGGATCTCGGTGATGATGGGCATTGGTGGGGGCACTCTTGGCGTCCCGACCTTGACGCTCTTCAACTATCCGATCCGCAAGGCGGTTGGCACAGCGGCGGCAATCGGTCTGATCATCGCAATTCCGGGGACGCTTTTGTCCATCTATTTCGGCTTCGACCTTGACGGCAGGCCACCGCTCTCACTCGGTTATGTCAACCTGATCGGGTTCCTTCTGATTATTCCGGCTTCGACCCTCACCGCGCCGCTCGGTGCGAAAATCGCACATGCCATTGATCCGTCGAAACTCAAACTCGTGTTCGCGTTGTTTCTTGGCTTCACCGGCCTGCGAATGATCTACGACGTGTTCTTTTGAGCGCAGGACAAGCATCCGTGATAAGTGGATCAAAAGGTTTCATTGGTTCTGAAGCAACATTTTCGGGATAGTGACCGGCCCGCAAATGGGTCCGGGCTCCGAACTTAGGTCGTAAATGCTTGAAAAAAATGTCACTCTCAGCCTGAGCGGCTGCGTGCAAGGCGCTTTGATGTGCATACCGGTCTTCCCCGGCATCATCGTGTTCGGCGCAGTGTTCGGCACTGTGGCGGCGCAAAAGGGTCTGTCGTTTCTCGAAACGCTGTTGATGAACTCGATTGTGTTTGCGGGCGCCAGCCAGTTTGTTGCGATGGAGATCTACAGCGAACCGCTGGATCGGGCGACGCTCATTGCCATGGTGGGCGTTACGGCCGCCGTCAACATGCGCATGTTGCTCATCGGGGCAAGTCTGCGGCCCTGGCTTGGCACGGTGCCGGGCTACAAGACATATCCGGCCCTGTTTTTCCTGACAGATCTCAATTGGCTCCTTGCGCTGTCGCAATACGAAAAGGGCGCACGTGACTGGGGCATCTACCTGGGAAGCGGATTGATCATCTGGGCGGTTTGGTCGCTTTCCGTGATCCCCGGCTATTTCGCCGGAAGCCTCATTTCCGATCCGAAAGCCTTTGGCCTCGATGTCATCCTGCCCGCCTTTTTTGTCGCCCTGCTTGTGCCGCTCTGGAAAGGAAAACGGCAGACCGTCTCCTGGCTTGCGGCCGGGGCGGTCGCCTGGGTCACCTGGGCATTGTTCGGCGGCTATTGGGGCATTTTTACAGGCGCGATCGCCGGTGCGTTTGCGGGGGCCTATTTTGATGAGTGAAGGGGCCTTTACCGCGGACAGCATGGTCCTGGTCGCCATACTCGGCATGGCAGCGGTTACCTACGCGCTCAGAGCCGGTGGCTACTGGATCATGGGCCGCGTCACCGTCACCCCCCGGATACGCCGCGGCCTGGAAGCCTTGCCCGGTGCGATCATCGTTTCCACCATCTTGCCCATCGTGTTGCAGGGCGGCCTCGTCGTTGGTTTGTGCCTGATCGTTGCCGTTGGCGTGCAGCAGAGGGTGAAAAAGGAATACATCGCCGTATTTTGTGCCGCTGCCGCCGCAGCAGGCCTTCGCGCCTCTGGGCTTTAGCCGGGGGCTCTGGCGGCTCTTACAAAAGCGCTTCGCGTGCGAGCTCGGCGGTTTTTTCAGCATCGCCGCCGGCGTCGATCTCCGTCCAGGTCATCCGGCCCAGCTCATAGGAGGTCTGCTTGTCGACAATGTCCGCCGTTGCGTCCGAGGCGTCGTCGGCACGGTGCGTCACCCGCTCTTTCAACACCGCGGCAGGCGCGGCGAGCCAGAGGCCCGAAAAGTCGGCCTCAACCCTTTGCGCAATCTCCTGGATCTTGACCCGCTCGTTTTCGGCTGCAAACACCGCATCGAATATGGCCGAGTGCCCGGCGGCAAGCACGGTCTGAACCGTCTTGTCGATGGCTTTGTAGACGCGATTGGAAGCTTCAAGGGTGTAGGCCTCGGGCGGCGCTTTTTCGGTTTCCGGTATGTCGAGCAAACGCTTGCGCATGACATCGGTGCGCAGAATGCGCGCGCCCGGAGCGCGGCCAATGTCCGGCGCCAGCTCGTGGGCAAGCGTGGTCTTGCCGGTTCCGGAAAGCCCGCCAATGGCAACCAGATCCGGCCGCGACGGCTCCAGAAACGCCTGGGCAAATCTGAAATAGGTGCGCGCCTGGCCCTTCAGGACGTCCATCTGGACCATGTCCGACTGGGCCAGTGCCGAGCTGGCGGCGATCTTGGAGCGGATAGCTGCGCGCATCATCAGGTAGAAGGGCAGTGCGGCCAGTCCTTCCGGATGTGTGTCCAGCCGGCTGAGGTCCAGATACTTGTTAAAAACCCGGTTAGCGGCGCGCGGTTGCCCGCGTTCCCATAAGTCCATGAGCAGGAATGCGAGATCGTAAAGAACGTCCCCAGTCGCGATTGCGTCGGAAAATTCGACAGCATCGAAGAGGACGGGTTCCTCATCGATCAGGACGATGTTGCGCAGATGCGCGTCGCCGTGGCAGCGCCGGACAAGGCCTTGTTCCCCACGTTTGAAGATCAGGTCCTTAAGTGAGCCCAGCACGGATCTGGACTGTTCCGTCAGATGACGCACGTCTTCGGCTGGAAACAGATCCGGGTGCTCATGAAACGCGGCATCGTTCTGCTCCACATAAGATGCCAATTCTTCGTAAAAACCGATACCACTGCGAAGCGGGGCCTCCGCATGCGCGGCAACCATCATCTTCGCGAGGCTGTCCGACAGCGCGTCGGGAAACGGTGCCCTGGACGCAAGCACGTCGAGTTCGTTCCGCCGTTCGAACCGGTTCATTTCGATGGTCCACTCGACGGGGTCGCCGGCACCGTCAAGGCAGAGGCGACCGTCCGATTCGCGCGTGACGGGCAGAGCCTTACGATAGATCTGCGGCGCGTTCGGGCGGTTGAAGGTAATTTCCGCCTTGCAGGCCTCTTCGCGCAGCGCCAGTGTCGAATAGTCGAGAAACGGAAATTTGACAGACCGCTTGATCTTGTAGGCAAGGCCGCCGATCAGAAAGACGATATTGGCGTGCGTGTCGATCCGAACGACGTCCGGTCGGTTCGGGTCGTCGGATGCCAGTCCTTGAAAAAACGCGAAAACACTGTCCTGCGAGTGTTCCATATCCGGTCCTGCTGTGACGCCAATTGACTGTGCACGATCTACGGGGCGCCCGGTTTGATTCTGCTCAATGTTGCACACCGTTGAATTGGCACAAATAGAGTGTCGTGTCTTTACAGGAGGACCCCATGAGCGACTTTCCGGCACTAAGAAAGATCAGGCTGAACCTGGCCCGGACAAAAGAGTACCCGCAAGGTTCTGCGCGGCACGGATATGAATTCACCGCACCGCTTGATGAAACGGGCCATATTGACGCAACACTCTGGAAGCAGGAGCGGGATCATTGCCGCGTGCGCAGGTTCTGGGGTGACGAAATGGAAGAAATCGGCCATCTGATACACCGTCCCGGCGGCTCCTGGGCATTCCACTACGATATCGACGGCGACGATGACGACGAGGCGGGTTACCGCTTCGGTGCCCACGCTTTCAATCCGGGTGAATATGTTTCGATCAAGGATGAAGACGGTGACATGCACACCTTCCAGGTCGTGACGGTCCTGCCGGTTTGATGACTGTTTCAATTGCCAACCCGAACGGCTT
This sequence comes from Roseibium sp. MMSF_3544, assembly GCF_030732845.1. Lineage (GTDB taxonomy): Bacteria > Pseudomonadota > Alphaproteobacteria > Rhizobiales > Stappiaceae > Roseibium. Next base: position 126,702 of record NZ_JASHKA010000017.1, read on the forward strand.
TCACCGAAGCCGTACATCCTTATCTTGAAGCGCGAAGCGCTGCGACTGTTTGAAAGAAGAGCTGCAAACTGAAGTGCACGTGACCTATCTTTCGAGGCAGCGCTGCGCTCTTCGTCAGTATGAAGGTGTGATTTAATTGCTTGGGAAGTCGCCAGGTTGATCACCTCTCCCGAGGGGAGAGGTCGGCCTGAAAGGCCGGGTGAGGGGGCAGACCCTTCATTTTACACGAGAAGTTTGTTCCCTCACCCTGACCCTCTCCCAACGGGAGAGGGGAAAGTTGTCACAAGAGACCGAATGTCGGAGCAACAAAGTCTCTTCAGGCGGAAAACCACCAAAGGAAAATTCATTCAATCCAGTTTGGAATGATCTCATTGCAAAAAAATCTGATTTCAGGTTCTGACAGTCGCCTCTTTGTTACGCTATAGAATGAACGGCTAAATACAGAAGGATCGGGAAGCGGGACATGGACCAGAAAACCGGCGGCGAATTGTTGGTGGAAGCGCTGGAACGGCACGGAGCGGAGCGCGTGTTCTGCGTGCCGGGTGAAAGCTATCTTGCCGTTCTCGACGCCCTTCATGACGCCTCCATCCCGGTCACGATTTGCCGCCAGGAGGGCGGCGCAGCGATGATGGCTGACGCCTTTGGAAAGCTCACCGGAAAGCCGGGGATCTGCATGGTGACACGTGGACCGGGCGCCACGAATGCGTCGGCCGGTGTGCACGTTGCAGCGCAGGATTCCACGCCGATGATCCTGTTCATCGGTCAGATCGAGCGCGGCATGCGCGAGCGCGAGGCCTTCCAGGAAGTCGACTACCGGCAGATGTTTGGCGGGATTGCAAAATGGGTCGCCGAAATCGACCAGGCCGACCGCGTTCCGGAGTTCCTGTCCCGTGCGTTTCATGTGGCCACGTCCGGCCGTCCGGGCCCCGTGGTGCTGGCACTGCCTGAGGACATGCTTGTTGAAACCGCATCCGTTGAGCAGCCGCCTGCCTGGCAGCAGGTTGAGACCCATCCGGGCCTTACCCAGATGGCGGACCTGCAGAAACGGCTCTGGGCAGCCGAGCGCCCTATCGCGATCCTCGGGGGTGGCCGCTGGTCGGAAGACGCGGTTGCGGCCTTCACGCGGTTTTCTGAACGATTCGACCTTCCCGTTGCCTGCTCGTTCCGCCGCCAGATGCTGTTCGACAACCTCCATCAGAATTACGCGGGCGATGTCGGGATCGGCATCAACCCCAAGCTCCTGGCACGTGTCAAAGCGTCTGATCTCATTCTTCTGGTTGGAGGACGCTTGTCGGAAATGCCGAGCCAGTCCTATTCGCTCCTGGATATTCCCCAGCCGCATCAGCAGTTCGTTCACATTCATCCGGACCCGGAAGAGCTTGGCCGGGTCTATCGTCCCGCTCTTGCAATCAATGCCAGCCCGACCGCATTCTGCAAGGCAGCAGAAGGCCTGCAACCGCCAAATGAAATCAAGGGTGTCGGCGAAGCGGCCGCGGCCCACCGGGACTATCTGGACTGGTCCGGAGCGCGTCCGGAAACTCCCGGCGTGCTGCAAATGGCAGGCGTCATGAACTGGCTCGAAGGGAAGTGGCCGGACGATGTGATCTGCACCAATGGTGCCGGAAATTATGCAACCTGGCTGCACAGATTTCACAGGTTCCGCCGCTACGGCACACAGGCCGCACCGACATCCGGATCGATGGGATATGGCCTGCCGGCTGCGGTGGCCGCCAAACTCGCGTTTCCAGAGCGTGAAGTGGTCTGTTTTGCCGGCGACGGCTGCCTGCAGATGACCATGCAGGAATTCGGAACCGCCTGCCAGGAAGGCGCCAACATTATCGTTCTCGTGATCGACAACGGCATGTACGGCACCATCCGGATGCACCAGGAACGAACCTATCCGGGCCGCCCGTCGGCAACGAAACTGGTCAATCCGGATTTCGCGGCGCTGGCTGCATCCTATGGCGCATTCGGTGAGACTATCGAAACGACGGAGGCATTCGGTCCGGCCTATGAACGCGCACGCGCCTCCGGAAAACCGGCCATTCTGCACCTTAAGCTCGATCCCGAAGCGATCACTCCGACGGCTTCTCTGAGCCAGATAAGAGCTACGGCCGAAGCCGGCAAATAACAGGACCGGGCCTCAGATTTCCGCGTCGCCTTCATCCGGCGCATCGGTCCTCAGTTTGCTCTCATCCAGGCTGAGGGAAATGACGAGGCCAAGGATGGCGACCGCAAGACCGAACCAGAAGGCTGCGTGCAGTCCTGACGCAAAAGAGTCCCGCACCGCGCTTGTTATCGCTTCAACGTCCTTGCCGGAATAGCGTTCCGTTATCGCCTTGACGGCCGGATCCTCGAGCGTTCCGGCAGCGAGAACGCGAAGGTCGGCGGTGGGCAAGGTCAGATTTGCGGCGGACAGAGCAGACTCAACCTTCCGGGTCGCGCTCCCGAACATCATGGCCGTTGCGCAGGCAATGCCGATGGCGCCGAGACCGAGATGGAACATGAAAGAGAGCCCGCCCGCGAGACCTGCTCCCTTTGGACCGACCGCGTTGACGGCTGCCGTTCCGGCGGGGCCGAAAGCAAGTCCGCCGCCAATGCCAACGACAAGCATCACCGGAATGAGAGCGGGATAGCCCCAGGACGTTTGCAGGAACAGCATCAGGATGCAGCCGACAACCAGAGCGCCGCAACCTGCCGCCATCAGTTTCCGTGGACCAACCGCGTTATAGTAGTTGCCGACCATCAGGTTCATTGTGGCAAGCACGACCGCCATTGGCAGCATGCCGAGCGAACTCCACAGGATCGACCAGCCGAGGACTTTTTGCATGTATTGCGGCATGTAAAGCAGGCACAAGAACAGGACAACGGCGGGGAGGCCGTTAAGCGCAAGCGTTCTGACGAACTGATGATTGCGCATCATGGGCAGTGGAATCATCGGGTCCTTGACGAAGCTTTCCACGAAAGGGAAAGCCCCAAAGAAAACGATGGCAGCCACGAAGAGGAGAACCGTGGTGCCCGCAAACCAGCCAGCGTCGGCGCCTGTATCAAGCCCGAAAAGCAGGCAGAACACGGCAATCGCAAGCACGACCATCCCGAATATGTCGACCGCCTCGTTTGTCGCGTGTTCCTTTTCCCGCTCGATGAAATGAAAGATCAGAGCGGCGGAAAGAACCGCAAAGACGGCATTGAAGACGAAGAAACCGCGCCAGTCCCCAATTGAAGACAAGGTACCTGCGATAAAGGGCGCCATGACGTTGCCCGCCGCAACGGTTCCCAGAAGGATACCCATGGCCTTGCCGCGTTCGTCATCACCGACCGAGGTGGCTGCAAGCGCCAGTATGCAGGGCCAGACAAGAGCCGTTCCGATACCTTGCGCGGCCCTTGCGAAGATGAGCGTGGAGACATTTGGAGCAAGAATACAGCCGATCGAAGCCACGAAGAAAATGCCGAGACCGATGAGGACATATCTTCGGTGACCGAGCAGGTCGCCGAGACGCCCACCTGCAACGAGCCCCATCGACAGGGTCAGCGCGTAGGCGTTCAGGACCCATTGGGTCGTTGTGATGTCGACGGAATATTCCTTTTCGATCGCCGTCACCAGCAGCATCGCGCCGGTGAAATCGGTCCCGATCATGAAGGAGGGAATCGAGACCGCCCCCAAAATCCGCTTTGCCTTGCTGTCCACGTGCCCCTCCCGCAAATGACTGACGGCAAGGGCACCGTAAAGCTCGTCAGGACTTCGGGCAACAGGCTCAATTCTCTTCGGGCATATCGGAAACCGGCAACGTCACCAGTGCGATGCCGGGATCGTCCGGCGAGGTGCCGACCGTAAAGCCAAGGGCCTGGCACATGGAAATCATCGACGTGTTTTCCTTCAGAACCTCTCCCTTGACGGTCTGGATACCGTCTGCCCTTGCGTATCGGATGATCAGCTTCATCAACGCCCAGCCGAGCCCGACGCCTTTCAGGTCGGAGCGCACCATCACGGCATATTCGCCTGTCTGATGATCCGGATCGGCATGAAGGCGCACAACCCCGAGCAGGCTTCCGGTCTGCGGGTCGATTGCCGCGAACGCGATGGCGCGGGCATAGTCGAGCTGTGTCAGCCTGGACAGAAATCGGTGGCTGAAGTCGCGCACAGGGGCGAAGAAGCGCAGCCTGAGGTCTTCCGGCGTGATGGATTCAAAGAACGTTTTGAAGAGATCCTCGTCTTCCGGTCTCACGGGCCGGACGAAGACCTCCCGGTCTCCCTTGAGCGTCAGTGTCTGCTCCCATTCCTGCGGATAGGGCGTGATGGCCAGGCGCGACCCGCCGGTTCGCCCGGGCCGCTTTTCCGGATGACACAGCGTCATCCGGGCATCAAGGCCGATCAGGCCGGAGGGCAGGGCGACCAGCGGATTGATATCCAGTTCCATGATCTCCGGAATGTCGATCGTGATTTGCGACAGCTTGACGAGAGCCTGCGCCAACGCCTCCCTGTCGAGAGCTGGCCGGGAGGGGCCTCCGTCCAAAAGGCGGGCGATGCGGGTTCTGCCGATCTGGGCTTCTGCCAGGTTGAGATCCAGCGGCGGCAATTCCAGTGCGATGTCCTCGCTTTCCTCGATGGACGTTCCGCCATGGCCGAACACCAGCACCGGACCGAACTCGGCGGTCTCCGCAAGGCCCATGTAAAGTTCCATTCCGTGGCGGTCTTCGAGCATCGGGTGAACCGAAACGCCTGCAATTGCTGCGTCCGGATAATCTCTCCTTGTGTTTGCGATCAGCTCCTCGGCGGCTGCCTGGACAGCCTCGGGGCTTTCAAGTCCCAGCCGGACACCGTCGATCCGCGACTTGAACGGCAAATCCGGAGAAATCAGTTTCGCAACGCAATGTCTGGATTTGCCGAAGAAGGCGCGGGAAAGGTCGGCAGCCTCCTCCGATGTGGCAGCCATCACCGTTTCCATGATGGGCATATCGTAGGCTTCGAGAACGTCACAGACTTCCTTTGGATCGAGCCAGCTTCGCCCCTCCTGCAGGGCCGTCTCCACGTTGGTGCGGGCGCGTTCAACATCGGGAGTGAATGATGTCGGAAGACTCGGCGGCACAGCCATCAGGAATTCACGCGCTTGTGCATCATGGGCGAGGTGCATCAGGCTTCGCGCTGCTTCTGCCGGGCTGGCATAGTTCGGGATCTTTGCTGCGGAGAGCTCGGCGCGGATCGTGCCGTCGCTGCCGATAAGGCCTGCAACAAGTGCCTTTTTCCGACCTGTCCTGCGCCGGTCTTTCGCAGCGGCATCCGTGACAGCTTTTGCGATGGACTTCAGAGGCTGAAATGCGCTGGCCGCTTGAAGAACGACCGCACCATCAACGCCGGGATCTTTCAGAACAGTCGTGATTGCGGTCGTGATTTCTTCCGGTGAAACGCTTTCGCGCAATATGAGGGACCCACTCGCGGCGGGCGTCGTTTCAAGATGCGTCTGATCGCGGCTGACCGCGTCCAGCTCGAGTCGGGTTTCCGGGCTCAGCGTTGCAAACTCTCCACCAAGATCCTGCAGCCTGTCGACGGCGAGGCTTGCAAGGCTCCGGCCATTGGCAATGACCGCGACCTGATTGCAGCGCGGAACACGAATATGCGAGAGCGTTTCCAGCGCTTCGAACATTTCGTCGAGATCGAAGACCCGCAGCAATCCCGTTCGCCGAAAAACAGTTTCGTAGACGAGGTCGGTTGTCGCCAACCGGCCTGCATGGGTGCGGCCGGTACCGCCTGTGTCACGGCTCTTGCCGGACCGGATGACGATCACCGGCTTGCTGCGCGCCGCTGCGCGCGCTGCGGAGATGAATTTGCGGGGAACGGCGATGCCCTCAAGATGCAACACGATCGACCGCGTGCGGTAATCTTGCGCGAAGTAGTCGATCAGATCACCCAGATCGACATCGATGCGCGCCCCAAGCGAGACCACGGCCGAAAAGCCGGTATTGTGGGTTTTTGCCCAGGAGAGCGTGGCATTAAGGACCGCGCCGGACCGCGAAAAGAAGGCGATGTCACCACGCGCCGGAGCTTCAGCACTCAGGAGTGCATTCAGATTGCTTGCCGGAACGGCGATGCCAAGCGTGCCCGGACCGATCAGGCGAAGGTTTGTTTTGCGGGCAGCTTCGCGGCACTTTTGCATGAGCGGCTCCGGCCAGCTTTCGAAACCGGGCGAGGGGATCAGAACTGCTCGTGTACCGCCAGCCCCCAGTCTGTCGATTGTCTCCGGAAGCGCTTCAGGTGTTGCCAGGTAGATGACCAGGTCAGGCATCTGTTCCAGTTCGCTCAAAGACCCGTATTGGGACCCTTTGAACGGAACGTCTTCTTCGATCCCGATGAGCGAAACCTGGTGTTCGGCCTCGATGTCGTGCAGGCACTCAATCAGCTTGGCGGTCAGCACGCCCGGGTGACGGCACGGGCCGATGACACCGACGGAGGTCGGTGCGAAAAAGCCTTCGAGATTGCGAATGGTCACGGAAGTCCATCCTTTTCAAGAGCCTTGGTCAATGCCTGACCCTAGCGGACATTTAAGACAGAAAAATTCCCGCGGGTCCGGAGTGACCGGAGCCGCGGGCAGCCTTCATTCTGATTTGCCCAAGGGTCAGTACCCTAGGTGTGAAATCTAAGAAGGTTGTTCACTCACATTGAAGATCTGAGACTGGTTGGTGACCAAACACAATC
>NZ_JASHKA010000018.1 GCF_030732845.1 Roseibium sp. MMSF_3544
AACGGTGACAACATTGTTGATGCTGTTCTGACGTCTGATGACGGGTCGATCTGGACACGTCTTGGCGATGGCCAGGGCGGGTTCGGTGCGGCTGAGGCCCAGGGGCGTGACTTTGCATCGAACGTGCTTGAGAAGACGGGTGGAACGCACACGCACTGGGACCGCGGCGCATATTCTCAAGAGAGTTTCACTGGCGCGGGTGCGCTGACCGTTACGGCTACTAATCCGCATAAAACTGTGCAGTTTGGCCTGTCCTCGAACAGTCAGGCGAACAGTGGCACAGACATGGACTATGCTATTCGTCAGACCGGGCTAGAGATTAGTGTTTACGAGAATAATGCCTATGTAGGAACATTTGGAACCTACACAGTTGGCGATGAACTGGTGATCGAACGTCTTGCCGACGGAACGGTTCATTACTATCAAAACGGGTCGGTTTTCTACACAAGTACTGTTCTTTCGGACCCATCGGTTGAACTGCGAGCCGACGTCAGCCTCCCTCATTTCGGTTCACGTGTCGGGGAGGCGGTCCTTGCGATTGGTAACGAGCCAGCAAAGCTCGTCACCTGGGTCAAGGACTCAGGCGTCATTGACGTCAATGCTGACTTGTCAGTGTCTGCGACATACGAAGATCTGAACGGTGACAACATTGTCGATGTCATCCTGGCGGCTCAAGATGGGTCGATCTGGACACGCCTCGGCGATGGCCAGGGCGGGTTCGGCGCGGCTCAGGCCCAGGGGCGTGACCTTGCGACAAATGTGCTTGAAAAGGTTGGGGGCAGCTCTGCTTTGTGGGACCGCGGTGCCTACGCCGAAGATGGGTTTGTTGGGGCAGGTTCCCTCTCAACAACTGCGCATCAAACGAACAAGTCGCTTGTTGTAGGTCTTTCTGCTTCTCCCGGTGATCTTGATCGCAACTCAATTGAGTTCGGAATTTATCTTCGTTCAGACAAGAAGCTGTTTGTATTTGAATCTGGATCAGATAAGGGGACCTTCGGCACCTATGCGATCGGTGACGTTCTGACTGTTGAACGTCTCGCTGATGGTAGCATCCAATATTTGAAAAATGGAATTGTGTTTTACACGAGTGCGGCGTCGTCTGATCCGGCCAGCACGCTTCGTGCCGATGCAAGCCTCTATCACATAGGCACACGTGTCGGAGAAACGGTTCTTCAAGAGGGTAATTCGACCCCAGAGCACGTTGCTTGGGTCCACAACCGAGACATCGTGAAAATCGGGACAGACGGTGCTGTTTCCACAACCTATGAAGATCTGAATGGAGACAACATTGTTGATGCTGTTCTGACGTCAGAGGATGGATCGATCTGGACACGCCTCGGCGATGGTCAGGGCGGGTTCGGTGCGGCTGAGGCCCAGGGGCGTGACTTTGCATCGAACGTGCTTGAGAAGACGGGTGGAACGCACACGCACTGGGATCGTGGCGCATATTCTCAAGAGAGCTTCACTGGCGCGGGTGCGCTGACCGTTACGGCTACTAATCCGCATAAAACTGTGCAGTTTGGCCTGTCCTCGAACAGTCAGGCGAACAGCGGCACAGGCATGGACTATGCTATTCGTCAGACCGGGCTAGAGTTTAGTGTTTACGAGAATAACGCCTATGTTGGAACATTTGGATCCTACACAGTTGACGATGAACTGACGATTGAACGTCAAGCAGACGGAACAGTCCATTACTACCGAAACGGTTTGGTTTTCTACACAAGTACTGTTCTTTCGGACCCATCGGTTGAACTGCGAGCCGATGTCAGCCTCCCTCATTTCGGTTCACGTGTCGGGGAGGCGGCCCTCACGATTGGTATCGAGCCAGCAAAGCTCGTCACCTGGGTCAAGGACTCAGGCGTCATTGACGTCAATGCTGACTTGTCAGTGTCTGCGACATACGAAGATCTGAACGGTGACAACATTGTCGATGTCATCCTGGCGGCTCAAGATGGGTCTATCTGGACACGCCTCGGCGATGGTCAGGGCGGGTTCGGCGCGGCTCAGGCCCAGGGGCGTGACCTTGCGACAAATGTGCTTGAAAAGGTTGGGGGCAGCTCTGCTTTGTGGGACCGCGGTGCCTACGCCGAAGATGGGTTTGTTGGGGCAGGTTCCCTCTCAACAACTGCGCATCAAACGAACAAGTCGCTTGTTGTCGGTCTTTCTGCTTCTCCCGGTGATCTTGATCGCAACTCAATTGAGTTCGGAATTTATCTTCGTTCAGACAAGAAGCTGTTTGTATTTGAATCTGGATCAGATAAGGGGACCTTCGGCACCTATGCTATCGGTGACGTTCTGACTGTTGAACGTCTCGCTGATGGTAGCATCCAATATTTGAAAAATGGAATTGTGTTTTACACGAGTGCGGCGTCGTCAGATCCGGCCAGCACGCTTCTTGCCGATGCAAGCCTCTATCACATAGGCACACGTGTCGGAGAAACGGTTCTTCAAGAGGGTAATTCGCCCCCAGAGCACGTTGCTTGGGTCCACAACCGAGACATCGTGAAAATCGGGACAGACGGTGCTGTTTCCACAACCTATGAAGATCTGAATGGAGACAACATTGTTGATGCTGTTCTGACGTCAGAGGATGGATCGATCTGGACACGCCTCGGCGATGGTCAGGGCGGGTTCGGTGCGGCTGAGGCCCAGGGGCGTGACTTTGCATCGAACGTGCTTGAGAAGACGGGTGGAACGCACACGCATTGGGACCGCGGCGCATATTCTCAAGAGAGCTTCACTGGCGCGGGTGCGCTGACCGTTACGGCGACCGGTCTCAATACACATGTACAGTTTGGTTTGTCGCTGGATAGTCCAAGCAGCAGTGGGACCAACATGGACTATGCAATTCGCCAGGATGTTACCGAACTGCGCGTCTACGAAAAGAATGTCCATGTTGGCACGTTTGGAGGCTTTGCGAACGGAGATGAGCTGACGATCGAGCGCCTTGCCGACGGGACGGTTCAGTATCTTCGCAATGGTGATGTTTTCTATACAAGCACTACTCTCTCCGATCCGACTGCTAGTCTGCGAGCGGATGTGAGCCTGCGCAACACTCGAGAACGCCTTGGTGAAGCGGTTCTGAAGATCGGCGACGAGGCGGAAAAGCTTGTCACTTGGGTCAAGGACACGGGTGTCAGTGATGTCAATGCTGATTTGTCAGTGTCTGCGACATACGTAGACCTGAACGGCGACAATCTGGTCGATGTCATCCTGGCGGCTGAAGACGGGTCCATCTGGACACGGCTCGGTGACGGTCAAGGTGGTTTCGATGAGGCAAACCTGCTTCAACGACCGGAAGGCAATGAGACACTTAGTGTTGTGAAGGGCACTGACAATAACGACGCTCTAAACGGTTCCAGCGCCGCAGAATTTCTGATCGGTGGAAGCGGGGATGACACACTCAATGGTGACGGTGGAAACGATGTTTTGGTCGGAGGTAGCGGTTCTGACACATTCGTCTTCACAAGCTTCGGCGCGGCTGCTGTTGCGGTTACGGATTTTGATACGAGTGGAGCGACCGGTGATTTGCTCCAATTTGAGAGTTCCGTGTTCGCAGACTTCAACGCAGTGCTGCTTGCTGTAACTGACGACGGAAGCGACACCACAATTACGCTCGATGCGGACAGCCTCGTCGTGCTGAAAAGTGTTCTTGTTCCAGATCTTCAAAGTGATGATTTCAGTTTTGTTTAGGAAGCAACAGTGATCTTGCAAACTTCGATAGTGTTTCATGCGGTTTTCGAACATCGGTATTATGGTGTGAGCAGTAGCGAATGAGACCGCAGCATCTGGAGTGGCGCAAAAGTTGGAAATTATGACCAGACCCAGATCTAGACCATAGAAAAAACTACCTCCAAACAATGAGGTGGGCAAGTTTTCAATCTATAGGACTGTGTTTGGGTGAGCAATTCCGGTGCTGAGAGTGGCCGTCGAACAATGATCTATTTCGAGTCGAACGCTCAAAAGTAAAGTTGTTTCTGAGCTCAAAAAATAGGAGCGGAACTCGGCATGTTGCGCCACCGTTCTAACCTAGGCAGAGAGGCGAGCGTTCACTGCACGTCAAAGATGATCAATGTTAGAGCAAATGTGGAATTTGCTACGATCAATATGTTCGATTGCTTTGCACGCCACCACGGACATTCGAAAGTTTGGAATCAGGCCTTGAAAGCGGTTATTCCTGCTCTGCATCCGCTCTTTCTCTCAGAACCTCGTGCGCAAAACGTCTATTAAAAGCGATCTATTTCTCGGGTTTTAGAGCACTAGGTGATGGACTCATAAAATCGCATCCAGATGCGAGCTGACCCGCCATTCGTTCTTGGCGTTGCTCACATCAGCGTTAAAGATCAGGATATCTTCATGAAACTCACTCTGTTCGTCGGCCCCGTCCCAGGTCCCGATAATCGCGTGTTCCGCTTCTTCGGCAGTTTCATCAATCACGGCCAGCGCGGTTTTGATGATGTCGTCCGCTCCGAAGTACCAATCTTCCAAACACCGCATGTGTTTTTTGTCGTTTTTCGACGAAATTAGGCCAGCCATCGCGACGGAAGTATGGATATACAAGTCTTGTGACTTCTGTTCCCACGTCAGGAATTCAGCACTTTTGAATGTTTCCGCATCTGCAGCATGTGGATAAAACATCATAAAAATCAAGAAGATCGTTGAAACACATACCCGGTTTCCGGCTAACATAAGGGAACCGTTATGAAGAGATATTCAATACCAATATCATGTGAAATGAAAAGTCAGAAAATGGCAGAATCCTGCTGTTTTTATAGGATTCGAGTCCGCTCAATACAACTGAGAAAGGTGCTTCCAAATGGGTTGCCTTATGAAACAGCAAGGAGGCACGCCTGATGCTTTCATCACAATTGCAGGACTCAGGCCGCAAGATCGGCCGTGCGCGGGTCTCAACCGATGAGCAAACGCTCTACCAACATCAAGATGCATTGAAGCGAGCCGGGTGGAAAACACAGAACATCTTTTATGACGATGCCACCAGGGCCACCGCGAAGAACCGTGAGGGTCTATCAAAGGCAATGGCAGCGCTTAAGCCCGGTGATGTTTTTGTCGTTGTCGCAATTGACCGCGCATTCCGTTCATCACTTGACGGCCTCAAATTCCTCGAAGGGCTGGATAAAGAAGGAATTACTTTCCATTCTATCTATCAACAGATCGACACCGGAACACCAGAGGGTCGAAAGTGGTTTGCCTATCAACTGGCCGATGCCGAATACGAGCTGGCCGTCATCTCCCGCCGGACAAAAGAAAAGATGGCAGCCGCCAAAGCGCGGGGGCAGCATCTGGGACGGCCCTTCAAGCTCAGCAAACGCAGCATCTACCGCGCCCATATGCTAGTGACGGAAAAGGGACGAGACATTGATATGGTCACCAAGACCTACAGCGTTGCACCCATCACCCTAAAACGCGCATTTGAGCGTTTGGGACTGGAGGCCGCTTAGCCTTATGCCAAAAACTGAAAGCAATGAAATTGATCGCCTTATCGGAATACGCCTCAAAGAACGCCGGATTGAATTGGGAATGACACACAAGCAACTTGGCGCCGCCCTGGGCATGTCCTTCCAGCAAGTCCAGAAATATGAGGCAGGCAAGAATTCGATTGCCGTTGCAACCCTTTTGGAAGCCTGCACGGTTTTAGACGTGCCGGTGACTTACTTCCTTTCAGACAATCCGATTCCTCCCGCTCCCTGTGTGACGACCTTTCCTTTTGCCTACAAATCCGCGGGCGGATTTCATTTCACTACAGCAAACTTTCCAGGCGCCGATAGGTCAGTGCCGACGCTCGTCCTGTTTCAATGGCGGGGGTTGGTTTACCAAAGCCAGTTTTGGTTTACCGGGAAAACCCGGTTCGTTTTAAAACGCGCAAGGTGTTCGTTGGTAAACCAACGACCTTGCCGAACACGCCAACAAAGGCGTCGTTAGGGGAGGGGGCGTGCCGCCCCCGGTTCACCCCCTGCTATTTGGCACTCATCATGCCTTGACACATTGTGCACCATTCACTGCTTGCCGATTTTGGGATGAGTCTTATCCGAATTCCAGCAATCCATACGAATGACAAGAATGGCGCCCAAGTGTCGTCACTCCGATGCTAGCTCCCTCAGCCTCTGATGGAGTTCGGCAATGTCAGATCTCGTCGGCCAATACCGATAGACACTGGGATCAATGCCGACCAGCGCAGAAGCTCGTCGTTATGCATATCCCCTGGTTTGGATTACCCAGCTCGTGGCGCTTCTCCTTTAGTCGGCTAGTTGAGGCTTTTTTCCAAGTATTTCGCCAAGCGTCTACACAAAAATCATCGACACCGAGAGCTGCTTCTACAATTTGCCTTCTGTTCCTTCCGCAACTTCAGCCGTTTGGCCTCAGACACTTCCATGCAACCGTGCTTTTAGAGGCACTTGAAAAACGTTGCATCGGTTTCATCAGATTTGCGGTAAAGCTCCACCCCCCTGAGCCGATACCCAGGAAAACCCGTCCGAGGTCAGTCAAAACGGAGAAGGCCTCAAAACGCTGATACGTTGAGGTAGCAGGTAATCCTTCCTTATTTTGCAAATTTGTAACTTCCAATTAAATCGGCCCAGTCTGAATAACTCCATTCTCTATGTCTTTGGCTAAATTTTTTGGACCTCAAATCGGGTGGCACTACCGACACTCCACCGCACGTATAGTGAACTTCACCAGCTTTCCCTTCAACAAGGTCTCCACAGTGCATTGCGTGCAGCCCGTATTTAGAGGCGAGAGTTCGAATCTCGTTTCCCACCTCAGGATCTACGGCTGTTAATATCTGCCAATCTCCCCACGCGAGCGCGCAGGTTCTGTAATCGACCCCTAATTCGCTCGCCATTTGAATCGCCCAAGCGTTTGCTTCTAAACGCAGAATTTCTACATTTGCGGCACAACCAGCTGTGTTTGCAATCGATCCAATGGCAGACATCAAGCCATCTGAGGCGTCTGTGGCCGTTGTCGTAAGACCTGATCGTTGAAGCGCCATTCCGAACGCAGTCTTTGCCATCGGCTTCAACAGCGCGCTGGTGACGTTTTGGGAATTCGAATTTTCATTAAAGCCGTGCCGAAGACAGAGTATCACAGAAAGCCAAAAGTGGGCTGTTTGTCCAACTGCCCAGATTGCATTTCCGATTTTACCTCCACCGCGCCGCAACGGCTCCCCACTAGGAACCGCGCCAATCATTGTCCCAGTTAACCTTACCCGGTCTGCGTCACGGAGATTGCCGCCGGCAACGCGAACCCCCATCGCATCGGCGCCAGCAGCAACGCCTTCTAACATGCGGTCAAAATCGAAAACTGACATTTGTTCGGGCGCTTCAACAGACAGCAACATCTGCTCTGGTTTTGCTCCCATCGAGGCAATGTCGCTAGCGTTAACTGTGACAGTCATCCAACCAAAATGAAAATAGTCCGGGTCGAAAAGATCAAAAACGACAGGTGTGGGGCCAGGGTCTGTGGTATGCACCAATATTGAAGACTTAGAGGCTCTCCTCAGCAATGCGCAATCATCTGCTCCATAGCGGCTATCTGATACGCTCGGAAATTTTGGGAGGATCAATTCACGGGTGATGCGATCTTCACCAAGGTCAATGAGCTTTTTCAAGTTACAGCTTTCAACTGTTCAATAAACCTCACCGACTCCATCAAACGGCGCGGAAGTTCTTCCAAGTCCTGTTGCAAGCGATCTCTCCACGGGCGACATACTCCAACCGCTGCAACCTCTAACGCGGAGCGCGCGCTCTCTGCAGAACTGAACCCACTAACACAGCGAACCTGTTCATCCAGGAAAACCTGCAAATAGTTCGTGTTGCTTGGCAAGCCGGTCGCAAAGCTCGACACCACCGCGTCCACCAAACCCATCCTAGCGTTCGGGATTGGTAAGCAATGTACATGTGCATGGCTCACACACTTGCGCGCAGACTTACCGCCATCACAATGCTCAAATGCAAGAATCCCTAAGCCATTGCGCTCAAAAAGATTCCTGAAGTAACTTAGCTGTTTTTGCAAATCACACCGCTCTTCGTCGCGCAAATCGCTCAAACGTTCAACGTGACGGATGGGCGTTAGGAGTAAATGGCCGACAACTAACGGCGCGATGTCCACGGCCGCAAGAAAATAATTGGAGCGCCTAATGAGTGTTTCCTCTGAAGGCAAGTCGAGTTGCTCGTTCAGCACAAAGCGGTCATTCGAGCACAGCCAACAACTATATGTCATTCGGAGCTTTCTCAAAATTTGATGAACCCATGCTTTATTTGCCTATTATATTGAATCATTAGGCCTTGCAACGCCCAGAGCATCAGTATTCTATAGAAGCACAACTTTCTTAACGATTAGCAATTTCTCGCAACCGCCGATAAAAATTTGTAAAAGTAGAAGTAGATGCAGATATGGGTACACCAAAGAAAATAGCTGCCTTATTCGGTAATCAGATCTACAACACTGAACAATCCAAGCTAAAATTCGTTCCGCATGATGTCGTCACGATGGCAAATATCCTTGAGCTTAATTCATGGGAACTTGCAAGCATATTGCTAAACTACGATCAGGCGGCGGGGGGTGAGGCTATAGACGAGCTGCAAAACTATATTAGCACTAGCTCGGAAAATTTGGACGTACTTATTTACTACGCAGGCCATGGCAAAGCAGACGGTCAAGGATATTGGACACCCTCTAAACGTAGCGATAGCGACCAGCACTTTGACATCATCAATCACGCAGTGAAATTGGTATGCAAGCCCAGGGTGCAGCGCTTAACGCTCATTTTGGATGCATGCGAAAGTGCTAGGATCAGCGCCGAAAAGGTGACTGCGAAAATTGGATTGGAAGCCGAAAAAAGTTCCGAAGCGGGTGAACTCATAATTCTTGCAGCCAATTGGAATGAGGCACATGAAAGTTCTCACACTAAAGGTGGCTATTTCACTCTCGCTCTTTCAGACTTTTTGAAAACGGCGGACAATTTTCCTTCGAACTGGGCAGTGCTTCGAGATTACCTGCAGCAGTCACCCCCCCTAGAAAAGTGCTCGTTGCTAGCGTTTCCGGCGGAATCCCTCGAAAAACCTATACCATTCTCACCAGCAGGGCAGTTGTGGCCCGGGTCACCCGGTAAGCAATTGCATTTTTTGCTAAAAAATGCGGACCCGTTCATGGCATTTGGTGCGTTGTTTGGAGCAAGCCGTATGGACAAAGCACTTCGTGAAGAGGTCCATATTGCCCCAAAGAAGGTCTTAGCAACAGCCGAAAAGTTCTCGTTGTCCAACAGATTCCTCGAAGCGAACGAAGGAAAGATCGACTGGAGTTACTTGGATAGGATGACACTAGCAGTAGCGTCGCCTTTCCATGCAGTTACCGATCTTAGTGATGACGTTTCCGCAGCTCTGACCGTGGCTCTTGCGAAGTTGCTTTACCTTGATCTGAACGACGAAACGCCCACGGAAGAAGCTAAAGCAGCAGCTGAAAGCATAGATCACCTTAAGGCCCAAAAGATAGCTTCTATGTATGAAGTCACTGTCGAAGAATTCTCACGGCTCAGCAACAGAGTGCGCGTACTGATTGTACACACTAAGCTCAAACGAAAAGACACTAACGAAGTCAAAGCGTTCGCCTTTCGATTCCTAAGGATCGGTGAAAACATTGAAGTCCATAATGGGCCTGCGGCCTCATCGCGATTTGAACGCGCCGCCAAAGAACTAAACGGAATTGAGGTGGCCAAGTTCTTTAGCTGCATAGGAAACTATACGGCAATTGATTCGGAACAGCACAAGCATGCTATTGGAGTTGCCTACGAACTGCTAATTAATGGCACTCGAGCGCAATCTCTTACTCCGTTCCTGACCGAATGCTTTGCTGACCCAGAGCCGGAAAAACTCAAGACGGCCGCGAAAACTATTCAAAAGATTCTCACTGAACTTTTCGGTAAGCTCGGCACTAAGCCTTCATCGTGGAAATTCAGCGACGGAAAAGCGATGCCAGGCAAGCTTGCTAGTTTCGATACTGGATCTGAACTGAGCAACATTCTTGATGCTTTGCAGAATATGGGAAACACTAAGTTTTCCGGCGAATTAAAAACGAATAGCCTTCAGACTGAACTGAGATTTATTGAGCATTTCTTGCGTAACATTGACTTTGAAGCAACGACCGAAGGGGTTAAGACAATATGCGGTATTGTCCACGGTGACATGCACCAAAAAAACATTGTTGTCCAACGCCACAGCGTAGATAGCGACCAAGATCAATCTGACACAAATAATCAAACAAGAAAAGAAACCAAAAATCTAAGCGATGTTGTGTCGCTAATTGATTTCGAGAACTCTAGCAAATCTGACCTCGCGTTTCTAGACATGGCGTCTTTAGAAGTGTCCTTGGTCGTATTTTTTCTTGAGGATTACGTTGGATTTGACAAAATCACGCGAATAATCACTAGGATTGAAAGTGAGTGGCTTTCGGAAGATATCAAGCTTGAGTCTGCGGCCAACGATGGGCCGCGTGTGGTCGATGAAATAATTCTGAACGCTTCGGTGCAACCAGACTTGGGTGCGTATTCTGAGAAGAGAGTTTTTCCAGACTATAACGCTTACGAAGGCGTCGCCCATTCTGTAATTGGCGCGATGAGACTTTTGCTACGGGCAGCAATTTATAAGTTTTACAATAGTAATAGCGGCGACATAGAGCTAACAGATCAAAGATTAAAAGCTCACCTTCGTCAGTATTATGTGCTGCTGTTCCTTAGCACTGTTCGTTTGATTACCGTCGCGAGTGCGCCGAAGGCGGTAGTTATCAACTATGCATTTTGGTTGGCAAATCAGTTACGGACCGACAGTGATCTTGTCTTCGAAATGAAGGAAAGCGAGGAGAAAACAGGCTAGAATGTCAAGATTATTGGGTTTGACAGAGCGAGAGATCTTTTCTCTGATTACAACTGGCGACAAACCATTGCTGGAGCGCAAGTATTTTGACGATGCGGCTGTGATTCCAACACAGAACTCTGGGTCGCTTGTCATCGCGTCAGATTTTATTCGAGGACCACACTTCAACCTTGCCGAAGCTGGCCACCTAAGCTTTTTCGATCTTGCACACTACCTTGTCGCCGCTAACGTATCTGACATCGCTGCTATGGGCGTAAAGCCTTTCGGGCTCCTAGACATATTTAGATATCCGAAAGACACTCCAGCACACATCAAGGAAGAGTTTTTCGCCGGCTTGGCCGACGCTGCCAAACGTTTTGACGTTCGCATCGTCGGTGGGGATACGGGCGGATATGTTAGTTTTGTTATAAGCGCTACATGTTTTGGCTTCGCTCAAGGAGGGCGCATACTGAAAAGAAACGCTGCTGCCCCAGGGCAAATATTGTGCCTAGCTGGTTCGGCGGGTCGATGCAGAGCAGCACAGAAAGCGCTGCTAGGGGTAGGCAGTCGTCCCGTTTCTTCCGATATTGCTGAGCGCTTGCTTGGCAGTTGGCGCCGACCATCTCCACCGATTGATTTCAGCGTATGGTTAGCCACAAACTCGTTGGCGTATGCAGGGCAAGATACGAGTGACGGACTAGGAAATGCCATCGCAGATATCTGTGAACACAGCGGTTTACAGATCCGACTCGAGGATATTGATCACTTGGTGGACGATGATGTTCGACATGTCGCGGAGTGTTTCGAAGTCTCTGCGCTCGAATTGGCGATGTCTGTGTCTCCAGATTTCGGACTCTTGTTTTCTGCGAATGAAGAAGACTTAGACTCAATTCGAGCGAATCCCTTCGAGCAGGCTGTGACCGAACTTGGCAAGTTTCAGAAAGGTGACGGTGCCTACCTGTTAAGCGACGCGCTTGGGACAAGAAAACTTCCACTTGAGTCCTACGATCATTTACATAACCTGAAGAGTTGACGCACATTGCAGGCTAACGATTGCGTGGTCCCTTATCAGAATGTCTCATTGACTTGTTTCATTTGTACTTTTGCTTACCACTTGTTTCAATGAGACTCACTTCAGCGCTTTGTATATCACTCCAGCGATTTGAGGTTGGCTTAGATAACGTTGCACGGAATGTGCGTCTTCTTGACCGTTGTTGAGCTTTGAATAGTTTGTAATTTCGGCGGGTCCAAAGGTCTGGGCGTCGAGTTTTGGATGTAACGCAACGAAGTCCTCGGGGTCTGCACCGTTTGTCCAATTCTTGACTATCTCTGGCTTGATAAACGGAGGCCCGATACGTTTCCGGACAATCTTAATTCCCAACGGAGATCCGAGCGTCACGAATTGAGATATCTTCTCTTCACTGTTAATGGCACGCAATAGTGAATACATGACGACCGTGCCTAGCGAGTGACCGACCACTACTGTATTGTTAAGGTTTGAAAAATCTTGCAAAACCTGATCTTCCACAAGTGCGTTTATTTTTTCATACAGACCTGGCTTGTTCAGATAGGCAGCCGCTTGCTCAAGGAATATCCCCGCAAGACCATGGCCAGCAGACGGAACTAACTTCTCAAGCGCTCGAGTGATTGCTTTGAGCCACTTTTTGTGAACGCCGACTGCCATTCGTCGTGCGAACTTCGGCTCATCGCTGTCATCTAACTCCAGTGAGACAGTGTTGTCATCGATTTCGTAGGTGCTTTGTAATTCTAGGTAGAGTTCGGCGATGCTATCTTCGACATAGTCAGCATCCGGCGCGTCGGCCCCCATCCTAACACCAGCAGATTCGGCTTTCCCCCAAGCGTCAGTCTCTCTTGCAAGTACATCCGCATAGTAGGCGGTCCTTACTTCAACATTGTCCCACAAATCGTTAGCCCTATCGCCTATGCCAGAGTGCAAAGCGTTTTTCCAATCTGTTTCAATCTGCTCGGGCGTAAAGTCTTCGTTGTTTATGCCATGTACAAAAACTAGCCGACGCATTCTATTTTTCCCTCGCAACGTTAGTTGTGAATCGCATAGTCGAAATGATCAGAGATGATATTTATTGCATTCTTGCGAAGTACAACCCCAGCATAACCGAGAGCCATTTCAGAGATTTGATTAATAGCCTTTGGAACACTCGCGCCAGAAAGCTCTTGCATGCGCAGCCATCCTTGCCGATATACTGGGAACAATGTGTTGGCAACTACGCGGTCGCTCGCGTCCATTGCAATTGTTGCGTACCTTGGACGCTCAGGGTCGTCGTATTCTTCGACCGCTGGCAAGTCGACTTGTAACTGCCATCCAAACTCACCCTGCGTCCAAGTTGGCTGCTGGCCCGCCAAAAGCGCTAGGTCGCAACTCAAGAACCCGGCTTTGACCATAAAATGCGCTGTCCGTATGATATTGTCCTGGTCACCTACCATCCGATAAATGTATGCAGCGATATCTGCGCGTTGCGGCTGGATTTCTTTGCCGGATCTTATCATATCGGCGTAACTGAGAGCGTCCGAAATGCGAGGAACTCTACGACTACCGCCAAACATGCCAGTTGTAAGCGAGGTATCCCACTCACTTTCACCTGAGTAGACGAGAATATCGCCTGAGTTTCTCGACAACAACAAACTAATGCTGTTGGGATACATAGGTGCAAGAGTCCAAACCTCCCCTTGGCAGACAATTGGTTGAGGCGTAATCTTTTGCGGCTGAGGTTCAAAACGCCATACACCATACCTTTCTATTAGAGATCCTGAGCCGGCCTGTGTTGGTATAGCTACATTGAGTTCTCCCTCGACTACGACTGATCCTTTCGATTTCTGTTTTGCATCACTTTGCTCAAATAACTTGTATGCATGCTCAAGACTACGGTCAGGCGCAAGATTGGATCTTGCTCTCCGTATAACTCGCCTCGCACGAGCTCGGCGTTTCTTTGAAGACGTTGGTGAACTAGTGCCCTCGTCCGAGGCACTTTTTGTGCCTACAGATGCATCCGTGTTTGATTGCTCTTCGGGATTTTTCTCCTTTTCATCCAGGATATCGTAGTAGTGATTATATATCCGAAGTGCCGGATTCATATCGGGCGTCATATCCTCATTCAACTCTAGGGCGCGTTTCTTTACCTCGTCTTCCAAGTAATCTGCCAGCAATTGATTGTGAATAACGGTGCCTAAACCGCTCACCTCATCGAGAACTTCGCTAACTCGTCCCTCGAGTGCTTCGCAAAGTGCATCTGAGAAAATACAATATGGCTCTCCTCCATCAACTGCATTCGATTGAAACGAATATTCCCCAAGGGTAGTTGATAAGTTCAGTTCGACTTCAAGTTTAGATGTTGGCCCATTCCTGGTTAGAATCGGGTCACCTACAAAGCTGATTGTATGGTTAGAAGAGTTCCGACAAGCATCAGCAACTACAATGAGCTGCCCCCTTTTCATTTCCTTGTTTGTCGAGGCAAGACCATAACGGCTAACGCCCTCAACAAAGCGGGGGAAATCGATGCCCTCTCTTAAGTCGTCGGATGCTCCGGTCAGCAGCCAAAACTGATCCGATCCTGATCGAGCGATACCGTGGCCAGCAAAATAGACAAAAAGTCTATCAATGCCGCGGCTTTCAAGAAATTTCGGTATTTCATGGCGAAGCCGGTCGACAGTGACATCTTGACCATCGGCGTCGTTAATTTCAAGAACTTCGTAGCCCCTACCAGGGGTATCTACTTTCGCCCACTCTACGAGGCGAGCCGCACTAGTGAGCACACCGGGCAGATTCTGGTACGCTCCTCGGTACTTTGAAACAGCAATAACTATCATTGCTTTCTTCATTTTCGACGCAGCTAACATCTTTAAACCGCTCTTGAATCGCCAAGTTTTTCAATCGAAGTGAGTATGGAGCACGCCAATCAATTTAACCTTGAGAAACCGAAAGAATTGCATTCACGACTGTAAGAAAGTCAGCATTTGACCGAAAGTGTGAACATTTTTTCCAGCAAGTTCTTCAAATTGTTTCAGCATGAGTTCAGCGGTCAGTTTTGTGTCCACAAGTGCGTTGTGAAGTTTTTCTTCATCCACATCCAACCCGTAGTGCTTCGCTGACGTTGCAAGGTTGTGGCTATCGATATCGGGATGAAGCTTTCTCATCAATTTAATCGTGTCGATGTAGTAGTCGGTTTGCAGCTCTACACGGTGTCGTTCTTCAGCTTTTCGCATAAACCTCAAATCAAAAGAAGCAATGTTGTGGCCAGCAACAAATTTTTCTCCGATGCGTTTATCGAACTCGACTACTACTTCAGCCATTGAGGGCTGCCCTTTTAGGTCTTTTTCATCAATTTTGGTAATCCGCTTCACAGTATCTGTGAGAGGGAGGTGGTCTTCGCCCGGATGCACAAATTGGTTCCACCCGCCACCTAGTATCCTTCCATTGACAACCTGCACGATAGCCACCTGGATCACTCGGTTCTTTGAGGAATTAAGCCCGGTAGTCTCCAAATCAAACACGGCTATTTCTGCCTCATCTAGACGGGCATCGAAAATTGGATGTAGGGAAGTCGGCATAGTCATTCTCCCAAAAAAATTGGTCTTATCGATTGAGTTTTACGTCGACAAAGACCGGGCAATGATCACTGATTTGTGGATCGCTAAAATCAAACTTTGGTGTTGGAGGAACGGTCACATACGCCCAAAGGGGCTCATTGATGATGACATAGTCGATCGACGTTCGGGCGCTTGGGTTGAACGCTGTACAAGGCAGCTGTTGTCTATGAGGAACTTTAAACATATCAACGGGCTTGCCGTCGTCGAGATCTTTGCGGACAACATCATTTGCACGATCAATTTGTCTATTGAAGTCGCCGAGTAACGCTACTTTCTGCTCGGCCTCAGATTTTCTATCTAACCAATCTTCCAATAGGGGAATTTGCTTGGCAAGCGTCCGACAAGTGCCGCTGGAGTTCAGGTTATTGTCAGAAAAACAGCCTGACTTGAGATGAATTGAGGCCACCCAAATTTCTTCTCCATCAACCTCCAGAAGAACCGCGGTACCCTCGCGAAGCCTATCTTTCTTGCCGCCTAGATTGTTGAGCGCGATACGTTCAGTACCAACGATTTTAGCGGCGTCGCGGCGCACGACAACGGCGGTGTAAATGTCACGCTCTGTGTCGGTGTCTAATTGGTCGGGGTTATCGTTGAGATCGTCATCAAGTCTCTTGGAGAAAACCATATCCCAGTCTGTGCTTGGGAACAGAAGTCTTACACCTGCTGGTGCTCCGATCTCTTGCAGACCAATTACATCGGCATCCAAGTCTTCGATAACCTGGCGTATTGCTTTGTAGTCTTCGCCATAGCGCGTTGTGCCTTGGCTACCGTCCCTATTCGGTCGTAGGTGCTCTCCTTCTACGTGCCAAAAGTTTTCTATGTTCCAGGTCGCAAGCCGCAATTCACCTGTTGCGGACATCGCAGTCGACGTTGTAGGCGCAGCCAACGCAATTGACGAGATCGCCGATGTAGCCGACGGAGTTAAAGCTACGCCGCAATTTGTACCAAATAGCAGTGTTGCCAGTTCCGGTTGATCAACAAAAATATTACGGTTGTCCTGAATCTGCTCAATAGCCTCATTAACACGGCGCTCCTCTGCATCAGGCGGGTCTGCCAGGTGCCAATCGAGCAAAGTGCACAGGTCTCCTAAAGTTGTGCCCTTTCCAGTCAGTTGATCTACGAGCACCAAGTCGGGTTCGGTGCCCGTGCCCTCATAGCGCACATCTATATAAAACATTGCGCGGGCTACATCGCCCTTTATGGCGTCTCTCGGTTCGAAACTGTCATGATCCTTGAACGTGTCCGGTGCTTCGCCTTCAGGAGAGCCACCGTCATCAAAATCCAGGCTTCCGCGGCGACTATTGACTGTAGCATCGGTGTGACGCAGATGATGAAGGTCACTCTTTACGGGTTTTTGTTTCGCACCATGGGATTGCGGCCACAAATGTTCGCGGTTCCAGCCGTTTTGGTTGTCTTGATTTACCCTTCGAGACTTTTTTTGGGAGCGATTGGTATAAAAGAGGATCAGGTTTTCGGGATTTGCTGGGTCTTCGAAAATCTGTTCGAGGGCGTCATAAGCGTGAGTGTAGCTAATCCTCGAATGACCTTGCTTTAGTGTCGCGTGAATGTTTGCTCTCAATTGAGTTTCGTCAAATGTTTGCGCTGCGACGCTGGCAAGAAAGGTAATCACCGATATCAAAGTTATCACCGTAGCCGTGAGAAAATTCATTTCCATGCCTCAAATAAGAGATGAAAAAAATCTGCTACAATCAAGAATGAAAATACGCGTAGAGGTTGTCAAGTTACATGTTACTAAGGGTAACGCTTTCTATGATTGCTTTATTGGGGGGCAAATCTTGATCCTTCGAGCAACCTGATAACCAACTGGAATTTTATGATCAACTTAACGATTCCCAACGACTTAAAAATTTGGTTGCCGCGCTTAAAATTGTCGCGCTATGATTGATTATTAAATCTAAGCATCGAGGTGCAAATGAAACTTGATGAAATTGAAAAGCAATGCGAAGAAGTAAGTAAATGGTGGCGAATTTACTATCATTTACTTATTTCGACCCATATTGTGCTAGGCGTTGTTGGTGTCGCGATCGGCGCTGTAATCGCTGCCGACATTAGCGTTTTTTCTCTGGAAACAAAGTACCTTGGCGTAGTTTCCTCTGTCATAGTTGGAATTGTTTCTTTCGTTCAACCTGGGCGTATGGCGAGTGTTTTCTACAGTGCTTTCTGGCGCCTAAAGGTTGCTATATTGCAGTCGAAATTATCGAACGATAATGCTGAACTTCTGTTGATTGCGTTGTCAGAAGGTTATGAGCGAATATCGGCAGTTCAGCCAGAGGAATTGAGAAAGCAAAAACAAAAAGAGGGCTAGTGAATTTTTTTTTGATAGAACTAAGAACTTAATAATAGGAGAAATTACTTAGACGATAGGTTCGATAAATTTAGTGAGACTGATTTGAGCGTTAATTTACAAAAAATATTGTTTTGCTCAGTTGTGGTGCCATCGGACTCCGTCGGACAATCCAACAACTATGGTAGACAGAGACTAAACAAGTAACCCTTGTAGCTGTAGCGTCTCTTGGCCCAACCAAATATATTGGAGCGGAAAGATGAATCAATATCAACAGCACCCGTTGGATCTATTTGACCCTCATCGTAAGGGCTATAAAGCTGTAAATGGATGGGCAATGGCTTGGGCTTCGAATTTAGCTTACAAATCTGAAGCGCAGATCAGGGGCGCGTTCGATGGTTTCTCTCAAATAGATGATTGTAAGATTAAGTACTTTGAGGATAAGCGCAGTGGCGCGGAGGCCTACGCTATATCTACTCGAACCTTTGTACTAATTGCCATACGCGGTACAAATGACCTAACGGATATTCGATACGACACCAGGGCTTGGTTGCAAAAATTCGAAGGTGGTGGGAGTGTCCACCATGGATTTCTTGAGCAACTAGACGCTATTTGGGAGAAGTTAGCGTGTTTCGTTCACAGAGAAACCGATCGAGTAGCAAACAAAAAACTTTGGATTACTGGCCACAGTCTCGGCGGTGCTATTGCCGTATTGGCCGCCACGCGATTCCTGGATGACAAAAGTTGCAGCTTCAATGACCAGTTTGAATTTGGTCACCTATATACGTTTGGGCAACCACGTGTTGGAAACAAGGAATTTGTAAACTATGCGAAACCACTGCTGAAGGGAAAGTACCATCGGGGAACCAAGGCGAATGACATGGTGGCTAACGCGTTGCCACCCAATATTGTTTATAAGCATTTCGGGGCGGAATGGTATGTAAAGCGCTCTGGCAAAATCAATCCATCAGTGCGCTTAACTACAAAATCTTGGGATAGACGTGCTGGTCAACTGGCTTTCGTTATCAACTTACTGCCAAACTTGATGTTTAAGAGGGTATTTGCATTGTTTTACGACCATAGGCTAGACAAATACGAGCGACATTTCTTTGACAGTTACCAAAATGCTCTGAAAAGGCAAGGCCGAAGAACGCATGCAAAAGATTAGGGGCTCGGTGACACACGCAAGTGCACCTTATAGATGATGTCCTGGCCACGATAACGCTGCACATCCGTTTGTATGCTATCATTGAAGACGGCATCAGGGTAACTGCCTGGAAAGCAGCCGTAGTTCTTGTTTAGAATTTAAGTTTAATACCTGCAGTAAATAGTTCACGCTCCTTGCCCGTACGGTAATCTTCGCCGTTCTCGTATCCTAGGCTCAGAGCAGTATTTCCCTTATCGTCAATGTTGTAGTTGAGACTTGATGAAAACATCCAAGCCTCTTGGCCGGTGTTCAAATCGCGATGGTAGGGAAAAGTTAGCTTTGCGAATAGTTTTCGTTCTAGTTTTTCCGGATAAAGCCAAATTGTTGCGTCAAGAGCGCCGCCGACCCACCAATATCCAGAGTTATCTTCCAAGTTGGTTTTTCCTGCGCGGTCGACTTGTTGAAATAAAGTGTCGGCTTGAGCCAACCAAGTGAAACCAATGGGTAGGTTCGGAACCGACTTGTAACTTCCTAGCGCAATCGGAGTGATGTAAGGCTGCCAACTTGCTTCAGCGCCGTAGATTCGTCCCTCAAACTCGAAATCGGTTTGAAAGCTTGGACTAAAGTTGAAAACTTGGATACCTTTCGTGAAACCGCCAAAAACCTCAACTTGGTTGTCGAGGCCGAAGATTAGTTTGTCTCGTTCAGCGTCGGGGCTGCCAGTGCTTTCAAGATAGTCAAAGTCTGCCCAAACGGCAGATGCCAATCCCGAAACAAAAAGATCGTTCGCAGCTTGTCCCCTTGGACGCTCAACCCTTGTGTTGCGATATAGTACGAAAGACGCAACTCCCTTTGCTTGGAATTGGTTATCGTTTGCAGTTTCGTTACGAACAATACTGAATTCCGCTCCGTCTGCCGCAGAAGTTGCTATGGATTTATTGTAAACAGAAATGTTCAAACGGTTGTTTCGTAGAAAGAACCTTTGATCCGATCGCTTTTCGTCTTGTGACGTCTCGTCGGGATCTGCCAAATCGGTAACTTGTCGTGATGGGCCGAAATTTAAGTCAGATAGTACTTCGTCTACTTCTGTCTCGGAATAGGTTCTACCCAACTTAACGTCTCTGTCCTTCTCAATATTTGCAACTTCATTTGGATCCAATCGTCCATTTACGGGATCGGAGTCATACTTACGCAGAACACGGTTCTGCAGATGCAGTATGTAGACTGACTGCTCGTCTCCCACATCAATTCTACCGTTTTCATTGAAATCGTATTTTCTGAGTTGTTCAATGGGCAGTCCGAAAGCAGTGTTTTCAAATCCACCGATCGCCAAAATGAAAACAGATCCGTATAGACCAAGGGCTCTCCCAAAAGATATAAATTTATCAGGGAGTAAGCGTGTAACCATTGTTGCGATACCACTGCTTGATCGCATCGTTGTATTCTCCGACTGTGCTTGTGTGGCGTACATCATCGGGATGCATCGATACCCCGTCGTCTGCGAATGGTTGTGCCTCGTGAACCTCGTAAAGGAATGCCGCCCTGGCTGGGCCACCTCCTGGTAGA
Source organism: Roseibium sp. MMSF_3544 (assembly GCF_030732845.1). Classification (GTDB taxonomy): domain Bacteria; phylum Pseudomonadota; class Alphaproteobacteria; order Rhizobiales; family Stappiaceae; genus Roseibium. The sequence goes on from NZ_JASHKA010000018.1 coordinate 20,504, forward strand.
TATAAATCGAGAGAGTCGGACACCCGAACTAATATCCAATCACCGGTATTGTTAAAACGCTTTTGAGCTAGAAGTCTCTTTAGCGATATCAATATTATTTGTCGGCTTTGTTGGGTCATGTCTAAATTCTTGACGCTGAGTTAATTTATTCAATTGAAATTTAACGATTTAGTCAACTGGAATTAGGTGTATTTTTTACATATCCAACAAGATAGATACTCTCAAGTTATCCATAATGACAGCATAAAAAAGGTTTTCATCCAAAGTTACAATATCTTAGGATGAGGAAGTTTTGTTTGCAACTAAACGAAATTTACCCGTTCGACAAAAGAAAGCGGTTCAATCTGGATCCGTAACGTAGGGCGTCAATAAATTCGAAATGCCGAACTGAGATTTGCTCCAACTCCGCCCACCTTCGATTGGGGCAAACGAATTTGCGCTCCATCGAATGCGTTAGTTGGCTAGAAACGACCTACAGCACAACTGACCAGTCCGAGCTTGAATGCGATGCTATTGCATTATTGCGATTGAGCCAGACTATGGCGCTCTCCTCTTGGCCACGTTCTTCCCAATCTGATAGCAGTGCAACGCGCAAGGGAAGTGACGGATTGTGATACCTTCGATTACGGTCTCTCGTGTCAGCGTCTTAGTCGTCGCACCAATCGGCGACTTGGTGTCGGCGTTCCTTTTCGCAAGCTCGATCAGTCCGAGCAGTTCTCCTGATTGGTTGCCGGCATACCGATCCGACCACTTGATCTCATATGCCCAGGCCGGCTTGAGCCTGGCAGGATCGACGCGCACCAAGTCGACTTCGAGATGTTGGCGTCCTTTTTTCCATCTCGCATAGAAAATGTCTTTCATGCGGTCCGAATGGAACCATTGACTGAAGATCGCCGTCTCAGCCATGGCACCCATCGGCTCGTCGCCATCACTGACCGGCGCGAACAGAGCAGAGCGCATTGAAGGGTTTGTGAGATAAACCTTGAAATTCCGCATACGCTTAAATGTTTTGCCAGTCTCATCGACACGTTTGACTCGGACGATCAAAAAAGCTGCTTCAAGGTAGTCGAGATATCTGGTGATCGTGTTCTTTGCGACACCAGAGCTTTGCGCTAGGCCGTCCAGGCTGATCTCCTGGCCGGTGTAATAAGCAATTGTCGTGAAGAGACGATTGAGTTCCTGGATGTCCTGGATGCCATAAAGGCTCGGCAAATCGCGAAAAAGCACCTTGTCGATAATGTCCCGTCCAAGATAGCGCTGAACATCCTCTTGTATGCTCTCATTTAAGACGGCCTCAGGGTAACCGCCGAAATTCAGATAGTTGATGAACTCCTCGTTTAACCGCCCGATATCACTGGTGCGGTAACGGATGCTTGCGCCGCCTTCCGCAACGCTGATCAATTGGCTCTCAAGACCCCTGAACGCCAGAAATTCTGCGAACGTCAGCGGTGGCAAAAAGAAATCAGTAAATCGTCCAGCCCCCGATTCCTGACTTTTGAGTTTCAGGGCGGCCGCGGCTGAACCGGATGCGATAAAACGCGTATTGGGGTGTTTGTCCGTCAGAACTTTGAGATGGACCTCCCAGTCTTTAAGATACTGGATTTCATCGAAAACAACGATCCTGCGCTCGTTTGGACCGTGATCTGATTGCTCTTCAAAATATGTAATCAATCGATCGAGTGGAATGCCGCTATAAAGAGGCGTGTCTATCGATACAAAGAGGATCCTGTTCCCAGGGAAACCATCGTTTATGGCATCATCGATCAACTGGCGCAGAATGACCGTCTTACCGACGCGGCGTGGCCCCATGAGAATGGTCGAACGCCTTACATTCCACTCAAATGCCAGCTTGGCGAACGGTGCAAAATAGGCACGTTTAAGAGCATATCTATCCTTCGGAACAGAGTATGTTTCATTCCACTAGGGATTGTCACGATTTAGACTTTTTAGAATATCTTCTTTGGAAATTTCCAACATGTTTAATTAGTGTCAGAGTGCTGATATTAAGTCAACATCAGATACAATATATTGTTAATATTAGATAATTTGAATTCTGATAGTGCTAAAAACACAAAAAAACACCGCCTCTGTCTCGCTAAACTGACACTAAGCACATCGCGTGTCGGTGCAATCTCTAGACGAAGAGTTGGAGTTTTCATTTTCATGCTGTTAGGCATCCGGGCGGGTGCTATTGCGCTAGGCTTGTTCCACACCAAGCTTCACCGAACCACTCTCAAGGGGCTGATTCGGCCAATGCTGGTAACGCCCCCTGATGCTAGGTGAATGGAGGCAGCGAGGACGCTGCCACTTCATTTTTGGCGCACAGGCAACCTGTGCTTTGAACCCTAATTCCAGCTTATTTCAAAACCTGAAAATTGAAGAAGGGCTTCGAAACATAAGCGCTGCCAGCGCCAGCAAAGCTGGCGGGCAGAGCTAACATTCCGGTCCCTTTTGAATTTTCAGAACTTGAACGATCGCCCGTCAAGGTCGGCGCCGATTAATCGGCGCCGGCATGTTTGTCGTCGGTTCTGGGGCGCTCGCCGCTTGGCAAGGGTTCGAGCGACAGGGGGAAGAGGTTTCTCCGTTTTCGAAACCCAGACCAACGGAGGAAACGATGATCCAACTCCACGCACAACCATATGATACCAGCGCTAAAGGCTTTTATTTCAGCAGAGCCAGTAAATACGCCACGAGCGCGCTTAATAACCGCAACAGCTGCGGTGACATTGTCGAAGAATACGAAATCCAGTTCATCGATGGGGAAGACATAGACTGCGCTCTCGCAAAAGCTTGGGGGCTAAACCAAGCCAACTTCGGCGCGTTTTTGGAGGCCGCCGAAGACTGGGAGGACGACGATAGAACCCGCTACGTCATCGCCGTCGGTGAATGCGGCTATTCGCATGAACAGGTCGCAGATGATTCCACCCGAGTCGATCGGACATTCTACCAACTCTCCAACATGAAGGAACTGGCGGAGCAATTCGTCGATGAGGGGTTCTACAGCGAGATCCCCGAGAAACTCCAATTCTACATCGACTACGAGGCAATCGGCCGAGACCTCTCGGTTGACTATTCCGAAGTCACCATAGCCGGAACCCATTTCATTGTTCATTGCGCCTGATTGCATCTCAGAGGCCAGCCAGCCCCGTCCTTGCTGGCTTCAAAGGTGCAATTCCGCATCATTTTTTGAAAAGGAGAAATCCAATGAGACTTGAACATATTGAATTCGATAATCTGAGTGTGTCAGCGCTGAACGTGCGCAAAAACGGCGAGAAAAACGGGGATGATCTCATCCCGAGCCTGAAATCAATCGGGGTGATCCAGCCCCTGCTGGTGCGCCCCGCAAGAGACGGGGAGGGCGGTAGCCCGACAGGGAATCCCAGAAAAGGCGAGGGGTTCGAAGTGATCGCGGGTCAACGCCGCCTGTCTGCCTTGCGGCAAATTGCCAAGGATGATGCTGTCGATCCTATCCCCTGTCTTGTCATGAGCGAAGACGATGATGCAAAGGCGATAGAAGCCTCACTCGCTGAAAACATCGCCCGTCTTCCAATGGATGCCATCGACCAGTTCGAGGCTTTTCAAGCCCTGATCAAGCAAGGTCAATCGGTTGAAGACATCGCGGAGCAATTTGGGGTCACGACACGCCTTGTGCAGTAAAGGCTGGGTATTGCCAATCTCTATCAGCCGATCCGAAACGCGTTTCGCGGCGAGGAATTCAATGCCTCCACACTTCAAATCCTGACAATGGCGACGATGCGCCAGCAAAAGGAATGGTACAAGCTGCACAAATCGGAGGATGACTATTCACCTCAAGGATATCAGCTGAAAAACTGACTCTTTGGCGGGGAACAAATTCGGGTCTCCAACGCCGTCTTCGATCTTGAGGGCTTTGAAGGTACAATCATCAGCGACCTCTTTGGCGAGGAGGCTTATTTCTCCGATCCCGACCTGTTCTGGCAACACCAGAACACGGCAATCGCCGCGCTTGTTGCGCAATACAAGGACGATGGTTGGTCAGATGTAATCCTGCTTGAACGAGGAGAGTACTGGAATGCTTGGGACTATGTAGACACAACCAAGGAGGATGACGGCAAGGTCTTAATTCACGTCTCGCATGATGGTGAAGTCACGCCTCATGAAGGGCAGCTATCTCTCTCCGAGGTCAGAAGGCGAGAAAAGGCGGGAGCCGATGAAGCGCAGCAGGTGGAGCGACCAGACCTCACAAAGCCCATGCAGAATTATCTGGATTTGCATCGCCACGCGGTCGTCAGAGACGAACTCTTCAATCGTCAGGAGATCGCACTACAGCTTGCCGTTGCACAAATGATTGCAAGCTCGGAGCTTTGGACGGTCTATTCCGATCCGCAAAAGGCGGCGACCGAAGCAATCGCAGCGAGCCTGAAAAGCAATGCAGCTGAAGACAGAATTTCAGGTAAACGCAAAGCCGTATTGGAACTGCTCGGCCTGAACGACAACAGCGATTGTCTGATTTCTGCAAAGGGTGAATGGGGCAAGTCCCATGACGTTCATACCATCTTTGCCAAGCTGCGGAAACTTACGGTCGCGGACGTCCTGACCGTCCTGACATACGTTGTCGCCGAAACGCTGCCTTGTGGTTCAGAGATAGTTGAGGGACTTGGCACACTGCTCAATGTCGATATGGCTGAAAACTGGAAACCTGACGAGACCTTCCTTGATCTGTTAAAGGACGAAGAAGCGATTAATGCCCTGCTGAAGGAGATCGCCGGCAAGGCGGTCGCGGACGGTAATCTCACCGCAACTACGAAAGCCCAGAAAAAGATCATCCGGGACACATTGAACGGATCAAACGGGCGTGAGAAAAACTCAAGCTGGCAGCCGCGCTATATGGAGTTCCCGATGAGAGCTTATACAAAGCGGGGCGGCATTGATGCGATCACTCGGCACAAGGCCATAAAGAAGCACTATGCGGCCTGACAAAAAACCGCCTCGCCGAGTTTCGGCGGGGCAGCTTTCTCAACGAACATGCCATTCGATTGCCGATGCGCTAGTAAGGGCGAAGATCACAGTTGATCGCCTCTACGTAAGTCTTGACGCTGAAAACAACCCAGAGCAGTATATCGAGTAGCAACCCTGTGTATTGCAATTTTTCATAGCGAGGGGCGGAGGCGACGATGGGGATCAAGGTTACCTGCTGGAACGTCAAGGAATTCGGAAAAATAGCGAAAACGCAGGCTGCCATGAAGCGCAGAGTCAAGGGTGTCGCGGAACATATCAAACTTAGAGAGCCAGACATATTTGGGGTGTTGGAAGTCGATCATATCGACATACTTCAATTCATCGAGGACGAGTTCCCTGAATACGATTTCGGCTTTACCGAAGGTCTGGATGAAAAAAACAAAGCATCGAAAGAAATTCTGGTCGGATGGCGCCGCTCGGAAGACTTGGATCAGGTCACCTTCTCGCAAAAGCGGCAGTTTAATCTCTACAATCCTTACCTGCGACCCGGGGCGCTGCTATCATTCCGAATAAAGAATTCTTGGCACAATATTCTTTTTCTTCATACCGATAGCGGCACTGAAGCCAGAGACTTTGGCAACAGATATGAAATGTTCGACAAAGTGTGGAGTCTCAGGAAAGCTCTCGACAAAAAAGTTGGCAATCGTCGCGAGCGCCTGATTGTAGTCGGCGATCTGAACACGATGGGTCTTCAATACCCGACAAGCCGAAAAGCCGACCTGATTATTGACGGGTCAAAAGAGATTTCCGCGTTGGAACAATTTGCGGAAAAGAATGCAATGCGCCTGGTGATCAAAAGTCACGACACGACTTGGCGGAAACTCGGCAAGAACTGGGAGTCGAATCTCGACCATGTCATGGCCAGCAATGTTGTGGATTTCAAGAAGCTAGGCAAACGAGGGAATGATGGTAAAGACTTTGAGGTTTTTGTCGATGGCTGGGTCGACAAAGATGAGGCCGACCGCGAAGCCTTTATCGAAAAACTCTCAGATCACTGCTCACTCAGCTTCGAAATAGAGACATAAAAATCATCCACCAATTTGTCATGGCGCGTTTTCATTTCGTGACAGTGCCCATGGCGACTTGTATTACCTAGACTTAGCCACCTGCAGGTGCTGAAACTCAAACGAAGTCGCCCTTCATTGCGGGATGCGCAGATTTCGATTGAGGATTGCAAGGTCGGCTTTCCGACAATCGATCCAAAATGCGCCTGACTTAAGCACCCCCTATGCCCTGCGAAAAATGGACTACTTAGGTACTACACAAGTCGTGAGATACCCAACATGTTCTGAAATTATCATTGATTAAAGAATTGTGTGTTTGCGCAGCTAGACCAGTCCATACCGCGCATCGGCTTCACGTGAGGCACCTGCCTCACAGACCGTACGGGACGAACAGCGCGTACTGACTTGACAGGTTTCACTTGGCGCATTGGGCGCATCGGTCCACCTAACGCGTTGGCAGAGAACAGGGCAGGTTTGTTAGACCTGTCGTAAAGCCAGCCATTGTAAATCCAGCCAAGCAAGCGACCTGAGAACGAATACACCTTATCATCCGCGAAATAACCAACTGGTTCACCGCTCCATAGGTAAATGTTTTCGCCGTCAGGCGAGTAGCAGGTGGCTTGTCCGTTACTGTCAAAGAATTCCATTCATTGTTCCTAATCGCTTCTTTCGAGTGCATATAGAGATAGTTCGCGCTTTGTTCAACGAAATGGAGTCGCAAGCAATTTACTAACTTCAAGGAAATTCATTGCATGCGAGATTTGGTCTCACGACATAAGCAGTAGTGAGTTGCATTGCAGTATTCAGCGGATGGTGCTTTCAGCCGTCACCCGCTGCGGCTGGACCGAACGACGGCTCTGCGCGCCCATTTCGAACACAACTATCCGATTTAGCATTCTGAAAGTTGACTTGCGTTGCAGCTTGACAATGCGTCTTAGAAGTGCGCTGGCGCAAGTATTTGTGGCCTGCACAAGCGCGTCGAATTTGAACCGAATTGCCGAAGTTCTCGCCATTCCAGAACACTTGACGTGAAAATTGATTTAGTGGTCAAAGCTAACCACGATTTTTTTGTATTCCCAAGTTGTGCCTTACGTCTTGGCCTTAGCAGGCAATCAGAGAACTTCGCGTATCTTCAAACCTTGATGTCCTAGTTTCGCTCTCAGCGTGAAAAATCGTCGTGGAAAACTCTTGCCACAACTTTCTGGCGAGTTGGGTTTCTAAGCAATGGAAAGCTACGGTAATAATATACGGAAACGAAGCGGAATTCGAGAAAGGTGGAAATGTCGGAAACGCTGTTTTTGGAAAGTGCACTAAAGCAGGGTTACGCTTTTGTTCGATCTAAATCTCGCGAGAGAGATGGCGATGCGCTTAACTTCGCTTGGTCAGAGTTTTGCCAATCTCTTTTGCATCCGGAGGATAATTCAGACCCAATTAATTTTACGTATTTTGATAATCTAACAACAATCGAGAAAATATACAGGGTTTCTCTTATTTATGCGTTGGCCCAATCGAAGGCGCGACGCAAAGAATACGCAATGTACTTCACACCGCCTCCTTTGAGTGAGTACGTACTAAACCGTGCGGAATATTTCGGTTGTGACTTCGCTAATCATCTCTTTATCGACCCTGCTGCTGGAGGTGCTTCATTTCTCGGCCCTATTGCGAGTCGCATGAGTGCCCGAGGAGCGACGTCCGCGCGGATCGCAAGCGCCTTGCGTGGAGTGGAAATCGATCCAGCTCTTGCTGACTTCGCGCGCGCGGCAGCTCGCTGCGTAATTAACATACCGGTCGATCATATGGTGATCTGTGGCGATGGTCTCGAATATGGTGCACCAGAGAGTTTCGACGCAGTCATCGGAAATCCACCCTATAGGGTTTTGTCACCCTCACAGCGCAAACGAATGCCCGCTTGGGCGCAACCAATACTTGGCAATTATGCAAACCTCTATTCACTTTTCCTTCTTAGAGGCCTTCACCTACTAAGAGACGGTGGTCTATTAGCGCTTTTAGTGCCGACGAGTTTTGTTACGGGCAACTACTTTCGTTCGCTCCGGAGATACATTTCTGAAAATGCGACCGTCCTTGCGATTGATATGATCGAGCAAAGAAAAGAGTTTTTTCGTGATGTTTCACAGGATGTTTGTTTGTTTGTTTGCAGGAAAACGGGTTCCAGTATTGAAACATATACTGCTCAAGCCCGGTCTGTAGACCGAGACATTCGCTGGCGTAGCGAATCGGGTTATCGCATCAACAGAGCGAATGATGCGCCTTGGGTTCGAACTTCTCAAAAACAATCCGACGTCAATTATCATACGTTGGCAGCTCTTGGTTATTCAGTTCGTTGCGGTCCGATTGTTCACAATCGCGACACAGCCCTGTCAGAGGGAACAAGGCGGCGCCGAAGGAATGCCGTTCCTTTAGTTTGGGGCCACGTCATACGTCCGTATGCTGCGGTGGAGCCCGCGTCGAGAAATCGACAACCGGGCGATGGCAAAATAACTTTTGTTTCAACTAATCGACACACACCACCTGTGACCAAACCATCTATCGTTTTGCAAAGAACAAATAGTGGGGACCAGGAGAATCGAATTCGAGCCGGCTATGTCGATGAAACCTGGATAAGCAAATATGGTGGATTCTATGGCGAGAACCATGTTGTCGTCATCTCTCCTGATCCGACCAAAAAGCAGCGATGCTCACTAAAGATATTGCTAAAACTCATTTCAACAAAGGCTGTGGACCGTCGTCTGCGCCCAATGTTGTCTTCCAATAGCATAAACGTAACCGCCTTGCGCGAACTGCGGTTACCGAATCTCTCGGTGCACAAACTCAGGTCTTTGGAGTATTGCGACGATATTCAACTCGAAGCTGCGATTGAAGAGGCTTATGATTGATGTCGAAGCGCGGACGAAATCGGCTTTGGACGCAGGAGACGCAGCCTGATCAGCGCTCTCTTAGAGAAGAGGAAAAAAAGACGCTTGCGGCGAGAATGCGGGAAACCGCTAGGGCGAAGCGAACCGATACTTCAAAAAAATGTTTGTCCCGTAAATCGCGATTTGATCCGCAAAAAATCGTACTATTGCGCAGCGGGAACTTAGAAGACGCACCATTAGCCATAGGAATGGCGAACGCGGTAAAAGCTTTCCGTCAAGTCTTACTGGATCGGCAGTCTACGGTGATTCTCAATTGGCCAAACGGAATCCCCGGAGTATCCGCTCTGCACAGTTTAGCGTTTCTCTGCGAATTGGCCGAGGGGCCGGATGAGTTTAAAGGCTTCACCACAGTTTTTTATCCGGCAAGTGCGCGCACGGGTGCCAACCAAAGGGCATTGCTAGTCAAAAGAGATTGGCTCGTTTCCATTAACGGTCCTTGGTTGAATGCGCATTACTCAAACCTGTCCAGTACTTCGAAGGGGCCTGAAAAGACACAAGCTCGCTTTCACAACATGCTTGCGCGTGCGAAAGATTTGGGGCCGGAAGCGCTATCGAGTTTCCCACGGGCTAGAGCGATCGTCGAGCGCACTGGCGACCGGGGCCATCCAACTTTGTTCGAACTAATTGCGCGTCGTAGGGTCGACGCTCGCGGAGAGGTTTCTCCACCAGAAGCAAGCTTCTTCGATAGATCCAGGCGTCTGTCTGAACTACTAACGTCGAAGAAAAGCGCCGCCGACAACCAACGAGTCGAAGCTGTCGACCCTGAGACAACGCCGTGGTTGTTGTCGACAATTCACGGCGCAAGCCCGCAAACAAGTTGGGGGGCTTGCACACTACCAAGCAAGCGAAAACCAGATGTTATTTTGTTAGATCTTCAATACCGAGCGCGCGCAAGACTTGGAGAAAACTGGCGACAAGAAATTTCAGGAGTGATTTCCAAACTTCGGCATGGCGATCAAGAGCTACCGCTTGCTCTTGTGACCGACGATCCTTTTGTTGCGACCTTTTTGAAGTGGGAGCTGTGCCGAAAGCAAAAAGGACGTGAGAAGAAACGCGCTCTGCCCGTGGCCTTTGTTCGCCAACAAACTTCAGAGATATTGTCTTCTACCGCCGCGGAAGAAAGACAACACGCAAGCGCAAGTACTGAGATCACGGCCGAGATTTTCGCAAGTGATGTTGCGATCTTTGCAACAAAAGCGATGGAGTTAAGAAGGAAAGTATCTGGAATTTCTGGTGGTGCCATAGCGCGATCCATCGCAGGATGTCTCTCTCGCCTTCGTTCAATCGCCAACGCACCACTTTCACAATCAGGCGTTAGTGATGTGCTGTACGACACCGATGAGCCTTACTTATCCAGCCGACTTTTGAAAGAATTCGACATTTTGTCGGCGGTCGCTGAGCTGAGAGGTTACGCTACGAAATCTGGCGGATTCGAAAACGATATCTTGTCACTCGCATCAGAAGCGATTGAGCTGGCAAAGTCGCTATCGTCGGAGGCCGCGGCCACAACTGGCAAACTCTACCGTTCAAAGTTGCAGACGTTACCCAGACGCGGAACGAGAACACTTGTTGCGACTGCGGGTGTTTCTACGACCCAACTTCTAGAGCGTTGGATAGAAGCCGACGAAAGCTTATCCGAAGTGGCGGATCGGCTCGGTGAGAAATTTGACATTGCCCCAGCACGAGATGCGATTAGAAAAATCGAATTAGCAGCAGCCTCCACGAAGCCATACGGTCACGTTCTTTTGCTGTCGACGTCGCCGCGCGACGCACTTGCAATCCTAGCGCACCCAGCGTGCCCGCCGAGGATTCAGATTGTCAGCGACGCATCTACCGCTAAGTTTTTAGCAGATTACGGAAAATCGCTCCTACAGTATTGGCCTGAAAATGACACGGGCCGCCATCTCATTCGCAAAACCTTAACGCACATCGATGCCAGCCTTGAACGTCGAATAGCCGACCTACCTGAATTTGCGTTTGGAGAACCGTCTAACTCTGGAACACCAATTCTCGATTTAACCGCGCAATCAGCTGGGTCGAGGTCTTCAAAGTTTGCTATTCACACCGTCGATGGCGACATTATACAAGCAAATTCTCAGACCGCGTTTGTTACCCGAGTTCCGGCTGATCTCGAAAAATTTGAATCCGTTCGTGCGAACAAAATTTCACAAGGCCGCGAAATACTTGTTCCTGGACCAGCGTTTCTAGAAGCTGTGGAATCATCCTATGAGTTTCGCGCGGCCGCAGCCCCTCTCTTAGCGGACTACCACAATGCGATTACGCAGCGGGTCAATGCACATGGTCAGAGCCCCTTTTTAGTAGCGACAGACATTCTTGCGCGCATGGATTGTGATCCAGCGCCGACCATAAAAAGCGTGCGACGTTGGCTAAATGTCGCGTCTCAGCAAGACGTGCCCATCGAACTTCGTACGCCTCAAGCACCTCGCACTTTTGATCATTTTTCTGCTTTTTCGCAAGCCCTCGGAATCGACGAGACAATCACCGAAATCTACTGGTCACTTGCAGTTGTCGCGACGCGGGGTGGGCGAATTCGATCGGGTCTTCAGCTGCGAAAGTTATACACGGCGGCTCTCATAGATCCTGACGCCCTTATCAGACAAAACAGTGCGGCACGCCCGCTTATCGACAAAATCCAGGACTTGTCAGCGGAGTATGTCAGCGAAGTGCTATTTATTGAGCGCCTTCGATCGGAGGACACATGAAACCTGTACCTTTAAGACACGCAGACATTGAGAACCTTGAAGAGTTGAAAGAAGGAGTTTGCGATAGCCTAATCAATCTCACTTTTCAGCGCGTTAGCGGATTTGGTCCGAGCGGTGCCGTGGTGTTTGGCCGCAAACCCAGTCAACACTTCGTTTCAGGCTTTCTGCTTCCCGGATTTGATCCAACATATGAAAAAGATGAGACCAGTGATATTCGCATCAATACTTTGGGTATTGACTTCGCGATTGAAGATGAAATCGGTACTGAGTTCGAGGTGACGGGCAACTTCAGCGTCTACATTCGAGGATTGCCAACATGGGATGAGCTCTGCTCTGACCGCTATGATCTGTTTCCGGTTTTTCAGCCGACGTCCGAATTAAGGACGCAACTCAAAACCGCAGTCAAACAAAGACTTGAGAACTGGAAATTAAAACATGGTCAAGGGTCGAGCTGGGCTGACTATCAGACGGCCAAGCAGGAAGCTTATTCTACGGCGTGCAAAAAAATGGGACTTCCAGCGCCAAATATAGACCTCGATGAGGTTGCACTTCAACAACTCGTCGAGGATTCGGAAGACAACGTGCGGACTGAAGACGAAGCAGAGGTTCCGCTTGAAGAGGCTCTATACACAAGACCAAACGCTCAAATCCCAGATGCGCTCGCGGAGCCAATGCAATCGCCGGAGGTATGGATAAGAATTCCTGTCACTCTGGGACCGTGGACTGTCGATGTGACGAATGAACTAACTTCCCAGGCGCATGAACTCACAAACTCAATTGAGAGCCGGATCATAGATGCTGTGAAGTTGTGGCTGTCCTCCGATGAGGGGGATCAGCGCGCATATCGAGAAAGAAACATAAAACCTTCGGATTGTCAGTCAAAGGAAACTTGGGAATCGTATCTGGCAAAATGCAGAAAAACGGCTCCTAGCGTAGACCAACTCCTCCCCAATCCGTTCGATTTGAAGTTGATTTTGCAATCTAGTCCGGACCGGAGAGCAAAAAAATCGAAGCTTGTCAGAGTCGCTTTCGAACACCACGGGAGGCGTCCCGCAAATACACGCCAATCCTTTGTGGAGCCAGCCTGTTTTCAGGTTTCGATATCAGCAAAAATTTTGACCTCAGCGCTACGAAAGCTTCCGCTCGACCGCGTTAAACCAAGCTACCGATATCGTCACTACATGTCACAAGCTGGAATGGGAGTGAATTGCGGTGTCGAGCAGATCACAGACGATACAAAAACTGAACTGCGTTCAACCTGGGCTCCGCGCTATGTTTTACCGCGCCAAGTGCCCCGTTCTGGTTCAAAGGTTCGACGGGACTATAAAACGTTGAGTGATCCAAACTTTCCAGTCAGCGATCTCTCGATGCTATCAAACGAGTACGATGCATGGATTGATGGCTTAAGCGCTCGGATCGATCCAGCCCGCGGTGTTTCCGACACCAATGAAGCGCTCATCGAACAGCAGAACTTTGAAGAGGACTGCGAGGCCTACCGTATCGAAAGTCAGGACATCACTCGTGGTGTTGACTTACTTGCCCGCTCGCAATCAGCGTTCAAAGCCAATCCGAACGCACCCGCCGGCGCACCATTTCGCGCCTGGGTTATGATGAACGAAACATTCAAAGACGCAGGCGGTGACAAGTTCGTTGAATGGCGATTGTTCCAACTAGCGTTCATTTTGGCCCAGATCGCTGGCTTTGCATCCCGTTTGCCTTCTTATGCCGATGACTTTGACGTCGAGCGTGATGAAGAGACGGCGTCTCTACTATACTTTGCGACCGGGGGCGGTAAATCAGAAGCTTTTTTTGGGACGCTTGTATACCTCCTTTTTCTCGACCGATTAAGGGGAAAGACATTCGGCGTCAGCGCCCTCGTGCGCTATCCGCTAAGGCTGCTGACGGTTCAGCAAGCTCGACGACTATTTCGCTTGCTGGTTCGAGCAGAACTGATCCGGAAGTCTCAAAAACTAGAAGGAGCGCCGTTTCAGCTTGGGTTTTGGGTGGGGAAAAGTAACACACCAAATGGACTCGGCGATCCGAGGCTCGCAGACATTCCGTTCGATGACGCGCCGCGTCCGGTAGCCAACAGTGCCGAAGAACGCAAGTATCTCTCTATACGCAGGGCGCTGAATAAAGTGCCGTCCTGTCCATTTTGCGATCAGGCAACGGAGTTACGCCGACGTCGATGTGAAAGTGCCAATGGCAATCACAGGCTCGCGCTTGTCTGCCTCAACGATAGTTGCCGGTGGAACGTAGAACACCCCAACACCACACCAGAACCCCTACCGTTCTTGCTCGTGGACGAAGATATTTATGCGCGAGCACCGGCGGTAATTCTTGGTACAATCGATAAGCTTGCATTGATTGGCCAACACGACAGCACAATTTCCAAGATATTCGGAATGTTCGGGCTCGCGCGTTCGGCATTTGACGGATTAGAACGGATCGGTGTTCCGAGGGACTACAACCAGAACACCGCGCCGACTGGCCAAGTCGCCTTAAGTCCCCTTGTTAGAGGCGGAGAAGAGCTGTTTTTCGATCCACTCCCGTCTCTCATTATTCAAGATGAAGCTCATCTGCTAGAAGAGAGCTTGGGGGCGTTCGCAGGACTATTTGAAACGGCTTTGGAGCAGGTATTTCGTCAAAACACAGAGTTGTTCGGGGACCGGGTTGTCCGCGGAAAAGCAGATCACAAAGGCCAGCGGGCAATCCGCATGCCAAAGATAATCGCTGCGACAGCGACGGTGTCGGATCCGGCCAGACAAACGGAAGTTCTCTACCAACGTCAGTGTCAACAGTTTCCTCGACCGGGACCGGATCTTTATGAATCCTTTTATTCCCAGCCCAAACGTTCGACAAACGCAGTGCGGCAGGCACTGCAAGACACATCCGACAATGTCGAAGAGGCCGCGCTTTGGTCGCGCGTCTATGTTTCATTTATGACGAATGGCGGAACTCATACCATTACTACGGTTACTATTTTGGCCGCGCTGCATTCAGTAATCACCTCATTGCTGTCGGATCTCTGGTATGAAGGGGACACGGCAGGCCAGGCAAAAGCGGTTGATCGGATGATTTTGGCACTTTCGCCGTCCAATCAAGACAACGTGTCTGTGCTTCGAACCAGCGCATTGGCGAATGCTCGCGACAATAAGCGATTTGATGCACTTGCGAGTCTCGTCGACCTTCATAGAGTGGTACTAACATATGTAACCAACAAAAAAGGCGGCGATGTTGTACTGGACGCGCTGCAAGAAATTTCTGAGGAAACGCACAGGTATGATGGATTACCACGTGACGAGTTGAAACTCGATCTGATCTCCGGCGGTGTCGACATGGAAGGCATCGAAAGGATCATGCGCGAGGCGGATTTAGATCGGACGGAGAATGGCGAGTTCGTTCCGCTAGCGGACGGTCTAAGGAACATCGTCGCCACATCAGCGATCTCTCATGGTGTTGATGTTGATCGTTTCAACTCCATGGTGTTCGCGGGAATACCAAGCAACATCGCTGAATACATCCAAGCCTCGTCGCGAGTCGGTCGGACGCATGTTGGTTTTAGTCTATTGGTGCCTACACCACAGTCTCGACGAGATCGCTATGTTGTTGAAGTCCACAGCCCATTCCATCGCTTCCTTGAACGGATGATTTCACCGCCGGCGATCGATCGCTGGGCTACGCAAGCCATAAGAAGGGTGATGCCAAGTTTGTTTCAAGCTTGGCTCGTTGGTGTCGTAGAACCACGGCTTTTTGAACACCTTTCTGATAAATCGAAAGCGCCACAGATGAATCGGATGCACGATATAAGACGCTACTTAGAACCCATAAAGTTCCAACAACGCTTTCGGTCCAGCTTTACTGAGTTCGTGTTAGCAGCAACTGGCGTGGAAGGTCGGGGTCACCGAAGAATAGGCGAACCATGCAATAGAGTATACTACCGAAACCTCATTCTAGATGAATCCCGTGAAATGTTCGACCTTTTTGTTGGTCCGGAGGCGGAACTAACCGTCAGTAGACTCGACAAGTTTTGGGATGCCAGCACCGATGTCAGTAAGCCAATGATGTCATTGCGAGATGTCGAGGAAAGCGGACAAATTTTTCCGGCCACAGCCCCAACGGGAAGTAAAGGATCAGATAACTACCAAGATCGTGTCGAGCGATCTTTGCAGTTTTTGCGAAAGCAAAGGGCAAGTGGTTCAGAACTAGATGACGAGACAGGAGGCTAGTATCATGTCCAAGACCGTGATGCAGCGTTCTCAAATGCAAATGGCGACAACCTACGCGCCTGATAAGCATTTTACATTTGAGGGGGGGACAGGTGCTTGCCGATCTGTTCCAGTCGCGCGATTGGACGTTCATGTTCTGCCAGCCGAGCGGAACCAGATTCGCGAGGGCGTTCTTGAGTTTGTACAAAACTGGCATCGACGCGCGACTATGCGGCAGAATCCTCCGGTGGTACCAGAACAGGCGTTAGATGATAAAGTCTTCCTAGACCGAGAAAAACGACCGTCGTTTGAACAATCCAAGTTCGAATATTGTGCTCCAGACAGAATGGCCTATGTTCCAGACCCTTTGATGCTGGTGTGCCGCAAATGTGGTGTCGTGCATGAAGCAACACTGGCCGAGCTCGCCTATGACGAGGGGACATTCAAAAATGTTCGTCCTTGCCAAGCGAGTGAGAATGGAAAACACGAGTGGCGTCAGATCGATGTAGTATTCGCCCATTGGTCGGGACGCGTCGATCCATTGTCCCCCTATCGCAAAGACATCAATACTCGAAACGGTAGCATCACACAGCAATTTCCGGGGCGATGCGATGCGGCGCAGACCTGTGAATTCAAACTCCACAAAGGGCGATCAGGAAAATTTCGAGATTGGTACTTTTATTGTCACTGTGGCGAACGACGAGAGCTGCGTCAAAAGGATGAAAACACTCTGAAATGGCTCCTAGACCGTTATGCGCAAGAACCCGGTGAAACGCTTCGGGAAATTAACATGCTCCCCGTATCCTATCGTGCAAACAGTCTTTATTACGTACAATCTGAACAGATGATTTCTTACGACACAACGCGCCATATTGATTTGATGGCTGAAGATAGGATCGAGGAACTTCTAGAAACACTTCTAACTCTTTATGGCTACCCATCAAGCTCTCAAGACGACGAAGCGATCGTTCAGACCCTTCAGGCGACCAACCAGCCGGGTTCTTTCGAACTTGCCCTGAGTATTCAAGAGGCACTGAACATGATCAAGACTCTTGAGGCAAATGGCAAGTCGAACGCGAGTGATTTTCTCAAGCCAAAGCTGGAGCAATTCCGTCAAGAGGCCCAAACCAAGGGCTGGATCGACACACGCCCCGAAGCACCCGTCGCTTTGCGCAGGCAAGCGATAAATCGGGCGAATTTTGCCCGAAAATTCGATCCGATCAGGCTCGGCCTCGAACATCAGGCACTTCGCGAAGAACAAATAGATGCTCCCGTCTCAAACGATGCGATTCGCCCTGTGGTCGATCTTGAGGCACCTGACGTAGACTTGCAGCCACCGGGCGATAGTGACACCCGGAGGGTCTATCTGGACACTATCGTTGCTCGCAAAGCAAAATTAGGAATTATCGACCTTAAACTGATCCGAAATCTAAAAATGTTACAGTATTCATTCGGATACAGCCGGGTTTCGCCGTCGCCGACGACAGAACAAAAAGGTCTGACAATGCCGGTCCGCCTGTGCGCGTTCCCGCGCGTCGACAAAGGCAAAAGACCAATCTACGTTCTCCGGCAAAGTAACGAAGCGCTCTATGTAAGACTCGATGAGGCGCGAGTCACACGTTGGTTGAGCAACAATGGACTGACGAGCGCGGTAGAAAATTTGGAAGATGGCTCTCTGGGTGGGCGGCTAATTGAGCTTCACGAGGATTTCGGCCGCTTTGCGGAGGCATATTCGGAAACGTCCGGAAGTCGTGAACGCAATGCGCCGGTTTTTGTCTATGGCTTGCTTCACACATTGTCGCACCAACTCATTCACGCCTGCTCGCGGTTTAGTGGGTTGGATCTTGGCTCTTTTGGAGAGCGGATTTTTCCCGCCGACCTTTCCTTTGTCATCTATCGCAACGGGATGACCCCGGACTTGGGAAACCTCGCCGCGATGTGGCGCAATCACGCTCAAGATGTCCTTATGTCGCTCGACGATCCGCGCTCTATGCGCTGCGGATCTGGCACTCTTTGCGATCAGAGGGGCGGCGCTTGTCCAGCTTGCATCATGATCCCTGAGGTAAGCTGTATGGCGGCGAACAACATCCTTTCTCGGGCATTTCTTGCCGGTGGAGAAGCGATGTCCTGGGATACCAACCGAGCCCCGCTTGTTGGTTATTTCTCGTGAGCGTCGAATTCTAATGACTCCGCAGAACATCCGAAATGCTGCAACGTCGTGCCTACCATATGCGGTTTCGGCGGTATATCTGTTGGATGTCATAATCCGTTATGCTGGTCGGCAAGTTGTTCTGGAGAATCTCGCCGAACGCGCTGTTGAAACCAACAAGTCAAAAGTAGAATTGCTCGCTTTGAAGCGCATTTTCGAGGCTCATGGTGTCATCTCCATAAAGGGGCAAGCGCGGGAAGTTCTATGGTCGATGGAAGCACTCTCCAGTTTGAGATGGGCGGTCGAAGGAGCCAGCCTTGGCCTTACTGCCGTGCAATCAGCTGATGAGCCCGTTTCCGTCATCACGCTCCCCAACACTGGATATAACATAGTCGATAGCCTTCGGCGAAGAGGTGTTGAACGAGCGACGCTAGGTCGAACAATTGATGCATTCTTAAGTGTCGCTCGTGCTGCACAAAATGAATTCTTTGTCGCCACACCCTTTATCGATGCCACAGGTATCGATACTTTGAACAAAATCGTTGAAGTCGTTCCACGTAGTTCAAATTGCCATCTTATTGTTCGCACACGTGATTCTATTTTGAAAGCGGAGGCGCACGGCGCAGGACGCTTACTATCGCGCAGGTTCTCAATATTTACTTACTTCAGAGAGCTGGTAGAGAATAAACAAGAAACATTCCACGGAAAGTACTTTGTTGGCGACGATATCAAGGCCTATGTTGGCTCGGCGAATTTACTCTATTCATCACTCGAAAACACAGTCGAAACTGGAGTGCTTTTGTCCGGAAAAGATGCAAAACCGTGGTCGGTTTTTGCCCACGCAATGCTTGAATCTTCGACAATGGTTAGGCGAGCAACGTGTATTGGTAACGGGCGCGATCAACCTAGTAAGAGTTGAGAAGGTCAGCGCAATCTAGAAGGTGCCCACTTAGCTCCTTTCGTGATGCTCAGGAAGAGCTGCACGGAGTCAGAGACAGAAGAGTTCATCCGCTAAGCGCATTCACGAACGAGGTATTTCTCGGAACTAATTTGCTTTGTAGCGCAATAATTTTTGGTATGTGCTTACTGTCATGATTTTCAATAATTGTTCTGGGACGCTGGGCAGCAGCATCAGTCCAGTTAATAAAGGGGCTGATCCCGGCCGAAAGCGAAATCAACGCAGCATTGACTGTCGGTCCGTATAAGCCACCTTGCATTCAAAACCTGACAGACCGTTACCGGCCCCAGAGCGGCCGTTCAGTTCATCGTTCCAACGTCAATCCTGACCGTGTTCGAGTACGTCGCCGAGGTCGCTCAGTATCTCTCCGTCGTGGTTCGGCGCGCGACAAGTCGGGCGGCTTCATGAGCTCAGCCATATCACCTCGCAATTCCCGGAGCGTCTCAAAATTCTTGAGCCGCTCGGAGCGGGCTTTTTTCTGCAACTCCTTATGGGCTTTGATCTGAGCATCACGAAGCGCACCCATTTCATCGCGACTGCGGCGTCTGCTCTGTGTCGTTTCCATGTGATTTTTGGCAATCGTTCGCCTTTTCTTGCCTGTTAGCCAGTCCCAAAAGCCGGCTAGACCAGTGCGTAAACTCGTTTGTTGTCTTTCCTGTTCGATCAGAGCACGACGAATTTGTTTTCTTCCAGTCGTGACACCTCACGGGCCTGCAAAGCCAAAAGTCGTTTTTTCTGAATGTTTAAATAGGAGCGATTTGAGGTTATCGCGCAACGTTGCTCAGCACGAAGTTCTACCAGTTTCTCGCGAATAATTTGCGCTGCGAAAATCTGCGCCGCGTCAATGTCAGGAAGTTGATCGGGGAAGCCGAGTTTTGCACAGACATCTCGGGGTTTGACACCAACGTAGATCCGGATCGCATAAGGTTCAACGCGGAAATCGACAGCTACGTGACCACGTTTGCCCTTGGCGAGAATGTATCCGCGTTCTCTGAGCGCATTTGCAAAGGCGGCGGTAGAATTGGAGCTCGCCCAGGCGTCGCGGAAGTCACTTTGGAGTTGGCGGATATTCTTTCCGGACCGTTTGCATTGTTGCGACTGCTTCAGTGTGAAATTTCGCGGGTCACGGTGTTTCGAGTTGATGAGGCCCGGCGGCATGTTGATCTTATGTTGAATGTGCAGCTCACGGGAAACTTCCCGCAAGCGAAGCTTTGAAAATGGCAACGGGATCGCCTTCATCTTTTCAACGTCAATTCGGCACCAGACAGCATAAGCATGTTGCCGTAGCACGCCATCATCGCCCCGCTTCCAGTGACGGACAATTGCGCGCGGCTGACCATTCAGCTCGAGCTCATTTTCGACACGCTCCGCCGCGTTTTTATAATCCTCGTCGGTGATATCTGCTCGCGCTGGTGGATTGATGCTGAGAGAGAACAAGTGCTGTTTGCAGCGTGTCCCCTTGCTTATTGCATAAGATTCGGCGAAAGCGTCCTTTGGATTGTCAGACGCAAAACCACGCATTTCTATGATCTCAACACGTTCATTCTCAGGTTTCATGAGATGTGCCGCCAGAGCACGGCCACCACCTCGCGCATTTCCGTGAAGGATCATTTGTTGCGCCTTTCACGAAGACCTAGGTGACGCCGTCATAAACGAGTAGCCAAATCAGGTCTAATTTGATTCAAGCTCCGAAAGGCGTTTCGAATGGCCCGATTTGATATGAGCGATATTGAGTGGTCTGTCATCCAACCGCTGCTTCCGACCAAGGTACGTGGCATTGTGCGTGTGGATGACCGACGAGTCATTAACGGTATTTTGTGGCGCTGGCGCACTGGAGCGCCTTGGGCGGATATCCCGGAGCGGCATGGGTCTCACAAGACCTGCTACAATCGCTTTGTGCGCTGGCGTCAGTCCGGCGTCTGGGACAGGCTTTTGAACGCTGTTTCAAAGGCTTATGATGGCGATATCCAGATGATCGATAGTTCCTCGATCCGCGTTCACCAGCATGGTGCCAACGGGGATAAAAAAGGGGATCTGGTGGCATGGGACGTTCCATGGGAGGGTTGACCAGCAAGATCCATGCGCTCGTGGATGCCTGCGGCTTGCCGATCAAACTGAGCTTGAGCGAAGGCCAAGCCTACGACGGTCAACAGGCAATGCACCTTTTGTCCGATCTTCCCTCCACGGCAATCGTACTGGCGGACCGCGCCTATGACGCCGATGCCATTCGCGATCTGATCGCGGACCAGGATGCTTTCGCAAACATCCCGCCCATGCCCAATCGCCGCCGCAGATCTGCCTTTTCCAAATATCTCTACAAACTCAGGAACATGGTCGAAAGGTTCTTCAATAAACTCAAGCATTTCAGAGCTGTAGCAACGAGATACGAGAAAAATCCACTCAACTACATGGCAGGAGTGAAGC
This sequence comes from Roseibium sp. MMSF_3544, assembly GCF_030732845.1. Lineage (GTDB taxonomy): Bacteria > Pseudomonadota > Alphaproteobacteria > Rhizobiales > Stappiaceae > Roseibium. Next base: position 41,901 of record NZ_JASHKA010000018.1, read on the forward strand.
TTGCCTCAGCTCGCATTTGGATGCGATTTAATGAGTCCATCACCTAGGGCAGAAATAAGGTCTTTGCGCATCGAACCGACGTCGGCGCAAGCTTGTCGCAATTGAGCGATGGTGTCTTTATCGGCAACAATCCGTCCCTCGTTTGCAAGCTCGTGCAGAGTGCAAAGATATGTTCGAATCTCGGACTGACCGAGAGCCCGAAGAAGCTGCGCTAGCAACTAGTAGTCTTTGGTGGAAATCCGGTTGTTTGGTTTGAGACCGACACTGTGGCCGCGAAGAACACAACCCTTGATATAGGGACCGAGTGCTTGACCATCTGCGTGTTGCTCAAGCTCGGCCCGTTGTTCATCTGAAAAGCGGATTGAAACGGGGGATGATCTTTTCTTGGACCCGTGCTCGTTCATGGCCGCAGCGTTGAACTTAGGCTCAATGTGATCGGGCAGTGAGGAGCGTTTGTTCATGGCCGCGGCTCCTCAATCGTAAGGCTTCTAGCCTGAAATAGCGCTGCAAATTTTTCGCATTTACCTGTAGCCGCGGATAAGAAGCGCTGGTTGCAGGCTCCTTCAACCAGATACCCCGGCTTCACCGTAGCTCCACGATTACCGTGGAAGGTTGATGTAGGTGCAGTTGGGGGTGCTGATCGGCGTGAGGGTTGGCGTTCCCGGCCGCGCACGCCCGTCATTCTTTGGAGTGGCGGGCTTTTTCAATGGAGTGATCAGATGACAGATCCGAAGCCAAAGCCTGAAGATGATCAAGACAGTGGCGGTTGGGGCTGAAACAAAAGGGTGCCGACTTTCGTCAACACCCCCCTGTTTAGATCAGAATGCTGAGAATGATCGCGATACCAATCAGGCAGCGCGCCACATCAACATCGATCTTTAAAGTGACCGAGGTCTTCATGGTGAAATCCTCCGGTCCGTGGCCACGGAACCAAAAGGTTTCGTGATCGCGCCGATCAAACGGATAACCCGCCGTCTATCGGTTCATCGGGGCACCATCGATGTAACGTTACCATCTCCGGTACACCCCACGTGGCATCCAGGTGGCTGGGCCCGTGTCCTTCGACGACCCATGTCGCAAAGGGGGGTTACCAGTCCCGGCCGTGGGCTGTCGGGTAGCCGACTGGGTTACTCACGTGCCACCGTGAGGCCAGGCGGGGCCGACAAATATTAATATGGTTATTGTTGCGGTGTTTGTCGACTGTTCTACGATAGTCCAGTGGAAAACCTGAGAATAACTGTTGGTGTCAATGATATCGCTAATTGCTGAGCACGGATCGAACGTCCTTTCACTGTCCATGATCATCCTTGTGATCTTGGGTGCTTACAAATGGCGATGGACTTGGATCTGGGGGCTGTTCAGTCAGGTGTTGTGGTCAATCTGGATCTACGCCAGCGGCGAAACCGGCTTCATCTGGATGAACGTCCTCATGTATGTGGCCTATTCATGGGCGCACTATCAATGGGAGCGTGACAGAAAGAAGCCGGCAGCTTGATTGGTGGTTAGAACTTGAACAGAACGCAGCCCTGACCAGCAGCACCAATCTTAACGAGATCATCAGTCTGAAGGTTCTTGCCGTCAATAATAATCTGCGCGCGTTTGGAGGATGCAGATGCAGCGATCCGCATCAATTCGGGTACCAGATAAACGGTGCCCGTGAGGTCAAGGCCACCACCGCTTGCTGCAATCCTGCACAAATCATCAACGTGTCTCATAAGTCACTCCTGTAATTCGCGTCAGTCGGCCCTCTTTCCATAGATGGGTGTTTATCACCGGCTTTGAATAGGCGGGGAGCGCAGGAAGTTTTTTTAGCAGGAATAAAAGATCGGCCTTCGCGGCAGAAAGGCACGGATGTCTGAGAAGCGCTTCCCGATCCTAAACCCGCACAATCGGATCAAGTCTATTCCGTGGGACATAATCGAAGCACATCGCGAACAGGCGCAAAAGAACCATCGACAATCACTTGAGCGCTTGGCGGAACGTGGTGGCCTGACTTGGGATGAGTTGGTCTGCGTCCTTGCAGATCGCCCGTGGTTCGGGACCATCAAAATCGAGAAATAGAGGTTACCGACTATGAGGACCGCAGCGATTTACCTTGTCGGCTTCACTGCTTGTTGCTTCGCGAGCTACGGCTTTGCGCTGGCCGGCAAACTGCAATCTGTCTGGTTCTGGCTTGATGTACTTGGAGTGATCAACTAATCAGATTTCCCCCGCGATCAGGCGGGGCCACGGTGTTGGAGCACCGTGAACCGTGAGATCAGATTTCACATGACCGACATTGGCCGATGACGGCCCATTCCTTTTCTCGGCAGGCGAAGGCAAGCTATTGTAACAGCCTCTTTTTTAAATAATTGTCCCCTAGGCAAAAAGAAAAAAAACTGAAACCAGTTTGCAATTCAACCAAAGCAAATAGGTACTTCGGTCAAGGCTACTCTAATTACAATCAATTTTTGATGGGTTTTTAGAAGGGTGAGACATGCGAGAAAAACAAAAACCATTTTAATACATATACTTACAAAAGAAAGTGGCGGTGAGGGTGGGATTCGAACCCACGGTACGCTCTCACGCACGGCGGTTTTCAAGACCGCTGCCTTAAACCACTCGGCCACCTCACCAAAGCAGCCGTTTGGCGCGTTGGCGCGGCTGCTGTCTCACCCGTTTCGTTTGTCTTGACCAGAAAGTCAAGGGCCGGAATCAGCCTGTCGGCGGAAACTGGAGAATTCGTGTGGAAGGCGGGGGCGTGGAGGCCTTTGGCATGTTCCGGTCCCGGGCGCTTACAGGGTGGTAGGGCAGGGTGGGCGCAGCGGCACCGGAACATAACCAAAGTGTGAGGGGCCGCCGGTCCGGTGTCGTGGGCAGGGTTTTGAACCGGCGGCCAAAGCTGGAGGTGGGGTCCAGCATTGCTGTGACAGGGCGGTCATCAGCAATGAGCTCACACTAGGCGGAACTGACAGGGTCCGATGTGACCTACATCACAACCTGATCCTTTGACGATTTTTTGCTGTGTGTGCCCTGTGTGCAACAGGTTATTTTATGTTTGAAATAACGCATTTTTACATTTTGTTTCAGTCGATTAAGAGTTTGGCGCCGAATGCACGGCAAGAACTCGGGTCAAATTCTGTGAGTGTGTTGAAAAGATGCATCAAACTGGCCTCGACGGCCGATTTACTTTGAAGTAAGAAACTTGCGCTTTAACAGGCGCTATGTGTGGGACGCACCGCGGGGGCAGTGTGTCTGTGGGAACCCGGACGATCGGTCGGGTTGTCGCCTGAGAACCGGCATGGATGAAAACAAGTGCCGGAAATTCGCGCGAGCTGCGGGGCCGCCGACGCGTAGGTGAGTAGGACGGCAGAATGGTAGGGACAGGCGTTGCGACTTGCCAACGGGCAGGGACGTCTTCGGGGAAAACGGCCGGTGAGACTGCTGAGGTGACAACCTCCTTCACGACCGGCTGGTCACAAATTCGCACGGGGCTTTTGACCATTGCCGCCGTGTCCTTCGTTGCTGCCTGCAGCGCTGCACCCGAAAAACCCAAAGCCAAATTCAGCCCTGAGAAATACGGCGTTCCGGCCAGCCCGAAAATGGTTGCCGCAGGCAAACCCGTTCCAAAGGGCGGCGGCCGCTATGTCGTCGGCAAGAAATACAAGATTGCCGGCAAGTGGTACTATCCGGAACACGATCCGAACTACAAGAAAACAGGTCTGGCCTCCTGGTACGGACCGACCTTCCACGGCCGCAAGACCGCAAATGGCGAAATCTTCGACCGCAATGCCCTGACCGCAGCGCATACGACCATGCCGCTGCCCTCCTATGCCAGAGTGACCAACACCGCGAACGGCCGTTCTATGATCGTCCGTGTCAATGACCGCGGTCCCTTCCACGGCAACCGGATCATTGACTTGTCAGAGCGCGTCGCCACGATACTGGACACCAAGTCGAAAGGTGTCGGCAAGGTGAAGGTGGAGTATGTCGGCCGCGCACCGCTTCACGGCCAGGATGAAGAATATCTGATGGCCTCCTACAGCGGACCTGGATCCGTGGTCCCGGGCGGAACACGTCCCGGAACGCTTCTTGCCCAGGCGGCACCGCCGCCCAACATTGTCTTCGGCAAGGTGCCGGCGCCTGCAGCGCGGCCCTATCTCGTAGCGTCGAACACCGTTGCGGCTTACAAACCTTCCGGGGCCACCCGTGTTGCCGTTGCATTTGATCCGGCAATCGCTTTTGAAGCTGGCAATCCGACGATCAAAGTGGCCTCGAACAATCGGTTCGAGCAACTGCCCGCAGCGCATTCCTCCGGCTATGCGCCTGCAGGCAATACGCAGGCCATTCCCTATCCGGGCAAACCCACGGGATTTGTGGGAGGCAGTGCCGTTTCTTCGTTTGCAGCGAACCGCCGCATAACAGAAGCGCATGACGCCTTGTCCACAGTTGCAACGTCCGGGCTTTCCATGCGACAGCTGGCTGCTAGTATTCCTTCGGGCAAGTAAAACCAGATCAACAACCGATTTGCCCGTGTGACTTCGACCGGAAGCGACAGGGTGCTCGGACCGATGAGTTTTTTTCGACCTGAATTCTGGAGCCTTAAGGCCAGGACGTTTGCCGCGGCAGTCGCAACTGTTGTGGCGGCAGCAGGATTGACCTGCGTTCAGGCGGCAGAATCAATCGTCACCAAGGCGCCGAAGGCCTACCTTCTGGAACCCACATCCGGCACGGTGCTCTATTCAAAGGCACCGGACGAACCTTTCGCGCCCGGTTCGCTTGCCAAGGTGATGACCGCTGCCACCGTTTTTCATCTTCTGAAAGAGGGCGAAGCCCAACTTGATCAGCTCTGTAATGTCAGCGAACACGCCTGGCGGACCGGCGGTGCACCTTCGCGCAAGGCCACCATGTTTGCGGCAATCAAATCGGACATTGCGATCGAAGACCTGCTCAAGGGATTGCTGGTCCACAACGCCAATGATGCGGCCATCGTTCTCGCCGAATGTATCGACGGCTCGGAAGACGCTTTTGCAGAGCGCATGACGGAATTCGCACTGTCGATCGGCATGACCAACAGTAGTTTTACCAATCCGACCGGATATGAAGACAAGCCGAGCAAAACCACCGTCCACGATCAAGCGAAACTGGCAGAGTACATTCTGGAAAACCACGACGACCACTACGCGCTGTTTTCCCTGCCGGAATTTACCTGGAACAAGATCTTTCAGCGAAACAAGAACCCGCTTCTGGGCGAAATCCGAAACCTGGATGGCCTTGGCGGCGGCAATGACCCTGAAGACGGCTATTCCGGCCTTGCATCAGTGGACCGGAACGGGCGCCGGATCATTGCCGCCGTCGCCGGTCTCAATTCCGACAAGCACCGCCTGCAGTCGTTGAAAGAGGTGATCGGCGGCGCGTGGGAATTCTACACGATCCAGACGATCTTCCCGGCTGGTGAAGTGGTCGCGGAAGCGAGGGTCTTCGGCGGCACCGAAGGCACTGTTCCCCTTGTCGCCAATTCTGATGTCGACGTTCTGCTCGCCCGGGGCGGCAGCCTGGAATACAGGATCAGGGTTGTTTACGACGGCCCCTTCAAAGCACCTGTTGAAATGGGTACGCCTGCCGGCGAATTGCGCGTCATCGGCAAAGAAGGAATTGTCTATCGTGCACCGCTGGTGACCGGAGGCGCTGTGCCGGAGGGCACAATGATGAACCGCGCCATGGACGGTCTTCAGGAATTGCTTTTCGGCTGGATCGGGTGACGATTGCTGGCGGCATAAACATTTGAACTGATCCCTGTTAAAAGCCTAACGATCAACGGCAACAAGATTCTAGAGCGGAGCCAAGACCACCTTGCCGGGACATTTCATCACTTTTGAAGGCGGGGAAGGGGCCGGTAAATCGACTCAAATCACCCTTCTCAAGCGCTTTCTGGAAAGCTGCGGCAAGACTGTTGTCGTCACGCGTGAACCCGGCGGGTCACCGGGCGCTGAAAAGATCCGGTCTCTTTTGCTTTCTGGCGGTGCCAAAGACCTCGGGCCACGTGGCGAGGCGATGCTGTTTGCGGCAGCCCGTGCGGATCACGTCGATTCGACGATCCAGCCGGCCTTGAAGCGGGGCGCCTGGGTCCTGTGCGACCGTTATGCGGATTCGACCCGCGTTTATCAGGGAGAAGCGGGCGTCGACGAGGACTACTTGAAACTGCTTGAAACTGCGGCTGTTGCCGGCGTGCGGCCAGACATGACGATCCTGATCGATGTTCCGCCCGACATCGGGCTGAAACGGGTCGCAAAACGATCCGAGAGCGACGACAGTGGCGGACCGGACCGGTTTGAAGGCGAGGCGCTTGCCGTCCACGAGCGGCGCCGGAACCTCTTTCTGAAACTGGCTGAGGAAGAAGCCTACCGGTTCAAGGTTGTGGACGGCGCCAAGGATCAGGCGTTTGTCGAAAAAGCCATTCGTGATGCGGTTCGTGATGCCTTTTCAAGAGATCTTGCGCCGAAAGGGCGACGCGCTGCGAACAAAGTCATATCAAGTCCGGAGAAAACTGTCTGATGGCCCGCAGAAACGAACCGGTCGACATTCCGGAGGTCGATGCGCTGCCAGGCTATCCGCTCCCCCATGAACGTGATCGGCTGGTCGGTCACAGAGCGACCGAAACGGCGTTGCTGGAGGCGTATCGTTCCGAGCGTTTGCATCATGCCTGGATCCTGGGCGGTCCCAAAGGTATCGGCAAGGCAACGCTGGCCTTTCGTTTCGCGCAGTTCGTCATTGCACATCCCGACAGGTTTGGACCGGAAGTCGCAACCGCACAGGATTTGAGCGTTGCCGAAGATCATCCCGTCAAACGTCAGGTCAAAGCCGGAGGACATCCAAACATTCTGCACTTGCGCCGGCCCTGGGACGAAAAGTTGAAAAGGTTCAAGACGGATCTCCCGGTCGATGAGGTTCGGCGCACGGTTTCGTTTTTCGGTACGACAGCATCTGCAAAGGCCTGGCGCATTTGTATTGTCGATGCAGCCGACGACATGAACCAGAACTCGGCCAACGCGCTTTTGAAAATACTGGAAGAACCGCCCGAACGTTGCCTGTTTCTGGTCCTGAGCCATGCACCGGGCCGGTTGTTGCCAACGATCAGATCCAGGTGCCGTCGGCTCGACATGGCGCCACTGGCAGCAGCTGAAATCGCCGAGGGATTGAATGAGCTCGCGGGCGGTTCGGCTTCCTCGCAAGACGATCTTGCCGAAATCGCACAGACGGCGGACGGTAGCTTGCGATCCGCAATCACGCTGTTATCAGGTGACGGGCTTCAAATCGCCAAGGGTTTGAAACAACTGGCGGATAGTAGTGCCAATTTGGATCTTGCAGCGGTACATGCGCTTGCTGATCTGATTTCGGCTCGCGGCCAGACGGACAATTGGGAGAGTTTCCAACACGTTCTGGAAAACTGGTTGCATGAACGCATGCGCCAGGAGCTGAAAAGCGGCGTCCGTGATGCCTACCGTCGTGTGGAACATTGGGAAACCGTTAGAAAAGCGATCAATGACGCTGATGCGCTCAACCTGGACCGGAAACAAGTGGTGCTTGATTTTTTCTTTGCGTTGCGCGCCGCCTGACGCTCGAAACGTTTGGGAATCTTGGAAAATACGGATATCTAGACCCCGAATGATAGCTGGGACTGAAACCGATTTCTGATTAGGACCTTGAATGCTTGTCGACAGCCATTGCCATCTCGATTTTCCTGATTTCGACGGTGAGCGGCCCGAACTGATTGCGCGAGCGCACGAAGCAGGCGTTGATCTGATGGTGACGATCTGCACCCATATCCGGAAGTTCGACCGGATCCGGGCGATCGCGGAAGAATACCCGGAAGTTTACTGTTCAGTCGGCACGCACCCGCACAATGCTGGCACAGAACGTGGAATTCCGGTCGACGAAATCGTGCGCCTTGCAGCCCATCCAAAGGTCGTCGCCATCGGAGAAGCCGGGCTGGACTATTACTACGACAAGGCACCTCGTGATGCGCAGGCTGAAGGCCTTCGCATTCATATCGAGGCTGCGCGTCAGACAGGACTGCCACTTGTCATTCACGCACGCGACGCGGATGACGACATGGCAGACATTTTGCGCGATGAAATGGGGAAGGGGGCGTTCCCGGCCCTCCTGCACTGCTTCTCTTCAGGTCGTGAGCTTGCCCTCACCGGTATCGAACTCGGTCTTTATGTGTCGTTTTCCGGAATACTGACCTTCAAGCGATCAGAGGAACTGCGCGACATTGCACGGGAACTCCCAGCCGACCGGCTGCTTGTTGAAACCGATGCGCCCTATCTCGCCCCTCAGCCTCGGCGCGGCAAACGCAACGAACCGGCCTATACGGCCATGACGGCTGCTGTTCTTGCCGAAACCCGCGGCGTTTCTCAAACAGAAATCGCCCGGCAGACAACAGAGAACTTTTTCCGCCTGTTCGGCAAAGTTCCGAAACCTGCGCATTTGACTGAGGCCGCAGTCTGATGACGGTTGAACTGACCATTCTCGGGTGCGGATCGTCCAGCGGCGTTCCGCGCATTGGCAACGACTGGGGCGAATGTGATCCGAACGAGCCGAAAAACAGACGGCTTCGGTGTTCCGCACTCGTTGAAAAACGTGGCGAATATGGCTGCACAACAGTCTTGATCGACACAGGACCCGATCTGAGGCAGCAAATGCTTGCCGAAAATGTCGTCCATCTTGATGCCGTTTTCTACACGCACGCACATGCTGATCATCTTCATGGCATCGATGACTTGCGCACATTCTGGTTGCTCGACCGCGCCAAAGTGCCGGTCTACATGGACGATCCGACGTTTCAACGAGCCAACTCGGCGTTCAAATACTGTTTTGAAAAACCGGAAGGGTCCAATTATCCGCCAATCCTGGAACATCATGCAATTGTGACGGGAGTACCAGTGGAGATCGTCGGCGACGGCGGATCTCTGGTTGTTGAACCGATTACGGTGGTTCATGGCGAGATTGATGCACTCGGGTTTCGCATTGGCGATGCGGCTTATATTCCGGACGTGTCCGACATTCCGGATAGCAGCTTTAACAGGCTGAAAAATCTGGATTTATTGGTTCTGGATTGCCTGCGCAGAAACCCGCATCCAAGTCATTTTTGCCTGGAAGAGTCGCTGCGCTGGACGCATCGGATCGCGCCGCGCAAGGCCATTTTCACCAATCTCCATTGCGACCTGGACTACGGCCGGTTACGCGATGAATTACCAGAGCACATAGAGCCTGCCTTCGACGGTTTGCGGGTTGATCTGACGGCATTGTCCGACCTCAACACGACTGCGGAAAATGCCGTCTAGAGCTTCGCCGAAACTGCCCAGCTTGGAGCGATTGAGCAAGGCAGCCGTTCACTATCTGGAACGCTACAGTTCGTCAAAGGCCAATCTGCAGAGAGTGCTGGAACGCAAGGTCATGAATGCATGCCGGCACCACGACCGCGATCCTGAGGAGTTTTCGAGCCTGATCGAAACGGTCGTTGAAAAATGCCTGCAGTCCGGGCTGTTAAACGACCAGGTCTATGCGGAAACAAAAACAGCCAGCCTGAGACGCCGTGGCGGGTCCAGGCGAAAAATCGAGGCTCAATTGTCCGCCAAGGGAGTCGATCGCGAGACGATCCGAAACGCGGTCGCTGCAGATGACGACGATGAAGCGGAACTTGATGCTGCGCGAATTTTTGCACGCAGGCGGCGGCTCGGTCCGTATCGAAACGAGAAAGACAGACAAGGCCGTCGAGACAAGGATCTGGCCGCAATGTGCCGGGCCGGGTTTTCTTTTGAGATTGCGAGGCGGATTATTGACGTCTCGTTGGATGATTGAATGCGTGCCGATGGCAAGCGTGTAAACATCAAGCGCGGCTAGCCGACTTGCAAATGAGCGCGGCGATGCGACTAAGCGTCTGATTTTCAGCGCAATATCACCTACAAATAAATGTTCCATAATATTGATTATGCGAATTGTTGAGACGTGGAACGACGATGGACTAACTCCACAAGCACGCACGCCCTATAACTGCGATCCGACTGTGAACCGTCCCTTTTCGCTGCGTGTCATCTGAAATTGTTTCATCAGGTGCGCCTCGACACTCCTCTCAAAGCTATCTGCTGTATTGTTGCTGTTGTCGGTTTGGAGGGTCTGCACATCGTGAAGCTTGCGCATATCAACATTGTTGCCAGAAACGCAGACAGGCTTGCGACGTTCTACGTCGACGTTCTTGGATGTGAGATCCTGCGCAAACCAAAATTGCTAACCGGCGCAAAAGTCTCTCAAGGAAACGGTCTTCAAGGCTCCGACATCTATTCCATCTGGCTCAAATTTCCCGGCTGCACCGAGCCGTTTCTTGAAATTCACGAACACAGCCTGAAACTTGACCGGCATCCGCCATGTGTGAATGAACCCGGCTTTGGACACCTTTCTTTTCAGGTTATCGACATCCATGAAATGCTGGCCGCGATTGTCGGCTCGGGTGGCAAGAAACTGGGCGAAATAACCAATTTCGGAACGGAAGAACGTCCGTTTTTGATTGTCTATACGCGCGATCTGGAAGGTAATATTATTGAGCTGGAACAGCCATCAATGTGATGAACAACACCGTAAACAAGCGGAATTGAGGCTACGGTCTGGGCGTTGAATGTGGCTGCCCAAGCGCTGCAGTCTTTGACCAAATTGCGGAAAGTAGCTTGAAAAAGTCAGTATATAACGTTGTATTTATTGAATAAAACGAGATTGTAGAAAATTCCGGGAAGACGATTATGAGTGCCACAGCGAATGCATCTGACTGGGAAGTCGCCGGATATATGGACGCCGGGCTTGGAGCTGGTATCGCCGGCGGTTACTGGACGTTCGTGTTTCGCAGCACGGTCGCAGACTATTGCGCCCTTTTTGGCTTTGCTGGGTTTGGCCTCGGATTTGGTGGAAGTGGTGGCAGCATCTCCATGCCAGAATTCAGACCCGGAGAAGCCAGACTCTCATTCACGCGCATCGACTGCAGCCGGATATTCAGCGGTAACGATCTGGATGGTGCCTTCGGTCGCCTGACGGCCGCGGGCGCTGGTGCAGGCAGCGGTATTGGACTGTGTTCGATAACAGCGCTGAATATGAACGGCCCCCTTTTCAACAGCCAGGACGTCAACGGTTGGAGCTTCACTGCAGGAGCGTCCGCCATGACCACCATGGGCAACTGGGCGCGTATTACCGAGCTTTCGATGTCAGCCACTTGAGGGTAGCCTCAACCGCCTGTCATGTTTCTAGAGCATCAGTCGAGGTCGATCTGAGCGGCGTTTGCTCCTAACCAAGCCAGTCTTGGAGCTGACGTGAGCACCCTGCTCGCACGTATCGTCTATCTGTCGCCTCGATTTGCCGCCGAAATAGCGTTCTACTCAGAACACGCTATGGTCACCCCGTTCGACGCGGTCCTCGCCTTTCAGAACCCGTTCGTAGTACTCAAACAGCGTGTCTTCACCGGTCTCCGGCGTGGCCGCCGCATCATACTCGCCGCTCACCGGATCAAGCGCGAGCATGGATTCAGTCGCATAGTATCTGCCTATTCTTGCCAACTCGACCTTTGCCGACAGCGAAGGAACAATTCGGCCGACGATGCCCATGGACCAGATGATCGTATCGAGGAAAGTGACGGGCACGTGCTTGAAACGTGGCCGGCGCTCAAGAAGCGAAAACAGGTAGTCGCCCTGCTCTTTTGGCGTGATCGCCGGACCTGGTCCTCCAATCGGCAGCACCTTGTTGTGGCGCGCCGTGTCGTTTATGCAGCCGGCAAGATAGGAACCGAGATCACGATCGCTAATCGGTTTGCAGGACGTTAGTCGTCCGTCACCGAAAACCAGGAAGGCTTTGCCGCGTTGAAGGCGGCTGATCTGACCGGAGAGCGACTTGAAAAAAGCAGTCGGCCTCACGATGGTGTAGGTCATTCCCGAATTCGCAAGCGCCTTTTCCGCTGCAAGTTTAGCCCTCTGGAATTCCAGCCGGGGCTTTTGCACACAGATCGCTGATAGCAGAACGAAGTGCTCAACGCCTTTATCTTTTGCGATCTGCATCGCATCAAGATTGGCGTGATGATCAACCGCCCAGGCATCCTTCGGCTCACCGGTGCGTGACGCCAGACAGGAGACAACTACATCGAAGCGTTCGTCATTGAAGCCGTTTTCGCGCAAGGACGTAATATCTGTGACGTTGCCAAATCGAAGCGTTGCCCCTTCTAACAGGTCGCGTGTCTGCCCCTCGCCCAGCCCGCCACCGGGCCCGGCGCGCTGACGGACGAAACAGGTGACGTCATGCCCTGCACGGACAAGCGCTGAAGCTGTCGCACGTCCGATCGTACCTGTTGCTCCCAACAGGAGAACGCGTTTGCGTAACCCATTGGCGGGTTTACCGGTGCCCGTAATCAATGTGCACAAACCCAGTTCGAGTTCCTGTGCATAAATGCTATCCGTTTTTTTGGGGCTCCGACAACGGAAAGCATATCTACAAGCGTGCTGTTTTCAGGAAAAACGGAAGAAAGAACCGAGTGCATCTGGCTAGCTTTGAGCAAGATACCCGCTTGCTAGATTTGCGTATGACTTGTCGCCTTGGTGCCTGGGTCCATGCCCTAGTCATCAAGTTTCCCGCCCCGGCCCCGTAATTTCTTGAGCTGGCCTCGTTGCTTCTTGGCATCAAGACGTCGCTTCTTCGAACCCAGTGTCGGTTTCGTCGCCTTACGCGGTTTGGGCTTTTCCGTTGCCTTTCGAATGAGATCCAGAAGTCGCTCCAGCGCGTCCTGCCGATTGCGCTCACGCGTGCGATACCGGTCCGCCTGCAGGACGATTTCGCCATGCTGGGTCAGCCGGCTTCCCGCGATCCGTGCTGCGCGCGACTTGACGTCCTCCGGAAGCGTTTCGTTTTCACTCAGATTGAAGCGCAGTTGAACGGCCGTCGAGACCTTATTGACATTTTGTCCACCTGGCCCGGACGCACGGATAAAGTCTTCCGTGATGTCATCCTTGGAAATGAAGTATCGACTGGTGACCTCGATGCGCGAAGTTGACTGCGGGTCTGCCGGATCGTCGGCCATGATCAAGTGGCGTCTTTTGGAGGTGCCAGACCGATACCGCTCAAAATCAGCGACGTGATCGCGTTTTCGGTCTCCGTAACGAACTCCGGATCATTCAGGTCCTTCCCCGTCAACGCCTTGATCTGCACCGAAAAGTCCGCGTAGTGCTGCGTTGTCGCCCAGATCGAGAAGATCAGGTGGATGGGTTCGATCCGACGCATTTTTCCAGCGTCGATCCAGCTCTGGATGACCTCGCACTTTTCCTCGACAAGGCGCTTCAATTCACCTTCCAGGATGGGCAGAATTTGCGGCGCACCTTGCATGACCTCATTGGCGAACAGCCGCGAAGCTTCCGGAAATCGCGCCGACATTTCGATCTTTCGCCGGACATAGGCCGCAAGTTCGAACTCCGGTTCGCCGTCGGCCTCCAGGGTTTTGAGCGGTGTCAGCCAGATCTCGAGAATATGGGCAAGGGTCGCGTTGTAGATCGCTTCTTTTGAGGAGAAATAATAGAGCAGGTTAGACTTCGACATCCCCGCCTCTGCCGCGATCCTTTCGACCGTTGCCCCGGAAAACCCTTTTCTTGAAAACTCGTTGAGTGCGGCATCTAGAATAAGTGATCGGTTTCGTTCCTGAATCCGGCTCAGTCCGCCGTTTCTGGGTGTCTCTGTTTCCTGCCCGCCAAGCCCTGTCATAAAATACTTCCGTCTAAAGCAATATCTGCGCCCTGCCGGGCATCACCGTCACTGTGACAAATGCCCCGCGGCAGAACGGTTATCTGGTGGCCTAAACATCCCCGGCAAGGATTGACCATAAATTGGTCAGGTCGACCGGAATTGTATCTTGACCATTTGGTCAAATCCCTCCTAGGGTAAATTGACCAAGTGGTCAGAAGGCTAGTCGAACAATTTCTTCGCCGCAACGGGGAAGTCTTGAGTGTTCAGGTTGTTCTGATCATCATAAGCAGAACCGGCACAAGCCGGACACGGCCGAATGGCCATCCAGAGTGAAAATCGGCGCTTCAACAAGAGGTGAAACACCCATCAGAAGTGCCGGGAACAGCGTGGGGAGAGGACCATAGCTGCCGTTTCTGCCGAATTTCGGCATGCATCCGGCTTTGCGTTCCCTTTCTTTACGAGCTTGCCAACAGTCGGCCATGGATGAAGGGCCGAAAGGAGGATGCATGTCAGCACCGGGCCAGGCAGCCACCAACAATCTCGAAGCATTCTGGATGCCGTTTACGGCGAATCGGCAGTTCAAGCAGGCACCCCGCATGTTCGTTGCCGCCAAGGACATGCATTACACCACGGCAGATGGCCGTCAGGTGCTGGATGGGACGGCAGGTCTTTGGTGCTGCAATGCCGGCCACTCGCGCCCGAAGGTCGTTGAAGCGGTGCAAAGGCAGATCGCCGAGCTCGACTATGCGCCTGCCTTCCAGATGGGTCATCCAAAAGCCTTCGAACTGGCGGCGCGGCTGGCGGCAATGATGCCCTCGCCTCTGGACCATGTTTTCTTCACCAACTCCGGATCCGAAAGCGTCGATACGGCTTTGAAGATCGCGCTCGCTTATCAGCGTGCCATCGGTCAAGGCACGCGCACCCGCCTGATTGGGCGTGAGCGTGGCTATCACGGTGTCGGCTTCGGCGGGATTTCCGTTGGCGGCATCGTTGCAAACCGGAAAACCTTCGGCACGTTGCTGGCCGGGGTCGACCATATGCGCCATACCCATGATCCGGAACGCAATGCGTTTACGCGCGGCATGCCGGAAAGCGGGGCTGAATACGCCGAGGAGCTTATCCGCATCATTCAGCTCCATGACCCTTCGACCATTGCTGCAGTCATCGTGGAACCGGTAGCTGGCTCCACCGGTGTCCTTATCCCGCCAAAGGGGTATCTGGAACGTTTGCGTGAGATCTGCACCCAGCATGGAATTCTGCTGATTTTCGACGAGGTCATCACCGGCTTCGGTCGTCTCGGCTCGCCCTTTGCCACCGACTTTTTCGGTGTTACCCCGGATCTGGTGACGACCGCCAAGGGTCTGACTTCCGGTGTTATTCCGATGGGCGCCGTATTCTGCACATCCGATATCTACGAGACCTTCATGACTGGCCCGGAACATATGATCGAACTGTTCCATGGCTATACGTATTCCGCCCATCCGGTCGCCTGTGCGGCGGCGCTCGCAACGCTTGACACCTATGACGAGGAAGGACTTCTCACGCGTGCGGCCGATCTTGCCCAACACTGGGAGGACGGTCTTCACGCTTTGCGGGATTGTCCGAACGTCATCGACATCCGCAACCTGGGCCTGATCGGCGCGGTCGAGCTGGAGCCGATTGCCGGAGAACCGACCAAACGGGCTTTCTCCGCTTTCCTGAAGGCCTATGACGACGGCATACTGATCCGCACAACGGGTGACATCATCGCCCTCTCCCCGCCGTTGATCATCACGAAGGAGCAGATTGACGAATTATTCGGGAAGCTCCGTACTGTCTTGAATACGATACACTGAGCATCGAAACGCCGAAAGCAGAACGCCATGGAAAGAGACAAGGCAACCTCAGAGAGACTGATCGACGACGACCGTGTCCGTGTCACACGTTTTGATTTTGAACCTGGCGCGGAAACCGGCTGGCACCGGCACGAAATGGACTACGTCATTACGGCGCTGACAGACTGCAAGATGCTGCTTGAAGAACCGGGGGGCGGTAGCCGGGAAGTTTTGATCCCCGCAGGAACCGTCTATCGGCGTGATGAAGGCGTGGAACACAATGTAATCAACGGCGGAGACAAGTCCATGTCATTCGTCGAAACCGAATTGAAGTAGGAGGGCGAGGCATGGCAGCTCCGGGCGAAAACCTGAGGATCAACCCTGACCGTCTGTGGGACAGTCTGATGGAAATGGCCAAGATCGGTCCCGGTGTCGCAGGTGGCAACAACCGGCAGACGCTGACCGACGAGGACTCCGAAGGCCGCAAGCTCTTTCAGAAATGGTGCGAAGACGCCGGCATGACCATGGCGGTTGACACCATGGGCAATATGTTCATGACACGACCGGGCACAGACCCCGATGCCCTGCCCGTCTATGTCGGCTCACACCTAGACACCCAGCCGACCGGCGGCAAGTACGATGGTGTTCTGGGTGTGCTCGGTGGTCTGGAACTCGTGCGCACGATGAACGACCTCGGCCTCAAGACCAAACATCCGATCGTGGTCACCAACTGGACCAACGAGGAAGGCACGCGTTATGCACCGGCAATGCTGGCTTCTGGCGTGTTCGCAGGTGTTCACACCCAGGACTGGGCCTATGACCGCGAAGACCACGACGGCAAGAAATTCGGCGACGAGTTGAAGCGCATCGGTTGGGTCGGCGATGAGGAAGTCGGCGCGCGCAAGGACAAGATGCACGCCATGTTCGAACTCCACATCGAGCAAGGGCCCATTCTGGAAGCGGAAGGAAAGGACATCGGCGTTGTCACCCATGGCCAGGGTCTTTCCTGGACACAGGTCACCGTCACCGGCAAGGACAGCCATACCGGTTCCACGCCGATGCCGATGCGCAAGAATGCCGGTCTCGGCATGGCACGGATCCTGGAACTCGTCGACGAAATCGCCTGGTCCCATGCGCCCCACGCTGTCGGGGCTGCCGGTCATATCGATGTCTATCCGAATTCGCGCAATGTCATCCCTGGCAAGACGGTTTTCACGATTGATTTCCGCTCACCCGATATTGCGGTGATCCGGGACATGGAAGACCGGCTGAAACTCGGAGCGCAGAAGATCTGCGACGACATGGGGCTTGAGGTCGAGTTCGAAAAGGTCGGCGGCTTCGACCCTGTCGAGTTCGATCAGGGCTGCGTTGATGCCGTTAGAAGCGCTGCCGAGCGCCTCGGCTACAGCCACCGCAATATCATCTCAGGGGCGGGCCACGATGCCTGCTGGATCAACAAGGTCGCCCCCACCGCGATGATCATGTGTCCCTGCGTTGATGGGCTCTCTCACAACGAGGCAGAGGAAATCACGCGCGATTGGGCCAAAGCCGGCGCGGATGTGCTCTTCCACGCGGTGGTCGAAACGGCGGAAATCGTGGAGTAGTGACGATTGCATTGGTCCCGGATCAGGTCCGGGACGGCGTTGCAAAGACATTTGAATGCTGTCGAGGCAGGCACGACAGATAGAAGAATTGCCGTCCCGGCGCTGAGCCGGGACCTGGTTGGCAGACCATAGGATTGTCCCGGCCTTGAGTTGGGGGCAGAGACTTAGACGGAAAACCGGCGAACAAAGGGGAACGACGATGGCAAGCAAAGTGATCAAGGGCGGCACGGTTGTCACTGCTGACCTGTCCTACGAAGCCGATGTGAAGATCGAAGATGGCAAGATCGTCGAGATCGGGCCGAATCTTTCGGGCGACGAAACGCTGGATGCGACCGGTTGCCTGATCATGCCCGGCGGCATTGATCCGCATACGCACCTGGAGATGCCCTTCATGGGCACCTACTCCTCCGACAACTTCGACAGTGGCACCCGCGCCGCCCTTGCTGGCGGGACCACCATGGTTGTCGACTTTGCCCTGCCCTCGCCCGGCCAAGGCCTGCTTGAAGCCCTGCAGATGTGGGACAACAAGTCGACAATGGCCCATTGCGATTATTCCTTCCACATGGCGATCACCTGGTGGGGGGAAGAGGTCTTCAACGACATGCAGACGGTCGTCCAGCAAAAGGGCATCAACACTTTCAAGCATTTCATGGCCTACAAGGGTGCGCTGATGGTGAATGACGACGAGATGTTCGCCTCCTTCCAGCGCTGCGCGGAACTTGGTGCCCTGCCCCTCGTTCACGCCGAAAACGGCGACGTGGTCGCAACGCTGCAGCAGAAGCTGCTGGCCGAGGGCCACAATGGTCCGGAAGGCCATGCCCATTCCCGGCCGCCGGAAGTCGAAGGTGAAGCCACCAACCGCGCCATCATGATCGCTGACATGGCGGGTGTGCCGGTCTATATCGTGCACACCTCTTCCGAACAGGCACACGAAGCCATTCGCCGGGCGCGGCAGAACGGCATCAGGGCTTACGGCGAACCGCTTATTCAGCACCTCACACTGGATGACAGCGAGTATTACCACCATGACTGGGACCACTCGGCGCGCCGCGTGATGTCCCCGCCTTTCCGGGACAAGAAGCACCAGGACTCGCTCTGGGCCGGCCTTGCAGCAGGTTCTTTGCAGGTAGTTGCCACAGACCATTGCGCCTTCACGACCGAGCAAAAACGCACAGGCGTCGGCGATTTCACCAAGATCCCGAACGGCACCGGCGGCCTGGAAGACCGCATGCCGATGCTGTGGACCTATGGCGTCAACACCGGCCGTTTAACACCGAACGAGTTCGTGGCGGTTACTTCAACCAATATTGCAAAAATCCTCAATATCTACCCGAAAAAAGGTGCAGTTTTTGTCGGAGCCGACGCGGATCTGGTGGTCTGGGACCCGGAAAAGGAAAAGACCATCTCGGCAAACAATCAGCAGTCGGCGATCGACTACAACGTCTTTGAAGGCAAGAAGGTCAAGGGCCTTCCGCGCTATACGCTTACCCGCGGCCGGGTCGCCGTGGAAGATGGAACGGTCAACCACAAGCAGGGCCATGGCGAATTTGTTTCTCGCGAACCCTTCCACGCCGTCAACAAGGCGCTCAGCACCTGGAAAGAGTTGACCGCCCCGCGCAAGGTGGAACGCACCGGCATTCCGGCAAGCGGTGTTTGAAGGAAGAACATAAAGTTTGGTGTACACAACAATGATGCCGGGCAGAGCGTTGTTCCCTCTCCCTGTGGGAGAGGGTTAGGGTGAGGGAGCGAACGGGAATGAGGACGCACAGTTTTGTCCCCTCACCCGGACCTGCGGCCCGACCTCTCCCCCAGGGAGAGGTAGCGTTCGGATAGGTCTGTGCTTGAACACTCGGTGCGTTGCCCTGCGGCATATAGGAATAAGTTTGTGTGTTCGCTGAACCTTGGTGATGTGTGTGTGAATACAATCAACGGAAAAGAGAATGTTGACTGCCGCTGAGATCGAAGACGGACTGGACGATGCAATGAATGAACAGGGCAAGCGCGTCATCGACATCGAAAACCTGTCGTTGACCTTCCAGACCAATGACGGCCCGGTGCACGCGCTCTCGGACATCGATCTCAAGATTGATGAAGGCGACTTCGTTTCCTTCATCGGTCCGTCCGGTTGTGGCAAGACTACCCTTCTTCGCGTCATTGCTGACCTTGAGCAGCCGACGGCAGGATCGATTACCGTCAATGATGTCTCTCCGCAAGAAGCGCGACTCAACCGCGCCTATGGCTACGTCTTTCAGGCGGCTGCGCTCTATCCCTGGCGCACCATTGCGAAAAACGTCGCTCTGCCGCTTGAGATCATGGGACTTTCGAAGTCTGAACAGCAGGAGCGGATTGCCCGCAACATGGACCTGGTGAATCTCACCGGCTTCGAAAAGAAGTTTCCCTGGCAGTTGTCCGGCGGCATGCAGCAACGCGCTTCGATCGCACGCGCACTCGCGGTTGAGCCGGACCTCCTACTGATGGACGAACCCTTCGGCGCTCTCGACGAGATCGTCCGTGACCACCTGAACGAACAGCTCCTCCAGCTTTGGGCCAAGACCAACAAGACGGTGGCCTTCGTCACCCACTCCATTCCCGAAGCCGTGTTCCTGTCGACCAAGATCGTTGTGCTCTGCCCGCGCCCGGGCCGCATCTACGATGTCATCGAAAGCGATTTGCCACGCGACCGGAACCTCGACATCCGCGAAACACCCGAGTTCCTGAAGATCGCGCACCGCGTTCGGGACGGCCTTAGAGCGGGTCATTCCTATGAGGATTGAAAAGGTTGAAACAATCGAGCAGACCGGAGAACCGGAGAGCCCGGTGGACGAAAATAAGGAAACCGTGTTCACGCTACGCCCGCGGATCGGCCCCCTCTATTATTTGGGTCTGGCCGTGATTTGCTCCGGCGTTTTCGCATATTCCTATTTTGATCCGGCAAGACAGACCGGCCTGATCGTATTCCTGCTTCCACTTGTCGTTCTTTATCTGCTGGTCATGATGTTTTGGTCGGCGGTGTCTCGAACAGAAATCAGCCTGGACCAGAAATTGACGAAGAAAAGCATCGTTGTCTCCTTCGTAACGAGTATCGAGCGCTGGAACTGGTCTGAAATCAGGGACTTGCGCAAGACTCACTTTGCCAACCCGGAAAAATGCCGGGTGGTGTTCAAGTACAAAAACAGCATTCGCACACTTGCAAGCAAGATGAGAGACGCTGAAGCCACACAGCTTGTCGACGCGCTTTCCGAGCGGCTGGAGGAGCCCAGAGCAGCATGACAGACACAGCCCTCGCTCCTCCCAAAAGTTTCAGCCCCTTTACGGGTCTCATGTCCGGGACTGTCGGACCCGTCATCGTCGTCGTTTGTGTGATCATCGCCATCTGGTACGTTGCGGCCGTCGCCTTGAATGCAGCCTTTCAGCAGGACACCTATGAGCGTGCCGGGCGAGACGACGTTCCGTTCACCGAATTCGTCGCTGACACGCTCGCACAGGAACGGCCGAAACTGCCGGCGCCGCACCAGGTGGCGGTCGAACTTTGGAACACGACCGTTGAAAAGAAGATTACCTCCAAACGCTCGCTCATTCACCACTCCACGATCACGCTTTCCTCAACCCTGCTCGGCTTTTTCATCGGCACGTCGCTCGGCATTCTGCTTGCCATCGGAATTGTCCACTCAGGCGTTCTTGAAAAGTCGCTGATGCCTTGGGTGATTTCGTCCCAGACGATCCCGATCCTTGCGATTGCACCCATGATCATTGTCGTCCTTGGCAACATCGGGGTCACCGGCCTGTTGCCGAAGGCACTCATCTCCACCTATCTCTCCTTCTTTCCGGTCACCGTCGGCATGGTGAAGGGCCTTCGCTCACCGGAGGTGATCCATATGGATCTGATGCACACCTATTCGGCGACACGCATCCAGACCTTCTGGAAATTACGTCTGCCCTATGCCGTGCCTTATCTGTTCACCTCCATGAAAATCGGCATGGCGGCCTCTCTCGTCGGCGCGATCATCGGCGAACTGCCGACGGGTGCAGTGGCCGGTCTCGGAGCCAGGCTGCTGGCCGGGTCCTATTACGGCCAAACCATCCAGATCTGGTCTGCGTTGTTCATGGCCGCGTTCCTCGCCGGATCTCTCGTTGCCCTGATTGGCCTGATGGAAAAACTGACCCTGAAACGCATGGGATTGTCGAGATGACTGAAGCCGGCACCCGAAAGCGCTTCGACATGGCCACGGCCCTCGCCTGGTTCGTCGTTGCCATGGTCGTGTTCGGCCTGTTCAGCCCGATCTTCGATCCTGACTACCGGGTCATGGACCTGCCGCGTCTTGCCATCTGTCTGGTCATCCTGGCCATTGCCGGTGTGCGCTACGAACTTGGTTTCATGCGCAACAGAGTGGGAGATCTTGCACTCGGGATCGTGGCAGCCCTGGCCTCCTGGCTCCTGATCGTGACCGCCCAGCTACATGTGGGCAACGCCTCGATTGGCTTTTGGGCACTGACGGCAGCGACCTGGGCCGCAGCGTGGCTCTTCGTCGAACGTTTGGCGTCCTGGGAAATCCGCTCTCCGTTTTGGCGGCGCGTCACCAACCTCGCCATTCCGGCAGTTTTTGGCGCAACACTGCTGGTCTTGTGGGAACTGATAGTGACTGGCGGCGGAGAGCCCGGGATGGGTATTTCCAATGCGCTGTTGCCTTCGCCGTCTGAAATCTGGCTGAGACTGACGTCATCGGGCGAGATCCTCTGGAAGGACTTTCAGCAAACATTTCTGAAATCAGTGCTGATTGGCTACGCCATTGGATGCGGCAGCGCTTTTGTGGCTGCTATTCTCGTTGACCGGATCCCGTTCCTGCGCCGGGGACTGCTGCCGATCGGCAATCTGGTTTCCGCGCTGCCCATCATCGGCGTCGCGCCCATCATGGTGATGTGGTTCGGTTTCGATTGGCCGTCCAAGGCGGCCGTCGTCGTCATCATGACCTTCTTTCCGATGCTGGTGAACACCGTATCGGGGCTGGCGGCCTCCGATGCGATGCAGCGGGATCTGATGCGCACCTATGCGTCCAGCTACTGGCAAACCCTTTTCAAGCTGCGCCTGCCGATGGCAATGCCCTTCATCTTCAATGCCCTGAAGATCAACTCCACGCTTGCGCTGATTGGCGCCATCGTCGCCGAATTCTTCGGCTCCCCGATTTCTGGCATGGGATTCAGGATCTCGACGGCCGTCGGGAGCATGGATCTGGACCTTGTCTGGGCGGAAATCGCGGTCGCCGCCCTGGCCGGGATGCTGTTTTACGGTCTGATCGCACTGCTTGAGCGTGCCGTGACCTTCTGGCACCCATCTGTTCGGGGTTAAATTGCCTCTCCACTTGTCCTCCCGGATATGCCAAAAGGCATAGTCCGGGATCCAGTTTCGCTCAGCAGGTTTGAGTGGATGAGCTTTGCGAAGATTTACTGGGTTTTTGCCGGAGTTCATGCCCGCGCAAACGGGTGAGCGAATGACAAGCAAATCAGGACAAATCCTCCATGATACCAAGCCGTGACATCGCCCGCCTCGTCGAAATCATGGCCGAGTTGAGGACCCCTGTTACCGGGTGCCCCTGGGACCTGGAACAGACCTTTGCAACGATCGCGCCCTACACGTTGGAAGAGGCTTATGAAGTCGCCGACGCGATTTCAAAAAACGACATGCTTGAACTGCGTGAGGAGCTCGGTGATCTGCTGTTGCAGGTTGTCTACCACGCGCGCATGGCCGAAGAAGACGATCATTTCGACTTCGGAGATGTGGTTGAAGGCGTCACCAAAAAAATGATCCGCCGCCACCCGCATGTCTTTGGCGACGAACATGGCGATAAACCGGAACTGGTCAAAGGTATCTGGGAGCGGATCAAGGAGGAGGAGAAAGCCGAAAAACGAGCGGAAAGAGAAGCGTTGGGTCTGGCCGAAAAAGATCGCGGTTTCCTGGACGATGTTCCGACCGCCTTCCCTGCCCTTCAGGAAGCCGACAAGCTGCAACGCCGGGCATCCAAAGTCGGTTTCGACTGGAATGATGCGCGCCTCGTGCTCGACAAGATCCGCGAGGAAACAGAGGAACTCGACGAAGAACTCTCAAAAACAACGCCCGACAAGGACAGGATATCCGACGAACTCGGCGATACCCTGTTTGCGCTGGCCAATCTCGCACGACATCTCGACATCGATCCCGAAGAAGCCTTGAGGCGAACAAACCGGAAATTCCGGCGCCGCTTTGCCGCGATTGAGGACCATGCAAAGAGCGCCGACACAACTTTGCGAGATATGTCCCTGGACGAGATGGAGGCGGCATGGCAACGGGCAAAAGATCACAGTTGAGAGTTGACAGCCTGCGACAGGCTTGCGTTGAATTCGAACGGGTGAGCGAGAGAACCGACGACATCGCATGACAGAACAGCCCTCGGCGCTTGAAAGACGCAATTTTCCTGTACTGACTGGTCAAAGCACGCTGGCATCGGCTGCCTGGATGATGGCCAGCCCATCCGTTGTGCTGACTTTTCTGGCAGTTGCCCTGGACATGCCGATCTTTCTCGTTGGCGCACTTGTCTCTATCCGCCAGACCGCCAGCTCGCTCACGGACATCTTTTTCTTCGACGCAATCGCAAAGATAAAGAACCGAAAGCGTGCTTTGTCGGTGGCAGATCTCATCCTTGCTCTCTGCTTCGGTGCGACAGTCATCGCCGTTCTCTTCGGCGACAAACTGCAGATCATGATCGTCTTCATCGTCTGTGTTTTTGTGATGGGCGCGGTGGACGAGATGCAGCAACTGCTCGAAACTGACTTTATCAGCGACAACTTAACGTCTCAGTCGAGACGAACGTTCAAATATGCGCAAATGGCCCTTGGCGGCTTGGTCGCGGTCGCCCTGACCTGGATCGCGCACGAGCTGACACTCGAATTGCCGCCGATGCACAGGCATTCGATTGTTGTCGCTATCGGCATCACCTGTTTTGCTCTGTCCGCGTTCGCTATTTTGGCCGTGCGGGATCTCACCCCGGCTGACGCCAAGAAAGAACACTCAATCCGGTCTCCGCTTAAGGCGCTATCCAACTATTTTGAAAACACAGCCAGCATGATGCGCCAGGGATGGTTCCGGAAATTCATTGCCTTGCGGATGATTTTCGCCTGCGTCACGCTTGCGGTTCCGTTCTTTTCTTTGATTTCGGCGGAAGCGCACCACGACTCAAACCGGGGACTGACGGCACTGATAATCTCGTATGCGATGGGCTACATCGTCGCCGGTCCTTTATGGGGCGCTTTGAACAAGATTTCGCATCGCCTTGTCATGGTATTGAGCGCCTTGTTGGTCGTCGCTGCAGGCTCGGTGCTCGCGACAATGCACATTCTCGATCTTGACCACGATGTGAGACTTCATGCAGCAGCTCTCTTTACGGTCACGGTCGCCGTGCGCGGCATCGTCGCGGTGATAAGTCTCTACTTCATGGATATCGCGCCAAAGGATCAGCGGGTGAACGGTATCGCGGTGGCCCGGTCCTTCGTTCGGATAACCATGATCGGACTGTCTGCAACGTTAGCCGCGGTCGCACACCTGCACGAAACCGTGTGGGCGATCATTTTCATTACCTTGCTAAGCATGCTTGCAGCAGCCGTCAGTTTCCGCCTCACGCGCAAGGACCGGGAAAGTGAATTGGGCTCAGCCCAAACGTCCTAGGCGCTTTAGAAAGACCGCGGAGGTGGTTTGGAACGATGACAAGGAAGCGAGGAAATCAGTCTTCAGTTGTTGTGCGCTGATCATCGTCTTCGGCGGAAACGACAAAGCTTGAAAATGTTTCTCGGAAGGGTCCGCGCTGCTTGTCGGAAACACGCACATCGGCCGTGACGACGTCTTCCGTGTCGGAACGCTCAAGCACTTCGGACATCTGGTATAACTTTGCCAGAAGCGCGCCGTCGGTGACCGGCAAGCTCACGGTCAGAATGTCGTCGTTCTGCGCAATGAAAGCATCGATCCTCGCTGCCAGGTGATCGATGCCCGCTCCCGTCAGCGCTGAAAGTGCCACTGGTCCCTCTTCGGCAGCCTCTTCGAGCAGCTTGTTCCGGTAGGCTTCATCGAGACAGTCGATCTTGTTCCAGACTTCAATGACCGGCGCGCCTGTTTGGGCGTCGACGCCAAGGTCTGTCAGCGTTTTTTTCACGTCTTCTGCCTGGGCTTCCGTGTCCGGATGCGAAATATCGCGCACATGCAGGATAAGATCGGCTTCCAGCACCTCTTCCAGCGTCGCCCGGAAGGCGGCTACCAGATGAGTTGGCAAATCAGAGATGAATCCCACCGTGTCCGACAGGATCACCTCCTTGCCGTGCGGAAGCGTGACCTTGCGCAGCGTCGGATCAAGGGTCGCAAACAAAAGATCCTTGGCGAAAACGTCAGATTCCGTAAGCCGGTTGAAAAGCGTCGATTTGCCGGCATTGGTGTAGCCGACAAGCGCGACCACGGGCTGCGGGATTTTTTTGCGTTTTTTCCGGTGCAGGTCCCGCGTCCGGCGGACACTTTCAAGCTGCCTTTGCAGTGCGATGATACGGTCCTGGATCTGGCGCCTGTCGGCCTCGATCTGGGTTTCGCCCGGACCACCCATGAAGCCGGCGCCACCACGCTGACGCTCCAGGTGGGTCCAGGAACGCACAAGGCGGCTCTTCTGCCAGGTCAGATGGGCAAGGTCCACCTGAAGCCGGCCTTCTTTCGTCCGTGCCCTGTCGCCGAAAATCTCAAGGATAAGCCCGGTTCGGTCGATCACCTTTGTCTTCAGGCGGCGCTCAAGGTTTCTCTGCTGAACCGGGGACAAAGGATGATCAATGACCATCAGATCAAGATCTTCACTGACGACAATGCCGGCAAGCTCGGACACCTTGCCGTCGCCAAAGAGCGTTCCCGGCTTCGGATTGTTGATCCGGACGATGCCGGAATGAATGATTTGAAGATTGATGGCAGCGCTCAGGCCGATGGCTTCATCAAGGCGCGCTTCGGGACTCCGATTTCCGCGCAGCTCCTGCTGGCTGGTCTCGCCACGCAAGTTCAACACCGGCTCGATAATCATCGCGCGAAAGGGCTGGGGCAGACGATCCACCCCAGTTTCTTTTATTCTAAGCGATTTTTGCCCCGGTTCTTCGTCACCGTTTGATTTCGAAAAATCGTCCGCGCGAGACTTAGGTTTCAATCAGCCAGCCTTTTCAGCGTTTTCCTCTGCCTGATCAAACAATTGAACAGGGCCATTTGGCATAATTGTGGAAATCGCGTGCTTATAGACAAGCTGAGAATGTCCGTCGCGCCGCAATAGGACGCAAAAATTGTCGAACCAGGTCACGACGCCCTGCAATTTCACACCGTTGATGAGGAAAATTGTCAGAGGAGTTTTTTGTTTGCGAACGTGATTAAGGAATGTGTCTTGGAGATTTTGTGCGCGCTCAGCCATCAGTGTTTTTATCCTGTTTTTCCCCGGATGCGGCCGAGCATCCGGCGTATCGGCAGCTTACTGTCAAAATCTGTGCAATTTCAAACGATAAGGTTTGACGTACTGCCCGTTTTTTGCCCACCAAAAGAGCTGTCTGCCTCAACTCTTTTATGTAATCATTTTTCTGGCCAGACAAGGCCAAACGAATCATGCCGTCTGCAAATCAGTAGCAGTATGGAACAATTCGCGCAATCGGGTTGCAACTGAACCCGGATGACCGTTGCCTATTATCCTGCCGTCCACACGCGTCACCGGCATTACAAGTGTTGACGCCGCCGTGACAAATGCTTCCTTGGCTTCAAAAGCCTCGTCCAGACTAAACGGCCTTTCTTCAAAGGTCAGCCCTTCTTTTAGTACAAGATCGAGCACGACTGCGCGGGTAATCCCGCGAAGGATGCCGCTTTCAGCCGGGCGCGTGACCAGAACGCCGTCCTTGGTGACGATCCAGGCGTTCGTGGAGCCCCCTTCTGTCACGTTGCCATCCGCGTCCAGATACCAGGCTTCCTTGCCACCATTTTCCTTGGCGTGCTGTTTCGCCAGAACATTGGGTAGTAGCGCCACAGTCTTGATATCGACCCGTGGCCAGCGGTTCTCCGGATAGCTGACAACGGCAATTCCCGTTTCCGCCTGTGCTTTCGCTGCAGCCGGACTGGTGGACTTCGCAGTCACCACGATCGACGGCGCAACGTCTTCAGACGGAAAGAAATGGTCTCTTTTTGCAACGCCCCTTGTCACCTGAATATAGACAAGGCCATCGCGAACCCTGTTACGACGGATGACCTGCCTCAGCACGAACTCAACGGCGCTGCGCGCCATCGGCCAATCGATCTGCAGCTCATTCAGCGACCGGTTCAGCCTGTCCAAGTGCCGCGGCATGTCGACAATCTTGCCATGCCAGACTTCGCACACCTCATAAACGCCGTCCGCAAACTGATACCCACGGTCTTCGACATGGACCGCAGCATCGGCGTGCCGCACATATTGGCCGTTTACATAGGCAATCCGGCTCATGGAACCTCCACACAATTACAAATCCACCCTGCCAGGGCACCTCAGCAGTTTTGACTGCCCGGTCAATCGAATGCAAGGACAGAAAAGTGACAAACTGACCTAAAAGAAGTCAAGGCTGACGCGGAACATCTGCTCAACCTGCCGCACGCGATTGGCGACGGCGAAAATGACGATCCGATCCTGGGCCTGGATCTGCAGTTCACCATTCGGTGTCAGAACTTCGCCGCCGCGGAACACCGCTCCGACCCGGATTCCGGACGGAAGATCAATCACTCGGAGCGGTTTTCCGACCAGAGGCGAAGTGTCGAGCGCTTCGGCTTCGACAATCTCCGCAGCACCGTTCTGAAGCGAGTGAACGCCTCTGATCCGCCCACGACGCACATGCTGCAGGATCCTTGAGATCGTCACGGCGCGCGGGTTGATAAAGGCGTCGATCCCGAGCGCGTTTGCAAAAGCAGGGTAGCTCGGATTGTTCAGGAGCGACAATGAGCGCCGGCAACCGAGTTTCTTCGCCATCACGGACGAGAGAATATTCACCTCATCCTCGTTTGTCAGGGCAACCATTGTATCGGCATCGCCCGCATCTGCTTCGTTCAGGATGATCTGGTCAAGCGCGCTGCCGTGAAGAATGACGGAGCGCTTCAGTTCATCCGCAACGGACATTGCCCGCTCACGAGAGGCTTCAATCAGCTTGATCTTGGTTCCGCTCTGCCGCTGCTCCAGCGCCTTGGCGACGTAAAGCCCGATATTGCCGCCGCCGGCGATCACGACCTTGGCGGCTTCCGGCTCTTCGTGACCGAAAATACTCAAGGTTCTGCGGACCTGATCGCGACGCGCCACGACATAAGCAAGGTCGCCGGTCAAAATGGAATCGCTGCTCTTGGGCACAAAAAGCGTATTGTTGCGGTAAAGACCGACCACGACCGCGCCGAGATCGGGAAACAGTTCGGTCAGCTGGCGCAACGGCGTATCAACGACCGGACAATCCTCTTCGCACATGATGCCGACAACAACGACATGATCATCCGCAAAGCGGACCGTTTCCACTGCGCCCGGCAAGGCGAGCCTGCGCAAAACCATCTCGCCGACCTCTATCTCCGGAGAAATGATCACGTCGATCGGCATGTTGTCGCGGGAAAACAGGTTCCGCCAACGGCCCTGAAGGTAGGATTGTGCGCGGATACGCGCGACCTTTGTCGGTACATTGAACAGGGAATGGGCCACCTGGCACGCGACCATGTTCACTTCGTCATAGAGCGTGACAGCGACAATCATGTCGGCTTCTTCTGCGCCCGCCTGAGCCAGAATGTCCGGATGCGCGCCATGACCGACAAAGCCGCGCACGTCGAGCTGGTCGCCGATCACATCGATCAGTTTGGGCGAGGAATCGATAACAGAAACATCATTCTGCTCCGCAGCGAGGCGTTCAGCGATGCCGTATCCAACCTGACCGGCGCCGCAAATGACGATTTTCATGGGAAGACCCCTTTCCCGCTACGCAAATTCCTGACCGGGTTTCACCGCTCTCAGGTCATGCCCAGAGTTTTCAGTTTGCGGTGAAGCGCGGATCGTTCCATACCCACAAATTCGGCGGTTCGCGAGATGTTACCGTCAAATCTTTTGATTTGCGCCTGAAGATACTCCCGCTCGAATATCTCGCGCGCCTCCCTCAAGGGGACGGACATCAGATGTTCTCCGGTCCCGGACGTTGGCAGGCTCGGAAGCGTTTCGCCGATTTCAGCCGGTAGAAGATCTG
Source organism: Roseibium sp. MMSF_3544 (assembly GCF_030732845.1). Lineage (GTDB taxonomy): Bacteria > Pseudomonadota > Alphaproteobacteria > Rhizobiales > Stappiaceae > Roseibium. The sequence goes on from NZ_JASHKA010000018.1 coordinate 71,314, forward strand.
CCGTTATCGTGCTGTCCGGCTCACCCCGGCTCAAGATCATCAGCCGTTCGACATTGTTGCGTAGCTGGCGCACGTTTCCCGGCCAGTCGTGGGTTTGGAGCACCGCCATGGCATCGTCACCGATCGGCCGAAGGGGAATACCGGACGCCCCGGAAATCTGCTCCATGAAATGATGGACAAGAACCGGAATGTCTTCCCGGCGCTCGGCCAGCCCGGGAACGCGGAGCGGAACCACGCTCAGCCGGTGATAGAGATCCTGCCGGAACAGACCTGATGCGATGTGTTCCTCCAGGTTCTTGGACGTGGAGGACAGGATTCTGATATCGACCTGAACCTTCTGTGTGCCACCGACACGGGCGAAACTCTGCTCCACGAGAACCCGCAAGATCTTGCCCTGGGTCTCCGCCGGCATGTCGGCGACCTCATCGAGATAGAGCGTTCCGCCATGCGCTTCTTCAAGCGCGCCGATCTTGCGCAAGTTTCCGTGCTCGTCCTCGATCCCGAACAGTTCTTCTTCCATGCGCGACGGCGTGATGGTCGCGGCATTGAGGACGACAAACGGGCTCTTGGCGCGCGGCGACTGGTCATGGATCATGCGTGCGGCACGTTCCTTCCCCGCGCCAGACGGGCCGATGATCAGGATGCGGCTGTTGGTTCCCGCGATCTTCTGGATCGTCTGGCGAAGGTTGTGAGCCGGTGACGATTCTCCGATGATGTCGCTCGTTTCACCGCTTCGCTGTTTGAGATCCCTGATTTCGCGCTTAAGGCTCGACGCTTCCAGCGCTCGTTCGACGATGTGGATCAGCCTGTCTGCCTTGAACGGCTTTTCGATATAGTCGTAAGCCCCGCGCTTGATGGCGGATACTGCGGTCTCGATATTGCCGTGACCCGATATGATCACGACTGGAAGGTCGGGATCTGTCTCCTTGATAATGTCCAGCAGCGCCAGTCCATCCAGCCGGCTGCCCTGCAGCCAGATGTCGAGGATGACAAGAGACGGTTTGCGCTCCTTGACGGCCGCAAGCGCACTGTCGGAATCGTGCGCGGTCCTTGTCCCATAACCGTCGTCATCGAGAATACCCGCGATCATCTCACGGATATCGGTTTCGTCATCTACGACCAGAATATCATGCGCCATGTGCTGCCACTGCTTGATCTTGCTCTTCGCTCTCCGGCTCGATCTCAGCATCAGCTGCCAAGGTCAGACGCACCAGAGTGCCGGTTTCATCAGGGGTTGTTTTGGGCGCGTCGAGCAATTCGACGCCACCGCCGTGGTCTTCCAGAATTTTTCGGACGATCGCGAGGCCAAGGCCGGTGCCTTTTTCGCGCGTGGTCATGTAGGGCTCGAGCAACCGGCTACGGTTTTCTTCCGGCAAGCCGATGCCGTTGTCGATGACGTCGACAACAACACGTCCGCCAGTCTCGGCGCTCGCCCCGCGTAGTTGCACCGACACTTTGCCTTTCGGCACATCGTCCCCTTCCCTGGCGCTGACGGCCTCCGTGGCATTCTTGACCACGTTGGTCAGGGCCTGCCCGATCAGGCGCGGGTCAAAGATCGCCTGAACGGGCTCATCGGGAACATCCACGTTAACGGAGATGTCGGGGTTTGCGACCGATTGCATGAAGGCAGCATCCCGAACCGCCTCACGCAGGTCGCCGGAGATCTTTTTCGGCTTTCGCATCCGCGCAAAGGACGAGAATTCATCAACCATCTGGCCGATGTCGCCCACCTGACGCACGATCGTGTCGATACACTGATCGAACACCTGACGGTCTTCCTCGATCCGCTTGCCGTACCGCCGGCGTATCCTCTCCGCAGACAACTGGATCGGTGTGAGCGGGTTCTTGATTTCATGTGCAATCCGTCGCGCGACATCTGCCCAGGCTGAATTGCGCTGCGCCGACACAAGATCGGTGATGTCGTCGAGCGTGACGACGAAACCATGTTCGCGGCGAGTCGACTGCTCACTTGTGATGCGCACGTTGACGGTCCGCAGGCGTCCGCCCCGCGTAATCTCGATCTGGGTTTCGGGCAGCTTTTCGGCATCATTGGCGAGAACGGTGTCGATGCATTTGGCCAGCTCAGGAACCACTTCAGTCAATGACTTGTTCAGGATCTGAACTTCATCAAGCTGGAGCAGTTCCAAAGCCGACCGATTGATCAGCATGATCGAAGCCTCGTCATCGACACCAATGACGCCGGTCGAGACACCGGACAGCACCGCTTCATTAAACCGGCGACGGCGATCAATTTGTTCGTTCGCGGCCAGCAGTGCATCGCGTTGTCCAAGAAGCTGTCCGGTCATCTTGTTGAAGGTCAGGCCAAGATTGGTCAGGTCACCCGCTGATTTCTCAGTCTGGACTTTGACCGCCAGGTTGCCTTTCGAGACCTCATCAGCAGCCGAAATGAGAGCCCTGATAGGAGACACCAGTCTGTTTGCAAACCCGAAACCGATCCAGATAGCGGACAGCAACAGGATGAGGGCCACACCCAGATAGACGAGTGCGAAGGCGATTTGGACACCGAAGCGGCTGTTTTCCATCTGCTGATACTGCGAAGCGCCCGTTTCAGCCAGCCGAAGGTATTCAACCACCCTCGGGTCGATCGCGCGGACCGCATAAAGATAAAAATTGTCATAGGCGGAAAGCTTCATGACACCGCCGACAAGGTTTGAACTGCCGGGCGCAATGAGGATTGGATCGCCTGACTGGGCCTTGAAGAAACTGTCTGCCGGAGGGAGCGGAATGTTGGAATTCGGATCGAGTACGACCCGCGTGACGACGTCACCCTTCTCGTCCAGGATCATGGCCGCCAGAATGCCGCGCAAGGAGACCTGGGTGGCGAAGAACTGATCAAATCGCGTGGGTTCGAAATCATAGATCGCCTTGGCACGGTCGATGTCGTTGGTCATGGCGATGAGGTCGCCACGCAAAACGCGCGCATGTTCCTGAAGATAGGCCTGCGCCACCGTCAGGGCATTGTCGATGATCTGCCGCGTCCGGTCCTCGAACCAGCGGTCAAGCCCGCGATCGAGCGTGACAGCGGCAAGAATCGCCATCATGACCGCCGGCACGGCTGCCACGAGACTGAAGAGCGCGACCACACGCACATGGAGCCTCGCCGCTGCGCGTCCGCGCCGCCGTGCTTGCCAGAGCTTCAAGATCTCGACGGAGATAACGCCAAGCAACACGGCAGCGAGTGCACCGTTGATTGTCATCGCAATCAGGATCACGTCCCGGGTGGGGTCAATCGACGTCAGCCCCATGAGGATCACGAACGTGACCGCAATGGAGATCAGGGCGACCACCATCACGGCAAGCCCGGCGCGACGCCAAAGCTTGCCCGATGAACTGGATTGCGCGACAGATTGCTGAACTGTTTCCAGTGTCATGCAGCCTCTGAAATTCCTTACGCCGCTATATACCTGCGGCTCCCATGAAAATTTGCTGCAAACTTATCACACAATGTTGCGAAATTGCGACATACTTGCCTTCTCACGAAAATTTTGCGGTGGACGCACCAACGCAAGATAGCAAATATCTGAATTAACTGAATATTTCGGCAAAACCAATAGCGCTGCTAACGCTGCAACTTCTATGTCCGTTTCAGAGTGTGGACACGCCTGTCGTGCAAGTACTTCAGCCTGCGGAACCTAAGTTCAGAAACGGAGGCTCAAATCAGGCGGCCGACCGCCGATTATTCCTACCAAACGGCCTGGTCACCTGGTTGAGCGCATCACCTGAATGTCCAGATCCCTGATTTTCTTCCGCAAGGTGTTGCGGTTGACGCCAAGCAACTCGGCCGCCTTGATCTGATTGCCGCGCGTTGCTGCGAGCGCTGCGCTGATCAGTGGATACTCCACTTCACGCAATATGCGGTGATAGAGACCAGGTGGCGGCAGAGCCTCGCCATAGGTGTCGAAATAGCCGGTCAGGTACTTTTCGACTGAACCGCCGAGATTGATGTTCTCCGCGCTTTCTTCAACAGGCGAAGAAACAGTCGGCTGACTGAGCTCCTGATCGAGAAGGCTCTCACTGATGACGTCCTGCGGATAAAGAGCCGCCAGTCGGCGGACAAGGTTTTCCAACTCCCGGACGTTGCCGGGCCACCGGTACCGACGCAGCATGTTGAGCGCGTTCTGATCAATCTGTTTCGACTGCAGGCCTTCTTTTTCAACCAGCGAAAAGAAGTGCCTGACGAGATCAGGAATGTCCTCGACCCGCTCACGCAACGGCGGCAACCGGATCGGAACCACATTCAGCCGGAAGTAAAGATCTTCCCGGAACAGGCCCTGGTTGATCAGGTGGCGCAGATCTTTGTTGGTTGCCGCGACGATGCGAACATCTGTCTTGATCGGAGTTCGACCGCCAACGGTGGTGTATTCGCCCTGCTGCAGAACCCGCAAGAGGCGCGTTTGAGCTTCCATGGGCATATCGCCGATCTCGTCGAGGAACAGCGTTCCTCCGTCGGCCTGCTCGAACCGGCCTGAACTGCGGTTCTGCGCGCCGGTAAAGGCGCCCTTTTCATGGCCGAACAATTCGGCTTCGATCAGGTCGCGCGGAATGGCGGCCATGTTGATGGCAACAAACGGTCCATTGCGGCGTTTTCCGTAGTCGTGCAGTGCGCGTGCAACCAGTTCCTTGCCGGTCCCGGATTCGCCATTGATCATGACGGTGAGATCGGTCTGCATCAGCCGGGCCAGGATCCGGTAGATTTCCTGCATGGCAGGAGAGCGTCCGACAAGCGGCATCCCCTCGCCTGCATCCTCCAAATCGAGCGCAGGACGCCTTTTCGGCTCTTCCAGCGCCCGCTGGACGATGTTTGTCAGTTCCTTGAGGTCGAATGGTTTCGGCAGGTATTCGTAGGCGCCCTTTTCAGATGCCTTGATGGCGGTCATGAACGTGTTTTGCGCACTCATGACCAGAACCGGCAATTCGGGCCGCATCTTTTTCATCCGCGGCAGGACGTCAAAGATATTCTCGTCCGGCATGACAACATCTGTAATCACCAGATCGCCGTCACCTGACGATACCCAACGCCACAGCGTCGAAGCGTTCGATGTCAGCCGGACCGTATAGCCGGCCCTGGAAAGAGCCTGATTGAGAACAGTGCGAATGGCAGCGTCATCATCTGCAACAAGGATCGTACCCGTCGGCATAACTAGTCTGTTCCCTGGTTTGTCACATCGGCCTCCGAGGTCCCGTCGCCGGAATACGCTGGCATGAGAATGCGGAAAATGGTTCTGTCGCGCTGGCTGTCGCACTCGATCACGCCGCCATGATCGCCAATGATCTTGGCAACCAAGGCCAGTCCGAGGCCGGATCCGTTTGTCTTGGTTGTGATGAAGGGTTCGAACAGATGCGGAAGCAGGTCCTCCGGCACGCCGGGGCCGTTGTCCTGCACACAAAATTCAAGCGGAAGGCTGACCCGCTCAACAGTCCCTGGAACTGACAGGCGCACACCCGGTCGGAAGGCCGTCGTGATCCGGATCTCACCATCCGGATCGTCACCAATGGCCTCGCTCGCATTCTTGACCAAATTCAGGAACACCTGAATGAGCTGGTCCTTGTTGGCATAAACCGGCGGCAGCGAGGGGTCGTAGATTTCGACAATTCTCTTGTCGCGCGCAAAACCGTTGTCGGAAAGGCTTTTCACCCGGTCCAGAACGACGTGGATGTTGACTGGTTCACGTTCAATCGGTCTTTCGTCCGAAAATACTTCCATCCGGTCGACCAGTTTAACGATACGGTCGGTTTCATCCATGATCAGCCGTGTTAAAGACCGGTCATCGTCTTCCACTGACTGTTCGAGAAGCTGTGCCGCGCCTCTGATGCCCGAGAGCGGGTTCTTGATCTCGTGTGCCAGCATGGCGGCAAGGCTCGTGACCGTTCTGGCCGCGCCACGCGATGTCAGTTGCCGGTCGATTTTTTCAGCCATCGTGCGTTCTTGAAACATCAGCACAACGGCGCCCGGCCGATCGACCACCGGAGCCGCATTGATGTCGACCATCTTGGGCGCTCCGATCCGGGGCGATCCGATATCGACCTTGTATTCGTTGACAGGTGCCGCGCGCTCGCGCACCTGGTCGATCAGTGTCAGCAGCGGACTGCCGAAAGGCACAAAATCGCTTATCGGATGACGCCGCAGCACCGACGCGCTGGACCGCATGAAAATTTCCGCAGCCATGTTTGCCGATTCAATGACACCGTCTGGAGCCACCAGCAGAACCGGATGGGGAAGTGTATCGAGGATGGTAGGACCGTCGCTGGCCAGCACCGCCTCACGGCCTGAGGCATTCATCTGATTGCTCACGCAGCCGCCTGTTCGTTGGGGGTTGAAAACCACTCGCTCACGATGCGAAGCACTTCCGAAGGCTGATTGGAGGTCATCAGGGTCTGCCGGATAGGTCCGGGGATGTGAACGACATCGCCGGTCATGGCTTCATCCAGGTACCAGCCGAGATGCTTTCGTGCGATGCGCACTCCTGGCAATTGACCGTAATGAGCGAGGATCGCTTCATAGTGCTCTGCAACCAGATCCACCAGGTCATGTCCGGACGGTGAAGCGAGGTGTTCACCGGTCGCCAGAAAATGTCCAATATGCCCCGGAAGCCAGGGCCGGCCATAGGCGCCCCGACCGATCATCACGGCGTCAGCTCCGGAAGCCGCAAGCATCCGGACAGCGTCTTCAGCGGATTTGCAGTCACCGTTTGCAATCAGCGGGACGGTAATTGCTTCTTTCACCCGCCGGATCGCGTCCCAGTCGGCTCGGCCTTTATAGAATTGGCAGCGCGTGCGGCCATGCACCGTAATCAGCTTGACCCCGGCTTCTTCAGCCCGGCGCGCAAGGTCCGGTGCATTCAGGGAGTTTTCATCCCAACCGAGCCTCATCTTGAGGGTTACGGGAACATCAACGGCTTCAACGGTCGCTTCAATGAGAGTGAGTGCATGGTCCAGATCTCGCATCAGAGCGGAACCCGAGTAACCAGACGTCACCTTCTTGGCCGGACAGCCCATGTTTATGTCAATGACATCGGCTCCGAGCCCTGCGATAACCTTCGCCGCCTCGCCCATCCAGCAAGCCTCGCGCCCGGCAAGCTGCACCACGTGCAGACCCGCCTCTTGTGCTTCGGCGCGCATTTGGGTCTCGGCATCTCCTTTGACAAAGGACTCGCTTGCCACCATTTCACTGACGACCATGCCGGCACCGTAACGGGCTGCAAGCCGTCGAAAGGGCAAGTCCGAAACGCCGGACATGGGAGCAAGGACGGCGCGGTTCGGTAAAATGTGAGGTCCAATGGAAAGGACATTCTCTTGTTCTGGCACCAGGCTCTCTTTTCTGCTCATTACCTGTGCAAATTTTGATTTGCCTATATTGTAGACAAATTCCGCAATGCAACAAGTCTAAATTTGCGAATTACGCTGGTTCTTCGTTAAAGACGATCAGTTATTTAAGCCTGATCGACCCCAAAAGGAGACCGTTCATGGAAAAAACGGCTGCCGCCCTCATAGTTGCGGCAGGGCGTGGTACACGTCTGGCAGATCCAGGCGCTGCACAACCAAAACAGTACCGGCTTGTCGCCGGACGTCCGGTTCTGTCTCATACACTGGCCGCTCTTGCGAATCATCCTCGTGTTTCAAAAATCATCACCGTGATCCATCCGGATGACACCCTGCTTTATCAAGAGGCAGTCGAGGCGACAGGTCTTGCGGCTTCGGCCAAACTCGCGCAACCGGTCTTTGGCGGCAAAACACGGCAGCAATCTGTCTATGAAGGATTGAAAGCGTTGTCTGGTTCTGGCTGTGAAGATGTTCTCATCCATGATGCAGCCCGCCCTTTTGTCAGTGAGAAAGTTCTCGATGAGCTTCTGGCAGCGCTTGATGGAGGCGCCGAGGGTGCGCTTGCCGCCGTCCCGGTGGCCGACACTCTCAAAAAGGCAGTTTCAGACGGCTCTCCGCTCGAGACGATTGACCGGACTGGCGTATGGGCAGCACAAACACCACAAGCCTTCCCACTTGATCGGATACTGTCTGCGCACGAACGCGCGGCCAAAGAGAACCGATCGGCCTTTACCGATGACACGTCGCTGGCAGAATGGGCAGGTCTGACCATCGAGCTGTGCGAAGGTGACCCGGTCAACTTCAAGATAACAACCGCAGCAGACCTAAAACGCGCTGAAATTCAGGCAGGACAAGGCGAAGCGAGCAACATGATCCCGAACTCTCACCCTTTGTCCCTGTTGCCCGACGTCAGAACGGGCATCGGTTATGATGTGCACGCTTTTGAAGACGGCGATGCCGTCATTCTGGGCGGCGTGAAAATTCCGCACTCCAGGAGCCTGAAGGGACATTCCGACGCTGACGTTGTGTTGCATGCGATCACTGATGCAACGCTTGGCGCCATCGGTGACGGTGACATCGGACATCACTTTCCGCCAAGTGATCCGGAGTGGAAAGGAGCGTCGTCTGACAGGTTCCAGCAGCACGCGGTCCTTCGCCTGTCCGAGCTTGGAGGCAAGATTGCGCATATCGACGTCTCGATCGTTTGCGAGGCACCGAAGATCGGACCGCACCGGGAGAGGATTCGCGAAAGCGTGGCCCGGATCTGCGGTCTTCCTAAATCACGTGTTTCCATCAAGGCGACGACTTCGGAAAAACTTGGGTTTACGGGACGAAAAGAAGGCATCGCCGCGATTGCAAATGTTACCGTACGCCTGCCATTCGACGAAAACGAGTAATGCCGGAATGTCCGAAAAGCCGCTTAACGACCTGAACGATCTTGCACCGCTTGCAACCTCCGTCCTCGATGCCATGAAAGCCGACGGCAAAATGATTGCCACGGCTGAATCCTGCACGGGCGGGCTGATCTGCGGCGTCCTAACAGAAATCGCCGGGTCGTCTGCAGTGGTCGATCGGGGCTTTGTCACCTATTCCAACGAGGCCAAGACTGATCTGCTCGGAGTGCCCGCCGGTCTGATTGCCAATGTTGGTGCCGTCAGCAAGGAAGTTGCGATCGCAATGGCCGAGGGAGCCTTGGCACGGTCGCGCGCTGACGTAACTGTTTCTGTCACTGGAATTGCGGGTCCTGGCGGCGGTACGGACGAAAAGCCCGTCGGGACGGTTCACATTGCAGTCGCGGCCAGGGAAAGGCCCACGCAGCACCTTCATTGTTGGTTTGCAGACAAAGGGCGACAGTCAATTCGCCTTCAGACAGTCCAAACTGCATTAATGTCTGTTTTAAATTCTCTTGAATCTGAAAGCACTTATTAACGCTCGCGCCCATTGTTGCTGGGCTTTTGGACCGGTCGAAAATATAGTTCCCGTCAGGTGACCTAAACGGAACTTTCTTTGATCGCATGAAAACGTTTGCCTCAATTTTCTGCGCCGTTATGTGTGCAGGCAGCGCCGCGCTTGCCGCTTCTCTGCCGCAGCCCGGTGACGTTTATCTGATTTCACGAGATCACAACGGGCGGTTTTTGGGCAGCCACAAACTGTTCAGGGACAGGTCGCCTGACATGAAACAGGTGACCTATTGCGCGCAAGCCTATTTCGTTCGAGGAAGCACAATCGCCTGGACGCAAATTGAGGCTGAACGAGGCAACGTGATCCATGTTGAATTCAACTTCGGACGTGGATGGCGGCCGATATGCGCAAGCCCCGAAAAGCAGGTAACGCTTGCCGATATCGGTATCACGCTAAGTCCGCGGGAATTCCTGGACAGCCTTGAGGATGGAGAACAACCCCAAAGCCGCCTCGCCTTTATCGGTTCCCTGTTTCGCTCAAGTGCGCAAGATACCGACGGTCAATGAACCGACAATTGATTGCAGGAAGCCTTCACAGACCGAGCGAAGGAGACATTGATTTGGGTGCGATTGGGAGACCATAGACTTTTAATAAAACGCCGCGACCGCTCTCAATCTGTTCTACAAGAACTGCTTTTAATTTCACGCTACAAAAATCAAAACAAGCCTAGCTGGACAATGCAAAACGCGGACAAATCCGCGGTCAGGGATACACGTTATGTGGTTTCAAAAGTTTCTTTTGACAGCCGGCTTTCTTGTCCTGTCGAGCGCAAGCGCCGTCGGGCAGCCCGAAGATCTCAAGCTTGGCGATACTTACATCATTTCAAGGGATCACAACCGCGTCTTTCGCGGGTCGCACCGGATCTATGTCAGAAAGGCGGATGGTCTTGTTGAGGTAAAATACTGCAACCGTTCCTACTGGGTGCGGTATGCCACCGTTGCGTGGACTCAACTCGAGGTCGAGCAGGATTATGCGGTGCGTGTCGAATTCAACTGGGGCAAGGGCTGGCGCCCTATTTGTGATCATCCGGAACAACAGGTAACGCTCCGCGATCTGGGCATTTCAGAAGATCCGCGGGTCGTCATACAAAATGACGGTCCGACCATTGACAAGATTAACCGGTTCGCCGCCATACGAGACTCCTTTCGCCAGAAGAAAAGGGAAGGGCCAGCAAGGTCGTTTCATGACGAGTGAAACCAAACGAATAAAGCGATCGACATAGGTTCGATTTTGGGGTCGCCAACTCATCGCAATTTGAAGCACTCGGGTAACCAAGCGGTAAGCAAAAAGACGTATCATTCAGCCAAGTTGGGGTGAAATTAAGCTCGCAGAAGGACTTCGGGCATGAAGCACTCTTTGGCACGTTTGGCAATTGTCGTCTTGGGAACCACCTGTCTGACCGGTACAGCTTTCGGTCAGGGCGACTACTATATTCGTTCGCAACACTCCAACGGCGCATTTACCGGATTTCATGAAATTCTGACCAGGCCGAAGGCAGGCTACCACCAGGCCCGCTATTGCGACCGGACCTTCTGGGTCTCATCAACGACGGTTATCTGGACAGAAGAGCAGAACGCGGCCGGACGCACGCTTATCCTGGAAGAAAATGTCGGTTCGGGGCGCAGGATTGTCTGCTCAGACAACTCGTCATTCGCAACGCTTGATGATCTCGGTCTTTCCGAGCGGGAAGTTGCCAGGATCAGAGCAGCGAACGAACCTCTCGATATGAAATCGAGCCGCCTTCGCACCATTCGTGACGCCTTCAAAAGCTTTAAGTAGCAGCGACAATTCTCGAAGGCTCAGGTGCGGTAGACCTCGTCTGCGCGTGCCTCGAACGCACTTGAGAACTTCCGGAAGGCCTTGTCGAACATCACGCCCATCAACGACCCGAGTGTTCGGCTCTTGAACTCGTAGGATATGAAAAACCCGACATCGCAGCTGCCTTCGCCTGCATCTTCGAAGGTCCACTTGTTTTCCAGGTGCTTGAATGGCCCGTCCAGATACTCCACCAGGATCGTCTGCTCTTTCGGCCGCAGTTCAACGCGGCTGGTAAACGTCTCCTTGAAGAGCTTGTAGGCAACAGTCATGTCGGCCACCAGAACCGTGCGCCCGTCATCCAGCTCCTTGCGCCCGCGTACATGCAGCCCCTGGCAAAGCGGTACGAACTGGGGATATTGCTCGACATCGGCCACAAGCTTGAACATGTCTTCAGCCTTGTGGTTGACCTTGTGCGTGGACGAAAAACTGGGCATGCAGTTTGTCTAACCCCGTCCCTGCAATCTCAATGACCAAGCTTTGCTTTTCGCGCTGCGCGCAGCTCTGCAAAATCCTCGCCCGCATGATGCGATGAACGCGTCAACGGACTTGCAGAAACCTTCAAGAAGCCCTTCGCATAAGCAATCCGTTCGTAGGCCTTGAATTCCTCCGGCGTCACGAAGGACATGACAGGATAATGCTTCTTGGACGGCTGCAAATATTGGCCGATCGTCAGGAAATCCACATCGGCGGCACGCAGGTCATCCATCAATTGCAGAACTTCGTTCCGGACCTCACCCAGCCCGACCATGATGCCGGATTTCGTGAACATTTCCGGATCAAGTTCCTTCACCTTCTGGAGAAGACGGATGGAATGAAAGTAGCGGGCGCCGGGCCGCACATTCAGATATTTCGAGGGCACCGTCTCCAGATTATGATTGAAGACGTCGGGTCGTGCTTCAACGACGATCTCCATGGCGCCGTCCTTGCGCAGGAAATCGGGTGTCAGCACTTCAATTGTCGTTTGCGGGGCCGTTGCGCGGATAGCGCCGATAACAGCGGCAAAGTGCCTGGCGCCGCCGTCGTCAAGATCGTCCCGGTCAACCGACGTGATCACGACATGTTCGAGACCCATCGTCGCGACTGCATCAGCAACACCTTGCGGCTCATTTTGATCAATAGGGCCTGGCATGCCGGTGCGAACATTGCAAAAGGCACAGGCCCGCGTGCAGGTGTCGCCGAGGATCATGAAACTGGCGTGTTTTTTCGACCAGCATTCGCCGATGTTGGGACAACCCGCTTCCTCGCACACGGTCACCAGATTGTTTTCGCGCACGACGTTTTTCGTCTCCCGGTAAACGGGCGATGTCGGCGCCTTGACCCGGATCCATTTCGGCTTGCGCTGGATCGGGTTGTCGGGACGGTGAGCCTTCTCCGGATGACGCGGGCGCGCCTCGGTGCTTTGTTGCGGGCGATTAAGCGTGTCGACGATCGTAACCATGAGCCTTAAGTGTCGTTATTCCCTTGAAAGGTCAAGCCATAATGACGGTGAGCCAGCTATGTGCTGAGTGCGGGTCTGAGCAATTCGGTCAGGCGCTGACGGGCATTTTCAGAAAGCGGCTGCGAACGGCGTGTCGCCTCGTTCATTTGAACGATGATCGTGACGGCTTCTGCGACCGGTTCTCCGTCCTGATACACCCTTTGCAGTAATTTGAAGGAGCTTCGCCCGATCTCCTTGACCGCCGTTCCTATATCAACCTCACCCGGCCAGTGAATTTCAGACAGAAAGTCGAGCTCGAGCCGCGCGATGACAAAGGCCGCACCTTCCTCCATGAGTTCATCGCCGTAAAGGAGCTCGACTCTGCCTGTTTCCAGAAACGTATTGAATACGGCATTGTTCACATGCCCCTGGCGATCCGTATCTGCATAGCGGAGCTTGTCGGTCGTCTTTAAAGGAAATGCGGCAAAGCCGCCCTCATCTGCCTTTACCACCGGTTCTCCCCGTCTTTCGGCAATGACGTAAATCGATGCGGTAACATCGCCCTCCTCGGTTCTGACAACCGTTTCCTCGCGCCGGTATCCCTCGCCTTCGAAGGCGTCAAGGCGATCCCAGTGTTCGCTGAGTTCGAAAGACTCAAATATGTGCACCTCGACATTCTGGCCTTCAGGATCAAGAACAAGCCCGGGAAACCCCAAAGCCGCGCCCCAACCAGCCTGAACCAGGCGCCCCCGAACGGTTCCGACAGTCCACTTTCCGGGGATGTCGGCAAGCTGCTGGTGATTGGCACGCCCGGGTGCAAGCGTTCCATATGTGGCAAGCCGGATAACATCTTTTGATGAGATAGAGTCCATAACCGGTTGCTCCGACCAGATTTACCGCTCGCTTGACGACCAACACCGAGACTTAAGTTCCTGTATTCACTTCGGAAACAACTTCTTCCATATGAACAGGAACAAAATGGAACCCAAGATCGCTATGATCAATCTGTCGACGAAACCGCCGGCCAGATTGAGATTGAATATCGAAGCCAGTTCACCGCCGAGCAATGCGCCAATCAGTCCGACGACGAGGCTGCCAAGAAAACCGCCCCGACTGTTCAACACCCGATGCGCGATCGCACCCGCGATGAGGCCAATGATTGCAGAGATAATCAATCCCATCGCGGGGCTCCTAACAGACTTATGCCAGCAATCGGGCGATTAGCACGACAACAACGGCACCGATCGCTGCAACAACAATTTCATTTAGATAAGCATTGCCCAGATCAATGTTGATACCGGCCAATCGGAAGATGAAACCTCCCACGAAGGCTCCGATAATGCCTGTGAGCAGGTAGCGGATTAGACCACCGCCGCCAACTATGATGCTGGCCAGCCATCCCGCAATGATACCGATGGCGATCCAGATCAGAATTGATTTTGCATCCATGATACTTTCCCCCCTTTTCTAAATCTTACAGTTCACGTCCGTGTTGGGCCCTGTCGATGACGTCAGTGTAGCTAAAGGCTGCCTGATCACAACTCACAGAGACCACTTCAACATTCATGTCAGTGAAAAATCTGCTCGGCTTGGGAAATTCCAGTCCAAAGACAAAACCTTCGTGAAGCACACATTTTGCCGTCAGCTTGCGTTGGTCTGTCTTTAGGACAACATCGATGAAATGGTCGCCTGAACGAAGGCGGCCTTGAAACCTGAGATCCGGATCCATCCGATAGTACCGGAAACAGGGAATGCGGCCATCTGACTGTCGCTCGATAAAGTGACTTCGGGCAATCTGTTGCCTGGCAAGAACCGCGGTGTCCGAGGGAAGAAAGTCGATTGCGGCAAAAAGGGTTTTGGCCTCGTGATCCAAAAGCGACCAGCTACCCTCCCGGCTCAGAAATCTCAATCCGTCGAGCAAATAGGCCAGCATTTGACAGACGGCTTAAGCGCCCGGACTGCTCGACAGTGTCATCAGAAACAGTCCGGGCAAAGGGTTACATGTTCAGGACGCGGTCATAGGCATCCAGAACCGATTCCTTCATCATTTCCGAAAGTGTCGGATGCGGGAAGACCGTGTGCATCAGGTCTTCTTCGGTTGTCTCAAGGTTCATGGCAACGACATAACCCTGAATGAGTTCAGTGACTTCAGCGCCAACCATATGTGCACCGAGCAACTGACCGGTCTTGGCATCAAATATCGTCTTGACGAGACCTTCCGGCTCACCGAGCGCAATTGCCTTGCCGTTGCCGATGAACGGGAACCGGCCAACCTTGATGTCGTAACCGGCTTCCTTTGCCTTCGGCTCGGTAAGGCCGACCGAGGCGACTTGCGGATGGCAATAGGTGCAGCCCGGGATCATGGACTTGTCCATCGCGTGGACATCCTTGCCGGCAATTTTCTCAACGCAGATGACGCCTTCATGCTCGGCTTTGTGCGCCAGCATCGGCGGGCCGGCAACATCGCCGATGGCGTAGACGCCAGGAACATTCGTGCGCCCATAGCCGTCGATCACCACGCAGCCCCGGTCGGTTTTAACGCCGAGTTCCTCAAGGCCGAGGTTCTCGATATTGCCGACCACGCCGACGGCGGAAATCAGCTTGTCTGCGGTCAAATCCTGTTTCTTGCCGTCCTTGGTCTCAACGGTCGCGGTAACGCCCTTCGGGCCTTTCTTGACCTGGGACACCTTGGCTTCAAGCAGGAACTTGAGACCCTGTTTCTCCATCTGCTTCTTGGCAAGAGCGGAGATTTCCGGATCTTCGACCGGCATGATCGTCGGCATCATTTCGATGACGGTCACATCGGCACCCATCGTCTTGTAGAAAGACGCGAACTCAATGCCGATCGCACCGGATCCCATGACAATCAGGGATTTCGGCATGGTCGGGGGCACCATGGCTTCAAAATAAGTCCAGATGTCCTTGCCATCCGGTTCGATGCCCGGGATGACGCGCGGGCGTGCACCGGTGGCGATGATGATGTGCTTGGCCTTGTAAACGCCCTCACCCTTGGTGCCTTTCGGCGCCGGGTGCTGCGGTTCCATGGCTTTTTTCGATGTCTTGGAGACAGTCACTTCTCCAACCTTGGTGACCTTGCCCTCGCCCCAGATGACATCGACCTTGTTCTTCTTCATCAGGAAGCCGATACCCGCATTGAGCTGGCCGGATACGCCGCGCGACCGCTTGACGACGGCGGCGGGATCGAAGGAGATCTTTTCAGCCGAAAGCCCGTAGTCTTTCGCATGCTGCATGTAGTGATAAATTTCGGCCGACCGCAGCAGAGCCTTGGTTGGAATACAGCCCCAGTTGAGGCAGATGCCGCCCATGTGCTCGCGCTCGACGATCGCAGTCTTGAGACCAAGCTGCGCGGAGCGGATTGCGGTTACGTAGCCACCCGGCCCGGAGCCGATGATGATTACATCGTAGTTGGTATCAGCCATGGTGTTTTCCCCGGCGAAAGAAGTCATCGTTGAAAAACGGCGCGGCGTTGCCGCCGCGCCGGAGAACATGCATCAGACCAGCATGCTCATCGGATTTTCGATGTAGCCCTTGAAGGCGGCGAGCAGCTCGGCGCCGAGCGCACCGTCCACGCAGCGGTGATCGGTTGAAAGCGTCACCGTCATGACGGTCGCAATCGCGAGCGCATCGTTTTTCACGACCGGGAGCTTTTCACCGGCTCCAACCGCAAGGATCGTCGCATGCGGCGGATTAACGACGGCCGAGAAGTCCTTCACGCCCATCATGCCCATGTTGGAGACCGCGGTGGTGCCACCCTGATACTCTTCCGGCTTGAGCTTGCGTTCCTTCGCCCGTTTGCCCAGATCCTTCATCTCGTTGGAGATGACGGACAAGGGTTTTTGTTCCGCGCTGCGGATGATCGGGGTAATCAAGCCACCGGGGATCGCAACAGCAACGCCGACGTCGGCATGCTTGTGCATGACCATGTTTTCATCGGTCCAGGACACATTCGCATCGGGCACATCGCGCAATGCAAGCGCGAGGGCCTTGATGGTCATGTCGTTGACCGACAGCTTGTAGGCCGGCTTGCCGTCCTTGTCCGTTGCAGCAGCACCGTTGAGCTGGGCTCTGAGCGCCAGCAGGGCGTCCAGTTCCACATCCACGGAAACATAGAAGTGCGGGATCGTCTGCTTCGACTCAGTCAGGCGCTTGGCAATGGTCTTGCGCATGCCGTCGTGCGGAACGAGCTCGTAGCTGTCTTCATCGAAGAGCTTGAGCACTTGATCGGCGGACGGTCCGGCAGCCGGAGCGGCAGCAGCCTTTGGAGCTTCTGCAGCGGCCGCAGGTGCAGCCTTGCCCGTGCCAGCAGCAATTGCCGCTTCAATGTCCCTTTTGACGATCCGGCCATGAGGACCGGTGCCCGTGAGCGCGTTCAAGTCGAGACTGTTGAGCTTTGCAAGGCGCCGGGCGAGCGGCGATGCAAAAATGCGCGCACCATCGGCCGCAACCGGCGCGGGGCCAGCCGGAGCTGCAGGTGCGGAAGCTGCCGGTGCCGGAGCGGCGGCAGCAGGTGCTTCTGCAGCTGCGGGCGCCGGGGCTGCCGCGCCGCCAGAAGTGTCGATGGCGCTTGCATCTTCACCGTCTTCCAAAAGGACGGCGATCAATTCGTTGACTTTGACGCCCGCGGTCCCCGCAGGCACGACGATCTTCCCGACCGTGCCTTCATCGACGGCTTCGACTTCCATCGTGGCCTTGTCGGTTTCAATTTCGGCGATCACATCGCCTGCTGAAACCTGATCGCCTTCCTTGACCAGCCACTTGGCAAGGTTGCCCTCTTCCATGGTCGGGGAAAGGGCCGGCATGGTGATATTAATTGGCATGTCCGTCTCCCTCGCCTCAGGCTGTGTAGGTCACGGCCTTGACCGCTTCGATGACTTCCGGAACGCTCGGCAAGGCGAGCTTCTCAAGATTTGCGGCATAGGGCATCGGAACATCCTTGCCGGTCACGCGCAGGATCGGTGCATCCAGATAATCGAATGCCTGTTCCTGGACCTGGAAGGCGATTTCCGAAGAAACCGAGCACATCGGGAACGCTTCCTCGATCGTTACAATCCGGCCTGTTTTGCGAACGGAGGCAAGCACCGTTTCGATGTCGAGAGGACGGATCGTGCGCAGGTTGATCACTTCGGCCGAAATTCCCATGCCGGCGAGCTCATCGGCCGCCTGCAGGGCGTAGGTCATGCCAATCCCCCAGGAAACCAGGGTGACATCGCTGCCGCCGCGTTCGATCTTCGCCTTGCCGATCGGAAGGACGAAATCGTCCATGTCCGGGATCTCGAAGGAATGCCCGTAGAGGATCTCGTTTTCCAGGAAGATCACCGGGTTCGGGTCGCGGATCGCAGCCTTCAGCAAGCCTTTGGCATCGGCAGCCGAATAAGGCTGGATCACCTTCAGACCCGGCACATGCGCATACCAGGAGGCATAGTCCTGCGAATGCTGTGCGCCGACGCGGGCAGCCGCCCCGTTGGGACCGCGGAACACGATCGGAGCCCCCATCTGGCCACCGGACATGTAGAGCGTCTTGGCAGCAGAGTTGATGATCTGATCGATCGCCTGCATGGCGAAGTTGAACGTCATGAATTCCACGATCGGCCGCAGACCGGCCATCGCAGCGCCGACGCCGAGACCGGCAAAACCATGTTCGGTGATCGGCGTGTCGATGACGCGCTTGTCGCTGAATTCATCGAGAAGGCCCTGGGTGATTTTGTAGGCACCCTGGTATTCGGCAACTTCCTCACCCATGACGAAGACGTCCGGGTCCCGGCGCATTTCTTCAGCCATGGCGTCGCGCAAAGCTTCGCGCACAGTCGAGGTTTTCATCGCCGTTCCAGCCGGGATCTCAGGATCTTCGGCTGGTTCAGAAACAACCGGGGCCGCAGGTGCGACAGGAGCGCTTGGAGCCTCGGCCTGGGCCGGCGCAGGCACCGGAGCAGCAGCAGGTGCTGCAGCAGCCGCGTCGATCGCACTGGCGTCTTCACCGTCACCGAGCAGCACGGCAATCTTTTCGTTGACCTTGACGTTGTCAGTGCCTTCCGGAACCAGGATTTTCCCCATGGTTCCTTCGTCGACAGCCTCGACTTCCATTGTCGCCTTGTCGGTCTCAATCTCAGCAATCACGTCGCCTGCGGTTACGGCATCGCCCTCGGCTTTCAGCCACTTTGCGAGCTTACCTTCTTCCATTGTCGGCGAGAGCGCCGGCATCAAAATATCTATCGGCATATTTTCCCCCGGCGTTACAGCAAGATGTCGGTGTAGAGTTCAGACGCATCCGGTTCCGGATCGCTCTGAGCAAATTCCGCTGCTTCGGCAACCCTGGCCCGTACTTCCTTGTCGATGGCCTTGAGGTCGTCCTCGCTCGCCCAGCCCTTTTCAATCAGCCGGGCACGGACTTGCTCGATCGGATCGTGCTCGGTCCGCATCTTCTGGACTTCGTCCTTGGAGCGATATTTCGCCGGGTCGGACATGGAATGGCCGCGGTAACGGTAGGTGATCATTTCCAGGATGTACGGGCCTTTGCCGTCCCGGCACCAGGCGAGCGCTTTTTCAGCAGCGGCCCTGACGGCACGCACGTCCATGCCGTCGACCTGTTCGCCGGGAATGTTAAAGGAAGCACCACGCTGGGAAAGGTCGGTCGTTGCCGACGCACGGGAAACACTTGTGCCCATGCCGTATTTGTTGTTCTCGATCACGTACACGACCGGGAGTTTCCAAAGCTCGGCCATGTTGAAGCTTTCGTAGACCTGGCCCTGATTCGAGGCACCGTCGCCGAAAAACGCCATGGAGACGTTGCCGTTGCCGCGATACTTGTTGGCAAAGGCAAGGCCGGTGCCGAGCGGCACCTGCGCGCCGACAATACCGTGACCACCGTAGAAGTGCTTTTCCTTGGAGAACATGTGCATGGAGCCGCCCTTGCCCTTGGAAAGGCCGCCTCTCCGTCCGGTGAGTTCCGCCATCACGGCGCCGGGGTCAAGATCCATAGCCAGCATGTGACCGTGGTCGCGGTAACCGGTGATCATCTGATCGCCGTCCTTCTTGGCCATCTGCATACCGACTACGACAGCTTCCTGTCCGATATACAAATGACAAAATCCGCCGATGAGGCCCATGCCGTACAATTGCCCGGCTTTTTCCTCAAATCGGCGGATCAGAAGCATTTCACGATAGGCGTGAAGTTCGTCGTCCTTTTTGAACTCGGCGATCGCAGGCTTCGCTTTCTTGGCGGTGCTGCGGGTCCGGCTGGCGCTCTTTGAGCGAGCGGAAGTGGTCTTTGATGCTGTGGCCATAACCCTCTTCTCTGCGTGACGTTTCCCCTAAGACAGGTAGCTGCAACTTATCCTGTCGCGCCTGTCAATCCAATCAATTCATGGAGGTGTTTTGAAGCGATTTAAATACTTGTTATCACGCGTGAAATTAGATTTTAACTGAAATTTTGTTAATGTACTGGTATGAACTTATTTCTAGTTCATGCTGTAGCGGTGCCCGGGACGCAGCACGACCAACTCGTCTGTGTGAACGAGGTTGAGATTGAGACGGGCTCTTTCGTCGAGCATGTCAGGGTCAAGGCTCTCAGGCCGGAGCAGACTGACGCGCGCAACAAGTTCCTGCCGTTCGTCTACCAGCACTTCCAACTCGGCTTCCAGCTCGGAAACCTGGCGCTCGATCATCGCGCGCCCGACCAATCCGAGTTCACCATTCATCGCATGGAAACCGAAATATCCAAGGGCCGCAATCGCAATGACAGGCGTGATGAGACGGCGGAGGAAGGATTGTTTACGCTGACGGGTAGCTGCTCGGGGCACTCTTTGGGACCTTAACGCTGAACTCTTGGTCTCTTTGCCCCATCACTATGCGGCGTTAGGTTTAATAGAGTCTTGAGACGATCACTCAAAAACACGCAATTGTTTCCGACGATCGGGGAACAGACATGGACCCGTTTGCATCCGAACGCGAAGACATGGTGCGGCACCAACTGGAAGGCCGCGGAATAGGCGATAAGAAAGTGCTCACCGCGATGCGCAAGGTCCCGCGGCACAAGTTTGTGCCTGAAGATCAGCGCTGGCGTGCCTACGGCGATGGTCCGCTGCCCATCGGACAATCCCAGACAATCTCCCAACCTTATGTCGTTGCCCTTATGTGTGAGCTGTTGAAACTGACCGGCTCAGAATCGGTTCTGGAAATCGGAACAGGGTCTGGCTACGCCGCGGCCGTCCTATCCGAGTTGTGTCGCCGCGTAACAACAATAGAACGCCTGCCCGGTCTCGCAGAGCGGGCGGATGAAACGCTTGACGCAACGGGCTTTGAGAACGTCAACGTCAAATGCGCCGACGGCACCCTGGGCTGTCCTGAAGATGCGCCTTTCGACGCGATTCTTGTCTCTGCCGGTGCGCCGGAAACGCCGGAAGTCCTGAAACAGCAACTGGCGATCGGCGGCCGTCTTGTTATTCCGGTCGGCAGGTTCAAGTCTCTGCAAGAGCTTTTGAGGATTCGAAGAGTATCGGAAACCGGGTTCGAAACCGAGAACCTCGGCGGCGTCGCATTTGTGCCTCTCATTGGAGAAAAGGGCTGGCAGACCGACTCCTGACAGTGGGGTCTTCTGCAGGTCCGCTGCTTCCGAGGTCGTCATTGCGAGCCTGTACTGGCCCTGCATCCTAATCCTTAGGCCGCCGCCAGCTTTGCCAGTTTCGTCAGGATGGTCGCGGTGCCCTTCAGCCGTGCATCGGTCTTGTCCCAGTCGCGGGTCAGCACCACGCGCTGGTCCGGCCGGATCTTGGCCAGTACGCCCTGCTCGGCGATATAGGAGACGAGTGCAGCCGGGTTCGCGAATTCACTGTTGCGGAAGCTGACGACCATGCCCTTCGGTCCTGCATCAACCTTCTCCACATTCGCCTTGCGGCAAAGCCCCTTGATATAGACGATCTTGAGGAGATGCTGCACCTCGTCGGGCAAAGGACCGAAACGGTCGATCAGTTCTGCTCCGAAGGCATCGATTTCTTCAGCTTCCGTGACATCGCCCAGACGCTTGTAAAGCTGCAGCCGCAATTGCAGGTCGGCGACATAGTCTTCGGGAATCAGCACCGGTGTGCCGATATTGATCTGTGGCGACCACTGTTCCTCGCCGAAATCAGCTCCACCATCCTTGAGCTGGGCCACCGCTTCTTCCAGCATCTGCTGATAGAGCTCGAAACCGACTTCCTTGATGTGGCCGGATTGCTCTTCCCCCAAAAGGTTCCCTGCCCCGCGAATATCGAGATCATGGCTGGCGAGCTGGAAACCTGCTCCAAGCGTCTCGAGTGATTGCAGCACCTTCAACCGGCGTTCCGCTGTCGGGGTCAGGGTCTTGTTTGCCGGCACTGTGAACAAGGCGTAAGCCCGCGTCTTCGAGCGGCCAACGCGGCCGCGCAACTGGTAAAGCTGCGCCAGGCCGAACATATCCGCCCGGTGAACGATCAGCGTGTTTGCGGTCGGGATATCCAGACCCGATTCAACAATCGTGGTCGACAGAAGGACGTTGTACTTGCCTTCGTAAAAGGCATTCATGACGTCTTCCAGCTCGCCGGGGGGCATCTGGCCGTGGGCAACAGCAACCTTAAGCTCCGGCACCTGCTCTTCCAGGAACGCAAGCCTGTCGGCAATATCGGCCAGTCGCGGACAGACGTAAAAGCTTTGGCCACCCCGGTAATGCTCACGCAGGAGTGCTTCACGCACCACCAGCGGATCGAACGGCGACACAAATGTTCTAACTGCGAGACGATCGACCGGCGGCGTTGCGATCAGCGACAATTCCCGAACGCCTGTCAGGGCAAGTTGCAAGGTCCGAGGGATGGGTGTTGCCGACAGGGTCATGACATGTACGTCGGATTTCAGCTCCTTTAGCCGCTCCTTGTGTTTGACGCCGAAATGCTGTTCCTCGTCGATGATCAACAACCCGAGATCCCGGAACTGGATCGACTTTCCAAGCAGCGCATGCGTGCCGATCACGATATCGACCGATCCGTCGGCGAGACCCTTCTTGGTCTGCGTGAGTTGTTTTGCTGGCACGAGCCTGGAGGCGTGAGCTACATTGATCGGAAGGCCGTGAAAGCGTTCCTGAAACGTCTTGTAATGCTGGCGCGCAAGAAGCGTTGTCGGCACGACAACGGCGACCTGCCGGCCCGACATTGCGGCGATAAACGCAGCACGTAACGCAACTTCTGTCTTGCCAAATCCAACGTCACCGCAAATCAGCCGATCCATCGGCCTACCGGAGGACAGATCCTCAAATACTGAATCGATGGCAGTCAGCTGATCGTCTGTTTCCTCATATGGGAAACGGGTCGCAAACTCGTCGTAGACCCCTTCCGGTGTCTCAACCACCGGTGCAGTCTTGAGCGCCCGCGCTGCCGCGGTCTTGATAAGACCATCAGCGATTTCGAGAATGCGCTTCTTGAGTTTCGCCTTCCGGGCCTGCCAGGCCCCGCCCCCGAGTTTGTCGAGATGGGCTTCCTGATCTTCCGAGCCGTAGCGCGAGAGAAGCTCGATGTTCTCAACGGGCAGGTAAAGCTTGTCGCCGCCGGCATATTGCAGTTCCAGGCAATCATGCGGCGCCCCGACAGCCTCAATCGTCTTCAGTCCGACAAAGCGGCCAATTCCGTGCTCGACATGAACAACGAGGTCCCCTTCCGACAGACCCGTCGCCTCGGTAATGACATTCGCGCCTTTCGCCTTGCGCCGGGACTTACGCACTAACCGGTCGCCGAGGATGTCCTGTTCGCCGATGAAGACGACGTCTTTGAGTTCGAAGCCGTGCTCGATCCCGAGCACACAGAGCGCGGAGGTCTTTGCCGGAAGTTTTTCAACTTCCACCAGGGTGTTAACGTCCTGAACGGATCCAAGACCGTGATCGCTCAGGATTTGACCCAATCGATCGCGAGAGCCGTCTGACCAACAGGCAATGACCGTGCGTTTTCCCTGCCCCTGAACATCCCGCACATGCGCTGTCAGGGCGTCGAAAATATTGACGTCACCCGCAGCACGCTCGGCAGCAAAACTGCGCCCTTGCCGGCCATTGAGCTCAATGACGGTTTTTCCGGACCCGGGCGGCGGCGTAAATGGATCGAGAGCCGCGCTCGCCCGGTCCGCAATGGCGGTTTGCCATTCACTTTCGGAAGAATAAAGGCTCTGCGGCTCGATCGGCATATAGGGAACCGTACCGGAGCCGGACCCCATTTCCCTGGCTTCCTGGCGGGCCTTGTAGTGCTCGGCCACCTGATCGAGGCGCTCTCTTATGGCGTCAGCAGCGTTCGTATCGAGTACGATGGGAGCGTCACCGATATAGTCGAAAAGCGTTTCCAGACGTTCGTGGAACAGCGGCAGCCAATGTTCCATACCTGCATAGCGCCGACCGTCGCTGATGGACTGGTAGAGCACATCTTCACGGCTGGCAGCGCCAAAATTCGCCATATAGGACCGGCGAAATCTCGAAATCGCCGCTTCAGAAAGAACAACCTCGCTCATCGGGACGAGGTCAAGCCGCTTGAGCTGCTTTGAGGTTCGTTGGGTTTCCGCGTTGAAGGAGCGGATAGATTCCAGCGTATCGCCGAAGAAATCGAGACGCACGGGTTCTTCCGAACCGGGTGCATAGAGATCGACGATACCACCGCGGACAGCATACTCGCCTGTTTCCCGGACCGTCGGCGTACGCGAGAAACCGTTCATCTCCAGCCAGTTTGAAATGGCTGCCATGTCGACCTGGTTGCCAGGCGCCATGGAGAAGGTTTGCTCCGCCATGAAATTGCGCTCCGGCATGCGCTGAACGGCGGCATTGAGGGTCGTCAGAAGGACAGTCTTTTTGCCCGACGGAACGCCGCGCGCAAGCTGGCCCAGAGCAAGAAGCCGGCGTGCACTTATGGCAGAGTTTGGCGAAACCCTGTCGTATGGCAGGCAATCCCAGGCTGGAAGCTGCAAAATATCAACGCTCGGATCAAAGAACGCGAGTGCTTCGCTGACCATGGCCATTCGCATGGCATCGCGCGCAACGAAAACAAGCGCTAGGCCGTCGGTCTGGCTTTCGGCAAGCAATCTTGCCAATGCATAACTTTCCGCACCGTCCGGCACACCAGCCAGCGTGACGTTGACCTGGTCTTTCAGCAGGCTGTCGAACACAGCAAGTTCCTATTTTTCTTTTACAAAACCGGCGGGACCGGCAGCCTCGTGATACGCAATGATCCGGCGATAGAGTGGACCGTCCCATTCCGGCGGCAGCGGCTTTCGACCGGTCATCCAGGCATACAGATCCTGGTCGTTGGCCGTCAGCAAATGCTCAAGTTCCAGAAGTTCCTCGTCGGACAGCCTGTCGATCTCGGCATTGGCAAAGCCGCCGAGCAGCAAGTCCATTTCCTTCATGCCCCGGTGCCAGCACCGGAAGAGGATTTTCTTGCGCCGCGGGTCTCGCTCTTCCTGGGTTGGTTCGCTTATGCTGCCGGTCGGGTTGGACATGGGTGGCCTATCTGGGAGTGTGCCGGCGGAACTTGGAAACTGGCTGTCTCGACAAGAACTGCCGGTCGGCTTGAAATCGTGACGGTTATATAACCCCGCAAGACAAGAATGTCAGCGCTTTCTCGCAATTAGCCTCACATATTTGTTCACATAATGTTCCGATTGTTGCACTGGCCGTTCGCTTCATGGCAAAACGGATATCACATGTCCTGAAACGAACGGCTCACAAGGTGAGGTTCTCAAAAAAAGATGCGCCCGCCGGTACTTGATCCTCTTTTTGCGCCTGTCTCAACGCTTCCCGGCATCGGACCCAAAATTGCCAAACTGGTTTCGGGACTGATCGGCGGTCAGCCGGACCGGGAAGGTACCGTAACCGACCTTCTGTTTCACGTCCCGCACAGCCTGATCGACCGGCGTCACAGACCGGGCATCGCCTATTCGGAAAATGGTGACATCGTCACCCTGGATGTGACGATTGGCAGGCATCAGGCGCCCCCAAGGCACTCAAAAGCGCCGTACAAGATTTCCGCCCATGACGACACCGGGCAGATCAGTTTCGTCTTCTTTCACCCGCGCAGGGACTGGTTGGAAAAGACGTTCCCTGAAGGTGAAAGACGCATTGTTTCGGGCAAGGTGGAATGGTTCAACGACCGTCCGCAAATGGTGCATCCGGATTATTCCCTGAAACCGGAAGAAGCGGCAGAAATGCCGACAATCGAACCGGTCTATCCCCTGACCGCCGGCCTTGCCTCCAAGACGCTGCAAAAGGCCATGCGGGCAGCCCTTGACCGGGTTCCGCGCCTTCCGGAATGGTTGAATGAAGCCTATCTCGACAAAACCGGTTGGCCTGACTTTCACGACGCGCTTATGACGCTGCACCAGCCGAAAGAACGTCAGGATATCGAACCGCAATCACCTTACGTGAGGCGCCTGGCCTATGACGAACTGCTGGCAAGCCAGCTCGCGCTCGCAATGGTTAGAGCGAATATGCGGACGCTCGGCGGTATCTCCCGCAAACCAGACGGGGCGCTGCAAAAGGCCGTGATCTCCGCCCTTCCCTTTGAACTCACCGGCAGCCAGAAAACGGCGATCGGTGAGATCAATGACGATCTTGCCGAACCAACGAGAATGCTCCGCCTTCTGCAGGGCGACGTCGGTTCCGGCAAGACGGTGGTTGCACTCGCTGCCTTGGCGCAAGTGATCGAGACCGGTGCCCAGGGCGGTTTGATGGCGCCGACAGAAATCCTGGCGCGCCAGCATTTTGCGTCAATGGAACCGCTTTGCCAAAAGACCGGCATCCGGCTTGCCTTGATGACCGGGAAAGACAGCCAGAAGGAACGGCGGCTTCTTCAGGAGAAACTGGATGCCGGCGACATCGATCTTGTGGTCGGAACGCATGCACTCTTTCAAGGATCCGTGTCCTTCAAGAACCTTGGCATGGTTGTCGTCGACGAACAGCATCGCTTCGGCGTTCACCAGCGCCTGGCTCTTTCCGGCAAGGGTCAGGGCGTAGATGTCCTGGTCATGACGGCAACACCGATCCCGCGCACACTTGTGCTGACCTGCTTCGGCGACATGGATGTTTCGCGGCTGACCGACAAACCGGCCGGCCGGAAACCGATCAAGACCGTTTCCGTGTCGCTCGACCGTCTCGATGAGATCATTTCCAGGGTCGGTGCCGCCACCGCCGAAGGGCAGAAAGTCTATTGGGTCTGCCCGCTGGTTGAAGAATCGGAAAAGATTGACCTGGCCGCCGTTGAAGATCGGCACAGGGTTCTGGAACATGCGCTTCGTCAGCGTGTCTCCCTCGTTCACGGCCGTATGAACGCAGACGAAAAGGACGCTGCCATGACGGCCTTCAAGACCGGCGAAACCAGGGTGCTTGTCGCAACCACGGTCATTGAAGTCGGCGTCGACGTTCCCGACGCGACCATTATCGTCATCGAACACGCGGAACGTTTTGGGCTCGCGCAGCTCCACCAACTCCGAGGCCGCGTCGGCCGCGGTGACAAGCCTTCGTCCTGTGTTCTCCTCTACAAGGGACCGCTGGGTGAGACGGCTGGCGCTCGTCTCAACATCATGCGCGAAACCAATGACGGGTTTTTGATAGCCGAAGAAGATCTGAAGCTGCGTGGTGGTGGTGAAATCCTCGGCACACGTCAGTCCGGCACGCCTGGTTTCCGGGTGGCCCGTGCCGACGAACACGCCGACCTGATGGAAGTCGCCAGGGACGACGCACGGCTGATCCTTGAAACCGACCCGGACCTTCAATCCAAACGAGGCGAAGCGCTGCGCTGCCTGCTCTATCTCTTTGGCAGAGACGCCGCGATCAGGTTGCTTCGGGCTGGATGATCAGGCCCGTTCCCTGTTCCGGATCTTTTCCAGCTTTTCCGGCTCGGCGATAAAGTCTTCCAGGATCTCCGG
This sequence comes from Roseibium sp. MMSF_3544, assembly GCF_030732845.1. Classification (GTDB taxonomy): domain Bacteria; phylum Pseudomonadota; class Alphaproteobacteria; order Rhizobiales; family Stappiaceae; genus Roseibium. The sequence goes on from NZ_JASHKA010000018.1 coordinate 98,768, forward strand.
CAGATCCGGACTGACGAGGCCAGCCGAAATCACCAGCTTCGCCGCGTCCTCAACGCCCATCGACAATTCGATTACATCTTCCTTGGGCACGAAAAGCAGGAAACCGGACGTGGGGTTCGGCGTCGTGGGCAGGAAAACGGAAACTGTTTGTGCCCGGTCCTTCAGGCGTTTTGCCACCTCACCTTTGGTTTCCGTCGAGATGAAAACGATTGCCCAAAGGCCCTTGCGGGGATATTCGACAAGCGCAGCCTTTGAAAAACTGTTGCCACGTTCATCAAGTACCGTCTCAAAAATCTGCTTTAAGCCACTGTAAATATTACGAACAAGCGGCATTCGTCCGACGACACCCTCGCCGAATGATATCAGGCTTCGTCCCAGGAAATTCGCTGCCAGAAACCCGACAATGGTCAGAACGAAGATCGCGACGATCAGACCGAAACCCGGAACCGAGAACGGCAGATAGGTCTCAGGATTGTAGACCTTTGGCACAAACGGCTTTACCCAGCCATCGACCCACTTGATGAAGGTCCAGGTCAGCCAAAGGGTAATTCCGATTGGACCGGTGATCACGAGACCGGTCAGAAAGTAGTTTCGCAGGCGAGTTGCCGCGCCGGGCCGATGGCCTATCTTGTGCGTGTCTTCTGATTTATGTTTATTCCGGCTCATGGGTGAACCCAACCAAAGTCCTTTTGTGTGCTCGTCTTTCCAACTGACACGCACTAGATAAGCATCTTTATCGCAGCGCGGTATCCTTCGCTTGATTAATTTTTTAGCGATATACCGCAAAAATGCCGATTGCGGAGGCAGTATTGCGGCGAATCACATTCAAACTTCTGGGAACGGGATGTGTAGGCCTCGGAATCGTCGGCGCTTTTTTACCGCTTCTGCCGAGCACAATCTTTTTCATCATGGCGGCAGCCTGCTTTGCGCGGTCCTCTCCGGCCCTCGAAGCACGTATCCTCAATCACCCGGTCTTTGGTCCACCCGTGATCGCCTGGCGCGAGCATGGCGCCATACCGCCCAAGGCGAAAATCATCGCAGTTGCCGGTATGGCATTCGGATTTGCCATGTTTTACTGGACATCATCACCGGCGCTCTGGCTCTCTATCGTTGTCGGTCTTTTCCTGGTTGGCTGCGCAACCTACGTTCTTTCCCGCCCGTCCGGCCCAAGGCAGCAAGCGGAAGAAGACTGTCCTGACCACCTTTAAGGACGGTCCGTTCTGAGGCCGACGAGAACGGAACGCAATTTCAATCGTCAGGAATCAGACGCTTGCCCAATGGAATAGCGGCATCCTCTGAATAGCCGAGCTCATGATAGAACTGCAGCACAGCTTCGTTTCCGCTCCGCACGAACAGGTTGATCTTCGGGCATTCAAGCTTGAGAAGGAATGCCTCGCAGTGGTTCATGAGCCGCTTGCCGAGCCCTTGCGCTTGAAACTCGGGATCGATCGCCAGGTAATAGATGGACCCGCGATGACCATCATAGCTCGCCATCACGGAGCCGATGATCCTTTGCCCGGCTAAGAGAACAAAGAAGGCTCCGTTTCGGTCCGTCAGTTTGCGGTCGATATCCTTGTCAGGATTGTTCCAGGGCCGGACAAGACCGCATTTTTCCCAAAGGGAAATCACATCCTGCCTGTGTTTTTCATCAAATTCGGCAATTTCCGATTTTTCGAGTTCTGACATGTCGTAACGGTCTTGTTGCTTGTGTCCATAGACGCTCAAAATTAAGGCAGAAAGTCCTTGAAATTCTACGTTCTTGAAACTGTTTCAATCACTTGAGGTAGTTTGTGTGCGTCATGGTATCGTTCATTTCCTGAATGAGAACGATAAATCCTTTTAGCCCTTCGGAAATGTCAACGGTTTCCAGCGATTGGACGGGATGCGTGTATCTGAGCTTGTGAAAACAGCCATGCAGCAATCCCATGCTGGCAACGGTCACCGCCTGGCCTGTGTTCGAAGATGTCGTCAGGTATACGGCATTGTCGACAAAACCGATATCGGCATAGAGCTTTTCCGGAACCAGATAGGGATCGGAAAGAACCGTTTCCGGCGTCAGCTTCTCGGCTATGTAATAGACCTCGTGGACCGCTTGCTTCAGTTGCTCTTCGGCATCTGCGGCCTCGGGATTGCTGACCCCGTAATCATAGATGAAGAAAGTTCCCTTTGCGTGCCTGCCATGAAAGGCAATCGAAAAGCCGTATTTGCTGTCATCATAGCGAACCGGTTGATCGACGGCCCAATCGGGGTGCTGAAACGCGTCAAATGCTGGAACCCTGCATTCGGCAAGGGCTGTGCCCGACAACAGGCAAGCTGTCAGAACTGACAGGCAATACCACTTTGCTGCAGACATACTGGCCTCTCCTCACAGCGAAACTGGATCTGTCCCGGCCTAAGCGCCTGGCGCTTTTCTCAAGCCTATTCGACAGTTACCGATTTTGCCAGATTGCGCGGCTGATCGACATCCGTCCCCATGAAGACAGCGGTGTGATAGGCAATCAGTTGAACCGGCAACGCGTAAATGATCGGAGCCACGATGTCGGACATGTCCGGCAGGATCAGGGTGTTTTCCGCAGCTCCGCCACTCTCCTCCGCTCCCTTGGCATCAGTAATAAGAACAATCCGCCCGCCACGCGCGGCAACTTCCTGCATGTTGGAAACGGTTTTCTCGTAGATCGCGTCATAAGGGGCGATAACAAAGACCGGCATGTTCTCATCAATCAGCGCGATCGGGCCGTGTTTCAACTCGCCAGCGGCGTAGCCTTCCGCATGGATGTAGGAGAGTTCCTTCAGCTTCAAGGCGCCTTCCAGGGCCAATGGAAAGTTGGTTGAGCGCCCAAGATAGAGCGCATTGTTCGCTTTTGAGAGTGGCTGAGAGAGCTTCTCGATCTCAACTTCCGCTGCAAGGGCTTTCAACGCCAGGCTTGGAACCTCCGTGAGCTCCGAGACCAGTTCTTGCTCGCGCTCGGGCGACAGGACACCCCGCTCCCGCCCTGCCTGAAGGGCAAGGGCTGCCAGAACAGCAAGCTGGCATGTGAACGCCTTCGTCGACGCAACGCCTATCTCAGGCCCTGCAATGGTCGGAAAAACCATGTCCGCTTCACGCGCAATCGTGCTTTCCGGCACATTCACGACGGCTCCGATCGCCGCGCCGTTCACCTTGCAGTATCGCAGCGAGGCAAGCGTGTCCGCCGTCTCTCCCGATTGAGAGATGAACAGAGCCGCGTCCTTGTCACTGACGGGCGTTTCCCGATAGCGGAATTCGCTGGCAATATCGATTTCGACCGGCAGGCGGGCGTATTTTTCGAACCAGTATTTGGAAACAAGACCGGCCAGGTAAGCTGTGCCGCATGCTGAAACGATAAGCCGAGACAGATCACCAAACTTGAGCTTGTCCGCTCCGTCGACCTTCGCGGTCTTGCTGGCATAGTCGAAATATCGCGAAAGCGTATGGCCAAGCACTTCGGGCTGTTCATGGATTTCCTTCGCCATGAAGTGCTTGTAGTTGCCCTTGTCCATCAAACTGGACGTAACCGAGGACCTTGCTTCGGGACGCTCGACCGGCCGGTTCTCCTGGTCGAAGACTTTCACGCCAGAACGCGTCAGGACGGCCCAGTCACCTTCTTCCAGATAAGTGATCCGGTCCGTAAACGGCGACAGGGCGATGGCGTCGGAGCCGAAGAACATCTCACCCTCACCGTGACCGATGGCAAGCGGCGAGCCCTTGCGGGCGCCGATCATCAGGTCGTCTTCCCCGGCAAACAACATGGCAAGGGCAAAGGCCCCTTTCAGACGCGGCAACGTGGCAGCGACGGCCTCTTCAGGCGACATGCCTTTGTCCCGCGCAAGGTTGATCAGATGGGCCACCACTTCCGTGTCTGTATCGGTACTGAGAACGGATCCCTCTGAGACGACCTCGTCCCTGAGTTCGAGATAGTTCTCGATAATGCCGTTGTGAACGATGGCGACCGGTCCGGCCTGATGCGGATGGGCGTTGGAAACGGTCGGAGCCCCATGGGTCGCCCACCGCGTATGTCCGATGCCCGACGTTCCAGCAAGAGGAGCGCGATCGAGCGCAGCTTCCAGATTGCGCAGCTTGCCTTCTGCACGCCGGCGCACGAGTTCTGAACCAACGAGCGTCGCGACACCGGCGGAATCGTAACCCCGGTACTCGAGCCGCTTCAAAGAATCAACGATACGTGGAGCGGCTTCAGTCTTTCCCAAAATGCCAACAATTCCACACATGAAGATATCCTTCTTTGATCATCGAAAGGCCTCCTGCTTAGACGAGGCAGCCCTTCAAACTGAAATCAATACGTGTTTCAGAAAGTGTCAGAACAAGGTTTCTATGATGTTGACTAGGACTTGGCGTTCTTTTCGGCCTGCAACCTGTCCCGCAAGCGTGCAGCACGGCCTTCCTTGACCACCTGCCTGCTTCGGCCAAACGCCAGAGCATCCGTTTTCACGTCATCGGTAATCACGCTGCCGGCCGAAATGAAAACGCCATTCCCCAACCGAAGCGGCGCAACCAGAGTGGAATTTGACCCTATGAAACTGCCCGCGCCGATTTCGGTCCTGTGCTTGAGATATCCGTCGTAGTTGCAGGTGATCGTCCCGGCGCCGATATTGGACTTGGAGCCAACGCTGGCATCGCCGATATAGCTCAGATGGTTCGCCTTTGCGCCAGCTCCGAACGTCGCATTCTTCACTTCAACGAAGTTGCCGACCTTGGCATCGCTTCCCAGGACGGCACCGGGGCGCAATCGCGCATAGGGTCCGACCACGCAGCCTTTGCCAACCTGGGCGCCCTCAAGGTGACTGAATGAGCGGATCGTCGCTCCCGAAGACACTTTGACACCCTTTGCGAACACAACATTCTGCTCAACCGTGACACCGGGTTCCAGCACCGTGTCATGAGAGAAAAACACCGTGTGCGGTGCCAGCAAGGTGCAGCCATCCTCAAGCGCGGCAATGCGCATGCGCTCTTGAAAGTCTTCTTCGCAGGACGCGAGCTGAACACGCGTATTGATGCCTTGCGTTTCAACTTCAGACCCTTCGACCGCAACAACCTTCAGACCACGCTGGTTCGCGATTTCAACCGCATCGGTCAGGTAGAACTCACTCTTTGCATTGTCGTTGCCGATCGCTTCCATCAAAGACAGGGCCTGTTTGCCGGAAAATCCCATGATACCGGAATTGCAGAACGTCACGTTTCGTTCTTCATCCGTGGCATCCTTTTCCTCCCGGATCGCATTCAACCGGCCATTTTCGGTCAACAATCGTCCGTAGCCGAAGGGATTGTCTGTCTGAAAACCCAAGACGGCCAGATCGGCCCCCTGCTCCAGTTGTTGCCGAACCTTCAGGATCGTGTCCGGAGTGACCAGCGGTGTGTCGCCGAAAATCACGAGCACATCATCAGCTTCGATTTCCAGTGCCGGTCTGGCGGCAAGTGCGGCGTGTGCCGTCCCCAGCCTGTCTGCCTGAACATAGCATCTGGCCGTCGGGACAAGATCGTAGACCAGGGACTCAAGTGCCGGCATGTCCGGTCCGGTAACGACTGAAATTCGGTCAGAGCCCGCGTTTTGCAGGGCTTTCAGCACGTGTCCGACGAGAGGCAGACCTCCGATTTCGTGCAAAACCTTCGGCAGATCCGATTTCATGCGGGTTCCGAGGCCTGCAGCCAGGACAATTGAGAGGCAAGTACGAGCGGTCATGAAAAACCCATCTAGAGAATCGCGAGAGTGCATCCAAGGATCGGGACTTTATATGCCCCGATCCACAGAACATTGAAAGATCTGACCGGCAGAGCATTTCCGTTTTGGTTTCGTTAACCATAATGAGCGCCAGATGCGGTATCGTTGTTCAGATTCGCGGTCAGGATCCGGAAAAACGCCTTGCTTGAACCCCAGGCCAAAAAAACAAGTCGGGATATCGTCCGCGACACGTTCACACCACCGCGGGTCGGCCTGGTGTCCTGGGCGCTTGCCGCTATCTTCATGGGCACGATTGGGGTCGCGTCCTACCAATTCGGCACAAGCTCGCTTGGTTCAACTGATGCCGTGCAGCGCGATCCAACAGGTGTTGCTCTTCCGCTCGCAAGCGACGTTGAGACAACAGCTTCCGTCAATCAGCGGCAACCTGTTGCTGTTTTCAATGGCGCGCAACCGAACCTTCAGGCTTCCGGCGCACCACTTGAGAAAAGTCAGATTGAAGTTCTCCAACTCGAAGTCGTTGGTCTTCGACGCAGGTTGACCGCGCTGGCGGAGCAAAATCTTGCCTATTCCCGGCGCATAGCTGCGCTGGAAAAAGAAGTGGCCACGGCAAAACTGTCTGAAGCCAGCACACCCACCGACGTAGAAGATTTGGCGGCAAGACCTGCTGCGGAGCCCAGGCCAGGTGTGGTCATTACCACTCAAGCGCCTGAAACCATGGTTCGTCGACCCAAGGCGGATGTCGCCTCTCCGGAAAGCCCAAAGGAACCGGCTCCTGTAGCGGCCGTCGAGACCAGGCAAGCCCCCGAAAAAGACCCGCCCCGCAAGATCGCACTCACTCAGCCGACACTTACGCAGGACACACAGCCTGTGCAGGACATCGAAGAGCAGGGGCCGGTCCGGATCGTCACTCTGCCTCAACCTGACAGTGCACCAGTGACAACCGGTTCGATCCCCTCCGCCAGCGGACAATCCCTGCCGGACTTTGACGACACACCGACACGGTCGACCCTGACACCAACGGTCATTACTCCGTCGGTACCTGCCGGACAAATCCAAAACGGTGAAGACAGCCAGATCAAGCGCAGCGATTTCGGCGCCGTGATCGGACACTACCGGTCCCGCGCGGCAGCGGCAAAGGCCTGGGCGGATTTCAAGGAACAGAACGAGGAACGGATGCGCGATCTGCGCCCGCTTCTCATGGAGAGGCAGGTCCCTGATGGCGGGATTGCGCTTTTGGTCGGGCCGTTTGCCAATGCCGCGGATGCGGCCGTGGCGTGCCTTCATCTCCTCGATGTCACCGAGCTTTGCCGCCCGGCCCTGTTCGCTGGAGATCCGCTCGTCACAGCCGCCAGGTTCAGGGACACGGCGTTTTAGCGTTCGACGTGTTTGCCTTGCCGCCGGTCAACCGATCGTCTGAAATGCCGGGAAAGTCTCAAGGAGCCAGTAGGAAAACACGGCCATCTGTCCGGTCAGAAACAGGACGCCAGTCACGACAAGCATCCCGCCCATCGTCTTCTCAACGGTTCCCATGTGCTTGCGGAACCTTTTCATGAAGTTGAGGAAAGGGCCGGCAAACAGGGATGCGATGAGGAATGGAAGCCCCAGCCCAACAGCATAGGCGCTCAGCAACAACACTCCCTGCCCGACGGTATCCTTTGCTGCCGCGAAGCTCAGGATACCGGCCAGAACAGGACCGATACACGGTGTCCAGCCGAAGCCGAACGCAAGTCCCATCACGTAGGCTCCAAGTGGCCCTGCGGGCTTCCGTGTGACCTGGAAACGTGCTTCCCGGTAGAGCAGACCGATCCGGAACACACCCAGAAAATGCAGTCCCATGATAATGATGACCGCACCCGCGATATAGCCAAGAAAATCGAGGTATTGTCGGATTATCTGTCCCAGCAGACTGGCAGTTGCACCGAGCATGACGAATACGGTCGAAAACCCCAGCACGAACACGAGTGATGTGAGAAAGACCCGTCGGGCAGCCGCGCGGTTGTCGTCCCCGTCGTCCGCCAATTCCTCAAGCGAAACACCGGCCATGTAACCCAGATAAGGCGGCACGAGTGGCAGCACGCACGGAGAAAGAAAGGAAACGACTCCGGCCAGAACGGCAATAAGTATCGACGTCTCTTCGAGGATCATGTGTATTTCCGGTCTGCTTCAATATTAAGTCCGGTATAGACCGGTGAGCGTTCAGTGCATTGATTTAGCCCCAACATGGCCTTTCACAAAGACAAATGCCGCTCACCTTTTGGAGAGCGACACACCACGTCAGTTCGCGTCCGCGGGCAATAGACCTTTTGAACGGAAATACTGCAATGCGCCAGGATGTAGCGGGGCTGATGTGTCGGACGCAACGAGATCTTCAAGGTTCAGACGGCTGAGCGCCGGGTGCAGGGATTTGAAACTGTCGAAATTGTCGTGAACGGCGGCAACCAGAATGGCAACGATTTCGTCTGGCATTTTCACCGAAGTGACCACGGTTGCGACAACACCGAAAGAGTCCAACGGTTCCGAAAGCCCATAAAGGCCCTCAGGGATCGACGTTGCCATGTAATAAGGCGCGTCTTCGATGAAGCGCGTCACGTCCGAATTCTTTACACCGATCAGGCGAACGTCGCATTGGTCCTGGGTTTCCTCAATCAGTGCGGCAGGATGGCCAATCAATGCGAAATAGGCATCTATCTCACCAGAGCACAGCGCCTCGGCAAGCTCTGAGCTGCTTCTGTTGGAAAAGTTGGCGCGGTCGGCATCCGTCCAATCCAGGCTGCCGACAAGTGCATCCCAGGAGGCTGCGGAGCCGGAGCCTTCGCTCCCAGTGTTGATCCTGGCACCTTTCAGGTCATCGAAAGACTGAAAGTCGGATCCAGCTTTCACCACGATGGTCGCGACTTCCGAATGCAGCGAAAAAACAGACCTCAGGTCTTCAAACGGCCCCGTATCTTCAAAAACGGACGTGCCAAGATAAGCGTGATGCTGCCAATCGGATTGGGTAAAACCAAAATCGAGCTCACCGGAACGGATCTGCCCGATGTTCGAAATCGATCCGAGTGTTGATTCAACCGAACACCGCACACCGTGGTCGGCACGCTCTGTGTTCAAGATCTTGCAGGTTGCTCCACCGGATGGGTAGTAAACGCCCGTTACACCCGCCGTCCCGATCGTTATGAAGTGCTGGTCTTCTGCAAGCGCCGGCGCGCTGACGACAAGGCAAGCCACCGCAAGCAGCTTTGCTGACTTTCCGGCGCAGTTATGAGACATACGCGGTGTTGGCCATAAACGTCCGAAAAGCGCTTTTGTCCGATCGATCAAATGCATGGAAGGCACCTATTTTTGGTCCTTTGGACCGGCATTCAGCTGACGCAAGGCATAACAAAGCCGCCGGGGATTGACCAGTTAGCCACACCATTCGCACGTTGATAAGTAGCCTACATGGTCCAGGAATCAAAAAAGGCGCCGATGCGCCCTGTTCAACTAGTCTGATTTTTTGAAAATGCGCCGGCCTCCACCCCAGGCCGATTGCATTTTTGTTTCTAGTTTGACCGCCCTCCCCGGATCACTTCGAACAGCATTCCTTTCAGCTCTTCCTCCGGCTCGCCGTCCCTGAGGCCCTGGCGCCATTGGTCGATGATCAAACGCAGACCAAGTGTTTCGCGTGTATGCGGCAAGTCACCGACAAACGCAGCAAAAAATGCATCAAGCTGTTCGCGATCGATTACGCCCTGTTCGATAAGTCCGTGAATCAGCGTCATCGTCGCAGCGATGTGGCCTTTCACGAAGTCGAACTCAACGGAGTTCGTATGAGTATCTATTGTTGTTGTATGCATGTAACCTCTCTATAGGCCTATAAAGGTACATCACAAAACTATATTGCGCTACCTGACAGTTTTTGCAGGAGAATGATCATTATCTTCTTAATAGCGAATATTCTAAACAAAAGATTAGAGAAAAACCCGATGACCCTGTAGTTTATACTACCAATCGGTATTCATATTTCATTATTTTTACTCTCAATCGTATTCGCTGGCCCTGTCTTAAGGTTTTCCAAACGACTGAATTGCCGATATCTGTCATATTTCCGAGGCACTGTTGAAAAAATGAAATTTGCCTCTTGCAATGTCCTCTATGTCGGCATAAACACACGCCACCAACGCGATGGCACAAGGTTTTGACCGCCACGCTGCTCCGGAAATTGGTGAGAGCCGATAGCTCAGCTGGTAGAGCAACTGACTTTTAATCAGTAGGTCCAGGGTTCGAACCCCTGTCGGCTCACCATTACGGAAGCTTCCCCACAAAAATCGTGACGGTGTCCTGCGTTCCAGGATTCCAGCACCCGTTTTTGGCATGGACCAATCCGCGCACCCCCTCAGACGGCAAGCAGATTCCTCGCGACCTGCCAGAAGCAGGCACGTGGATTTGTTCGCTTGCGAATTTACGCCGTTCCAACGTGCGGGTAGGTTGCCGTGACAGGTGTCCGGGTCGCTCTTCGGAACTACGCGAACGAGCGCCCTTTTTTTTCAGTAAGGAACGGCAATGCAGAAAATCGACATACCGGAAGACCCGACACATATGGTGACGGCCATCGTTGCCTATGCAGGGATTGCAAAACGGCTTTATGTCGAACTTACCGAACGTGCTGAGGTATCCGGCACTGATCTTGAAGCCATCAAGTCTGATCTCGTCCGGGAAGCCAAGAAAGCCGTGCTCGACGGTGATTTCATGCGCGACGAAATCGGTGTTTATGAGACCATGTTCCACGCGATTGAAACCGTCTTCGAGCCCGTCGACTAAGCGGCTGCGTCGCTGGAAGATGATGATTTACGGGAATGATCGCGCTTTTGTGAACCAGAGAGCCCCTGTTCCGCGTATCAGCCATAACCGGTCAGAGGTGAGAAAATGTCCAGAATTGGTTCCGTACTTGGCATGTTTGTCGGCGCCGCAGCGCTGGTATCCACCGGCGCGAGCGATGGCGCGGCCAGCAACAACCTTCAAACCAATGCCCACGCGTTTGTCTTCGATCTTCCGGACGGAAGCGAACTTCCGCTCAAGCAGTTTGCCGGCAAGCCTGTCCTTGTCGTCAACACGGCAACTGAATGCGGTTTCAGCGGACAGTTCGCGGAGTTGCAGGAACTGCACGAAAGATATGCGGCACGGGGCTTGGTTGTTCTGGCGGTACCGTCAAACGATTTCGGCGGCCAGGAGCCGCGCAAGGACGGTGAAATTGCCGGCTATTGCGAAGCCAAATACGGAGCCCAGTTTCTGATGACCGCAAAAACCGGCGTGAAAGGAAAGAACGCCCATCCCTTTTATCGCTGGGCAAAAGACAGTCTCGGGCCGGTGGCGCGTCCCTACTGGAATTTTCACAAGTATATTGTCGGACCGGACGGTTCTATCGTTGCCTGGTTTTCAACGCCGACAAGCCCGACTTCGAACCGCATCATCAACGAGATTGAGAAGCAACTGGCAGGCATAAACTGAGGTTTAACCTTCAGAAATGCTTGTCACGAGGTTTCAAGGCTTGCCTGGCAATGGGCATGTCTTGCGAACCTGCGGCGCGCGAACTGTCCGTAGGCCCAAGACGTAACGCTGTAAATACCTGGTACACTCAACAGCCTGCCGAGTAGTGACCAGCCACGAAACTGCCTCCAGATAACCAGAAATGCATCGAGGCCGCTGTGTAGCGTCCCGTGTTCATCCCTGGTGCGAAGAAACAGCAGTGCATCTGCCTGCGTTAGCCCTGTGCCGTCAAGCAGCTGCGGCTCGTGCGCAATGTCATTCCAGAGAATGCTGCGCCTCGGCTTCAGCTTCTTGTAGTAGCCGATCTCCCGTGAGCAGAGCCCGCATTTGCCGTCGTAGAAAACTGTGATCAAGAGACACACCGCTTGTTGGCTGACCTGCGCTTGATACGAGTGTTGCGCCTGTGCGGATTGCTGCAAACACCGGACAAAAAACGGCCCGGCGAAAAAGACCGGGCCGTTTTGTGATCTTAAAGGCAGTAACTTCGGTCAGCCAGCGGGCGCGCTGCGGCTTACATTCCCTTCCCCGCCGAACATGCTTTTCACCTTTTCCCGAATGTACTGCAGGCAGACATAGAGGATCGGGATCATCAGGACACCGATAACGGTGGCGAACAGCATCCCGCCGAACACCGCGAAGCCGATTGCCTTCTGGCTGGCCGCGCCTGCACTCGAAGCTGTCATCAGCGGCACCACGCCTAGCAGGAAGGACAATGCCGTCATCATAACGGCCCGGAAACGCAGATGCGCGGCTTCCGTCGCGGCCTCCATGATGGGTTTGCCCGAATCGCGTTGCTCCATCGCAAATTCAACGATCAGGATGGCGTTTTTCGCCCCCATGCCGACAAGCATGATCATCCCGATCTGCGTATAGAGGTTCACGTCTCCCCCGGTCACGAACACCGCGACAAGCGCACCCATGATCGCGAAGGACACCGACATCAGGATGGCAACCGGCATGGTCCAGCTTTCGTACTGGGCCACCAGGAAGAGGTAAGTGAACAGGATCGACAACATCAGGATGAACATGACGATGCCGCCCGCGCCTTGCTGCTGTTGCGCCGTTCCGGTCCATTCGTAGGTGTATCCGGGCGGCAAGGCCTCCTGCGCGGCCGCCTCGACCTCATTGATGACGACGCCCGTGGACGCGCCAGGAGCCGGGTCCGCCATGACCGCAGCGGCCCGGAACATGTTGTAGCGTGTCAGGATCTGCGGTCCGAGGACGTTTTCGGTCGTCAGCACACTGCGCATGGGCACCATCGTGCCGTCCGTAGAGCGGACGTAAAGCCGGCCGATATCCTCGATCCTGTCACGATACTGACCCTCGGCCTGGACCATAACCTTGTAGACCCTGCCGAAGATGTTGAAGTCGTTGATATAGTAGGAGCCGAGATAGGCCTGAAGCGTTGTGAAAACGTCGGCCACGTTGATGCCAAGAGTTTTCGCCTTCTGGCGGTCGAGATCGACGAAGACCTGCGGAACATTCGCCCGGAACGTTGAATAAGCGCGCGCGATATCGGAACTCTGGTTGGCGGAATAGACCATCGAACCGACCGCGGACGCCAGATCCTGCGGCGTCCCGCCTCCGGTTTGCTGAAGCATCATCTGCACCCCGCCCGTCGTGCCGAGGCCCGGGATCGGTGGAGGGTTGAAGGCAATGATGTTGGCACCGGGTATCGTTGAGAAGTCCGCCCAGAACTTCGCGAGGATCGCATTGATACGCAAATTCGGTTCCTGACGGTCCTCCCAGTTACTCATGGTCGCGATCACCAGGGCCGCGTTTGAGGATGTTGCGCCATTCAGGATCGAGAAGCCGTTCACGATGACCACGTTCTCAACACCCGGCGTATTCTGGGTGAGTTCCACGACCCGGTCGGTTACGCTTTCGGTTCGCTCCAGAGCCGCTCCGTCGGGCAGCTGGACGTCGACCATAAGATAGCCCTGGTCCTCGGATGGCAGGAAGCCCTGCGGCAACGAACCGCCAAGCGTTATGATGACGGCAATCGCGCCGCCGACAACGATCAGCGCGACAAAGGCAACGCGCACAAGGCGCCGGATGATCGCGGTGTAACCGTCACGAACACCCGTAATGCCGCGGTCGAACAGTCCCATAATTCCCTTGGGTGGCCCGGACCTGGCTTTCAGGATGAGACCGCAAAGCGCAGGCGAGAGGGTCAGTGCGTTGATCGACGAGATCACAACGGATACGGAAATCGTGACCGCGAATTGCGAGTAAAGCCGTCCGGTAATGCCGGGCATGAAGATTGTCGGCACAAACACGGCCAGAAGCACAAGCGTTGTCGCGATAACCGGGCTTGTGATTTGCTCCATTGCCTTGGCGGTCGCCTCTTTGGGCGGAAGGCCCTCCTCCGCAATGATGCGCTCAACGTTTTCCACGACGACAATCGCATCATCAACGACGATGCCGATAGCAAGCACCAGCGCGAACAGCGAGATCGTATTGAGCGACATTCCAAGGGCAAGAAGAACTGCGAAGGTACCGATCAGCGAAACCGGGATGGCCACCGTTGGAATAATCGTCGCACGCCAATTGCCGAGGAAAATGAACACCACGGAAACGACGAGGAGGAAGGTCAGGAACAGGGTCGCAATTACGTCATCCAGCGATGCCTGAACAAAGTCGGTTGTGTTGAACGGAACGGCGTATTCCATGTCGTCCGGAAATGCCTGCGACAGGCTCTCAAGCCGGGCAAGAACATCAGCAGATACCTGCAGAGCATTCGCGCCGGGTGCCTGATAGATCGCCAGAACGGTTGATGGCTGGCCGTTAAATTCACCCGATGCGTTGTAGAACTGCGCACCCAGTTCCACGCGCGCCACGTCACCGATTGTGACGACGGCACCGTCATCTCCGGTTCTAAGGACGATTTCCTCAAACTCTTCCGGTGTTGCAAGGCGGCCCTTGGCCTTGATCGTATACTGGAACTGCTGACCGTCCGGCACCGGCGGCGCACCGATCTGCCCGGCCGCAACCTGAATATTCTGATCGCGAACGGCGGCGATGAAATCGCTCGGTGTCATGCCAAGGCTTGTCAGCCTGTCTGGATCCAGCCAGATACGCATGCCATAGGCGAAATCCGTCATAACGTCAGCGCGGCCGACCCCCTGGACGCGGGCCAGCGCGTCTTTCAGGTTGATCGAGGCGTAGTTGGACAGAAACACCTCATCATAGGTGCCGTTTGGAGAGAAAAGCGTAATCACCAGCAACATATTCGTGCTGGCCTTTTGAACGGTCACACCATTCGCCGTCACTTCGCTCGGAAGCTGACTTGTCGCCTGGGACACACGGTTCTGGGTGTTCACCGTCGCAATATCAGGGTCTGTTCCAACCGCAAATGTCACGTTCAGGGAATAGTTGCCGCTGTCGTTGCTGGTCGACTGCATGTAGATCATGTCGTCGACGCCGTTGACCTGCCCCTCGATCGGGGCAGCAACCGTTTCTTCCAGAACCTCGGCGTTTGCGCCCGTATAGGTCGCCGAAACATTTACGACCGGAGGCGTGATGTCCGGAAACTGCTCAACCGGCAGCGAAACATATCCGAGAATACCGGCGATTGTAATAACAATGGAAATCACCAGCGCAAATTTGGGCCGGTAGATAAAAAAGCGAGAAAACATTTAGCTCTGCTCCGCCGGCTGAGAAGCTAGAACGGGGTCGACCTCAACGCCGGGCCGCACCTTCTGCAGACCTTCGGTGATCACTTCGTCGCCCTCGGCCAAGCCATTTGTCACGACGAAATTCGTGCCCACCTGCTGTCCGAGCTCAACGTATTTCTGTTCAACCTTCTTGTCCGACGTTATTGCCAGAGCAAAGGCCCCCTGCTGATCCCGCTGGATCGCGGCCTGAGGAACAACAAGTGCTGTTTCTGTTTCAGGGGCTTCCAGCAGCACGGTGACATAAGTCCCGGCCAGGAGGCGCACGTCTTTGTTCTCAAACTGGCCCCGGAACGAAATCGTGCCGGTCGTCGCATCGATCTCGTTGTCGATGTAGACGATTTTGCCCTTCTCGCCGTAGGAATCGCCGTTCGGCAATATCAGCGAAATCGAAGGCGCCTCTTCGGGCGAAAGATCAGCCGGGCTGATGTTATGGGTCTGAACGGCGTTCAGATACTGCGCTTCACTGACGGAAAAGTTCACATAAACCGGCGCCAGACGGATCAGCTTGGCCAGCGCGTTCGTGTTCGGCCCGACAAGCTCACCTACGCTATAGGCGCTTTTGCCGATCTGCCCGGGAAACGGCGCTGAAATATCGGTATAGCTGAGATTGAGTTCTGCCTGCTGCAATGCCGATTGTGCAGCCTCGACCGATGCGTCCGCCTGCTGCATTTGCGCAAGAGTTGCCTCATAGGCGGCTTCTGACACGTGACCTTTTTCGAGAAGGTCCTTGTCGCGTTTCTCGTCGGCTGCCTTGAGGGCGGCATCGGCTTTTGCACTGGCAAGGTCGGCTTTCGCCTTGGTCAGCTGCGCCTCGTATTCCGCCTTTTCGATGGTGAACAGCAAATCATCCTGCTTGACGAAAGAGCCGTCCGGGACGGCCTTGTCTTCCAGGAATCCGCTGACACGAGCCACAAGGTCGACCTGGTCTACCGCGGCGATCTGCCCGACGAAGGTCTCGCTTTGCCGGACGTCCTCTGAAGTCACCTTGGCGACCGTGACCGACGGAGGCGGAGCTGCGGGGGCCTGGGACTGCTGAGAATCGTCCGAACAGGCAGCAAGCAGACCGGCTGCCATCACGGCAAGGACTGTGCGGCTGGGAAAAGAGGCAAAACGCTGAAAGGTCATTCGAGAACTCCGCAGTCGGACCGGTGGGTCGAGCGCATAATTGGAGTTCACTATAAAAGGACGGATTGATTCAACAAGCGAATTTTGTTGGTGCCGGTCGTCGGCCGTCAAACAAATTTACGCCGCGTTTTCAATCCGGATAGCCGCCTCCAGCCATTTGAGGGCAAAAAGACAGATCCGAAAATAATCAAACGCCGGCCGGTGACAGAATCACAGTCAGACCAAACAATTGGTTCCCGGGAATGACCTTGCGCTCGTCGAGCTTCGTGGATGTGAATTCTATTGCCGCTATCAGCGGGACAGGTCCTTGTATTGCGTCAGCAGCACTGTCACCGAGCAGTGCCCGGTAGGCGTCGGGATTGAGCACCGCGATCTTGCCCCGTGGTGTCAGCACCTCAAGTCCGAGGCTGGTCGCTCGCATCTCCCGTTGGCCGGTGAACCCGCCCAGAAATTCATGATGATCGGAAGGATCGGCCGCCAGCATGTAGACAGTTTTGACGTCCTGCGCGCCGTTTTCGTGAGTCTGGAAAGCCGGTTTCCAGAAATTCTCTGGAAATTTGTTGTGGCAGGTGAAGTAGCCAATTTCCGGACCGATGGGATCCTGGAGAATGGTCAGGTCGAAGGCGACCTGCGCCGTTGTTCCGTCCGGCAGATGGGCAACCCGCTCAAAGGAAAACGGATCATAGAGTGAAAGGCCGGCTGCTTCATAATCCTGCCGGTCCGAACCAGCGTCATGGCTCTCCAGAACCAGCATGCTGGCCCCTTCCCGCCGCTCCAGAAAATCGCGGTTAAACGCTCCGAAGGAAAATGCCCTGCCTGAAAGATCGGGAATCAGTTCGGGTTCAGCAATGCTCAGCAACTCGATAAAGAAACCTTCGACCTGAACCAGGCGGTTGGCCGTGCCCCAAGGATGCCGGTTCTCGGGCGTCACGGTGAAACCTGCGTTTTGGTATGCGTGCCCTGCGGCCTCAAGATCCTTTACCGCAACAACGAGATGGTCGAGGCCGCGCACCATGTCTTTTCCTTTCGACGAGAATGATGACGTCAAACCAGCCGGCTTTGCTGCAAGGCGGCTCCGATGAAGGACGCAAACAGCGGATGCGGTTCGAACGGGCGGGACTTGAGCTCGGGGTGATACTGAACCCCGATAAACCAGGGATGTTCCTCGATCTCCACAGTCTCGGGCAGCACGCCATCCGGCGATGTTCCGGCAAAGATCAGACCGCAATCTTCCAGTTGCTGCCGGTAGCCGATATTGACCTCATACCGGTGCCGGTGGCGCTCAGACACGCTCGTGGTTCCGTAAATGTCGGCAATCCGGGAGCCCTGCTTCAAGGCCGCCGGATAGGCTCCGAGGCGCATGGTACCACCCAAATCGCCATCTTCGTTTCGGACTTCCTTCTCGTTCCCCTTGGTCCATTCGGTCATCAGTCCGACAACCGGATCCTTGGCAGGCCCGAATTCCGTCGAATTCGCGTCCGCAATCCCGGCGAGATTGCGGGCTGCTTCCAAAACGGCCATCTGCATTCCGAAACAGATCCCGAAGTAAGGTATCATGCGCGTCCTGGCGAAATGCGCCGCAGCGATCTTGCCTTCCGCACCGCGCTCGCCAAAGCCACCGGGAACCAGAATCCCGTGCACGCCTTCAAGATAGGGGCCGGGATCTTCCTTCTCGAAGATCTCCGATTCGATCCATTCAATGTTGACCTTGACCCTGTTGGCGATTCCGCCGTGGACAAGCGCCTCGATCAACGATTTGTAGGCGTCCTTGAGCACTGTGTACTTGCCGACAATCGCGATCTTCACCTCACCTTCCGGATTGGCAACAGCTTCCGAAATCCCTTCCCAGCGGTCGAGAACCGGCGCCGGCGCGCCCTTCAGACCGAATGCGGCCAGAACCTCATCATCCAGACCTTCCTTGTGGTAGGCGATCGGCACATCATAGATTGATTTCACGTCATATGCCGGGATAACGGCGCTCTCGCGCACGTTACAGAACAAGGAGAGTTTCCGTTTTTCCGTCTCCGGTATCGGGCGGTCGCACCGAATCATCAGGATATCCGGCTGAATCCCGATGGAACGCAGTTCCTTGACCGAGTGCTGGGTCGGCTTCGTCTTCATTTCACCAGCGCTCGGAATGTAGGGCATCAAGGTCAGATGCACATAAACCACGTCGCCACGGGGCAAATCGTTGCCGAGCTGGCGAATAGCTTCAAAGAACGGCAGTCCTTCAATATCGCCGACCGTTCCGCCAATTTCCACGAGAACGAAGTCGTAGCCCTCGTTTCCGGTCAGAACGAAATTCTTGATCGCATCGGTCACATGGGGAATGACCTGAACGGTACCACCCAGGTAGTCGCCGCGGCGTTCCTTTGCGATGATGTTCTGATAAATCCGGCCGGTCGTGATGTTGTCCTGCTGGTTCGCAGGCCGTCCGGTGAAGCGTTCATAGTGGCCGAGGTCAAGGTCCGTCTCAGCCCCGTCGTCGGTCACAAAACACTCGCCATGCTGATACGGGCTCATCGTGCCCGGATCGACATTCAAATACGGATCGAGCTTCCGAAGCCGAACCTTGTAGCCGCGTGCCTGAAGCAACGCGCCCAAAGCTGCTGAAGCAAGACCTTTTCCAAGCGAGGAAACCACGCCGCCAGTGATGAAAATATATCGCGCCATGGACCAATACCATATCCTTGCCGAGAGCCGTTTGGCCACTCGGGAGTTGCGTTCTTAACACATAAAAATGCCCTGCGAATTTGGCCGCAGGGCATCTGTCAGATGATTGGGCGGGAGTTCCGCCGGAGCCGCTTTACTGTGCGGCCGGGACCTGGGGTCCGGAGGGCTCCTGACCCTGTTGGCGAAGCGAATCAAGAATTCCGCCTGATCCGCCTTCCGTTCCGCTGTCGGAAGCTGCCGGGGCATCGCCACTGGCAGGCGCAACAGCGTCAAGGACTGATGCCGGGCTGTCTTCGTTCTTTGCGATAAGGCTTAGTGTCAGCGACGTCGCAAAGAACGCGACGGCGAGCACGGCCGTAGCGCGGGTCAGGATGTTGGCCGTACCGCGGCTGGACATAAGGCCACCCCCGCCGCCACCGCCACCGATGCCGAGCGCGCCGCCTTCGGATCGCTGCAGGAGGACAACAAGTACCAGGGCCAATACGACCATCAGGTGGATAACGATGACTACGGTTTCCATCGAACGCCATTCTGTATTGAATTCAAAGATTGGCGGCCTTCTACACCAGACGCCGCAAGCTTTCCACCCTTCAATTGAGGCTTTACCTCACAAGCTTCAAGGGCTGCACACTCAAGAATAGGCGGCAAGGATCCCCAGAAAGTCGTCAGACTTGAGACTGGCGCCGCCGACAAGGGCACCATTCACGTTCGCAACAGCCATAAGTTCGCTGGCATTTGCCGGTTTGACCGAGCCGCCGTAGAGCAGTTTCATGGCGCCGCCAGCTGTGCCAAACCGGCTTTCCAGGTTGTCCCGCATGGCCTTGTGCATCTCTTCGACATCCTGGGCGGTCGGTGTCAATCCGGTGCCGATTGCCCAGACCGGTTCATAGGCAATTACGGTGTTGTTCGCCGTCGCTCCGTCCGGAACGGAACCGTTGAGCTGGCGTTCAACGACCTCAACGGCTTTCCCTGCCTTGCGTTCGCTTTCCGTTTCCCCGACGCAAATGATCGCGACCAGACCGGCACGCCAGGCAGCTTGTGCCTTTGCGTTGACGTCCGCATCCGTCTCGCCGTGGTTCGTCCGGCGTTCTGAATGTCCGACGATCACCGCCGTCGCCCCGGCGTCCTTGAGCATTTCGGCTGATGTGTCACCTGTATGCGCGCCGGAGGCTTCCGCATGACAATCCTGTCCGCCGACCGAGAGCGCACCGCTTCCGGCAATCTCCGATAGGGATGCCACCAGCGTCGCAGGGGCACAAATCATAGTGTCCACGCTCTCGGACAAATCGTCCGTCAAGCCAGCCAGCATTTTGTGGAATTCGGCCTGGCTCGACTTAAGCCCATTCATTTTCCAGTTTCCGGCCACAAGCGGCTTGATCTTGACGTTCATTGTCGTTCGTCTCCCCTGGATCGTTGCTCATTTGGGCGCTTATAGAACAGATGCGGGAGATTGTTGCAATCGTCCCGTTCCAGACAGAGCTGTTTCTGTCTTTAAGTTTATATTTCACCGCCTTGCAGCGGCGGCCCCACCTCATTATGATCCGCCCGCTCCGTTCCAGGGTATGGACCTGTAGTACGGCTGCTGGAAAGACAAGAAATACGGGAGACGTCATGCTTGACGCGCTGCGCAAGGGCGCTGGCACCTGGGTTGCCAAATTGTTTATCGCGTTGTTGATTTTTAGTTTCGCCATCTGGGGCGTAACCGACTTTCTGACCGGTTTCGGTCAGAATACGGCTGCCAAGGTCGGCGACACGGAAGTCTCTCTTTTGGACTTCGACCGTACCTATCGACAAGACCTCAACAACTTGTCGCAACAGCTCGGCCGCGTGTTCACGCGCGAAGAAGGCAACCAGCTCGGCATCCCGCAACAGGCGCTCGGACGATTGATCGCAGAAGCCGCTCTGAACAACACGGCAACGGATATGCAACTGAGCCTGTCCGATCAGCGTCTAGCGGAAATCATTCAGTCCGATCCCGCCTTCAGAGGCCTTAACGGGCGCTATGACCGCTCCAGACTGGATCAGATCCTGCGGGCCAACGGCTATCAGGAAGACGAATATGTCGTGCAACGCCGTCAGGTTGCCGAAAGAAGCCAGCTTGTTGAAGGAATTGCGGGCAACCTGCGTGCACCGAACACTTATCTGGAAGTGCTCGCCGCTTACCAGAACGAAACCAGAAGCGCGGATTACCTGCTTATTACCGCTGACACGATCGGCGATATCGAGGATCCCGACGCAAACGCGCTGAATGCCTATTATGAAGAAAACAAGGCTGAGTTCAGAGCGCCTGAGTATCGGGAAATCAAGCTGCTTCAGCTGACCTCCGAAACGCTTGCCCGGCCCGAAGATGTGGTTGAGGCCGACGCCCGCGCGGAGTACGAACTTCGGGCGGACGACTACTTTCAGACGGAACGCCGCAAGGTTCGTCAGATGTCGTTTCCTTCACAGGAAGCTGCTGAAGAGGCCGCAGCGGAGTTGGCGGGCGGAAAAACCTTCGATGACCTTATGGGTGAGCGCAATCTGAGCGACAATGACGTGACGCTCGGTGTGATGGCAAAGGCCGATTTCCTTGACGAAACGCTGGGCGACGCAGCCTTCTCACTGGCTGCAGGTACTTCAAGCGGCGCCGTTGAGGGCCGGTTCTCGACCGTCATCCTGAATGTCGAGGAAGTTCTGCCCGAAGCCACACGGCCTTTCGAGGAGGTCAAGGACGAAATTGTCGAAAACCTGGCACGGGAACAGGCTGAGCGCGAAATTCTCGACCTCCTGGATGAGATAGAAGACGCTCGCGCCGGCGGTGCATTGCTGGACGAGGTATCCGAACGCTTCTCACTTGAGATTGAAACCCCGCAAGCGTTTGACCAGACGGGCAAGTCGGAAACCGGTAGCGATGTCACCCTGCCCGATGCTGATGGTCTTGTTGCCGGGACCTTCGACAGCGACGTCGGCATCGAGAACGATGTCATTCAACTCGGTGATCAGGGGTTCATTTGGTACGAAGTGGCGAAAGTCATTCCCACCAGGGAACGTGCGCTTGACGAAGTCCGGGATGATGTTGTTACCGCCTGGAAAGCAGACGAACTGACAAGGCGCCTTGACGAAACCGCTGCCAGTTTTCTGGAAAGGATGAACAACGGAACACCGCTGCTCGCGCTCGCCGCTGAAGGAGAGTTGGAAGTCCAGACAGCAGAAGGACTTGTTCGCAATACACCGTCCGGCAACCTCGGCCAGGATGCGATTTCCGAAGTGTTCAACGGCCCTGTCGGGACGAATGCCGCCACGGGCTCCGCAGACGGTAGCGGCCGGATCGTCTTGAAGGTGACTGATGCATCTGTGCCTGCTTTCGATTCCGCAGATCCTTCGATGGCTC
Source organism: Roseibium sp. MMSF_3544 (assembly GCF_030732845.1). Lineage (GTDB taxonomy): Bacteria > Pseudomonadota > Alphaproteobacteria > Rhizobiales > Stappiaceae > Roseibium. The sequence goes on from NZ_JASHKA010000018.1 coordinate 120,847, forward strand.
AGTTGGCCACCCAGTTGTCGCAGCAAATGCGCGATTCTCTTGTTGGCCAGTTCATCACCGACAGGGAGAACCAGGCCGGAGTTGTGATCAACCAGGCAGGCGTTGCCCAGATAATCGGCCTGACACAACACTGATCTGAAACGTGTGGATTTAAAATGACGGCCTTCAAGGACATCATTGCCAAAGTCGCCGATGGCGGCGCGTTGAACCCGGAGGAAGCCCGGCAGGCCTTTGAGGTCATTTTGTCCGGATCGGCGACACCCTCGCAGCTGGGCGGTTTTCTGATGGCGCTGCGCGTTCGCGGTGAAAGCATTGCCGAAGTCACCGGCGCGGTCGAAACAATGCGATCAAAAATGCTGACCGTCGACGCACCCGGCGATGCGATCGACATTGTCGGGACAGGTGGCGACAATTCCGGCAGTTATAACATTTCGACCTGCACGGCGATCGTCGTCGCAAGTTGCGGCGTGCCGGTCGCAAAACACGGCAACAGGTCCCTGTCGTCAAAATCCGGAGCCGCCGAGGCGCTTTCCGAACTCGGCGTCAACATCGATATTGCGCCGGAAGTGATCACCGCCTGCATCGAAAAGGCCGGCATTGGTTTCATGTTCGCGCCGCTTCACCATGCCGCGATGAAGCATGTCGGCCCAACCCGGATGGAGCTCGGCACCCGAACGATCTTCAATCTGCTCGGCCCCCTGTCGAATCCGGCGGGCGTCAAACGGCAAATGGTCGGTGTTTTTGCGAAGAAGTGGCTGGAGCCGGTTGCCCATTCCCTGAAAGAACTCGGTTCCCAGCAGGCCTGGATCGTGCATGGATCCGATGGGATGGACGAAATCACGACAACGGGCCCGAGCTATGTGTGCGAGCTCAAGAACGGGGAGATCCGCTCTTTTGAAATCGCACCTGAAGACGCAGGCCTTCCGATTGCCAAGGCAGAAGATCTGAAAGGCGGACTTCCGGCTGAAAACGCGAAAGCTTTGCGTGATGTGCTCGCCGGTACCCGGAACGCCTACCGCGACATCGTGTTGTTCAACTCAGCAGCGTCGCTTGTCGTTGCCGGCAAGGTTTCCAACCTTGCGGATGGCGTTGAATTGGCGGCGGCACATATCGATAACGGCTCGGCGGCAGATACGCTTGAGCGCTTGGTCGCGGCATCGAACGGATAGCATCATGTCTGACATCCTGAAGAAAATTGAAGCCTACAAGCGCGATGAGATCGAAGCTGCAAAATCCAGCGTGACGCTGGATGACCTGAAAGCGAAAATCACGGACGTAAGTAAGCCGCGCGGCTTCCGGAAAGCCATCGAGTCCAAACAAGCAAGCGGCGAATACGCCCTGATTGCCGAAATCAAGAAGGCGAGCCCTTCCAAAGGCCTCATCCGCGCCGATTTCAACCCGCCGGAGCTTGCCGAGGCTTACGAAAGCGGTGGCGCTGCCTGCCTTTCGGTTTTGACCGACACGCCGTCATTCCAGGGCCGCCCCGAGTTTCTCACAAAGGCTCGCGACGCTGTCTCCCTGCCGGCCCTGCGCAAGGACTTCCTCTATGACCCGTACCAGGTCTACGAAGCGCGCGCATGGGGTGGTGACTGCATCCTTATCATCCTGGCTGCCGTAGACGACGATACGGCAATGGCGTTGGAAGAAACCGCATTCGGTCTCGGGATGGACGTCCTGCTGGAAGTTCACAATTTTGAAGAACTGGAACGAGCTCTCAAACTGACCTCCCCCCTCCTCGGCATCAACAACCGCAACCTGAAGACATTCGAGACGAAGCTCGAAACCAGCGAGGAACTCGCGCCCCAGGTGCCGGCTGAGCGAATTGTCGTTGGCGAATCCGGACTGTTTACCCCGCAGGACCTTGAGCGCATGAGCAAGGTTGGCATTTCCACCTTCCTGATCGGCGAGAGCCTTATGCGCCAGGAGGATGTTGCCTCAGCGACCAGAACGTTGCTCACGCGCCCTGCTCTTTCTCAAGCGGTTTAAGGCGTCATGTCTGACCAGGGCACGAAACTCACACATCTGGACGAGGCGGGCGCGGCCAATATGGTCGACGTGTCCGAAAAGGAAGTCACGAACCGGATTGCCGTCGCGCGCGGCACAGTTACCATGCGTGCAGAAACCCTAGAGCTCATCCTGTCGGGCAATGCCAAGAAAGGCGACGTCATCGGCACTGCCAGGGTTGCCGGGATACTCGCGGCCAAAAAAACCCATGAGCTCATCCCGCTTTGCCATCCGCTGATGCTCTCAAAGGTGACGGTCGACATCGAGGCGGACGAAACGCTGCCCGGTCTCGTCGTAACCGCAACCACCAAGGTGAGCGGTCAGACCGGCGTTGAAATGGAAGCTCTGACGGCCTGTTCACTCACTTGCTTGACAATCTATGACATGGCCAAAGCCGTGGATCGCGGCATGGTGATCGGCGACATCCGCCTGGTGGAAAAAGCCGGAGGCAAGTCCGGTCACTGGACGCTTGAAAAAGACGGCAGCGAGGGCGGCACCTGATGAGCTTGATGCCGGTTGCCGAGGCGCTCGAAAAACTTCTGTCCGGAGTGAGCCAGCTTGAGAGCGAACGGGTCACACTGGACAAGGCCAATGGCCGGTACCTCTCAGAAAATCTGGTCTCCAAACGAACGCAGCCCCCATTTGCCGCTTCGGCCATGGATGGGTATGCGATCAGGCATGAAGACCTGATCGACGGTCCGGCAATACTTGAGGTTATCGGCGAAGCGCCAGCCGGTCATGGGTTTGACGGCAACGTTGGCGCTGGGCAGACCGTCCGGATCTTCACAGGAGCTCCGGTACCTGCCGGTGCGGACACAATTCTCATTCAGGAAAATGCGTCGAGAGACGGCGACCGGATCTCGGTCCTTGAACCGCCTGCAAAGGGCGCGTTTGTCCGCCCCGCCGGCCTGGATTTTCGCCAGGATGAAATCCTTCTCGCACCACCTCTTCGCCTTGCCTACCGCCATCTGGCACTTGCCGCAGCAATGAACCATCCGGACATGCCTGTGGTCAGACGGCCCAAGGTTGCGATCCTTGCCACCGGTGATGAACTGGTGCGCCCCGGCGTCGAGCCGGGACCTGATCAGATCATCGCCTCCAACCACGCAGGCATTGCTGCGATGGTGGAGGATTGCGGCGGCGCCCCGCTCGATCTCGGCATCGCGCGCGACGACCCGATCGAGCTGGCCAATCACGCGCGCAGGGCCATCACTGAAAACGCAGATATTCTCGTCACGCTCGGTGGCGCGTCGGTCGGTGATCATGATCTCGTGCAGGGTGTGCTGGGTCAGGAGGGCATGGATCTCGCCTTCTGGCGCATCGCGATGCGCCCAGGCAAACCTCTCATGGCCGGCAGGCTTGGCAAGACACGGGTCCTTGGGCTGCCGGGAAACCCGGTTTCAAGCCTTGTCTGCGGTCTCTTGTTTCTGAAACCGCTCATCCGAAAAATGCTCGGCGAAGAAACTGAAGCCACGTCATCGAGGCAGGCAATTCTCGGCGCTGATCTTGAGGAAAATGATCGCCGGCAGGACTATGTGCGTGCAACGCTGGAAGAGGACGCCACAGGGCGCCTCATTGCAACGCCGTACCAGAAACAGGACAGCTCCATGCTTGCCCTTCTCGCCAGATCGGGCGCACTGATCATCCGCCCGCCCCACGCACCCGCCCAAAAGGCAGGCTCAACGGTCCAGATACTCGTTCTTTGACGTCTTTGATCGAAAACCGACAGAACACCCTGCACTCGAAAACACGCAGGGCGCTGAAATGGCTTATCTTTCCCGCATCGCGTGGGCGATCTGGTCCGTAACCGGCTTTACCAGATAGCTCAGAATTGTCCGGTCGCCTGTTTGCAGGAACGTCTCAACCGGCATGCCTGGCACCAGTGTCTGTGAACCGAGTTTCTGCAATTCCTCATCGTCAATGACGAGCTTGGCGACGTAGTAGCTCATACCGCTTCGCTCGTCTTCCGTGAGATCCGCGGAAACCGTCAGCAGCTTTGCAGTCAACTCAGGCGTTGTTCGTTGATCGAAACTGGGAAACCGGACCCGCGCTTCCTGTCCGGGGGCCAACTGGTCGATGTCGACCGGTTGAACCTGCGCTTCCACAATCAGCTGGTCTTCACGCGGCACGATTTGCATGACCGTTTCGCCGGGCGCGATAACGCCGCCAATCGTGTGAACCGACAACTGGTGCACAAAGCCGTTGCGCGGCGCGAGAATTTCCACACGTGTCAATTCGTCTTCGGCCGCAATCTTTTGTTCCTCCAGCTGTGCAATGCGCGACCGCGCTTCCTGCAACTGCTCGAGGACCTCGGCGCGATAGGATTCTTCGATCTGAAGGATCTGGATCTGGCGTTCGCTGATAGCTTCCTTCGTGCGCGCAATCTGAGCAATCAGGTCGCCATACTCACCCTGAAGCCGCGCCTTTTCACGCCGCAAGGCCGTCACCCGGCTTTTCGGGGTGAGATTCTTTTCAAGGAGTTTTTCCAGATCGACAAGTTCTTCCGCGATCAGTTCAATTTCGATGTCCTTGGCGGTCACCTGGGCTTCCAACCCTTGCGTTTGCTGGTTGAACTGCCTGATCTGTTCTTCAAGCTGGTTTTTGCGTCCTTCCTTGGAATTCTGACGCGCCTCAAGAAGCAATTGCTGGCCGCGCTCGATGTCGCCGAGAGACTCTATTCTGTCCGCAGGCCAGTCGATCGTCTGGATATCGTCACGTTCGGATTCCAATCGCAACTCCTGCGCCGTCAATTCTCTCAATTGCTTGGTAATGACGGCGAGGTTCGCGCGTGTGACGGTGTCGTCGAGACTGATCAACAGATCGCCCGATTCGACAAGATCTCCATCCTTCACCTTGATGTCGCGCACAATACCGCCTTCGCGGTGCTGGACCTGCTTGATGTTGCTCTCGACAACGACCGTCCCCGACGAAACAACGGCGCCGGAGATTTCCATGAACGTTGCCCAGCCCCCAATTCCGAAGACCACAAACACAGTCACCAGAGACGCGAAGTAGAGATGGCCGCGCACGGTTTTGCTCAGCTCATCATCTGCCGAATTTGCAGGGGCCTTATCCATGTCCTTGTTCACTTTTGTCATCGGGCTGCTCCTGCTCCCTGGCGCATAGGCTGAACCGGCTGAACAACCTGTTTCAAAACTTCCTCCTTAGGCCCAAAGCCTGCCAACTTGCCGTCTTTGAGGCACAGGATCTTGTCAACCGTCGCAATCGCGCTCGGCCGGTGCGCGATCACCACGACGATCGATCCCTTCTGGCGCATGGCCTTGATCGCGTTTGTGAGGGCGTTTTCACCAATCGCATCCAGATTTGAATTCGGCTCATCAAGCACCACCAGGAACGGATTGTCATAGAGCGATCTGGCAAGCGCAAGACGTTGCCGCTGCCCGGCAGACAAGGACCGGCCACTCCGTCCGATCACCGTGTTGTAGCCTTCCGGAAGACCAACGATCATATCGTGGACATCGGCCAGCTTGGCCGCTTCAATGATCTTTTCCGGCGCCGCGTCTTCGCGGAACCGTGCGATGTTTTCCGCAATGGTTCCATCGAAAAGCTGCAAATCCTGCGGCAGGTACCCGATGAACTCACCGCGCTTTGCACTTTCCCACTGACTGAGCTCTGCACCGTCGAAACGGATCACGCCCTTCAAGGTCGGTGTAACGCCGACAAGTGCGCGCGCGAAGGTTGATTTTCCAGATCCGGAAGGACCGATAATGCCAAGTCCGTCACCGGCCTCCAGCTCCAGGGAAACGTTTTGCACATAAGGCATTGCTTCCCCGAAGGGCCCGCAGAAGACCTGCTCCACCGAGATGCTTTTTGTCGGCGCTGGCAGATCCATTTTCGCGTCTTCAGATTCCGACACCTGCAGAACTTCGCGCAATCGGCGCAGCGCCTGACGACTGGCAACAAAACCGCGCCACTGCGCGACGGCTTGTTCAATCGGCGCAAGCGCACGCGAAGTCATGATCGACGCGGCAATCATCACACCGGGGGAAATCTCCTGCTTGATCGCAAGCCACGCACCGACACCCAAAATGGCTGATTGAAGGATGAACCTGATTGTCTTGATGGCCGTCCCGAAAATCCCGGTCCTGTCGGATGCCCGCCGCTGTGTTGCAAGATACTCAAGGTTCTGTGCATCCCATCTTGCAGTCAGCGTTTCCTGCATGCCCATCGCAGCAACAACTTCAGAATTCCTCTGCCCGCTTTCCACAGCGGCCGAGCGCCTGCCTGACTGACCGGCAGCATCTTCGGTCGGCTCGCGAGACATGACTTCGTTAAGTGCAATCAGCACTGAAATGATGATCGCCCCGGCCAGGCCGACAAAGCCCAGGAGCGGATGGAACAAAAACACGATGCCGAGGTAAAGCGGTAACCACGGAATATCAAAGATAGCCGCAGGCCCCGGCCCGGAAAGAAACTGCCGGATCGTGTCAAGATCCTGCACCGGACGCAGTCGCGAAGCCTGACGTCCCAATCGGACCGGAAGGCTGTTTGAAACCTTGTAGACTATCCCGGACAATCTGGCGTCCACACGTTGCCCTAGCCGTGACAATATCCGGCCGCGCACACCTTCCAGAATGCCGTAGAAAACGTAAAGCACCATCGCCAGGGAACCGATTACCACAAGGGTCGGCACCGATCCGCTGGCAAGAACGCGGTCATAAACCTGAAGCATGAAGACCGGACCGGTCAGCATCAGGATGTTGATTACAAAACTGACGACGGCAACGCCCCAGAATGCCGACCGGATCGGCTTGAATGCAGTGGACACGGGATTGTCCCTGCCGCTATTCGCCTTCGCGGTGCGTTGTTTTGGTCCAGCCATTTATGCCTCTATCCCACCTTTGCCTTCGGCACTTTGCAACGTGCTCTTCAAGAAGGCCGAATTAATCCGAACTATGTGTCTATAAATAGATTTATCGTGGACACGGTTTCCGGCTGTTTCCTTTTCCCACATCCGGCGCTCACTATAACGATCTCGTCTGCGCCGAACTGTGCCGTACGTCATAACATTCCGCTTTCCGGACATTGCCCCATTCAGAAAAAATACGACTACAGAATTTTCCGGATCACAAAAAGCAAGAAGCCCGGCTTATAACAAGCCGGACTTTCGATTTTGCAGTAAAAATAGAGAAGATTGTTCGAACCTACCCAGCTGCTTTGACGGCGCGTTTGGCCATGACGGTGACGAGGTTTGCGCGGTAGGCGGCCGATCCGTGGATATC
>NZ_JASHKA010000019.1 GCF_030732845.1 Roseibium sp. MMSF_3544
ATCGACACCTCCCGAAAAAACCGAAAGTGTTACCTATGTGTCCGGAACGCTTTGTCACCTATGTCTCAGGTCGGGCATCACGTTACCTCAGTGAGTTGAAAAAGCCGCCTTCGGGCGGCTTTTTTCGTGTCTGCGTGCCGTTCGTCCGCATTTCCGGGATCGGTCCAGATTGCGATCCAGATAAAACCGGAATTCCGAATCCGGCAAATGCACTCCATCAGTCACACGCGGTGCCGATCCAACAAAAAATGATAGCGTTCGCGGTTGGCGGAGGGCCGTTGAGTGTTGCACTCTCTGTTTGACCGGAGCCGCTCGCCACCGCCCGTATGAAGGGTCAGTGGGGCGCAGCTTTGGTCGGCCGGGCAGGGTCAAGCAGGGAGAAAGACCATGGATGACAGCCGTTCAGCCAGCGGGGCGGACCCCTTGGTGTGGGGCAGCGGTCCCAAAGTGGTGGAGATGTTTCTTGAGCCGACATGTCCTTTTTCCGCAAGGGCGTTTGGCAAAATCGACGATCTGATCGCACTGGTCGGAGCGGACAGGATTACAGTCAAGATCCGTTTTGTCTCGCAGCCATGGCATATGTTTTCCGGCGTGATCGTGCGCGCGATCCTCGCCGCGTCGACGTCCAAGAAGGGCAAGGAGGATGCTCGGACCGTCATGGCCGCAATCTATGCGAACCGCGATGAGTTTGAATTTGAGGACCATCGCGCTGGCCCGAATCTGGACAGTACGCCAACCGACATTCTGGAGCGGATCAAGACCCTGAGCGGCGTGGATGTTGCCGAGGCCTTTCAGATCAGCGCGCTCCAGGCTGATGTCAAATGGCACACCAAATATGTGCGGCAGAACGGGGTTCATGTCTCTCCAAGCTTTCAAGTGGATGGACTGATCGCAAACCAGATGAGCAGCGGTGACACGGTGGAGGAGTGGGCCAACGCAATCGGCCTCCGTTGAGTGCCGGTTTGACGCCATCCGGCACCCGGGCGACTTGTACATCTTGTTCAATTCCACCGGTGAGCAACACGGATCAGCAGTTCATCAAAGGGTGTTTGGCTTGAATTAACATTATCGATAATCTATAAATCTAGTAAGTTGCATCAAAAGCTTCGCGCCTGACGGCCGCGCATGAAGGGAAGAAACGATGACTGCCAGTGACCTGCCGACGCCGGACTATGCCTACAACCTGAAGCTACTCGGCTACTCCGATCAGGGCGGCCGACCGGATGGCGTGCAGTTGATGGTCAACAAAGGGCACGCAATCATCGGTCACATGTTCTCAGACGGCTTCAGTGTCGTTGATGTACGCGATCCAAGGAACCCGAAACCCGTTCACTACGAACCCGCGGCCTCAAACACCTGGAACATTCACCTGCAAAGCCATGAAGACCTGCTTCTGGTGATCAATGCGCGCAACATGTTCGCGGCGCCCGAGTTTCAGGATGAGAAGCAGTACTACACCGGCAAGATCGGCGAGAAAGTCGGCACCGTGGATGCCCAGGCAGCGCCCAAGCGCGACTGGACCGCGGGCATGTCCGTTTATGACATTTCAAACCCTGCCGCACCGAAACGGATCGGCTTCATGGATGTGGAAGGCGGCGGCATCCACCGGCTCTGGTATGTGGGTGGGCGCTGGGCGTATGCGTCGGTCCTGCTTGACGGGTTCACGGACTATATCTTTGTCACCATCGACATGGCGGATCCGGCAAACCCGAAAGAGGCCGGCCGCTACTGGCTGCCCGGGATGAATAGCGCGGCTGGTGAGGTCCCGGAAGAAAACGCGGCGCGCGCCGGGCTGCACCATGCGATTGTTCACGGGGATACTGCCTACGGTGCCTGGCGCGATGCGGGCATGGTGATCATGGACGTCAAGGACCGTACCAATCCGGAGCTGATCGTTCACCGCAACTGGTCGCCGCCGTTTGGCGGAGGCACACATAACTGTCTGCCGCTGCCCGACCGCGATCTTCTTGTCGTTGCCGACGAGGCCGTGCTCGACAATTGTGCGGACGGGATCAAGCACATCTGGCTGTTCGACATTCGCGAACCGTCAAACCCGGTCAGTATTTCGACGGTGCCGATCCCATCAGACGCGGACTATGTGAACAAGGGCGCGCATTTCGGGCCGCACAACATTCACGAAAACCGTCCGGACAGTTTGGTAAGCGATCAACTGATCTTTGCGACCCAACAGAATGCAGGCGTGCGTGTCTACGATATTTCCAACGAGTACCAGCCCAATGAAGTTGCCGCCTTTGTGCCGCCGGCACCGGCGCGGCTGATGGATGGCCGCCTCAACCGGCCGCAGGTGATACAGACCTGCGATGTCTGGGTGTCCAAGGACGGCATCGTCTATGCGTCCGATTACAATGCCGGGCTCTACATTCTCGAATACGAAGGCTGATCCTTCGCGACGGCAAAAAAGAAACGCCGCAGGTCAAAAGGCTTGCGGCGTTTTTTGTCGAGGGTCTGAGCGTTTGGAAGCGGCAAACAAAGGAATGCCGGCACCATTTCGACCCAGGCAAGTGTTGCGCTGGGCGGAGCTTCTTTCCTGAACGCTAGGCTGTAACGTGTGCGCCCAAGACCCGGCGTACATTGCTTGCGGCGACTTCGGCAATGCGCCGGTTGGATTCCTGCGTGACGCCGGCAACGTGCGGCGTCAGGATGAGATTGCCGACACCCTGGAAGAGGGCGCTTGCGGTTTCGTCAATCGGCTCGACATCAAGCGTATCGAGTGCTGCACCGCCCAGGTGTCCGGAACTGAGGGCGTCCGCACAGGCAGCCTCGTTGACAATACCGCCGCGCCCGGCATTGACCAGAACCGCGCCTTCCTTCATCCGGCTGAACTGGCGCGCATCGATCAGGTCGATGGTTTCGGGCAATTTCGGGCAGTTCACGGAGATCACATCGGACTCGGCGACCAGTGTGTCCAGGTCCACGTTGCGGGCGTTGTTCCAGGCGGGCGAGTCGGCCGGCAACATGGCGTCATAGGCAATCACCTCCATGCCCATGCCGCGTGCCTTTTCGCCGACGACCTGTCCGATGGACCCGAAACCGATCACGCCCATCGTCCGTCCGGTCATCTCACGGCCGCCCGCGAACTTGGTGCGGTTCCATTCACCGCCGGCAACTTCCCCGGTTGCGAAATAGGCGGGTCCGCGCAGCAGGATTAGCGCCGTGGCGATAACATATTCGGCCACGGACACCGCGTTGGCACCGATGGAGGGACATACTTCGATGCCCCGCGCCTGACAGGCCTTTACGTCAATATTGTCGAGCCCCACGCCCATGCGGGCGACGATCTTGAGGTTCGGTGCCGCGTCCAGAAACTCGGTGTTCACCTGGGTTGCATTGCGCACGATGATGGCACGCGCGTCTGCAGCGCGTGACAGAAGCTCGTCGCGCTTGCCCCAGAGATCCGGATCCCAATGCGTATCAAACTCGGCGATGACGCTCCTGGCGGTGGGTTCGTCCATGAACTCGCTAATCAACACATCGGACATCGTGCGGACCTTTCCATCGGTTTGGGCTTCCCCGCCACGCATCAGTGATGGCCCCTGAGGGAAGGTGTTTTTCTTGGAGGTTTTGAAGTCGCGGCCTTAGGGTACGGACTCATAAATGAAGTCAATTTGGTTTGGATCGTTTTGACCAGCGGCAAGGAGCGAAAGCGCAGGAAATGTGGTTCATTTTCAAGCCTTTCGCGACGAAGCAGATGGCCAAAACGGTCAAATCCGAAGGACGGCAAAATGGCTTCACCTCGCAGCGTCAACGCGCTTGACCGGGCATAAAGCCCACTCTTCACACGCTTCCTCGCGTGATTTCGCCATTTATGCCGCCAAATCGGCTTCATTTATGGGTCCGTACCCTAGAGCAGCTCGCGTTCCTTGTTGAATGGATGTTCCATTCCGTATCCATGAACGGCACGATAGCCGTCATAGGCGCGGCCCATGAACTCAAGGGCGATCCACGCACCGAGAAAGGCAAGCGGGATAAGGAACATCAGCCATGTCAGGATCGGCATCGGATATTGCATCAGGCCGGACCCGACCGCGCCCACGGCAAACATGAACGTGAAATAGCCCGACGTCTTGTGATAGGCCTCGAACATGCGGCGGCGCTTGGAGTGATTGTAGTGATCACCTTCCCAGGTTTTGGGATTGTCCGGATCGGCCGTGTAGTAGTATTTGCCGCCGTGGGTCCCGCGCAGGAGAGCCGACACGACCTGAAGGCAGCCCATGATAATGGTGAGCGCGCCGAACAGCGAATGAACCGTTGCACTGAAGCCGCCGCTGACAACCAGCGCGACCCCGGCCCCGGCAATCGAGGCGAATACCGCCGCGAACATCCCGTATTTGTGAGAGGTAAACCACCACCACTGCTTGTTGGTGATGCCGATCTTCGTGCGAACCCCGAATTCGGTCGGCTTGGGTTTCCCGAAGCGGATGATGAGGATGCAGAGTGGAACCAGAACCATCCAGATGCTGAACATCAGGATCGCATGATAGTTCCAATGGATCTCGATTGTTTGCCCCAGCCATTCGAGGTGCACAGTCTCCGGGATGTGAGACATTTTCTCAGTCATTCGCTTCTCCCTGATTTATTCTTTTGCGAGGCTCAGAATCTGGCCAGACAAATCACAGGCTTGATCTTTTGCTGTCCGTGACGGCCCGCCTGCGGACTTTAGGTCCACGCCCAAATCCAGATTCATCGCATCAGTTTCTCGCTCACTTTGGTTTGATATTATCGATAATCGATGGATTTTGCAAGAGGTTGATTTCTTCTTCTCAAGACCGGCTACACGGCTGAGGGACTGTTCAAATCGGGTTTGATTGATTGAGGGCTGGTGGTCGTGCCCTCAACAAAATCAAGGTTTTCGTTACTCGGGTTTGTTTGCCAACACGTGTTCGACAGCCACCTTTCTCGCCTGGACAGGGTCCCTTGCGGCGATCGCGTCTATGATCGGCTGATGTGAGTTTGCCACGGCAGCCAGGTCTGTGTTCTGGCGGACGACGTTCACCATAGTGCTGACCTTCACATGGAGCCGTTCCCAGAGCTCGATGAGCGTCGAATTGCCGGTCGCTTCCAAAATCAGCCGATGGAAGTTTGTGTTGTGTTCGGAAAAGCTCAGGGAGTCATTTGCCCGCGCGGCCGCACGCATTTTGCGGACCTGTTCTTCGAGCTTGGTTTTGAGGGGAGCGCCCTGCTCGGCAATGATTTCAGCCGCGTATCCTTCGATCTGCGCACGGACGTCGTAAAGTTCACGCAGCTCCTTGTCGGGTATCACCCGCACGCGTGCGCCCTTGTTGCGAAGGGTTTCGATGATCCCCAATGCATCCAGCTGACGCAGCGCCTCTCTGACAGGCGCCTGGCTGGTCGACATTTCGGTGGCGATCTTAAGCTCAACAAGACGCTCGCCTGGCTTAAGCTCGCCCTGCACGATACGAGACAGCAGGTGATCCCTTATCTGATCAGCCAGAGATGTGCGGCTCAATACGAGCGGTTCAACCATCCAAAAACTCCCTTCGCGTATGTCGCAGTCAGCGACCGAAGCCGCACCATACAAGATATATTTAATCGATAATAATGAAATTGCCAGATCACGAAACGTGATAGCGGTTGCGATTATCGATAATCTATAATAGAGTATCGGTAATTCGACGTGAGCCGAAGGCGTGACTCCAGGGGTTTTCAGTCGAATGGGAGGAGACATCCAATGCAAGATTCATTGGTGACCAGCCTGTTGGGCCGCATGTCGGCATATGCATGGTTCAGCCTTTTGAACATTTTCTTGGCGGCGCTGATGCTTGCATTGGTGCCGTCGCAAGTGGACAAGCCGCCGGCATTGTTCGGGATGGATTCGGAAGGATTGAACCCGGAATTCTTTCCGCAGGTCGTGACCGTTCTCTGGCTCATGGCCAGTCTGTGGACGTTCGTCGACGCCATTTCCCATCCGTCAGAGCAAACATCGGTCTCAATCGATCTGAGTGCCTTGCTGCGCGTGCTGGTCACGCTGGGTGCAGCCTTGGCCTACACGTTGCTTCTGGTCCCATTGGGATTTGTCGCGTCAAGCGCTGCCGTGATTATCGTGCTCAGCCTCTTTCTGGGCGCACGAAGCCCCTTGAAGATCGGCTTTACCGCCATCGTGGTCCCCAGCGCGGTCTTCTTCATCTTCACGCGCCTTCTGACGGTCTCGCTGCCGCCGTTCCCTTTTCAGATTTTTGGAGGATAGAAGATGCTTCAGGAGCTCCTTGAAGGATTGTCTCTCATCCTTCGTGTCGACACGGTGCTGATGACAGGTGCGGGCCTGGTGCTGGGAATCCTGGTCGGGTCGCTGCCCGGTTTCACGACCGTCATGGCGATGGCCGTGCTGCTGCCGATCTCGTTCTTCCTTGATCCGCTCGTGGGTATTCCGTTCCTGATCGGCGTTTACAAGGGCGGCATCTACGGTGGCTCCATTCCAGCCATACTCGTAGGGATTCCAGGGACTGGCGCATCCGTTGCAACAACGTTTGACGGACCTGCCTTGACCAAGCAGGGCAAGAGCCGCAAGGCCCTGGAAATGGCGCTATACGCCTCCGTCTTCGGTGACACCGCCTCGAGTATCTTCACAATTTTCCTGATCGGACCGATCGCCCTGGTTGCCATGCGGATCGGGCCTCCCGAACTCGCGGTCGTTCTGGCTCTTTCCATGGCTATCATCGCATCCACTTCCGGCGGTGCGGTCAAGAAGGGTGTGTTGATGCTGATGATCGGCATCTTCATCTCGCTGATCGGTCAGGATCCGATCGGCGCCGTCAACCGCTTCACATTCGACGTTTTTGCAATTCAGGCCGGCATTGACCTGCTGCCGATGCTGATTGGATTGTTCGCCATCCCCGAGATCCTGCTGGCCGTGGAATCGCGGATCAATGAGGGCGCCAAGGCCACAAAGCCTGAAGGCGAGCGTCTTTCCTGGCAGGAGCTGAAACGGTCGGCGCGCACGATCCTGCGTTCCACCTGGATGGGTGGCGCCATCGGCGCGGTCCCGGGTGTCGGGCAGGTTGTTGCAGCGTTCATGGGCTACGCGGCGGCCAAGAAAGCAGCGCCTGATCCTGAGACATTCGGCAAGGGTGACCTTGATGGCGTCGCAGCCCCGGAAGCTGCCAACAACGCCGTGAATGGTCCAACAATGGTGCCGCTGCTGACGCTGGGTATCCCCGGCGACAACATCACCGCAATCCTGTTGGGCGCGTTTGTGGCGCAGGGTCTTCGTCCCGGTCCGCAGTTGTTCTCCGATTCCGGTGCGATGGTCTACGCATTGCTGGGGTCGATGGTCATTGCATGCCTGCTGCTGCTGGTTCTGGGGCGCGCGATGATACCGATCTTCGCCCGTGTCGTCGCAATTCCGCGTTCCTATCTCGTGCCGCTGACCATGATCTTCGCGGTGGCGGGTACCTATGTCTATCGCTCGAATCCCCTGGACCTGGTGTTTCTCGTTGTCTTTGGCCTGTTCGGCTACGGCGCGCGCAAGCTCAACTTCGATGTGACGCCGCTCGTCATGGGGTTCATTCTCGCGCCGCCGCTGGAGTATGCCATCGGCCAGACACTGCTTTTGTCGGGTGGCGACGTCGCCGGATACATCGTGAACGAGCGTCCGGTGACCTTGGCGCTGCTCGCCCTCATTCCGATGCTTTTGATTTTCGCTCTCAGAAACCATCTCCGCGCTCGGCGGAAGGCGGCGGCGTGACGCTTGAATGCACGCTGAACAGTTCCAACACATGGAGGAAACGATGAAACTTTTCACTAATCTCGGCAAAGGCCTGATCGCCGGCGCTCTGGCCCTTTCCGCGTTGACCACAACGGCGGCGGCCGAATACCCGGAAAAGCCGGTCACCATGATCATTCCGCTTGGTGCGGGCGGTTCGCACGATCTGAATGCGCGCGTCATCGCCAGTATCCTGCCGACCTATCTGGGTCAGCCGGTGATCGTAAAACTGATGCCGGGCGCCTCGGGTCAGACCGGAACCGCCGCTGCAGCGAATTCCGCGGCTGACGGTTACACAATTCTGTTCACGCAGAACTTTATCGACCAGCTTCAGCAGCATGTCGCCAAATTGCCGTATGATCCGAACAAGGACTTCGTGACCGTTGCGCGTACCAACTTTGCAGCGCCGTCGGTGATCGTGAAGAGCGACAGCGAGTTCACGGACTTCAACTCAATGCTGGAATATGGCAAAGCCAACCCCGGAAAACTGCGTTTCGGTCATTCCGGCAACTGGGGTGCCTTCATGGTTCCAGGCGCACTGCTGTTCACCGAGGCAGGTGTTCGGCCTACACTGGTTCCGCACAAGGGTGGCGGTCCGGCTCTTCAGGCGCTCTTGGCCGGTGACGTTGATGTCTCCATGGCGTTCAACTCCGTGATTGACAGCCAAGGCGACGCCTTGCGTCCGTTGGTTTCAGTCTCGCCGGGCACCGCCATTGAAGGTGTCCCGACAACCGGTGAGGTGGGCATCGAGGGCGTCGGCGATATGGGCATCATGCACCGCGTCGTTCTGGTTCCCGCCGGCGTTCCGGACGAAGCCCTGGCCAAGTTGCGCTCCGCTTTCGCTGAAATGCAGGACGACAAAACCTACAAGCGCCTTCTCGGCAAACTTGGCGAGAACGCCGAGTTCATGGATGGCGAGGCCTATGATTCCATTCGTCTGAAGCAATCGGACGAGTACAAGGCTCTGGTTGACGGTCTGGCGTCCAACTAAGCGTGATCATGTTCCCGGGGTGGGCGACCATCCCGGTGAACAAAACCTGTGAGCTCTGCCATGATGAAAGCGCGAATAGGTGGTTACCAGGGTCCGCACTCGGTTCACACCCGTGGCATGAAGGCCCTTTCTTCCATGCTTCTGGAGCTCGATACGCGGTTTGACGTTGAGGAGCACCTGGACGTCACCAGAGAAGGCATGGCCGCACGTGACCTTTTCGAAGGGCTGGAAACCGGGGCCTTCGACATTGGCTATCTGGCCAGCGGTTACATGACGGAGCGCGTTCCCGAGCTCGGCTTGATGGACATTCCGTTTCTGGTCAGTGACAGGCGCAAAGCCTGCGCCGCATTGGATAGCGAAGCCGGTGACATTCTGTGTTCGGCTTTCGAACGAAAAACCGGGATGAAGCTGCTTGGTTTCTGGGACAATGGACTTCGCCACATTACCAACCGCAAGAGACCGGTTCGGTGCGCGGCGGATTGCGAAGGCCTCGTGATCCGGACTTTGGACAACCGATTTTATCAAGAAACGCTGCGCTCCATGGGGTTCACGCCAGTCGTGACCGATGTGAAAGACCTGGTTACTGCCGTGGAAACCGGCAAGGTCGATGCGCAGGAAAACCCGTTGACGAACCTGGTGCGCTTCGGCATGCATCGCTTTCATCACCATGTCAGTGAAACAGGCCACATATTCGGCGTCGCACTTTGTGTCGTGAATGCGCAATACTTCGCTGCGCTGGACGAAACCGCGCGTGATGCTCTCGTGGCATCAGCACGATACGCGACCCTGATCCAGCGAGAGATTGCGGAACGCGAAGACCAAGAGACACGTGCCATCCTGCAACGCGAGCGGATTGAAATTGTGCCGCGAGAAAACATCGACATTGCCGAGTTCCTGCGACTGACCGCAAAGGTCCGCACCAGGATCACGTCCCGGTTGTCGCCGAACCTCGTCGAGGTTTTTGCCGAAGTTGTAATTTAATATTATCGATAATGTTGACATCACTAGATATCTAATTTAGATTATCGATAATCGATAGAATGAGTCATCCGAGGACGCGCAATGAAAACTTCTCCTGACTTCCCGATCCCTGAACAGATGAAGGCTTGGGTGATCGGTGATCCCGACGAACTGCTCCTGACCGAAAAACCGGTTCCGCAGCCGAAGCGCGCCGAGGCGCTTGTCCGTGTGGACGCGGTTGCGATTTGCGCCACTGACCTGGAGATCTTGCATTACGGATCACCGGCCCTGGTGCAGGGGGGCGCACCGTTCAACAAGAATTTCACGCCCGGTCACGAATACATGGGCACAGTGGTCGGTCTTGGAGACGGCGTCGATGAGTTCGAAATCGGCGACCGCGTCACCGTCGAGATTCATGCAGGGTGCGGCCAGTGCAAGCGATGCCGCGCAGGCATGTACACCAGCTGCCTCAACTACGGTCTCAATTATGGAGACAAGAACAAGGGCCACAGGGCGAACGGCTTCACCACGGATGGCGGCTTTGCCGAATATGCGGTGAACAACATCAACACCATGATCAAGGTGCCCGATGACATGTCGGACGAAGAGGCGACGCTTGTCGTCACGGCCGGCACGTCGATGTATGGCCTGACCGAGCTCGGGGGGCTGGTTGCAGGTGAAAGCGTGGTGGTGACTGGCCCTGGCGCCATCGGTCTCCTGGCCGTTGCCGTCGCCAAGTCGCTCGGTGCTTCACCTGTTGTCTTGACGGGCACGCGCGACGCGCGCCTGGCGATCGGCCGCAGGCTCGGTGCGGATCACGTCATCAACGTTCGAAACGAGAACACCGTCGATGCGGTCAAACGCATCGTGGGCCCGAAAGGGGCTGACTACGTGGTCGAATGCGCCGGTTCTGAAGTCGCGATCAATGACGCCATCCGGATGACCAATCGCGGCGGGAAAATCTGCCTTGCAGCGTTTCCGCATGAGCCGACGAAGGTCGACTTACCCTACGCGGTACAAAACAACATGTATCTTTATGGCATTCGCGGCGAAGGCAAGAGCGCCACGCACCGCGCCATGGCGCTGATGGCTGCGAAAGCGTTCGACGCCACTCTCATTCACACCCACACCTTTGCGCTGGAGGACCTGCCGACGGCGATCCGCTACGCGAAGGATCGGATCGACGACGCCATCAAGGTTGTTGTCAAGGCTCGAGGCGCGGAGCGCGTCGCCCAAGCTGCGGAGTAATTCTCATGAGCAAAGCAAGAAACGGCGTCTATGCCGCCGCTGTCACCCCGGTCGCCGTCGACGGAACCGTCGATATCCCGAAGCTTGTCAACTATTGCAAGCGGCTGATCGACGAAGGCCTGGACGGGGTTGCTCCGGCGGGCACCACAGGCGAAGGCAATTCGCTTCCAACGGCGTCGCGCCTCGCGCTGCCCGGCGCATTTGCCGAGGCTGGTTTTGCAGGCGATCAGGTGATTTTCGGGACCGGCTCCTGCGCCGCCGACGATGCGGTTGAGTTAACGCGTGCGTGTGTCGACGCAGGTTTTCCAAACGTCCTGGTGCTGCCGCCCTACTACCTGAAGAATGTGCCTGACAAGGGGTTGTTCGCCTACTACGCGCGGCTGATCGAGCAGGTCGGTTCGAGCGATCTGAGGATCTATCTCTATCACTTTCCGCAAATGTCGATGACGCCGATTTCGATCCCGCTGATCCAGGAACTGAAGGTGGAATTCGGGCAAGTCATCGCCGGTCTCAAGGACAGTTCTGGCGACTATGAGGGGACGTTGGCCTTCGCCGGCGCCGCGGCAGACTTTGACGTTTTCCCGTCAAATGAGGGCGTGCTTCGTGACGCGCTCAAGAACGGGTGCGGCGGCGTTATTTCCGCCACCACCAATGCCTCAGCAGGACTGGCCCGCGCAACGATCGATGCCGTCGGCGGCGACGCCGAAGCTTATCAGAGGGCGCTGGCGGCTGTCCGCCAGACGATTTCGAAATATCCGCTGAGCGCGGCGTTGAAGCAGATCGAGGCCTGGAAGTCGGGCGATGACAGCTGGTGCGCGACATTCGCTCCGCTGGTTCCGCTGAGTACCGAACAGGCACAGGCATTGTTTGACGATTTGAAAGCTCTGGAGTCAGAGGCCGGAGACCTGACTGTTCGCCTTGCCGCATAAGCGGCGTTCAACCACTGTCTAGGGAGGAAATCATGATCAATACATTTAGAAATCCGCTACGGGGACTTGGCTTGGCGGCCCTGCTGGCCCTCGGTTCAACGTCGGTCATGGCTGACGTGACACTAAAGGACGGAACTGTCTTGTCCGACGAGCCGACTTTCATCGTGACATATATTGAAGTCGATGCGAGCAAGTCTGATGAAGCGCTCGACCTGATCAAAAAGCAGGCAAAGGACAGCGCAAGCGAGACCGGCCTTCTTCGGTTCGAGGGCTTGCAACGCTTGGGTCAAGACAATCATTTCATTGTTCTCGAAACCTGGGCGACGCCCGAAGATCGTTCGGCCCACGCCGCCGCGGAGCACACCCTTGCGTATCGCAACGCTTTGGAACCGCTTCTCTACGCGCCTTACGACGAACGGCCGCATGTCGGTCTGGTAGCTGCCGCACCGTCGGACGTCCCAGCCGGCACGTCGTCGACGGTCTATGTGATCACCCACGCCGACATCATTCCGCCGGAGCAATTTGCACCTTGTGACCGCCAAGTCGACCCGGCCGGACCCTGCGGAAATGAAATGATGACAGACCTGGCCGAATTCAGCCGGACTCATGACGGCAACATGCGCTTCGACGTGCTGACACAGTCGAACCGAGGTAACCACATGAGCGTTGTCGAGATGTGGGACAGCCAGGCGTCGCAAGAGGCGCATCAGGTCCAGCCCGACAAGAAGCAGTTCCGGAACGAACTCGCCGGTATCGTGCCCGAAGGCGGCGTGAATGCCGATCCGCAGTTCGTCCCCAACATGCTGACAGGCAGCCTTTGGGACGAGCGGCTCTACAAGCTGGTTACGGAATAATCCAGCCAGGGAGGCGCCAGGTCATCGTCCTGGCGCCCCCGTCTGCTTTTGCAACACGCAGGCTGACCAAGCTGCATCTGTTCGAAACATGTTGCGACGATGGGCTTCAGCCACACCCTGCCGGATTGGATGGATAGAGCAGAAACACCCTGTCATCGCTCTGCGACAGATCGGGTGAGAAATCGGCACCCTCAACGACAAGATAGTCGACGATCGACATGCGCAGGTTCGGGCCACGGTCCGTGAACTGGATTCGTCCGCCGTCACCCTCGGTCGCGCAGCTCGCATCGGCCCGGCAATAGGCAACGCTGTCGTAGCGCCGTCCATCCCTGAGTATGAAGCCAAAACGTAGTGCCTGGCCGTCCGGGCTCACACCAAGCGACGGGTCCGCGACGAACCAGATGCGTGCAACCAGTTGCTGAGGGTGGTTGCCAAGATGATCGGCGGAGTAGGCGCGGGAATAACAGGCACCTGTTTCGAAGCGCTCTGCAAGGCTTGCTGCAATTGCAGTTGAGCTAAGCGTTGCAAATGCACCTGCTGCGAGAAGCGCGACGGTTGCGGTCTTCAAAAGGCTCAAAGAAGAATTTCCAGGCACGAAAACCTCATCGAATACGGTTTGTCTGAAATTTTGCCAGGCAATCGTGACACCGCGAATTCGACGGCCGGCCTGCAGATATCCTGAACAATCCTAGGGAACCTGCTGCCGACGAATGAACTGCGGCAAAATTCCAATCGCCTTGCAAAAGAGGTACGGTTGACCCAACCCGCACAATACCGCTTGAGGTGCAAAGATGTCCACGCAGCCGGACAATGCCGCAACAGTCAGGGCATTCATCGAGGCTTTCAACGCTGCCGATCTGCCCGCCATGGCGGCCTGTCTTGCAGATGGGCTTGTTGCGGAAGTCACGAAAAAGGACGGCAGCACCAGGCAGGTCGCAGGTGGTGACGCCTACATGAAACTGATCGAGCAGTTGGATATTGCAACCGTTCAGCCGATCCTGACGATCCCCCAGATTGCCGATGTCAACGAGAACCAGGTTCTGGTGATGATCGAGGTCAGGGCGGAACGCAAAGGCCGTAAGCTGCACAATTTCGCGGCCTATCTCATGACGATCCGCGAACGCAAGATCGAGAGGATCTGGATGGTCGAGGCGCTCCCAGCTGAGAGCGACGCGTTCTGGTCTGCTTGAGGAGTTTACATTTCCCGGTAGCCAAACTTCGGTATCACGTCGAGTACATCGAAGGCCGGCGTACCGTCGTCGCGGAAGTTTATCTGGCCGTTGTTCAAGAGAGTGGCGTAGCCATGGGCAAATGACCACAGCATGATTTCCGTGCGAAGTTGCGCATGATCCAGATCTGCCTTGTCCCAGTCGAGCCCTTCGGAGATTTCTTCCAGGACCCGGTAGCTCGCGCGGGCGGCTTCGGAAACCTCTTCGTCCTTGAAATCGCAGTATTCCGGAGAGAACATGATCTGGAACAGCGCCGGATGCTTGCGGGCGAAGCGAATATAGCCCTCAACGGCCGCTTCAAGTTTCTTGACCCGGCCGGACGTTCCAGTGAGGCCAGCCCGCATTTCGGTGGCAAAGCGCCGAAACCCCTCAGCACCGATTGCCGTCATGAGGCCTCTCATCGAACCGAAATGGTTCTTCGGTGCCGTATGACTGACACCGACCTTTGCTGCAATCTTCCTGAGCGACAGTTCCGCGAGGCCCTCGGTCTCGATAATTCCCATTCCTGCTTCGATCAACGCGTTTCTAAGGTCGCCATGGTGATATTTTTTTCTTTTTTCTGCAGGCATTTACGTCTCTAATCTTTCCATTGGAAATATTTTTGCTGGTCCAGGCCGCTCTTTGGTGTATATACCATCTGAATAAATATTTACACTGGATACATTCAAATGACGCTTGAACAGGTTTTTTCCGCGTCCGGAACGTTGGCGATGATCGGCTGGGTGGTGCTGATCTTCGCGCCGCGCCGCTGGGCCTGGCTCAATCTGGTACCGCAAATCGTTGTTCCGCTGGCGCTGTCCGTTCTCTACGCCGGGTTCATCCTGGCCTATTTCGCGGACTCTGGAGGCGGATACGGGTCGCTCGCGGAGGTTCGGCAATTGTTCTCGCTGGACGAACTCTTGCTGGCGGGCTGGATCCATTACCTCGCCTTCGATCTCATGGTCGGTGGTTTCCTGGCCGGGCGCATGGACAGGATCGGAATCCAGCGCATCGTGCAGGCTCCGATCCTGTTCGCAACCTTCATGTTCGGTCCTGTCGGGGTGCTGCTTGCGTTCGGCACGGAAGCCGTCGTGCGCGTCGCCACCCCGCGCTTTGCCAAGGCTTGATACAATGACTTCTACAGATCTTTCCACCGCCCGGGCTCCATCTGCCCGTCTTTCACTTGTGCTCACAGGTTTGTCGGTGGGTATTCTTGTGGTTTCACTCGCAGCGAACACGGTTGACCCACGCCTGCTTGATGGCGCTCCCGTATGGGCGAAGCCGGTAAAATTTGCGCTGTCTTTCGTCGTCTTGTTTGCAACGGTTGCCTGGCTGGAGACGCGCCTGTCACCCCGCTGGCGTGATGGCATCGTACTGACGGCAACGCTTGCGCTCATGGGAACTTCACTGGTCGCCGAGATGGCGTACATGATGTTCCAGGCGGCTCAGGGTGAGCCTTCCCACTTCAACCTTTCAACGCCCTTTCATACATTCATGTACACGGTGGTCATGTTTGTCGGCGCACTCGTGCTCGTGGTCGGGATCGGGATCTTTGGCGTTGTGGCCGCCTGCGACCGGGATGCCAGGCTTGAGCCAGGCCTTCGACTGGGAGTGGTCTTGGGATTCGGGCTTTCGTTGGTGCTCACGGTGATTGTTGCAGGTTACATGGGCGGCCAGGCCGGGCATCACGTGGGTACGCCATCAGCAGATGCCGGAACGCTGCCCCTGGTTGGCTGGTCAACCGAAGTGGGTGATCTTCGTCCGGCACACTTCCTGTCGCTCCACGCTATGCAGGTTTTGCCGCTGTTCGGCTGGCTGCTTGATCGCCGGATGCCGGGCCACGCCCGGAAAGGTATCGTGCTCATTGCAGTTATCTACTGCGTCGCAACTTTTGCAGTCTTTGCGGGCGCGGTTGCGGGAAGGCCTCTGATTGGCATGTAACGACGCGCTGGCGTATTTTTCACAAACTTTCCAGTATCTTATGGTTCCGATGCGCGACGCGATTTTCGGCTGACCGGTGTATTTGCGCCATAAGCGGACGTTTCGTCTAAAATTAGAGAAAAACCTGATGCCATAGCTGAACGAAGTATCAGGATGAATGCATTAGTGTTTGCATACATTGCTTGGAAGAGCGCCACCATAAGGCGGTATTCTAGTGATGTTGCCTTGCTGTAGTACCCACTTGTGCGGCGGAGCCAATCGGCTCCGCTGCAGTTCGTTTCAGTCCCTGAAACTGTCGGTCAAACACGCACCTTGAGAAAGCGGCCGTCGTCGGCATCTGACTTTTCTGCAGCCTCAAGTGCCGCCTGAAGCCGTGCGCCGTGCTCGAAATCCGGCTCCGGACGGCCTTCGCCGCGAATGGCTTCAACGAACCTTTCATAGACAGTCTGGACGGGGTCGACCGCGACGTCTTCCCAACGGGCGTCGGTCAAATTGCTGCCCCGGCAAATCCGAAGGCGCTCCTCGCGCTTTTCGAAGAGGACCTCAAGCCCTCCCTTGTCGCCGTAGAGGCGCAGGCGAAGATCGTTCAGGTGGCCGGAGGCAAAACGCGTTGCGCTGATTGTTCCGAGCGCACCGTTTCCAAGTTCCGCCTGCATGGTGAAGCTGTCATTGGCATCAAGCGGATAATCGCCGATCCGGTTCCCCTCGGCCTTATCGAAGGTTTTCAGGCGGCAGGACAGATCCGAGATCGGGCTGCCCGCCGCAAAGGTGACGAAATCCAGGATATGGACACCGACATCGCCCAGAACGCCCTTGGATCCGTGTTCGGTTGACAAGCGCCAGAGCCACTGGCTTTCCGTCCGCCAGTCGCCCCAGGCGGGTTGCGTGAGCCAGCTCTGCAGATAGGACGCCTCGAAGTGCCGCAAGGCACCGATGGCACCCTCGGCAACCAGTTGAGAGGCCCTTTGCAGAACGGCGACGTCCCGGTAACTGAGATTGACCATGCCGATCAGATTTTTCTCGCGCACCAGATCCGCCATTTCCCGGGCGTCCGCGGCATTTGTCGCCAGCGGCTTTTCGCACAGAACGTGTTTTCCGGCGGCGAGCAAACGCATCGTCGTCGTGTGGTGGGCCGCATCCGGCGTGACGTTCGAAACCGCGTCGAATTCCCCCCAGGAGATGGCTTGCTCAAGATCCGCGAACCGCCCCGGAACTTCGTACGCATTGCAGAATTGCGTCAACATGTCGGGGCGGCGGTCGACCCCGGCAACAATCTCAACATCTGGCATTTTCTGGAACGCGCTCGCATGGTTTCTGGCCATGTTGCCCGTGCCGAGAATGAGAATGCGCAGAGGATTTTCAGTTGGATCCATG
Source organism: Roseibium sp. MMSF_3544 (assembly GCF_030732845.1). Taxonomy (GTDB): domain Bacteria; phylum Pseudomonadota; class Alphaproteobacteria; order Rhizobiales; family Stappiaceae; genus Roseibium. The sequence continues at coordinate 17,247 of NZ_JASHKA010000019.1, forward strand.
GTGGGACTCCGTCGCCGCCTGACTGAAGGGCGATATTTGAAGGTGTAAAAGGATTGCCGACCGCAAGATCAGCGGAAGCCTTCTTCGCCTTCGGCATGAAGTTTCGGGCCGCGTTCCTCGATCTTTTCCGGGGCCTCATCGACCGGAACATTCGGAGCGGCGTTCGGGTCCGCAATCCGGGCCATCGGATTGAACGCCCATTTGACGCCGTTCTTCAGAACCGTCTGGACCGTTGCATCATGGTAGGTCGGGTAGGTCTCGTGACCTGGCCGGAAATAGAAGATGTTGCCCGCACCACGCTTGTATGTGAGGCCGGACCGGAACACTTCACCCCCCTGGAACCAGCTGATGAAAACCGTTTCAAGCGGCTCCGGCACACCGAATGGCTCGCCATACATCTCTTCCATGTCCAGCTCGAAACTGTCCGGCAGACCTTTGGTGATCGGATGGTTGCGACTGGTCACCCAAAGCCTTTCGCGCTCACCCGCTTCACGCCAGGTGAGATTGCAAGGCGCCCCCATCAGCCGCTTGAACGGCTTGGCGAAATGGGCGGAATGCAGGAACATCATGCCCATTCCGGACCAGACAGCGTCGCAGACGCGGTCGACGACTTCGTCGGCAACATCGCCATGGGCGGCATGCCCCCACCAGACAAGGACATCCGTCTCGGCGAGACGCGCTTCGGTCAAGCCGTGTTCTGGATCCTGAAGCGTTGCAGTCGTTGCCTTGATATCGGGATCTGTGTTCAGAGCGTCGGCAATGCACTGGTGCATGCCGTCCGGATACGTGCGGGCGACAACTTCATTGTGCTGTTCATGGACATTTTCGCCCCAGACCACTGTTCTGATCGGCATGGCCGTTTCTCCCGGTTCAGTCGTCATTGGATGAAGGGCGCTTGGAACAGTTCTTCAAAGCGCTTTGGATAGCGCTATCATTGGGTTTGCGAACTGTCAATCGTTCAAGTCCGAATGGTTCTTTGCCGGGCCTAGTGCCCGGCAGTCAGCGCACCTTTGCGGCGGGGATCCGAGAAGCCAGCGAGCACGCCGTCGACAGACATGATCGATTGCGTTGAACCCATGGCATTCTTGACGACGACTGCGTGCCCCCGTTCCTCCAGAAGCCTGATCGTGTCAGGGGAAATGCCCTGTTCGATCCGGATTTCATCCGGTAGCCACTGATTGTGGATGCGCGGTGCGACGGTCGCTTCAGCAATGTTCATCTGATGATCGACGATGTTCAAAATGATCTGCAACGTGGTGGTGATGATGCGGCTGCCACCGGGAGAGCCAGTCGCCAAATGGAACTTGCCGTCCTTGAACACCAGGGTTGGGCTCATGGAGGACAGCGGGCGTTTGCCGCCTTCGACCGCGTTGGCGGTTCCGCCGATCAGTCCGTAGGCGTTCGGCACACCGGGCTTGGCGGAAAAGTCGTCGAGCTCGTTGTTGAGCAGAACGCCCGTGCCGTCTGCGGTCAGTCCTGATCCATATGAGAAGTTCAAGGTGTAGGTGTTGGACACGGCATTGCCGTCCTTGTCGACGACCGAGTAGTGCGTCGTTTCGTTACTTTCATACGGCAGGGGATCAGCCGGTTTCACATCTTCGGACGACCGCGCGACGTCCATCTGGATCGTTTTGGTCAACTCCGCTGCGTAGTCGGGAGAGGTCAGTCCGACCACGGGCACGGTCACATAGTCCGGATCGCCGAGATATTTGGAGCGGTCGGCATAGGCCAAACGCATGGCCTCGGACATCGCGTGGATGGAATCGGCCGAGTTTGGACCGAAATCCCCCATGGGAAAACTCTCCAGAATGTTGAGGATCTGGACAATGTGAACACCACCCGATGATGGCGGCGGCATCGACGCGATTTCATAGCCGCGATAGCTTCCGGTGACCGGCTCGCGCCAGACCGGTTTGTAGCCGGCAAGATCTTCCACGGTCATGCCGCCGCCAGCGGCTTGAACCTTCGCTGCAATCTTCTCGGCAATGTCACCCTTGTAGAACCCGTCCGCGCCCTGTTCGGAGATCAGCTCAAGCGTACGTGCTAGATCTGCCTGGACCAGGGTGTCGCCCGGTTGCACGGGGATCAGGCCGGCCTTGAAAAAGATCTTCGCCGTTGCAGGGTCCTTTGTGAGGCGTTCGGCTCTTGCCGCCAGGGCATCAGAAAGGCCGGGCGTCACCGTGATGCCCGATCCGGCCAACTCGATCGCCGGCGCGATCACGTCCTGCCAGGTTACGTTGCCACTGCCGTGCCTGGCGAAAGCCTCGGCAAATCCGGCGACTGTTCCGGGCACGCCGATCGCAAGGCCGGAAAACCGTGACTTTTGCTTGTCCGGTTCCCCGTCCGGTCCAAGGAACATGTCCTTGAAGGCGGCGGCCGGCGCAGTTTCCCGATAGTCGAGGGCATGGGTTTCTCCGCTTCCGGCCATATGGATCATCATGAAACCACCTCCGCCGAGATTACCGGCGCGCGGAAGCGTGACTGCCAGCGCAAAACCCGTGGCAACGGCAGCATCTACCGCGTTGCCGCCCTTTTTCAGGATCTCAAGACCGACGGAAGTCGCCACCGCCTCCTGGCTGGCGACCATGCCGTTTTCCGATGTCACCGGATGAAACAGATCCGTCAGGGCGTAGATGGGAGCATTCTGCGCCGTTGCGGGAAGCGATGAAAAGGCGAGCAGGGTGGCGGCGGCCACACACGCGGCGGTTCTCAGGCGACGTCCCATAACATTCTCCATGGATGTGCTGTTGAGCCTCAAATTTGGACAAGCGGGGCGGAAGACGCAACTCAAAAACAAGTGCTGTTGCCGTCCTCTTGCGCCCTATTGATTCACCGCAAGGAGGTTTCCGGCGAAAGGCGTCACTCTCTAAGCGCCCGTTACATCGGAAATCGCAAGGAGGCCAGCTTGATACGGTGTCTTAGTGACCTGAAACCCACCCTGTCGACGACCCAAGGGTTGCTCCTACTTTTGCTGGCGACAGCAACGCTTGGGTCCGGCGGCATGCAGTCACCCGCACTTGCCGCCGACGCTGCAGCAGGCAAGGCGCTTGCGTTGCAATGGTGCTCCTCCTGTCATCTTGTCGCCGATGACCAGCCGACAGCGGCCAGCACGTCTCTTCCGACCTTTTATGACATTTCAAGGGACCCGGAATGGACCGAAGCGACGCTGGCGACATTTCTGGCGGACCCGCATCCGAAGATGCCAAACATGAATCTTGGCAATACAGAAATTGCCAATCTCGCCAAATACATCAACTCACTTTCATCCAACTGACCGTGTGTCTCCAGGGTGCGGCTTCAATTTTGGACCCTAAAGCTCGAATTCGGCGCGCATGGCGGCGTGATACGACCCGGCATAGGTCTCGTCATCTGCGTCCAGGACTTCGTCGGGCAGGCCGTAGTTGAAAACCCGCACATCCACTGCCCTGTCTGTCATTGCGGCACTTGCCAGAATGTGATCAAGCGCCTGACCCTTGCCCTTGTGAATAACCGTTTGCCGCCTTTCGAGGGGCAGGGAAGCATCCAGTTGGAACAGCCTGCGATGTTCCAGGGCAGGTGAGGCGGTGTCGTCGGGATCGGCGCGCAGGAGGCGCAATGTCCCGGTTTCTCCGGTCGCATTGAAGTCGCCGGTCAGAACAATGTGCGCCGTGTCGTCCGCATCGAACAGGGCTTCGACGGCAAGGCGCAGTTCCAGTGCCTGCGCCGTCTGTTTCAGGACCGACAGCAAGTAGCCCTCGGCCCATGCCGACGTGCTCTTCCAGGTCCTGGCAGAGGTCTTGCCGCCGCGGATCACGGCGGCAATCGGTGCTCTCAGGTGAACCCCAAACAGATGTAATGGCTTCGGTCCCCCGAGATCGATCTCGGACTTGAGGATAGGCCGTTCAAATGTGACTTTCTCGGGCGAAGAATACTCCGGATCTGCCGTTGTCGGCTGCCACCGGGGAGGCTCTGCGTGTTGCTGAAACAGGCTCTCGTGAGCGGCTATCGGGTACCGGGATACGATGACGAGATTGTGCCTGTCGCCCGGTCCCTTGCCGGGTGCGCGTTCGCTGGCTGCCCGGTGATAGGCTTCATAGGGTGTTCCGGCGAGAAGCAGGTCGAGTGCCGGGAACTCTCGTTTCGGCGCGCCCTTGATCTTCTGTGCGTTCACCTCCTGCAGGCACAAAATGTCGGCTTCCAGCTCCAGGATCTTTGGGCGCAGGGCTTCAAGCCTGGGCTTGAGGTCTGCGACTACGAACCTGTCGCTTCCAAAGGATTCCATGTTGAAGGTGGCAAGTTTCATTCAAGAGGACCCATGCAAAATCGGGAGCGCTACGATAGCGCTATCGCCTGGCAAGTGGTAGGCAGCTTATCGGTCGGATAGATTTTGGGAAGAGGCTTTTATGGCGGATGAAACTTGTCCCTGCGGCACGGGACAATCCTTCGAAAGGTGTTGCGAACCTTTTCTTGCCGGCACGAGCGCTCCCGAAACGGCGCAAGCCCTGATGCGCTCGCGCTACAGCGCCTATGTTCGCGAGAACATTCCGTATCTGAAAGAAACGCTCTGGCCAAAATACCAGAATGGGTTCGATGAAGTGGCGACGGCAAATTGGGCGGCCGAAAACCATTGGACCGGACTGTCGGTTCTTCAGGTAGAGAAGGGTGAGAAGACCGACCGTGAAGGAACGGTGCTGTTTGAAGCCAGGTTCCTTTCAGGCGGCCAGCTTCACACGCATCGGGAGCTAAGCCGGTTCCGGAAAAAGGCCGGCCGCTGGTACTATGTGGAAGCCGTTGCGGAGTAATTTCTTGCCGTGCCTAAGGAGCATGACCGAGTGTTCTTCCGGCAATCAACGGCACGGTCGCAGCCACTTTTTCGAACAAGGTCCGGTCGCTGGAGGAAGAGGCAACGATAATCGCGCCCTCCAGGGCGGAAACAATGGTGATTGACAGGTCCGTTTCTTCTTCATGGCCGTGCCTGGCAAAAAGCGCCGTCAACCAGTCTGCATTCATCTCAAAAAAGGCCCTGGTTTTCCTGTTCATGTCTGCTGGCAGACCGAGCGCCTCGGCGCCCAGGATGGCACACAGGCATATGGCTTCGTCCATGACCAAACCATCACCATAAAGCTCGATAAACTGGTCGAGCGCAGCCTTCAGGTTGTCCTGTGGAATTGCTTCCAGCCGCGCCCTGAACCTTTCTATGTAGCTGTCGAGGAGCGCCTCCCCCAGATCTTCCTTTGTCGGGAAATGATAGTGCACGCTTGCACTCTTGATGCCGACATCCTGCGCGACATCCCGGAAACTCATCGCCGGGAAACCAGCGTTGCGGACGCGTTTTTCAGCAGCGGCAATAATTTTTTCCCGCATGGGAAGGCCTTGCGGCATGGCTTGCTCCAAGTTTTCTACCTATCGATAGATTAGTTATTGACACGCCGGGATTCAATGCGCATATGTATTCTACCTATCGATAGGTAGACAATTGAACTCATGCCGAAAGGAACTCAGCAATGGCTACTGGACCAAGCAAAAGCGCGTTTTGCTCGTCATGTCGTCCATCGACGAAATGGGAATAAGCGGAAAACAGACAGGGACATGGTTCGAAGAGGTCGCGACGCCCTACTATGTCTTGACCGAAGCCGGGTTCGAAGTGGTCTTTGCCTCACCCGACGGAGGCAATGCGCCTATCGATCTTTTGTCCATGAAAGCGCCTTTCACCACTGAGAACACGGCACGTTTCTTCAACGATCCCGTTGCAATGTTCGCGGTTCAAAACACGCGCAAGCTTCGCGAGATCGACTACTCGACCTTCGATGCCCTGTTCGTTCCTGGTGGTTACGGACTGATCTGGGATCTGGCATCGGACAGCTACGCGATCAAGATGATCCGCGACTTCTATGAAAGCGATCGCCCGGTCGCGATGGTCTGCCATGCACCGGCGATCCTTCGCGACGTCAAGAAATCAGACGGGAGCTATCTTGTCGACGGCGTCAGCCTCACCGGTTTCAAGAACGACGAGGATACTGAAATCGAACTGCTTCATCATTTGCTGTTCTCGCTCGAAGATGAACTGAAGCGCCGAGGTGCGAACTATATCAGCAAGGCAAACTGGGAAGCCAATGTGGTCGAAGACGGTGCCTTGATGACCGGTCAGAGCCCGGCCTCCGCGCCGCCATTGGCCGAGGCGCTGGTTCAGAGGCTTTCGTGACACAGATTGTTGTTTCGGTGCCGGTTCCGACCGGCATCGGCAACGCTTAAACTGCGGTCAATGCACCGCCGAGATGAGCAGCAAGCTGAAGAGAAAGAGCAAAAAATGAACTTCAACGATGACTTTTCAAAACGCGCGGTCGTTCATGCGCAGCAGGTTCCCTGGGTCGCGTCACCAATGCCGGGTGTCGAGCGCCGCATGCTCGACCGGATCGGCGACGAGGTCGCCCGGGCCACAACCATTGTCCGGTATGCACCCGGAAGCGCCTTTTCCGCTCACACGCACACGGGGGGTGAGGAATACCTTGTCCTTGAAGGCGTGTTTCAGGATGAACACGGAGACTTTCCCGCAGGCACATATGTCCGCAATCCACCTTCTTCCAGCCATACCCCTCGTGCTGAGGGGGGTGCGACGATCCTGGTCAAGCTCTGGCAGTTTGATCCTGAGGACCGTACGCAATTAGCGGTCGATACGAACACGGCTGCACTGTCACCCGTTGAAGACCGTGACGGCGTGTCCGAGATACCGCTGTTTCATGACGACCGGGAAAAGGTTCGCATCGAAGTCTGGGACGCCGGACAGTCGGTAAACCTGGAAAGCCATGACGGGCTTGAGGTTTTTGTCCTTGAGGGGGGCTTTTCAGAAGGCGGTGAGGACTTTGGCGTACAGTCCTGGCTGAGGCTTCCGGCCGGCCATCCGCTTAAAGCCGTCGCCGGGCCGAAGGGCGCACGGCTCTGGGTCAAGAGCGATCATCTCGCCCAACACATAACGGCTCCGGGAGCGGTGCGATGACCCGGGCCCCGTTAGCCATCGTAGCCGGGAGCGGTCCTGGATTTGGGCGTTATCTCGTGAAGAGCCTCAATGCGCACGGATACAACGCATACGGCTTAAATCGCAGTGTCACAGCAGGTGATGACGAGCGGATGCTGCGTGTCGATCTGAGCGACGCTTCTCAGGTCCAGTCGGAGATAAAGAGCCTCGTCGGCGCATATGGAGCGCCCAAGCTTGTGGTGCATAACCCGGCAAAGCTTCTCATCGCGCCTTTTGAGGAAACGCGCAGTGAAGACTTTGAAGCCACTTGGAGAGCAATGGTTCTCTCCGCGGTTCATCTCGCCAAGGAAGTCCTGCCGGCCATGGTTTCCAGTGGCGGTGGAACGTTTATCGTGTCCGGAGCAACCGCAAGCTTACGGGGCGGTGCCAGGTTCAGTGCATTCGCATCGGCAAAAGCCGCATTGCGGACTCTCACGCAATCCCTGGCAAAGGAATACGGACCAAAGGGTGTCCACGTCGCGCACGTGATCCTCGACGGAATTTTGGATACCGGCGCAAGCCGTGAGCTACACGACATGGATCCGGACCGGATGATGAAGCTGGAAGACGTTGCGCAGACATATCTGGCCCTGGCCGCGCAACCGAGATCCGCGTGGACCTTTGAAATGGACCTGCGCCCGCAAGGGGAGGCGTTCTGATGCACACGGACATTTTGATCGTCGGCGGCGGGCTCTCCGGCCTTGCCCTGGCCGATCGTCTTGCGCGCCAGGGCCGGGATTGGCTCCTGACAGAGGCAAGAGACCGCCTTGGCGGCCGGATCCTGTCACCAGATATCGCGGGCGCCCATTTCGATCTTGGGCCTGCCTGGTTCTGGCCGGGTCAGCCTCAAATTGAGCAGATGCTTCGCCGGTTCGACATCGACGTCTTTGAACAGTTTTCGCAAGGTGCAACCGTTTTTCAGAACGGGTCCGGTGCTGTGCAGACCTATCACGGATTTTCCTCCATGGCAGGGTCCATGCGCGTTGCAGGTGGCATGGGCGCCTTGATCGGCGCGCTTGAACAGGTTCTTCCCTCAGAGCGCGTTATGCTGAGGTCTGCGGTGTCCGGCATTAAAAAAACAAGCGAAGGCGTCTGTATAGAAGCAGGATCTCTTTCGATAAATGCCAATCATGTTGTCCTGGCGGTTCCGCCTCGCGTCGTCGCCGAGGCGATTTCATTTGAACCGGGGCTTCCCGAAGAAGCTCACAAGTCAATGGAAACGATTCCGACCTGGATGGCGGGCCAGGCGAAAATCCTTGCCGTCTATGAAAGGCCTTACTGGCGCGAAGCCGGGCTCTCGGGCGACGGCATGAGCCAACGTGGCCCGATGGTTGAAATTCATGACGCGTCTCCGATGGAAACCGGTCCCTATGCATTGTTCGGGTTTGTCGGTGTTCCCCCTGGCGTCAGGGCAGAGCACCCTGAAAGAGTGCTTGAACTGGCACAAGAGCAGTTGATCGCAATGTTCGGAGAGGGCATGCGCAATCCTGTTCATCTGCAAATGCTGGATTGGGCCAAAGAAAAGGAGACTGCAGTCCCTCAGGATCTGAACAGCCAGCGGTCTCATCCGAGCTATGGATTACCGCCTTCCCTGTCGCGCCTTTGGGACGGGAAAGTGCTGCTGGGGTCAACCGAAACAGCGCCGGTACATGGTGGTTTTCTAGAGGGTGCGCTCGAAGCAGCGGAAAGGGTTGAAAATGTGCTCCTTGATGCGGCTTTGGAAAAAACGCCCAGGGCGTCTTGAGAAGCGTCTGGTCGCAGTACGGGAATTGCGCCGATACGGCGAAGATGATCGGCGAGGTGAGGCCAATTCAGCGTCGTCCAAGCTTGATCCTTTGCAGCGTGCCAACCATTTGCGACGCCAAGCTGAGGGTCCGAACCCCCGATCAGTCGCATAATCTTGAGGAAATGAAGCCGGTGCTTTTCATTTGATGAATTAGTCTAAAAAGTAGTTCTAAAGTCGAATTCTACGCTCTATTAGTTTAATCAGAATAAGTAATTCTCGAATTCATCGATTTTTGTTTGTGAACAACTTTTAATTTGATAATCGATTTTCCCAAAATACATCAGCTGTGAAGCATTCAAATATGCAGAAACGGAGGATGTAGAGATGCACAGATATGCGACCAAACACATGAACGAGTTGCGGCAGGAAATCGAGAACCTGCTGAACCGCCGGGACCTGGATCCTGCGGAAAAAAGCAAGCGACTGGATCGGCTGGACCGGTCTTATCAGTTCTGGCGTCAATTTGCCTGACCGCATCTTCTTTCTGGCCGCAGCGGTCCAGACAGCTGGTCACAGAAACGGCTGAGCGCATCAGGGGTCGCCGGTACGGCCCTTTATAGGAAAACAGGAATCCGGTCCCTGCGCTTGGCGGCGTTAGCAGGGACCGGATCAAAACGCGGAGCGAAGGGGAGGCAACCTCTCAGGTCCGCGAAAACAACCCGGTTCAAATATCAATGGTCTGGAGATTTGACTTCGAACCGGATGTCAGTTTGTTCACTATTTGTTCCAGATTTGGGTTTCGCTGTCAAGCGTCCATAGGCGGTCAGTGAAGGCGGTCACTTACGGTTTTTTTCCCCATGCTGGCACGTCAGGATCTTCTGTCCTCATTTTCAAAAGAAAGGCTGACGTCAGTTGCTTGCTTTTGCCCGTTTGGAAACAGCCCGGTTTGGCAATCCGCTCCGAGCTTCGGTCAGCCCGGTTTCTTTCGCGTCGACAGCAAAAACCGGCGTTCTCACGTATCTGTGAAGCACTCGCAAAACTAATCAGCGCAAGGCCACAGAAAATTAAGCCCCTCATGGCACAAATACCAAATGGTATTCTTAAGGGCCTTGCACGTGCGATTTACCGCCAATTCCTGGACGAAGCGTTTTCAAGACGCCGCCTGGTTTCAAGCGCTGGGCAAAAGCACCGAACGGTTCTCCGACGTCCTGCGTGGCAGCGGATCGGACAAACAGGCCGCCGGGCGTATGGCCGTGTCTACTTTCGCGGTGAGAATCGCGGGCGCTGCGCTGGCTTACCTTTCGCAAATTGTTCTCGCGCGCCTGCTTGGCGCTCATGATTACGGCATCTATTCCGTTGCCTGGACCTTTGTCATCATACTCGGCGTCATGGCCTGTGGCGGGTTTTCGACATCCGCCAGCCGCTTCATTCCCCAATACAGACAGACCGGTGACTTCGACCGCCTGCGCGGTTTTCTCAAGGCAAGCCGTCAGGCCGCCTTTCTGATCGGCGTTTGCGCCGCCTTGCTGGCCACCGGTGTGGTCTACCTGCTGCGATCGGCCATCGAACCCTACTACGTTCAGCCGCTCATGATCGTGTTCCTGGCTTTGCCGTTTTTCGCATTCGGGCTCGTCCAGGACGGAATCGCGCGCAGCTATGACTGGACTTCCCTGGCCATGTTGCCGACCTATATCTGGCGGCCGCTAGCAATTTTGTTTCTGCTGGTCGCGGCTGTCGTCGCAGGGATCCCGGCAAGCGCGGAGACCGCTGTAATGGTCGCGGTAAGCGCGACGGTACTTGTCGCCGGCTATCAGTATTTTCACCTCAGAAAACGACTGCCGCTCCAGGTTCCCGTCGGAACGTCCAAGGTCGACATGAAGCCATGGCTCGCAATTTCGCTTCCAATGCTGATGGTTGAGGGATTTCTCCAATTGATCACGAGCGCCGACGTGATCATGGTCAGTTTCTTCCAGAGCCCCGATGAAGTTGCCGTCTACTTTGCAGCGTCCAGAACACTGGCTTTGGTGCACTTTGTTTATTTTGCCGTCAGGGCGGCTTCGGCGCATCGGTTCTCGGCCTATACTCACAACGAAGACCTCTCCGGTCTCGCGGCCTATACAAGACAGGCGACGCTCTGGACATTCTGGCCGTCGGTTGCCGCCGGCGCAGGCCTTTTGCTTGTGGCGCCACTGCTGCTCAGGCTCTTCGGCAGCGGGTTTGAAAATGGTTATCCGCTGATTGCCCTTTTGATGATTGGGGTTCTTGCGCGCGCCTCCGTCGGCCCTGCAGACGCATTGCTTTCCATGACGGGGCACCAAAGGTCCTGTGCCGGGATTTATGCCGCGACGTTTTTCCTCAACGTTCTGCTCAACCTCTTGCTTATCCCGCTGCTTGGTCTTGCAGGAGCGGCGATCGCGACAAGCTGCGCAATTCTCATGGAAGCAACAGTGCTGGCAATCGTCGTGAAGCGGAAGCTGAAAGTGACCACTTTCGTTCTGCCGTTGATGTTCGCGCCTAGGAGCGTGTCAGGTGAAAACTGATGTAATCCAAAAACCGGATACAGAGGCGATCACGCTTGATCCGCAACGCGTTGAATTGCCTGTTTCTGCCTGGCAGGCGCTTTGTGACGACGCGCTCGATCCCAATCCGTTTTTCGGTCCGCAGTTCCTGCGTCCGTTCCTCCACCATATGGGTGGCAGCGCCGTGCGGCTTGTTGTTGTGCGCGAGAAACGAACGGGCAGGTGGCTGCTCGCGGCACCTGTTGGACGGCGTCCTGCCGGACTTGCGTTGCCCGTGGCAACCGCCTGGACGAGCGACTATGCGCCTCTTGGAGCGCCGCTGATGCATCCGGATGCACGCGAAAAAGACGTCACGCTTTTTTTCAAGGCGGCAGCCGGCGTTGCCGGCGTGCTGGCGATCCCATATCTGCCCCTTGCGTCCCAAACGGCGCAGCGTCTGATGAAACTTGAGGGCGTGCAGGCCTTTGTAACACTGCAGGCGCAAAGGGCCGCTCACGCTTCGGGAGCTGAGGGGGAGCAACAACTGGAAGAAGCTTACAAGGGCAAACGGCGCAAGGAGATGCGGCGTCTCCTGCGCCGGCTTGAAGATCATGGCCCCGTCGCCTTCGCGTGTGTCACCGGTCCGGCGGTTCCAGAGAGTTTTGAAGCGTTTCTCGATCTGGAAGCATCCGGTTGGAAAGGCCATGGACAATCAGCTTTGAAGAGCAAAGCACAGACCGCAGCTTTTTCCCGCGAGGCAATTGCTGCCCTTGCTCAAAACGACCGTATCCGCATAGACCAGCTTCGCGCGGGCGACCGTGTTATTGCGTCTCTGGTGTCCTTCATCGAGGGCGGGGATGTCTTTACATGGAAGATTGCCTTTGACGAGAGTTTTGCGCGGTATTCTCCAGGCGCTCAGCTGGCAATCCAGGCGTTTCGCGAAAACCTGGCGCATCCCGGCTTCAGGCAAGCGGATTCGCTCGCCATTCCAGGCCATTCCATGATCGAGCCACTCTGGCGCGGCCGGCTTGAAACCGGAACGCTGTTACTTACCAGCGGGCCGCTCAGCAGCCTGAAACGGCAGATCTGTGCGGCCGACATCGCCCTCGAAAAACAGTTGCGGGGGCTCGGACGAACGGTGAAAGCAAAGCTCAAATCACGCAAGACATGATCTTCAATTGATCTCGGAACGAGCCAGTTCGCGCAATTTCCGCCGGATGACCTTTCCGGTCGTCGTCATTGGCAGGGAATCAACGAATTCGATCTCGCGCGGATACTCATGCGCCGACAACCGGTCACGAACATAATCCTTGATATTGTCCTCAAGCGCATCGCCTGAGGCTTCTTCGGACTTCAGGACGATATAGGCCTTTACGATTTCGGTCCGCAGCGGATCGGGTTTGCCGACGACGGCCGCAAGGGCAACCGCAGGATGTTTGATCAGGCAATCCTCGATTTCTCCAGGACCGATACGATAGCTCGCAGAGGTAATGATATCGTCGTCGCGGCCGACAAAATGGATGTAGCCGTCCTCGTCTTGAACACCCTGGTCTCCGGTGATCATCCAGTCGCCGATGAATTTTTCACGCGTTGCTTCGGGCTTGTTCCAGTATTCGAGGAACATGACGGGATCCGGTCTTCTGATGGCGATCTGTCCAAGTGTTTCCGGCGGCAGGGGATTGCCGCCGTCGTCGATGATGGCGACTTCGTGTCCCGGGGTTGCCTTACCGATCGCGCCGGATCGCGTCACGCCGAGCGAGGCAGCCGATCCGAGCACGGCGTTGCACTCGGTCTGGCCGAAGAACTCGTTCACCGGAAACCCGAATTCGGCGGCAAACCAGTCATAGGTCTCGCGTCCAAGAGACTCGCCGGCCGACCCGACACTGCGCCAGTTCAGCCTGAAACGTGCCGCCGGGCGGTCTACGGCGCGCAGCATCTTCAACGCCGTTGGCGGAATGAAGGCGTTTCGAACCTGCTGGTTCGCCAGCAGGTGAAACGCAAATTCGGGATCGAATTTCCTGGACGCATGCGATACGACCGGGACGCCGAGCTTCAACGCCGGAAAGAGCGCATTCAGGAGACCGCCAGCCCAGGCCCAGTCGGCGGGCGTCCAAAGAAGATCGCCGTTCTGCCCCAGGAAGTTCTGCGAGAGCTCAATGCCGGGCATGTGTCCGATCAGGACCCTGTGACCGTGCAATACGCCCTTGGGCTGACCGGTTGTTCCGGAAGTGTAGATCATCAGCGCCGGATCGTCCGGTGTTGTCTTCAGGGTTTCAAACCTGTCGCTTGCTTTTCCAAGCAGTTCCTCGAAGGACAGTGCGTTTGTGTCCGGCCCGTCGACGGAGATCATGAAGTCGAGGTCTGCCAGGCCGTCCCGGATCGAGGACATCTTTTCCAGACCGGCAGTATCGGTGATCAGGCCTCGTGCTCCGGAATCCGAGAGACGGTATTTCAAGGCCTCCTGCCCGAAAAGAGCCGCCAGGGGGACTGCGATTGCGCCGATCTTGTAGGCTGCAATATGGGCAATCGCTATCTGCGGGCACTGCGGCAAAAGCAGTGCAAACCGGTCGCCGCGCTTCAGCCCGAGAGCGATCAGCGCATTGGCGCAGCGGTTGGCCGCGCTGCTGAGTTGCGAGTGAGTCCAGTCCTCGACAGACCCGTTGGACAGAACGTGTCGGATCGCGAGCCTCTGAGGGTCGCTAGCGGCCCAGCTGTCGCTGACGGCGGCGGCCATGTTGTAAGTCGCTGGCAATGACCAGCGGAACTCGGCTGTCAGCGTATCGTAGTCGCTGATGGGCTTCAGCATGATGATTGTGATCCGATGCTAAAAATTTAGGCAGCGGAGTTTAGATCGACGCTTGTTGCAGTGCAATAGAGGCGTTGCCTTACCTTTTTGCGAGCGGATGAGCGCCTTCAACGAGTTCGCGCAGGCGTTCATCGAGCACGTGGGTATAGATCTGTGTCGTCGAAATGTCCGCGTGGCCCAACAGCTGCTGCACGACGCGCAAATCCGCACCGTTTTGCAGAAGATGCGAGGCAAAGGCGTGGCGCATCACATGCGGTGAAATCTTCGCGGCATCCAGTCCGGCTGCGACTGCCAGGTCCTTCAGGTCGCGCGCGAAATGCTGCCGCGTCAGATGCCCGCTGCCACCATGAGAGGGAAACAGCCAGGGACTTTTTTCATAAGCACCTTCTGCAGTGCGAAGGCCCACGTAGTCCCGCATCGCCATCTGGGCAGCATGTGACAAGGGAACGAGACGCTCCTTGCCACCCTTGCCTTTTACTTCGATCAGGCGGGCATCCCGCAGGGCGGCGCCGACGGGGAGCGCAACGAGTTCAGACACGCGCAGCCCGGTGGCGTAAAGGACTTCGATCAGAGTGTACATGCGCTGGACCCGCAGCCGTGCAGCGGCACTGCGCTGTGGTTTTTGCGTTTCAACTCGAGCCGTTTCGATCAACCGGTCGACGTCATCCATGGAAAGGACCTTCGGCAGGCTGCCGCGCTTTTTGGGCGCCGACAAGGTTCGTGTCGGATCGTCCTGCCGCGTTCCCTCCGAATAGAGGAACTTGAAGAACTGCTTTAACGCCGAAAGGCGTCTCGCCTGTGAGGATTCGGCGAAACCGCGGCTGGTCAGGTTTCCCATATAGGCTGAAATGTCATCGGATTGCGCTGCTGCGATCCGTTTCTTGCCGAGAAAGACCGAGAAATCCTCTAGGTCCCTGCGATAACCCGCAAGCGTGTTTTCCGCTGCACCTCGTTCGGCGGCGAGCATTTCCAGAAAGTTCTCAAGGTCGAAGCTGGTTGCCATTAAACCTACCGACCAAAGCCGTCCTTCTTGACCCTGACCGTGATTTCCCGCTCCCGAGGATCGACGAAATTCGCAAGAGCGTAGATCGTGCCGTAGCCGAGCGCTCCAAGCAGAGCAAGCACAAGCAGCAATCGGGTGAGGGTTGGCACGTAAGCTCTCCAGGGGCGAATCGAATGCCCGATTGTTTCAAAAACGCAGCGGCATGCGCAAGGCTTCGTGATTTTCAAAAGCACTGCCTTGAAGAAAAACGCCGACGGCGTTCCGCGACGTGTCTTTTTTAGCGAATATGCTACAACGCAGCCATGACAGAAAACGACAAGACGCAGCATCCCGCGGGGGAGACTGCCGACATGAAAGCAAAGTCCATCGATCTCGACCGGCTCGTCACGGCACTCGGGACTCGATCGATCGTGCTTGTCGGCATCATGGGATGTGGAAAATCAACGGTCGGCAAACGGCTTGCGCAACGCCTGGGTCTTGAATTCGTCGACGCGGATTCCGAAATAGAACGCGCTGCCAACATGACTGTTTCGGAGATTTTCGCAGAGCATGGCGAATCCTATTTCCGCAGTGGCGAAGAGCGGGTCATTGCCAGATTGCTTGGCGAAGGCCCTCAGGTTCTCGCAACGGGCGGCGGTGCCTTCATGAGCGATACGACGCGCTCTGAAATTTCGGAAAACGGTTTGTCTGTCTGGCTGAAAGTCGACTTTGAAACGGTCATGGCGCGTGTGCGCCGCAGATCGACGCGGCCTCTACTGCAAACACCGGACCCCGAGGGCACCATGCGCAAGCTCCTGGCCGAGCGGGAACCCATCTATGCCAGAGCGGCCCTGACGGTGACGTCTGAAGATGTGCCGCATGACATGGTCGTCGACCAGATCCTTGTCACGATGGCGAATTATCTGTTTCAAGATGAGGGCCAATTAACCTCACAGACCTCGATCACCTGATTGTCGGACACAAAAAACATGGCAGATACGATCGTGGCGGAAGCCGCATCACCGATGACAACAGTCCGGGTCGACCTGGGCAAGCGCAGCTACGATATCAAGATCGGGCGGGGGCTGATTGAAAGCGCCGGGGCAGAGATCGCCTCCGTTCTGCCAGGCGCGAGGCTTGCCGTGATCGCCGACGAGAAAGTTGCCGGACTGCATCTTGACGCCTTTTCCGCAAGCCTTGCTTCGGCAGGGCTTGAGCATACGGTTCTGACTGTCCCGTCCGGCGAAAGCAGCAAGTGTTTCCGTGAGTTTGAACGGCTTTGCGACGAGGTTCTGGCTGCACGGCTCGAACGCGGCGATGCCATTGTTGCACTGGGCGGCGGTGTCACCGGCGATCTCGCCGGGTTCGTCGCCTCCGCGACGCGCCGCGGCATGAGCTTTGTCCAGGTGCCGACCACGCTGCTGTCGCAGGTCGACAGTTCAGTCGGGGGCAAGACCGGCATCAATTCGCGCCACGGCAAGAACCTCATCGGTGCTTTTTTTCAACCGGTTCTGGTTCTGGCCGATACGGCGGTTCTGGACACGCTGACACCGCGCGACTTCCGCGCCGGTTATGCGGAAGTTGCCAAATACGGGCTGCTGGGCGATGCCGAATTTTTCACCTGGCTCGAAGACAACTGGAGCGCTGTCTTTGCAGGCGGACCGGAACGCGACGAGGCGGTCGCACGATCGTGCCAGGCCAAGGCCGACATTGTTGCCGCTGATGAGCTGGAAGCGGGACGCCGTGCTCTTTTGAACCTCGGCCACACGTTCGGGCATGCGTTGGAAGCTGCGGTTTCTTACGAAACCGAACGATTGGTGCATGGTGAGGGCGTCTCCATCGGCATGATGCTGGCGCATGAATTTTCCGAGCGGCTCGGACTTGTCGGCGCCGACACCGTGGCGCGGGTGCATGCACACCTGACAGACGTCGGGCTTCCCGTCCGGGTCCAGGAGATCCCGGGGCAGCTTCCCCGCGTAGACACGTTCATGGATATCATTGCGCAGGACAAGAAGGTGAGCCGGGGCAACCTCACATTCATTCTCACACGGGGCATCGGTGAAGCCTTCATCGAAAAGGGCGTTGATCCCGATGCCGTTACTGACTTTCTCAAGGAGAAACTCGAGCCATGATGGAAACGGCTCTTTGGTTGGCAATCGCCGCTATTTTCGTGCTTTTGTTCCTGTCTGGTTTCTTTTCCGGTTCGGAAACGGCGCTGACGGCCGCTTCCCGGGCCCGGGTGCTACAGCTGGAGAAAACCGGCGACTGGCGCGCACGTGTTGCGAGCCGTCTGATTTCGTCGCGTGAACGCCTGATCGGCGCGCTTCTGCTTGGCAACAACCTCGTCAACATTCTTGCCTCTGCGCTGGCAACCAGTGTGTTCCTGACCCTGTTCGGCGAAGCTGGCGTTGCGATCGCGACGCTTGTCATGACGGCGCTGGTGCTTGTGTTCGCAGAGGTCCTGCCAAAAACCTGGGCCATTTCAAACCCGGAGCGGTTTGCGCTGATGGTGTCACCCATCGTGCGCGTCGTTGTCGCGGTGTTCGGCCCCGTGGTTGCGGGCGTGGAGTGGATCGTTCGGCACATCCTGCGGTTTGCAGGCATCAATGTCGGCGCCGATGCGTCCATCCTGTCGGCCCACGACGAGTTGCGTGGTGCGGTCGATCTCCAGCATATCGAAGGCGGACTTGAAAAGGGTGAGCGCGACCGTCTCGGCGGTCTTCTCGATCTCGCCGAGCTGGAAGTGTCGGACGTGATGGTGCACCGGACCAACATGCTGGCACTGAACGCGGACGAAGACGCGTCGCGCTTGGTCGATGCGGCGCTTGCCGCACCCTATACGCGCTTGCCGCTCTGGCGCGGGGAAAGCGACAACTTTATCGGGGTCCTCCATGCAAAGGACCTGTTGCGTGCACTGCATGCGGCAGGCGGTGATGCGACCAAGATCGACATCCTCGAAATCGCGGCACCGGCCTGGTTTGTTCCGGACACGACCAGCCTGCAGGATCAGCTGAACGCGTTTTTGCGTCACAAGTCGCATTTCGCGCTCGTTGTGGACGAGTATGGCGAAGTGATGGGTCTCGTGACGCTGGAAGATATCTTGGAGGAAATCGTCGGAGAAATCGCTGACGAGCACGACCTTGAACTGGAAGGCCTCAGGCCGCAGGCCGACGGGTCGGTGATTGTCGACGGCTCAGTACCGATCCGTGATCTCAACAGGGCTGCGGACTGGAACCTGCCGGATGATGAAGCCACCACGATCGCCGGGCTTGTGATTCATGAAGCGCGCATGATTCCGGAAGAGCGGCAGATCTTTACCTTCCACGGCTTCCGCTTCACGGTATTGCGCCGGGAGAAAAACCGCATTACCCGCCTGCGCATCATGCCGCTCGGGCAGGCGCGCGCGGCTGCCAGCGTCGAAACGTCACGGCCGTCCGCCCAAAGCGGATAATCAGCCGGCGTTACCTGCTTTGGCTGCGCGTGGGTCCGGTTCGCCAGGTGTCCTTATTTCAAGGGCAAGGGCATGAACGCTGCTGGCAAGCTCATCGGCCAGAACCTCGTTGATTGCCCGGTGACGGGCGATGCGGTTCATGCCCTCGAACGCATCTGCGGCGATCTGGACCCGGAAGTGGGTTTCGCCGCCCTCGCGCCAGCCGCCGTGACCTTTGTGCTTGTCGGATTCATCGATCACGTTCAGGAAATCGGGTGAAAACGCGGTCGTCAATTTGGCGGTAATCGTCTCTTTTGTGTTCATGGCCTCAACGTGTGATCGGAGTTTACAAAGTCAAGTCTTTGCGGGCCCTGCCGCGGCTGGTAGAGTGGCGGGCTGTGCGAGACCCAGGTGGCCTGTGCCGGGAAATTAGCTTTGGACACCGGGGAAATGCAACACCCTGCGGCTTGCCCGCGATCTGATAGAATTCGATATTCGACAGTATGAAACTGGACTCTAAACTCTTCGACAGTATTCGGGTGAAACCGGACAAGGAGCGTGCCGCGCAGGACACCCATCCTGTGTGTGATCACCCGGGCTGCAACCGTCCGGGCCTGCATCGTGCTCCAAAGGGGCGCGACCGCGAGGGAGAGTATTTCAATTTCTGCGTCGATCACGTGCGGGAGTACAACAAGTCGTACAACTACTTCGTCGGCATGGGCGATGACGACGTGCGGTCCTACCAGAAAGACAGCCTGACCGGGCACCGGCCAACCTGGAAAATGGGCGTCAACAAACAGGCCGCCGACGGGCCGGACGGGTACGACCCGAGGTCACGCATGCGAAGCAACGCGCAGCAGCGGGCCGAACAGGCACGTCGTCCGCGCCAGCGAAAACTGCTAACGCTTGAAAAACGTTCCCTGGATGTGCTCAATCTGCCTTACACAGCCCGTGGCGCTGAGATAAAAGCGCGCTATAAGGAGCTTGTGAAATTGAACCATCCGGACGCCAACGGCGGTGACCGATCTTCCGAGGACCGACTGCGGGAGATCATTCAGGCCTACAACGTTCTGAAAAAAGCCGGTTTCCTTTAAGCTAGCAGTGTCCTGCGAGCTTTTCCCAAATGATCCTTCCCGAAAATTCGGGCAGCGGAGGACTGATGACTGAGACGACGACTGCGGCCATGGCCTTGCCGGACACTGAAGTTTCTGTACAGGAGGTGTTCGGATTCGATTCCAGCCTCAAGGTACCGGCATTTTCCACGCCGTCAGAGCATGTACCGGAGCAAGACAACGATTACCTGTTCGACCGGGCGACCACCCTCGCGATCCTGGCTGGATTTGCCCACAATCGCCGGGTGATGGTCACCGGATATCACGGAACAGGTAAGTCCACGCATATCGAACAGGTTGCCGCTCGACTGAACTGGCCCTGCGTCCGCGTCAATCTGGACAGCCATATTTCCCGTATCGACCTGGTCGGCAAGGATGCCATCGTCATTCGCGACGGCAAGCAGGTCACCGAGTTCAGAGACGGCATCCTGCCGTGGGCCTATCAGCACAATGTTGCGCTGGTCTTTGATGAATATGATGCCGGGCGGCCGGATGTGATGTTCGTGATCCAGCGTATCCTGGAATCCTCCGGGCGCCTGACATTGCTCGACCAGAGCCGGGTGATCCGTCCTCACGCCGCCTTCCGGCTGTTTGCGACGGCAAACACGGTCGGGCTCGGCGATACATCCGGTCTTTATCACGGCACGCAGCAGATCAACCAGGCCCAGATGGACCGCTGGTCGATTGTGACCACGCTGAACTACCTGCCGCATGACAACGAAGTCGACATCGTTCTTTCCAAGGCGAGGCACTTCAAGACGGACGAGGGCAGGAACATCGTTTCCAAGATGGTGCGGCTCGCGGACATGACCCGCAATGCGTTCATCAATGGTGATCTTTCGACCGTCATGAGCCCGAGGACCGTCATTACCTGGGCCGAGAATGCCGAGATCTTCGGCGACGTCGGGTTTGCCTTCCGGCTGACATTCCTCAACAAGTGTGACGACATGGAACAGTCCCTCGTGGCCGAGTTCTACCAGCGTTGTTTCGGCGAGGACCTGCCGGAATCTTCCGTCAATGTCGTGATGAGCTGAGGATCTGATGGCACCGCGTCCCGGTCACAATACGCTTCCCGGCAACAAGCCCGCACCGACCAGCGAACCGTTCAAGCAATCGGTGAGCGGCACCATGCGGGCAATCGCCGGCGAGGCGGAACTGGAAGTTCTGTTCTCCGGCGACCGGCCGGGCCTGAGCGGAATGACGGCGCGCCTGCCCGAGCCGTCCCGGAAAGTGAATGCGCACGAAATTGCGGTCACGCGGGGGCTGTCGGACTCCCTGGCCTTGCGTCTTGCCTGTCACGACAAGGCGGTTCATTCCAAGAACCTGCCGCAGGGTGCCGACGCAAGAGCCATCTTCGAAGCAGTGGAACAGGCAAGATGCGAAGCTGTCGGGGCGCGCCGCATGCAGGGGGTTGCCGAGAACCTCGCTGTCATGCTCGACGACCGGTTCCGGAAATCCGGAGCGCCAGACGTTACGAGCCGCGAAGAAGCGCCGCTTCAGGATGCGCTTTCGCTGATTGTGCGGGAACGACTGACGGGCGCGGAACCACCTGAAAGCGCGAAGAACCTGGTGGACATGTGGCGCGGCTGGGTTGAGGACAAGGCAGGGGCCGAACTCGACATGCTGCAGGCTGAAGTCGAAGATCAGAACACGTTTGCGTCCCGGCTTCGTGACGTCCTGAAGTCACTCGATATGGGCGACGAGCTCGGGGATCAGGACCAGGACAACGATCCGGACCAGAACGAAGACCAGGGCAACAACGAAGAAGCCGAAACCGGCGACGACGAAGACAACGAAAGCGGTGAACAGGAAGCTGCGCCGCAAGAGATGGAACTTTCCGGCGAAGAGCAGGAAAACGGTGACACCGAAGCTGCCGACATCGACATGGAAGACTTCGACGAGCAGGACATGGCGGACGATTCCGAAGAGCCGGGGGAAAGCGATCGCCAGGACACGCCGTTCTCGACGCGTCCTGAAACCGATTATCGTGTCTTCACCCGCCAGTTCGACGAGACCGTCACGGCAGAGGAGCTTTGCGACACGGCGGAACTGGACCGGTTGCGCGGGTTCCTCGACAAACAGCTGACCCACCTCCAGGGCGCGGTTGCGCGCTTGGCCAACAGGCTGCAGCGCAAGCTGATGGCGCAGCAGAACAGAGCCTGGGATTTCGATCTGGAGGAAGGTCTGCTTGACACGTCCCGTCTGACGCGCGCCGTCACCGACCCGATGTCGCCGCTGGCGTTCAAGCAGGAACGCGACACCAATTTCCGTGACACGGTGGTGACGCTTCTTCTCGACAATTCCGGTTCCATGCGCGGCCGCCCGATCACGGTTGCCGCAACATGTGCAGACATTCTTGCGCGCACGCTGGAGCGCTGCGGCGTCAAGGTGGAAATTCTCGGTTTCACGACCAAGGCCTGGAAGGGTGGTCAGTCACGGGAGAGCTGGATCGGTGCCGGCAAGCCGCCGACACCGGGGCGGCTCAACGACCTGCGGCACATCATTTACAAGTCCGCCGACGCGCCCTGGCGCAGAGCCCGGCGCAACCTGGGCCTGATGATGCGCGAGGGTCTCTTGAAGGAGAATATCGACGGCGAGGCGCTGCTGTGGGCGCATGAAAGATTGCTGGGCCGGCCGGAACAACGCCGGATCCTGATGATGATCTCCGACGGTGCGCCCGTCGACGACACCACGCTGTCCGTCAATCCGGGGAATTATCTGGAGCGACATCTGCGTTATGTCATCGAGGAAATCGAAACGCGTTCGCCGGTCGAACTGATCGCGATCGGGATCGGCCACGATGTCACCCGCTATTATCGCCGTGCTGTGACCATCGTCGACGCGGAGGAACTGGCCGGGGCGATGACGGATCAGCTCGCCGATCTGTTCGATGATGAAGTCCAGCTTGCCTATCAGTCCCGCGGCAGAGGCCGCCGGGCCGGGCACCGCTAAGGCGGCAGGACCCGGTATGGGAGAGAGCCAGAGGCTTCCCGGCACACGGCGCTTTGTTGCAATGATCGGCGCGGTGGCAGCGTTGCTGGCGCCGGTCAGTGCGCACGGCCTCGACCTGCTGGTCGAAGGCGAACGGGTCAAGCTGCGCACCAAGCCCATCGAAACCTTTCATATCGGTCATTCCGACACGAAGTTCGGTCGACTGACCTTTCTCGGCGGACTGGAACTTCTGGCATCCGACCGCAAGGTGGGTGGGCTTTCCGGCATGATTATGCTGGATCAGGGCGATGCATTTCTGGCGGTCACGGATAACGGGCACTGGGTTGCGGGCGATGTGCAGCAAACGGATGAAGGAGCCCCGACCGGAATAGACAATCTCAGGATCGCTTCGCTTCTGGGTGCGGACGGGAAGACGCTTCGAGCTCGCTGGGGACACGACACCGAGGCCCTGACGCTGTCGCCCTCCGGGCTCTATGTGACGGCGGAAACCCGCAACGCGATCTACCATTACCCCTGGCCGCTGACGTCGACCAAAACGCTGATGGTTGGGGAAGTCGCGCTTCCGGAGGAAGCAAGCAAGTTGCCGCGCAACGCCGGACTGGAAGCGCTTGCCGCTGCACCGGATGACGGCGCGCTAGCAGGTAAACTGGTGGCCGTTGCAGAATCAACGCCGAGCGATGCCCATGATTTCCCCGCCTTCCTGATCGGGCCGAATGGTTCGGAACGGTTTTCGATACGACGCCGTGACCGGTTCGATGCGACCGATGCCGCCTTTCTGCCGAACGGCGATCTCGTTTTGCTGGAACGCCGTTTCAATTTGCGGGACCTGATCGGGATGAGGCTTCGCCGGTTTGACGCGGCATCGATCAAACCCGGTGCGGTTGTCGATGGCGAGGTGATCCTGGAAGCCGATTTCAGCCATCAGATCGACAACATGGAAGCGCTCGCCATTCACCAGAACGCGGCCGGCGAGGTCATCCTGACGCTGCTTTCCGACAACAACCGCTCGCTTCTGCAACGGACGGTGTTCTTGAGGTTCCGGCTGGACGAAGACGAGAGCTGACTTTGACACTCGGTCCGCCGTCCTCCGGACACCGAAGGAAACAAAAAAGGCGCCGTGAGGCGCCTCTTTCATTTGTCTCGCGTCAGCTGTGGCCTTACGCCGCCGATCCGTTCGGAACAGGCTGGAAGAAATTCAGAATGACCCGGTAAGGCGCCAGCAGGGCAAGTGCGACCAGCACCTTCACCAGCATGTCGCCCACGGCAAGCGAAACCCAGAGCAGGGTCTGCATGTTGTCGGCGATGCCCAGGAACGGAACCGGGAAGGCGAGGGAACCGTCGTCCATGCCGAACAGGCCGTCGACAAACGCAAAGCTTGCGGAAAATGCGATCCCGAAAAACAGAAGCGTGTCGATGGCGGAGCCGATCAGCGAGGACGTCATCGGTGCTTTCCACCAGGTCATGCGGCGCAGCCGGTCAAATATGGTGACGTCAAGAAGCTGCGCGACCAGAAAAGCCGTGCCGGATGCGATCAGGATGCGCGGCGTGGTGAAAGCCTCGTCGAATGTCCAGAACAGCATCGGAACGACGATTGCCAGCAGGAAGCCGGAAATGACGACTTTGCGTGCAGCCGTCGGGCCGAACCGTCTGTTGGTCAGGTCGGTCACAAGAAACGCGATCGGGTAGGTGAACGCGCCCCAGGTGAGTGTGTCAGCCAGGTTGATCCCGCCGACGATATGCTCGACCGGAAACTGAACGAGGTAATTGGAGGCCACAACGACAAGCGCCATCGCGAGGATCGCGATGGCGTGATGGCCCACGGAGAAGCTCCGGGTATCCGTCATTATTCTATCCCGACCGGGTTAGGCGGCAGCAGCTTCTGCCTGTTTGCGTTTGATGCTGACTTTGATCTTGCGGGCAGCGGTGGACAGCTGGTCGTCAGATGCCTTCATCAGGTAGGCGTCCAGACCGCCGCGGTGCTCGACAGAGCGCAGCGCGTGTGCGCTGACTTTCAGCTTGAAGGTCTCGCCAAGCGTGTCGCTCATCAGAGACACGTTGCACAGGTTCGGCAGGAACCGGCGGCGGGACTTGTTGTTCGCGTGTGAAACGTTGTTGCCCGTCATCACATCTTTGCCGGAGAGTTCGCAACGGCGTGCCATGATATCACCTTTTGTTTTCGTGGCTGGGCCGTTACATGGAACCCAGCATGTCCAAACCGGAACCGGCGCGGACCTGAGGCCCGGCGACATCGTCTCCGGCATTTCTCGGAAAAAGTTGCCCCGCTATAATGGCAGCTCGCGCGAACGTCAAGAGATGTCCTGCCCTTCGCGGCGATTCTGTGCTTTTATTCCTTCCGGCACTGGCCGTTAACCACTGAGTTACCATAATTTAGAATGATTGATCGCGCTCCGCAGACGATTTTCATGCTAGTGTTAACGTCGCGGAACACTGTTTGTGCGGGGGCGCAGTTCGCTGCCATCAGAGCAGTGCGGAGGTTTTTGAAGTGTTTGGTTTGACGTCACTCGGACGCCTCGTCGTCCTTCCGATGCTTGCTGGCGCGCTGCTGGTTTCTCCAGCAGAAGCCAAAAAGAACAGCGTTGGCGGTGTTTATGCAATTTCATTGGCTGGTTTCAAAATCGGGCGCGGCACGTTGTCCCTGGTGATGCAGGGCAATGCCTATTCCGCCAAGGTTACCGTCGCTCCTGCCGGGATCGGAACGCTGTTCTCAACAGGCAAGGGCGGCGCGGAAGCGTCCGGATGGCTTGTGGGATCGAAAGTCGTTCCCTCGAAATACCGTATGGCTTCGCAAGCGGCCAACCTGGACTTCTATGTCAACCTGACCCAGGGCTCCCGCAACATCCGGTCCGCGGAAGTTGCGCCGCAGTTCAAGCCCAACCCCGAGCGGATCAAGATCACCAAGCGCCACAAGCGCGGTGCAATCGATCCTTTGAGCGCTGCCCTCATGCCTGTCAGGCGCGCAAAAGACAGTTTCGGACCCAAGGCATGCAGCCGGAATCTGCCAATCTTTGACGGCTGGACACGGTTTGATATCAAGCTGAGCTATGCGGGCACCAAAGAAGTGTCCGGGCGCGGCTATAACGGAATGGTGGTTGTCTGCAAGGCGAAATGGGTTCCTGTTGCAGGTCACCGGCCTTCTAAACCTTCGGTCAAATACATGGCCAGAGCCAACATGGAAGTGTGGATTGCGCCGATGGGACGTGAAAACGTTCTGATTCCTTACAGGATCGCGATCGACACCAAGAACGGCCGTTTGCTCGTGGAAGCCAGCAAGCTCGATATTGAGGGTGCCGGCAGCGATCAGGCCTCCAGATAATCGATGGGTGCCGCCATTTGCACCCTTCCATGGCCGTCCTTCGACGCAGCTTGATTTTACCCGCGTGCCCAGGCGGGAGGCTTGCGCCCACTTGCGTCTCTTGATACAGCGCTCCACATTACGCCATCAGGGTGCAAAAGTGCCTTTATGTCAGTTTACCGGACCGGCCGATCACTAGCCGGCGGGCCGGCTTGTTTCAGGTAAAAAGATACATGCACAGCTATCTGGAGTTCGAAAAGCCCGTCGCGGATATTGAAGGCAAGATCCAGGAATTGCGGGCAATCGCGGCCGAAGATGGCGAAGCTGTCAATGTGGACGACGAAATCGAGCGTCTGAACGCGAAATCCGCGCAAACGCTCAAGGATCTTTATGCCAAGCTGACACCCTGGCAGAAAACGCTTGTCGCCCGCCATCCTGACCGACCGCATGCGATCGACTATATCGCCGGCCTGATCGAGGATTTCACACCCCTTGCCGGCGACCGCAAGTTTGCTGAAGACCATGCCTTGATTGCCGGAATTGGCCGTTTTCGGGGCCAGTCCGTTGCTGTTCTCGCCCAGGAAAAGGGACACGATACCGAAACCCGGTTGAAGCACAATTTCGGCATGGTCCGTCCGGAAGGCTACCGCAAAGCCGTGCGCATCATGGAACTGGCGGAGCGTTTCTCCATTCCGCTCATCAGTTTCGTTGACACGTCCGGGGCCTATCCCGGGCGCGGTGCAGAAGAGCGCGGCCAATCCGAGGCCATTGCGCGCTCAACGGATGTCGGCCTCGGGCTTGGTACGCCGTCTGTTGCCGTTGTGATCGGCGAAGGCGGGTCGGGTGGCGCGATCGCGATCGCCACGGCCAACAAGGTGCTCATGATGGAGCACGCCATCTATTCGGTGATTTCTCCGGAAGGCGCTGCGTCGATCCTATGGCGCGACAGTGCCAAGGCCCAGGATGCCGCGACGGCGCTGAAAATCACCGCCCAGGACCTGAAACAGCTTGGCGTGATCGACGATATTATCGAGGAACCGGTCGGCGGGGCGCATCGTGCGCGCGAAATCGTGATCGATACCGCGGGCAAGTCAATTGAAGCTGCCTTGCAGGACCTGGCCGATCTGAGCGCGGACGAGGTGCGCAGACAGCGGCGCGAGAAATTTGTCGCGATCGGCCGCAACCTGAGCTGACGCTGCGGGACAAATTGGCCTAATTCACGGGAATGTCAGGAGAAATATCGGCGCGGACGCAGCCATTGCGGACCTGTTTGCCATTGTCTGGCCAGATTCTGCCTGCATTCAGACACAGATTGGGCGCCCAGGTGGGGATTTTGTCCCGGTTTTTTGTTCTTATCACCGGAATTTGCTTCGCAGTGGCAGGTGGGTTTCAGTAACGTATCGTCAACTATCATTCCCTAGCCTTGCGCAGGGGCGAGACGCAGGAGTTCCTGAAAAGACAAGGCAGACAGTCTGCAGCGACTTTCAGGGTCCTAACAGTTTGGGATGTTAATATGGTCATCGGGCGCCTTCTGGATACGCCATCAGGCCTGCATAAAAGTTCTAACCGCAAAGCTGGCCGCCGGCCGGTGAAAATCGGCGCTGCGCTTCTTGCTGCCGGTTTCCTGGCAGCGTGTCAGGCAGACGAGTTCAATGCGGGGCCGGACAAGGCGAACCTTCCTGTCAGCAACTACCTCAAGCGGAAGATGAACGACCTCAACATGAGTTCGACATCACCGATCCTGATCCGGATCTTCAAGGAAGAGTCCGAGCTGGAGGTCTGGAAGCAGACCCGAAGCGGCAAGTTCAAGAAACTTGAGGAATTCGAGATCTGCAAGTGGTCCGGCAAGCTTGGCCCGAAATTCAAGGAAGGCGACCGTCAGGCTCCGGAAGGATTTTACGAAATCACTCCGTCGCTGATGAACCCCTATTCCAGCTATCACCTTGCCTTCAATCTCGGCTACCCGAACCGGTATGATCAGGCGCATGGCCGCACCGGTTCACACCTGATGGTGCACGGGGCCTGCTCTTCCCGCGGCTGTTATGCCATGACCGACGAGCAGGTGCAGGACATTTACTCGCTCGCGCGCGACAGCTTCAAAGGCGGGCAGCGGTCGTTCCAGGTACAGGCATTTCCGTTCCGGATGACGCCAGACAACATGGCGCGCCACCGGGACAACGAGCACCTGGAATTCTGGAAGATGCTCAAGACCGGTTACGACCATTTCGAGGTCACCAAAACGCCGCCGAAGATTTCGGTCTGCGAGAAGAAATACGTTTTCGATGCGACCACGCTAGTCGAAGGCGTTCCCTTCCGCGCCAGCGCGAAGTGTCCCGAGTACCAGGTGCACCCGAGCATTGCGAGCGCGGTAAACTCCAAGCAGCGGCTGGACAACGAAAAGTTCCAGAAGCTTGCCGCCCGTTATGATGCCCGCGAAGAGCGGCAGCAACGTTGGGAAGAACGCTCCAGCCGTCTGGCGGAAGCGCTCGGTGCGGGTGATGATGAAGCGGACCTGACGACCGCCGCGATTGAAAGCGGTGACCAGACTGTGAGCGGCGAATCCGCACCGGCTGCCTCTGCCGTCGCCAACGCTCCGGCACCAACGGACGCGGGTTCGACCGAAGGCACAGCTGTCGAGACAGCGTTTGCACCTCAGGATCAGTCCCGGGGCTCAGCGACCGGACGTTTCCTGAAGCGTTGGGTGCCGATGCCGTTCGGTACCAAAACCACTGAGGAAGAAAGTCAGGCCGCGCCGATCACAACGGAAGTTGTTCCGGCGGCAAAGCCCTGACCTGAGAAGCGGCGGATGCCGCTTCGGATCTCTTCAGATTTCGGGCAATCCCTTTGAGACACCCTCCTGTATCACAGCAGGGTCATAAGCCTTGCGCGCGAAGACTTCGCGGACCAACGGTTCGAAGCTTTCCACCGGGTCGGTGGGATAATCCGGGTCGAAGGAACTTTGGTCCCAGCGTTCGCAAAAGTCCGCACAGGCCTTGAAATGGATGTGGTCCTTGAACCTTTCCCGCGCGTTCTCATCCCAACCATAGTGGCGGGCATAGTAGAGCATCTGGAAAATGCCGTGATGCTCGACAACCCAGGCAACTTCATCACGCACGAACGGCCGGATCACTTCGGCTGAAAACCGGTCGTGATTTTGCGGGGCAAGCCCGTCGCCGATATCGTGCAGCAAAGCACCGACAATCCAGTCGGTGTCTGCGCCTTCGCGGCGTGCCCGGGTGGCGGACTGCAAACCGTGATCCATGCGCGTGATCTTGTAACCGGAAAGCGTGTCCTCACCCTGACGGCGCAGCTCTGACAGAATTCGATCTGCGGTCAATGCGTGATAGGGTTTTTCGGCCTTTTCCAGAAGCTCGTAGTCTTCTTTCGTGCCGTCCTTCATCTGGGTGAACGAAACTGTTTCCATGGCGCACGCTCCTGATTTTTGGGGAGTGTGCGCCAGGAATTCCATCGATGTCCAGACTGGAAATGCGCGACGTTTTCCTGATGCCCGGGATCAGTGCGGCAAAGGCGCGGGCATCTCAGGCAGCACCGCTTCGACCGCCAAGCCAATCGACAACAGATGACGGTCGGAATGCGCCGGTCCATCGAGTTCAAGGCCGACGGGCAGGCCGTCCGAGGTCACACCGATCGGGAGCGACAGTCCGGGTATGCCTGCGATCGAGCCGGGATCGGTGTTGCGGATGAACGTCTGGAATGTCGGAACGTCCTCGCCGTTGAGCGATACTGTCTGATCCGATCCCGTTATCGGCTGCGCCGCCAAAGGTGTGGTCGGAAACACGAGTGCGTCCAGCTTGTTGGCCACAAAGACCTGCGCATAGGCGGATTGAACAAGCGGCCTGAGATCGTTTATCGCCTCTGCGTAAACCTCATTAGGAATGGCCTGATCGCCAAGAACCAGGTTTTCGAAAACGAATTTGACATCCGGACTGGCCACCTCGGCGGCGATATCCTGCAAGGTCAAGCCGGTCTGATTTACTTCCAGAAACGCTGCGAGGTCGCGTTTGACTTCCCAAAGTGCAATCGGGAAGCCCGCCTTGCCGGCGAGCTCAAGCTCCCGGCCGAGGTCAACAGGAACGAGGGTCACACCGGAGCCTTCCAAGGCATCAAGAGCGGCATTGAAAAGGCGGTCCGTTTCAGGCGACAGGTTTTCTGTCAGGACTGTCGGAACACCGAGACGTACACCACTGAGCTCTGTTGCGGCCAGTTCGTTGGAAGTACCTGTGATGACACCGTCGAGAAGCGCCAGATCCGTCAGTGTTCTGGCAATCGGCCCCGCGGTATCGCGGGTCGACGAGATCGGAATAATTCCACCTGCCGGGTACCGGCCCACCGTCGGGCGCAGTCCGGAGACACCGTTAAGCGCAGCTGGAATCCGCACCGACCCTCCAGTGTCGGTTCCAAGCCCGGCAGGGGCGAGACGGCCCCCGACCGCAGCCCCGGTTCCACCGCTGGACCCGCCTGCGAACCGGTCCGGATTGTAGGCATTCGCAACCGCACCAAACGCGGCATTGTTGGAGGTGATGCCGAAAGCGAGTTCGTGGAGGTTCGTTTTACCGAGCAGGATCGCTCCTGCCTCCTTCAGCTTCGCCAAGACGGGTGCATCTTCTGTTGGGACCCAGCTTTTCAGTGCCGGTGTCCCGCCGGTGGTCGGCAGGCCGGCTGAAGCGATGTTGTCCTTCACGACAATCGGCACTCCGTGCAGCGGTCCGAGGGCCTGACCCGCGGCGACGCTTTCATCTGCTTCCGCTGCCGCGGCGAGAGCACCTTCAGCGTCGAAGGAAATGTAAACGTTCCCCGGATCGTCACCGGTTTTCTCGATCAGAGCTTTGACCAGGTCCGTTGCTGTCAGCTTTCTCTCGGCAATGGCACTGGCCGCTTGCGTCGCGGTCAGGCTGGTTAGCTCGTCGGTTGCGGATGCGGGAGTGACACTGACACTGACTGCCGCAAGTGCGGCCAAACCGGCTGTGAGATGCCATTTCATAGTTGTTCCCCTTCTCTTGTGGCAGAGGGACCAACAAACACCTGTGTCGAAACAGGCGCATCCTCGGAAATGAGGAGAAGAAGACCTTTATTGTACGGAAACGGGCGCGTTTATTGCGGCCATCAGTTCAGCGCGGCTTCGAGCACCTGATTTTTGAAAGACAGCCTTGAGATGGGAGCGCACCGTCGTGATCGAAACGCCAAGAGCTTCTGAAATCTCGCGGTCGCGCAGGCCCTCACCGACGAGGTGAAGCACTTCTTTTTCCCGTGCCGTCAGCCGATGTTGCGCCGCCCAGTCTGCCAAGCGTAAGCGGGGGTCGGCGCTGCGCAACCTTTCCTCAACGCTGCGAAGATGGTCCAGGGCGTTGCCAAATGCGGTTCCGATCGCGTCGAGAAGCTCAAGGTCCCGCCGCTGAAACGTCTCTTTGCTCCGGCCGCGCCATATGCGCAGATCTCCAAGGTGGCTGGACGTGGAAAAGGCATGAAAATTCATGCCGTGGTGCAGCCCGTCCTTCGCCAGAAAGTCATTGTAGAATTCGGTGCGCAGAAAGGTTTCGCGGGACATGACCTGATCCACATGAGTGGCCCGTCCACACATACGGAAGCGGGATGTGATCGGGTCGACATATTGAAAATGCTGTTCATAAGCGGCCAGATTGCCGGCATCCATATTGAGGAAAACACCGTCAGTATCTCCGCCATCCCTCGTCCAGACATAAGAGGCGAAATAGTCGGCAGCGAAAAGGTCGAGCAGGCGTTCGCCAATCTGTTTCCTGAGTTCCGTAGCGTCCCGGACTGCGACCATGTCCTGCATGATGGCGAACAAGATCTTTGTTTCCCGCGCTGAAAGCGTCGTCAGCATAGCCGGCCTCCTCGGCCCTCATAGTAACCGGGGTGGGGGGCCGCGTCATGCGAAAGTCTTCGGCAGCAGGTTTTGACCTATTTCGGCATCAGCGCCCAATAGTCGAAATCCAGGATGACATCTTCCAGGTATTTTCCATCCTCACCCTTCAGCGGGAAATCTCCGCAAGGCAGGTTCTTGGTGGCGACCAGTCGCAAACGCAGCGCACCGACATCCATCCGGCCCTCGATTTCAGAGCTATCGAGCACTTCCGACCAGGCATAGACCGTGTCTCCTGCAAAGAGCGGCGCCACGTGCCGTCCGCCGTTGATGCCGGCGATATGGAAGGCATTGCCGAGCCCGTTAAAGGAAAGCGAGCGGGCCAGCGAGATCACGTGACCGCCATAGATCAGGCGCTTGCCGAAACGGCCCTTTGATTCCGTATGCTGGTTGAAATGCACCTTGGCCGTGTTCTGGAAAAGCCTGGTTGCCATCTGGTGCTCGGCGTCCTCGACGGTCATGCCGTCGACATGATCGATCTTCTCGCCAACAGCATAATCGCCGAATCGGAATTGGGATCCTGCAAGGTCGTTATCCCATTTTGCGTTGTCGAGAAGGGGAACCGCCGTACCGAGTGCGTCCGGATCGATGGCAGCCGGCAGATCGGGAACGACCGCTTCCGGTGCGGGTGAGGCAGGATCGCGCTTGTTGACCATCACCCAGCGCACGTAATCCAGCACTTCGGTG
The DNA here is from genome assembly GCF_030732845.1 of Roseibium sp. MMSF_3544. GTDB lineage: Bacteria > Pseudomonadota > Alphaproteobacteria > Rhizobiales > Stappiaceae > Roseibium. The sequence continues at coordinate 49,646 of NZ_JASHKA010000019.1, forward strand.
CCCGTTGATGTGTAGCCGGTCGAGCGAACATAAACGACACCGGTCTTGCCGTTGGAGTTTTCCTTCTTGCCTATGACTTCAGAGACCGTCGACAACGTGTCACCCGGATAAACGGGCGCGAGAAAACGCCCGCCGGCATAGCCGAGATTGGCAACCGCGTTCAGCGACACATCCGGCACCGTCTTGCCGAAAATGATGTGAAAGGTCAGCAGATCGTCGACCGGGGCATGGGCATAGCCGAGCGTGCGGGCAAAGGCGTCGGAAGACTGGACCGCGAAGCGGGAGCCGTAAAGCGCGGTGTAGAGCGCCTGGTCGCCGCCGGTGACCGTACGCGGCGTGGCATGCCGGATCACCTGACCGATCTCAAAGTCTTCGAAGAAATTGCCGCGATTGGTTTTGCTCAACTCGTCCTCCCGGGTGCGGTTCGTGCGCGGGATTAGAGCCTATCGCAGTGCACACAGGCAAGTGCGACGTTTTGGGGAGGGGGGCGTGCTGTGTGTATCGTCGCTGTCGAAGCCATGCCAAGGCGATGGACGTGTTCGTGTTGCCGATTGTGTGTGGTGGATTTGGACCCTGTTTCAGAAAGGCGTTCCTTTGCAGCCAAGTGCGGAAAGCAGACTTTCAATGGGGTGAACCCACATGACCTGAATGCGGAAAATGTGAGAATTCGCCGCGGACCTGCCAATCTCCGCTTCGCGCCCCCAATCTGGACGTTTGACAACCTGAAAACCGTTGCCTCAACGCGACGTTCCTCTCAGCTTCAGCAAATCTGCGGCCGGGCGGGGAGCGGGGGACTAAGTGGAGACGAAGCGTTTTGTTGTCGAAGGACAAAACTGGTTTCCTGAATCTCCTGTCCGGTCGAGGTCTTTCAACCCACGAGACAGGTCCGGACTTTACCCTAGCGAAAGGTCCCCTCGGTAAACTGGCCGAAACCTCCTTTCGATGAGAGATAGATGCCGTCCTCCAGTCCCGCCGCACTCGATATTCTCAATCTCAATAAACGCTTCAGCGAACCCGCCGTAAACGATCTTTCCCTGACTGTGCACAACGGAGAATTTTATGCTCTGCTCGGCCCGAACGGCGCTGGCAAGACAACCACGTTGCGGATGGTCGCGGGATTGCTCGAAGCCGATGCGGGCGCCGTCAAGATCTGCGGCATCGACGCCTTTGCCGACCCGATTGCCGCCAAGCAGGTTCTGGCCTGGGTTCCAGACGAGCCCATGGTGTACGACAAGCTCACGCCGCTCGAGTATCTTGAGTTCGTCGCAGGCCTCTGGAGCATGGAACCGGACCTTGCGCGCTTCAGGGCTGACAGCCTGCTCGATTCATTCGGACTTGGACCCCATGCCAATGAACGCTGCGGTGGGTTCTCCAAGGGTATGCGTCAGAAAGTGGCGCTTGCCGGAGCCTTGATCCATGAACCGCGTCTGATCATTCTCGATGAGCCACTTACCGGACTGGACGCAGGATCAGCGCGGCAGGTGAAAAAAGTGCTGACCGACCTTGTCGCACAGGGCGTGTCGATCATCATGACAACACACATCCTGGAAGTCGCAGAGCGCATGGCCGACCGGATCGGGATCATCGCTCGCGGACAACTCGTTGCCGAAGGCACGCTGGAGGAGTTGCGCGAACGGGCCAGTGCCGATGGCAATTCCCTGGAGGACATTTTCCTGAAAATCGTGGGCGGCGTCTCCGACGGAGAACTGATTGCCGGTAATGCGAGTCCTCCTGAGGAGAAAGTCGCGTGAACGCGATAGCGGTCCCTTCCGCCCTGCTGCGTTTTTCGCGGCACGAACTGCGGCTTGCCTGGCGCGAGTGGGCCTGGATGTTTTCAGGCTGGCGCAACACCAGCCTGCAGCGCGCCCTGATCGGCATGGGCATCTTCTATGCGATCATGCATCTGATCGCCTATACGCTGCTTTCAACCCGTCTTGCGCCCGGGTTTGTGCTGGATCAGAGCGAACTGGCAATGCTCTCGGTCACGGTCCTGCTCAGTTTCACCATGATGCTGTCGCAGGCGATGGAATCGGTAACGCGCGCGTTCTATGCTCGCGATGATCTCGATCTGATACTGTCGTCACCTGCACCCTCCCGCGACCTGTTTCTTGTACGCATCGTCATGATGGCTCTAACAAGCTGGGTGATGTCGGCGCTTGTCATGTCTCCGTTCGTCAACGTTGCCGTGGTGCTTGGCGGGCAGCACTGGCTTGCGGGATATGTGGTTCTGCTTTCAGTGTCGCTGATGGCAACAGGAGCAGGTGTGTTGATAACGCTCGCGCTGTTTCGAACGGTGGGTGCGCAGCGTACGCGCCTGACTGCGCAAATCCTGGCCGCCATTGTCGGAGCCGCCTTCCTGATCGGGATGCAGGTGGTTGCAATCCTGTCCTTCGGGTCGATGTCCCGGTTCACACTCTTCGATCCGGCCTTTCTGGCCAGCCATGCGCCGTCTGCAGACTCCATTTGGTGGTTCCCTGCTCACGCCGTGGCCGGTCAGACCAATGCCGTTTTTCTGATCCTTGCGGCCTCCGTCCTGTTTTTTGCGGTGGGAGCCTGGCTTGGCGCAGTCCAGTTTCGCCGCATTGTCGTGTCGGCGCTTGGTGCCACGGAAAAGACCCCGCACGGACACGCATCCGGCCGGGTGTTTCGCGGTTACTCGCCGCTCGGCGCGCTTGTTCACAAGGAACTCAAGCTCATCGCCCGCGACCCGTGGCTGGTTTCCCAGACGCTGATGCAGGTGCTCTATCTTATCCCGCCGGCAGTCATGCTCTGGGTCAGTTTTGGCCAAGACACCCAAGTTTCCGTGATAATCGCTCCTGTTGTGGTCATGGCTGTCGGACAGCTTGCCGGCGGCCTTGCCTGGTTGACCATCTCCGGTGAGGATGCACCCGACCTGATTGCAACGGCCCCCATCTCAGCGTTGACACGCCTGTGGGCGAAGGTGTTGTCGGTCCTGACGCTTATTGCCGGGATCGTGCTGCCGATCGCGCTGTGTCTTGCACTCATATCGTTGTGGGGCGCGGTCGTCACCTTTACCGGCGCATTGATCGCAGCAGCGAGCGCAATCCTGGTTCAGCTCTGGTTCAGAGCACAAGCCAAACGCACAACTTTCCGGCGTCGGCAGGTGGCTTCGAAGGCTTCGACAGTCGCGGAGGCCGCAGCGTCCATTTCCTGCGCGGCGGGCACAGCGCTAATCGCTGCGGGGCAACCATTGGCGCTTCTCCCTGTTGTTCTGCTTTTGATTGTCCTTGGGATTGCCTGGAGTATCCGCCCGAAGCGCAACGCAAGACCTTCAGGAGTGTGAGGGCTGCCTCGGATGAGGCAGCAAATCCAGGTCCGTTCACGCACCCAAAAGTGATCGTATCAAAGGCCGCGGCACGCGACGGGTCAGACGCGATCGTGCCGGCCGCCCAATTAGGCCCTTGTTCGTTGACCATCATTGATGCCAGTTTCTATACATAGATTCAGGAGGGCATCTTTGTGTTTCACGGTAAGGTACTGGTCGCCCAGGGCGGTGGGCCGACGGCAGTTATCAACCAGTCCATGGTTGGGGCGGTGTTGGAATCGCGCAAGTTCCGCAGTGTTGAGTTGATCTACGGCGCCGTGCACGGTGTGCGCGGGATCCTGGACGAAGACTTTTACGATCTGACCCAGGAGACCACTCATAACCTGGAGATGGTCGCCAACACGCCGTCTTCGGCACTGGGCTCGACACGCGACAAACCGGATCTGAGATACTGCCAGGAACTGTTCAAGGTCCTGCGGGCGCACCAGATCGGCTATTTCTTTTATACCGGCGGGAACGATTCCTCGGACACTGTCCGTATCGTGAACGAAGAGGCACGCAAGGCGGATTACAATCTGCGCTGCATCCATATTCCGAAAACGATCGACAACGATCTGGTCGAAAATGACCACACGCCAGGCTTCCCGTCCGCTGCGCGATATGTGTCTCAAGCGTTCATGGGCATCAATCTCGACAATGCGGCGCTTCCCGGCATCTATATTGGTGTCGTCATGGGGCGCCATGCAGGCTTTCTGACCGCCGCCTCGGCTTTGGGAAAGAAGTTCTCCGATGACGGTCCCCATCTCATCTACATGCCTGAGCGAACCTTCGAGATCGATCGGTTCATCAGGGACGTCAAGGACGTGTATGAAAGGCTCGGTCGCTGTGTTGTTGCTGTCAGCGAAGGCATTCATGACGGGACCGGCGAACCGATCATCGCCAAACTGGCCAGCGAAGTCGAACGTGATGCGCACGGCAATGTGCAATTGTCCGGAAGCGGTGCCCTGGCGGATCTTTTGACGCAGAAAGTCAAAGACGAACTGCAAATCACGCGGGTGCGGGGGGATACGCTTGGTTATATCCAGCGCAGTTTTGTCGGGTGTGTCTCCGATGTTGACCAAAATGAAGCTCGCGAAGTCGGCGAAAAGGCCGTCCAATACGGCATGTTCGGTGACCGCGACGGATCGGTGACGATCAAACGCACCGGCCACTACTCTGTCGACTACGAACTTGTCCCGCTGGAAATGGTGGCCGGAAAGACCCGCACGATGCCTGATGAATTCATCACGGCTTCGGGTCACGACGTCACCGACGAGTTCCGGCTCTATCTGCGTCCCCTGCTGGGGAGCGGCATGCCGGACGCCCATCGCCTCCGGCCGAACAAGGTGCCGAAGATCCTGGCAGGCGCGCCCTAGGACGCGTTGTCTGGGCGGGCGCAGCGGCGAATAGGTTAGACAACTCCGTCACCCCTCTTTTTCCCGTCGTCCCATGGCTTGACCATGGGACCCATACCGTGAATTTTTCCCGGATGGAGGAAAAGAGCTTGAGGCGAAGTCGCGGCCTGGATTGCCGGATCAAGTCCGGCAATGACAGATGATACAGGCTTGTCTCAAGACGAATGTGCCGATCTCGGCGAAATGAGCTGAGGATCTCCAAGGCTCTGTGAAGGGCAACTTCAAAACAAATCTTCATCCTGAGGAGCCGCGCAAGCGGCGTCTCGAAGCAACCATGTTTATGCCGTTTGTTTTGCTTGCCAGTTTTTTCCGTCTCGGACCATTGCATTTAGAATTGTGATGAGTTTTCTCGCGCATGCGATGATTGCTTTTTTCTTTGTGGTGCCAGCTTTGACAAGGCGTTCGTAGAACGTCCTGATGAGGGGGTTGAAGCGGGTGGCGGACAGGCTTGCCATGAACAGAGCCCGGCGTACGGAAGGCCTGCCTCCTGCGATCGTTCGCTGCCCTCGCATGGTGCCGCTGTCTCTGGCGAACGGCGCCAGCCCGACAAGGGCGGCGATGGCCCGTCGCGAGATCCGTCCGAGTTCGGGCAGGAAGGCCATGACAGATATGGCGGCGACCGGTCCGATGCCGGGAACGCTCGTCAATTGCTCATAGCGCAGGCTCAAGTCGGCCTTGTCCTGAATGCAGCGCCGGATCAGGCGGTCCAATTCTGCGAGCTTGGCCTCAAGCGTTTTCACCAGGTCTTCCAGCACGGGCCTGAGATCGGGATCGTCCAGCAGGCCGAGCTGATTGGACAGGCGGGTCTTGTGAGCAACCAACGTGTCCCTCAAGGCGGCATATTGCGCCAGTTTGGCTTGCGCATCATCCGGCCGCCGGGCTACGGGCAGATCAAAGACCTGTGCGAAATGAGCCAGAACGGCCGCATCTATCCGGTCGGTCTTGGCCAGATACCCGCTGGCCCGAGCAAAGTCTCGCACACGGCGCGGATTGACCACACAAACGCTGTGCCCCTGCTTTGTCAGCGCACGCGTTGCTCCGCGTTCATAGCCGCCGCTGGCTTCCAGAACGATCCGCTCAACACTCAACGTACAAAGCCAAGCTCCAAGCGCAGACCAGCCCGAAGGCCCATTGTCAAACTGTTCTCGCCTGTTGCAAGGACGCGCATGCACGTCCAGAACCGACTTCGACACATCAATTCCCACAAACACTCGAGCCATCTCCATCTGCCCCTGCCTTATCTACGCACTCTTGCGCGAGCAACCATTCGGGATAAGTTGGAAAGCGGGACCGGGAGCCTTGCTTCGAGCGGACTGACGGATGCCGAGGATGGTACGGTCTCCGGCCCGCTTGGGAGGGCTTATGCGGCCCTCCCAAGACAAAGCCTACAAAAAAATAAACAGATAAGGATGTGCGGCAGGTTCTCGGGCAAATGGCAATCCTTCGAGACGCGAGTGGTCTCGCTCCTCAAAATGAGGTTGTGCATCTGGAATACAGCCAACGCAGGGTGCTCCGGTTCCTTGCGCAGGATCACGTCCGCTCAAGGCTCGACCCAAGATGATCGAGCGGAAATGTCGAAAGCAAAAAGCCCGGGACAGTGCCCGGGCTCATTCATTTCGTCTCCGCGATCAGGCACCTTACGCCGATTCCTTGTTGGCGGCGCGTTCGGCGCGTTTGCGCTCGTGCGGGTCGAGGATGCCCTTGCGCAGGCGGATGGAGCTGGGGGTGACTTCCACCAGCTCGTCGTCGGAAATATAGGAGAGCGCAGCTTCCAGCGTCAGTTTCTTTGGCGTTGTCAGCTTGACCGCGTCATCCTTGCCGGCGGCGCGCACGTTGGTGAGCTGCTTGCCTTTCAGAACATTGACTTCAAGGTCGTTGCCGCGCGTGTGTTCACCAACGATCATGCCCGGATACACCTTTGTGCCCGGATCGATCATCATCGGGCCGCGGTCCTCCAGGTTGAAGAGCGCATAGGCCACGGCCTCACCCGTGCCGTTCGACAAAAGCACGCCGGTGTGGCGACCCTGGATCGGGCCCTTGTAGGGCTCATAACCATGGAACAGACGGTTGAAGATCGCGGTGCCGCGTGTGTCGGAGAGAAGTTCGGCCTGGTAGCCGATCAGGCCGCGGGTCGGGGCGTTGAACACCAGACGGGTGCGGCCACCGCCGGAGGGTTTCATCTCCAGAAGGTCGGCCTTGCGCTCCTGCAGCTTTTGAACCACGACACCGGAATGCTCTTCATCGACGTCGATGATGACTTCCTCGATCGGCTCAAGACGGTTGCCGGCGTCATCGAACTGGTAGACGACGCGGGGCCTGCCGACGCCGAGTTCATAGCCTTCGCGGCGCATGTTCTCGATCAGGATCGCGAGCAGCAATTCGCCGCGTCCGGACACCACGAACGCGTCCGGCTCGTCCGTGTCCTCAACCTTGAGGGCGACGTTGCCTTCCGCTTCCTTCATCAGCCGTTCGCGGATGACGCGGGACTGAACCTTGGAACCTTCCGTTCCGGCCAGCGGGCTGTCGTTGACGCGGAAGGTCATGGAAAGGGTGGGGGGGTCGATCGGCTGGGCCTGCAGCGGCTCTTCGATGCTCGTGGCGCACAGCGTGTCGGCAACCGTCGCCTTGGTCATTCCGGCAATGGCAACGATGTCGCCCGCTTCACCCTGTTCGATCGGTTGGCGTTCCAGGCCACGGAAGGCCAGGATCTTCGAAATGCGGCCGCTTTCCACAACGCTGCCATCACGCGCAAGACCCTTGATGGCCATGTTGGGCAGCGCAGTGCCTGACACGATGCGACCGGTCAGAATGCGGCCGAGAAAGGGGTCGGACTCAATCGTCGTTGCCAGCATGCGGAACTCGCCCGGGTCAGCTTCCGGCGGGGCGACCTTGTCCAGGACCATGTCGAACAGCGGGTCCATATTGTCCTGCGGCCCGTCCGGCTCCGGTGCCATCCATTCCTGCTTGGCCGAGCCGTAAAGAACCGGAAAGTCCAGCTGCTCCTCGTTGGCATCAAGCGCCGCGAAGAGGTCGAACACCTCGTCCAGAACCTCGTCGGCGCGCTGTTCTGGCTTGTCGATCTTGTTGATGGCGACAATCGGTTTCAGACCGAGGTTCAGGGCCTTGCCCAGCACGAACTTGGTCTGGGGCATCGGCCCTTCAGCGGCATCGACAAGCAGGATGACGCCGTCAACCATATGCAGGATGCGCTCGACTTCACCGCCGAAATCGGCATGGCCGGGCGTATCGACGATATTGATGCGGGTGTCCTTCCAGACCAGCGAGGTGACTTTCGCCAGAATGGTGATGCCGCGTTCGCGCTCGATGTCGTTGGAGTCCATCATCCGCTCTTCCGTGCGCTGGTTGTCGCGGAAGGCGCCGGACTGCTTCAGCAGAACGTCGATGAGGGTGGTCTTGCCATGGTCGACGTGCGCGATAATGGCGATATTGCGAAGGTTCATGAGTGGCTCCAAAAGACAGCACGGGCCCGATTGGGACCCGTGACACGCCTGGAAGTGTAATTTCTGGGATCGGCGCAGTCGCCGAATTTGGCGCCTTTATACGTGGCCTGCGGCAATTGTGCAATGCGGTGACGATTGTGCGCATTGACAGTGCCGCAATGACGCACTAATTCGTAAGGAAACCTTACTAATAGACAGATCATGAATATTGCTTACCCGAATGTCAGCGTCACGATGCTGGTCGTCGATCTAGCGCGTTTGCTGCGCCGGCGGTTCGAGACTGCCCTGTCCGACGTGGAAACCGGACTGACCGTCGGCGAAGCGCGCACGCTGTTTTATGTCTGGCGGAACCCGGGACAACGGCAGGCAGCACTCGCCGACATTATGTATGTCGAACCGATGACCCTGGTCGGCTATCTGGATTCGCTGGAAAAGATGAATCTGATCAAGCGGTGCCCGGACCCGAAGGACAAGCGGGCCAAACTCGTGGAACTGACACCCGAAGCTGATCCGCTCCTGGAAAGAATAGGGACGGCGCTGCAGTCCGTACGCTCCCGCGCGCTGGAAGACATTCCCGAGCGCGACAGGGCCACACTTGAGCGGCTCTTGCAGGATATGAAGGACAACCTGATTTCCGAGGAGGGGCCGGGCAGACGGAAATGACCTCTGAACACGCCATCATGAGCGCGCGGCGCACGTCTTTGCTTGGCGCGGGGCTGGTTGCCATCGGACCGATTTCGATGGCGCTCTATACCCCCGCCATGCCGAAGCTCGTGGAGGTGTTCGGGACGACCGACGCTGCGATCAAGCTGACGCTGATCGCTTACTTTGCCGGATTCGCGGTTGCCCAGCTCATTTGCGGCCCACTCTCCGACGCGTTCGGGCGCAAGCGCGCGACGCTGGCGTTTCTTTGTCTCTACCTTTTCTCAAGCTTCCTGGCGACATTTGCCCCGACGGTGGAGTTCATGCTCGTCGCACGCACTCTGCAGGGCGTCGGGGCAGCTGTCGGCATTTCCGTTTCGCGCGCGATCGTACGTGATCAGTTCACCGGACAGGCGTCGGCGCACATCATGAATACGATCGCGATGATGCTGGCGTTGGGGCCTGCCGTCTCGCCCACGATCGGCGGTTTTGTTCTGGAGCTCTTCGGCTGGAGAGAAGTGTTCTGGTGCATGGTGATCTACGGTGCGGTGCTGATGGCCGCAATCGTCCTTTTTCAGGTGGAGACCAATCCCAACCCCGGAGCGCACCACCTCAATCCGAGGCAACTTGCCGCAAACTATCTGATGTTGCTCAAGGACCCGAGATTTCTCTCCCCCAGCATCCTGATCGGGTGCGGACTGGGCGGCCTTTACGCACTCGCAAATGTTCTTCCATTCGTTCTGATGGACGAAGTCGGTTTGTCGCCGTCACTATTCGGCATGGTGATGATCATCCAGTCCGGTTCTTTCATTGTCGGGACAATCGTAACGGGGCGGTTGCTCAAGCGGATGGAAGCGCACAGGCTCGTTCCTGTCGGCATGATGTTGTGGGTTGTGTCTTCGTCGCTGATGTGCGTCCTGACCTTGACCATGGAGCCGACGGTCCTGACGGTCATGGGGCCCGTGGCCGTGTTCGTGTTCGCGCTCGCATTCGTTCTGCCCGCGAGCTTCACCGATTCAATGGCACCCTTTCCCCATATTGCCGGAGCGGCTTCGGCGATGACGGGTTTCATGCAATTTGGCGGCGGCATCCTCGCCGGTCTCATCGTCGCCGCTCTGGGTAGCCCGCTGATCGGGCTTGCGACGGTTCTTCCTCTGATGCCGCTGGTCGGCATTGTTCTGCACCTTGTCTTCAAGAACAGGGCGACACGTCTGGCGGCTGCCGAGTAGATCAGTCCCGCATCGCGTCAAAGAAGATGTCGTCCGCTTGACCCGGTCGCGGTGAACGGGCATCAGTCGATGCGAGTTAAAGAGGATCTCCCGCATGGCGAAAGCCGCCCGATACGCATTGCCGACAAATCGCGCCCACGTGATGGGCATCCTGAACGTCACGCCGGACTCGTTCTCTGACGGAGGACGCCACAATGAGGAAACGGCAGCCCTGGCGCATGCAAGAGCGATGATCGCCGAAAGGGCCGACATTCTCGATATCGGCGCGGAAAGCACGCGCCCCGGTTCGGACCCGGTCGCCCTGGAAGACGAATGGCGCCGTCTGGCAACTGTCCTGGAGCCCGTCTGCGAGCTTGGCACACCTGTTTCCATCGACACGTACAAGGCGGAGATCGCACGCCGGGCCTGTCGCGCGGGGGCTGTGATTGTCAACGATGTCTGGGGCCTGCAACGGGATCCGGAAATGGCCGATGCGGTGGCAGAGGCCGGCGTCCATGTCGTGATGATGCACAATCGGGACAGGGCAGATGGCAGCATCGACATTCTCGACGATATCGACCGGTTCTTCGAGAGATCACTAGGTCTGGCGGAAAAGGCCGGGATCCCGAACGAAAAGCAGATCCTTGATCCCGGTTTCGGGTTCGGCAAGACCGTTGATCAGAATTTCGTCATCTTGAACCGTTTCGAAACGCTCAAAAAGCACGGATGTCCAATCCTGGCCGGCGCGTCACGAAAACGGATGATCGGCGCGGTCCTGAATGTGGAGACCGACGACCGGCTTCACGGGTCCATGGCGGTTCACATGACAACGCTCCTCAAAGGGGCGGCGATCGTCAGGGCGCATGATGTCGGTCCGCATGCGGATTGCGTGCGTATGCTGGAGGCCACTCATCTGGAACGGACGCCTGTCTGATATGACCACGACCCACAGCATGCCTGATGCACCGACCCGCTGCGCCCTCGGGCTCGGATCCAACCTCGGGGATCCCGCCGCAAATCTCGACGAAGCGGTCCGGCTTCTTGACGAAACCGACGGCATCACGATGGTCGCGCGCTCATCAAATTATCGGACGCCGCCCTGGGGCCCCGTACCGCAGGATGATTTCGTCAACATCTGTGTAATTGTTGATACGGTGCTGAGCCCACAGGCCCTGCTGGGACGCTGCCTTGAGATTGAAAACGAGCTCGGCCGCATTCGCGAAGTACGTTGGGGTCCCCGGATTATCGACGTGGATGTTCTGATCTACGGTGTCCGCAAGATCCATGAGGATAATCTGGATGTACCGCATCCCAGGATGGGCGAGCGGGCCTTCGTGCTCATTCCGCTTGCCGAGATCTGGCCGGACGCCCCCCTTGGCGATGGCCGCACGGCTGCAGAAGCGCTTGAAACTTGCCCGGATCAGGACGGCGTTCTTCGGTTGGGTTGACGCGCGCCCGCCCCGTAATGCGCAGCTTCGGCGGTCCGCCTGTCCGCCCGGAATTATCCATTTCTTAAAGTCTGAAATGATACAACCCAGCTCCACTTTCACGTGTTGTCGAGTCGATTATTATGCGGCTTTCATTTGCTGGGCTCAGGTCCCTTCGTGACTCCAGGTTCTTTTCAAAAGAAACCATCAAGTTCGCGATCTTACCGCTTTTCCTGTGCAACATTATCTTTTTTGTACTGAGTATTTTCTATAGCCCTCCAAGAGCAGAGTTCGTGCTTGCTCTTGCGCTTGTGTGCCTTACGGGTCTTTTCGTGAACAGGTTCGTGTTCCTGTTCTTGTTATTCTGTGTCATGGCGCTGGACGCTGCCGCATTCGTGTCGCGCTACTTCCAGATGCCGCTTGCTATGCTTCTGGACTCCCTGCAGTTCCTGGGTGAGCTCAACATCGCGCAATCGATTACGTATCTCGTTGTTTTTGCCGTCCTGACTGTTGCGTTCGTGCTGACATACAAGGTCGTCGTCAGCCTGAAGAAGCGCCGCGACCGGATTTCTCTTGTTCCCTTCCTGATCGTTGCGATGATTTTTGGCGGTTTTGACTATTGGATAAACACAGCTCCTCAGGATCTGATGAACCTGCAAATGCAGTTTGCCGAGAAGTTTGAGCCGATCGAGGATGCAGCAAGTCTGAAATCGGGTGTGTCACACCTGACCGACAACGGCGGAAGAAGCGACGTTCTTATCGTGATGGTGGAGGGGCTCGGTGCCTTTTCCTCGCAAGAGCACCAGAACCTCATTTGGGGGCCGCTGCTTCAGGAAGACATCCGCAAAAAATATGCAGTCGAGCAGGGCGCAACCGAATATTTCGGTTCGACAACCTCTGGGGAAGCCAGGGAACTCTGCAACGTCCGGGCGGATTATCGGGATTTTCGCGAACGTGGCGATACCGACTGCCTGCCAAAACGGGCCTCGGAAGCCGGTTATAGAACCGCAGCGTTCCACGCGTTCACTGAAGAGTTTTTCGAGCGCAAGGACTGGTTTCCGAAAATCGGCTTCGAAGAGCTCTATTTTCGGGAAAACAAGGCAGGACTGGCAACGGGTGAGCCGCTGCCCCTTTGCGGTGTGACCTTCAAGGGCCTGTGCGATGCCGATGTGGCGAGATCCGTAGAAGCGTTCCTGACCGAGGAGGAATCCCGGCCGAGGTTTGTTTACTGGCTAACGCTGAATTCACACAAGCCGGTTTTGCCCGGTGAAGTGCCAGCAAGGCTTTCGTGTGATGACGGCGGTGTCTTTGAAGATCGTGAGCTGTGCCGCATGAGCGAGCAATGGCTGAACGTATCGCACCTCGTCCGGGACATTGCCCTGAACGAGAATCTCAAGGAAACAGAGATCCTTCTCGTCGGCGATCACCAGCCGCCGCTTTTCACCCGCAAGGCCAGAAATCTATTTCAGCCGCGTCAGGTCGGCTGGTTTCATCTCAAGCCGCTGACCGGCTCGGATGCAGAGACTTTCGCAGCGGTCGGGTCACACGCGAAATAGAACAGTTCGGCTTCATTTAAGGGTCCGCACGCTAGAGCCCGACAAAACTCTCCATATGAAACCGCGCCGTCTCGGGTGACGGCTTGTGGTCACCGCCATAGGGGCAGGCGTGCCGGGCGAGGCACCCGGACCAGCAGGCGACCGCAGGGTCGGAGGCCAGATGCGTCTTGCACGCCGGGACGTCATAGCCCGTCTCAGGCGAAATCGCGTCAACCGGACAGGCCGTCACGCACGGCTTGTCGAAACAGGTCTCGCACGGGCCGGATACCGTAGGCGCTGGTGTCGCGATGACAGGCTCGGATGTCAGAAACGCGGCCCGGAAACCGGTCCAGGGGCCGTACTGCGCATGCGCCAGAACACCGAGCGGGCTTTGAGAGAAACCGCCGCATTTCAGCGCCCACTGCTGGAATGGGAAATAGGGCGGGCCCTCAAACGGAAACAGGGCTTCGTAACGATGGTCCGAAGCGATCTGTGAGAGCGCACGTTTGGTGTATCGGTCAAGCGCATGGGGAGCTAGGTCGGCGAATTCCGGAGTGGTGCGGAAACTCGGCCAAAGCGACGGACCAGTGCTGCCGATCAGAAGCAGGTTCGTGACCGCACTGCCACCTGAAATATCGGGGACTCCGTCGCCGGCGCCGGGCTCAAATCCACCCAGACACAAAAAACCGGCCGCCGCGAGATCTTCCGTCAGTTTCGCTGCAGCCGGTGTTGTCATGTCGGTTTGCCTCAGTCGAGCCGGTCGCGCTTGGCCAGCGTCCGCAGGCGCAGAGCGTTCAGTTTGATGAAGCCGGCGGCATCCTTTTGATCGTAAGCCCCCTGATCGTCCTCGAAGGTGACAAGCTCTTCGGAATAGAGCGAATAGGGAGACGAACGGCCAACCAGAATGACATTGCCCTTGTAGAGTTTCAGGCGGACAGACCCGGTGACGTGTTCCTGGCTCTTGTCGATCAGCGCCTGCAGCATTTCGCGTTCGGGCGAGAACCAGAAGCCATTATAGATCAGTTCCGAGTAACGCGGCATCAGTTCGTCTTTCAGGTGCGCAGCGCCACGGTCGAGCGTAATCGATTCCATTGCCCGGTGCGCGGTCAGCAGGATGGTGCCGCCCGGAGTTTCGTAGATGCCGCGGCTCTTCATGCCGACGAAACGGTTTTCGACCATGTCGAGACGGCCGATGCCGTTGTCGCGGCCATAGTCGTTCAGCTTTGCGAAAAGCGTTGCCGGTGACATCCCTTCGCCGTTGAGCGACACAGCGTCGCCTTTTTCGAAACCGATCTCGATCTCGGTCACGGCATCCGGCGCTTCGGTCGGGTCGACAGTGCGCTGGAAGACGTAGTTCGGTGCTTCCTCGGCGGGATCCTCGAGCACCTTGCCTTCCGAAGACGAGTGCAACATGTTCGCGTCGACAGAGAACGGGGCTTCGCCGCGCTTGTCTTTCGGCACCGGGATCTGATGCTTTTCGGCGAAATCGAGCAGATCCGTGCGGGACTTGAACTCCCAGTCGCGCCAGGGTGCGATCACCTTGATGTCCGGATTGAGCGCGTAAGCGGAGAGCTCGAAACGAACCTGGTCGTTGCCCTTGCCGGTGGCGCCATGTGCGACTGCGTCCGCGCCGGTTTCTTCGGCGATTTCGATAAGACGCTTGGAAATCAGCGGGCGCGCGATGGATGTGCCGAGCAGGTAGACACCTTCATAGACGGCATTCGCGCGGAACATCGGGAAGACGAAATCACGGATGAATTCTTCACGCAGATCATCGATGTAGATCTCCTTGATACCCAGCATCTCAGCTTTTTTGCGCGCGGGCTCAAGCTCCTCGCCCTGGCCGAGATCGGCGGTGAAGGTCACAACTTCGCAGCCGAATTCGGTTTGCAGCCATTTCAGGATGATGGATGTGTCGAGGCCGCCGGAATAGGCGAGCACAACTTTTTTGATGTCTCCATGCGCCATTTTGGGGAGGGTCCAGTTCGATGTTTCGGCGGGTTGACCGCGCGGTTGAAAATTTGCCGCAATTTAGCCGGTTCCGGGCGCGGCGCAAGCCCTTCCGTGCGGCCAAATCGTCACTGCGATTGTTGCATTCGGGCGACAGCTGAGGCGCAGATGCACGCCACTTGCTACTTGCAATTGACCCGGCACCGGTCGAGGGTGTTAACAAGACGTAAAACGGCGGTCTGTCGATCCGGCTTGCCTGGGAGGTGGAATGGATCTGATCGATTTCAAACTCGACAACTACGATTACGCGACCTTTGTGATCCTTCTCCTGGTCGTCATCGCCTTTTTTTATGCCATGGTCACATTGGGCGGCTTGCCCGGGAAACTTGCTGAAAAGCGCAAGCATCCGCACGCGGAATCGGTAAAACTTGGTGGCTGGATCGGGCTGTTTACTGTCTTTCCCTGGATCCACGCGCTCATCTGGGCCTACCACGACAGTCTGACCATCGATGTACGCAAACTTCCGAAAGACATGCGCGACAAGCTTGCAGAAGATGATCACGACGGCGAGGAGGACACCGAACCGGGTGCGATCCAGACGGTGGTTCAGCCCGAAGCGGATCCTGCCGGGACAGCACCGGCGCCGACGCGGGATGGGGCGTCCTCATGACGATCGCGCTGCTGATTTTAGGCTTTTATGCCCTGTTCATGTGGCTGGTCTTTTACAAGTTCCGGATCCTGAAATTCAACATCGCGTGGGGCGTTGTCACGTTCTGGGTGGGTTTCCACGTTCTGTTTCTACTTGTTGTCTTCCTGCGTTTTTATACCCCTTATACAATCGACGGGCATGTCATCCGGCAGACGATCCAGATCGCTCCGCGCCTGCCGCATCCAACGCTTTTGCAGGACGTTTACGTTACTCAGAACCAGCCGGTGAAGAAGGGCGACAAGCTCTACCAGTTCGACCCGACGCTTTACGCCGCGCAGCTTGCCGAGGCGCAGGCAAATCTCGCCAGCGCTCAGCAGAACGCGCTTATTCTCGATGAAGACGTTGTCATCGCACAGGACGCGCTCGCGCAGGCGCGGGCCAACGAGCAGTTCGCAAACGAACAGGTCAACCGGTTCAGCAATCTCGTGCCGCGCGGTGGTGCCAAGCAGGAGACGCTTGATCAGTGGAATGCGCAGCTCGCTGGGGCTGAGGCTCAAGTCGCTGAGGCCGAGGCGAACGTGAAAAAGGCGCAGCTGGCGGTGGATGCGAAGATCGACGGGGTCAACGCACAGGTTGCGGCTGCCGAGGCGCAGGTCGAGCAGGCACAATACTATCTCGACCAGACGACCATCTATGCGCCCGAAGATGGGGTAATCATCAGCCAGCAAGCGCGTCCGGGTCTTGTTGTCGGCGGTTTCAGGATCGGTTCCATTGCGGCCTTTGTTGCGGACGCAAACCCCTATTTTCTGGCGACCTTTTATCAGGAGCATCTGAAATTCGTTGAACCGGGTCAGCCGGTCGAAGTCGCACTCGATATCTATCCGG
The DNA here is from genome assembly GCF_030732845.1 of Roseibium sp. MMSF_3544. Lineage (GTDB taxonomy): Bacteria > Pseudomonadota > Alphaproteobacteria > Rhizobiales > Stappiaceae > Roseibium. The sequence continues at coordinate 66,143 of NZ_JASHKA010000019.1, forward strand.
GCCAGGTTTTCACCGGCAAGGTAAGGGCAATCTGGGACGGGACCGGTCAGGGGCAAATCATCCCGCGCGGCCGAGTTCCGGAATTCATGTTCATGAGCCCGCAGGGCCGTTTCGCGGTCGAGATTGTGCTTGATGACGATCCTGCCCTGAAACGGTATCCGGCGGGCGCTCACGGTGCGGCTGCGATCTATACCGGAGGCGGCGGCAAGTGGGTTGCGGACCTGAGGCGCATCAACATGCGGCTTTATTCCTGGATCAACTTCATCATTCCGTTTGATGTTTAGGACCTGCAATGCGGATGGGGCAGATAACGAAACTATATCGATGGGCGGTTATCTCCGGGGCGCTGCTCCTCGGCGGCTGCATGGTCGGGCCGGATTTCGAGCGTCCCGAAGCACCCATTCTGGACAGCTGGAGTTCCGGTGCCGATCTGCCGATCGACAGCCGCACCGGTTTCACGACACGCAGCGCCAATTCCGTGCCCTGGTGGCATGTTTTCAAGGACGAGACGCTCAACAGTCTGATTGCGCAGGCCTACCGGCAGAATGTGGAGCTTCAGGCCGCCGGTGTCAGGGTCTATCAGGCGCGTGCCCAGCTCGGCATTGCCAGGGGCGAGTTGTTCCCGCAGGTGCAGGAGATCAACGGCAACTCGAAAAGCATCCGCTTCAGTGCTGAAGATCCCTTTATCCGCGATCTCGAGCGGGTCGGTCTCGTCAATGATCACATCACCAGGGTCTCGGTCGGGTTTGATGCCGGCTGGGAAATCGACGTCTGGGGCAAGATCCGAAGGGATGTCCAGTCGGCCGATGCCAACCTGAAGGCCAACATCGCGTCCTATGACGATGCGCTGGTCACGCTCACCGGCGATATCGCAGCGACCTACATCACCGTGCGGGAGTTGCAGCAGCTGATTGCCGTTGCGCGCAAGAACGCGGCGCTGCAAAAGAAGTCGCTCGATCTTACCCGGCTGCGACTGGAAAACGGTGCTGCGACAAAGCTCGATGTCGATGAAGCGACCGTGCTTTACAACAACACACTCGCCAGCATTCCAGGCTATGAAGCGGAACTGGCGCAGGCCTACAACGCGCTCAGCCTGCTTTTGAGCGAGCCTCCGGGCCGCATGAAGGCACGGCTTGGCAAAAGGGCGCGCTATCCGCGGGTTCCGGCGGAAGTTGCCATCGGTGTTCCCGCCGACCTTCTGCGCCGGCGGCCCGACATCCGGTATGCGGAATACATCGCGGCCGCCCAGTCGGCTCAGATTGGTGTCGCCAAGGCGGACCTATATCCGGCCTTTTCCATTTCCGGTGCGATCGGTGTCAGCGCCGATGACTTTTCCAATCTCTTCGGCAATGGGACGACGACAGGCTTCATCAATCCGGGCTTTTCCTGGAATTTCCTGAACTACGGGCGCATCCAGAACAATGTCCGTGTGCAGGATGCCGAATTCCAGGAAACGCTGCTCAACTATCAGAATACCGTGCTGAATGCCTACGCGGAGGTCGAGAACGCGCTGACGGCGTTCTTAAGATCCAAGCAGGAGGCGGTCTATCTGCGCCGTAGCGTTGCCGCCGCCCGCAGTTCCGTTTCGGAGGTCGAAGCGCAGTATGAAGACGGGACGGCGGACTATAACCGGGTGGTTGATGCCCAGAAAAACCTTCTTGTTGCGGAAGAGCGGCTGCTGGCGGCGCAGGCGAACGTGCTGACCAATCTGGTCGCGGTCTACAAGGGCCTCGGCGGTGGCTGGATCCCGGAGAATATCGACGGCCTGATTTCCGATGAAACGCGCCAGCAAATGGCCGAACGGACCCGCTGGGGCAAGCTCTTGGAAAAACCGGTCGAGAATTCGGGGTGACCGGCATATCGAATTTTATTTCAGTCGCTTAATTGGTTCACTCCTCATCCTGAGGAGGGCGTAATCAACTCAATCCTGCGATTGGTATTGTCATCAGGAAATAACCGACACCACCTGTCATTGCCGGACTTGATCAGGCAATCCATGCTGCGGCTTCGTCCTAAACGCGTACCCGCGTTCCGGCAGAGGTAGCTGCATGGGTCCCATGGTCGCGCCATGGGACGACCGGTGTAAAAGGGATGTCAATTGTGCGCGTACCATCCAGTCCGCCGCCGACAGGAACCGTTTTTGTCTGAAATCGGTGACTGCTGGATCCCTGCCATTGCAGGGATGACAAAAGCGTGTGAGTTGCGCCATCAGCTACAACAGCTTTCGCCTTTCTGGATCGGTGGGCAGGGCACGGTGCCATAGGAACAAAAGACGCAACAATCGCCCGGCTTTGGTCTGATGAAGGCGCTGCAGGAGCGGCACTCATAGAACCACTGGCAGGCATTTTCCGGCATGGTTTCACCGGTCACACTCCCACATTCAGGGCAAGAGATCACACTCTCCAGAATGAGGGGTGTTTCGGCCGACCGGTCCGTTGGCGGTGCCACTCGCATGTCTATTCCGCCGCCGCTCTTTCTGTCTTGGTCGTTTTGTAGCGCGCGAGGAAGAGGTCGACGCTTTCCTCGATGATCTTGCCGACCTCGTCACGGCCCGGAACACGGGCTGCGTAGATGTTGGGGAAGAAGGTGCGGGACTTGATCAGACCCAGAAACTGCTCTGCCGCCACCGCGGGGTCGTCTGCATTCAGTTTGCCTTCCTGGGTCGCGCGCTCGATGAACTCGGCAAAGACAACCAGTTTGGTCATGCGCGCATTCATGTCCGCAGCCAGTTCCGGATCGCGAATGGTTTCGCTCATGATCATCCGGGCGAGGCTCATGAAGCACGGATTGATCATCAACTCGCCTTCCGCCCAGCCCAGGCGGATCAGTGCATCGCGGATGGGAAGATCAGGGTCATAGGGTAGTTCGAGTGCGGAATTGATCTGGTCGGCGAGGCACTGGTTGATGGCCTTGAAAAGAACATCCTTGCTTTCGAAGTGGTTATAGACCGTCCGCTTTGATACCTGTGCACGTTCGGAAATCCGGTCCATGCTGGCCCCGGCATAACCCTTTTCCTGAAACTCCGCGATCGCGGCTTCGATGATCTGTTTCTTCTTCTGGTCGGATACCGACATGTCGTGCTCGATTCAGCCCCGTTGCATTTCTCTTTGTTCCGCTCCCCGCCCTTTTTTCCCAAAATTTGCGCTCTATGTAAACTAGGGAGTTTACAGACGGGAAACTCGAGATTAAACTGCACAGTGTAGTTTACACCCTTAAGCCAGTTACGGCCAGCCAAGGGAGACGTCCTTCATGTCAATAACACTCAAAATCAACGGGGAAACGCGGACTCTCGACGCCGACCCCGAAAGCCCCCTGTTGTGGGCGCTACGCGATGAACTCGGTATGACCGGCACGAAATTCGGCTGCGGTATCGCAGCCTGCGGTGCGTGCACAGTTCACATGGACGGGATGCCGATCCGGTCCTGCCAAACCTATGTCGGTGACCTCGAAGGCGCCGAAATCACCACAATCGAAGGGATCGACGGCAAGGCGGCAACGGCCGTTCAGGCCGCCTGGAACGAGCTGGATGTTCCTCAGTGCGGATATTGCCAGTCCGGGCAGATCATGGCCGCAACGGCGCTTTTGAGCGAAACGCCGAAGCCGACCGATGAAGACATCGATGCTGCCATGGACGGCAACGTCTGCCGCTGTGCGACCTATGCCCGTATCCGCAAGGCGATCCACCTTGCGTCCGACAAGATGGAGGCTTGATCCATGTTGCACCTTTTGCAAAAGCCGCTCGAAGCCGCCAAACCTACGCGCCGCACGTTTTTGAAAATGTCAGCCGGCACGGTCGGCGGTCTTGTGATCGCCATGAACCTGCCGCGTGCAGCAGAAGCAGCTGCCGGTGACGGCGAACTGATTCAGCCGTTCGTGCATATCCGCCCGGATAACACGGTTGTTGTCCTGTCCAAACATCTCGACAAGGGCCAGGGAACAGCAACCGGTCTGACGACACTGGTCGCCGACGAACTCGATGCTTCCTGGGAGCAGGTGACTGCCGAGCACGCACCCTCCAATCCGCAAGTTTATGCCAACACGTTGTTCGGCGTTCAGGGCACCGGCGGGTCCACCGCCATGGCCAACTCCTTCATGCAGTACCGTCAGGCAGGCGCTGCCGCCAAGGCCATGATCGTTGCTGCGGCCGCAAAGGACTGGGGTGTTCCGGCAGAAGAAATCACGGTTTCGGACGGTGTCGTCCGCCATGCCTCCGGGAAATCAGCCACGCTCGGTGACCTTGCCGGTCTCGCAGCGCAAGAAGAGGTCCCGGCCGAGCCGAAACTCAAGACGCCTGATCAGTGGGTCTATATTGGCAAGTCCTTCCCGCGTGTCGACGTGAAGAACAAGACTGTCGGAGCGCCGAACACTTACACCATGGACTTTCAGCCGGACGGTTTGCTGGTCGCAACAGTCGCGCGCTCGCCGCGCTTCGGCGGTACGGTGAAATCTTTCGATGCCACTGAAGCCAAGGCTGTTCCCGGTGTTGTCAACGTTCTGCAGATCCCGAACGGAATTGCAGTCGTTGCCGAATCCACCTGGCCGGCGATCCAGGCGCGTGACCTTTTGGAAATCGAATGGGACGACAGCGCTGCTGAGACCCGCTCCAGCGACGCCATGATGGACGAGCTGAAGTACATGACCGGTCAGCCGGGGGTCAAGGTCCGCGAAGACGGCGACATTGATGCGGCACTTGAAGGATCCGCACGTGTCATCGAAGCCGATTTCGACTTCCCGTTCCTGGCCCATGGCGCCATGGAACCGCTTGATGCGGCGATCCTGTTCGACGGTGAAACGGCGGAACTGTGGCTTGGATCCCAGATCCAGACCATTGACCACAATGTTGCATCGGCGGTGCTCGGCATTCCGTTCGAAAACGTCAAGATCAACACGTTGTGGGCGGGCGGTTCCTTCGGCCGCAGGGCACAGGCCGATGCCCACCCGGTCATGGAAGTCGCCATGCTGGCGAAGGCCATGCAAGCGGCAGGCATGGACCCGGCTCCGGTGAAGATCGTGTGGACCCGCGAAGACGACATGGCCGGCGGTTACTATCGCCCGATGTCGGCGCACAAGATCAAGGTTGGGCTCGATGAAAACAACAACGTTACGGCGTTCAAGTACAACATCGCGGCCAAGTCGATCATCAAGGGCACACCGTTCGAAGCCATGCTGATGAAGGATGGCGTTGATCACAACATGACCGAAGGCGCGCATGACACGACCTATGCGTTCCCGCTCATGAACATGGATCAGGCGTACCAGGAAACGCAGGTTCCCGTTCTGTGGTGGCGGTCGGTCGGTCACACGCACACCGCCTATGTCATGGAAACCATGGTCGACCGCCTTGCCAAGGAAGCCGGCAAGGATCCGGTCGCCTATCGGCTGGAGATGATCAAGGATGATCCGCGCAAGGTGAATGTTCTGAAACTGGCCGCCGAGAAAGCCGGTTGGGATACGCCTGCACCGGAAGGCCGCTTCCGCGGTGTGGCGGCTCACAAGTCCTTTGGCTCCTATGTCGCTGAAGTCGCGGAAATCTCGTTCCGCGAAGACGGAACCGTCAAGGTGGAGAAAGTGGTCGCAGCCGTTGACTGCGGTACTCCGATCAACCCGGACAACATCCGTGCCCAGGTCGAAGGCGGTATCGGTTACGGCCTCGGTGCCATCCTGCGCAACCAGGTGACGCTTGCCGACGGCTATGTCGAAGAAACCAACTTCGACACGTATGAGCCGATCCGCATGTCGGACATGCCGGAAATCGAGGTGCATATCGTGGCGTCGAACGAAGCGCCGACGGGCATCGGTGAACCGGGCACGCCACCGATCGGGCCGGCTGTCGCCAACGCGATCGCGGCTGCCAGGGACGAGTGGGTCACCAGCCTGCCGCTGACAAAGGCCGGCCTCGTCTGACCTGTCACGCATAGAATGGGAAAGGCCGCCTTCTGGGCGGCCTTTTTCGTGCGGGGCCGCAGGGTCGCTGACACCGTCGGCACTTTATTGGGGGGGGCTGCGGTCCTTATTCCGGCACGCGATACTCTTCCGGCACAAAGAATGTGAAATCCCGATCCTCCACCGCCAGGTGGCATTCATGGCAATAGGTCATCAGGTCCGGATTCTCGCCTGTCGTGTCGCCATAGATGGATCCGTCGGGAATGACCATGAAATAGCGCCAGTCCGCCGTCTTCGGACTTGTTCCCTCAGGCAGTTTCTCCATCCCAAACATGGCCCCGGGAAAAACGCGCCCATCGCCGGTCACCGTGATGCTGTCCTTGGCCAAAACCGAGCCGACAGGCAGCTTCTCACCCTCTTTCAGGATCGCGTAATTGACCGCGATGGCGTTGGCATAATTGTTCACATAGCGCTGGCCATGTGTGGCGGAAATGAAAGGCGCGTCGTTGAACAGTTTCCAGGACTGGTAATTCCTGATTTCCGCCATATCCGACATGGCGTAAAGGCTCGCCATCCGGTTTCTGAGGTCGCTGTAGATCTTGCGGGCTTCATCCTTCGAGAGTTCGGCAGGGTTCTCGATGGCAATGTGACTGTCATCGCGCTCGTTCTGTGCAATTGCGCTCGCAACGATGCCCGAAACAGCCAGGCTCCCGCTCAATAGAAAAATCAATTTCCTCATAATCACTTTCTCCAAAATATCGCTTGGCAGCGCCCCACCCCGGAAAAGTGTTTATTCCCTTAGGTAATGTTTCCTGAGAGCGATTCCATATAGGTTGTTTTCTGCATCACCGGGTTGTGTGCAGGGTTGATCCGTCGGCGAGCAAAAATGAGTGGCAGGACGCTCAGTGCACGCCAAATGGGCGCCGGGCGGACCCGACCCGGAAATGCGTTCACAAAAGGAAATTGGGTATCAATTGATCAGGAAGCGGCCAGGGCTTCGCGATCTTTCTTGCGCATGCGTTCGGATGCCGATTTCAGCTGACCGCAGGCGGCGAAGATATCGCGGCCGCGCGGCGTCCGGATAGGGGATGCATAACCGGCCCGGTTGACGATATCTGCAAACTCCTCGATCCGTTCCCAATCCGAGCATTCATATTCGGAGCCCGGCCACGGGTTGAACGGGATGAGGTTGATTTTCGCCGGGATACCCTTGAGCAGCCGGACGAGATCGAGAGCGTCCTGGTTGCTGTCGTTTACACCCTTCAGCATCACATATTCGAAGGTGATACGCTTGGCGTTGGAAAGTCCGGGATACTGGCGGCAGGCTTCCAGGAGCGCCTCGATGTTCCATTTCTTGTTGATCGGAACAAGAATGTCGCGCAAGTCGTCCCGGACTGCATGAAGCGAGATGGCGAGCATGCAGCCGATTTCATCGCCCGTGCGGAAGATTTCAGGAACGACACCGGATGTCGACAGCGTGATACGACGCTTGGACAGCGACAGCCCGTCGCCGTCGGATGCGATCAGGAGCGCCTTTTTGACGTTCTCGAAATTGTAGAGCGGTTCGCCCATGCCCATCATGACGATGTTGGAGACAAGCCGTCCCTCGGAGGGAACGATCGCGCCCTGGGGCGTATTCGCGTCCGGAAAGTCGCCAAGCCGGTCGCGTGCCATCAGGATCTGGGAGAGAATTTCCTCTTCGGTCAGGTTGCGAACCAGCTTCTGGGTGCCAGTGTGACAGAACGTGCAGGTCAGGGTGCAGCCGACCTGTGACGACACACAGAGCGTGCCGCGGCCCTCTTCAGGAATATAAACCGTCTCGACTTCAACCGGACGTCCGGCACCGCGCGGGGGAAAGCGGAACAGCCACTTGCGCGTACCGTCGACGGAAATCTGTTCGGACACGATTTCAGGGCGCGCGATCGAGTAGGTCTCGTCAAGCTTCTTGCGCAGATCCTTCGCGATATTTGTCATGTCGCCAAAGTCCGACACACCTCGGACATAGAGCCAATGCCAGAGCTGAGAGGCACGCATGCGCCACTGCTTCTGCGGAACTCCTATGGCGCCGAACGCTTCACCAAGTTCGTCGCGCGACAGTCCGATCAGCGTTGGCTTGTCCTCTGCTGACGCAGAAGCGTTGGCTGCGGCTGAAACCGTCGGCGCGTTCGGATTGTCCCGCGCGATGTCGAGCGTAATCGCCATGTCGTGATCCGTTTCACTTCCGGCGCGTCTTTAAAGTTGCTCACAAGCAAACGGCCGCCGGGATGCCTGCAACAACAGGCTCAATTGCAAGCGTTTCCAAAACCACAGATACGGCCAAAAATCAAGAAGGCGCGCTGCAACGCAGGCATGCGGCCGCAAAATCGCGCGGGCTTCCAAACGCCAAACCCCGGTCGGGAAAAACCCGGCCGGGTCGAACTAACGTCGCAGGAGAAACGTCCGGTTTCTTTAACGGCAGGCGCTCACGGCCGAATCGATCGCGGCGGTCACGCCTGACAGCGAGAATTTGTAAGTCGTCCGGGTACCACGGCTCGATTCGCCGTTGACGGTCATTTCACGACCGGCCTTCATGGCGGCAACAAGCTGAGCCTCGGTCGCTGCGTTCTCCACCCAGGCTCCGTCATTGTTTGTGAACAGCGTAAAGCCTTTGCCGTCGACATCGACGGAAACGGACGACTTGTCCTTGAACGGATATCCGACAACCAGACTCGGTTCGGACGCGACATTTTCCGCAGGCCGCGACGTTACGAAAAAGAACACATCCCCATGATTACGGTCGCCCGGAAGCATCGTTGTCGGTTTCGTAAGCGCGTAGCAGACCTTGCCGCCACCGCTGGGCGTCGTATAGGCCGCCCAATCCTTGTGCTGCTTTATGAGCGTCGGGGTTTGTGCGAAAGCTGCTGCACTCGAAACGGCTAGACCTGCGAGGGCCAGTACCAGCGATTTTGCTTTCATCATCTCCACACCATTTGGCTATGAGTTTTCGTCAAATTTGATGCAATTGCCGTCTGTCTTATAAACCTTGCTTTAATGATAGCTTAAAGCGGGTTACGAAAGGGTTGAAGCCTCGACTGGGCAATTACAGGTTCGTGACGTTTCTGCCGTTTGATCTCTTTGGGGTACAGCTTCAGTAAAGAGTCCGTCCCCCGGGTTCGTTTCCCCTATTGGCTCTTGCGGCTAATCGCGGCAACAGTGTGGCAGAAGGCTTGAACCCCCTTTCGAAAACTTTCGAACCTGCTAAAGAATAGGATCGGACAGGGAGTTTGATGTCATTTGAAGCAGGCGCAGTACTTTTCAGATCTGATCGTCAAGGTCGCGGTTGACCGCGACAAGGCCGCATTTGTTGAATTGTTTGATCATTTCGCCCCGCGCCTGAAGGGCTATCTGATGAAACAAGGCGCCGACGATGCGGTGGCGGAGGAAATCGCCCAGGATGTCATGGTGACACTTTGGCGCAAGGCGGATCTGTTTGATCCCCGCAAATCCAATGCCAGCACCTGGCTGTTCCGCGTTGCCCGTAACCGGCGTATTGACCGGCTGAGACGGCAGAAAACTGCGGAACTCGACCCGGAAGAACCGTCGCTGCAGCCCGCTTCGCTTCCCGATGTTTCTGAGGAAATGGACGCCAGGCTGCGTGAAGAGCGGGTGCGTGCCGCGCTTTCCAAGTTGCCTCAGGAGCAGATCGAAGTTGTCAGGCTCGCCTTTTTCCTCGGCCAGTCGCACAGCGAGATTTCAGATTCGACCGGCCTGCCGCTTGGAACTGTCAAATCCCGCATTCGTCTTGCGTTCGGCAGGTTGCGCCAGCTTATCGAGGCTGATACCGCCGTCGACGTGGACTAGGTTCAGGCCACAGTTAATACTCTCAAAAAACAGGCGGTATTTTTTCTGTCTCAGAAAAAATGCGCGCCTTCGCAAAAAACTTGTTCTGGGCATATTGACCTCAACTTAGGTTGAGCCTGTAGGAAGTCGCGGCTTTGAGCACAGTCTTGTTCTGAAAAGAGAGAAAACTCATGACAGCCACGATCGAGCAACCCGGCGAAGCGCGTTGGAGCGAGGTGCTCTGGGGTGCGCATGCACCGGTGTCTGCGGTGCTGGCCGGCGGCATCATCCTGCATGCAGTCAATATCAACATTTCGGCCACCATGTTGCCGTCGATCGTTTCCGAAATCGGCGGTCAGGGGCTCTATGCCTGGAACTCAAGCCTGTTCACGCTGGCTGCCATTTTGAGCGCGGCCGTGACCGGCAAGATCCTGAACCGGTTGGGCGCAAAGATTTCATTTGCCCTTTCCGGTGTCATCTTCGCCCTTGGCAGCCTGATCACGGCGGCCGCACCGGACATGCCGGTGATGCTTCTGGGCCGATCCGTGCAAGGGATCGGTGGCGGCATCATGTTCACCCTGTGTTACGCGATGATTGTGTTCGCCTATCCGGAGCGGCTTTGGTCGCGCGCCGTGGCGCTTCTGTCGGGCACCTGGGGAATTGCGATGCTCTTCGGTCCCGCGGTCGGAGGGATGTTTGCTGAGTTTGACTTTTGGCGCGGCGGGTTTGCTTCGCTCATACCGGTGACAGCCGTCTATACGGTCATTGCATGGCGGCTTCTGCCCGAGGTCAGGGACAGTCTGGCGCCAGCGGCTCCGATTGCCTACAGTCAGCTTGCGCTGCTGGCCGGCGCAGTCCTGGCCGTATCGGCAGGCTCGCTGATGACTTATCCCCCGGCGGCGATGGCTGGTGTGTTGCTGTCGGTCATTCTGGTTCTGGTGCTTATGCGGCGGGAAAACACCGCAAGGATACGGTTGTTCCCAAGAGGTGCAATGCAGCCCGGATCGCCCTTGTTTCTGTCCTTTGCGGCAATGTCTCTGCTGATCTTCTGCGTGAATGCGGAATTCTTCATGCCGTTTTACCTGCAGCGCCTGCACGGGTTGTCGCCCTTGCTTGCCGGCTACATTGCAGCGCTGGTCTCGATCGGCTGGTCCTCTGCCGAGGTCTATTCGGCGCGCTTTACCGGACCCGTCATGCACCGGACTGTTGCAGCCGGGCCGCTTGTCATGCTGGTCGGAACCCTGGCACTTGCCGCGGCAACACCGATTTACAGCCTGACCGGTCCGGGGTTGGCGACGTTCCTGTCTCTTGCGCTGATCATGGTGGGTGTCGGCATCGGCATGAGCTGGCCGCATCTGAACACTTTTGCGCTGCAATTCACCGACGTTTCGGAAAAGGAAAACGCGGCCTCGGCGCTGTCGACCATCCAGATGTTCGCTGTTTCGTTCGGCACGGCGGTTGCCGGGCTGGTCGCCAATCTGTCCGGGTTCAATACGAAAAACGACCTCGACGCGACGGCAAACTCCTCGATCTGGCTGTTCACCACATTTGCGTTCATGGCCGTATTCGCTGCTCTTGTCAGTAGGGCGCTGATCGCGACACAGCGCAAACCCCAAGTGTGAGGGCGCGTCCCGCGTCACGCATCCCGAAGGGATATCAGGTGCCGGGCACTTTTCGTCCGGTGCGCATGACCGGTCCGCCGCTGACATGTTCGGGACGCTCGATCTTGGGGCCTCCGGCCGTGATGGAACGGTCGGCATAGCGGCCGAGCGCGCGATGGCGGTCATACATGACGATCGCACCGGCCATGGCGACATTGATGCAGAACTTGGTCGGGATCTTCACAACGTGATCGCAGCGTTCCAGCATCTGCGGCGAAAGCGACCCGCGCTCAGGTCCGAGGACATAGGCCGCCTGGAGAGGGTGGCCGAAGCTTGGCAGATCGATGGAGTCGTCCGTCAGCTCGATGCCGACCAGCTGGCAGCCGCGCGGCAAGTCCATCGTGTCGACGCTGTCCCAGGTAAAGACGGGCAGGTGCCCGGGGCTCTTGGACGTATCCGACGGCGGTGCTTTCCGGATCTTCTGGTCGGCGTCGACGGTGAAGAAAAAACTGGCGCCAAAGGCGTGGGCGGAGCGCATCAGCGTGCCGAGATTCATCCGTTTAGAAAGGCCTTCCGCCCCGACCGCAAAATATCCGCGCATCTATCCGTCCGTTATTCCTGGTTTGCCGCCTCTTAACCGAAAACGCCTCCATTTTGAACCGCAGGCTTATCCGGAATGCCTATAGGTCGCGTGCACAAGTCTTGTTAACGTGCACTTGCTTCGCAGTCAGTATCGGGCGAGGCATTCGCGTTGCCACGGTCTCCTTTCGCGTGAGGTTCCCTTGAAAGCCTGTCTTTGCAAGTCCTTCGGTCCGCCGCCCAGCCTGGTTATCGAGGAGATCGATGCACCCGTTGCCGGGCAGGGCGAAGCCATCGTCAGGGTCGAGGCCTGTGCGCTCAATTTCTTCGATACGCTGATCACAAAAGGCAAATACCAGTTCAAGCCGGATTTGCCTTTTTCACCGAGCGCCGAGTTTGCCGGAACCGTCGAAGCATTGGGTCCCGGCGCGGATGGTGTTTCCGTCGGTGACCGCGTCATGGGCTACATGAAATGGGGCGCCGCCCGCGAACAGGTTTGTGTCCCGGCGCGTGATCTCATTCGGGTTCCGGACGGCGTTTCGTCTGATATTGCCGCTGGTCTGGCTGTAACCTACGGCACGACGCTGCATGCCTATCGTGACCGTGCGAATTTGAAGTCCGGTGAAACAGTTGCCGTATTGGGAGCGTCCGGCGGGGTCGGTCAGGCTGCCGTCGAGATTGCCTCGGTCATGGGCGCGCGCGTGATTGCCTGTGCGTCGTCGCCCGAAAAACTGGAATTCGCGCGGGCGCTCGGCGCGGATCTGACGATCGATTATTCAAAGGAACCCTTGAAGGAACGACTTAAGGAGCTGACGGACGGAAAGGGCGTCGACGTGGTCTATGACCCCGTCGGCGGGGATCATTCGGAACAGGCGCTCAGGGCAACGGCCTGGGAAGGACGGTTCCTTGTGATCGGCTTTGCTGCCGGGGACATTCCGAAGATACCGCTCAACATCGTCATGCTGAAAAGCTGCGATGTGGTCGGTGTGTTCTGGGGTGCCGCTCTTGAGCGCGACCCGGACGGACATCGGCAAAACATGGAACTGGTGCTGAACTGGGTTGAGACGGGCAAGCTGAAGCCGCATATCCACGCGGTCTACCCCCTTGAAGACATTGATACTGCTCTTGAAGAAATTGCCGCGCGCAAGGTGCGGGGCAAGGTGATCCTGAGGCCTTGAGGCCAGGCGCGAACTCCGGGAAACATCCGCTGGTGACGACATGACACATTCAGACAACATGCGGGAGGGATCCCGTCAAACGGATCTGGCATCGGGTGCTGCGTGGATGCGTGGCAAGATCATGCCGATCGGTGAGGCATCCATTCCCGTGAATGACTGGGGGCTGATCCATTCCGACATCACGTATGATGTTGTTCCGGTCTGGGAGGGAGGCTTCTTTCGCCTCAGGCTTTATCTGGGCCGTTTTTTCCGGTCCATGAAAACGCTTCACCTGGATCCCGGTGTCTCCGAGGACGATGTGAAAGCGATCCTTCATGAGCTGGTGGCGGCGACCGGCCTGCGGCGGGCCTACGTCGCCATGGTTACCTCCCGCGGTGTCAATACAGTCCCCGGGTCCCGTGACCCGCGGGATTGCCGAAACCACTTCTTTGCCTGGTGCGTTCCCTATATCCACGTCATCCGGCCGGACATTGCAAAATCAGGGGCCGTAGTTCATGTCGCCAAGACCGTTTCTCGCATACCGGAAGCGAGCGTCGATCCCAGAGTGAAAAATTATCACTGGGGCGATTTCACAAAGGGACTTTTTGAAGCGAAGGAAGCCGGTGCGGAGACGGTGATGCTGCTGGACGGCGACGGCAACGTCACCGAAGGTCCGGGCTTCAACGTTTTCGCGGTGAAGAACAATCGCCTGGTTACGCCTGATGCCGGTGTTCTTGAAGGTATCAGCCGTCAGACGGTGCTTGAGATCGGCGCCGAGATGGGACTGGAAACCGATGTGAGGGTGCTTCCGCTCGAGGAGCTGCTTGAGAGCGATGAAGTTCTGATCACCACCTCCGGCGGCGGCGTTGCGCCTGTCACGAAAGTCGACGACCGCGTTTTTTCGAACGGTGTCCCAGGTGAAGTCACGATGTCCATTCAGAAGCGATACTTCGACTGGGCAATGCGTCCTGAACACCGGACGGAGATCACTTACGATCCCTGACCTGTCTCGACCATCACTTCTCGAAGATCGCAATCACCGGTGCGTGGTCCGAAGGTTTCTCCCAGCCGCGCGCGTCGCGCAGCACTTCCGTGCTTTTCACATGTGGTGAAAGCGGTTTTGAGACCCAGACATGGTCCAGCCGGCGGCCCTTGTCGGCTTTCGACCAGTCCTTGGCACGATAGCTCCACCAGGTGTAGAGCTTTTCCTCCATTGGCGTGAACTGGCGCATGGCATCCAGCCACCCACCCGTTTCGCGGACCTTTTCGAAGAGTTCGGTTTCAACGGGCGTGTGCGAGACCACTCTCAGAAGCTGCTTGTGCGACCACACGTCATGCTCATACGGCGCGACGTTCAGATCGCCGACGACAATGGCGGGCCGGTCCGTTTCCGGACCTTGCAGCCAGTCCTGCATTTCGGCCATGAAATCCAGCTTGTGAGCAAATTTGGGATTGATCTCGCGGTTGGGTTCGTCGCCGCCGGCCGGAACATAGAAATTGTGCAAGCGCAGGCTTGAGCCGCCGAACGGGATATCGACCGCCACATGGCGGCTGTCGCCTACGTTGCAAAAATCCCGTTTTTCGACATTCTCAAGGGGCCGCCGCGAGAGCGTTGCAACGCCGTGATATCCCTTCTGGCCGTTGATCGCGATATGTTCATACCCGGCCTTGCGGATCGCGTTTTCGGGAAAGTTCGCGTCCGGGCACTTGGTCTCCTGAAGGCATATGACGTCGGGGGCGACTTCGTCGATCAGCTTTTCCACGATGGGCATGCGCAAGCGCACGGAATTGATGTTCCAGGTGACGAGTTTGAGCCGGTCGGTCATGGATGCCTTGCTGCCAGAGTTGCGTTGGCACAGTCATAAGGATTCGACCAGTGAGTGCAATTGATTTTGGCTGGACCCTGCGGGCGATCACCAGATGCATGCACAATGCGGCAGAGATCGTTTGAAAAGCCCGTGATTGACCCGCTTTCGTCTTGGTACTGCCGCAATACCGCCCTAATGGGCTTTCGAGACGAAAATGAATACGTGTTTTTGCGGAGAAATCGTGAATTTGTCCACGTTCCGTTAGGAAGTCCCGCGCATTTTGAGCGGAAAGAATAAGCCTTTCTTTACTCTGTCGAGGTTGCTGTGCTGGCGCTGGTCAAATCGTTCTGTTCACTTGTCGGAATATTGTTCCTGGGTGCCTGTTCGGCCTACGATTTCCCTGATCCGGTTCCTGAAGACTATCCGGTCCACGGCATCGACGTGTCTCGCTGGCAGGGGGATATCGACTGGAACCAGGTCAAGCAGTCCGGCGTCGCCTTTGCCTGGATCAAGGCGACCGAGGGCGGCGATCACGTTGATCCGCGCTTTGCAGAAAACTGGATTGCGGCGCGCAAGGCGGGTGTTCCGAGAGGGGCCTATCACTTCTATTATTTCTGTCGCCCGGTCGAGGAACAGATCTCCTGGGTCAAGGAGATCGTGCCCAAGGACCCCAAGGCAATCCCGCTGGTACTCGACATGGAATGGAACGCCCATTCGAAAACCTGCCAGTTGCGGCCCGAACGCAGCCAGATCGTGCGCGACATGAAGATCTTTCTGGACGAGATGGAACGGCACTACGGCAAACGTCCGGTGATCTATTCATCGGTGGACTTTCACCGGGACCGGCTGGTTGGCGCGCTGAAGGGCGAACAGTTCTGGCTGCGATCCGTCGCGACGCACCCGATGAACATCTACGACCAACGTGATGATTGGGTCTTCTGGCAATACACCGCTGAAGGGCGCGTGCGGGGGATTAAGGGTGACGTCGATCGCAACACCTTCTTCGGAAGCAAAAGACAATATCGCGACTGGCTCAACGGGAATCTGAGGCGCTGAGGCACTGAGGCGCGGCCATCATTCGCGTCCGGTTTCGGGCAACGTCTTCCGTGCGAGCGGCCGCGGGCCTATTGGATCTTGATCTGGTGGGCGATGTCCTTGCCGTTGCTCACGGTGACCTGGGTGAACCCGATCAGTTTGCAGAAGTCCAGAAAATTCAATTCGTGTGGATGGTTGGAACGTGCGAACAGTTCCGTCGAGCGCGCCAGTGAAGTCAGGGACGCGAGCAGGGCCCGCATGCGGTAAAGCGTGTCGTACTGACCGTCTCCGGTGGCAACGATGATCAGTTTCTCCAGGTCGCCGCCTTTGGCAAAAAGGTGGTAACCCGCTGCATGGTTCTGTTTCGCATGCTGGGCAGCAAGGCCGATGACAAAGGCTGCCCGCGATCGCTTCTGCGCGTCGCGCGCCGTTGGAAGCTCGGAGATATAGACTTCGTGCGTCTGCGGTGTCGGGTAGTAATAGCCGGCATGGGAATCAGATGCTGCCACATCCGTCGGGGCAAATGTCAGACCAGCGACTGCGATTGCCAACGCAAAGGCAAGTTTCTGAAATTCAATCATTTTGGTTTGTCTCCCGCCACATTTCCCAAATTTAATGAAGCCGATTGAACAAAGGGAAGGCAAGGAGAAATTGGGTTTCGGGTCCTGCGGTTCCGGGGCTGACGCCTGACGCGCTATATTTTCGCCATCTTGTGTTCCCAAGTGTGCGCCTGTGTGGGCTTGCAGCTCGGGATTGTCGTGTTCCCGACTTCAGATTAATCGGAGTAACAAAAATGATGATCCGTTTGTCGCTGGCGGCTGCCGCCGTGGCTATGATGTCGATACCCGCATTGGCTCAATCCGGCCCCGCGATCGCCTATACAACGTCCAATTTGAACATGCGCACCGGTCCTGGGACGAATTACCCAGTGATCACCACTGTTCCGCAAGGCGGTGGCGTGACGGTGTTCGGATGCACCTCCAATTTTTCCTGGTGCGATGCCGCCTTTGGCAATGCCAAGGGCTGGGTCTCCGGCAAGTATCTGAGCTATGGCGTTCAGGGCAACTACTATGGCCGCCCGATCCCGAGCGCCGGTGTTTATATCGGCGTGCCGCGCTATTACAACAATTACCGGATCTACCGGAGGCCGCCCGCAGTCGTAAGGCCTGTTCAGCCGATCTATCCGCGTCGCTACTACCGCTAAGGCGTCAGCTGCCCGGTTTCGGAGCTGCCAGGACCAATGACCAGAAGACCTTATGCTTGGCATTCGGCGAATAAGCCGTGGCAATGCCAAGCCGGGTCGCATCCTGCGTCAGCAGAACCTGATTGTGTTTGGGCGATTCCCGCCAGCCGGAAAAAGCTTCCGCGAAGGTGCGATAACCGGCACTGACATTTTCGGCAGCTGCCGTGTTCGGCTCTCCAATGGAACTCATGCGCGTTGCCAGTTGCTGGTCCGGTGCAAGCGACGCCTGAACGCTTCCGGCTGCCGCCATCGCGTCCGCCTGAGATCTCGCAATTCCGGTGAGCTGCGCATCCGGAGCGACCGCCGACAGGCCGTTGTTGATCCTATACTGCGAGATCATCTGTGCTGCCGTCGTCGCATCGACTTCGCCATCCGATTTCGCAAGATCCCGGTAAAACGGCGGTTGCTGAAAGCGCTCGCTCTGGCAAGCGGCAATGGCGATGACCGCCAGCGCGGCGAAGGCCAGTTTAACGGTCCTCAGACCGGACTTTGTTTCGATCACCTGAGGCAGTTCTCCGGAAAACCTGATTCGGAAAGATGCTTCCGGTGATGGGACGACATCGCAGCAGAAATACGGCAGATCTGAAATGAGCTGTGGGCATGACCTATTCGTGCACTATTCGCATCTGTTCAGCCGATGAGTGCCAGTTGCTTTGGACGCGGCTGATCCAATCACGTGAAAGGCCAGCCTGAGCGAAGATGCCGTGGGAATGTGTGTCATCCCGGACGCAGCGTAGCGGAGATCCGAGACCCTCTCGCTTTTCTGCTTGCTGATCGTTGGGAATGCTGGAAACGCCACCACGTCTCTGCAAACGAGTGGGCCCCGGATCTCCCGATGATCGTCCGGAGTGACATATGCGTTTCAATACGAATTGAGTTCCTTCGCACCGCGAGGCACTTGCCTGCACCACCTCACCTTCATCCTGAGGAGGGCCGTCTCGAAGGATGGGCGGCTTGCCCAGGCAGGTGTGGCCCATCCTTCGAGACAGCGCTGCGCGCTTCCTCAGGATGAGGTCACGTGTGGAACCGGCTTTGCCAGGCGTAGTCGCAGACGGATGCCTGTCTCCGAATATCGGTCGCGACACAAAAAGACCGGCCCGAAGCTCGGGCCGGTCAGGCTGTGTTAGGCTTTCGGGTGAGAACCCGAGCCTTTCAGGGAGCTCTGCGTTAGCGTTTTCCTGCTTCCAGAACGTCTTCAAACGTTCTGAGGCCGGTCGTTGGAGCGGAAACCAGGACCGACATGTTGCCGGGTGCATGCTGGTTGTTCCACATCTTGGTGTGGGCCTTGGGGATCTGATCCCACGGGAAGACTTCCGACATATACGGATCGATGCGCCGCTCAATCATAAGCTTGTTGGCCGCAGCCGCCTGTTTCAGGTGGGCAAAGTGCGAGCCCTGCAGACGCTTCTGGTGCATCCACATGTAGCGGACGTCGAACGTGCAGTTGAAGCCGGAGGTCCCGGCGCAGATCACGACCATGCCGCCCTTTTTGCAGACGAATGTCGATATCGGGAAGGTTGATTCGCCCGGGTGCTCGAAAACAATGTCGACATTGTTGCCTTTACCGGTGAATTCCCAGATCGCCTTGCCGAATTTGCGGGCTTCCTTGAACCATTCGCCGTATTCGGGCGAACCGACGGTCGGCAATTGACCCCAGCAGTTGAAATCCTTGCGGTTGATCACGCCTTTGGCACCAAGGTCCATGACGAACTGACGCTTGTCCTCGTCGGAGATCACGCCGATCGCGTTTGCACCTGCCGCTGTGATCAACTGGATCGCATAGGACCCGAGACCGCCGGAAGCGCCCCAGACAAGAACGTTCTGGCCTGGCTTCAATTCATGTGGATGGTGGCCGAACAGCATACGGTAGGCGGTCGCCAGGGTCAGCGTGTAGCAGGCGGCCTCTTCCCACGTCAGGTGTTTCGGACGCGGCATGAGCTGCTGCGCCTGCGCACGCGTGAACTGGGCAAAGGACCCGTCCGGGGTTTCATAGCCCCAGATGCGCTGGGTGTTGGAGAACATCGGATCGCCACCGTTGCACTCCTCATCGTCGCCGTCATCCTGGTTACAGTGAATGACGACCTCATCGCCGACTTTCCAGCGCTTCACCTTGTCGCCGACCGCCCAGACAATGCCCGAGGCGTCGGACCCGGCGATGTGATAGGGCGCGCCGTGGCCGTCAAACGGGCTGATCGGTTCACCAAGACCGGCCCAGATGCCGTTGTAGTTGACGCCCGCGGCCATCACCAGGACCAGCACTTCGTGGCTGTCCAGTTCCCAGGTCGGCACGACCTCAAGCTGCATGGCGTCTTCCGGTGCGCCGTGGCGCTCGCGGCGGATCGCCCAGGCATACATGTTCTTCGGGACATGACCGAGCGGTGGAATCTCACCGATTTCATAAAGGTCTTTCACCGGAGCATCCTCGCGCGTTCGGTTGTCATTGGCTTCGGCTGTCGCTGTCATTCATCCCCTCCCAGGGCTTTTCGTGGCTCAAGATTTCGCATCTGCACAAGGCTCAAATGGCTCGAAACCCGATTTTGCGCAACTATTGTTCAAAATTGGGTGTCGATCTATACGACTATTGCTTAACTTGCGTTTTAATGCCAAGCATATTTTGCATTGCACAGAACGATTTCGCATGCGCGTAATATCGGGCACGCTGCCATCGAACAGGGAGATCATGGCAGTCTGGGCACTGCTGAGACAAAATAAGACAGGCAGTAGAAAGCCTTAGGAGGAGTTGTGGCATGAGCCAAACGGGTAACATTGGTGGTGAACGCGACCGCCCGTGGATTTTCCGGACCTATGCGGGACATTCCACGGCAGCCGACTCAAACAAGCTTTACCGCGGCAATCTTGCCAAAGGGCAGACCGGATTGTCCGTTGCTTTCGATCTGCCGACGCAGACCGGATACGACCCGGATGATCTTCTGGCGCGCGGTGAAGTCGGCAAGGTCGGCGTGCCGATTGCGCATCTGGGCGACATGCATACGCTGTTCAACGAAATCCCGCTTGAACGCATGAACACCTCCATGACGATCAATGCGACCGCGCCTTGGCTTCTGTCGCTTTATATCGCCGCTGCAGACGAGCAGGGGGCGGATCGCAAGCTGCTTTCGGGCACGACCCAGAACGACATCATCAAGGAATACCTGTCCCGCGGAACCTACGTGTTCCCGCCGGCGCCGTCGCTGAGATTGACGACCGACGTGATCGCCTGGACCTATTCCAACATGCCGAAATGGAACCCGATGAACGTCTGCTCCTATCATTTGCAGGAAGCAGGGGCGACACCGGTTCAGGAGCTGTCCTTCGCGCTGGCGACGGCGGTCGCCATTCTGGATTCCATGAAGGCCAGCGGGGCGATACCGGACGAGGATTTTCCGAAAGCAGTCGGCCGGATCTCCTTCTTCGTCAACGCCGGCATGCGGTTCATTACCGAGATGTGCAAGATGCGCGCGTTCACGGAACTCTGGGATGAAATCTGCCGTGAGCGCTATGGTGTTGAGGACGAGCGCTACCGGCGCTTTCGCTATGGCGTCCAGGTGAATTCGCTGGGCCTGACGGAGCAGCAGCCGGAGAACAACGTCTACCGGATCCTGGTGGAAATGCTCGCCGTGGTGCTGTCCAAGAACGCGCGCGCTCGAGCGGTGCAGCTGCCGGCCTGGAACGAGGCGCTCGGTCTGCCGCGACCTTTCGATCAGCAGTGGTCGCTCAGAATGCAGCAGATCATGGCGTATGAGACTGACCTGCTCGAATATGCCGATATCTTCGACGGATCCGCCGAAATCACCAAAAAGGTCGAGGCGCTGAAAGCCGAGGCGCGCGAGGAACTCGCCAGGATCGATGCTATGGGCGGCGCGGTTGCGGCTGTCGACAGCAGCTACATGAAACGGCAACTCGTTGAGGCGAATTCGGCACGTCTTGCCGCGATCGAAGCGGGCGAGCAGGTGGTTGTCGGTGTGAATAAGTGGACGGAGAGCGAACCGTCTCCGCTTGCGGCAGGTGAGGACGGCGCAATCCTGACGGTCCCGGAGCACGTCGAAGAAGAGGCAATTGAAAAGGTCAAGGCGTGGCGCGACGCCCGCGATCAGGCAGCCGTCAACGGCGCGCTTGAAGAGCTGAAGTCAGCTGCGCAGGAAGGCCGGAACATCATGGAGCCATCCATTGCCGCTGCGAAAGCCGGTGTCACGACCGGCGAATGGGGCAGAACCCTTCGCGACGTCTTTGGCGAATACCGTGCGCCGACCGGTGTCGGTCAGGCAGCGCGCGACGATGCCGGTGATCTTGCCGCTGTGCGCAAAGACGTTGACCTCGTGTCTGAACGGCTTGGCCGTCGTCTCAAGTTCCTGGTCGGCAAGCCCGGTCTGGACGGGCATTCCAACGGCGCGGAGCAGATTGCCGTGCGCGCGCGCGATTGTGGCATGGAAGTCGTCTATGAAGGCATCCGGCTGACACCGGCACAGATCGTCAATGCGGCTGTTGAAGAGGATGTTCACGTGATCGGCCTGTCCATCCTGTCCGGATCGCACCTTGCTTTGGTCCGAGATGTCATGGACCGGCTGAGAAGCGCCGGAGCAGACGACATTCCGGTTGTGGTCGGCGGCATTATTCCGGACGAAGATGCGGTGCAATTGAAGGCGATGGGGATCGCGGCAGTCTACACGCCGAAGGACTTTCAACTGACGGACATCATGGCGGACGTCGTCAGGATCGTCGGCAGTTCCGCCGAAGTGGCTGCGTAGGGTACGTGCCCTAGGGCCCTGACCCTGGCAAAAACCTGGTGGAGACTGCTGCTGACGGTCATTGTCGCCGGTAACTCAATGGGTTAACCTTGCGTAAAGCTTTGTTAACACTTTGTTGAGAAACTCGGAGAGTTCCGCCAGAAGGCGGTCTTCTCTGACGGCCAGGAGGCCAGAATGGCGACGATCGAAAGGCCTCAATCGGCCCAGGTCGTGGCGCATGCGACAGAGTATCCTGCGGACAGGGACGGTGACGGCACCGGTTATGACCGCAGAAACAGGCGTAACAGTCCGCAGCGCCATGACAATGATACCGGTTATTCGGAGAACGAACCGGCTGTTCTCATTGATGCTCATCACCTCGAAAGTCATGCCCTTGACGGCGTGGCTGCTTACCGCGCGGCCGCGTTACAAGCGCTTGAACCCGGCATAGATCACGGGCCGGTGCATCCACTTGAAGGGGCACGCGAAGGGCTCCTTCCGGACAGCATCCGCCACGCCTATGAAGACCATGAAGACGGGGACGCGCAACACAAGGTGAATGTGGCGACCTGAGGCGTCGCACGCGTGGCCGCCTCAAGGCAGGAACGGCAGGCTGACCAGTTCTCCGTCGACGTAGCGTCCCTCCTTTAACACCTGAACCTCGTCGCCCGCCCTGGCCTCCACCGAAATCAGCGCATAGCCGATCATGCGCTTGAGCCGATAGGACCAGGCCTTGTGTGTCATGTGACCCACTTTTCGGCCGTTCTTCTCAATGTCCAGGCGGATCGACTGGTCTTCGTGTTCCTCCTTGTCGCCCAGCATTATGCCAAGCTGGTGCCGCTTTATGCCATCCGACCTGATTTGCCGCAGGGCCCTGATGCCGATGACTTCATCGTCAATTTCCAGATTCACATAGTTTCCCAGACGGACCTCAAAGGGATTGGTGCGTTCGTCGGTGTCCGTTCCCCAGTTCAGGAGGCCGCTTTCCGTGCGTTCTGACGGATTGGGGTAGCCCGGGCCGATATCGAACGGCTTGCCCGCTTCCTTGACGATCTGCCACAACGCGTCGCCCTTGGTTCCGTCCATGAGGTAAAGCTCGAAACCACCCTGTTTCGACCATCCGGACCTGGCAATTTTCAGCGGGATACCTTCGATCTCTGCGCTGCCGAACCAGAAATATTTCAGATCCCGCACCCAATCGCCAAAGAGGCCCGCAACCACATTTTCCGCTTGCGGGCCTTGAACCGCCAGCGGAGACACGTCCGGCTCGGATATCTCCACGTCAAGCCCGCGCTCACCAGCGACACAGCTCGCCCAGAACCAGATGTCGGAATTGCCGATTGAAAGCCAATAACAGTCGTCTTCGATCTTGAGCGCGATCGGATCGTTGATCAGCGTACCCCGATGATCGCAGATCGGCACATATTTTCCCTGGTTGACCTTTTGCGTGGACAGATCCCTTGCGCAAAGAACCTGGGCAAGACGTGCAGCGTCGGGTCCCTTTAACTTTACCTGTCGCTGCGCGGCAACGTCCCACATCGATACGCCGTTTATCAGCCGCCAGTATTCGGCTTCCCGGTCGCCATATCCGCGCGGGATCAGCATTCGATTGTATGTGAGCAGCGACTCTGCACCCTCCGCGATCGTGGAATGATAGTAAGGGGATTTTCTGAGGCGTCCTGCTGAAACGATCTCTGCCATTGTGCGGTCCTGTGCGGATCAACATGTCCTAGAATCGCAGTATTGCTGAGTTTCAGGCAGGAGGGGAAAGAACTTTGTTGCACGTCTGCGCGGCGGGTGTTTTCTTTTGCCCCTTCACTTTTTTGCTTATGCCGTTTCGCACCCGATTTTCCTTGAAGTGTCTGATGAGACGTCTTACACCGGCGCGAATAAGTAATCTTACGTATCCCGGTCCGTAAGGACCCGATACGCGTGGGTTAAGGGTACGACAGACATTGGTTGAGACAATTCTTTCGTTGGCGGCGGAAAACCTGCTGTCGCCGATCATCCTCTTCTTTGCGCTTGGCCTGGCTGCAGCAATTGCCCGATCGGATCTGTCGGTGCCTGAAGCTGCGGCGAAGGCGCTCTCGATCTATTTGCTGTTTGCAATCGGCTTCAAGGGCGGGGTCAGCGTGAGCGAACACGGGGTGGATGCGACCCTCCTGCTTGCGTTGGTCGCAGGTGTCATTCTCTCCTTTGCCATTCCCTTCACCGCTTTCGGCCTGCTGCGCATGATGACGCGACTGGGGACAGTCGATGCAGCCGCCGTTGCCGGTCACTACGGGTCGATTTCCATTGTCACCTTTGTCGCGGCGACATCCGTTCTGCAAAGCCAGGGCATTGCCAGCGAGGGTTATCTTGTCGCCGTGGCTGCTGCGATGGAAGCGCCTGCCATTCTTTCCGCCCTCTGGCTTGCCGCAAGATTTTCCTCTGCCGACAAGAACGCCGAGCGTGCCAAGGGAACCAAGGGTCTTTTGAGGGAAATTCTGCTGAACGGCTCGATCGTGCTGCTCGTCGGTTCATTCTTCATCGGTATGCTTTCCGGACCCAAGGGCCTGTCCGAGATCGAGAGCTTCATTGTGTCGCCCTTCAAGGGAGTGCTGTGTCTCTTCCTTCTGGACATGGGCCTTGTCGCCGGGCGCGGGCTGCGCAGCAGCGCCGGACTTATGCGCCCGGGGTTGATCCTGTTCGGGATCCTGATGCCCATCATTGGTGCGGTTGCGGGCCTGATTGCCGGCAGCCTGATCGGACTGTCCGTCGGCGGGACCATGCTTTTGATGACGCTCAGCGCATCTGCGTCCTACATTGCCGTACCGGCGGCCATGCGTGTCGCGTTGCCGGAAGCAAATCCCTCCATATATCTGACCATGTCGCTTGGAATCACGTTTCCGTTCAACCTGACGGTTGGTATTCCGCTTTACTTGAGCATCGCCCAGGCCACCGGAGGATAAGCCCATGGAGATGAACGACGCTAAACGGGTGGAAATCATCATAGAAGCGCCGATGGAAACCCGGCTGACGGATACGCTCGATGAAGCCGGGGTCACCGGTTATACGATCCTGCCGGTCATGGGCGGCAGCGGACGGTCCGGACGCTGGAGCCGTGAGGGCCAGGTGTCCAGGGCAGGCGGCATGGTGGCAATCATCTGCATCATTCGGCCGGACCGGCTGGAGGTGCTGCTCGAAGCTGCATTCGAGGTGGTTGAACGCCATATTGGCGTGGTGACCGTGTCGGACTGCTCGGTCCTGCGTGCGGAACGTTTCTAGGCAATTCAGGTCCCTGATCCAAAAAGCGTAATCGGGTTGGCCGATTTGCTTTCAACCGGCCAAGTGATAAGAAGCATCCCTAACGCACACAAAGTGCTGTTAAGGAGGGCCTTTCCGTTGACATTTCCCACACCGCTTCTGGAGGGTTACGGCCGCTATCTGAACAAGGGTTTCGTCCGCTACAAGGAAACCCACGAACGCCTTGCGGTTTATGGCCAGAAGCCGGATGTGCTGGTGATTTCCTGCTGCGACAGCCGGGTGACGCCGGAAGGCATCTTTCACGCTGGTCCGGGTGAACTGTTCGTCATACGCAATGTCGCCAATCTCGTGCCACCGTATGAAGAAAGCCAGGGCCAACACGGCACAAGCGCTGCGATCGAATTCGCGGTCAACAGCCTGAAGGTCAAGCATATCGTTGTCATGGGCCACGGCCAGTGCGGCGGTGTAAAGGCGTTTCGTGAGCATGCCAACGATCCGATGGCGACCGGCGAATTTATCGGCCGCTGGATCAAGCTCCTGGAACCGGCTGCGATCGCCATGGCCTGCATGCCGATCGACAAGTCGGACGACCCCCAGCTGGCCATGGAATATGCCGGCATCAGGCAATCGCTGAAGAACCTCTTGACCTTTCCATTCGTTGAAAAGGCGGTTGATGAAGCGGGCTTGGCGCTGCATGGCGCCTGGTTCGACATCGGCTCGGGTGAACTCAGGCTGATGGACCCGGAAAACGAACGCTTTGAAACGGCGCTGCCCGAAGCTTTGAAAGACCCGGATTGATGCCTGGGGAAGGGGACAACATGCAGATAGGCACCGATCTCTTTCAGCGCCTTGCTGCTTACAATTCCTGGATGACCGACAAGGCCTATGCGGCCGCGGACAAGATGAGCGATCAGGAGCGCAAGCAAGATCGTGGCGCGTTCTTTAAGTCCGTGCACTCGACGCTCAATCACATTCTCTTCGCCGATCGCGTGTGGATGCGCCGCTTCACAGACCGGAGTTATGACGTCAAAGGCATGGGCGTCGACCTCTTCGAAGAATACGCGGAGCTGCGCGCGGCACATATGAGCATGTGCGCAGACATTGAGACCTTCACGGGTCAGCTCACCGACGACTGGCTCGGCGAAGACATGAACTGGACCCGAAGCACCGACGGTGTTTCAAGGGTCCGCCCGCGATGGCTGCTCGTGATGCACATGTTCAATCACCAGACCCATCACCGCGGTCAGCTGTCGACCCTTTTCACGCAATCCGGCATCGATATCGGGATCACCGATCTGCCCTATATGCCGGACCTTGTCGACGACTTCGGTGGCTGAACAGGTCGGGCCGCGCGCGTGATTTCAAGTGATCAAGATGCTCCATTCGAAGCAGACACAGGATGAATACCTATCTTTCTCTGTTTGACACAAGCGCGGTATCTCCGCTTGAGTAAGATCCGGTAAACGCTGCCCACTTCGGGTTCACGGGGGCAAAAGTGCTGAGACTGACGGAAGAAAGCCGGCGGCTGTGGATCATTTGTTCTATGGGTGTCCTGTCAGGGCTCGTCCTTCTCGACGAGACAATCCTGGGCGTTGCCCTTCCGTCGATCCGCTCGTCGCTCGATCTTTCTGCCGGAACGACACATTGGATCGTCAACGCCTATTTCCTGACATTGACCTGCCTGGCTGCCCTTGGCGGCAAATGTGTTGACCTATTTGGTCTGAAGCCCGTGCTTGTTGTCAGCGGCGCCGTGTTTGCCGCGTCTTCCCTTTTTGCCGGTTTTGCCGAAGACGGCGCCTTTCTGATTGCCATGCGGGCACTCCAGGGCGTCGGTGCGGTGTTTATTTTTGCCTTGTCCCAGGCTGGGGCCAACATGGCGTATCCGAAGGAAAAACGCGGGTTGGGCATAGGCATTTACGCGGCGATGGCGACCATCTTTCTTGCTGTCGGTCCTTTGGTCGGCGGTGTCGTTACCCACTATGTTTCCTGGAACTGGGTGTTCTGGTTGAACATTCCGATTGTCACGATTGTCGGGGTTATAGCTTTTCTTGTCTGGGAAGAGCCCCGCGAACGAACCACCGAGCGGCATATCGACGGGGTCGGTGTCGTGTTTCTGCTGATCGGATTGACGGGACTCGTATTCGCTCTGATGCAGGGCGCCACGCTCGGTTGGGGAAGCGCTGTAATTCTCTTGAGCGCGGCCTTGGGAATTGCCGGTCTGATTGGCCTTGACCGGTATGAACACCGGCAGAAACAGCCACTGATAGATGTGAAGCTGTTCCGGGTTCCCGAATTCCTGAGCGCCTGCATTGTTTTTATGGCCTGCCAATATGCCCTGATTGTTATGGCGGTGTTCTTTCCCATCTTCTTGCAGAACGAGATGGGATACACTCCGGCACAGGCGGGCGTGGCCGCCCTCATTGCCGTCATTGCATTTCCCTTCATTTCCGCGCCCGTGGGCAGGTTGGCGGACAAGTTGGGCTCACGCCCGGTTGTGATGACCGGGCTGTTTTTCTCCGGGTCGGCGACACTTCTTCTCGGGTTTTTGCTGCCTCAGAAATCCTATCTGCTTTTTGCAGTGCCTTTGCTGGTCTGGGGCATCGCGATGGTCTGTATTGCAGGGCCGTCGAGGCGTATCGCGGTCAATGCTGCGCCGGAAAACGAGCAGGGCCAATTGAGCGGCACCATTGTCACTATCCGGCTACTTGGTTCCACAATTGGTGTTGCCATTTCGAGTGCGATGATTACCGCTGGCTTCAGCATTCCGACGGTCTTTTTGGTCTGCGGATCGCTTCTCTTTGCTGGCCTTGCTCTGTCGTTTCTGGCGCTGAGCGAGGCGAAATCGGCCAAAGACGGTTCCTGAACGACGTTACTTCGCCTTTATGCGCTCGATGATCGACTTCATGTTGTTGCGCAGGTTGTCGGCCCGGAACCGGAGAACATCGATCTGGTGAGCCGTTTCGCGCGCTCCGAATTGGCCGTACCAGAAGAAATGGTTGCCGGGAACGCGCGCGTTGAGAGCGCCGGAGGTTGCGTAGGACATTTCGTCCATGAGGCCCTGCCACTCCTGCGGATCAATATTTTCGGTGCCGTCGAAGGCCGGTTCGACGATGTTTCGGAAAAGATGCTGGATCTGGTAGATGCCCCAGTTTCCGCGGTCCGTTGCCGCATGCACAGTGTCGAGGATCTTGTTCCCGGAAATTGTCACAACGAGTGGGAAGTCCGAAAATTTCAGTCCGCCTGTGTCCGAAATCGACCAGTCGAGGTCTTTCACGTATTTCCCGTCCTCATATTTTGAGGCCATCATGATCGCGTTCAGGGCAACGGGGATCGGCCCGAGAATATCAGTCTCGAAAACATTCCATGGAATGATAGCGTGGCCGTTCATTTCGTCCTGTGCCCAGACATACTGTTTGAACAGGTCGTAAAACTGCGGTGCTGCCGACAGACCGTCTGCCTGTTCCTTGATTTCGCCCGGAGCTGCAAGCAAAAGAGGGACTGGTGGCGTTGACGCGAGCGAGACAAAGAGTTCGACATTCAAGCCTTCGGCCTGGGCAGCTTCATAAACGGACTGGGCGATCTGCCCGCCTGCGCTCCACCCCATGACGATAACGTCTTTGGAAAGCCCCTCGCGCTCAATGTAAAACTTTGCACTGGCCGCGACCTGTTTGCCCCAGTCCCGGATGGTGAAGTCCGGATAGACCTTGGAATACACCTTGTTGCCAGTCGGGTAGGACGCCCCCAGGAACGAATACCCCAATTGCCCAAGCCAGTAGGCGAGAAAATCCTTGTCGTCGCCTCCGGGATAGCCGTAGGCGACCCGTGCAAGATGAAACCCTCCGGGAACAAATATCATCAGGGGTTTGGACGAACTGCCCGCTTTGAAATAGGTGAGCGTTTCGATCCCGTTGGTGGAAAGCAATTCTTCCCCCGGATAGACATCCGCAGTCGCCTTCAGCCTCTCCACCTTCCAGGTGTCCTGGGCGTAAGCACCCGATCCGAAAACAACAAAAAGAAATACGAAAAGGAATCTTGTCATTGTTCCGCTGCCTCCTGCAGCCAAGCGTTCGCTCTGACTGGATCAATTTTTCCAATGGAAGCAGGTCAATGCAACAGAATTGTTACCTCACACGATGAAGAGAAGAGCGCTGCCCGCGATCACGAGGGCGGCTCCGGCCCAGGCCCCGAGTGCCGGAAATTCCTTCGTGCGCCACCACATCATCGGCAGCATGACGGCAGGCGTTGTAGCGGAAAGCGTTGCAACGATGCCGACCTCGCCACCTGAAAGGGCATAGAGGATCAGTGTCATGCCGATGCCCATGCCGAGCAGTCCGGACACTGCGATAATGCCGACAACGGGAAGCGTGAAGCGGCCGGCAGGCTTGACCCAACTGAACGGCAGTCGCATCAGCAGAACGAGACCGATGGCGGCGACGCCGACGCGGATGCTTGACGCTGCGACCGGATCGGCACCCGTTTCCATCACGGGGCGTGCGATCAGGGAGCCGATCGATTGCGACAGGGCCGCTGCGAGCCCGAGAAGAACACCGACCCAGAGCGGGCCCTTGATACTTTCCCACTTGTGAAGCTGCGACTTGCGTTTGCCGAAGCGGATCGCAAGAAGGACCCCGAGAAAGATCAGCGCAATCCCGGTCACTTGCATGCCGGTCAGGGTCTCGTCCAGGATCATCCAGCCCAGGATTGCCGACATCGGTGCGTTCAAGGAGAACAGCATGGCGGTGCGTCGCGGGCCCATCCGGTTCAGTGTCAGAAACAGAGCCGTGTCGCCCATGAAGATGCCAATGAAACCGGACAGGACCAGGGGCAGGATCTGGTCATTGCCAATCGTATTCCAACCGCCCGCAACCATCACCCAGGCACACAGCATCAGCGTGACAAGCACCATGCGCGTGCAGTTGAAGGCGATTGCGCCCAAATGCTGGGCTGGAGCTGCAGACAGGAGACCGGTCAGTGCCCAGAGCGTTGCGGCCCCAAGCGCGGCGGCTTCATAGAGATACATCGCTTAGGTCCGGTCGAGGTCTCCACCAAGTTCTGGCGGCGTGCCAGTCCAGGCGGCTTCGAAAAAGGCGTGTTCCAGTAGGCTCATTTGCCGGAACAGGTGGACAAGTGTCTCCTGTTCGTTGACACCAAGATCCGGTCCGATGTGGTCGATCTCGCTCCTGATCCAGTTCACGAACGTTTCGAAGCCCGGAACCGCGTGCAGGTCAATCCATTCTGCGAGATAGAATGCCTGAGGCCGCGGTTTTCCAGCCTCTCGTTGGCCCCAGGTAAGGTAGCACCACTCGGCGCAGAGCAGGCAGGTGAGTCCTTCCGCATACGTTCCTTTGCCGGACGACGTCAGGAGAAGATCGGAAAATGCCCGCGTGACCGGGCCTTGGGCTGCCTTTTCGTAGGTTTCGCGGGGGACGCCGAGTGCATCGAACGAGCGCAGGAAATAGTCGTTTTCTTCTGAAGTCAGCAGCGCAAGAAACGACGAAAGCCGCGATTTGGAGCGCATGCTGGGCGCTTTGGCAACGAGAAAACCAAGGGTCGACGCCAGATCGGTAATGAATGTGTAGTCCTCGATCAGATAGCGGACGTACGCCTCGTCGGGCATCGAGCCGTCACCGATGGCGTGCGTGAAGGCGTGGTTCGTAGCGTCCGTCCAATAGGGCTCCGCACGGGACGCGAGCCAATCGGTGAACCGGGCGCCGGGAACCGAAGCCTGGTAGTCCTGAATGGATCCTTGGAACGAAGTGTTCATTTGGAAGCGCCTTCTCGTGCAGCTGGCCTTAACTTCGTGGTCCTTGAAGGAAAGATCAGGCAATCAAACGTGCGTCTGCAAAACGCCCTCATCGGGAGGAGGATCGAAGGCGGGCTTCGAACCGCGGGCGGGCACTGTGTCCGCAGCCCACCTTTCGAGGCTTTGCTTCGCTCCGCATCTCAAGATGAGGTTGGGAGTTTTGGTCGGCACTGGGCTGGAAAACGGGCGCCGGGCGGCGCCCGCCAAGAGACTTCAGGCGGCTGCCTTTTTCGGAGAAATCAGGCCGCGGTTGATCAGAACTTCTGCGATCTGAACCGTGTTGAGCGCAGCGCCCTTGCGCAGGTTGTCGGAGACGACCCACAGGTTCAGGCCGTTTTCGACAGTTGCATCCTCGCGAATGCGCGAGATGTAGGTCGCGTCTTCGCCAGCCGCTTCATAAGGCGTCATGTAGCCGCCGTCTTCGTGCTTGTCGATCACGAGGCAACCGGGAGCTTCGCGCAGGATGTTGCGTGCTTCCTCGGCACTGATCTCGTTTTCAAACTCAAGGTTGACGCTTTCCGAGTGACCGATGAACACCGGAACCCGGACGGCGGTGCAGGTCACCTTGATGCTCGGGTCGAGCATCTTTTTGGTCTCTGCAAGCACCTTCCATTCTTCCTTGGTGTAACCGTCTTCCATGAAGACGTCGCAATGCGGAATGACGTTGAAGGCGATGCGCTTCGGATACTTGTTCGGTTCGATCGGATCGTTCACAAAAACAGCGCGGGTCTGGTTGAACAGCTCTTCCATCGCGTCCTTGCCGGTACCGGAAACGGCCTGGTAGGTCGAAACGACGACGCGCTTGATCCTGGCATGATCGTGCAGCGGCTTCAGTGCGACGACCAATTGTGCCGTGGAGCAGTTCGGATTCGCGATGATGTTCTTTTTGGTAAAGCCGGCGACGGCGTCAGCGTTCACTTCCGGAACGATCAACGGCACGTCTGCGTCGTAGCGCCAGGCGGATGAGTTGTCGATGACAACGCAGCCCTTGGCGGCAATTCTCGGGGCCCATTCCTTCGATACCGTTCCACCTGCTGACATCAGGCAGATATCCGTGTCGGAGAAATCGTAATTCTCCAGCGCCTGTACTTTCAGCGTCTTGTCGCCGAACGAAACATCCGTGCCCTGGGAGCGGCGGGAAGCGAGGGCGACGACTTCATCAGCCGGAAAGCCACGCTCGGCGAGAATGTCCAGCAACTCGCGGCCGACATTGCCGGTAGCGCCTGCTATTGCGATCTTGAAACCCATTTTCGACTAGTCCTTGTCCGTCTCCCCGCTGCACCGGCTGCCCCGAAAAACAGGCTTGCCGGCTCCCGGCGCCTCCCATCCCCGGGGAGGCGGGATGAGCGGCACCGTCAAGCGGTGGTCTTGGTTGTCTTGGTTGTGCGTTTGAGAGCGGTCACGGCAGCCGAACGGGTCTCGCCGCGCAGGAACGTCGCGCTGGCAAGGGCCGCGGAAATTGTTTCCAGAATGTCGGCTTTCAGCCGGCTCATCGGGTGCTCGCAATCGTCAAAACTTGAGACGGCGGTGTTTTTGCCCGGAATCTTTAGTAAGTCAACAAGGAATACCGCCAAATCCGGCGATTGCTTCTCACTTTGTTGCGCAATGGTGACGCGCTGGCCCGTTCCGGATCAGGAATTGAACAGCCGCCCGGGTCCTTTGCCCCTTGTTTCAAGGCCGGCGAGGGTCATCATGTGCCAGGCAAGGGCCAGGTTGGAACTGATCACCGGTTTTCCGAGCAACTGCTCGCATGCCTCGATCACTGGAAAGGTGCGCAAATTGGTGCAGGAGGCAAATACGGCCTGCACGTCCGGTTCGTTGCCTACCTGATGCACGGCATTTTGGACCGATTGCGGCGTTATGCGTGCAACGACCGCTTCTTCCGACTGATCGAACGATCCAACGGTGACCGGGTCCAGTCCTTCGGCGCGCAGCAGTTCGCACACGGCTTCCGAGACATCCGCAACATAGGGTGAAACAACACCGACCTTCTCCACCGCCAGATGGTTCAGTGCGGTAACGACCGCAACGGCCGGGTTGGTAACGCTGGCATCCGGATGCGCCTGGCGGATTGCCCTTTCGACCGCTGCGGAGCCAATAACCGTCGATGCAGACGTGCAGGCATAGCCGATCACGTCGAGCGCCCGGTGCCCGGGAAGCAGTGCGGCTGCCCCTGTCAGCTTGCCTTTCATGCGCATCAGCGTTTCTTCGGTGACATCCGGATCGCTTTCAATGCGCGCGTGATACATCGCGACGCCTTCAATGTCGAAAACCGGGCGGAACTCTTTCTCCACCGTTTCGTCCGCCTGAAGCACGATCAGTCCGAGAGCGGCCGTTTCTCCAAGCCCGTTGTCGCAATCGAAGTCCAGTCTCAAAGTTCAGGTCCTTTGCGGGTTCAATAGAGCTTGTTTGGCCGGTGTCCGGCGTTTCTGCCGGACCCTTTTCGGAGCATTCATATGCGAATGATTTCGCTGGGTCCCGTCGCGACGTCGCAGTGCAGATCAACA
This sequence comes from Roseibium sp. MMSF_3544, assembly GCF_030732845.1. Taxonomy (GTDB): domain Bacteria; phylum Pseudomonadota; class Alphaproteobacteria; order Rhizobiales; family Stappiaceae; genus Roseibium. The sequence goes on from NZ_JASHKA010000019.1 coordinate 99,548, forward strand.
GGTCAGGCAGGCGAACGCAAGGCCGGGATTGGGATTGCCGGACGCTAAACCCCGGTTGGTGCGGCATGTGAAGGAAATTCTCTTGCAACTCTAATTTATATCAATATATCATGAATTATGGATATGAATGATGCCTTGAACGCTTTCAGTGCGCTCAGCCAGAAGACGCGGCTCGATGTTTTCCGGCTCCTGATCAATGTGGGGCCAGAAGGCATGAGTGCCGGTGATATCGCCGAGGTTCTTGATGTTCGTCAGAACACCATGTCGGCCAACCTGTCGGTGTTGCTGCAGGCTGGCCTTGTACGAAACGAGCGTGAGGGGCGTTCCATCCGCTATTTCGCGGACCTCGATGGGACGCGGGAATTGCTGACTTTTCTCATGGCCGATTGCTGCGGCGGCCATCCGGAGCTTTGTGCGCAGGCAATAGAAGCGATTGCGTGCCGGAAATAGTAGACAGCACGAGGAGCAAGTTATGTCCGACGGTGTTTTTAATGTTCTTTTTCTTTGCACCGGCAATTCGGCCCGTTCCATCATGGCCGAGGCCATATTGAACCGGGAGGGGCAGGGCCGCTTCAAAGCCTATTCAGCGGGCTCCAACCCGGCCGGTGCGGTTCGGCCGGAAGTCATCGCGTTGCTCAAGAAACTGAATTTCAAGGCTGAAGACTTCCGCTCCAAGGATTGGGCCGAATTCGCCGAACCCGGCGCCCCGAAGATGGATTTTGTTTTTACGGTCTGCGACAACGCGGCCAAGGAAACCTGCCCGGTCTGGCCGGGACAGCCGATGTCCGCCCATTGGGGCGTGCCTGATCCGGTCGCAGCCGAAGGCAACGAAACCGAGCACAATCTGGCGTTCACCGACACTTTTCGGATGCTCAACAACCGGATTTCGATCTTCGTCAACCTGCCGATGTCGTCTCTCGACAGACTGTCGCTGCAAGAAAAGCTCGACGAGATCGGCAAGGCGTCGGACTGAGAGCTTGCTCAGGCGGGAGCCTGGGCTTCCGGTTGCGGGCGGAGCGTGAGCAATGCCAGAACGAAGGCAATGAGCGCACAGGCCGCAACCGCGCCGACCAAAGGCAGCGCAGTCCGGTCGAAGAACGGGCTGAAGATCAGAATCATGAGCCCGCCCGCGACCATCTGGAAGGTTCCTCCAAGGGAAGAGGCCATTCCCGCATGCTCGCCGTGTTCTTCCAGGGCCATCACCATGGTCGGTGCAATCACCAGCCCGAGGCAGCTGTTGCCGAGGAAGAACAACGCCATCAGGACCGGAAGATCATCGAACCCGAGCCAGACAAGACCAAAGAGCGTGGACGTTGAAGCCGCAAAACCGCAAACGGCCCAGAAGGCGACGCGGCCCATGCCGAATCTCTGGCCAAGATTGGCGGCAAACTGAGACGCGGTAAAAAAGCCGATGGCATTGAAGGCGAAAACCAGGCTGAAGCCGGTCGGTGTCAACGCATACTGGGTCATGTAGACCAAGGGTGCGGAGGCTATAAAGACAAAGAAACTCGCCAATCCAAATCCGCCAATCATGGTCAGGCCCAGGAATCTGAAATCCTTCATCAGGTAGATCGTGCTGCGGAAGAGAGCCGTCGCATTGATTGGAACGCGCTTGGCCGCCGGCAGTGTTTCCGGCAACCGGAGGGCCGTGAAGATCATTGCAAACAACGCGATCAGTCCGAGCGCGGCGAAGATCATGCGCCAGCTGCCGAACGCTATGATGAAACTGCCGGTCAATGGCGCGAGCAACGGCGATATGCTGATCACGAGCATGACCAGAGCCATGAGCCTCGTTGCTTCGGTGCCCGTGTGAAGATCGCGGACGACAGCACGCACGATCACCATCGGCGCGGCGGCGCCGAGCGCCTGCACGAATCGGCCCAACGTCATCATCGAGATGTCCGTTGCCATCGCGCAAATTGCCGAGCCGGCAATAAACACGACAAGGCCCAGGAAAATGGGCGGTCTTCTGCCAAGCCAGTCGGCAATTGGGCCGTAAAACAACTGTGCGAGCCCGAACGCGATAAAGTAGACCGTGAAGGTCATATGTGCACCGGCATCGTCGGTGTTGAGATCCTTCACGATCTGCGGCGTCGCCGGGAGATAAAGATCAATCGCAAAAGGGCCAACGGCGGCCAGCAGCCCCAGCACCAGGGCGGCGCGGACGAATCCGATCTGCATGAGAATATCCGAGGTAAAGGAATGCGCTGTGTGCGCGAAACGTTTGCGGATTGCAACGTGGGAGAATTGCCGTGACTTGTCCAGCGTTTTTTGCTGCACCCTGCCTTGCCCGGGACGCATAATTTATGCGCGGGGTTGTCATGCAACCTTCATGTAACTGTCACCGTTCTTGTAAGGAGGGCCACTAGCTTGCGCGCACCTCAACCCAAAAAGACGTGGGAGCTAGTGCAATGTCAGACCTTCGCGGACGTTTTCTGAAAAACGTCAGCCTTGCCGTCCTGGTCGGCCTCGGCACCGTATCAGCGGCACAGGCGGACTATTTCGAACGCATCAACACCTATCCGGTCTACAAGACCTTGCCCGAAGGTGCGGACAAGGCGACCGAAACGGTTGCTGAAATCATTTATGCCTCGAAGGATGGCCGGACACTGGCATTCACCGACAGCCCGGGCGATTCGATTGTTTTCGTCAACGCGGCGAACCCGCTCAACATCCAGCCCATGGCGCGGGTTGATCTTGGCGGCGAGCCGACATCCGTAGCTGTCGGCGAAAAGGCGGCCTATGCCGGCGTCAACACCAGCGAAGACTATATCAACGCGTCCGGCCACTTGGCCGTGATCGCGCTTGAGAACATGGGCATCACCGCGACATGCGATGCCAAGGGCCAGCCGGACAGCGTTGCCATTTCACCGGATGGCAAGTTCATCGCCATTGCAATCGAAAACGAGCGTGACGAAGACCTGAATGACGGCGTCATCCCGCAGATGCCTGCCGGCCATCTCGCGATCTTCGATCTTGACGAAAATGGCGCACCCACCAATTGCGACGCGGTGCGCATCGTTGACCTGACCGGTCTTGCCGAAGTCGCTCCGACTGACCCGGAGCCGGAGTTCGTTTCCATCAATGCCGACAATCAGGCTGTCGTTACGTTGCAGGAAAACAATCACATCGCGGTTGTCGATCTTGCATCCGGTGAAGTGACCGCGAACTTCTCCGCCGGTGCGGCTTCTGCTGAAAACATTCCGGTTTCCAAGGCACGCATGAGCGATGCGTCGGGCAGCACCGAAAACGTTGCGCGTGAGCCGGACGCGGTTGCCTGGATCGACGCCGAGCGCTTCGTCACTGCCAACGAAGGCGACTACGAGGGCGGGTCGCGCGGGTTCACGATCTGGAACACGAGCGGCGAAGTCCTGTTTGACAGTGGTAACCAGATGGAACATCTCGGCATGTCCCACGGTCACTATCCGGCAAAGCGCGCTGCCAAGAAGGGCACCGAGCCGGAAGGTGTCGCGGTCGGTACATTTGGTGGCGACACGCTGATCTTCGTCAATTCCGAGCGCGGCAACTTCGTCGCAGTCTACAAGGACACCGGTGGCGTGCCGGAGTTCGTCCAGTTCCTGCCGACCCATGTCGGTCCGGAGGGCCTCCTGGCAATCCCGAGCCGCGATCTCTTCGTCGTTGCAAACGAAGTTGACAGTGCCGAAGACAATGTCCGCTCGCACGTTTCGCTGTACAAGTTCGGCGCCGAGGCACCGGCCTATCCGTCCGTTGTCTCCGACATGGATCCGGAAAAGGGCGCTCCGATCGGCTGGGGTGCCATCTCCGCACTGGCGGCAGATCCGTCGGATGCCAACAAGCTCTATGCGGTCAGCGACAGCTTCTATGACGATGCCCGGATCTACACGATGGACATCTCAACGAAGCCGGCAAAAATCACGTCCTACGTGAATGTCACCGGTTTTGACCAGGAGAGGCTCGACCTCGAGGGCATAGCTGTTGCCAAGGACGGCGGTTTCTGGCTGGCCTCTGAAGGCCACCCCAAGAACGAGCGCAAGCACCTGCTCCTGAAAGTCGGCACCGATGGAGCCATCCAGGAACAGATCACGTTGCCGAAGAGCCTGAAGGACCAGGCGAAACGCTTCTCGTTCGAAGGCGTTACCGAGTTCGAAATGAACGGGCAGTCCCTGGTGGCCGTTGCCGTTCAGCGCGAGTGGAACGATGACCCGAAGGGTCACACCAAGATCGCCATCTACAACCCGGCTGAGAAGACCTGGGGCTTTGTCCACTACCCGCTTGATGCTCCGAAGAGTGCCGCGGGCGGTTGGGTCGGCCTTTCCGAAATCGTCTCCCTGGGCGACGGCGACTTCGCCGTTCTGGAACGCGACAACAAGGGCGGCGAGGATGCTGCAATCAAGCAGATCACCGTGGTTTCCCTGAAGGATGTTGTTCCCGCTGCTCACGGTGAAACCCTGCCGGTGTTGAAGAAACGCTACGCGATGGACATCCTGCCTGCGATGGCGCAGGGCAAAGGCTGGATCCTGGACAAACCGGAGGGTCTGACCATCACGGCCGATGGCAAGCTGATCCTGGTCACCGACAATGACGGTGTCGATGATGCCCCGGGCGAGACTCAGCTCATCAACCTCGGGCCGGCATCGCGCCTGAACTAAGCCTCGCCAGGTCAAAGGACGCAAAAGGAAAACCCGGCAGCCTCGCGCTGCCGGGTTTTTCGTCTGTGCCGGACAACGAGGCGATTTTCAAATCCCGTCAATCGTGTCACAACTTGGCTCCTGACCCTGGAGAAGACCCATGCCGGAACCCGCTATAGCACCTGATGAATTCCGCAGCCACGACGCCCTGATGGAGCAGCTGCCACATATTCTTTCAGGTCCGAAGGACAACGGCACATTGGAAATGATCGTCATGCGTCCGGACCACGGAATGCGCGTGGTGCCCGACAGTATCGACGTAAGTGCCGATCACGGTTTGCCGGGCGACCACTGGAAGCACGGCACAGGCTACGCGCTTGACGACGGCACCGGAGATCCCGATGCACAGATCTGCATCATGATGGCAAAGTGTATTGAAGCCATTGCCGGTGACAAGTCGAACTGGGCGCCTGCCGGAGACAATCTCTTTATCGACATGGACCTCACCCCGGCCAACATGCCGCCAGGGACACCCTTCAAGATCGGCAGTGCGGAGTTCGTCGTGACCAAGTTGCCTCACAACGGATGCCAATCATTCATTGATCGGTACGGTCGCGATGCCTGTGTCTTTGTGAATCTGGGCGAGGGCAAAGTGCATCGGTTGCGCGGGATTTACGCTCGGGTTACCCGCGACGGCACGATCTCAGTCGGCGACACGGTTACGAAACTGGGGTGACCGGGCCGCTCGATCGCATGGACGCAAAATCGGAAAGTCACTTCTGCCGGTTCTAATTTCTGACGAAGTGCAGAAACGCCTGAACCTTTGCTGTGCGATGCAGATCGACGTGGGTGACGATCCAGATATTCGCTGTCCATTTGTCGTCCGGTGGAAGGATTTCAACCAGATCCGGATGACCCTCTGCTTCATGTTCAGCCAGGAACCCAAGGCCCATTCCGGCGCGCACAGCCTCAAACTTGACCTCCAGATTTGTGGTTTCGAGCGAGAGGGCGGTTTGTGGCACATTTGCCCGCATCCATTCAGAGTACGGGTGGGCTGTGGGCCGGCTGACAATTCCAACAAACAGGTGCTGATCGAAACGGTTTTCTTGCGGGTGTCCGTGGCGCCGGACGTAGTCCTGACTGCAAAAGAGACCGAAGCGGATTTGGCGAAACGGGAGAACGACATAGTCAGGCTCTTCCGGCTTCGGTCCGGCGCGGAATGCCACCTGGGCTTCGCCGTATTCCAGCTTTGCGAGCCGGGACTCGACGACGAACTCTATCTGTATGGCCGGATGGGCGTCGTGAAACGCGCGTAGCGCCGGAACAACCATCGGGGCCAGGCCACCGAGCGCCGAGATCGTCAGTTCGCCGGACAACTGACCCTTGCGGTTCTTGGTTCGCCCTTCCAGATCCGCAAACATCTCGTCGGCCCTGTTTGCAACATCCAACATGTCACGACCGGCATCGGTCAACGTGTAGCCGCGGGCGTGACGCTGAAACAGCGCTGTGCCGAGCGCTTTTTCAAGCGTTTCTATGTGCCGGTTGACCGTTGCACGATGGACGCCGAGCTTGGCGGCGGCAGCGCTGACCGTCCCGTGTCTGGCAACGAGCAATGCGGTTCGCAGTTCCATCCAGTTATTCATGCAACACAATCTCTGATGTTCTATTTCTGCGCATATGATGCGCAAAATACGATATTGCGCGCGACTGTGCAGCATCTCATTTTCAACCAACAGGACAAGACGTTGCCTGCCGTGGGTGACATGCTGGATCACGGAGACCATGAATGAAGTTGCTTGCATTTGCGGCCACGAACAGCCGGCAATCGATCAATCGCCGACTTGTCGAGCTCGCGGCCCGGAGTTTCAAGACAAATGTACAAAACGACGTTCAGATCGAGTTTCTCGACCTGAACGACTTTGAGATGCCTATCTATTCGATTGACCGCGAGAAGGAAAACGGAGTGCCGTCACACGCACATACGTTTTTTTCAAGGATTGGCGCGGCGGATGCCTTGCTCATCTCCTTTGCCGAACACAACGGTTTTGTGACGGCGGCTTGGAAGAACCTGTTCGACTGGATGAGCCGCATCGACATGAAGCTCTGGCAGGGCAAGCCGATGGTCATTCTGGCTGCAACACCGGGGCCCCGTGCAGGTGCCGGGGTCTTGCAAAGCCAAACCATGCTTGCTCCCCATTTTGGCGGAGAGATCCGGGGATCCGTCGGGATAGGCCGCTGGGCGGCCGCCTACGACCCGGAGCGTGGCGAGCTTACCCGTGCCGACGACCGGCTGGCGCTGTCGGCAGCGCTTTCAGAGCTGGTATCAACCGATGAAAAAGCAGGTGCATTCTCATGAAAGCGAACCAAAAGATTGCTTTGAAAGCAGCCGCGATCCTGTGGGTGATATGGGGTGCGGTCCATGTGCTCGCGGCATTTCTGATTGTTCCTGTCGATCCCCAAACGGCCATTGGCAACATTGCAGACGCGGTCGACAAGACAACGTTGGTCGGCGACTATCCTGAACCGCTCTCCGGAATCCTGTCGCAGCACGGGTGGAACCTTGGCTGGTTCGGAGTGACCACCATGATCGGTGCCGTTTTTATCTGGCGCGAAAACATGACGGCCATCTGGGTTACGGCGCTTGTTGGCGGCATGGCGGACATCGGCTACTTCGTCTTCATCGATCTGCCCGGATACGCAAATTTTGTTCCCGGCACCCTCATGACAATTGTTTCAGGTTCGGCAATCCTGCTGAGCGGCTGGGTTTGGATTGCAAACCGGCGCCTGCCCGCGCCTGAGTCTGCACCCTAGAGCCTGAGGCGACGGGCGAGCATTCAATTTGCAGAGGCAGATCACGACGTAACAGAGCGAATGCGGCTGCGCCAATGCCAAAGGGCAGCGGCGATATGCAGCCCGAGGAGGCCGAGCAGCAGACTTGCCGCCGCATGGTGCAGGTTTCGCGGTGGAAGGGTCTCAAAGACCGCAAGGCCAGAAAACGTCCCTGCCGCGATTTCAGGAAAGGAGCCAGACAGCGCGATCATGCCGACACCGCTGGCGAGAAGGGCCAGCGGTACCAATCGCAACGCTGCATGAACAGCGCTGCTGACCAGGGCCTGAATTCTCGAAGAAACCGGATAGATCCGCGCCGGCGCACCTCTCGCGACCCAGCTCAGGACGCGGATAAGAGAGAACAGACCCGCGACGGCTCCAAAGGCGATGTGCGCTTGCAGGAGCGTCAGGGAAAACGCGTCCGAGCGTGTCATGGCAAATCCGGATACGAGGGCGGCAAACACTGCGCCCGCGATAATCCAATGCGCGATCCGGCTGAAATCGAGAGATCCAGACATCAGTCAGTCTCCCCGTCAGACCGTACGACCTGGTAAAGCGCCGCGTGAAAGACAGTGCCTCTCATGTCGGCGCCAAGACCGCTTTCGCGCATCTTCTTGATGGCCGCTTGATAGGCTTCCGGACTTTCCCATTTGGCGACATTCACCAGTTGAAATTTTGAACCCGGATCAAGGGCCTGATGGAGGCTTGTGGTGATATAGCCGGGCTGCTGCTGGAGAAAGTCTCTGGCCTTTTCCCAAAACGCGATGGTGACGTCGACACGGTCTGCCGGAATTTCAAATGCGTTGATCAGCGTAACCGGGTCGTTGGATTTCAGGTCTTTGGCCATTGCGGGTGCTCCGATTAGCGCGCTGACAAAGGTCAGAGCCGTGAGGTTGAAAAATCTGCGGTTAATAAAGTTTCGCATGCTGTGCCTCCATTTATATAGCAAGCTATGTTTAATTATATAGTGTGCTATCTATCGTATATGCAAGGCATGACCTTCAAAAAAGATTCTTCTGCCGGATATCTCGCCAATCACATGGCACGGCTCTTCGCCGCGGGGCTTCACCGCCGTATCAGGCCGCTTGGTCTCTCACCCGGCGTGTTTCCGGCGCTGATTGCGCTTTGGGCAAAGGAAGGCCAGACCCAGAAGGACCTGGTCAAACTGCTGGATATCGAGCAGGCGACCCTTGCCAATACCCTGGCGCGCATGGAACGCGATGGGCTGATCGTCCGCCGGGCGAGCGAGGAAGATGGCCGTGTCCACGAAATCTTCCTGACCGATCGGGCGCGGGCACTGGAGGGCGCCGCGGTCGGCGAAGCCATGGCACAGAACGCAGAGGCATTGGCCGGGTTTTCAAAAGCTGAAACAGAGCAATTTCTGGATTTCATGCGCCGGGCGATCAGCGCCATGCAGGAAGCGGAATAGCGAAATCATGAGGCGAGTTCGCTCTGCGAAATGAATTCGCTGCAGGCGTCGGTCAGTTCCTTGAAGCGGGAACGTTCCCGCACATAAAGATAGACCTCACGTTTTTCGGGCAGGTCGGATATTGGGCGGAAAGCTGTGGTCTCGGACGTGAACCGGACGACTGTCTCGGGCAGCACCGTGACCCACTTGCCGGTTCTCACCATCGTTATCAGCGAGTGGGTGTTGTGGATGGTCACGTCTGCGGTCTCGAGCTTCTGCAAGAATCTCGGGCTTTGGATCAGCGCACAAAGGGCATTTCGGACAAACGGTGCCGTCATGACTTCCGCGATTGTTGGCGCATCGGATTGCGTCATGAGTGGATGGCCGGAGGCGCTGACAAGGCCGAACCGGTCTTCAAACAACGAAGAAGCTCGAACACCGTTCAGCGGATGGTAGCCGGATGCGATCCCAATGTCGGCTTTGCCCTGAACAAGAGCGTCGAGCACCTGCTGCGTGTCTGTATCCCGCAATTCAACCTTCAGACCCGGAAAGTTTCGCGTCATGAACTCGAGTATCGAAGGAAACAAAAGGGCTGCAACTGAAGGAACGGATACAATCCGGATCAACCCCTGAACCGCATCGGCCGCCGCTTCGATGCTCTGAACGGTCTGATCGAACTGACGCAACTGCCTAAGGGACAATTCAAAGACCTGTTCGCCAAGGGGTGACAGGCGGCTTTTGCGTTCGCCTTCGAACAGTTTTTTGCCGAGATGGTCTTCGAGCAGCTTCAGCGTCATCGACACGGCGGACTGGGTCCGGCCGAGCCGTTCAGCGGCCTCTGCCAGATTCCCTGTTTGTGCCACCGTGCAAAAACAGCGCAGCATTTCGATTTTTATGCTCATACTTCAAAAATTCTGAAATTGACTCAATTTATTTGAGTTTGACTGATGTTCGATTTGATGTCCAACCTGTTCGAATTCCAACCGCGTAACCTGGACATCGACGTGACGAAACTGAACCTGATTGCCGGCGAGTGGACGGCGGGTGAGAGCGAGATTGAAAATCTGAATCCCTCGGATCTGAGTGATCTGATCGGCATGTTCGCGCAAGCCGGTCCGGGGCAGCTTGACGCGACGCTTGATCGTGCTCGTCTTGCGCAAGTGGAATGGGCGGCGTACGGGCTGGAGCGCAAACAGGCAGTTCTCATGAATATCGGCAATGAGCTGATGGCACGCGCCGAAGAACTCGGCACGTTGCTCTCTCGCGAAGAAGGCAAGCCCTTCGCGGAGGGAAAGGGAGAAGTCTACCGCGCCGGGCAATTCTTTACCTACTATGCTGCAGAATGCCTGCGCCAGATCGGCGAAAATGCCGATAGCGTGCGCGATGGTATCGAGATTGATGTGCGCCGTGAACCAGTCGGTGTTGTTGCGGTCATCTCGCCTTGGAATTTCCCCACGGCGACGGCGTCATGGAAGATCGCACCCGCGCTTTGTTATGGGAATGCGGTTGTCTGGAAACCCGCCAACCTGACTCCAGCTTCCGCGGTGGCGCTGGCGGAGATCATCGAAAAGCAGGATATTCCCAAAGGATTGTTCAGTCTGGTCATGGGGTCCGGGCGGTCCGTTGGTCAACAGCTTGTCGAGAACCCGAAGGTTGATGCGATCACTTTCACCGGTTCCGTTCAGGTGGGCAAAGGGATTGCAACCGCGGCAATCCGGAACCTGACCAAGGTTCAAATGGAAATGGGATCAAAGAACGCGTTGGCAGTGATGGACGATGCTGATCTGGACCTTGCCGTAAGCCTCGCTCTTGGAGGTGCCTTTGGCGGCACTGGTCAGAAATGCACGGCGTCCTCTCGCCTTGTTGTGCATCAAGCCGTTCATGATGTTTTCGTTGAGAAACTGGTGGCAGGCGCAGAGGCGATGATCGTTGGTCACGCACTCGAAAAAGGCACCCAGATGGGGCCCGTAGTCAGCGGGCAGCAGCTTGACGAGAACCTGGCCTACGTGAAGCTGGGAACATCAGAAGGCGCCGAGTTGGCTTGCGGCGGTGCACGGTTGGATATGCCGCATGACGGTTTTTACATGTCGCCAGGCGTCTTCGTGAACACGACCAACGAAATGCGTATCAACCGGGAGGAAATGTTCGCTCCGCTGACCAGCGTTATAAAAGTCGACAGCTATGAAGCCGCGCTTGAGACCGTCAACGACACAAATTTCGGTCTGACATCGGGGATTGTAACCCGTAGCCTGGCTCGAGCGAACCATTTCCGCCGCAATGCCCGCACCGGAGTTGTCACTGTGAACCTGCCAACAGCCGGCACCGACTATCACGTTCCGTTCGGTGGTCGCGGCGACAGTTCTTATGGCCCGCGCGAACAGGGCAAGGCAGCCGCTGAGTTCTACACCACAGTGAAAACGACATACATCAGCGCAGGGAGCCCACACTGATGCGCATCGACGGACTGCAGTATGCCAACTGGTCGGAGAAGATCTTCCGCCAACTGCGCGAAGGCGGCGTCGATGCGGTTCACGTTACCATTGCCTATCACGAGAACTTTCGTGAAACCGTTCTGAACTTCGAGAAATGGAACCGCTGGTTCGAGCAATATCCGGACCTGATCATGAAGGGTGAATGGGCGTCCGATATTGATGAAGCTCGCAGAACGCAGCGAACGGCGATTTTCTTCGGATTTCAGAACCCTTCACCCATTGAAGACGATATCGGACTGGTCGAGATCGTGCACACGCTGGGTGCGCGCTTCATGCAGCTGACCTACAACAACCAGTCCTTGCTGGCGACCGGCTGTTATGAAAGCGAAGACACCGGCATCACCCGCATGGGACGCCAGGTGATCCGGGAGATGAATCGTGTCGGTCTCGTCGTTGATATGAGCCATTCGGCGGACCGGTCGACGATCGAAGCGGCGGAAATTTCCGAGCGGCCAATCGTCATTTCCCATGCCAATCCGCATGAATGGGCACCTGCTCTTCGCAACAAGCGAGACGACGTGATCCGGGCCGTCACCTCAAATGGTGGCATGCTCGGTTTTTCGCTCTACCCGCATCACCTGAAAGGCAAGTCAGACTGCACACTGCAAAGCTTTTGCGAAATGGTGGCTCGAGCCGCCGAAATCCATGGTGTTGATCACCTTGGCCTAGGAACTGATCTTTGTCAGGACCAGCCAGACAGCGTCGTGGAATGGATGCGGACCGGCCGCTGGACCAAGGAAATCGACTATGGCGAAGGGTCCGCCAGCGCGCCCGGCTTTCCCAAGATGCCGGTATGGTTCAACGACAATCGCGACTTCGGAAATATTGAAAACGGCCTGCGCGCGGTGGGCATGAATGCTGACGAGGTCGCCGGGATCATGGGTGCCAACTGGTACCGGTTCTTTTCCGAGAACTTCGGTCGGAGGCAATCGTGAGCAGACCCGACGCCCACATCGCCCGGCGAAGTCCCGACAAGGTTATGCGGCTCAGTCGGCTCGGATCCCTGCATCAGTGCCGGTTGAGTTTCATGCGCATCCTCACGCGTCGGATGGCGAGTGAGGGTTGGCAGTTCACACGTCCTGTTTTCGACATTGACGGCAACGGTGTTGGACAGGCGGTCTATACCGCAAAAGGGCCGGAACGGGCTTATTCGCTGGTAGCTTTCGCTCATGATCTGCCCGACGAAAAGCGCTCGGATCGCGTCATTGCGGATGCTTGGGATGCCACGTTTGCCTTGTTCGACGGTGTCCCGTCCGACGAAGACATAAAACGACTATCTCTGAACGTGCCGTTGCAAGAGGCGGGACGTGTCAGTGAACGAGAGTTGTCCTTGTCGAGAGCGAACCGTTCCGTTCGGCTCTGGACCAATGTCGTGGACAGCCTGGCGGCCGGCCGCCAACCGGACCTGAAACACATACGCGATGTCGGCTACCTGATGCGTACGACCGCCGTATACGGTTCGGGAAAGTTTGGCGCTGCGGATCGTGAGCTCATCGCCGGGCGAGACGAAATGCACGTGCCGTTCCAGGCTGAAATGCTGTCCGTTTACCTGACCCGGACGTTTGTGCGGGATCTTGTGCAGCACATGGCAAAGGCCAAGGGGCGCGCAAACTCCGTTTCTCTCGATCCGGGGATCGCGCGTCAGCTCGGGATCGGGAACTCCACCGGGCTGGGAATGGCGCCGTTCATCATCAATCACCCGATTTTGTTCAACAACTGGATCATGGCGCGCGAAGAGGCGATTGCCCGGGTACGCGGGGTAAGGACCGCGTCTGCCGATGAGATAGACACATTCCTGCGCGTGCTGAATCAAAGTGTCATCTCCGTGGATCTCTGGCGCTCTGAGCATCCGGTCCAGATCGCAAAACTCGCACAGCTGAGATTGGATCTGCAGCTGCTGAACAAACACCTCTCGCAACAAGCTCTTGAGAAGGACTATCCATGGAACAGGCTCGTGGAGTGGTCAGCTGCGGAGCTCAGCGATGAGGGACAGGAGCTTGTAGCGTCCCTGATCCTCGAGCCATACGGGGATCTCGTGGACGGGGTTGCGCACTGCATGGCAGACAGCAATCACGACGCCTTTCGAATTGACGGTTCTATGCCCGTTGCAGAAGCGCTTTCTCTGCTACGGGAAGGATTTGCCTGGGCTTTTGAGCTTGATTGGAGCGACAAGGCCAACTGTGCCCGGGCCTGGTATGTTTCGGAAGAAAAACTTGAACCCCGCCTAGGTGAACGGTTCGAGGAGCCGATCTCAGACTACGAACAACCGCTGGCGCCCGCGCGTGATGCCGTCGCGGCGTTCCTGGATCTTGAGAGCTGGGAACCATCCGACCCCATTGCCCTTTTCCTGCTGAGTCATCCTGAACATCGCCACACCCTCCGCAGGGCACAAATGTGCCGCTCGGCACCCTACGCAGAGATCCGCGACAATACGATCAGCGAAGCAGTGATGCCGATTGATATGTTACGCGCGAAACTCTCGTTCTTCGGCGCGACACATTTCGATCCGCGTTCGGATCGCTGGGTGAGGATTTGCATGTATGCGGGCGCGCCCTATCCAGAGGAATTGTTCCCTCACAACGCAGATTATTGGGTCTATCCGGAGTCAGCCGGATGACCTTTTCCCTGAATGAAATCGAAGCCACGGCAAAGCGTGCCGCACGCGGCGCAGGCTATTCATGGGGGGTGGCAGAAGAGGCCGCAAAGGGAACCCGCTGGCTTTGTGTCCATGGTTTCGATGGCCCGGCAAATCTTGTCCGACTCCTGGATTTGCAATTGGCGCTGTCAGCGGATCATACGCCGAATATCAACGAAAGCGCCTGGAGCGGCGATGGCGTGTTGTGTCCGCTGGTCACTGGAGCGTATCTGTCCGACTGCGCCGGTCAGTTGGCCAAAGCGCCCATTAAAATCCAAGGTATCTCTGTCCCGTTGCTGCTCCTCCCCTATGCAGGGATGGTCGCGAGGGCTCTAAATTCTTGCGTGCGCATCAGCATGGATGATCTCGAGGCTGTCACCGACGGGAAAGAGCTCTGCGCACCCGGCGCCGTTCAGCTGCACGCCGACGACGTAACCATTCGGCTCGGGGGTGATCTTGCCATGCCCCGATCACAACAAGCCCGTGCAACTCCGGACAAGGCTGCCTGGTCCAAACTCAATGACTACGCACACCGAACTTATGCACCTGCGACAGATCAGTCGCGGCTTTTAGGTGCAGGAGCAGGGCTTGCCGACAATGATTGAAGGGGCTTTTCTATGACCGAAACCCGGACGCTTTCGCTCGCGGAAATCGAGAACCTTTCTTTTCGTGCGCTGGTGGCTGCCGGCACGTCCGAAGTCAGTGCGCGCGCCCTTGCGCTTGCCACGGCAGCAACGGAAGCAGATGGCGTTGCGAGCCATGGGCTTGCGTACATTCCGATTTACTGTGAACACGTGCGTTGCGGAAAGGTGGATGGTCAGGCAAAGCCGGTTTTGGCGCGTCCAAAGCCGGGCGTCATAACAGTTGACGCGGCAACCGGTTTTGCGCATGCAGCCATTGATCTTGGCTTTGAAGCGCTGGTTCCCGCAGTCCGCGAACAAGGTATTGCCGTCCTGGCAATTCGAAACAGCTACAATTGTGGCGTGCTCGGATATCACACCTACCGATTGGCTCAGGAAGGGCTGGTCGGCTTGGGTTTCACGAATGCGCCAGCCTCCATTGCCCCTTCCGGCGGAGCGAAACCGGTCGTTGGAACCAACCCCTTTTCCCTTGCAGTTCCAGGTGCCGATGGTCAGCCCGCGCTCCTGATCGACCAGAGCGCAAGCACGATCGCCAAAAGCGAGGTGATGAAGCACGCGCGTGAGGGCAAGGCTATTCCAGTTGGCTGGGCACTGGATAGTGAAGGCAATCCGACGACCGACCCGAATGTCGGCCTGAAAGGTTCAATGGCGCCATCAGGTGGATACAAGGGCGTGGGTATTGCTCTGCTGACGGAAATCATGGCAGCAGCGCTTACAGGTGCAACGCTCGGCATCAATGCGTCCCCTTTTTCGGGCACCGCAGGCGGCCCGCCCAGAACCGGGCAGTTCTTTATAGCGATCGATCCGGCGGCAACAGCCGGCAGCAATTTCGCATCGACGGTCGCAGATCTCGTGGAAGCGATCCGTTTTCAGGACGGAGCACATCTGCCAGGCGATGGCCGGAGATCCAAACGTTTGTCGGCCCGGGTAGATGGTGTTGCCGTAAACGCGACAACGCTCTCGAAAATCGAAGCCATATTGCCAGACGCCGAGCGGTGACATTTCCGGGAAACCGCTGACGGAAAAGATCCGGACAATCAAGGCACGTGTGAACAGGGAGGAAACACATGTCAATCAAGCAACCCTTTACCGATCTGCAGATCAAGAAATCCGCAGGAGGGTTTTACGAAGGCCACAGCGTCGAAATTGCGATCTTGAGCAAAGCGATCATGGTGGCACTTGTCATTTGGGCCCTGGTCTGGCCAGCGAACGCCAATGGCGTGCTGGGCAGTCTGAATTGGCAGCTGCTGGAAGATTTCAACGGTTTCTACATTGTCATCGTTGGTTTGTTTTCGTTCTTCCTGCTGGTGATTGCCCTTCTGCCTCAAACGGGTAGCCGGATCATGGGCTCACCCGGAGAAGCTCCGGAGTTTTCGACCTTTTCCTGGTTCTCCATGATGTTCGGCGCCGGCCTTGGTGTCGGTCTGATGGTTTTTGCAACGGCAGAGCCGCTGGGCCTTTGGGGATCAAATCCCGTCGTTTTGGCCGGGGCCGCCGTCGCAAATTCTGAAAACGCCATTCAGTCGGGCTACCGTTACACGTTTCTGCATTACGGCTTTCATGCATGGGCGATCTATGTGGTGACCGGCCTTTCGCTGGCCTACTACGCCTACACCCGGGGGATGCCGCTCACGATCCGGACGGCTTTGACGCCCTTGTTCGGGCGTTTGATGAACGGCTTTCTGGGGCATGTTGTGGATGTTCTCGGTGTCGTCGCAACGATCCTTGGCGTCTCAGTGACGATCGGTTTTGGTGTCTCCCAGTTCATTGACGGTCTCTATGCCATTACCGGGATGCAGTGGATGATGGATACGACCGGTGAAGCGCCTGCGCCCGGAACGGTCGGACTGATAACCGGTCTTGTCGTGATCATGGGGTTGTCAATCATTTCGGCGGTGTCCGGTGTTGGCCGCGGTGTTAAATACCTGTCCAACCTCAACCTGGTGCTCTCAATCATCCTGCTGCTGACCTTCGTTGTCTTCGGTTCGTTCCTGTTTGCGATGACGACCTATGCCAGTGCATTTGTGGATTACATGTTGCACTACGTGTCGCTGAGCTTCGGCGCCTTTGGCCCGCAATCAGCTGCTGACTTCGCCGCGGCGCTTCCACCCGAGGCTGCTCCCTTTGCAGATGCGTTGCGGGCAGGGGCGACCAACGCCTGGGGGTCATTTGATGCGTTCAAGTCCGGTCTTGAAGGAGATGCTGCGGCGCTACCCGAAAACGTTCTTGCAGCAGCCTATGCCGCCGGTGAACCTGGCCGGCAATTCGGCTGGCAAGCCGGCTGGACCACATTTTACTGGGCCTGGTGGATCGCGTTCTCACCTTTTGTGGGTCTGTTCCTGGCTCGCATTTCCAAGGGTCGTTCCGTGCGTGAATTCATTATCGGGTGCGTGATTGCACCTGCGCTTGTCTGTTTCGCATGGATGACCATTCTTGGCGGGACGGCCATCGATCTGGAACTCACCGGTGGCGCCGATGGAGCCATCATCGGTGCGTCGAACACGGCAAAGCTCTTCGTCACGCTTGGGCAAATGCTGTCCGGCGGATTCCTGGCGGCGATTACCATCATGTGCGTGGTGCTGATCCTGACATTCCTTGTGACCTCTGCGGATTCAGGCATTCTCGTCATGAACACGATCATGTCGGGTGGCGAACAGCAGACCGGTATCAAGCATCGCATCGTCTGGGGTGTCATCCTGACACTTGTGATCGGGACCCTGCTGATTGCGGGCAAGACCAACGGGGGTGCGGATCCGATGGAAGCTCTGAAGAGCGCCATGATCATCGGGGCGTTGCCCTTCACAATGGTGATGGGCCTGATGTGCATCGCCCTTGGCAAGGCGCTTTATCGTGATGGCTTGCGCGAAAAAGCAGAAACAGCCCCCGCGGAATAAAGACGAAAGGGCAGCCGTTTCAAACGGCTGCCCGACTTCGATACTCACGAAACTCGTTTTCTTTCAGACATCCGTCCAGCCCGTCCGGGTGTTGCACCGGCTCAGGAATTTTCTCTCACTCCAGCCTTCCTCAGGCCCTCAACATACGTCTCGATCTGGTCTTCCCGTTTCAAATAGAAAAGATGTTCTCTGGCGAAGTCGATTGAGAATTCCGGTTTCGATTTCGACAGGTCCGCGACGGCGCGCATCGCCTGCTCTTCGTTTCCGATAAGGCCAAGCGCGGAGACAAGGTGAGCCTGCGCCCAATATTGTGCATTCGGGATCTGAACCGACTTGCGTGCCCATGTGACGGCGTCTTCCAACTCACCGCGAAAGAGATGCGCTAGCGACCGGTAGGAATAAAAAGCCCATCTGAAAGGGTCATGCGGGCTGAGCCGTATCGCGATCTCGAATTGTTCGATTGCCTCGTCCAGCCGTCCTTCGTAGGCAAGCGAGTCACCGAGACCGCAATAGGTTACGGCCAGATAGGGGTTCAGCTCGACGGCGTGTTCCAGCGCGCTGATGGCCTGATCGTATTCGCAACGTGCCAGATGGACCCGGCCGATGGTGAAATAGCTGTTTGCGTCCTGGTCATCCAGTTCCAGCGCGCGCTTGGCCGCCGTCAACGCCTCGTCCATCCGCCCTGCGTCCGGTGCGACGTCGAAATAGACCATGCTCAAAACAATGGCATAAGCCAGCCTGGAATGTGCACTGGCGAATTCCGGGTCGAGCTCCAGCGACTGCCTCAAATAGTCCTGGCACCGCTGATTGGCATCCGGGGTAAATTTGTAAAACTCGGCGACGCCGAGTTGGTAAAGGTCCCAGGCGCCAAGGTTTTTACGCGGTCGGCGTTCCGCCTTCCGCTGTTCGGTCAATCCGAGTTCGGATTCAATGCGCGACGCAACGAGCTCCGTTATCTCGTCCTGAAGGTCGAAGATGTCGGTCATGTCCCGGTCGAACCGCTCGGACCAAACATTGTTTTCCGTGGCAGCATCGACGAGCTGAACTGTGATGCGAACGCGTTGACCGGCCTTTCTGACACTTCCGGTGACGACGTAGTTTGCCCCGAGCTTCTCACCGATAACGCGGATGCCGTCTGAAGAGTTGCGAAAGGAAAAGGTCGAATTGCGCGCGATGACGGTGAGCCATCGGTTCTTGGACAGGGCTGTGGTGATGTCCTCGGTAATACCGTCCGCCAGGTAATCTTCCGACGGCTCGGTGTTCAGATTGTCAAACGGCAGGATCGCGACAGAGGGCTTCATAATGGCCGATCTGAGGGCCTCGGGTTCTGGACCCAGAACGCCGTTGTGCGGTCTCTCGGCCTCTTCCTGCACCAGTGGCGCGATGAACCGGAACCCTCTTCCGTGGATGGTGCGAATGGTGTGCTGCGCCGTCCCGTCGTCTCCCAAGATCTTGCGGGCCATCTTGATCTGGCTGCTCAGCGCGGAATCCGAGACGAACCGGTCCCCCCAGAGCTTTGAAAAGATCTCTTCCCTGGTCACGGTTCGTTCAGCGTTTTGCGCGAGATAGGCGACCAGATCAAACACCTGCGGTTCCACGGAAACGGGCTCTCCGTTGTGGCGCAGTTCAAACAGGTCCGGATCAAGTTCATACGCGCCGAACCGGAGACTGCCGTTGGACGGTTTGTCTTGGGTGACATCAACGCTATAGGCTTCAATCGGGCGGCTGATGTTCTTTACATGTTGCTCACCCAAAGGGGTGAAGTTGACGGACACTCGGCCGCCAACGTGATCAAAAACCTGCTTTGAGAGCACCACGCAGCCAGGCCGTGCAATCGATTCAAGGCGGGCAGCGACATTGACGCCGTCGCCATAAATATCGTCACCTTCCACGATGACGTCACCCAGATGAACGCCAATGCGCAGACTGAAAGCCGGGGATTGGGCGGCCGCATTGTTCCGGCTTGTAAGTTCACGCTGGATTTCGACAGCGCTTTGCACCGCTCCGACGACGCTTGTGAACTCCATGAGTGCGCCGTCACCCATGAGCTTGACCACGCGGCCCGAATGCCGTGCCACTGAGGGTTCGACAATACCGGAGCGGATGTCATTGAGATGTCTGAGTGTCCGTTCCTCGTCGCGTTCCATCATCCGGCTATAGCCGACCACATCCATTGCAACGATTGTAACAAGCTTTCGTTCCATGATTGGTGCTCTCAATAACTGAAGAAAAAAGTGTTCTAATTTGCCCTTCTGCTGTTACTTGCCGACACACAGTTTATTTTTATCTAGGATTTGTATTTTCGTAAATGAATTGGACTTGGATTTCGGAGAGTTAAGAACTCTCCGAAACCTTACGCAGTGTCAAATTGTTGATATTTTTATTGTTATTCTAAATCAACTATCACTTATTCACCGTAGCCTTCAAAAAGCGCCGTCGACAGATACCGCTCCGCAAAGCTCGGCAGGACCGTCACGACCGTTCTGCCTTTCATGTGTTCGCATCTTGCCACCCGAATTGCACAGCAAAGGGCGGCACCGGACGAAATGCCACCTGGAATGCCCTCGCTTGTCGCGAGTTTGCGGGCGGTTTCCATGGCGTCTTCGTTGCTGACGGTCATCACCTCGTCGATCAGATCGGTTTCCAGCACGTCAGGGACAAATCCGGCGCCAATGCCCTGGATCATGTGCGGAGAATGCGTGCCGCCCGAAAGCACCGGGCTGTTTTCCGGTTCGACGGCGACGATCCTGACGTTGGGATTGCGCGATTTCAAAACCTCTCCAACACCTGTCAGCGTGCCGCCGGTGCCGACGCCAAGCACGACAGTATCGACGACGCCGTCCGTATCACACCATATTTCTTCAGCGGTTGTCCTGCGATGGATATCCGGATTGGCCGGGTGGCCGAATTGCCATGGCATAACTGCATTGTCCGTCTCGGCGATGATCTTCTTCGCTCTTTCAATGGCAGCTGTGATGCCCTTTTCACGCGGGGTCAGGACCAGTTCAGCTCCAAAAAACTTCATCATCTTGCGTCGCTCGACCGAAAAGCTGTCCGGCATGGTCAGGATGCAGCGATAACCCTTCGCGGCGCAGGCAAAGGCGAGGCCGATGCCGGTATTTCCGGAGGTTGGTTCAACAATGACGCTGCCGGGACCGATTGTTCCGTCGGCTTCCATTGCCTCGAGCATCGCGACCGCGATCCTGTCCTTCACGCTCGCGACAGGATTGAAGAACTCAAGCTTTGCGAGCACTTCGGCCTGGCACCCGGCCTCTGCAGCCATACGCCCGATCCGAACGAGCGGTGTGTTGCCGATCGTCTCAAGCAGGCTGTTGTAAACGCGCCCGCGTCCGGGTTTGTCGAATGTCAGGCGTGCGCCCGGTTGGGTTAGCATTGGTCTGCTCCTTCACTCTTGGGATTGTCTGCAGTGATGACCCAGGAGGAACTGTCCATGACAATTCCTTCAGCCGATATCTTCTGTTCATTGATGGCCGCTGCGAGCGCAGCTTCGATGTCGACCCGTTTGCGCTCTGCCGCTTCGCCGGCTTCGCGAAACACTTCGCCTGCCGGGCCTATCGCCAGTTGGAAGGCGATCGCATCTTCGACGTCCTTGCCGATCAGAACGGGCGCGTCGACGCGGCGGTGTGAGATGTTCTCGTACCCGGCAAGCCGCATCATGTTTCTGACGGTCTCTTCGCCAGCCATCGAAAACGGGCCGGGACCGCAAGTCAAAGCACCGTCGCCCGGCGGTGGCAGAAACCTTAGCACCACGCTTTTCGCCATCGATAGCCAGGGATTGTCCTCGGGATAGCGCCAGACGATGTGAACCAGTCGGCCGCCAGGTTTGAGTGCCTTGCGCATGTTGCGCAGGCCGGCCACCGGATTGGAAAAGAACATCGTGCCGAAGCGGGCGAACACAAAATCAAACTCGCCCTCCGGCAACGCGATTTCAGCGTCGCCGCGCACGAAACGGACATTTGAAATTCGCTTCTGGGCCGCGTCCGTGATTGCGAAGTCCAGAAAGGCATCGCAGCAATCGATTCCGGTCACGTCGCCTTCCGGCCCGACGAGTTCGGCCAGTTTGATGGCGGTATCACCAAAGCCGCATCCGACATCCAGAACGCGGTCACCCTTTTTGACCGGCAGTGAGGGAAAGACAGCCTCGCTATGTTGTGTCAGGCCCCCGACCAGGATGTGTTTGAAGCGAAAGAACTTCGGTGCCAGTACCTCGTTCCAGAACTCGACAAACGGTGTGTCCTGCTCCGTCGTGGCGGCCAAATGAGTCCGCGCAGTCATCCCAAGATCTCCTTTGCAATGTTCGAAAGTGAACATGCAAAACAGATAGGCGAGAAGCGAAGCAGACGCTTGACCCTATCCTGAGGAGACCTTGGAGATTTTATGAAGAGACGTTGGAAAATGGACCCGGAAGGTCTGGATTGACGATCTTTCAGTGTGCGCTCGCGTTCAACGCGACTCGGTCGCGGAAATCCCTCTCGCGCTGATGAACGGCGATCAGCAAAAATACTGATCCTGCAGTTTATTTTGCGCTATTTGCGCAATTCACTTGCGGTTTTCTCACAATGAAAAGCTAAGCAACTGTTTTTAAGAGGTTAAATCCTCTTGTCTCTGGCTAATGTCTTTGCGTCCTCGGCATAACCACCGCCTGCCTATCCACCTAACCTCACGGTGTCAGGATCCAGATAGATGGTTGATGCCACATGAAACTCGAAGATGGCCGGAAGTCGCGCAGGTGCAATTTCAATTATGCGAAAGTGATGAAACGGGCCGGGGCAACCGCTGGCATAGTGGCTGCATCGCTGCTCGCCGGCTCTTTTGCGCTAGCCAATCAGGGCTCCTACACCTCTCCTGATGCGCCGAGAATAATTGAGTGGGAGGTCAATGGCTCGCACTCGGATCATATTACTACCTACGAAATCGAGGTGACCGACGACTTTACCGTCGATGGCGTTTCACTGACGATCGACATGTTTTCGCCGATTCTCGGCTTTGTCGACATCTTCCTCGAGGCACCGGACGGAACGCAGATTACGATTGTAGACTATGCCTGCGGCGGTGATCCCTTAGCGTGGGGGACGCGCGTTTATGAGCGTGAAGAAGACTCGCCACCTGCCGACGAAGACGGCGGCATACCGGCCAGTTACACCTTTGCTGATGGCGGAATGCCTGTCGGCCTGGATAATTTCACAGATGCCGGGACTGCCTGTTCCAACTACTACGAAAACAGAGATCGTTTTACCTGGACATGGCCTCCGGAAGAGGCCGCAGACTGGGACGATCCTCGTAACCCAGGTACGAAGTTCGGGAACTATCGCAATGTCTACGGGGCCTTTATGAAGATCCCTGAAGGCAACCTTTACGGGCCGCAGGCTGGAGCGTTTTCGGACTTCGACGGAAAATCCGCTCTCGGCACCTGGACGGTCACGATCAGGAAATGGTCATCTTCTGGCACTCCGAGTACCTGGCTCCAGGCAGACACCAAAATTCAGTCGATTGCACTTAATTTCGGTGAGAGTGGACCTACGGTCACCGCAGAAAGCATGATCCAGAACTTCATGGCGGCGCGCGCTTCTCGCCTTTTGTCAGAAGACCTCAACCTGGAAGACCGCCTGACGAATCCGCAAAAGGGCGTGTCCGGCAACAATGCCCTGTCGTTCGCTGACGGATCGGGCATGGTTGAGTACGCGTTCAGCTTCCTGGACGGTTTCGATGAGCGGGACCCGGACCGGCGCTATGATATCTGGGCGCGTGGTGCCTACCACTACAACTCGACACCTTCCGGAGGTGTGGACAGCTTCATCGGCCACTTCGGCGCCGACTACTGGTTCAATCGCAACTTGCTCGTCGGTGCCCTGGTGACAATTGATAGCGCCGAGCAGGTAGGCACTCCGCAACAAGACATACTTGGCATAGAAACTATGACGCCCAAGGTCGAGGGAATCGGATGGCTTGCGGGCCCGTATGTCGTCGCGCGGCCGTTTGACGGACTTCTTTTGAATGGACGTGCTCAATGGGGAATGACCGACAACACGATCTACTTGCCGTCATATGGCAACATGTTCACAGGTCAATTCGATACGCAACGGTTCCTCGTACAAGGTGAGATCACCGGACGGAAGAAGATTTCCAATTTCCTCTTCGAGCCGTCACTCAGCGCTGGATACACGCAGGACAAGACGAACGGGTCGACGACTTTGACAGGGGACGCCTCCATTTCCTCAACGATCGCCCCCTCTAATTCCTCAACGATCGTCGCCGATGAGATCGATGTGTCTGAGGGCAGGCTGACCTTTGCGCAAAGGATTAGCTACGAGATTGAATCGAACGGCTTTGTGATCGTACCGAGTGTCTCATTGGCTGGCATCTGGCAATTCGATGCGCCTGACTATGTGGATAGCAACGGCCAAAGGCTCTACGGTGAAAGCGCGGACCCGTTCCTGCGTGTCGAAGGGCTGCTGAGGGCTCAAAATCCTAAGGGCGTCAACCTTTTGGCAGGCATCTCCTATGAGGGCATCGGAGCGGTCGACTGGGAAGCCTATAACGCGTCGCTTTCCTTGAACATTCCATTTTAGGAGAGAGCGAACCGTCTTGGCGTGGCGTGGTGCTGAGATGAGTGTCCCTGAGTGAGGCTTGAATTTCGCTGAGGACTTGTCTCCAGAGACTTACTTCTCCTTTGCCGACAACATTGCTGCACGCGCGCGAAGGGGCAACCGTTTCAAACGGTTGCCCTTGCCTTTGGAATCCACTTCCAAGGCGCAGCGATTTTCTTTCAATTTCGCCGGGTAAAGCAAAGTGACACTCAAAAGCTTGTCGCCGAAGTGCACGCCGCAAGCAATTGGTTGCATTCGGCCGCAATGGCTTTATTGAAGAGGCAAGTCTCGTTATCCGTAACCGCCGAGCAGGGCTTTAGCCGCTCCGCACGAAGAAATCCTCACGGTTGCGGTGCATGCTCAAAAGGGTGGACAGCGATTTGAACAGTCAGCCTGCGGTCACTTTGAACCGCAAGCTCGGAATTGCGAGCGCAGTGGGCGTCCTTTTCATCTGGTCCGGCTTCATCGTCTTCTCGCGGGCGGGCGTGACCACCAGTCTTACACCGGCTGACATGACCGGGCTCAGGTTTCTGGTTGCCGGCTCAATCACGCTGCCTTTTCTTCTGAAATGGTGGCCCCGGAACCTGCCCTGGCATGCCATTTGTCTCATGTCTCTTTGCGGGCCCGGTGCGCTTTATTCCATGCTCATGTATTGGGGTCTTGCAGAAGCGTCGGCGGCCTATGCGGGTGTTTTTGCAAACGGTGCTCTCCCCATATTCACGGTTCTTCTGGTCGCTGTCTTTGCAGCAACATTGCCAAACAGGCTGCAGCTCACCGGGATCGCGGTGATCGTTGCCGGGGCCGTCCTTCTGGGAAGCGCAGGCTTCCTGAACAGCGGCAGGAACGTAGGCGTCGGAATAGGACTGTTCCTGAGCGCGTCCGCCGTGCTTTCGATCTATATATTCGGCGTCCGGCAGTGGCAGGTGACACCGCGTCAGGCGCTGGTTCTCGTCAACGTGCCGAATGCCATCCTGTTCGTGCCGATCTGGCTGTTCCTGCTTCCGTCCGGTCTTGAGGACACGGGTTTGGCGACGATCGTGTTCCAGGCCGCCTATCAGGGTCTCGGACCAGGCTTTGTGGCCGTTATTCTCTTTGCGCTTGCGGCAACCCATCTCGGGCCGACCGCAACCGCCGGATTTTCGGCGGCGGTGCCGGCATCGGCAGCCGTTCTGGCAATTCCGGTCCTCGGAGAAATCCCTGACGTTAGGGAGTGGATAGGGATTGGTGTTGTTACACTCGGATTGTCGTTGCTGGTCATGAAGCGCGACTAGGGTACGGACTTCATTTATGGGTCCGGACCCTAGGTGTGAAATCTAAGAAGGTTGTTCACTCACATTGAAGATCTGAGACTGGTTGGTGACCAAACACAATCAG
>NZ_JASHKA010000001.1 GCF_030732845.1 Roseibium sp. MMSF_3544
CCCCCGCGTCCATGCTACAGGTTCATACCCCCGGAAATTTCAATGCGCTGACCCGTCATCCAGGCGGTCTGGCCTGCCAAAAGCGCTGCGATAGCGCCGCCAATATCGTCCGGTTTGCCTGCGCGGCCCATAGCGGTCATCGATGCGATTGCCCTGTTTATTTCGGGAATGTCGCGCACTGCACCACCACCAAAATCCGTTTCCACCGCGCCGGGAGCAATCGTGTTAACGGAAATCCCACGCGGTCCGAGTTCCTTGGCGAGGTAGCGGGTCAGCACTTCGATAGCGCCTTTCATCGTCGCGTAGGCCGAATATCCCGGCAACGAGAACCGGGCGAGGCCGGACGAGACGTTCAAAATGCGTCCGCCATCCGAAACAAGCGGCAACAGCCGCTGCGTCAGGAAAAAGACGCCTTTGACATGAACATTCATCAGCCGGTCAAAGTCTTCCTCTGAGGTCTCTTCGAACGGCTTGTTGAGCCCGAAGCCTGCATTGTTGATCAAATAGTCAAAGCTTTCCCGCTGCCAATTCGTTCGAAGGAGTTCCTGCAGTTGCACGCCGAACGCTTCGAAACCCATTGTTACCGACGTGTCCAGTTGCACCAGGGCAGCCTTTCCACCAGCAGAACCGATCTCGCGGACGACCGCTGCGGCTTCTGTTTTTCCGGTCCGGTAGGTCAGGATTGTGTCGATGTCGTTTTGGGCAAGGTGAAGGGCAGTATTGCGTCCCAGCCCACGGCTTCCGCCGGTGATAAGCGCGATTTTTCGAATAGTGGCCATGTTTTCTCTCCTGGATTGGCGTGTTGCCGAATGACCAAAAGATGGACTGTGATAGGGATATTTGCCTGCCAATTTCTCCAGAAAATCTGCCTGATTCTCTAATTTGTTTCATCGCTTTCTTGTCATTGCCAGCTCAGCGGATTAACAAGAGAACGGAAAGGAGACAGATGTGCAGATCGATGAATTGATACGAGAAATCATTAATTTTGCTGATCTATGCGCCGCAGGATCAGATCCCTTTCCGGTCGGCTTACCCGGTGTGACTTTAGTTCGTCAGCGGCGCCCGACCTATGTATACCCTGTGGTCTATCAACCCATTTTCTGCCTTGTTCTCCAGGGCGAGAAGCAAACCATGCTGGGCGACCGGCTGGTCCGGTTCGCACGCCTCCAATCCTTCGTTGTCGGATTGGATATGCCGGCGAAAGCGCAGGTGGTGAAGGCTAGTCCAAGGGAGCCATACGTAGCGTTGGCAGTCGAGCTGGATCTGAACCTGATCAACGAACTTGCGACGGCCGTTTCTCAAGGCGCTCTGGAAGATGAGCGGGCTCTTGCCGTTCAAAGTGGAGAAACCGAGGCGCCACTTGTCGATGCGATGCGGCGCATGTTCGATCTTCGGGACCGGCACGAGGCGCAACCTGTGCTCTTCCCGCTGATCCTGAAGGAAATCCACTATTGGTTGCTCGTCTCGGAGCAGGGAAGTCTTTTGCGCCAGCTTGCCAAAAAAGACAGTCATGCGGCGCGGATCTCAAAAGCCATTGCGGTCATCAAGGGTTGTTATTCTGCAGCTCTGCGGGTTGATGATCTTGCAGACGTCGCCGGCATGAGCGTCTCAGGGTTCCACGCAAGTTTCAGGGAGATCACAGGGACGTCTCCGCTTCAGTTTCAAAAGCAGTTGCGTCTGATCGAAGCCAGACGATTGATAAAATGGGAAAGGCTGCGGGTGGCAGAGGCGGCATATCATGTGGGGTACGAAAGCCCGACTCAGTTCAGCCGCGAGTATTCCAGGGTTTTTGGCGTTTCACCGCGAAAGGACCGGACCGAAGTTCCGCACGATTTGGCGGAGCCCGCGGCATAGGGCGACTTGTATCAATCAGTTTGAGGATGCCGGTCAGTTTGTCACGCTGCCTGTCGGATTGCATCGCACCGCGCTACCGGTTTGTTCCGGTGTCATTGCCGCATCCCGTTCCGCTCGCTACGATAGCTTCCAATGACAAGAACTTATGCGATTGCCCTGACTTTCGGTTTTGTCGCCGCGTTCCTGATGGGCGCCAATTCCGTGATCGTGCGGTATCTGACAACCGACTTGCACGGACTTCAGATCGCGGTGTTCCGCTTGTGGATTGCGTGCTCCGTCATTTTTGTCATGCTCAAGTTATCCGGCCGGCGCCTTAACCTGTTTCGGTTCGACCGGTACACACTGCTTGCGAGCGCCGGCTTCACGCTGAACTACATCACCTTTCACATCGGTCTTGAACAGACCAGCGCAACAAACGCCATGGTGCTTGAGAACACAGCTCCATTTTTCGTGCTGCTGTTTCTTGTTGCCGCGGGCGTAGAAAGGGTTCGATGGTACGACGCCCTGGCAACCTTCATGGCGCTCGCCGGTGTTTATCTGACTGTCCGACACGACTTCGATGCCGGGGCAGGTGACAGCCTCATTGGAGACTTTTGGGAACTCGGAGCGGGTATTTCCTGGGCGATCTTCATCGTCGGAAGTGCGCGGGCGGTGAAAGAGACCAAGTCAACAATGGACCGCATGGAAGTCCTGTTGAAGATCCTGTTGCCAAGCGCCGTCGTGTTGTCACCCAGTTTGTTGCTCTATCCATTGGGGGCAACCGCATCGGATGTCCTGTTCCTCGTTCTGCTCGGAGTCTTGTCCACCGCGCTCGGCTACTATCTTTGGTACGAAGCCATGGCGACAGTTTCGACCGTCACTGCGGCGCTTCTCGCCGTTCTGTCAGTGGTCTTTACATTCGTGATCGCCTATTTCGCCATCGGGGAGCAGATAACGCCCGACATGCTGATCGGCGGCGCGCTGATCATCACCGGAGTGGTGTTGCCGGGCCTCCTCAACACTCGGTCCAAGGCGCCTGTCGAAGAAGGCACCGTGAGCGAACCTGATGATGGCTGATTCAGCGGATTTTCAGACGAACAACTCGCCTCGAGCCACAAGGGTGGCCTGACCACCGATGCGGACCGCGTGCATGCCACCGTTTTCGATGTCGATCCCAAGGTCGATCAGCGACGGGCGTCCCATTTCGAAGCCTTGCTCAATGCGAATATGATGGGTTCCTTCCGTCAGGCCGTCATAAAAATGAACGACGCCGGCGAAGGCGGCGGCTGCCGAGCCGGTTGCCGGATCCTCTAATATGCCCATTTCCGGAGCGAACAGACGTGCATGGAATGCGCTATCGTGAGACCGGGTTTCCCGGCAGTAGACATAGGCATCGTTGTGATCGTCCTTGCCGAAACCG
Organism: Roseibium sp. MMSF_3544; assembly: GCF_030732845.1. GTDB lineage: Bacteria > Pseudomonadota > Alphaproteobacteria > Rhizobiales > Stappiaceae > Roseibium. The sequence goes on from NZ_JASHKA010000001.1 coordinate 3,254, forward strand.
GCCTTCCACATGGCCGTGACCGGCTTGGCCCTCGACAGCGCGTCCAGATCCCTGACGGGCACGAAATTGAAGGGCGGGCCCACGCGGAAACGCGACGGCGCGTGGTTTTCAAACCCGATGTCCGTTGGCTCCAGGTCAAGCGCCGCGGCGATCAGCTCGACATTCACGGTCGGACCCGCCGGCTCCGGAAGGTTGGGCACATCGAATTCGGCGAACGCTGCCGCGTTCTGTCGAAGAATAACCGCACAGCGCACTGTGCCGATCTTCTGTTTCAGGACCACCACCGCGTCCTGCTCACCGTCGATATCGCCAAATCGCTCGGTTGCCAGCAAAATGGCGGTTCCAACGGTTGGGTGACCGGCGAAGGGAAGCTCAACCTTTGGCGTAAAGATACGCATGCTGGCCGACTGGCCCGGATTTTCCGGCGGAAACACGAAGACCGTCTCGGACAGATTGAACTCGGCTGCGATCTTTTGCATCTGCTCGTCGCTCAGACCGTCGGAGTCCAGTACCACCGCAAGCGGATTGCCGGCGAGGAGTGTGTTCGTGAAGACATCCAAGATCGCGTAGCGGCGGCCCATATTGTTTTCTCCTTGGAAGAACGCCTGAATTGAGTTTCTGAGGTGAGCGGACTTTTGCATTTCTTCGCGGGTCCCGCCAGCCCTTAGTGGTTGTTCTTGGTGAACAAATCATTGACTGCCCGCCGCAACGTCACCCTCGTGTTCCCGCAGGAGGTACTCCCCGATATCACGCGCAAAGGGCATGGTTGCAGGGTCGCAAAGGTCAGCATGCGAACGGATAATGCGAATGTCGGCAAGCTCCTGCTCGTCGGATGCGCGCGAGAATTCGAGCATCTGCGCGCTGAGGTCCGCTGCAGACTTGTCGCTGTCAAAAACCTGGGCGATCGATATGCGTGGGCCGTCGAAGGCGACCAGCAACTCTGCCTTCAACATGTCAGCGCCCTTCAAGCCGGTTTCTTCTTCCAGCTCGCGGTCGATCGCACTCAAAACGTCAACTTCGCCGTCAGGCGTCAAATCGTTCAGATCGAGATTTCCGCCAGGGGGATAAATCATGCCGGCTGTCGCCGTGTGTGCGCCCATCACTCCGTAAAGCAGTGCGCCGTCGCGCGAGCGCAAAATCGCGGAGCCGAAAAGATTGAAGGCTGACGCATCCGGAGCGCCCCAGTCACGCCAGGCGATGTGGGCTGCATAACTGCTCTCGGAGAACTGCCCTTTCAAGAAGCCATCCTCAAACTCGAAACGTGTCAGCTTCAACGTGCGGCCGTTCCAAAGCATCGCAATTCGTTTCTTCGCACTCTCGAAATAACTTGCAATCTCTCGTTCGTTTTCGAGTTCGAACCGCCAGGGATTGCCGGAAAGCCGCAAATCGAGACCCGTGACCTCAAAGACGCTGGGCGGCAGCACTTTTTCCATCAGAGGTATGTCGTCGCCGGGCGACATTTCACTCGCGCGGGTATCGAGTGTTCTGTACCCGCGTTTCTCATAGAACGAACCAGCGTACGTATCGGCTTCCAGATAAAGCCGTTTCAGCCGTTTTGTCCGCGCCGTGTCCTCGGCGCGTTTCAAAAGCAGGCTGCCGATCCCCTGACCATGAACTTCAGGGGCAACAAAAAGATAGTCGACAAGAAGCGTGTCTTCGTCTTGTTGGGCAACGCCCGAAAACGCGACCGGGATGCCGTCCTGCTCTGCGACGGTGACCTGCAAGGATCGGATGGTCGCTTCCCGGATATGCCAGGCCTCGACGAACTCAGCCATCTTGTCGTCCGGATAGCCCCACGAGGCCTTGGCGCGGTGGAGAATATCCGTCAGGGCAGGAGCGTCGGCTGTGATGGCGGGACGAAGTTTGAGAGGCATGGCTGTCCGGGCTGAAAAAGGTCAGGACAGCGGTAGCCAGACTTTGTGAAGGTTACAAGGCAATACGGAGAGTGATTTTAGGCGGAACGTTTGATCCAATAGCTGCCTTTCAGAAAATTCCGGGATTTCGCAAGAATCACGGCCTAACTCGGAAAGCTGAAACGTGGTGACTTGTCATCCCGGCTGCCGCGAACCGGAAGGCCGGGATCCAGTAGACAGAAGCTTTTCAAACTAAGCCCGGCACTTGTTTCTGGATTCTTGCCTTCGCAGGAATGACGAGAAGTGCGACTGATCCGCAAGCGAGACGTCATCGGTCACCACTTTCTCTCACCGGATGAACGTGCCGTTCAGCAGTTCTGCGACTGCCTGGACGAGACCTGTCTTGGTTCAGAGCGAGCGGCATGGATGCCATGGTCAAGCTACGGCATGACCGAGCGGTGTGAGTTTAAGCTTCTTTCATAAACGCCACACGTAGTCATTGCAGGGTTTGACCCTGCAATCCATGTCGTTTCCCATCCCTCCATGAAACGCTATTGGGTATACATCCTCACGAGCCGAAAGAACGGAACGCTGTACACCGGCGTTACAAACGATCTCGTAAGGAGGCTCTTCGAGCACCAAAACGGCCATGGTTCGAAATTCGCAGCGCGATATGGGGCAATTCGATTTGTATGGTATGAGGAACATCCAATCGATGGTCAGGCAATCGCACGTGAAAAGGCAATCAAGTCCTGGCCCAGGAAATGGAAGATCGACCTGATCGAAGGCATGAATCTCGAGTGGTACGACCTAAAAAGGTTTCTGAATGCGTGAACTTGCCGGATCTGTCTTGGTGCGGAGCGAACGGCATGGATGCCATGGTCGGGCCATGGCATGACCTCGGCTGATTGAAGTCTCGTCACCAGCAAAAATCTCATTTTCAGGTCATTGCGGGACTTGATCTGGCAATCCAAGCCATTTCGTTGCAGCTGGCAGCAATGTTTGAGAATGCATCACCGGATGAACGTGCCGTTCTGCAGTTCTGTGACTGCCTGGACCAGTTCGTCGCGGGTGTTCATGACGATAGGGCCATGCCAGGCAACGGGCTCCTTGATCGGAGCGCCGGAGACAAGCAGGAAACGGATGCCTTCCTCGCCTGCCTGAACAACAATCTCATCACCCGTTCCGAAGATGACGAGCGTCCGGTCACCGGTCTGGTCGCGGATCTTCAGCTCCTCTCCGCCGAATTCTTTTTCGGTCAAAACCCCGAAAGGATCCGATGCCCCTTCAAATGTGCCGGAGCCTTCAAAGACATAAGCGAAAGTTTGCTTGTAAGTGTCTACCTTGAAACGCTTTTTCTGACCTGCCGGGACATGGATATCAAGATATTGCGGTTCTGCCGCGATCCCGTCCACCGGTCCGCGTTTGCCCCAGAACGCGCCGCAAATGATCCGCGCGGACGTGCCGTCGTCATCCGTCACCACCGGAATGTCAGTCGCCGCGACGTCCTGGTAGCGCGGTTCGGTCATTTTCAGGGAGGACGGCAGGTTCGCCCAGAGCTGGAATCCGTGCATGCGTCCCTTGGCATCTCCTTTTGGCATTTCCTGGTGCATGATGCCGCGTCCGGCTGTCATCCATTGAACGTCGCCGGCACCCAGATCGCCCTTGTTGCCGAGGCTGTCGCCATGCTCAACCGTGCCTGCAAGGACATATGTGATCGTTTCAATGCCCCGGTGCGGATGCCACGGAAATCCGGCCAGATAGTCTTCGGGCCGGTCGTTGCGGAAATCGTCGAGCAGCAGGAACGGATCAAGCATCTCAGGGTCCTGAAAGCCGAACACCCGTTCGAGTTTGACACCCGCTCCTTCCAGGGTTGGCTGCGTTGAACCGATATGCGTGACCGGACGGATTGACATCGATGTGGTCCTTTTTGCCGAAACTGCTTTCTCCGCAAGATAGCGTTTGAGCGCGGAAAACCTAGGCGGGCCGGGACGAACGCAGTGTTTCTTGAGGGGAAACAATCTGTGAGGGCATTTGTTGCCAAACCATGCAATGCGGAAAGCTTGCATCTTGCGACAGGCTTGCCCACATGCGAGGTTGCCCTGCCAGTTTGGCCGTCTGGTCAAATAAATTACTCAATCGGTTTGAATTTCATGGCCCCGATACTGTCCGTCCGCGACCTGGAAAAGACCTACGATGGTGGTTTCCAGGCTCTCAAGTCCGTGTCCCTGGATATTCTGGAGGGCGAGGTTTTTGCGCTGCTTGGTCCGAACGGCGCCGGCAAAACGACCTTGATCAGCACGATTTGCGGGCTTGTCCGGCCGACTTCGGGGACCATCCAGGTTGGCGGGTACGATGCGTTGACGGAATTCAGGGCGGCCCGGCGCCTCATCGGACTTGTGCCTCAGGAAATGCCGACGGCACCGTTTGAAATCGTCGGGGATACGGTCGCCCTGAGCCGCGGTCTTTTCGGTTTGCCGCCGGACAAGGACCTTATTGAGAAAATCCTGAAAGACCTGACGCTCTGGGAGAAACGCAAAAACCCGATCATGGCGCTGTCAGGCGGCATGAAGCGAAGGCTTCTGGTTGCCAAGGCTCTTTCCCACGAACCGAGAATTCTCTTTCTTGACGAACCCACAGCAGGGGTCGATGTGGAACTGCGCCACGATATGTGGCGCATTGTCAGCGAGCTGAAGGAGCGCGGCGTCACGATCATCCTGACGACGCACTACATCGAAGAAGCCGAAGAAATGGCAGATAGGGTTGGTGTCATCAACAAGGGCGAAATCATCCTCGTGGAGGAAAAGGCGGAACTGATGCGCAAGCTGGGGCGCAAGCTGCTCACCCTGAACCTGACGCAGCCCCTGAGCGCTGTTCCCGAAAGTCTGGCGCGTTACGATCTATTGCTCGAAGACGACGGGACACGGCTCACCTATACCTACGACACCCATGCCGAACGCACCGGCATCACCTCGCTTCTGACTGACCTTTCGGAGGCGGGGGTGAGATTTCAGGATCTTCAGACCGACCAGTCATCGCTTGAAGACATATTCGTCGATCTGGTCAAGCAGCGGTGAGGCACCATGGCAGCTGACTATTCCATCCGGCTGGCGAGGTTGAGCGACAAAGACGCCCTGACCGACCTTTCCATGCGCTCCAAACAGTCCAACGGATATGATGACGCGTTCATGGCGCAGTGTGCCGACGAACTGCGTGTCCTGGATGACTGGATCACCGGCAACGATTTCTGGCTTGCCGAGACAGCGGACGGGCAGATCGTCGGGTGCATCAGGCTGTCGAGCGAGGGTGACGGCGTTGGAGAGCTCGAAACATGTTTTGTCGATCCCGCCTGGAAGGGAAGGGGCGTCGGTAAAAGCCTGTTTGAGCAACTCGCCGGGAAGGCAAGGGCGATCGGGTTGACAACGGTCGGTGTGGATTCCGACCCTTATGCGGAGCCGTTTTATGCCCGCATGGGCTTTCGCACGATTGGCCGGACACCTTCGGGTTCCATCGCCGGACGGACGCTGCCGCGAATGGAACTGACAATGGACGGCGGGAAGGCCACGGTGCCGGAAACAAAGATGGAAACAGGTAGCCAATGAACTTCGGAGCGGTCAAAGCGATTTACATCTCCGAGATGGCGCGGACAAGGCGCACCCTGATGCAGAGTGTGATATCCCCCGTGATCTCGACCGTGCTTTATTTCGTCGTCTTCGGTGCGGCCATCGGGTCGCGAATTTCCGAAGTCGACGGCGTCAGCTATGGTGCGTTCATCGTGCCTGGACTGATCATGCTGTCCTTGATGACCCAGAGCCTTTCGAATGCGTCATTCGGCATTTATTTCCCGCGTTTTACAGGCACGATCTTCGAGGTCCTTTCCGCGCCTGTTTCCTATCTGGAAATCACGATCGCCTATGTGGGTGCGGCAGCGACGAAATCCATCCTTGTCGGGCTGATCATCCTGATCACGGCCAACTTTTTCGTCGATATCGAGGTTCAGCACCCGATCTGGATGATTACGTTCTTCCTGCTGACCGCAATCACCTTTGCCCTGCTCGGCTTCATCATCGGCATCTGGGCGGACAATTTCGAGAAGCTGCAATTCGTGCCGCTTTTGATCGTTACGCCGCTGGCTTTTCTCGGCGGCAGCTTTTATTCGATCAACATGTTGCCCGAGTTCTGGCAGACCGTGACGCTCATCAATCCGGTTGTCTACCTGATCTCCGGGTTCCGCTGGAGTTTTTATGGACAGGCAGATGTGAGCCTCTGGCTTTCACTTGTGGCAACAATGGTTTTCCTGTTCGGATCGCTGGCGGTGGTGCATTGGATATTCAAGACAGGCTACCGTTTGAAGGCCTGAGCCCGGCGGCACTAAATTCGTGAGAGGTTTGATGCGTTCAAGCGCGGTACTCAAAAAGATTTCAGCGCTGCTACTGGCAGTGTTTCTGGCCGCATGTCAGACGACGCAGCCGGCACCACCGTCCCCGGCCGCTGCCTCCTCGGCCACGACGGCGCCCGTCCAGAACGCCTCGCTTCCGGTCATCGGGTATGCGCCTGCGACAGCAGAGGAGAGGGGCTTTTCCGCCCTTGTTCTCGATGCGTCGACCGGTCAGGAGCTTTACGCGGTCAATGCCGACGCAGCCCGATTTCCCGCATCCCTCACCAAGATGATGACGCTCTATCTTCTGTTCGAGGCGGTTGCCGACGGCCGTTACTCGCTGTCGTCTCCATTGACGGTGTCGGTAAATGCGGCTTCACAGCCACCGGCGAAACTCGGCCTAAAGGAAGGTTCAACCATCACGGTGCGACAGGCCGCTCAGGCACTTTCCGTCCGCTCGGCCAACGATGTCGGTGTCGCCGTTGCTGAAAACCTTGCGGGAAGCGAAGAGGCGTTCGCGCGCCAGATGACCCAGCAGGCACGCGCGCTGGGCCTTTCAAGAACACGCTTCGTCAATGCCACAGGGCTGCCCGACCCGGCCCAGGTCACGACCGCCCGGGACATGGCAAAGCTGGGTCTCGCGCTCAAACGGCGGTTTCCGCAATATGCCAGCTACTACAGGGCGAAGTCTTTCAACTATAACGGCCGTACCTTCAAGGCGACGAACAACCTTCTCGGCAAGGTTCCGGGCGTCGACGGTCTGAAGACCGGCTACATTCGCATGTCCGGCTATAACCTTGTGGCAACGGCAAGGCGGGGCGGCAAGCAGCTCATTGTTGTCGTGATTGGCGGAAAAAGCGAAACAGCGCGCGATACGGAAGTCGCGCGGCTGATTGAGGCCCATTTCTAATACTAAGAGCGGGCCTGCTGCAGGATGTGACCTAAGTCTCGGAGGTCAACGGGGCCGCAAAGGTGACGCAGTTGCGGCCGTTGCGCTTGGAGCGATACAGGCTCTCGTCGACGACCTGAAGAAGGTCTTCCATCTCCAACTCGTTTCCGTCTCCATGATAAATGCCGGCCGACGCCGTCACGCGAAAGTCGGGTGGCGCGAAGTCGAAGCGCAGATCGGCAATGCATTCGCGTAGCCGGTCGGCAACCTTGGCCGCGTTTTCTCGGCTGATATCCGGAAGAAGCACTGCGAATTCCTCGCCGCCCAGGCGGGCGAAGCAGTCATCCTTGCGAAGCTGACCCTTGGCAGCGGCAACCACTTTCACCAAAGCCGCGTCGCCAGCCAGGTGCCCGAAGCGGTCGTTGACTTGCTTGAAATGGTCAAGATCGAAATTCACCAACCCGAAGGTCTTTTTGGAAGGCGGGTGCAGCAGATCATCAAGGCGCGCCTGAAGTTCCCGGCGGTTATAGGCACCCGTGAGCGGATCCCGGCGCGCGGCTTCCTTGTGCCGCAAGGCCACCTGCTCGAAGGAAAGAGCTGTTGAGAACGCACCGGTCAGGCTGACGAACAGCATCGCGCTCATCAGATGAAGATCCTGCATCATGTCGTTGATCATGCCCGGACCCGCCGGCGCGTCACCGGCAAGGCCGTGATAGATGCGCAGACCGCCGACCGCGGCGAGAAAGAAGAACGCCAGCACCAGGCCGATGACCGAGATCTGCCCGTGGAAATTCTTGCTTGTGTAGGCAAAGATCGTGGCGACGCACAAGATGGTGAAGATCACATTGCCGCCGACATAAGCCAGGGTTGCGTTGGACAGGACATAGGCAAGCAGGCCGACCAGCATGTAGGCAAAGGCAGGCGCAAAGACGTCGCTCATCTTGTTCGGCAGGCGTGCGAGCACGCGCGCGGCATAAAGATGAAAGCCGAAGCCGAGCAGGAGGAGGGTGTTCGGCAACAGGTAGGCGACGATCGAGGGAAGCACGCGCTCGAAAGCGAAACACACCAGCGCGCCTGCCAAAAGAGCATTGGCCGTTGCCCAGCTTCGCCAGTGCAGGCTCGGCGTCACGCGCAACGACATTGCCTGAAACGAAATGGCAAAGATCAGCAGCAGAAGCAAATTCGCCGAAAAAAGTGTCAAAAGATCCATGCAGGCGTACTCCAAACCCGGTTCGCGTCAACGACCGTATGAAGAAGCCTACGTAGAAATAATTTTGGAGTTGTTAGGATCAGTCAGTCAATTTTCATCAAATTGTACTGTAGTTGACTGCACTGTCTTCAAACATTCTTACTGAGGTTCGAGCGTATAATTGAAGCGAGCATATTAAGATTTGCTAAAAGTCTTCGCATAAACTCGGACATATATTAGAGTTTTTTGTGAAAAATTTTAGGAAAAACGAGAATTTCAGTCACTTAGTCCAGGGTTATCCTATTTAAGGAGACTATATTCCCTAAGGGACGCTCACAAAGAAAAGGCCGGGCGTCGCTGCCCGGCCTTTCCGTATCATTGATCTGCAAAACGCTTAGTTCTTGGTCTTGTCGACCAGCGCGTTGGACTTGATCCACGGCATCATGCCGCGCAGTTTTTCGCCGACTTCCTCGATCTGGTGCGCGTCGTTCAGACGACGGGTCGCCTTGAACTTTGCAGCGCCCGCACGGTACTCCTGCATCCACTCGGAGGTGAACTTGCCGGTCTGGATGTCCTTCAGGACGCGCTTCATTTCCGCCTTGGTCTCGTCTGTGACGATGCGCGGGCCGGTGACATACTCACCCCACTCCGCCGTGTTGGAGATGGAGTAGTTCATGTTGGCGATGCCGCCTTCGTAGATCAGATCCACGATCAGCTTCACTTCGTGCAGGCACTCGAAATAAGCCATTTCAGGCGCATAGCCGGCTTCCACGAGGGTCTCGAAACCGGCGCGGATCAGTTCGACCAGACCGCCGCACAAAACCGCCTGTTCGCCGAAGAGGTCGGTTTCGCACTCTTCCTGGAACGTGGTTTCGATGATGCCCGAGCGGCCACCGCCGACGCCACTTGCATAGGAGAGGCCGAGATCAAGCGCGTTGCCGGAGGCATCCTGGTGAACGGCGACAAGGCACGGCACGCCGCCACCTTTTTCGTATTCGCCGCGAACGGTGTGGCCCGGACCTTTCGGGGCAACCATCAGGACGTCGACGGTGGACTTCGGCTCGATCAGGCCGAAATGCACGTTGAGGCCATGCGCGAACGCAATGGCCGCGCCGTCGCGGATGTTGGCTGCAATGTGATCCTTGTAGATGTCAGCCTGCAGTTCGTCGGGCGTTGCCATCATCATCAGGTCAGCCCAAGCGGCAGCGTCGGCAACATTCATGACCTTGAAGCCGTCGGCTTCGGCTTTCAGGGCAGTGGTGGATCCTTCCCGCAAGGCAACGGCGACGTCGGTGACACCGCTGTCTTTCAGGTTCATGGCATGGGCACGGCCCTGGGAACCGTAACCGATGATGGCGACTTTCTTGGACTTGATCAGGTTGAGATCAGCGTCACGATCGTAATAAACGCGCATGGGTTCCTTTCTCCCGTATGCATTCTCGTCTTCTCATGAAAGCCGGCTTGAGGCCGGTCTTCGTTTTCTCTGGTGTTCCCCAGTGGATCCGCTGTCTGGGCTCAAGCCCCAAACAAGCGGTAAAAACGGTCAACGGCCGTTTCGGCCTGCGATTTATGGTCCTGCTCCGCCGCGTTTGCGGTTTCGCCGAGCAACAGGCGGATATGAACATCACGCAAGGCGAGGCCGTAGAGCACCTGGTAGGCGTCTTCCGCATCGTCGAATTTCAACAGCCCGTGGCGGCGACCGCTCTCCAGCATCGTGCGTGCGCGCGAGGAAATCATGTGCTTGCCGCGCACAAGGAGCAGATGGCCGAGCCGGTTGGAATTGGTGTTCGACTGACCGATGGAGAGCCGGTTCAGCGCCAGCGATGTCTCAGAAAAGAGAACGCCAAGCAACGCCTCGACGAAAGCGGTCACATGGGTGCGGAAGGTTGCCGCATCGGCAGTGGAGCCGGCTTCTGAAGGAAACTGAACCTGGCTGGCCTGATAGGCAACGACGGCTGCCAGCAGCCCGTCGCGATCGCCGAACCACTTGTAAAGGCTTTCCTTGGAGCAGCTCGCAGTGCGTGCGAGCCCGGCGGTGGTCAGGGCTTTTTCGCCACCTTCGACCAGAAGCGTCAGCGCATGCTGCAGCACCACCTGCTGGCGCGGCGAGAATTCTGGCGCAGCGTCCGGGCGGGAAGTGGCGATGTCATAGGCGGCAGCGGGCATGGGTCCGGTCTTGGCTGGTTCGTTTGGTAAATGTCGATGGAACCGTACGGTACGGTTCGGTCGAGGTTATGGCACCGTGGAGAGGGGAGGTCAAGGGGGAATCTGGAGAATACCATGTGCTCCACCGGGTCTGATCCGGTCTAACCTGTTTCGATCCCCGCAAGAGTGAAAGAGGTCAAATGGACACCTGAAAAGCGGAATAGCTGTTCGCTGCGGACGTCATGATTTAAAGTTGCAGTCGCAACGCGTTTCTATTTCGAAAACAGGTTTTCCATGCTTCAGCTGGATTGTTCCGAACCGAAGATGAGCTCGAAAGAGGCCATCGAAGCCCTTGCAAAGACAGCAGTAAAGGTCATTCGGGGTGACGTCATCGGCACAGCTTTTGGGTTCTATGATGCCTATAAAGCCTATGTGCCGAAGGATCCGAGCCGGGAGCAGATGGCTTTCCTGTTCTGGCAGGCAGCGTTTTTTCTGGCCGTGACGGACGCGCTGACACGCAATCGCCTGGCGCGGATGACGGACGAAAAGGTAATTGGGCACAATACGGCATGGTTGCTCAAAACGGTTTTTGATCCGTCCGACCCAGGCGAATTCGAGCTTTCGCACGTGGTGGACCCAACAGAATGGGGCCTCTACCGGGAAAAACTGCGCGCTCGTTTTCCCGATTTCGTGGCTTCGCTGGAAGAGGCCCATTCCGGTTTCACGGATGATGAACTCATGCACCAGCTGGACATCAGCCTGCGTGCGAGTCTGCAGAAGGTCTGGACAGAGAGCCGTTTTGCCGATTTCCAGCTTTACATAGCGTCACTCAGAGACGACCCGGTCTATGAAAGTCTGATGCGGCGCCGACAGTGGCAACAGCACTATGCATGGATTGAAGACAAGCTGAGTGGCAGCACGCTCTTCGGTCAGGAGGATGGGTCCGGTGTCACGGTGCGGAGCGTCTATACACCGCTTAGGTGCGCTTGGGAGATCGTCGAAGATCTGCCGGTCGAAGACCGTGACCTGGTGGCGCAAGACACCGGGCAGGATCCGTCCGCGCAACGCAAGCGGATTGTTCATGTCGACCACGCCGAGCAGGCACTTAAGAGCTGGGTTTACTCCGTCGCGGGCTCGGGTAGCACAGATACTCTTCGCGTGATCGCAGGTGGTCCAGGCAGCGGAAAGACCACTCTGGTTCAGATGCTTGCCTCCGAACTGGCTCAGGAAGGCCTGGTCAACGTCTGCTTCATTGAACTGCAGCACTTTGTTTTTAACGGCGATCTGAGGTCGAGCATTACGTCAGAGATGAAACTGGTACGTGACGGCGTCGGTGTTGGCGGAGACCCGGTGCAATGGCAAGACAGTGACGATGCCAGACCGCTCCTGTTCATTTTTGATGGTCTTGATGAATTCGTTGGAGGTAAAGGTGTTAAAAGGGGTATCGCGCATGAGTTTTTCGAAAATGTACGTGAGTTCCTCCGAACTCTGAACAGAGGCAAGGCACGTGTGCTTGCGATCTTAACCGGGCGCCACGGATCAGTCTCCGACGCTATGGACAGCAAAGGGACTGACACGCACGCCTTGCTGGAGGTCATGCCACTTACGCCGCTGCAAGAGCATGCGTTCTTCAGAGCCCGCCCCGGACGCTTTGCGCTGCAGGAAATCATTGATCCCAATGAGTTGCTTAACTGTGACCATCGCAAGTTGTTCTGGGAAAACTGGTGCAAAGGGTCCGGCCAGGAAAACATGCAAAGCCCGGGTGCACTGGAAGTCAAAGAGCTCGACGACTTTACCGGTGAACCGCTGCTCTTTTATCTTCTGGTGCTCACCGGTTATGCGATGGATCCGAGGCAAGTAATTGAAAACAAGAACGATATATACCAATCCATTTTTCAGGAGGTTTACGAGCGCGACTTTGCAAAGAGGGACGAGCGCGAGGATGAACTGATATCGCAGGATCAGTTCTTTCTCCTGATGGAATGTCTTGGCATTGCGGTTTGGCAAGGAGGCGGCCGGGTTGGCTCGGAAGAGGCGTTCAAGACGATCCTGGATTGGCACACCGGTCTCGAAGCATCAAATTTTGCTTCACTGTCTGCATCGTCCCTCAACAACGTCGCGTTGCAATTCTACACGCGTCATACGGGCGACGGTAGCGAACCGGGATTTGAGTTCATTCACAAGAGTTTCGGAGAGTATTTGGCCGGTCGGGCGCTGTTGCGCATCGGCGAAGCGCTGTCCGCATTGAATCGCAAGAAAGATGAAATTGCCTTGCAATGGGTGACGTGTACGGGACCTGCTCATGTTTCATTGGAGATCCTGGAGTTTCTGGTGCTCGAGATGGCGCGTCGTCCCCCGGATCAACTCAAAGGTCTCATAAAACGGCTGTCGAAGCAGGTTTCCTGGGCTGTCGAAAACGGAATGCCGGCGCATTTGTTGCCCGATATCGGCACGTGGCAAGACGCGGAAACGCGACAAAGAAATGCGACTGGTGCCTTACTGGCGGTGTTGAATGCAGCCTATCGCGTGCGTCGCTCAAAGGGGGAGTGTCCGCCAATACGAGTAAAATGGACCGACGAGTTTTCGGCTCGGCGGTTTCTGGAGCGGCTTCATCTCGCGTCTCCTTATCATCGCGCGTTTCGCCAACTCCTTTCTGGTATCGACTTTGCGGTTAAGGGGAAAACGGGAGAAGAATCAACGCCTCCCTACCTGAGAACGATGCTTTTAATTCGCACGGACTTGCAAGGAGCATGCTTGCGGCACGCACGCCTTTTTGAAACCAGCCTGGCCGAGGCGGATCTGACAGGTGCTGACCTCGAAAGTGCCGATCTGCGAGGCGCAATCCTGCAGGCGGCACATTTACAAGAGACGAACCTGGCAAATGCTCATCTGGAAAAAGCAAACGCGGCGTTTGCGGTATTAAGAGATGCAAACCTGAAAAATGCGATCCTAAGAAAAGCGGATCTGTCGTTTGCGGTGTTGAAAGGCGCGGATCTTCAAGGGACGGATCTTGAAGATGCAGTGCTTTCGAGAGCAGACCTCCAAGGGGCGAATCTCACGAAGACAAAGTTGCGAGGGGCGAATCTTTCACATGCAAAACTGCAGGGCGCTGATTTGAAGCATCAGAAGCTTCGAGACGTGAATCTGCAGGGTGCGCAGCTGAACAAGGCGGACTTGTTCGAGGCAAACCTGCAAGAACTCTTTATGTACAGTGCGGATCTGAGGGAAGCGCACCTTCATCGCGCTAAGCTGCAAGAGGCGAACCTGCGAAGCGCTGATCTGCGAGCAGCCGACTTGCGAGACGCAGACTGTCAAGAAAGCGATCTGTCCGACGCAAAATTGAAAAGCGCAAATCTAAAAGGCGCGAAACTCAAGCGGGCGAACCTGGCGAGGGCAAACCTTGAGGACACAAACCTGCAACAGGCCATTCTCTCCGACGCAAGCCTGCAAAACGTCAACGCGCGCAATGCCGATCTTCGAGAGGCAAATCTTCAACTGGCGGACTTGCATGGCGTTGACTTGCAAGGAGCTGACGTAGGCGAAGCGTCTTTCGACTTAGCCAATCTCTCGTCGACAAATTTGGCTGACGCCAAAAACCTGTCCCAGCATCAACTGGAATCCGCCTTTGGAGACAGGGTTACGGCTGCATCCTTGCCAGAAGGTCTACAGGCGCCCGATCATTGGGCAAATGAAGCATTGGATGGGTTTGAAGCGCATGCAGCTTGGTCGCGTTGGAAGACAAGGCTGTTCACCTAATCGGCCGCGACACTGAAAGAATGACCTTCGCGTCTTTGAACCCTTGTCGCAGTGCTCAACTCAACCTTGCCGCAACTTCATCCCCGATGGCCAGCGAAGCCGTAAGTCCCGGAGACTCGATACCGTATAGTGCGACCAAGCCTTCCAGCCCGTGTTTTTCTGACCTGTCGATGCGAAAGTCAGCGGCCGCTTCGCCCGGACCGGCGATCTTGGGGCGGATGCCGGAATAGTCCGGGACCAGCGAATGGTCCGGCAGACCCGGCCAGTAGCTGCGGATCGCGGCGTAGAATTTATCACCTTGCGCCGGATCGACCTCGTAATCGAAATCCTCGACCCATTCGACATCGGGGCCGAAACGGGCCTGGTGCTGCAGATCGAGCGTCAGGTGAATGCCGAGGCCGCCCGGCTCGGGGGCGGGATAGATGAGATGGGAAAAGGGTGCCTTGCCCTGCAGCTTGAAGTAATTGCCCTTGGCGAGAAATGGCGTTGGTGCCTTGGCATTCGGAAGCGCGGACATCAGAGCGGGCGATGAATGCCCCGCCGAGACAATCAGCTCCCTGCAAGTAAGGGACATTGTTTCCCCGTTTCCGGTGTCGACTTCCAGGCTGAAGCCTTCTGCGTGTCGCCCGATCCGGGCAACTTTGCTGTTGAGAACCACCTGACCGCCATTTGCTTCCAGCCCGCCTTGAAGCGCCAGCATGAAGCCGTGGCTGTCGATGATCCCGGTCGAGGGAGAGAACAGCGCGCCGACGCAATCAAGGTGTGGTTCGACTTCGGTAAGCTTGGCACGGTCGTAAAACACAAGGTCATGAAGGCCGTTGTCTTCTGCCTTCTTGTGCAGCCTCTCCAGTTCCGGAAGCTGGGTTTCACCTGAAGCGACAATCAGTTTGCCGATCCGCTCATGAGCGACACCGTTCTCGGCGCAGAAGTCATACAGAAGCCGTTTCCCGGCAAGGCAGAGTTTGGCTTTCAAACTGCCCGTCGGGTAGTAGATGCCGGCATGGATGACTTCGGAATTGCGGGCGCTCGTCTCCGAGCCGATCAGGCTGTGCTGTTCCAGGACCATGACATCGCGGCCCTTGAGCGCAAGTGCACGGGCAACCGCGAGCCCGACAACGCCGGCGCCGATGACGATGGTTTCGATGTCTGGCATTTCTTTGTTTTCCAAGCGTGTAGCAGATGTCGTGCTGTGTGCGGATGGACTGCTTCTGGTATTTGTTTGTATCTTTCAAGTCGGAAGCGACCGTGGCTGGTTTGAGTCACAGTACCGCTTTTGACAAGGTCTGCGTAACGGTCTCCCATGCATCTCAGGTTTTTAGACGACGATGTCGAGTTTTTTGCAAATACCGGTCAATCCGTCGGGCGCTACAACTTCCGAAACAGGTTTAAACCCTCTCTTCATCCGCTGAAAACACCGGCAGGTGTCGTTCTGACGCTGAGCCAACCCCACGATCACCTTCACCATCGTGGCGTCATGTATGCGCTGTCAGCGAGCGACATAAATTTCTGGGAAGAAAGGCAAGTGCGCCCGAACGAAAAGGTCGGCGTACAAAAGCATCTAGATATCACTGAGACTTCGGCTGGTCCCAATCGCGCCGGGCTGGAGCACAGGATTTTATGGTCCTGCCAGGATGGGGAACTCGACACGTTCGAGGAGGTGAGGCTGCTGTCCTGTGAAGAGGATGAAGCGGGCGGTCTGGTCTGGCAGTGGCGAACGCAGCTTCTTGCCTTAAGGGACCTGGATCTCATCCAAAGCCATTGGTCTCACGAAACTGCTGGCGGCAGAAAGATCAACTATCATGGACTGGGAATCCGCTTCCGGCGCGACTTCGGTCCGGTCTTTTCAGGCACTCAGGTATTCGTGAACGCTGAAGAAGTCGACTTTGCCGAGGCCCTTGGCAGCAAGCCCGCAAAAACTGCCATTGTCGGCAAGCTCGACGGTTACAGCGAGCCGCGCAGAGCCGGGCTCGCAATTTCACAGCATCAGGATCATGTGCTGTTTGCCTGCAAAGAACCGTTTCCGTTGGTCTGCCTTGGACCAAGCAATGGCGAACCGCTCAGCGTCAGCCAGGGCGAGACGCTGGTGAGCAGTTACGAGCTTTGCCCATTTGACGGCAACGATCTGCCTTAGCCCTCTCAGGCAGAGAGAGCCAAGGCAAATGATATCAACCCCACCACTGCTCCGGCTCAAACGAACCGGCGGCATCCTCGATGACCTGGCCGACCTGGAACAGTGTTGCCTCGTCGAACGGCTTGCCGATGAGCTGCAGGCCGAGCGGCAGGCCTTCCTTGTCGAGACCGGCCGGAACGGAAATGCCAGGAAGACCGGCCATGTTCACGGTCACGGTGAAAATGTCGTTCAGATACATCTTGACCGGATCTGCGTGAAGGTCCTGGTCGGCAACGCCGAAAGCAGCTGAAGGTGTCGCCGGGGTCAGGATCGCGTCGACGCCGTTCGCCCAGGCCAGATCGAAGTCGCGCTTGATCAATGTGCGCACTTTCTGGGCCTTCAGGTAGTAGGCGTCGTAATAGCCGGCGGAAAGCACATAGGTGCCGATCAGCACACGGCGCTTGACCTCGTCGCCGAAGCCTTCGGCACGGGTGTTTTCGTACATTTCGACAATGTCTTTGCCCGGCACGCGCAGGCCGTAGCGAACGCCGTCGTAGCGGGCAAGGTTGGAAGACGCCTCCGCCGGCGCGACGATGTAATAGGCGGGCAGGGCGTACTTCGTGTGCGGCATGGAAATCTCGACGATCTCCGCACCTGCGTCCTTCAGCCAGGCAATGCCCTGCTGCCACAACTCCTCGATTTCGTCCGGCATGCCGTCCATGCGGTATTCGGCGGGAATACCGATCTTCAAACCCTTGACTGACTTGCCGATGGCGGCCTCGTAGTCGGGAACTTCGATATCGACCGAGGTCGTGTCCTTCGGGTCTATGGAGGCCATGGACTTCAAGAGGATGGCGCTGTCGCGCACCGTATGAGCGATCGGGCCGGCCTGATCGAGAGACGAGGCGAACGCGACGATGCCCCAGCGCGAGCAGCGTCCGTAGGTCGGCTTGATGCCGACTGTTCCGGTAAAGGCAGCAGGCTGGCGGATGGAGCCGCCAGTGTCGGTCGCCGTTGCACCCATGCACAGCCGGGCGGCAACAGCCGTTGCCGAGCCACCGGAAGACCCGCCCGGAACAAGGTCCTGGTTGGAGTTCTTCTTGCGCCACGGGTTGATCACGTCGCCGTAGTAAGACGTCTCGTTGGACGAGCCCATGGCGAATTCGTCCATGTTGAGCTTGCCGAGCATAACGGCACCGTCTGCCCACAGGTTGGACGTGACAGTCGATTCATAGGCGGGCTTGAAACTGTCCAGAATGTGGCTGCAGGCCTGGGTGTGGACACCCTTGGTGGCGAACAGGTCCTTGATGCCGAGCGGGATGCCTTCCAGCACGCCGCCATCGCCGCTGGCAAGTTTGGCATCAGAGGCCTTGGCCATCTCGCGGGCCTTGTCTGCGGTGACGGCGACATAAGCGTTGAGTTGCTTGTTGGCTTCTTCAATGTTCGACAGGAAGGCCTCGGTGAGTTCGAGCGAGGTGTAGTCCTTGTCCTTCAGTCCCTTGCGGGCTTCGGCAATGGTGAGTTTGGTCAGATCGGTCATGAGTGGGTGTCTCCATCGGTCTCAAGGGACCGGGAATAGAAAATGGAATATGGGCTGTCGGGATAATCGAGCACGGCCCCGCAACGGGAAAAGCCGGCGCGCTCGTAAATCCTCCAGGCCGCAGGGTGTTTGTCGCCGGTTTCCAGGACGAGGCTTGAAAAGCCTTCCGAACGGGCGAGGGACACAATACGCTTCAGGATCTCACTGCCGAGGCCCAGTCCCTGAAAGGCCGGGCGGGTGTACATGCGTTTGACTTCTGCAACACCACCGTCGTGCCGGTGAAGTGCTCCGCAGGCAGCGGCTATGCCATCGACCCTGGCAACGAACACGGTGGTCGCTTTGCCCGCCATTTCCTCCACCGACATGTGGTAGCAGGCTTCGGGCGGGGACAAAGTCAAAAGCAACTCGTTCAGCTCACGGATCATCGCGCCCATGTCGGCCGACAAAGGCGTTTCGATCGCAATAGCTGTCGAGTGGTTCGGCATCCTGTCAGAGGTCCCGCTTATTCAACGACCTTCGGCACCATGAAGAAATGATCTTCTGAGGCCGGGGCGTTCAGCGTGATGTCATCTGCCTTGTTGCCGTCGGTGATACCGTCAGTGCGCTTTTTCATTGACTGCTCGACAACCGAGGTGAGCGGTTCGACGCCGTCTATATTCACTTCGTCCAGCTGCTCGACGAACCCGAGAATGGTGTTCAATTCACCGGTCATGCGCGTGGCGTCTTCTTCGCTGACCTTGATGCGTGCCAGCCGGGCAACGCGCTTTACCGTATCGGTATCAACAGACATAGGATCCTCACTTGAACTGGACACGCGCCGTACGGGCAATCGCCGGCGCTTGTCTTCGGGAAATGCATACGGACCACAAGGCCCGTTTGGCTTGCTTTTACAGGGAAATGAGATCCGTTGGGCCAAAACCATCATGGCAATCGCCAAAAAATACTGATATTCGGTGCCAGGTAGAACCGATAATATCGCAGCACTCACCATGAGCTTGTCGTCCACGAATGAAGCGCGGTCTCGCGGCCGTCCCCGAGAAGATCGCGTGACCAAGGCCCTGCTCCAATCGACCCTTGCCGAGCTTGCGGAGAAAGGCGTTGGCAGGACAACGGTCGCCGGAGTTGCCGAAATGGCCGGAACCAGCAAACAGGCCATCTACAGACGCTATCGTGACAAGCCTGACTTGATCGCCGCGGCCGTTGCCCAAGGCTTCGAAGCGCTCGAACCTGTAGCTCCTCAACGCAGCAGCGTTGCAGAAGACCTGCGCCAGTTCCTGAGCCGGCTTGTGGGACTGTTGCAGGAGACGCCGCTTGGTGCGGCGCTCCGCGCGCTTGCGTCACATCGGACGGACGCAGCGTTTGCCCCGGTATTTCAGGAGGTGGAGTCGGTACAGCGGCTGGCCCTGCGCCAGATCCTGATTGCAACGCCCTTTGAAGCGGACATGGAAATGCGGATCGATCTCCTGCTTGGCCTGGTCTATTTTCGGCTGCTGCTTCAAGGCGGTAGGATCACCCAAGAGGACATTGAACGCGCGATCTACCTTGTGCTCGGCCTTGTTGCGCCGCGCGATCCGTCACCCTTCTCTGGGCTTCCGGGCACGTGAATTTGTCACAGTTGCAACCGTCAACTCACAAATTTCTAGCGATCTGATTTCGTCTCTGTGATCAAAGGTTATTGGCCATTGAACGCGTCAAGAGACATGTTTGCACCAGCACGGTGCGGGAATGCGCCGCGCGGAAAACGCCTTCTTTACCTCCTATGGAGACGTCCATGCCGCTTTACACCTCAAAATCCGTCCTTCTGGGCCTGACGGCCCTGTTTTCGGCAGCCGCCTTCACCGCGTCCGCTGACGAAATCACCACCTTCACCAAGGGTGGCGCAGCCATCGGTGGCACCGACCCCGTCGCCTATTTCACCGAAGGCAAGCCGGTTGCCGGCACTGACGAATACACCGTTGAGTATGACGACGTGACCTGGAAATTCTCGTCCGCCGAAAACCGCGACAAGTTTGCTGCCGATCCTGCGAAATACGCACCGCAATATGGCGGCTTCTGCGCCTTTGGCGCTGCCATGGGGTTCAAGGTGCCGGTCGTTCCGGAAGCCTGGTCGATCGTCGACGGCAAGCTCTACCTGAACAATTCTGCAAAAGTTCAGGAGCGGTTCGAGCAAGACATTCCGGGTCACATCAAGAACGCGACCCTCAACTGGGAAATCATCAAGGACAAGAAGCCGGAAGATCTGAAGGAGCCGATCATCCGCAACTGATCCTGAGATAGTTCTCAACTTGCCATTACCTCCACACTTTATGAAGCCTGACACTAGACAGCCCGCCAATCGGCGGGCTTTTTTTTGATCGTTTCCATATCATCTGCGCCTGGTTAGAGCATTTTCGCTGATGGGGTGACGCACTGTTCGGCAACTTCGAACAGCAAGGGTCTTCCATATTCTGTTCGCAATCGCTAAATCTTGAGAAATTGAGTCATCTTTAGAGGTTTCCCTTGGCCAGCAGACCCAAACGCCGCCCGCGCATCCTGACCGTTCAGTCGGTGCGATCCCTCAGTCCGCACATGATCCGCGTCACATTTGCCGGTCCGGAACTGGAGGGGTTTCCGCTCAATCACGAAGGGGCCAATTGCAAACTGGTGCTGCCGCGCGACGGTGAGAGCCGGGACGATTTCGACGCTTACTTCGCTCCGGACGGACCGGAAGAAAAGGTCCATCCGGTTCGGACCTATACGGTGCGCGCTTTCCGCGAGGAGGGCAGGGAACTCGACATCGACTTTGTCGCTCATGGTGACGAAGGACCGGCCACGCGCTGGGCCCAGACCGCGAAACCGGGATCCTTCCTGGGTTTTTTCGGGCCGAGCCAGCCGAAAATGACCGAGTTTTATGCCGACTGGTACCTGGTGGCTGCGGATCTGTCGGCCATGCCGGTTGCCGAAGCGACGCTTGAAGCCATGCCGGACAGCGCAAAGGGCATTGCCATTTTCGAAGTCCCGTCGGAAGACGACATTCGGGAAATCACCACGCCGGAGGGGATTGAGATCAAATGGTTGATCCACCCGGATGCGCACGCACCGTCATCGGCACAGGTTGATTTCATCAAGGCGCTCGATTGGCGGCCCGGCGTGGTGCAGACCTGTATCGCCGGTGAGAGCTCGGTAATCAGGACGTTGCGCGACTATCTGCACAATGACCGAAAGCTCCCCAAGAAGGACACCTACATTTCGGGCTACTGGAAAATCGGGCTTGTCGAGGATGAGCACCAGAAGATGAAGCGGGCAGAAGCGGCCTGAATATCCTGGTCAGCTCGCACGAGGCGATGCTCAAGCGACATTGCGATCGCGGCGCCCGAACGGCTTTGAGGAGTTTCCCCAGGATGTCGCCGGGGACGGTCTATGCGGGGCCTTGCCCGGCGCGGTTTGGCCGAAGGTGCCGCGAGGCGGTTCAGAGGTGAAACGGCCCGGGTGCTTTTCGATGCCGCAGAAGTACACCATCAAGCCGGTCCCGACCGTCGGCAACAGGAAACTGAGGTACCAAATACCGCTGCGACCGGAGTCGCGCAGTCTGTTCAGGCACGTGCACAGGTTCATGTAAATGACGGCGAGGATTGTCACGACAATTCCCGCTTGCTCCCCGGAATTTCGAACGTCTGTGTCGCTGTTCAGATCCGCGAACAGGAGTATTGTTGCGACCAGGCCTCCGATACCAAGACAGAAAATGGCAAGTTGAGACAGCCACCAATAGGTCCGACCGATTTTTCCGTGCCATGGATTGATGACTGCGAGCATAGCGTCCTCCAGACGACAGCCCACTTAAACTGCAGCATGTAAAGACAGGCTTAAATCGGCCCATTGATTTTGAGAGGATTGTCGTCCGCCTGGAGTGAGGCGCTTGTTTTTAGGTCTCTGACAGGCATGCCAGAGTCGCGTTCGGGTCTCTCGCAGCAAAGCCGGCCGACCGCGCTGACGGCAGCGCGGCCGGTGGCATCTGATGCTGCTTACTCCGCAGTCAGCTGGCGAATGGCAGTCGCCCATTCCTCGACATGATAAGACTTGACGATCTTTCCATCCTCGACTGTGTGAATGTCGATCGACATGATGTCGAAGCTCTTGCCGGTCGCCGGATCGATGCCAAGAAACGGCCCCTCTGGCGTTCCCGTCGCCCGGCCGCGAACGATGAAACGGTTGCCGTCCTGCAGAATTTCCTGCGGCTCCCAGCTGAGGTCGGGAATGATTGCCCCGAAACCCTTGAGCGTCTCGTAGAACCCTTCCGCACCGGTGCCACCATTGCGCGGGGCGGGTGTTGTGACCCAGTCTTCCGAAATAACCGAGTGCACGTCCTCCAGTTTAACATCGGCCGGTGTGGTCAGGAGGTCAGAATAAAAGGCTTTGACGACGTCCATATCGTCGGCGAGGGCGATCGTTGGAGCTGTTGCGAGAGCGGTAGCGATAGCAGCAGATTTCAAAGTGGTTTTGAACATGGGTGCATCCTTTGAGTGAACGGATGCTTGCAATCTGGGTGGGGGAATGATTATTCGGTAGATAAGAAAAAACGAATTTATAGTTTGGAAATGCCGAATAATTCAGGTTTACCCTCAGCGCAGGCGGTGCGGCGGATGACCTATTTCGCGGCCATCGCGGAAGCCGGATCCATTCGCGGAGCCGCGGAGCAACTCGGTGTCTCCGTTCCTGTTGTATCGGAAGCTCTGTCCGACCTTGAAGATGAACTCAAGGTAACGCTAGCGGTGCGCACGACACGCAAGCTGGAACTGACGCAAGCCGGAGAGCGCTTCTACGTCGCGGTGACAAACATGCTGTCAGCAGCGCGCGAAGCCATGGAAACCGTCGCCCGGGACAAGCCGCTTTCAGGCAGGATCGCGATTACTCTGCCTGTCGAGCTGGCGGCACACTGGCTGCCGGAGCGGCTTGCAAGATTTCAAAAAAAGCATCCAGACGTTGATTTCACAATCGAGGCGAGTGACAGCGTCACCGACCTGAAGGGGAGTTCGTTCGACATAGCCGTGCGGGCGGCCTATGTGCCACCTGGTGCCGTCGAACATGGATTTGAGAGACTACCGCTGGTTGCCGTGGCCGCGGCCTTACCGGAAATCCAACGTGAAAACGACGCGATGCGAATTGTCGGGTTACCGTTTTTGAAGGCATTCGGCGTCGAGCAGGTCGACATCAGATATGGCGCCCGTGACAAGGTCCTCCAGGTGGCATTTGAACGCGCGATCGAGATCAACAATCGGGACGCGGCAATCGCCATGGCGCGAAAAGGGCTTGGATTTGTTCTCGTGACCGAAGCCGCGGTTGCCCTGTATCTTCAGCAGGGTGGTCTTTTGAACATCCTTCCCGGGGCTGACTTCGGCTGCGTCGTCCTCAGAAGCCTTGTCCGCGACCGGCTGCCATCACCTGAGGCCAAAGCGTTCGAAGCTTTCCTGAAGCAACCGGCATGACATGCCTTCACTGGGTACCCTAGGGTACGGACCCATAAATGAAGCCGATTTGGCGGCATAAATGGCGAAATCACGCAAGGAAGCGTGTGAAGAGCGGGCTTTATGCCCGGTCAAGCGCGGTGACGCCGCGAGGTGAAGCCATTTTGCCGTCCTTCGGATTTGGCCGTTTTGGCCATCTGCTTCGTCGCGAAAGGCTTGAAAATGAACCACATTTCCTGCGCTTTCGCTCCTTGCCGCTGGTCAAAACGATCCAAACCAAATTGACTTCATTTATGAGTCCGTACCCTAGAGTTCCCCCATCGACCGCCGGAACCGATTGACACTTTCGGCAAATCCATGGATCAGCGCATCTGCGGTGAAGCCGTGACCGATGGACATTTCACGGATGAAGGGGGCCCGGGCAATCAGGGCAGGAATGTTGGCCACGGTGAGGTCGTGTCCCGCATTGACGCCAAGACCGCATTCCCTTGCGGCCTCTGCCGTGAGCGCAATGCGCTCAAGTTCCTTTTCGGCCTTGCCCGGATCGTCGTAACAGGCCCCGTAGGGTCCGGTATAGATCTCGATCCGCTCGGCACCGAGCCGGGCAGCATGCTCGGGGGCACCGGGATCGGGATCGCAGAACAGCGACACGGTGACGGCCCATTCCTTGGACGCTGCGATTGCCGTTTCAAGCTTTCTCGTGTCTTTTGAAAAGTCCCAGCCATGGTCCGATGTGGACTGGTCCGGATCGTCCGGTACGAACAGAACCTGTTCGGGCCGGGCGTCTTCAACCAGCTTCAGGAAATCAGCGGACGGATATCCTTCCAGGCACAGTTCCTTGTTCGGAAACCTGTCCTCCAGCAGTTCGGCAAGCTCAAAGACGTCGGTCTTGCGGATGTGCCGCTCGTCCGGACGCGGGTGAACGGTGACGCCCTTTGCACCTGCTTCCATCGCGATGGCGGACAACCCTGTCACACTGGGCCACGGCAAATCGCGGCGGTTGCGCAGCATGGCGACGGCATTGACGTTGACGGAGAGGCGCGAGACGGCAGGCATGATTGTTCGTCCGGTTGAGGCGGTTCAGAATCC
The DNA here is from genome assembly GCF_030732845.1 of Roseibium sp. MMSF_3544. GTDB lineage: Bacteria > Pseudomonadota > Alphaproteobacteria > Rhizobiales > Stappiaceae > Roseibium. The sequence continues at coordinate 27,644 of NZ_JASHKA010000001.1, forward strand.
GATTCAAGAGATTGGGTCAGGGAGTCAAGATTGTTCCAAAAGTCATTGAAGTCAAACGAGAAATTGTCTCTAGAGACAATGTTTTGCTTCGGCAGGAGACGGGCAACCGTTCAAAAGCTGCAACACGAGAATGGTGCGCACTGAGTGCCGGGCGCTTGCGGCTATTCGAAAACGTCTGGTGATGTTTTGCGGTGGGAGGGATCTCTTTGGCGCAGATATCTTATCTGCAAATGCATGGCCAGAAGACAGAAAAGCCAGACCGCGAAGGACTGGACATGGACGAAGCTCAACAGCGCCATTCCAGCGCCGAAGGCTGTACCTGCAAGCGGTGCGATGAAGGTACCAATGATTGCACCAGCCAAAGAGGGGGATAGGAATGCTGCCAGCGTCGCGAACACCCATCCTGCCTTGCCGGGACGTCCGAACCACCCTGACAGGAACAACCCGGAAGCGGCACCTCCAAATGACGCCAGTATTGCGACACCAAGCGGGTTGAAACGGAAGTCTGCGTCGGCGTCCCCTGTTCCAAGCGCAAAAGCCAACGTCAGCGCAACCAGGAAACCTGCAGCAGCGCTTTCCAGGATGATTAGAAAGCGCAATCTGTCCCGAAGGAGCCATTGCCATGGCTGGAAATCATCGTTCGACATGAAACCTCCTGAAAAAGATTGAACCGAGGGTAGGGGCACAGCCCGGGAGACAGCCTGCAGTGTTTCAGCATTTTTTCAGCAAGGAGATCTCGGTGGTTGGCTAACCGAAGCGGTGCGGTGCTTTAGGGTACGGACCCATAAATGAAGCCGATTTGGCGGCATAAATGGCGAAATCACGCAAGGAAGCGTGTGAAGAGCGGGCTTTATGCCCGGTCAAGCGCGTTGACGCTGCGAGGTGAAGCCATTTTGCCGTCCTTCGGATGTGGCCGTTTTGGCCATCTGCTTCGTCGCGAAAGGCTTGAAAATGAACCACATTTCCCGCGCTTTCGCTCCTTGCCGCTGGTCAAAACGATCCAAACCAAATTGACTTCATTTATGAGTCCGTACCCTAGACCTCTTTGTCGTCCGGTGTCAGGACGCCGCGATATCGGACCAGCATTCCGATCCCGGGCAGCGAGACTTTGACATCGAAGTTGAAACGTCCGTTTTCTTCGAACTCGCTCGCCTGGCTGACGGGCACAAGCCATCGAGGCAACGGCACGCCAAAGCCTCGCGCGCGTTTCACCGGATAGTGCAGGCGGGCGTTTTCAAATTCGAGATCAATGTCGAATTCGAGCGCTCCGAAACGCTCGCATATGTGACCGCCACCATTGGCGCCACGCAGCGACAACACGGACGCGAAAGTCTTTTTGCCGAACGTGCGTTGCCAGTGTTCCTTGTCACCACGCCGTTCAATTGCAACGGTCACCGGCACGTCATTCGCCTCAGGCGGAAACCCGACCAGAGCGCAAACCAGGTTTCCAAGTCCGGAATTTCCGCGCGTTACATCTGCAGTGCCCCGAAAAGTACGGCTGCTGGAGACTTCATGGAGGTCGCGGACCGGTTCAGGCAGCGCAAAATAGTCAGCCCCCAACGCCTGTTTGAACAGGCACGGTGTTGTCTCTTCTTCTGTCGCGCTATGCACGTTCACCGGGTCTGCTTTCATTATACGCGCCTGATACCGGGCGCTCCTTTAAAAGTTTGCGGGTCACTCCACGAGCCGGTTCTTCAAGTCCTTGGACGGCAAGGGGCAGGATCTCTTGCCGAACGTATACCTGTTCCGGGCAATGCGGTCATAGAGCCAGTTCGCAAGGGATTTGGGGAGTAAGTCAACGATTGCAAGAAGGGCCCATGGTCCGCCAATGCTTCGCATCGCTGCCGCAAAGGATGCCATTTTGGTGTAGGCCTTGCCGTCCAGAATGACGATGTTCGTATCCCAGTCATCCGGGTCGAGGCCGTGTTTTTCGTAGAGCGCGCGCCCGGTTGCGGATTGTGCGCTGACAAATCGAAAGCCGGCCTTCCTGTCACGTTCCGCCATAAAGCGTGCAAAGCCGGAGCAGATGATGCACTCGGCGTCGAAGATGATCAGGTTTTCGCCCAGAGTTTCCGACATGGCTGCGTTGCTTTTCCAGCTGTTGCGATCAACCTTTTACGCAAGAATGTGCCGCACAGGTAATCCTGTTGCACAGCGTAAGTGTTTTCGGGAGCAAGAAGAGGCTGCATATCGTCGCATTTGCAGAATTTGTGAGTGTCATTCTAACCGTAAAACGCAGGCAAAAGCCCTTCTATCAGATGACTGTGAAACCCGAACAAGCGTCTTGCCGCTGAAGGACCGATAAGATAGTAACGTAATAACATTACAAATCTGTCTAGCCAGGAGTTTCCATGCCAGATACCCGTTTGCCCGTAACCGTTCTCTCCGGTTTTCTGGGAGCCGGAAAAACCACGCTGCTCAACCGTGTCCTCAACAACCGCGAAGGCCTCAAGGTAGCGGTCATTGTCAACGACATGTCGGAAGTGAACATTGATGCCGATCTCGTGCGTTCAGGTGGGGCAGAGCTCAGCAAGACAGATGAAACACTGGTCGAAATGTCCAATGGCTGCATTTGTTGCACCCTGCGCGACGACCTCCTGAACGAAGTCAGGCGACTTTCGGAAGAGAAGAAATTCGATTACCTGCTCATTGAATCCACGGGCATTTCCGAACCCCTGCCGGTCGCGGCAACCTTCGAATTCAGGGACGAATACGGTGAGAGCCTGTCTGACGTATCCCGGCTGGACACGATGGTGACGGTCGTCGACGCGGTCAATCTGCTGAAGGATTACTCGAGCCACGATTTCCTGCACGATCGTGGTGAAACGATGGGAGAAGAAGACGAGCGCACGCTCGTACATCTCCTCACCGATCAGATCGAGTTTGCGGATGTTGTGGTTCTGAACAAGGTCAGCGCGGCAACCCCGGATCAGGTCGACGCTGCCCGCAAGATCATTCGCAGCCTGAATGCGGATGCCAGGATCCTGGAGGCGGACTACAGCGAGATCGCGCCTTCCGAGATCCTCGACACGAAGATGTTCGATTTTGAAAAGGCGCACGAGCACCCGCTGTGGGCGAAGGAGCTCTATGGTTTTGCCGACCATGTGCCGGAAACTGAGGAATACGGTGTCGCGTCCTATGTTTACCGGGCGCGCCGGCCGTTCCACCCGCAGAAAATCCACGACGTTCTCAACGGACAGCTCCCGGGCGTGATCCGGGCAAAAGGCCATTTCTGGATCGGCAGTCGCCCGGAATGGGTTCTTGAGTTTTCACTGGCAGGCGCGCTTTCGAGCATTGCACCGCTTGGTACCTGGTGGGCATCGGTTCCGTTGAACCGCTGGCCAGACGACGAGCGGGCGCGTGCGTATGCAAAGTCCCACTGGGTCGAGCCGTTCGGAGACCGCCGGCAGGAGATCGTCTTCATCGGCGCAGGTATTGACTGGCCCATGATCAAGACCATGCTGGACACTTGTCTGATCGAAGAAGAGGACGGTGACGACTTGGCTGCCTTCTCCGGCCTGCCGGATCCATTTCCTGTCTTTCGCCGCGCGGAGCATGCCGCATGAGCCTGGCTGAATCCTTTGCTCCTGCACAGGGACGTGCCCAGGATGTCCTGATGGGGCGTGATCCGGACGTTCTTGGCGATATTGCAAGCCCAGGTGTTGCTGCGGCGATCTGGACACGCTCGTGCGACAAGGAGTTTGAAGCCTGGGTCGACAGTTTGCCCATGGAAAATCTGCCGGAACTGCGGACCGTCGTCCCTGTTCATCTGGCAGAAGCAGCAGCAATCGCAGCCTGTGAGGAAGCAAAGATAAAGCCCGGTCCGCAAATGGACATGTTGACCGGCGACATCGGTGCGCTCGCTCTCATGTTGGCAAAATCGCTTGGCGTGGATCACGTGAAAATACGCCTTGATGTCACCGACGAGGTCATGTGCCCGAAGTTTCATGTCGACAATGTTCCGGCGCGATTGCTGTGCACGTATCGTGGAGCTGGTACGGAATATGTCCCGGCCGGCCTGGAAGCGGACCCTGCCAGCATTCGGCAGGTAGGACGCGGAGCTGCCGCATTGTTTCGCGGCGGCGCCTGGCCTGGCGATGAACGTACAGGTCTTCTTCACAGGTCACCCGACCCGGAAGCGGGAACAGGGGCCCGGTTGTTACTGGTGATCGATCCGGTTCTGTGAAGGCATCAAACCGGTTCGGTCTGGTCCGAGAACAACGACAGGCTCGGTGTCTGGGTGGCCAACAGGTTTTGCTGGTTGAGATTTGGCTGGCAGCGGCCGACAGCGGACGTTCGGGATCAACTCCGCGAACGTCCTTTTCGGCGGCACGAGCACCTGTTCTGCAGAGGACTGAAGCGTTCTGACCGATCTCGTCAGGCCTTGATTCGTTCCATTTTCGGATCATAGAGCGGATCAAGTGAAACGTCGGCCTTGACCCGTTCCGTTCCAACCTCAAGCTCATAGTTCGCGGACAGCACATGATCGCTTGTAACGCCGTCCGGATGCCGCACGTAACCGATCCCGATGCTCTTACCGAGGGTGTGGCCGTAGCCACCTGAACTCAGCCAGCCACACCGTTCTCCATTGCGGTAGATGGTTTCGCGGCCGGACAGGATGACGTCGCCATCGGCCGTAAAGGTTGCGAGCCTTTTCTTCACGCCGGTCTTGCGCTGTTGCTCGACGGCACTGCGGCCCTTGAAGTCGGTCTTGGTCCTGAGCTTGACGGCCCAGCCAAGCCCGGCCTCGTCCGGCGTGTGGTCCGGACCGATATCGGCCCCCCAGGCGCGATATCCTTTTTCCAGGCGCAACGTTTCAATCGCGCGGTAGCCGGCATTGCGCAGACCGAATGGCTCGCCGGCCTCGTGCAGGGCGTCATAGACCGTTTGTGCATACTCGGTTGGTAGGTGCAGCTCCCAGCCGAGTTCGCCGACATAGGTGATGCGAAGTGCGAGAACGGGGCAGCCGGCAATTCCGATCCGCTGCGCCTGGCCGAAGGGAAACGCGCTGTTGTTGAGATCAGCCCGCGTACAGGAAGAAAGAATGTCGCGCGCCTTTGGTCCGAACAGCGACAGAACCGAGTTTGAAGATGTGACGTCGAGAAGCTGCGCATTCAGACCAGCGGGAATGTTCCGCCGGATCCAGTCGAAATCATGCGTGGCAAAGCCGGTCCCGGTGACGATGTAGAATTCATCAATGGCCGCACGGACACAGGTTAGATCGCATTCAATGCCGCCGCGGTCATTCAGCATTTGCGTGTAACTGATCGACCCGACCGGTTTGTCGACACGGTTGGCCGCGATCCAACTGAGCGCGGCCTCGGCATCCGCGCCTTTCAGGATAAACTTTGCGAAAGATGTCTGGTCGAAGAGGGCAGCGGTCTCGCGTGCGGCTCTGTGTTCCCGTCCGACCGGGCCGTGCCAGTTCGGCCGCTCGAACGTATAGATGTCACGCGCTTCTTCACCGGCTTCGGCGAACCAGTTCGGCCGTTCCCAGCCGAGCTTTTCGCCAAAGACCGCGCCATCCGCTTTCAGCCGGTCATAGAGCGGCGACCGGCGGCAGGGCCGGCCGCTTTCGTGTTCTTCCGATGGCCAGGCCATCGTGTAGTGTTTGCCGTAGGCCTCCAGCGTCCGGGTTCGCACCCAGTCCGTGTCGGTGTGGGGCCGCCCGAAACGCCGGATGTCGACCGGCCAGAGATCGAATGGCGGTTCACCCTTGGCGACCCATTCGGCCAGCGCCATACCGGCGCCGCCGCCAGACGCAATGCCAAAGGCATTGAAACCCGCACCGATGAAGACGTTCGCCATTTCAGGCGCTTCACCCAGTATGAAGTTGCCGTCCGGGGTGAAGCTCTCCGGCCCGTTGACCAGCTGCTTGATGCCGACCCTTTCAAGGTCCGGCACGCGCGGCAACGACAGTTCCATCAGTTGTTCGAAGTGATCGAAATTGCTGTCCAGAAGCTGGTAATCGAACGGATCCGGGACCCCTTCGATCGCCCAAGGAATGCCATTGGGCTCATATCCGCCCATGATGAGGCCGCCAACCTCTTCCTTGTAATAGGTCAGCCGGTCCGGGTCGCGCAGGGTCGGCAGATTGGAAGGTACGTCAAAGGCCTCCGTAATCATGTACTGATGCTCGACGGACACCAGCGGCACCGTGACGCCGATCGTCGCCGCGAGCTCTCTTGTCCACTGCCCACAGCACAGGACAAGTTTTTCGCAAGCAATGTCGCCTTGCGCGGTCCGGACACCGATCATGTTTCCGCGATCTGTCAGGATCTCAAGAACCGGCGTGTTTTCAACGAGCTTTGCACCACCCGCCCGCGCGCCCCTGGCGAGCGCCTGGGTGATGTCGGACGGGCTTGCCTGACCGTCAGTCGGCAGAAAGGCGGCGCCGACGACGTCGCTGATATCCATCAGCGGCCACAGGTCCTGCGCTTCCGTGGGTGACAGCAATTGCATGTCCAGGCCGAAACTGTGGGCCGTCGTCGCCTGTCGCCTGACCTCTGTCCAGCGTTCTTTGTTGCAGGCAAGACGGAGGCCGCCATTCATCTTCCATCCGGTCGCTTGCCCGGTCTCTTCTTCCAGCCTGTCGTAAAGCGAGATGGAGTATCCGAGAAGCTGGGTGATGTTGGCATTGGAACGAAGCTGGCCGACGAGGCCAGCGGCATGCCAGGTCGAGCCGGAGGTCAGCGCCGCCTTTTCCAAAAGCAGAACTTCCTGACCCATTTGCGCCAGGTGATAGGCCGTCGAACACCCGACAATGCCGCCGCCGATGACGATGATTTTCGAGGAGGAGGGGAGTGACATGCAGGCTCTCTAGGTCAACAGATCTTGGTCTTACAGTTCACGGAATTCGGAGAGTGCGGCGTTCAGCCGGTCCATGTTTTCACTCGTATAGGCGGCGTAGTCAAAGTCGAGTTCGGAGTGGATCTCGGACGTCATTGACCAGAGGGTTTCACGCATCAAGGACGTGCATTTCATGGCCTTGTAGGCGCGCCATCGTGTGTCGGAAGGAGCAGCTTCGTAATATTGATCGAGCATCGTTACTTCCTGCTCTTCGCTCAGGCCGTTATTGGAGGCAAGGCCGGCAAGATCGAAGAGTGGTGAGTTGAAGCCGCCATATTCCCAATCGATCAGCCAGAGCCGGTCCCCGTCATCGAGCAGATTGGCGGCAAGCAGGTCATTGTGGCCAACGACGAGGTCAACGGCTCCGACCGCTTTCCCAAGGTCAGCCAGTTTTTCCATCAGGCCGGGAAGTAAAGCTGAATGTGCTGACCCGTCAGCCTTCAGGCGCGCTGCATAGGTCCGGTTCACCTGGAACGGCCAGAAGGCGAGTATCGGCCCGGTGAGATGGCTTCCCAGATCGCGGTGAACCCTGGAGACCAGTTCTACGATTTTCGTCAAGGTTTCAGGCGCGCGGACATCAGCTTCCTCGAAGGTCTTTGCCTCAATGAAGTCCAGCACCAGAACGCCGGGTTCCTGGTGAACAACAGCCGGTGATACGCCGGCCGCTTCTGCGGCTCTGCTGAGCGCGAGCTCGTTCCAGCGCATGACGCCGTGTTCGGGAATGTCGTTGCCGAGACGAACGACAAACTTGCGGCTGCCGTCGCGCACAACAAGATTGACATTGGTGATGCCGCCGTCCAGCGGTGTAATGTCCTGAGGATCGGAAAAGCAGGTCAGCGCCGCTGCGCGGTCAATTGCTGTTTCAGACATGCATTAATTCCCCACCTTCGCGCTGACCTCGATGAGTTCGAACGGACGCCCTTTAAATGTCAATAGGCATCGTTTGGGGAAAAGCGGGTCCTAGCTTGCGCGAGCGTGCGCATCAAAGGTGTCCATGCGCAGTAAAGCGTGAACGCGAGCCTTTGCTTTCATCATGCAAAACGTCGATCCGGGACAGCCGCGTGACGCTCCATTTCCGAGAGGCGCGTGTATCCGTCACGTGTTTGCGGCGTCTTGATGCCGAGGATACTCCCTGCAATCTGTGTGCGCAGGATCTGGGCAGTACCGCCGCCAATCGTGAACATGCGTACATCGCGATACATTCGCTCCAGCGGTTCGCGATCGCTGTATCCGCGTGCACCAAACATCTGCAGCGCGTCGCTGACCACCTTGATTGCCATTTCCGAAGCAAAGAGTTTTGCCCTGGCGGCCATCGTCATGTCGGGGTACTGGCTTCCATTCGGTCCACGTGAGCGTGCGGCCTCATGGAGCAGCAGTCGGGCCGCGTGAACTTGCGTGTCCATATCGGCAAGCATCCACTGAAGCCCCTGAAACTCCGCGAGTGGACGCCCGAACTGTTCACGCTGAAGGAGATAGTGTTTGGCACGTGCGAGCGCCCCGGCGGCGACACCCATGGCAATGGTGCCGGCCCCCACGCGCTGCGAATTGTAAGCGTTCATCAGCTCGGCAAATCCACGCTTCAAGCCGGATTGCGGTTGCACCAGCCATTTCCCGTCGATCTCGACGTTTTCGAACCTTAGCTCCGCTTCCGGCATGCCGCAGATCCCCATGGTCTGTTCGCGCCCCATCACTCTGAAACCGTCAGGTACCTCACCGGCTGCCAGGTCGGCAAAAAGAATGAAGCCACCGATCCCCTGATCGATCCCGGCCTCGTCCAACACGCGGGCAAACACGAGATAAAGCTTTGAGGTCCCGCCACCGGTGATCCAATGCTTGGCGCCATTGAGGATGTAGCTATCTCCACGCTTCTGCGCGGTTGTCTGCATCTCGGTTGCCGCGCTCCCGGCATCTGGTTCCGTGATGCAGATCGCGGGCTTGTCTCCGGCCAGCACATGTTGCGCGCAAAACGCTTTCTGTTCGTGATTGCCGTATCCCATAACGGCACTGATGCCGCCCATGTTCGCTTCGACAACCACCCGTGCGGTCAGTGTACAGACCTTGGCGATCTCCTCGACCACCATGGCAACGTCCAGAAAACTGGCTCCTTGTCCGCCGTATTTCCTCGGGATCGACATCCCCATGATTCTGGCATCGACGAGTTCGCCGACGTTTTGCCAGCAATAGGCCTTCGACCGGTCCCATTCGGCCGCACGGCGCTCAAATCGCGGTGCGAGTTCTTTTGCGACATTCACTAACGGATGGGTCAAGGCGCGCCCCCCAAGTTTGGCTGGCATCAGAATACACTTGCAGAAATTCAGAACAATCGAATAAATCTTGATATGAAATACAGGAAATCTGAAGTTATGCAGACACGATCCTTGAGAACCCTCGTACGGGTTTCCAAAGTCGGCTCTTTTGCCAAAGCGGCGGAGCAACTGAACATGACGCTTTCGGCGCTTTCCATGCAGATGAAGGCACTGGAGACCGAACTTGGCGTTGATCTTTTTGACCGCTCGATGCGGCCACCGAGACTGACGCCTGTCGGGCGATCGATCGTTGATGAGGCGGTCCCGCTTCTTCAGTGCGAGGAGAGCCTCCTGGAGATTTGCCGTTCCGACACCACACTCGTCGGTCATTTCCGCATCGGATTTGTAACCACGGCGGCAGTCCGGCTTCTGCCAGCCTTTTTGGAAAATGCAAAGCGGCATGCACCGCAAGCATCGTTTGAACTGCAAACCGGTCTTTCGAAGGCCTTGCAGACCAAAGTTGTGAACGGGCAGCTCGATGCCGCCATCGTGACCGATGCTGACGGGTTGCCAGACGCGCTTTCAGAGCTCATCCTGCGCAAAGAGCCATTGGTGTTTGCGGCATGCAAATCACTCCTGACGGCAGGCCTGGACGGTTTGCTAAAGGAACAGGCTTTCTTTCACTTCATGCCGGATACGGGGATCGGGAAGCTGATCGCAAACGAGATGTTGCAGCACAAGCGTCCGAAACACGCCGAGACGATCGTCCTGGACAATCTTGAGGCGATCATGGAATGCGTTTCCGCAGGTCTCGGGTTTACCTTGCTCCCCGCGCCGGACGTCGAACGGTACCGCACTGAGGATGTGACGACTGTGCCATCGCCGAAACTATTGGAAAGGAGACTGGTGCTCGCGACTTTGCGCGAGGGAGCGCTTGCAACGCATGCTGCCTCACTCGGGAAACTGCTTGAATGGAAGTCCTGAACAAGCCAGCGCAAGTGCTTGTGCATGAGCGAACAAAGTTCCGCCAAACTGACTGCAAAAACGTCGGTAAACGGACTTTCAGCGACAGTACCGGTTCGTCAGATTTGTCCGCTTTTGGCGGCCTTGCGAGGGGCGCAGGTCTCCTGAACAAGGTGTGCAGACAAGACAGTCAGTCTTTCACAAACACCACTGCAAACCGATTTTCGGAGCTTTGCCGCAGTCGATTTGCCAGGGTGTGCGCACGCATTCCCTGATTATAAAGCGGGCGCGGGTCAAGAGTTGCGACTTTCCGGAAGCCGGCGTTGGCGAGATCGATCACGAGCCGCTCTTCGGTGAGGCCACCCCGGTAGGGCAAGCGCGCCCGGATCGCAGTGTCCGTCGTCGCATCATCTGCATCCCTTGGTGGGACTGGATCCAGTAAATGTGCCAACCAGAGTTTCATCCGGAAATGTCGAGACAATGGTCGCATCCAGTTGCCGTCATTGATCAGCAAGCGGCCCGAAGGACTTAAAATGCGAAACCATTCCGCAAAGGCCTTTGCCGGGTTGGTCAACGTCCATGCGAGATGCCGTGTCACCGCAAAATCAATGCTGCCGTCTTCAATCGCTTCAAGGTTTTCCGCGTCGGAAAGCAGTGGAGACCAGGATTTTCCGGCAAGTTTGACCCTGGCGCGTGACAACATTTCTTCTGAAAAATCCAGACCAATCACATCTGCTTCAAGATCGCAGAGCATCCTGCTGATTTCACCCGTGCCGCAAGCCAGATCAAGAACTTTGATACCGCTGGCGGATTGATCGTTTTCCAGTCCAATGGCTTGCCGCAGAAATGCGCGCCATTCCGGCGCACCATAATTGTCCTCAATCCGATGCGACGGACTGTCATCGAAACTCTCCGCTCGGGCTGACCAATAAGCGCGTATTTGTTCCTTGAGGTCGAAATTCCGAACCGGTTCCTCCATCACGGCAACCTCGCGTCGACATAAAGGTTCCCGCGTGAGGTCTGTTCCAGATGGGTGATCACCCGGTAGGTTTCACCAATCTCCGACAAGGCGAGAATGTCTTCTGGTTTGCCGTCCGCAAGAATCTCACCTTCACGGAGCAAGATCAGCCGGTCGCAGAATTTTGCGGCCAGGTTCAGATCATGGAGTGCTGCCATGACCACCGGCTTCTTTCGATCCATCTCGTTGCGGATTGAGCTCATGATCGAGAGCTGGTGGTGCAGGTCCAATGCGCTGGTCGGTTCGTCCAGAAGGATAACCTGCGGTGAGCGCACGATGGTTTGTGCCACGGCCACCATCTGCGTCTGGCCACCGCTCAGATCTCCAATTCCGCGACTGGCCAGATGAGAGAGGTCAAGCGCCTTCAGCGTGTCCGAGACCCGGTCAAGGTTGTCCGACTTCACTCTCCAGCCGGTCGTCTGTTTCAGTGCCAACAGAACACTTTCGAAAACGGTCAGCAGAGCGTTGCATCCAAAGGCCTGCGGCATATAGGCGATCCGGCGCGCTCTGTCGCGCCGGCGCAAGTGTGTGACATCCTCACCGTCAAGCAGCACCTGTCCGTTCATGGGTGTCACCAGACCGGCAATAGATTTGAACAAGGTGGATTTGCCGGAGGCATTCGGACCAATCACGCCGACAAAAGCTCCGCTCGGCACTTCGGGTACGGTAACGCCATGGAGAACACGCGCGCGGCCATAACCTGCACACAGCTTGGTAATGACGAGTGTCATGACAACCGTTCCCGTCTGGTGCTGAGAATGATTGACACGAAAACCGGCACGCCAATCAAAGATGTAATGATCCCGATTGGGTAGATGATGCCAGGCGTTATCGACTTCGAAATAAGCGACGTCAATGAAAGAACCAGCGCACCCACGAGTGCTGAAAGCGGCACAAAGTAACGCTGGTCTTCTCCCACCAGAAGTCGTGCAATATGTGGGCCGACTAGCCCGACAAATCCAACGGTGCCGACAAAGGACACCGCTGTTGCTGCAAGAAGGGAGATGCATATGAGCATCTCGACTCGGAGCCGGGCCACATCAACGCCCATGCTCTCGGCCGCGGCCTCACCCATGCGCAACGCGGTCATGGGCCAGGTGCGGTAAAGGCTGAACGGAATTGCGACGCACAGGAGCAGCGTGCCGATGCCGATCTTTTCCCAACTTGCCCGGCTGAGCGAGCCCATCATCCAGAAGACGATCCGTGCGATCTGATCCTCCGATGCCATGTATTGCATCAGTGCTAGAAGTGCCGAGAAGGTAAAGAATATTGCAATCCCGAAGAGGATCATGGTCTCTGACCCCACACCTTTCAGCCTGGCGGCGAACAAGATGAAGCCGCATGTAGCGAGTGCAAAAACGAAGGCATTTGTCGTCACCAGAAGCGGTCCCACCGCCGGGATCACCGAGAAACCCATCACAATTGCCAGCGATGCGCCAAAACTGGCCGCAGCGGAGACGCCTAATGTGAACGGTTCAGCCAAAGGGTTGTTGAGGATCGTTTGCATCTGCGCACCTGCGACGGCCAGCAGTGCTCCGACAAGGACTGCGGTCACAGCGACCGGCAGACGATAGTCCCAGACGATCACTTTGAGACGCACGCCGTGCGACATCGGATCGGCAAAGACTTCGGCAACAGTGGAAAGCGAGTAGTTTCCCGGGCCGGTGGTAACATCCAAAAGAAAACTCACGACCAACAGCAAAGCGACCGCCAGGATCATTCCGTAACGCCGAGCAACTTGCAAAGCATAGCCTTGCCGCATTTCGGCGGCACTCGTATCCACGCTCATAATCTACCTCAAGACATAGTCAGCCCCGCCCGCGCAGGCGAGCAGGGCGAAGCGGGGACAAGACTAGCCGTCTGTTTTCAGGCTGCCCCAGAAAACGCCGGAATTGTCGATCGGCAGGAACTTGTCGTGCAGCTCCTTCATTGTCGCGTCAGGATCCAGGTCCTCAAACAGTTCCGGATGAATCCATTTGGCGAAGGCCTGCATGGCCACAAAGTGATACGGGCTGTTGTAGAACTGGTGATAGACCGAATGGAACCTTCCGGACTTTACTGCCGACAAGTCAGACCAGCCCTCACGTGTGGCAAGCGCACTCAGACGCTGGTCGATCATGTCCTCAGTTGCCTCGTAACCGAAAAGAACCGCCGTGGTTTCGGGATTGGCCTCGGACCAGTTGCCACCGGTCCCAATGATGATCTCTGGATCGTCGGCAAAGATCGCTTCCAGCGAAACATTGGTGGCAAAGCCCGGAAACTTAAGAGATCCCCAATTCCTTCCGCCCGCCAAATCTACAAGACGGCCAAGGTTGGCTGCGCCAAACGTGCTGCAGCATTTGGCCGGGTTGTATCCTGCGGCACGCTCGATGAAGACGATGGGCCGGTCTTCCACCGGAATCGCTTCGACGCGCGTGAAGATGAGCTTCATCTGCTGCTGGTAGTAATCGGTGAAAGCATCGGCCTCGTCCCGCTTGTCAAAAATGCGGCCAAGCAGTTGGACACTTGGAACCGTGTTCTGCGTGGGATCCTGACGGAAATCAACGAAGATCGTTGCGACTCCGGCTTCTTCAAGTTTTTCGAGGATACCGCTTTCCTGGGCCTTGAGCAGATTGCCAAGGTTCATCAGAACGACTTCCGTCCCGAGCGAAATCACGGCTTCAAGGTTCCACTCGTCGGAGTAAGGGCTGCCAAAGCTCGGCAGTTGGCTCGCCTGAGGGAATAACTCGGCATATTTACGGTAAGCGTCTGGGTCGAACCGAACCATATCGTCTTTCCAGCCGACGATCCGTTTGAAAGGGTTGTCCTGGTCCAGCAAGGCAATCGTATAGATCATGCGACCTTCGCCGATCACGACTTTGCTGGGGTTTTTCTCAACTTCGACCGTGCGGCCTGCGATGTCTGTTACGGTGATTGTCTCTGCGTTGGCGAACGTGGCGGATGCGAAACTTATCGCAATTGCTGCGGCAGCGGAGCAAAGACCCCGCGTCAGTTGTCTGACTTTCATGGGTCTCTCCAATCGTTTTTGACGGCATGTTTGATCATGCGGTGCGCAGTTTTATAAACATGAGTAATTGAGTCAAGATATAGTTTGATCAAAATCACAATGCGGCAAGGGACGTGATGCTGGCGTGCTCAGGTCAGTCTGCGGTTCGCAATTCAGGTCTCAATATTGATGCAGCCCGTCAAAATCTGCTTTGCCGATTTGCAGTCCTGCATGCCGCAAACCGGCGTAAGCCTGCGTGAAATGAAAGAGCATGTTGGGATAGGCGAAGCGGAGGACATAGTCCGCGGCATTCTGTTCCAACCTTGCGTTTCCGGCGATGTGCGCGACGTTGCTGTTCCAATCGATCGGCGGAGCTGAACCAACCGCAAGGCGTACCTCTTCATACAAGGACTGAAGGCTTTGCGGAGTGCAGGGCTCGATGATTTCCGGTATGGGGCGCCCCGCGGGAAGGCATACTGCGCGTGCAGCGAACTGTATCGCGACCGCAAGGTGGAACCCTGTATCGAATGCATCCAGCGCGATTTGAATGGCCAGCAGCTCTTCCGAATCGGGATGCTCGGTCACCAGGTTCAGCAATTTACCTGACTGGTCCAGGTAGTGTTCGATGGCAGCCAAGAGTGACTTGTCGAGCTCGGAGCCCTTTTTCATCCCATTCTCCGTTGAAACAATGAAAACACTCGTTCGAGGGCTGCTGACAGCAGGCTTGCAGGCCCGAGTGGGGGAGCACCGCGCTGCGCTTGGGAGATTGAAGCCGGCTAATCAAGCGCATGACTGGCGGATTTTTGCTGGCTGAGAATTTCGAGACCCCCGATGACCTTTCCCTTTACCTTCTTGGAAAAGACTATGTGGTTCTCCACGAAGGCGATTGGATCGTTTGAAAATTGCGCAAGCGCTGCGTCTGCTTCATCACCTTTGCCAAGGTATCCGTGCGCAGAGGCCAGTGCTATGTGAGACTCGATGAAACCATCCTTTTGGCGCACGGCCTCCTGCGCCGTGTTGGCGGCATCTTCGTATCGATCAGCGCATAATTGGGCAATCGCAAATTGGCTCAAATACAGATGGTACAACGGATCACGCGCGCCCGTCCGGACCGCTTGTTCTATCCACCCGATCCCTTCCTCGATCTGATCGGAGGCGAGCGCGTGCGCGACGCCCAGAACGCTGTAAGCTTGCGGGTCATGCGGGTTGAGCCTGGTTGCCTCCCGGGCCTCTTTGATCGCCAATTCGGAACGCGATGGTGAGCCGTACATATGTGCAAGGGCTTTGAGGATACGGGCCTTTGGATCTTCAGGGTCAAGTTCAACAGCACGACTTGCTGCAGCCATGAAATTCCGTCGACCGGTCTCCCGGTCAGGCTCGTCGAAAAATCGCAGGCCAACAGAGTAGGAGAGCGCCTCGCCGACATGAGCACGGACATAGTCCGGATCAAGTTCGATGGCTTTCGAAAAAAGCCGCCTTGCCTCCAGGATTTCCTGAAATTTCATTCTGTATATGAGTGCCGAAGCTTGAAGACAGGTTTCCCACGCGGCAAGAGCGTTTGGTGCTTTCGCTGAAATTTTTCTGATTTCCGCCTTTTCAATCGTCGGCACAATCGCCAAGGCCACCTGTTGCGTGATCTCGTCCTGCACCAGGAAAATATCGGTCAGCAGCCGATCATATTGTTCAGAAAACAGCTGCTGGCCCGTCGTGGTGTCCACGAGTTCGGCGGACACTCTTACGCGGTTGCCGGCTTTCCTGACACTGCCGTCAACGATGTAGCGGGCGCGCAGTTCCTTGCCGATCTGGCGAACCTCAACTGCCTGCCCTTTGAACGAAAAACTCGAACTCCTGGCCACCACGTTGAACCCGCCGAAACGGCCAAGCGCGGTGAGAATATCTTCCGCAATTCCATCAGCGAAATATTCCTGTTCAGGATCGCCTGACATGTTTTCGAACGGCAACACGGCCAGGGTCGGCCGGGACTCGGTATTCAGCTGAGGAGAAGTTTCGAGCCCAGGCCGCTGCGGAACTTCACTTTCGGCGGCCTCAGGGGCGTGTTTTTCCGGATTCGTGATCTCGGTATCGGCGACAAAACGGTACCCCTGTCGCGGCAAAGTCTTGATGAATTTCTGCGAATTGCCATCATCGCCCAATGCACGACGCAGTGCATTGATGCGGCTGTTGAGAGTGCCGTCGCCGACGATCTTTCCGCGCCACACCTTTTCAAACAACTCATCTTTCGAGACCACTCTGCCGGAATGCTCGGCAAGATAGACCAGGAGTGAAAATGCCTGAGGCTGCAGCATGATTTCCTTGCCGTCGCAGGTGAGCTCGCGCCTATCACCGTCAATCACGTAGCGGCCAAATCGAAATATCATCGGTCAGCAAGCCTCCGGCAAGGAGAATTCACATTCGGGCAAGACAGCGGCAATCCATTCTTCATGCAGGGCCATGGCGTCGTCTGTAACTTCAGATCAGGGTATTCGATGAGGTCAAAATGGCAGAGCCGCGCTCAACTTCAGATGATACCATCGATCTTATTGCGCTCAATGCCGCAGATGAGGAGGAGGCCTCCTCTCGGAGGTTGAAACGTCCACTTTGGCAGCGCTTGTGGGGATGGTTCTGGGTCTACACTGAACGGTATGGTCGAACCGACACAACTAGTTACAAGGGACTTTTGTAAAGGACTGTTTCGCAGCCATGTCGGGCCGCGAGCCAGTGTGCCGTTGACGCTGACTTCTGGCTCCACCGGACAATAAGTCCCGCAGGCGTTGCTTGCCTTGACGTGTTTTTCTTCCAGAAGTTGCGCTTCTCAGGTAGTCTTGAACCATCGTTGAGATCGACAGAGGGCCTTGTTGTGGACCGGAAGATTGAGCTCAAATGGAGCCAGAGGTTTGATTTTGTCGGCAACCTGACAACTGGCCCGACCGGCGGTTCAGCCACCAGCTTTCAGGTCAAGGCCTCGCTTCGCAACACCTACAGTTCGCTCTTCGGGATTTACATGTTCCTGGAAGACACCAGCTTCGAGCCAGGACGGCGGTCGGCAATCGAGGGGTGGCGCACAAGCCGGGGCCTTGCAACAACGGGAGCGCTCAAGCCGATCTATATCGGTATCGTCAAATCCGATCAGCGCGACTTCGTGGAGCGGATGCGCGAGCATCACAAGAAATGGATCCATCAGTATCACGACAAGGGGCAGCTCTTCGTGAAGTTCGCGACAACCTATTACTGGTGCAAAGAGGAGGAGCTTCCGCAGCTTATTGAGGATGCGGAGAGCGTTCTGGTTTTCGAGCTGAAGCCTTATGAGAACACCGCCAAGATCAATTCCTACCGGCTTGCGGAACACGTTCTGGTCAGTAACACCGGACACCATGCACCCCTGCCCAAGTCGATCCGGTCGAACAGGCATTTTTGACGCCAGCTGCGAAAACCGTCAGAAATCAACTTCCATGACGGCTGATTTTGCCCAGTGGCCGCGATTGTCGAACCAGCCTCTGGCATCGGTTTTCTTCAGATCCACACGTCCTCTCCGGTCCGTGTGGTACTGGGCATTGTTCTGCCCCTTTCTGCTCTCCTTCGGTCGGCCGGGACGCCAGTTCGTGTAACCGACCGCTTCGCCGTTGTACCAGCGCCAGCCTCCGTCAGGCTCGCGTGCGACCGGATCTTGCCGCATGCCGAAATAGGGACCACCCTTGTAGCTGTATCCATTTTTGGCGTCGAAACCGAACTCGAAGAATTCGACTTCGTCCTCGATCAGGGAATAGATGAAGTCGTTTTCAGCTTTTGACGTAACTGATGCTGGATAGCCGCCGCATCTCTCAAACAGCGTTACGTACTCCCTGAAGCTGCTGGAGCTGATAACAACAAAATAGAGACTGTTTCCCCTGCGCCCGTAAACGCTCCTGCGCCTGCCAAGGCACTCTAGAATGTCAACAATGCGCTCATCTTCCCCAAGCAAACGCAGTGCGTTCGGATCATGAGTCGCGGCGAATTTTGCGTTTGCAAAGGAACCATCAGCGCGTGTGACCGGACGGGAGATCCCAAGATGCTCGAGCACGGTTTCGTCGACGAAGCCCGTGTTTTCCATTCCGAGATCTGCCTGAAGATCCCGAATTCCCGCCCTGGTCCTGGAGCCCCAGACACCATCGGCGCTGCCCACGGTATAGCCGGCATCGTTGAGGGCCGACTGCACCTGTCGCTTCTGTTGCGTGCTCAGACGAAGCGACGCCTCGCGGGTTTGAGCTGGCGGGCCAGCTTGCCCGTCCTTTGAAAGGGCGCGCAAGACGTCGGGCCGCGCCATGACCGATGATCCATGGGACCGGCGCAAGAGATCCCAGCCACGAGGTGTGTTGACCTTGATGGCAGCCTTAACAACCTCGTCCACGCCGGGACCTGGTTCAGGGACAGGCTGAGGCTGGATCTGGACTGTCGTCGCTGGTGAGAGGCTGGCGTTCAGGATAACGTCGCCAGTCAGCGACGAATTCTCCCACGGAACCTGTTTTCCGCCAGTGGCATTCAGCACATCGTTGCGCACCTTGCGAAGACTTCTTGCGATATCCTCGCCGGGCGTTCCGATGTGTTTGACAAGAGCGGATGTGAAGGGACTGTTGCGGCCGGTTCCGTCCAGCGCAACGTTGCCGGGCTGTGTGGAAAATGAGATCAGGGTGCCGACGCCGCTGCTGATACGCGCCAGACCGCGTCCGACTTCCGCAGACCGGGTTCCCATGGATCGGGCCAGATTTCGGGCAAGCGGATTGTTGCGGCAGGCATCCAGGAACACCAGGTTGGTCTTGGTCTTGCGCTCCATGGCGGAGAGCACCATCCCGATCGGCAAGGCTTCGAAATCTAGATCGTCGAAGGTTTCAAGCCTTGCGTCTACCGGCGCGATGTAGTTTTCACCGCTGACCTGCAGGCCGTGGCCGGCATAGTAAAACAGCCCCATTTCGGCATCTGTCAGGGCGCTGACAAACTCCCGAACCTTGCCACGCAGGTCCGTCAGACCAAGGTCGCGGCCCTCAATGACCGTAAAGCCAAGCGATCTGAGTTTCGCCGACATGTCGGCTGCGTCATTGGCCGGATTGGCGAGTTCTGCAACATGCTCATAGGCGGAGTTGCCGACCACAAGCGCGACCCGCTTGGCAGCCTCCACCGGCAATGCCGAAAAGAATAAAAGCAGACACCCACAAATCAGCCGGAACATCTTGCTAGCCCAATACCAACACCCTGCCGTTCCATTTATAGCAATGGATGGCGCCCGCCGCAAAAAGTGCAGCTGGCAACGGCTTTGTTTGTTCCCGCATCAACTCTTTCCGTCCTCGCAAAATAGCTTATTGAATGAACCTTGACGCACACGACGTTTCAACATCTGCAGGAGACAGACGCATGCGAGATCTGGTCAATCTTGACCTATATCCTCTCGACCAGCGCGGAAGCGCGGCCTGGTCGGACCTGGTTCAGTCCTGCAGGGAAGGCTTGGCAGAAGACGGGTTCTTTAATCTGGCAGGCTTTTTTCGCTCTGAAGCGCTGAACGATCAGGTGAGCGCACTGAAGCCGGTGTTGGAACACCAGGCCTTTGCACACGTTCGGCGTCACAACATTTACTTCTCGAAAACGATTGAGGGTCTGGACCCTGACCATCCGGCGTTGCGGGAAGCCGAGACATCGAACCGTACCGTCTGCGCGGACCAGATGGGTGAGGCCGCCTTGATCCAGCTTTACGAATGGCCGCCATTTGCGGAATTCCTGGCCGCTGTCATGGACAAGCCGGAGCTTTTTACGATGGAGGACCCGCTGGCCCGTGTGAACGTGATGAGTTACTCGGAAGGCGAAGCTCTGAATTGGCATTTCGACCGGTCCGAGTTCACCACGACCTTGCTTTTGCAGTCACCCGATCGCGGTGGCGATTTTGAATACGATCAGGACCTGCGTAGCGAGAAAGACCCAAATTTCAACGGTGTCGCAGATCTGCTCGAAGGCCGCCGGACACCAACGCGTATTGAGCTTGAACCTGGTACGCTCAATGTCTTTAAAGGAAAGAACACGGCGCATCGCGTGACCCCGGTTCACGGCAACGTGGAGCGGATTATCGCCGTTTTTTCCTTCTTTGAACGGCCCGGAGTTCTGTTTTCGGATGAGGAGCGTATCGGGTTTTACGGGCGCGCCGGGTAAGGGGTGGGGCGTCCAGCCACGTCTGTGAGACAAGGTGTTATCACCGGAGTTCGGAAGGGGCTGAGACGACGTGCCCGATTTCCAGCGCATGTCGCTTCGCAAGCTGCTATGCTGGCCCACATGTTACGTGCGCTCTTTCTTTTGCTGTTGACGGCAGCACCTGCCATGGCCTGGGAGGCCAAGCTGGGGCAGATTTGTGAATTGACCCATGAGGGGGAAAACGCTTCCGTCCGTGTCACCTTTGACCCGGCGATCCCGGAGTATGCCATTGCGATCTCGCCGAAAAGCCCCTGGCAGGGCGGTCCGCTCTTTTCGATGCGCTTCGATGGCCCACAAGGCAATACGATCGCAACCGACCGGCATGTGATTACGGGCGGCGGCGCGACCCTGACGGTTACCGACAGCGGTTTCGGCAACGTCTTGAACGGACTTGAATTCAATCACACCGCTACCGCGCGCCTTGGCGATCGGGCCGTAGCCGTCCCGCTTGACGGCGCCGCCCCGGCCGTACGCGAATTTCGCGCGTGCGCCGCCGGTCTGAACGTCTGAGTCCAGCTACGACACAGAAGCCGCAGGCTCAGGCGAGCTTCATCGTGACGATCCCCGCCACGATCAAAAGGGCGGCGATTGCGCGCTGGATGGTCACGGTTTCACCCAAAAACCAATAGCCGACCACGAACGCGCCGACGGCGCCGATACCGGTCCAGATCATATAACTGGTCCCGAGCGGCAGCGTGCGCATTGACAGGGCAAGCAGTCCGAAGGAAGCCACCATTGCGCCCAGCATGATGAGGGTCGGCGTCAGCCGGGTAAATCCGTCCGACGCCTTCATCGCAAAGGCCCAGACGATTTCAAGGATTCCAGCGGCGAACAGGAAAAGCCACGCCATGGTATTTCTCCATCTCGGGTCGTCCCGTATTGAGTGAACGCCAGGTTTTAGACCCAGAGGGGGCCGTCCCCCGGTCCCTCAGATGGGCGTGCGTCGTGGCGATGCAAATGAATAATCGGTAAGCTTTGCCAAAAATGGCATGATGTCAGCGCACAAAAAAGGCGACGGTCATTCCAAAACCTACCAAGGTTACAAATCCACGCAGAAGAATTGTATTGTCGATCCTTCTGGTCGCTCGGGCACCGAGATATCCGCCGGCGGTGGCGCAAACGGCCATTAGTATTGCTGGTTTCCAGGCAATGAGCCCGGCAAAGGCAAACGCGCACACCGATAGCAGAGAGAGCACTGCCGACAACAGGTTCTTCAGACCGTTCATGCCATGAAGACTGGTGAAGCCGATCAGGCCCAATGTTGCGAGTAGCATGATGCCCAATCCGCCGTTGAAGTAGCCGCCATAGATGGAGACAATGAAAACTGCAAACCCGGACACCGCAGGACTCGCGGGTCCACACGCACGTCGTTGAAGCGTTTCCGCAATCAGCGGACCTGCGGCAAAGGCAACGGTGGCCAGCAGCAACATCCAGGGAATGACCCACAGAAAAGCATCTCCCGGCGTGACTACCAAGAGTCCTGCTCCGATGAGGCTGCCGATCATCGCGATCGTGACTATTTTGCGAAGCGACAGCGTTCCTTCTGAGTGGATATCGTCACGAAAAGCCCAAACACTGCTCATGTAGCCCGGTAAGACAATCAGCGTGGATGTTGCATTCGCAGAGACAGGAGGAATGCCTGCGTAGATTAGGACTGGGAGTGTAAGGAATGTTCCGCCACCGGCGATGGCATTGAGCAGGCCAGCTGCGAACCCAGCAAGTCCAAACAGCACGATTTCAAACATTTCAAGACTTCCCTGTCGAACAAAGTGGAGCACCTTGTAGCGCATCGAGAATTGGTCTAGTAATTGGTCTGTTATGAAGTCTCGGCGACACCGAAAATCGGCTGCAATCGTTGGAAATGAGCTACGGTTTCTATTGGAACGTATTGCGCCAGATTCAGGAGATCGATTGCCTCCAGAACGAGATCTCGCCAGTCAATTGGGCTGCGGTCGGGAAACGTTACGAAAGGTTCTGGAAGACCTCGAAAAGGACGGCGAAATTTGGCGCCATGTCGGTCAAGGTACTTTCCGAGGTCAACGACCAACCCATCTGCCGCTTCGTGACACTTTGTTGATCAATGGTGTGATGCCGCGTGACGTGATGCGCGCGCGCGCGCTGCTCGAACCGCAGGTGACGGGCGAGGCGGCGCGTAAGGCAACTGCAGATGACGTTTCCAGGCTTCGAGAAAAAGTCACGGCGGGACGCAGGGCAGAAGACCGCCTGCAATGTGAAATCGCCGATGACGCGTTTCACAAGGCCGTGGCGCAAGTCGCCGGAAATCCGCTTCTGACGCAGGTACTGATGTTTCTTTCAAATGCCCGTCGGCGTGTTAACTGGCAACGCGCATGGGACAGAACCTATCGGCGCATCGGTATAGACGAGTTTCGTGGTCTTCACAGCGACCAGCACGCCAGAATTGTGGATGCGATATCCAAGGCCGATGCCAATGCGGCAATAACGGCCATGCAGGTGCATCTGGACACGATCCAGTCCCTCATGAAAAGGGAAGCAAATTAGTCACGTTCGGTGACTCGCCACCGGCTCGTAATTTTTGTGCGGCCAACGGCCCGTGATGTCTGGACCTGCCCGAAGTGCCGAAAGGGTCAGATGTTCGGTCACATCAACGGCACGTTCGAGTGACGAAGGGTCGACCAACTCCCTCGTGTCGCCCCCTGTGAGGACAAATTTGGCTGCGCTTTCCGGCTCATTGAACCCCGATAGAAGACGAAGTGCTGGGATGCCGTGCCTCGCGAAACTGGCGTGATCGGAGTTGGGTTGGAAGGGTTCGTGAATTTTCAGGCTTAGACTGCTCTCGGCAAGCTCTCTCTCGAGCCAGCTGGAAAGTCCTTTAAATCCACTCGTCAGGGCGGTCAGCCCCTGTCCACCGACGACGGTGTCTGCGTTTATGTTCAAAAGGATCTGGTCAGCTTCTTTCACCGACAGTTCGCTCACATAGCGCTGAGAGCCGATAAGCCCCCACTCCTCGAACGTGAAGAAAGCCAGCCTGACCCCATGGTTGGAAAAGTCGTATAGGTTCCGCAAGCGGCGTGCAATTTCGAGGCAGAGCACAACGCCCGTGGCGTTATCAAGCGCACTTTCACCAATGTCGTGTCCGTCGTAGTGGGCGGACAACACGATCCATTTTCCGCTCGCCCCTGGACGATCAAACAGAAGATTTACGCCTTTTGCCATTTGGCTCCGGGTCTCGATCAATATCCGGGCGCGGCGCTCAGAAGGTCGGGCCAGTCTTATGGCGACTGCCGTTTCAGGTGTTATGCCCAATGCCGGAAGCCCGGGTTCTTCCGCCCGTGCGGAGCCTGTTACCGGCTGGTTTGCAACGCGTGAGACCACAAGGATCGCGACTGCGCCGGCGTCGCGGGCCAGTTGCAGTTTCTTGCGACGGTGGAACGTGTCGCTGCTGAACATGACTTCGTGCCCCACCATTGCAATCTTTCCGTTCAGATCAGCGCCTGAGGCCTTGAAATCTTCCGGCAAACCGCGCCCGAGATCGACAACTTCGGCTTCAATTCCCTCCGGCGGTGTCGGTTCCGCGCGCACAAGTGGGTGGCAAAGCGCGTCTGCATCGCCGTTGACCGAGAGCCGGGCGTTCAGTGCCTGCCATCCTACGTGGTGGAAATGGTGCTCCTTGCAAGGCACACCCAATGCAGCTGAGGCCGCCCTCGCCAGCCAGTTTCTTGCCGCCACCTCAGACGCGGTCCCTGCAAAACGTCCACCAAATTCACAGAGCGTATTCAGGTCGGAAAAAAGCGCGTCGGGGTCAGAGAGGGTCCTATCACTCATCAGATTGTCTCTTCTGGCTGTTTTCACCGGTACTGTTGCTGGAGGTTGAGGACACCTCGTTTGAGGGTGCACCCGCGCCGGTGCGAATGAACGAAAACACCGTCCAGACCAGCATGAGCGCTGATACAACAAGCAGCCAGAAACTGATCGGCCGGTCGACAAAGATGGCGGGATCGCCGCGACCAATGAGCATGGCGCGTCTCAAGTTCTCTTCCATGATCGGACCGAGGACGAAGCCGACAACGAGAGGGGCCGGATCAAATCCTGTTAAGCGCATGAAGTAGCCGATGACACCAAACAACAGGACGAGTCCGATATCGAAGACACTGAGGTTGACGGAATACACACCGACACAGATCAGGCAGATTATTGCCGGATAGAGAAACCGATAGGGGATCTGCAGAAGCCGCACCCACAGACCGATCAGCGGTATGTTCAAAATGAGCAACAGCAGATTGCCGATCCAGAAACTTGCGACAAGGCCCCAGAAAATGTGCGGATTGAGATTGAGAAGCGATGGGCCGGGCGCGACGCCGTGAATCAGGAGCGCACCTAGCATGATCGCCATCGTTGCGCTACCAGGCACTCCCAGCGTGAGAGTCGGAATAAAGGCGGACTGAACAGCTGCGTTGTTGGCTGCCTCTGGCGCTGCTATTCCCGGTATATGACCGGTCCCGAACAGATTCTTGCTACGGGAGACGATCTTCTCGAACGCATAGGCGAAGAAAGCCGCCATGGTTTGCCCGGCTCCAGGCAAAATACCAATGGCACTGCCGATTACGGCTCCGCGCGCCATCGGCAATCCCGCCTGTTTCATGTCTTGTGATGTCGGTGCCATCTCGCGCAGCCGGACTTTCTGCCGGATCTGATCGGCCCCGCCGGTGTGGATTGATTGTATGATCTCGGCAACGCCGAAGAGGCCCATCGCAAGGGCGACGAGGCTGACGCCGTCATAGAGTTCAAGAGCGCCTAACGTAAACCGGGCAGTTCCACTGTTGACATCGGTTCCGACAGTGCCGAGTGCCAGACCGAGAAGCACCATTGCCAATCCCTTGGCCGGCGAACCACCGGTGATAGTTGCTGCGCCGATAAGTCCGAGGACCATCATAGAAAAATACTCGGCAGGCCCGAATACCAGCGTCATTTCTGCGAGTGTCGGTGCCAGTGCAATAAGAAGCACGATGCCAAAGGTTCCTCCCGCGAAAGAGGCGATCGTCGTGATGAAGAGGGCGACACCGGCACGCCCTTTTTTTGCAAGTGGATTGCCGTCTATGGCGGTAACGGCAGATGATGGCGTGCCTGGGAGATTGAGAAGGATGGCGGCGGTTGAACCACCATATTCCGCCCCGTAGTAGACACCGGCGAGCATTACGATGGCTGCTTCCGGTGACAGGTAGAACGAAACCGGCAGGAGCATGGAAACGGCTGCCAGAGATCCGATGCCGGGCAGGACGCCAATGAGTGTTCCCAGCAGAACACCCAGAAAACAATACGCCAGGTTGGCCGGCAGAAGTGCGGTCTCGAAACCGAGTACGAGATTGCCCAGTAGCTCACTCATGGAAACCTCACAAGTGGTATCGGCATTCCAAGAACGACGACGAAAATGATGTAGGCCATGGCTATGAGGGTTGTGCTGAGCGCCACGACCCTTAAGGGTGCAAAGGGCCGCTCGGCGGTCGTTGACACCGTTACGGCTGCAAACACGGCGGCTGCAAGACCGAGTAGGGCCATGAAAATTCCGAACGCGGCGATTGACGCGGAGATGGCAAGCGTTGGACGCCAGGCGATCTGCATATGGTCGCCGCCTCTGAACAGGCCGCGGCATGCGATGATCGCGCCTGTCAGAATTGTGAGCCAACCAATGATGAGCGGAAAGTATCCGGCTCCCATGCTTCTGAGCGTGCCAAGCGGGTAAGCCGAGCCGGTGATGAGATAGGCGACCCCGAAAGCCAGGATTGCAAGGCCGCCTATCGTGTTGTTGTTCGCAAGGCGCGACATCGTTTTATCCAGCCTGCCTTACTGAGAAACCTCGATCCCGGCGCTCTCCACGATGTCCGCCCAGCGTTGATTCTCGGTTGAGAGGAAGGCCTGGAAGTCTTCCGGAGCAAGCTCGCCGGGGCTTACGCCGAGTTTTGACAGCCGATCCAGTACGACGTCTTCCTTCAAAATCTCAGCAACGGCGGTGCGCAGGCTGTCGACGATTTCGTCAGGCGTTCCCTTCGGAGCAAGGAGGCCCCACCAGTGACGCACCTCAAGATCAACGCCAGATTCTGCAAACGTGGGAACGTCGGGCAGGATCGCGACGCGTTCTGGCGAGGTAACACCGATGACCTGAATACTTCCGGCTTCGGCTAGAGACCGACCGGACGCGTAAGATCCGAACGCAACATCGACTTGTGACCCAGCAAGGCCCTGCAGCGATGGACCCGTTCCGCCGAACGGCACATGCAGCAATTTGGCATCTACCTGTGCCTGAAAGAGCTCGGCGACCATATGGGTTGTCGCTCCGATCCCCCCGGACCCGATGGCAATCGCATCTTCTGCAGATTTCGCCTTTTCGGTTACTGCCTGGATAGAGGCGTCCTCCATACCCGGACTTGCAAAAAGGACGATCGGTGCAAGCCCGACCTGTGCGATTGCGATAAAGTCCTCAGCCTTATAGGCAACGTCATCATAGACGTTTGGAACAATGGCATAAGGCATGTCAGCCAGTAGCAACGTGTAGCCGTCGGCATCGCTGCGAGCGACAGACTCTGTTCCGACCCTGCTTCCGGCCCCGGAACGGTTCTCTACTATGAAGTTGCCGCCAAGAACCTCATTGAGACGCTCGGCAAGCATGCGTGCGAGTGTGTCGCTGCTGCCGCCGGCCCCGTAGGGTGCCACGATGGTAACCGGGCGTTCCGGATAGTCCGCAGCACCGGCGGGCAGTGAAAGGGCAAACGCAGCGCAAACAGCTGCGAGTGTTTTTCTTAGTCTGAAGGCCATTTTTCAACTCCCTGACAAGCGATTTCATCGTGAGCAGTACGATAACCATTAATAAAGCAAATCCAGATATCAAACAAATCAGCAAATATCCCCTTTGTTTCAAAATTAGTCTATTGTTTTCAGTATTTAAGCATCTATAATGTTTGATTATGAAGCATCCATTGTCTCAGTTATTGGCCTTCCGCGCGGTCCTTGATACCGGCTCGATGACCGAGGCCGCACGGTTGCTTGGAAAGTCCCAGCCTGCCGTCAGCAACCTCATTGCACGGCTTGAGGCCGATGTTGGCCTTGAGCTGTTTGTGCGCGAGAAGCGCGGTTTGCGCCCAACGAGTGCGGCGCTGTCACTGTCTGGCAGTGCAAGTCAGGTCCTTTCAGGATACCGGCGCATGGAAACGTCGATCGAGATGCTTCGGAGCGGCAAGGGCGGTCATCTGGTGATCGCAACGCAGGCGATGGCAGGGAATGTCTTGCTACCAAGATCAATTGCGCGGTTCCGGAAGGAGTCACCGGGTGTCACGATACGTGTTCAAACCATGGAGTCGACCAGGGTTCATGATGTGCTCTCAACCGGTTTGTTCGACATGGGCATCGCCGCAACGCCCTTCGACACGACCAGCATGCGCATGGAGAGCTACCGGGCACCTTGTGTGGTGATTATGTCCAAGACAAATCCGCTTCGCGCAGAGAGTTATCTCAGCGCGCGCATGCTTTCCGGTGTGCCGTTTGTCGCGGTAATGCCCGACCGGCTGCACTATCACTCGATCGCAAAGTGTTTTGACAAGGCGGGGGCGGCCTGGAATGTCGTGTGCGAATCCGATTCCTTCCGGATTGCAGCTGAAATCGTTGCAGGCAGCGATTGTGTTGCAGTGGTTGACGGGTTAACCGGGCTTGAATTCTCCGACAGTCTCGCTATGCGTCCGTTTCATCCGCTCCTGCCCTATGAGTTCGCCCTGTATCGCGGCCCGGATACTGAATTGAGGCCCGTCGTCGAACGGTTCAGCAAGATTTTCACAGCCGAGACGAATTCCCTTCTCGACAAGATCAGTACAGATTCATCTCGCCGGGTGGGGTGATCGGTCGCTAAACTGGCCGCAGCAATTCGTTCCTGAATTTCAAGCGTGGGTTAGGTGTGGAATCTAAGAAGGTTGTTCGAAGCCCGCTGTAAAATGGGACGAACTTCAGATTCGGGTGACTAGGTTCAGCTCAGACGCGGTTCAGCAGCCTTGCGCGGATGGTGTTCGGCAGGGCACGGATTTCTTCCAGGATCCTGACCGGGTCGGCAACCGGACTGTCAACGTCAAGAACCACATAGCCAATGTCCTTGTGAGACTGCATGAACTGCGCGTGGATATTGAGATTGTGCCTGGTGAAGAGATCGTTCAGCGTGCGCATCGCGCCCGGTGCATTGTGGTGAACCTGGATGAAGCGGGTTGCGTCTGTGCCCTTGGGCAGCTGTACTTGGGGGAACTCAACGGCGCCGATGGTGGAACCGACATCGGAATATTCAACCAGCCGCTTGGAGACTTCTTCGCCGATCCGCGCCTGCGCCTCTTCGGTGGAGCCGCCGACATGCGGTGTCAGAATGACGTTGTCGAGGCCGCGCAGGGGGGAGGTGAACTCGTCCTTGTTGGACTTCGGTTCGACCGGAAAAACGTCAATGGCGGCCCCGGCCAGATGCCCTGACCGGAGGGCTTCCGCGAGGGCGTCGATGTCGATCACATTGCCCCGGGCGTTGTTGATCAGGAATGCGCCCTGTTTCATTTTTGCAATCTGTTCTGCACGGAACATGTTGCGGGTTTCGGGCGTATCCGGCACATGCAGCGACACGACATCTGCAGCACCCAGCAAGGAGTCCAGGTTTTCGGTCGGGGCCACATTGCCATGCTGCAGCTTGTCGACCATGTCGAAATAAATGACCCGCATGCCCATGGCTTCGGCAAGGTTGGAAAGCTGCGTGCCGATGTTGCCGTAGCCGACAATGCCGAGTGTCTTGCCGCGGATTTCGTGGGATCCGGCGGCACTTTTCAGCCAGCGGCCCTCATGCGCCGCCGTGGACTTGGGAAAAACGCCGCGCAGCAGCATGACGATCTCGGCAATCGTCAACTCGGCGACGGATCTTGTGTTGGAAAAGGGAGCATTGAAGACCGGAATACCGCGCATGAGCGTGGCTTCCAGTTCCACCTGGTTGGTGCCAACGGAAAAACAACCGACGGCGACCAGGCTTCCGGCCGCTTCAAGCACCTCTTCGGTGATCTGAGTGCGGGAGCGGATGCCCAGCATCTGCACGTCGTCCAGCCTCTCGATCAGTGCATCCTTTTCAAGCGCACCCGGCAGGACTTCCACATTCGTGTAGCCGGCTTTTTCAAGAACAGCGTGCGCGGTTGGGGAAATGCCTTCCAGCAAGAGCCAGCGAATTTGATTTTTCGGCCGGGAGAGACCGTGGATCATGGGCTTGGAGCCTTCTCTTCGAATGAGATGATGCTTGCGCCGGATGGGCGCGGATCGCCGGTGTCGTATACGCGCTGATCCGTGTCGCGTCTAGGTTATCTCCGCAAGGAATTGTTCCGATTGCGCCCTGTGTTGCTTGCGCGCTTCCAGCACGGTTTTTCAGTTGGTGGGCGCTTCGAGATCAGATTTGAGCCTGGACAGCAGATTGACGGCGTTTTCCGCATAATCGCCGATCCAGCGGTCGTGGATATCCTTGATGGGCAGGGCGTTGAGATAGTTCCAGCGTTCACGACCCTTGCGCTGAACGATGATCAGGTCCGCAGCTTCCAGAACGCGCATGTGCTGCATAACCGTGCAACGGTCCAGTTCCGGAATTGCCGCGCACAAGGCACCTGTCGTTTTCGGGCTGTCTTTCAACAAATCCAGAATCCTGCGGCGCCTCTTGTCCGCCAATGCCTTGAAAATCCTGTCCGAATCATCCTCTCTTGACATGTTATATTTTTATAACATTTTATGGTGCCAATCAAGCCAGGTGAGGGAGGTTTGAAATTGCACGATGACAGCCTGATGCTGGAACAGGTCTGTGCTGCCCGCTCCGAGCGAGTCTGGGACGTCCTGATTAGACCGGAGCTCTGGTGGGGAAGCGACATCGTTCTGGAAGCTTGTGTAGGCGGCAGGTTCCACGAACCCTGGCACGACAGCGAGGGGCAGCACCACACGCGCGGACGCGTGATCGAGATTGACGCGCCGCGGCTGCTAAAACTCAGCTGGAAGGACGATGACTGGTCGTTCGAGACAATGGTTGCCATTCGACTGGCAGCGCAAGGAGAAAGGTGCCGGATCGTGCTGACTCACAGCGGCTGGAACAGTACGGCTGCGGGTGATCGCGAGCGGCTCAGGACTGCACATCTGCGTGGCTGGACGCATCACCTGGCAAATCTTGCAGCCGGTGTGGAAAAGGCAGCATTGAACGACGTTTCGAGGAAATGAGGGGAGGGAGCCATGACACTTTCATTCAAGATCGCGGGCAGAATTTCTAAACCTGTGTCTGAGGTTTTCGAAGCGGTCGTGAACCCGGATCCGCTGTCGCATTACTTTACAACGGGCGGCGCGGACGCACGATTGACAGCAGGGGTCACCGTTTACTGGTCTTTTGCGGAGTTCCCGGGACAATTTCCGGTGAAGGTCGACCGGGTCGAGAAAGACAGTCTCATCGTGTTGAGATGGGCGGCTCAGGAAAGTGGCGAAGTCAGTTCCACCGGCGAGTTGCCGGAACCGGCCGGCTACGACACGACCGTCACGATGACCTTCGATACTCTGGACGATGGACGCACCCTTGTGACCATCAGTGAAGAAGGTTGGCGCGAAACGGCTGGCGGGCTGAAAGCCTCCTATGGCAATTGCGAAGGCTGGACTCAGATGCTGTGCTCGCTGAAGGCCTTCCTTGAGCACCGCATCAATTTGCGCGAGGGGTTTTACGGATAGTGCGGGCAGGGCGTGGCAGTTCTTGCTTCGCTAAATCCTCATCCTGAGGATCCGTGATGACGGCGTCTCGAAGCCACCATGTTGTTCGGATCCGCTTGCCGCCCTCCGTTCCCATCCCTCTCCCTTGGGGAGAGGGTAAGGGTGAGGGGTCAAATCCGTCGAGGGACCTGAAACGTCTGCCCCCTCACCCGGCCTTTCAGGCCGACCTCTCCCAACGGGAGAGGTGACAATTCGTGAGACACGGGCATTTCTCATCTTGCACGACTTCATAGCGCATGACGCTATATCGAAGGGCGGGCGGTGCACCCAATTGCAAGCGGCTATCCTTGGAAACGGAGCTGGCGGCACTCCTCAGCTTCAAGGGAGGGTGATGCGATTGAAACACTTATTGAAGCGTTGCCAACCTGTTTGAAATGGCTTGAGCCGTGGCATCGTCATATCCAAGGCCCATGTCTTTTTTCATGAATTCACCAAGCTCGCCCGCATCCAGTATCTGCCATTCGCGTTTTTCCTCACCGTTCACCCATCGTGCGCGGCCATCCAGAAAACTCAAAAAGCCGGTCTCCGTCAGACGGTAGAACTTCATGCTTGCCGAAAAAGATTGATCCGGTGACAGGGCGCACAGGAAGTTGGAAGCTTCGAGATCCGCCGGGCGCACGTCGACACGGTCAAAGCCATAGAGCGAAAACCAGCCATCCTCGGTCTGACGTTCCAGGACATGTTCGCCAGTAAGGCTCTCGAACCGGATCCGGTAGATCTGATCGCGGATCTTCTGTTCGTCATCGGGTGCAATTCTGACCGGTTCGGCAGGCGCCTGGCCGCCGAACCCGGCATCGACCAGCCATTCGTTGCCATCGAGCGATACAACGAAGGCGAGGTGGGTTCTGGCGCCACCTTCGGCCGCACCCTGGCGCACGCGCGCCAAAACCTGGCGGCTGGAAAACCCGGCCGCATCAAGCGCTTTGCCAAGAAGCGAATTCAATTCAAAACAATAGCCACCGCACCGGTCGAGGACGAGTTTTTGCCAAAGGGCGTCATCATCGAGCCTTGGCACGCGCCCAAGGAAAGGCAAGACGTTCTCAAACGGGATCGCGCTGATCTGCGCTGCCTGAAGCGATCTCAGTCCATCAAGATCCGGACTGCAGGCTTCAAGGCCGATCCGGCGGAGATAAGTGGCAAGGTCAAAGGACATATGGTGGCCCGGGCAAAGGAATAGACCCGTCGCATGTAGGAGCCTCGGGGATGAACGTAAAGGGGAAGTCCTGGTGGCGGTCACCCGTTCAAAGCGAAACGGATGGTGCCTGAAGTCCAAATCGGCCGATCACCGGCAAGGAGACGATTGGCGCAAGAGCAAGGATATCCGCCTCGGAATAAGGTTGTGCATTTGGCGATGCTCCACACCGAAATCAAAAAGGCCCGCCGCGCGGTGGCGGCGGACTTTCAAAACGAAAGCGCGAAAAGGGCTTAGAGACCTTCCGGACCACGCTGAACGGCGGCAACGCCGGTGCGGGACACTTCAACGAGGCCAAGCGGTTTCATGATGGCGATGAACTGCTCGATCTTGGACGTCCGGCCGGTGATTTCGAAGACGAAGTGCTCCGTCGTCGCGTCGATCACGGTTGCACGGAAGGCATCGCCGAGACGCAGCGCTTCCAGGCGTTTGTCGCCGTCACCAGCCACCTTGATGAGCGCAAGTTCGCGTTCCAGCGGTTTGTCCTGGTTGGCTCGTTTTGCGCGCACCGTCAGATCCGTCACCCGGTGGACGGGGACAAGACGGTCGAGCTGGTGGCGGATCTGCTCGATAATCATTGGCGTTCCCGTGGTCACGATCGTGATCCGCGACAGGTGCTTTTCGTGTTCGGTTTCCGACACGGTGAGACTGTCGATGTTGTAGCCGCGACCGGAAAAGAGCCCGATCACGCGGGCAAGGACGCCTGGCTCGTTGTCGACGAGAAGCGATAGCGTATGTGTTTCGATTTCATTGCTGACTTCGGCCAGGAAATAGGCGGAAGGCGCATCGACATTTTGTGCGTTCATTTTTGAATATCCTTCTGACCCGGCACTTAGACGAGGGACTTGCCTTCGGCGCTGATCGCGTTGGCAACCACTTCGTCATTGGCTTCGTCCGGCAGCAGCATTTCGTTGTGAGCCTTGCCCGACGGGATCATCGGGAAACAATTGGCAAGGTTGGCAACCCGGCAGTCGAACAGGACGGGCCGGTCGACCGAAATCATCTCTTCGATGGCTCCGTCCAGGTCTCCCGGCTTTTCGCAGCGGATGCCGACGCCGCCATAGGCTTCGGCCAGCTTCACAAAATCGGGCAGGCTGTCGGTGTAGGAGTGGGAGAGGCGGTTGCCGTGCAGGAGCTGCTGCCACTGGCGCACCATGCCCATGTACTGGTTGTTGAGGATGAACACCTTGACCGGAAGGCCGAACTGGACCGCAGTCGACATTTCCTGGATGTTCATCAGGATGGAGGCGTCGCCGGCAATGTCGACACAGAGTGCGTCGCGATGGGCGACCTGTGCACCGATGGCGGCCGGCAGGCCGTACCCCATCGTGCCGAGACCGCCGGATGTCAGCCAGCGGTTGGGCTCCTCGAAGCCGTAGAACTGGGCTGCCCACATCTGGTGCTGACCGACTTCGGTCGTGATGAAGGTCTTGCGATCCTTGGTCAGTTCATACAGCCGCTGGATCGCGTATTGCGGCATGATGACGTCGTCGTTGGGTTTATAGGCCAGCGAATTGCGCGCGCGCCAGCTGTCGATCTGTGACCACCAGGATTTCATCGCCGTGGCATCGGTCTTCATCGAGGACGACCGCCAGATGCGTACCAGATCCTCAAGAACGTGGCCGACATCGCCGATGATCGGCAGATCGACATTGATCGTCTTGTTGATCGAGGACGGATCGATGTCGATATGGATCTTCTGCGAATTCGGCGAAAACGCGTCGGTGCGGCCGGTGATGCGGTCGTCAAAGCGGGCGCCGACATTGATCATCAGGTCGCAGTCATGCATGGCCATATTGGCTTCATAGGTTCCGTGCATGCCGAGCATGCCGAGCCAGTTGTCGCCGGAGGCCGGATAGGCGCCGAGGCCCATCAGCGTGGAGGTGATCGGAAAACCGGTCAGAGAGACCAGCTCCCGCAGCAACTGGCACGCCTGCGTGCCGGAATTGATGACCCCGCCGCCGGTATAGAGAATTGGCTTCTTGGCTGCTGCCATCATCTCCGCCGCCTTGCGGATGGATGCGGCGTCGCCCTTCAGCTGCGGGCGGTAGCTTTTGTGGGCCGCCGCCGGGTTCGGTGTCGGACCCTGGTAGGTTCCGGTGGCAAACTGGACGTCCTTGGGAATGTCGACAACCACCGGACCCGGACGGCCCGACGTTGCGACGTAAAAGGCTTCATGCAGGACCCGCGGCAGGGCTTCCACATCCCTGACAAGCCAGTTGTGCTTGGTGCAGGGGCGGGTGATGCCGACCGTATCGCATTCCTGGAAGGCATCGTTGCCGATGAGGTGGGTGGGAACCTGCCCGGAAATGCAGACGAGCGGAATGGAATCGAGCATCGCATCGGTGAGCGCAGTCACCATGTTGGTCGCGCCGGGACCGGAGGTGACAAGAGCGATACCGGGCTTTCCGGTCGAGCGGGCATAGCCTTCGGCGGCGTGGCCGGCACCCTGCTCATGGCGCACCAGGATATGCTCCAGCCCCTCCTGCTGGATGATCTCATCATAGATGGGAAGCACTGCACCGCCCGGGTAGCCGAAGATCGTGTCAACTCCCTGGTCTTTCAGCGCCTGGATGACCATTTCGGCGCCGGTCATTTCCCGTGTCATTTTCTCGTCCTTGCATTTCGTGGCCCTGTTTGCGGGCCTTGGCTCATGAATACTTGTATCGTCTCTTGCCTGCGGCGTCGAAGATCCGGTTGAAGAGAGCGGGCTGTCAGGAGGCGGGTACAAAAAAAGGCCCCTTGGGGAGCCTTGGTCGCGCGCCATCCTGTCCGAACGGGTCTATCCCGCTCCGGAGGCGCGCTTTCCTACCACTACTAGAATGAGCGACATCATCATGTCGTCCCGGTCCTTCGATACTGCAGGTCCTCAAGACCTTTATCGGATATGACTGAAAAGCGATCACTTTCGCAGCCGCCCTGCCAAGCCCGCATACCCGCCGGTCTTGACGCGCCGCACACTAGTGAGAGCGCCTTGACCGGTCAACCCCAAATTTCGATTGTTGCGCGAAAGATGCGTAAAGTTTTTAAAAGTTTCCTTGAGCACCTCAAGAAAGCCGTTTCCTTGTCGCTGTGCAACGTTTTGGCCGTGGCCTGCAAAAACCGCATGGCCGCAATGAAAGAAAAGTGTCACAATGCGTGTTGCAAGCCGCCGGTGCGCACTATATACACGCGCTCTCCGGCACGCCGCCCTTGCGCGGTGCAACGTTGATGGGTGTGTAGCTCAGTTGGTAGAGCAGCTGACTCTTAATCAGCGGGTCCACGGTTCGAGCCCGTGCTCACCCACCAATTCTCCCTATAATTTCAATAACTTTGTCTACGTTGCTGATCAGAGCACGGCAACATTAGATCACGCCCAGATCACATGCGAAAAGGTTCCACGGGGGCGATTTGGGCCGTCCGAGGCTCTTTTTCCGTTTCTTTTGAGTGGTTCGGAACCAAACTATGGCGGCGCCTCTGCAGTGATGCCATGAGCCAGGCGTCCCAAAAACGCGGTGCATGAGGTGCTCGGCCATCATGAGCGTACGCGTCTGGCACCGAAAAAAGAGGCGACCTGCCTGCTGGGTATGCTCGGAAGCAGGGAAAAAGTGGATGCACGAAAAGTCGCAAGAGCCCCGGACCAGAAACGGGGTGAACTCCACTTCCAGAGCCGCCCCGAGGATCCAATCTGCCGTTTCCGGTCGCTGGGCCCAGGTGCTTTAGAAGAAGTCAACGCCCTAGTCCCGGGCATCGGAGCGCCCCGGCCGCGTTGATTTTCTGGTGGATTGTGCGACCATCAGATGACGGGCAGGCGGTTGAAGATCCGGAAGAGGCAGGCGTTCCGACATGGCAGATACCGTTTCTGATTTGCCGTCGCCACGCTTGCCCTCGATCTTGCCTATTCTATCCGTGAATTTCGTTGGAACGCTGGGGTTTTCGATCGTCGTGCCCTTCATGGTTTTCCTCGTGACCGATTGGGGCGGCAATGCGCTGGTTTACGGAGTGCTTGCCTCGACCTATTCGGCGTTTCAGCTGATCGGCGCACCGATCCTGGGCAGATGGTCGGATCAGATCGGCAGGCGCAAAGTGTTGCTGGTGAGCCAGTTGGGCACCCTGGCGTCCTGGGTCGTGTTCCTTATCGCCTTTTACCTGCCCACCGATGCAATCATCCAGGTTGATTCCGGCCTCTTGGGGCAATTCGCACTGACCTTGCCGCTGATCGTCCTCTTCTTTGCGCGCGCGGCGGACGGTCTCACCGGCGGGAATGTTTCGGTCGCAAACGCTTATCTTGCCGACATCACGGATGATGCCCATCGCACGGAGAATTTCGGCCGGATGGCCATGTCGACAAACGCAGGTTTCATCTTCGGACCGGCGCTTGCCGGTCTTTTGGGCGCGAGTGTCCTCGGGGAAATGCTGCCGGTAATCGCCGCGCTCCTGATTTCCGTTGTCGCAAGCGTCCTGACGTATTTCGGACTGTCGGACAATCATGCCGGGATGCTGCGGACCAAACCGGGTCTCTCCAACGCCTGCAAGGTGTTCGGTCAGGAGACCAAGGAGGTTTACCGCCTGAAGGGATGTGGAGAAACGCCGAAGACGGATCTCATGCGTCTGCCTCGGATCCCGCAACTGATGCTCGTGAATTTTCTGGTCATGCTGGGATTCAGCTTTTTCTATATCGCCTTTCCGGTCCACGCGGCCACACGGCTGGACTGGACCGTGACGGATACCGGCGTCTTCTTCGCTGTCCTCAGCCTTTTCATGATGCTGGTCCAGGGGCCGCTGCTTGCGCGCGCCGCCAAGGTTGTGTCCCAACGCCTGCTGGTTTCCGGCGGCGGGCTTGTTCTTGGCCTCGGCTTCGTGTCTCTCTTCTGGAACACCACGGCCAGCATCTATCTTGCGGCACTCCTGATTGCCGTCGGCAACGGGCTCATGTGGCCGACTTTCACTGCCGTCCTATCGACATTTGCCGGCAACGAAC
Source organism: Roseibium sp. MMSF_3544 (assembly GCF_030732845.1). GTDB lineage: Bacteria > Pseudomonadota > Alphaproteobacteria > Rhizobiales > Stappiaceae > Roseibium. Next base: position 64,826 of record NZ_JASHKA010000001.1, read on the forward strand.
ACCAGGGCGCCGTTCAGGGAATGGCGAGCAGTCTCAGTGCCGCGGCGAGCATCATGGGCCTCATCGGCGGCGGCCTTCTTTATGACTGGATAACGTCGTGGGTGTTCCTATTGTCGGCGGCGACGATCACGCTTGCGGCTCTTGTCGCGTTTGCTCTGCCGGGTAGCACGGATGATCCCCGCAGGCGCTTCCTACGAGCAGACAGTGCTGAGTTATCGGGAAAGGAACCCTGATGACATGTCAATTCTGGTGTTCAGTTTTTCGATCCTGTTCGTCTTCCTGGTGCTTGTGGCCTGGCGCGAGAGCCAGGAATTGCCGCCGACTGTCCTCCTGATCATGGAGTTCGTGCGGGAGGATTCACCTCGTTTCGGCACCAATTGCTCTTGGCAGCAAAAAGGCAGATTGTTCCACCCGGTGACGCGGTGAGTGGGGCGACAAATCCAAGAAAACTCCAAAGAAATCTGATGTTTCTGGACAGTGACTGGTCAGCTGAGATCCACTCTTGGGGCTTGTCCGAGTGAGGATATGTAAATCCGTTGAAGATGTTGGCGACAACGATTTCAAAATCTCTGGAAACATCCGCCGAACCGGGAGTTTCGGAACTGAACTGCCCGGATTCCGGGGTGTAGCGGCTTTGTGTGCCGTTAGCGCTCGATACACCGGTTTGGTTGAACGCGAAATTGACAAAAAAAGAACCCGGCACTTCGTCCGGGTTCAAGTCGGCTGCCTTGGGAGGCTGCTTTGTTTTGAGGAAGCGAAGAAACCTGCCAATCAGTGGGTGAGCACCTGTTCGAGAAAGGTTTTTGTTCTCGGGTTGGTCGGGTGGTCAAAGAAGGAGACCGGATCGGCCTCCTCGACGATCTGCCCGGCATCCATGAAGATAACCCTGTCTGCGACGCGTTTCGCGAACCCCATTTCGTGGGTCACGCAGATCATGGTCATTCCTTCTTTTGCAAGTGTTTCCATCACGTCCAGGACCTCACCGATCATTTCCGGATCGAGCGCCGATGTCGGTTCGTCGAACAGAAGAATGTCCGGCTTCATGCACAGTGCACGTGCGATTGCCACGCGCTGCTGCTGACCGCCGGACAACTGCCCCGGATATTTCTGGGCCTGGTCGGCAATGCGGACTTTCTCCAGATACTGCATGGCGTGTGCCTCGGCGTCCGCCTTGCTTTCCTTGCGCGCAAGCACCGGCGCCAGGGTGCAGTTCTCCAAGATTGTCATGTGCGGAAACAGGTTGAAGTGTTGAAACACCATGCCGACATCCCGGCGGAGCAGCTCAATGTTGTGAGCCTCGGCGTAGATCTCGTCGCCATGGATCAGGATCTCGCCGGACTGGTGCTCTTCCAGCTGATTGATGGTTCTGATCATCGTTGATTTTCCAGACCCGGAAGGCCCGCATACGACGATTTTCTCACCCTTCGTGACTGAAAGGTCGATGTCCTTCAGGGCGTGAAAGTTCCCGTAGTACTTGTTCACTTTCCGGAGTTCGACAGCTGGCATGTCCATGTCATGGTCCCTCCTTGATGGCGGCCGTGATGATGATCTCGACCTTGAGTACGTCGCGGGCGAGACGTGCTTCGCCGCAGGCGCGTGCCGGGGCAAATCCGTCCGGAACCCAATCGTCCCAAACGGCGTTCATCTCCGCGAAGTCGGCCATGTCCGCAAGCCAGACAATGGCCTGGAGAACGTGCTCGCGATCCGAGCCCGCTTCCAGGAGAAGCGCGTCGATGCGCGACAGGCAGTCCCGTGTCTGCTCGACAACGGTCTCTCCAGCGCCGACCTGGCCGCACAGATAGGCAACGCCGTTGTGCTTGACGATCTTGCTCATGCGCGTGCTGGTATGAAGCCGTTCAATCATGCTGTCCCTGTCCGAAACCTCGTTTAGCAAGAACTCCGGAGATCTCGTCGAGAATGGCCGGGTCGTCGATGGCGGCCGGCATCTTGAAATCTTCGTTGTCGGCAAGTTTCTGCATCGTGCCGCGCAAGACCTTGCCGGACCTGGTTTTTGGAAGCCGCTCGACTTCCATCGCGGTTTTGAAAGCCGCAACAGCTCCGATTTTTTCTCGCACCAGTGCGACGAGTTCACGTTCCAGTTCGCCCGGATCGCGCTCCGCGCCGTCGTTCTGGACAAAGAACCCGATCGGCATTTGTCCTTTGAGCGCATCGGCTGCTCCCACCACCGCGCATTCGGCGATGTCCTTGTGGGCGGAAATGACTTCCTCCATCGCACCTGTCGAAAGCCGGTGCCCGGCGACATTGATGATGTCGTCGGTGCGCGCCATGATGAAGACGTATCCGTCTTCGTCGATGATCCCGGCATCGGATGTCGCGTAATAGCCCGGAAACTCCTCCAGGTAAGCCTTGTGGAAACGGTCTTCGGCGTTCCAAAGCGTCGGCGTGCCCGAGGGAGGCAGTGGCAGTTTGCAGACAATATTGCCAAGCGATCCGGCGGGGAGGGGATGTCCTTCGTCGCTGAGAACTTCGATCTCATAGCCCGGCATCGGGACCCCGGGGGAGCCCGGTTTGACCGGAAGAACGCCAAGGCCGACGGGATTGCCGGACATTGGCCAGCCGGTCTCCGTCTGCCACCAGTGATCGATCACCGGGCGCTGCAGTTTTTGTTGGGCCCACTCGATCGTCGCCGGATCGGAGCGTTCGCCCGCAAGAAACAGGGTGCGGAACCGGCTGAGATCGTGACGGTTGATCAGCGTACCATTCGGGTCCTCCTTGCGGATCGCACGGAAGGCAGTTGGTGCGGTGAAGAGCGCGACAACGTCATGATCGTCGATCACGCGCCAGAACGCGGCGGCGTCGGGTGTTCCGACGGGTTTGCCCTCGTAGACGATCGTCGCGCATCCATGCAGAAGCGGTGCGTAGCAGATGTAGGAATGTCCGACGACCCAACCGACATCCGATGCTGCCCAGAACACTTCTCCCGGCTTGACGCCGTAATGATGCTCCATGGACCATTTCATGGCGACCATATGCCCGCCGGTATCGCGAACGACGCCTTTCGGTTGTCCCGTGGTGCCGGACGTATAAAGAATATATGCCGGGTCGGTCGCCTGCACCGGGACACATTCCGGCAGCGTTCCCTTTGCCGCCTCCACCTCTCGGGAATAATCGAGATCCCGGCCTTGCTGCATGTCCGCTTCAAGGACATCGCGCTGTAGAATGATGCATGTCTCGGGTTTGTCGGTCGACATCTCGATGGCGGCATCAAGGAGCGGCTTATAGGCGACGACCCGTGTCGGCTCTATGCCGCAGGACGCGGAAAGGATGGCCTTCGGTTTGGCGTCGTCGATGCGCGTCGCGAGCTCGGTCGCTGCAAAACCTCCGAAAACGACGGAATGGATTGCACCCAGCCGTGCGCAAGCAAGCATTGCAAAGATGGCCTCGGGGACCATCGGCATATAGATGATTACCCGGTCGCCTTTTCCGACACCGTTTTGGCGAAGAACCTCCGCCAACGCGCCGACCTCTGTCTGCAGCTCGAGAAAGGTAAAGCGCTTGACAGAGTTTGTAACGGGACTGTCGTGCACGAGGGCCAGCCAGTCACCATGTCCGGCTGCAACATGCCTGTCGACCGCGTTCCAGCAAGTGTTGCAGATGCCGTCCGGGAACCAGCGCCCATAGGCGCCGGCATCAGGATCGAACGCCGTTTCAGGCATCTTGATCCAGTCAATCTCCTGCGCCGCCTTCATCCAGAAGGCGGACGGGTCGGCGGACCATGCGGCGTAAGTTTCCCGGTATCGGCTCATGGATCAGACCGTATAGTTGAGGCCGAGGCGGCCACCGTCGACATAGATGGTTTCGCCGGTGATGTAGCTCGCCTTGTCGGACGCAAGGAACGCCACCGTATCGCCGATCTCGCGGGCGGTGCCGACCCTGCCGATCGGGGTGCGCGACATCACCTTTGCAAGCGCCTCCGGATTTGCGTTGACGCCGGCCATCATTTCCGTGTCGATCGAGCCGGGGCCGACCGCGTTCACGCGAATACCGTGCGGTGCAAGTGAGAGCGCTGCCGCCTTCGTGAGCTGGTTCACGCCGCCCTTCGAGGCGCAATAGGCAGGAATGGCGGGAATGGCGACCTGTGCATTGATCGACGACATGTTGACGATCGAACCGTGAATACCCTTTGCAACCATGGTGTTGGCAGCGCGTTGGGTCGCGAAGAAGACACCGACAAGGTTCACGTTGATAACCCTGCCAAAGTCCTCAAGCGAATAACTCAGGAAATCGCCAGGAAGCGCGATGCCGGCGTTGTTGACCAGCACCGACACCGGTCCGATGTCAGCTTCAATCCGCTCGAACATCCCGGCAATCTGGGATGTGTCACCCATGTCGCAGATGTATCCGGAACCGCCGAGTGTTGCTGCTGCCGCGTGCACATTCTCCTGAATGTCGGACAGGACAACCTTGCAGCCGTCTTCCGCCAGTGCCTGGGCGCAGGCGAGACCAATTCCCTGGGCCGCACCGGTTATGAGGGCGATCTTCTCGCTCATGAGTTTTCTCCAGAATATCCGTAGTCTTTGGCAGCCCGGCTTGGAGAGACGACGCCTGCCTCGATGTCTGCCGCCACCTGCGACCGGTCCCGTTTCTCCGGGTCGCCAAATCCGCCTCCGCCGGGAAGGCTGAGCCGCAGGCGCTGGCCGTTGCGCACTTTTTGCCTTCCTTTCGATTTGAGGGGCGTGCCGTCGGTCAGCTCCACGCGCCCGGCGGCGCCCGGCCGTCCTCCATCGCGTCCGCGTGCCGGATTGTCGACCCTGTCGAACATGGCGTTGAACCAGAAATCGTATCCCGCACGCGCTTCGATTTCGATGACCTGACCGAGGCCGCCGCGGGTCTCACCCGCGCCGCCGGATCCTTCACGCAGATCCTTGCGCCAGACCGTGATCGGTCCGACATGCTCCGTGGCCTCCACGCTCATCGTGGAGACGCCGGATGGGAACGCCGTGGCAGACAGTCCATCTACGGTCGGACGGGCCCCGGTACCACCGGAGTTGAACATCAGGATCTCGGCGTTCTGCAATCCGCTGTCAGGATCGCAGGGGCGGGCTGAAATCTGAATGTTCCAGAGCGCCGACGCCCCTTCGGCGGGCACCGTGCCGGGCATGGCCTGGTGGAGAGCGCCAAGCACGACGTCGGGCACGAGATGTCCCAGGACATGTCTCACCGAGACAGGTGCCGGACGCTTCGCGGCAAGAATGCAGCCTTCCGGCGCGGAAATTTCAAAAGGCTCCAGCGACCCTGTATTGTTGGGAACGCTGGGGGCAATGGCGCATTTCAAACCGTAGCAGGCATACGCCCTTGTGTAGACTTCCGGAACATTGACGCCGAATGCGCTCATGCCGCTTGTGCCTGAGAAATCCGCGTTTAGACGGTCGCCGTCCACCTTGAGCGTGACGACCAGCTCGACTGGCTGGTCATACCCGTCAACGGTCATCGTGTGCCGATAGGTTCCATCTGGCACATTCGAAATCGCTTCCCTGGTCGCCTTGCGGCTGGATTCGGTCAGAAAATCGGACAAGCCTTCCAGATCGTCTATGCCGAATTCATCCAGCATTGCCTGCAGACGACGGTCTCCGGCCTCATTACAGGCTGCAAGGGAATACATGTCGCCGACAGTCTGGTCGGGCGTCCTGACATTGGCCCGGATAATCGAGATCAGAAGCGGGTTCACTGTTCCCCGTTCCGCGAACTTGGTTATCGGGATCAGCAGGCCTTCCTCGTAGACTTCGCCCGCATCGGGTCCGAACCCGCGTCCGCCGATATCGACGACGTGTGCCGTGCAGGCGAAAAAGCCGATATGCAGGCCTTTCCGAAATACGGGCGTGACCACGGTGATGTCGTGCAGGTGCCCGGTGCCGAGCCAGGGATCGTTGGTAATGAAAACATCTCCCTCGAAGATGTTCTGCATTCCGATCTCGCGAACGAAATGGGTGACGCTCTCGGCCATCGCATTGACATGGCCGGGCGTGCCCGTCACTGCCTGGGCCATCATCCGGCCCTGCCGGTCGAAAAGACCGGCCGACAGATCGCCGGCTTCGCGCACCGATGTCGAGAAGGCAGTCCTTATGAGCGTCGTCGCCTGCTCTTCCACCACGGCGATCAGGCGGTTCCACATGATCTGATAGTCAATTGCGCTCGGCATCAGCTGGCGTCCTTTCGGATCAAGAGAAGGCAGCCGTCTGGTTGGCCAATTGCCCGGTAAGCAGATGTCACGATTGTGGAGGTTTCCACCTCGACGATTACCGCTGGACCGTCCACGGCGGACCCGCTCTTCATTGACCGTCGCTCGACCTCCTGCGCTTCGACGTCCCGGCGCAAGGCGGCGTCATAGATGACCCTGGTGCGCGAGATGGTTGCCGCGTCTCTACCATTTTGACGATGAACCGCATCCGGTTCCGGCAATACAGAGGCGACGGTCAGGGACCAGTTCGTGATCTCGGGAGCAAGCCCGTCAATCGTGCGGCCGAAGAGTGTGCGGTAGGCCTCCTCAAAGGCTGTGAGGATCTCATCGACATCGCAGCCGGAAAACGCCTTATGCGGCAGCGGCACGGGGATTTCCCAGCCTTGTCCGGCGTAGCGCATGAACGCGGTAAGGCTTGTGGTTGTCCGGCCGTCTCGAACGCCTTGTTCGACGAACTCCCGGGCTTCGACCTCCATCGCCTGAAGCGCTGCATTGACCGCGCCTGCATCGAATTCCGACAACGTCTGGAACAGGCCCCGGGTCGCCTCGTAGCTGAAGGGAGCGCGCAAAAATCCGATCGCGGACCCGACGCCCGCGCCCGGGGGGATGAGCAAGGCATCGATGCCCAGCTTTTCACACAGACGGCAAGCGTGCAGTGGGGCACCGCCTCCGAACGCGATCATGGTGAAGTGCTCAATGTCGCGGCCATTTTCAACGGTGTGGACCCGCGCCGCGTTCGCCATGTTTTCATCGACCATCTCGGTCACGCCGAAGGCGGCCTCGGTCACCTCGATGCCCTGCGCGGAAGCGATCTTGTCGGACAGGGCGGTGAAGGCGTTGTCGACGGACAAGGGTATTTCACCACCGGCAAAGTTGTCCGGATCCAACCTGCCGAGAACCAGGTTTGAGTCCGTGACCGTCGGTTCGACCCCGCCTCGCTGATAGCAGGCAGGCCCCGGTTCGGAAGCAGCTGAACGCGGCCCGACCTGAATACGGCCCATCTGGTCGATCGAGGCGATCGATCCGCCACCTGCGCCGATTTCAACCATCTCCACCACCGGGGTGGACACAGTCATGCCCGACCCTTTCTTGAAGCGGTAGGTGCGGGCGACCTCAAACGTGCTTGCTGTTTTCGGCGAGCCATTCTCGATGAGGCAGATCTTTGCTGTTGTTCCGCCCATGTCGAACGACATGACCTTTTCGATGCCGTGCGCGCGTGCGAACTCGGCAGCAAAGATGGCGCCGCCTGCAGGCCCGGATTCCAGCAGCCGCACCGGTTGCTCTGACGCCGTCTCAACCGAGATCAGGCCGCCGCCGGAATGCAGCATGAAGACCGGGGCGTTTATTCCGCTCCCGCGAAGTTTGGTGACGAGGCGGTTCAGGTATGCCGAGACCTGCGGCTGGACATAGGCGTTGGCAATAACGGTGTTGAATCGCGGCAGCTCGCGCATTTGCGGTGAGATGACGGATGAGAGCGAGACAGACAGGTCCGGAGACAGGTCTTTCAAGGCGTCTGCCATCATCCTTTCGTGTGCATCGTTCGCATAGGCGTGCATCAGGCCGATCGCGACTGCTTCGAAGCCACTTTCCACGATGCGGCGCGCCATTTGCTGCGTCTCGGCCGGATCAAGAGCAAGCAGCACATCCCCCTTCGGTCCGACCCGCTCGTTCAAGGTGAAGCGGTGCTTTCTAGGTACCAGCGGCTTTGGCAATTGCAGGTTCAGGTCATATTGCTCAAACCGGTTTTCGGACCGCATCTCAATGACGTCGCGAAATCCTTCCGTCGTGATGAAGGCCATATTGGCACCGCGTCGTTCGATCAGCGCATTCGTGACCAGCGTGGTTCCATGAATGACCTGACCAATGTCCGAAAGCGGGATGCGCGCGTTTTGGGCGGCGATTTCAATGCCTTTCAAGATCGCCCGTTCCGGCTCGGCGTAATCCGTCAGCACCTTGCACGTGGCCGTACCGCCCGGATGGTCGAGCGCGACATCGGTAAACGTGCCGCCAATATCCACACCAACGCGAATGTCGGACCGGGTCATGCTTGTCAGAATCCTTTGATGAACTGGTTGGCCGTGAAGGCAATATTGTAGAAGCGGGACATCACCGGCGCGTTCGTGACTGCGGCCATATCAGTTGTTGGAAGCGGCAAGTCTTCCGGTTTCATGCCTGTCAACAGACCTGCAATGCCTTGCCCGAAGATGGTTCCTGTGGTGATGCCTCGGCCATTGTAGCCGATGGGCGTAAAGAGACCATCGTCGAGCACATGAATGCGTGGCAGATGATCCGGCGTCATCGCAATCTGGCCATGCCATGCTTCTTCAAAACGAATGTCGCCGAGGCCCGGAAAGAGACGGGACAGCTGCTTCTTGGCCCATCGGTGGGAAAGACCCTTGGATTTGTCGCCAATTACTTTTCCCATGGACCCGATGATCAGGCGATCCGCATTGTCCCGCCGAAGCGAGAACATGATGGGCGCGGTGTCCCACAGCCCCTGACGTTCCGGCAGAATGTGGGCCGCCTGTTCTCCCAACGGCTCGGTTGCCAGCTGGAAATAATGGATCATCGTGTAGGTCTTCTTCAGCCCGGGCCAAAGAGTGTCGGTGTAAGCGTTTGTGCCGAGAACAACCGATTTGGCAGAGATCTGTCCTTTGTCGGCGTGGACTGTCCAGCCGTCGCCCGTTTTTTGCAGGGACGTAACTTTGACGCCTGTGCTGATCGATGCGCCCGCGGCCCTGGCGGCCCGCGCAAGACCGCGGCAATATCCCATCGGGTTGATGGTGCCGGCGCGATGGTCAACCAGCCCGCCGTGAAAGGCCTTTGTTCCTATCTTCTCTGAAATTTGCTCACGGTTGAGCAGATCAACCGGTTCGCCCATGGAGTTCCATTCCTTCCACCTGGCTTCCAGGTCCCGAAAACCGGAGGGGGCATGCGCCGCGTGAATGGTGCCGTTTCGTGTTGCTTCGCAGCGGATCTGGTGCTTTTCAATCAGATCAAAAACCATCGAAGGTCCACTGCCAAAGCGTTGCAGGAAGCGTGGGCCGTAGGTGGTGCCGAGCTTTTCGCGCACTTGTGTGGGAGGTAGCCATATGCCGGCATTCACCAGCCCGACATTGCGGCCCGATCCCCCAAAACCGATATGATTGGCTTCGATGACACAGGCCGACAGTCCTGCCTCGCTGCAGTGAAGCGCGGTCGACAAACCGGTAAAGCCGCCGCCGACGATCACGACGTCGAACTTTTCTCCTTCCGGCAACTGACCTTCCAGGTCACGTTCCTCAGCAGAGACATCCCAAAGGGAAACAGGCATTGTCCGGGTCAAAGCGACAGCCTCCTTTTTGCGGCCTTCAAAATTTCCGGCCTTCTGGATTACTTGCAAACAACCCTATCGCGTGTCAATATAAGAAATAAATGTTTTATATATCGGAACAGTAGGCGAAATGAAAAAACTTGCCAAAAGCGCAGCGAGCATGGTTGCGGACGCGCGGTCGCGGATTGAAGAAGTGGAAGTTCCGGACCTGATCTCCGCAATGGACGACCCCGATGTTGTGATTGTCGACATCCGCGACGTGCGTGAACGTCAACGATCGGGTTTCATTCCCGGAAGCGTGCATGCACCCAGGGGAATGGTGGAGTTCTGGGTCGATCCGGAAAGCCCTTATTTCAAGGAGGTTTTTGGTGAAGACAAGAAGTTCGTCTTCCACTGCGCCTCCGGCTGGCGGTCGGCGCTGACGGTCGCGACGCTGCAGGACATGGGCTTTGACGCAGCGCACCTGCGGGAAGGCTTTTCCGAATGGGTCAAGCAGGGTGGGCCGGTCGAAATGCCGGAGCCGAAGTCCTGAAACCGGGGCCACTCGCTGTGCAAAGGATTGCACGGGGTTTTCGCGCTAGACCCTGGAAAGTTTTCGCGAAACGGCTTCCGCGGCATGCGCGGAAAGCGCGCCGAACCGCTCCTCTCCATTGTCAGGCAGGTTCACGTTCGGCACAGAGATGCCAATGGCTGCGACGGCTTCGCCATCAGGAAGCTTGATGGCTGCACCGAAGCTCAAGATCCGGTCGCGGAACTCCCCTGTGTCAAATGCGTAGCCGCGCATGCGGGTTGCCTCGATATCCTCGTCGAGCTGGCTCAAGGTCGTCAGGGTACGGTTGGTGAACGACTGAAGCGGTTCGGACAGTTTCTCGCGCAGACTGTTGTAGTTTGCAGCCAGAATTGCCTTGCCGGTTCCCACGCAGTGGATCGGTGCCGAACCGCCGATCGGGTTCCAGGAGCGGATCGGCTTCTTGCTTTCAATCTTGTCGATATAGACCACGTTGAACTGTTCCGGCACGGCCAGATAGATCGTCTCTCCCGTTTCATCGGCGAGATATGCCATTTCAGGGGCCGCAAGCTCCCGAAGGTTGAGACTGTCCACGGTGGAGCGGCCGACCTGCCACATCTTGAGCGTGACGGCATAGCTGCCATCTTCCCTTTGAGTGACATAGCCCAGTCTCGAAAGCGTCTGGAGCAGTCGAAAGGTGTTTGACTTTGTGAGTTCCAGCGAGCGGGAAATCTCTGTAACGCCGAGCGAACGGCGCGCTTCGGCAAGTTTCTCAAGTATCGCCAGGCCTTTGGAAAGCGTGGAATCAACTTTTGCTTCAGTCGGTTTCTTTTCGGACATATTCAGTCTTTGCTGGCGTTTTGCCGCAATGTAACGGACGACTCAGCAAAGGTAAATCGGGGCGGCGTGTGCGCCTCGACGTCCGGGATGGGGGCCTCGAACCGTCTGATTTCCACCTGGGTTGAGTGCGCGGCGGTACTTTGCGTCAGCGAGGATGTTCGAAGGTCGTGCGTGAGGACATTCGGGTTGCCGTGCCTGTCTCGATGGTCGGGATCCGAAAAGTCCGGATCGTACCAGGCACCGGTCCACAAGAACACGCAGCCCTTGCGGATCTCATCGGTGATCCGCGCGCCTGCAAGGCATTTGCCGCGCGAATTGAAAAGCTCAACCACATCGCCATTCGAAATCCCGCGCTCCGCGGCGTCCTCGGGATTTATCAGGACGGGTTCGCGTTGTTGGACCTTGGCGGCAAGGCTTGTTGCGCCATTGTCGAGCTGGCTGTGCAAGCGCGTGCCCGGTTGCCCCGAGATCAACGCAAGAGAATGGACCCGATGGTTGCCGGACTTTCGATCTCTCGGTTCGAACCAGCTGGGGTGGCCTGGACAGTCGGGCAGGTTCATGTCCGCAATTTTCTGCGAATAGAGTTCGATACGTCCGCTGGCGGTCGGCAGCGGGCAGTTGACCGGGTCTTCGCGGAACTCCGACAGGAAAATCTGATCAGGAGAAGGGTCGGGCAGGGTTATCACGTCACCGGCAATGAACGTATCCCAGTCGGGCAGCGCAATGCCTTCTTCAGCAGCGGCTGCAACGGTTTCCTCCCAGAGCCTCAGCAGCCAACCCCGTTCATCGAGCCCTTCAGAAAACGCATCCATGTTGCCAAGGCGCCTTGAAAGGGCGCTGTAGATTTGAAACTCCGTTCGCGCGTCGCCGGGAGGCGCAACACAGGCTGGCATCGGAACAAGGGCATTGTCGGACTTGCCCGCGCCGAAGTCGGTTCTCTCCGGCGGTGCTGCGACGGGCAGGACGATATCCGCGTGCCGTGCCGTGGCGGTCCAGTTGATTTCATTGACGACAATGGTATCCGGCCTTGAGAAGGCACGGCGGAGCCTGTTCAGGTCCTGATGGTGATGAAACGGATTGCCGCCGGCCCACCACACCATTCTCGCGTCCGGCAATTTCCGTCTGTCTCCCAGATACATGTATTCCTGGCCGGGATTGAGCAGCATCTCCGAAATCATGCTTACGGGGATGAACTCCGAAACGGCATTCTTTCCCTGAGACAGAGCGCCCGGGCGGAAAAGCCGTTCCGTGTTGCCGATGTTGCCGTTGACCGCATATCCAATGGTGAAGCCGCCTCCCGGGAGGCCGACCTGGCCCAGCATTGCAGCCAGTGAAATGGTCATCCAGAGCGGTTGCTCGCCGTAATCGGCCCGCTGCAGACTGGCAGCGCAGGAAATCATGGTGCGCTTGCGCGCCATCTCGCGCGCCAGTGCGCGCAACCTCGAAGCCGAAATTCCGGATTGCTGCTCCGCCCACGCGGCTGTCTTGGCAACACCATCGGTCTTGCCAAGAAGGTAATCCTCCAGACGGCCAAATCCGGTTGTGTAACGCTCCAGAAAATCCTTGTCGTGGAGGTCTTCTTCCAGAAGCGTGTGAGCAAGGCCCATCATGATCGCGACATCCGAGCCGGGCAGTGGTGCGAGCCATTCGGCATTTACCGACTCCGCCAAGTCACTTTTCAGCGGACTGAAATTTACAAATTTGACACCGGCCCTTGCGCATTTTTTCAGGCTCTCGGCCTTTCGATGTTTTGAGATGCCACCGTCGCTAACCTGGCTGTTTCGCATCGCCAGTCCCCCGAAGGCGACGACGAGTTCGCCGTGGTCAGCAACGACTGACCATCTTGTGGCCTGCGCGACATGGTTGCGAAAATTTCCCACAATGAAGGGCAGCAGGCCAAGTGCAGCATTGTAGCTGTAGTTGCCTTCCGAGCGCACATAGCCGCCCTGGGTGTTCAAAAAGCGTTTGAGCTGACTTTGCGCATGGTGAAATCGACCGGCACTCGACCAGCCGTAAGAGCCGGCGAAAATCGACTTGTTGCCATAGGTCTGCTTCACCCGTTTGAGTTCGGCCGTCAGGATCTCGTTCATTTCGTCCCAGGAAACTTCGACGAATGGGTCTTCGCCCCGTGTTGAGGGCGCCGGGCCGTTTTCATACCAACCCTTCCGGACCGCTGGACGCAGAACGCGCGCGGACCCGCTCAAGCTGGACGCAATATTTCCGTTGATGGGGGAGGGGTCCGGGTCGCCGGAATGAGGGACGACCGATGCTATGCGGCCGTTTTCAACTGTGATGTGGCCAACGCCCCAATGATTGGATGTGAGGTGCATTTCTGTTTCGTTAAATGGAACAATCTTTCTGCATATTGACACACATAATGTCGAGTGTCATCAATTCAACAACACTCGAGTGCAGGAGCCCGACAGAATGAAACCGACGAGTCTCGCCGATACTCTGGTTCATCGCGGAAGACCGCAAGACCCGCTGGGAAGGCAGGTGAACTGGCCGGTGGAACTGGGGTCGACCGTTGTTTTCGACAGTCTCGACGCGTTTGAGGCAGCGCGAGAGGCGCGGTACGAAAACGGCACGCCCTACTACGGGAGATACGGAAACGCGGCGACGTTCTCGCTTGAGGACCTGCTGGCAGAGTTGGACGAAGCCGACGGGGTCACGCTGACCTCATCCGGCGTTTCCGCGATAACCGCCGCGTTGCTTTCCGTCGCAAGGCCAGCCTCGCATTTGCTTGTTTCGGAAAATCTTTACGGGAATACCCGGGCATTCTGCGATGGACTACTGGCGGCGATATATGTCGAGATCGAACCTTTCGATCCGATCGGTGGCATTGCCGGGAAACTTCGCAGGAACACCTGCGCGGTCATGGCGGAAGCTCCGGGATCAGGCACGTTTGAAGTCTGCGACCTGCCGCAGATTTCAAATCTTGCTGCGGAACAGGGCGTGCCGGTCATATTCGACAATACCTGGGCGTCGCCCGTTTTTTGCAAGCCGCTGGGCCTTGGGGCGGACATCGTTGTTTATTCCGGTTCAAAGCACCTGTGCGGACACTCCGATGCCATGCTGGGTGTCATCGCAGCGAACAGCAAATACCACTCTCTGGTGCGCCGTACGGTGATGTCGTTGGGTGATAAACCGGGCGCTCAGGAAGTCTTCCTGGCGCTCAGGGGCGCGCGCACGCTGAAGATGCGCATGGAGTATCAGGATGGCACGGGCAGGGAGATGGCTGCCTGGCTTGCGCAACAAAAGTGTGTCGCGCGCGTGTTGCACCCGGCTTTTGAAACCTGCCCCGGACACGAAATCTGGAAAAGGGATTTCTCCGGTGCTGCCAGCCTGTTCTCGGTGATTTTCAAAGCGGTTTCCGAACAACGGTTTCGTGCTTTCGTCGACGGTCTTCAGTGTTTCGGCATTGGGGTCAGTTGGGGCGGTTACGAGAGCCTGGTTTTGCCGATGACCTCCGAGCGCAGCCGCCAATTGGAAGACGGTCCGCTCCTGCGTGTGAACATCGGTTTTGAAGACCCTGAGACCCTCAAAGCCGACTTCACACAAGCGTTCAAATTTCTTCAGGACTGAGTACAGCCATGCAAAACAAAATCGATCACTTCGCCATCGGATGCTCCAGCCTTGCAGCTGGCATTCTGGAGATGGAAGACAAGTTGGGCGTGACGGTTCCCGGCGGCAGCAAACATACGACAATGAGCACGCATAACTGCGTGATGCAGGCCGGAAACGAGAGTTTTTTTGAACTCATCGCAATCGATCCCGAAGCACCGGATCCCGGCCGGGTGCGATGGTTCTCGCTCGATGATCCCGCGACGCAGAAACGACTGAACGAGCGGCCACGTGCCCTGACCTGGGTCGTCAACACGACGGATCTGGATCAAGTGCTGGCGAACAGCCCCGTTGACCTCGGGGAGGTTGTCGATTTCGCCCGGGGCGACAGGAGCTGGCGCTTGACAGTGCCAAGGGATGGAAGCTTGCCCGGATCCGGGTTGCTCCCCGCCTTCATTGAATGGTCTCCCGGACCCCATCCCTCGACGGGGCAGCAGGATCTTGGCGTCCGGCTGCAAGCGGTCAGGATTTCGCACCCTGATCCTGCACGGATTGTCAGCCAGCTGAAGTCCCTGAATGTCGACCACCTTGCAGACGTGTCCGAGGGAGAAGCAGGCCTGGCGTTTGCCCTCAAGTCACCGCGCGGGTCCGTTTTGCTCGACTGACAGATCTCCAAAGTGATCCGACCTGTTTTCGATGAGGCGAGCCAATCAGGCCGACTTCAAAGCTCGTTCACCGGCACTTTCAGGAATGTCTTGCCGCTGTCGTCGGCTGGCGGCAACTTTCCGGCACGCATGTTGACCTGGATGGACGGTATGATCAGCTTGGGCATTGCAAGCTGGGCGTCCCGTTCGGTGCGGAACTGTACGAACTCTTCCTTGGATTTGCCGCCTCCGACGTGAATATTGTGCTCTTTTTCGTCACCAACCGTGGTCTCCCACGCAATGTCGCGCCCGTTGGGACCGTAGTCGTGGCACATGAACAGGCGCATGTCGTCCGGCAGCGCGAGCACCTTCTGGATGGAATCATAGAGTATCGCCGCATCTCCGCCCGGGAAATCGGCGCGTGCAGACCCGCCATCGGGCATGAACAAGGTGTCGCCGGCAAAGGCCGCGTTGCCCATCACATGAACCATGCAGGCCGGCGTATGGCCGGGCGTTGACATGGCAAAGGCGGTCATGGTGCCGATTGTGTAGGTATCGCCGTCCTGAAAGAGGCGGTCGAACTGGCTGCCGTCCCGCTGAAACTCCGTGCCTTCGTTGAAGACCTTACCAAATGTTTCCTGGATGACGGTGATCTTGTCGCCGATGCCAAGTTTTCCTCCCAGCTTTTGCTGGATGTAAGGGGCACCCGAAAGGTGGTCGGCATGAACGTGTGTTTCGATCAGCCATTCAAGGTCCAGGTTCTTGTCCTGGATGTAGGCGATGATTTCGTCCGCGTTGTCATAGGTGATGCGCCCGGCGGCCATGTCGATGTCCATGACGCTGTCGATAACGGCGCAGGCATTGGACTGAGGGTCCTTGACAACATAGCTGATGGTGTTCGTTGCAGGATCGAAGAAAGCCTTGATTTCCGGTTCGACGTCCATCTCGACCGGGTAGTTTGAATTTATCATGCCGTCTCCTTCTGCACGAAGCATCACGCCAACTCTATAAGGCTGCTCGCCCTCTCATACGTTCAACCGACCCGCCGGGATCTGAGTCTTCAGGTTGCGAGCCTCTTTCAAAATGCCAGCGATGGGCACTTCAGCTCAACCGCAAACACGTCCAGTTGCCCAGTGATTGTGCTTTTTCACCAAATCCTGCTCACACACGGGTCAATCGGGTCAAATTTTGTCCGCGTTCGCTACGAACCTGAGAATTCACTTGACTCATTTGCGAGTGCCCGTAACCTACTAAATGGAACACGTGTTCTGATATATAAAACAGGGAACAGCTAAATGGCAACCAATATTGCAAAAATCGCCTGTGCGGTTGCATTCGCCGCAGGCGTTGCAGCCCCTGTTGCCGCTTACTCGAAAAGCGCAACGGTTACGGCAATTGAGGAGCGGGGAACCCTTTTGTGCAGCGGCCACAACGGCAGCTACTTCGGTTTCGTGGAAGTCAATGACAAGAACGAATGGAAGGGCCTGGACATTGACATGTGCCGCGCGTTGACGACGGCCATTCTGGGAGACCCTGAAAAAGCACAAATTGTTCCGCTGAGCTGGGCACAGCGTTTTCCGGCACTGCAGTCCGGTGATGTCGACGTGATCATCAAGGCAACCGGCTGGACCATGGGGCGCGACACCGAAGTGGGACTTCAGTTCAGCCTGCCGTATTTCTTCGGCGGCACTCAGTTCATGGCGCATGGAGACCTCGGCATTACCGAAGCCAAGGAACTTGACGGCGGCACGATCTGCGTCGAGGCCGGGACCACCATCGAAAGGCTTGCCGGCAACTACCTGAAAACAATCGGCGTCGAGCACACGATGGTTTCCTATGAGAAGGCATCCGAGCTGCGCGCTGCCTATCTCGCGAACCGGTGCGACGCCTTTGCGGCCTGGGGACCGTTTCTCGCCGTTCTCCGGGCAACAGAGCTCGAAAAGCCCGATGCGCACATCATTCTGTCCGACCAGTTGTCCAACGAGCCGATCGCTGCTGCCATGCGCCAGGGTGACGAGGAGTTCGTCGATATGGTCAACTGGATGATCGCCGCGCTCTTGATCGCCGAGGAAGAGGGCGTGACATCGGCCAATGTCGAGGAAATGACGGAAAACCCGCCAAATCCGAAAATCGCAAGGCTTCTGGGCGTCGATCCGGGGATGGGCGAGCGGCTTGGGATTCGGGACACCTGGGCCCGTGAGATGATCGCCGCTGTCGGCAATTTCGGCGAAATCTACAACCGCAATCTGGGTGAGGGCTCACCTTACAAACTCGAACGCGGATTGAACAATCTGTGGAGCCATGGCGGCGTCCTGTACGCCCCGATCCTGGACTGATCCACTTCCAATGGCGGCGGGGACTGACTGCCCCTGCCGCCTTCCATGTGTTGCGGCAAGGAGGATCCGGATATGGATGCTGTGGCGCTCAAGGCCAGGCGCAAACGACGTGATTTGTTCCTGCAAGGATTGCTGGTCGTCTCGGTGGCGCTCGTTATCTGGGTCGCCGTATCGACCGCCCAGACAAAGCTCACCGAACTCAACATGGCGAGCGGTTTCGGATTTCTGGAGCGCGCGACCGGGTGGGCGTACTCGTTTTCCCTGATCGACCGGAGCATTGACGACAGTTATTCCCGAACTCTGCTGATTGGTTTCATGAACACCTTGTTCCTGGGGCTGATCTGTATTGTCCTGTCTACCATCCTCGGATTTGCCATCGGCACGGCAAGAGATGCGCGCCAGCTCGGCTTCAACGCATTTGCCACCGTCTATATTCAGCTGTTCAGAAACCTTCCTCTGATCCTGCAGCTGGTATTCTGGTATGCGGTGCTCATTCACATGCCGGGGCCCCGCCAGGCGTTTTCTCTTGGAGACGCGGTGTTCCTGTCGAACAGGGGTCTGATGCTGCCGGCACTAAACGTTTCTCCCGGTGTTGTTCTCGGCCTTTTCGCCGGGTTGGTGCTTCTGGGTGTCGTCATCTTCCGGCTGAAGAGCCTGCACTTTTTGCAAAAGCTGGGGCTTTGGTTGATTGCCGGCTTTGTTTTGACACTTGGTGTTGCATCGATATTTGCCCCGGCGGACGCATCGATCTTCTCTATCCCTGCGCAAAAGGGCTTGCGGTTTCAAGGTGGGTTGACGGTCTCGATAGAACTTGTCGCCATGATCCTGGCGATCACACTGTACGGCTCGGCCTATATTGCAGAGGTCGTGCGCGGCGGTCTCCACGAAGTCCCGAGCGGCTTGACCGAAGCAGGCAAAGCGCTGGGCCTGTCCTCGCGGTCCATCTGGTTTCACATCAAGATGCCGATGGCCTTGCGCACGATCATGCCGCCGCTCGGCAACCAGTGGATCTTCATCATGAAGGCGACCACGCTGGGCGTTGCGATTGGCTTCAGTGATCTGTTCTACATCGTTTCGACATCGATCACCCAGTCCGGACAAACCCTGGAACTCATGGGGCTGTTGATGCTGTCTTTTCTGCTGATCAACTATTCACTTGCCCAGATCGTCAATTTCATCAACGCGCGCCTGGCGCTGAAAGGTCACTGAGATGGCGATCGCGAGCGACTATTCCGGCGCGCCCGACTGGTTCGGACAACTTGCCAATACGTTCAAAAGAAGAGCGTTCCGAAGCCCGAGCGATACGCTCACGAGTGTCTTCATTTTCGGGCTGATGCTCTACATGGCGTGGCTGCTGCTCGACTGGGCGATACTCAGCGCGGTTTGGCGCGCCGAGGATGTGGGGCAGTGCGCAGAGGCGGGAGGGGCCTGCTGGTCCGTGATTGCCGCGCGTCACCGGCTCATCCTGTTCGGTCTTTATCCGTTTGATCTGCATTGGCGCTCAACGCTTGCCTGTGTTGCGATCATTGTGACGGTGGTGCTGTCCTGCCTGCCGCATTTCTGGAGCACGAGCAAACTTGTCACGCTCTGGATCGTCGGCTTCGGCACTTATGTGCTTTTGATGGACGGAACACTGCTCGGCCAGCCTCAGGTCACCACGGACCAATGGGGTGGCCTTGCGCTGACCCTTTTCATGTTTTCCTCCGTCGTGCTTCTCGGTATGCCGATGGGATTGCTGCTCGCACTGGCGCGCCGTTCCAATCTGCCCGTCGTCAGAGGTGCCGCGTCGCTGCTGATCGATTTCATTCGCTCACTGCCGCTGCTGACGACGCTTTTTGCAGCAGCGGTCGTCATTCCGTTGTTGTTGCCGGACTGGTTGAACGGCGACAAAATCTGGCGCGTGATTATTGGGTTCGCGCTCTTCTTCGCGTGCTATCAGGCGGAGGTCTTTAGGGGTGGTTTTCAGGCGATCCCGAAGGGGCAATTCGAGGCTGGAAAGGCCCTGGGTCTGACAGCCTTTCAAATTCTCTCGCGCATCATCATGCCGCAGGTCTTTCGCCACGCGCTGCCGTCAACCATCAACATGGTGGTGGTCACGTTCAAGGAAACCGCGATCGTGATCATTATCGGTTTCTTCGATGTGCTCGCTTCGGCAAATGCCGCCTTCGGGACAGTGGAATGGGCACCATACTATATCGAGGTCTATGCCTTCGTCGGGGCGATCTACTGGATCTTCATCTTTTCGCTGAGCCAATACGGCGAATACTTGAAGCGGCGTATGTCTGTTGCAAAGAGATAGGCTGCCCGATCATTCGGCTCGCTCCGACCACGGCCGGTTCATACGACTTAGTGATTTGCATCCACCTGCAGATTACCGGACAAATCCGGAGCCAGCCCGCCATACGCGAATTCGCAGAACACGTGCGGCGGGGAGGGCAACCATTCAGATCGCGTCATATGGTGGGAAACAGAGATGCCAAGCTGGGGATCACGTCACGTTGCAGGCCTGATGTTGACCTTTTTCTGTCTCATCAGCGCGGCATCGGCGCAGCAGGATTGCGGCGATGCGGACACGCCCTGCCGCATTGAGAGCGGAAGCTATCATCTGATTTTCCCCGAGCGCGACCCGGTCGGGATCGTCATGCATCTTCACGGTGGCGGTGCCACTGGAAAGGCGATGCTCAACTCCGATCTTGCCCGTGCCTCGGTTGCCCGCGGCTATGTGTTTGTTGCTCCCAACGGAGAACATCCCGAGGCACGTTGGACCAAGGATTGGTCTGTTCGCGCGGACAACACAAAGCATGATCGCGACGACGCGGTTTTTCTCCAAGAAGTGATTGCCGATGTCCGCGGCAAACACCAGCTGGCGGATGCGCCGTTTGTGCTCGCAGGATTTTCGCGAGGTGGATCCATGGTCTGGGACATGGCTTGCCGTCTACCTGATTTTGCGGATGCGTATGCCCCGGTCGCAGGTGCCTTTTGGGAAAGTCTGCCGGAAAGATGCGCTGGGCCGGTATACCTGTTTCATGCGCATGGATGGACAGATCGAACGGTCCCCCTGGAAGGCCGATCCTTCCGTAACGGTACGGTTGTGCAGGGCGATGTCTGGGCATCCTTGAAGGTGCTGCGGGAAACAAACCGCTGCGGCAACCGCCAGCCCGAAACCAACAGTTTCGTTGGAGAGTTCTGGTTGCGGCATTGGACAGATTGTGAGGCAGGCCAGATAGATCTTTTGCTGCACAAAGGTGGCCACGGCGCCCCGGTGGGCTGGGCCGACACCATCCTCGACTGGTTTGAAAATCTGTCACTCAAGCAGCTCTAAGTCTGCCAATTCAACGTCGCCGGACTTCAGCAGAAGCATAGGCCTTCCTGACAGCAGAGTGCTGTCAAGAGGCTCATGTTTTCCAGCTAACCAAGAGATGCTTTCGGTCGCTGAGCTGACATCGTTACCTGCCGCAGCGACCGGCAGTGTCACTGTGCCCGCATTTCTGTAGAGATGTCAAAAGATAGGGGTCCGACAGGCAACGCGAAGCCGAAGGGGGCAGTGTCGATCTCTGTGGTCGCGTGAAACCCGAGCCAATCGCCCTTGTAGTAGTCAATGAACTGGGCGACGGGGTGTGGGCCCTGATGGATTAGTTCCACTTGCAGTGTAGCCGGCACAGTTACCCCGCGCAGCGTCACTTCACCCGCGACATCGGCCGTGGTGTCGCCAGTTGGCGTTACCGAAGTGGAGACAAAACGGATGGTCGGATGTTCCTCCACGACGAGGAAGTCCGCGTTCTTCACGTGATCGTCGAGCGGTCCTACACCGGTGGAAACCGAAGCGGCATCTATGGTGACCTCCAGAGTGGCCGAAGACGGATCTGCAGGGTCGATCACCAGAATTCCCTCGGCGCGGTCGAACTCACCGTGTTGACGGCTGACGCCCGCGTGGTCCCATCCGAAACGAACCTCCGTATGTCCCGGATCGGTCTTGTAGGTGCGGGTCTCCGCCACTGCAGGAAGAGTAAGCAAACTCATGAGGGCAACGGTTACAAGGGTACGCATCATGGTCTCCAGGCATCGTCTGAATGTGAAACTTGACGAGTTCATATAAATTGATCGCGGCGAAAAGCGCCATGAGAAGCGATGAACCCTCACGCAGACGTGACAAGGGCCGGGGTGAGACGCGGGTCTCAAGAGGCGCAAACTCCGATTATCCTCGGCCAAGCGTCCGTCTCGTTCGCGATCGATGCCGCCCCGCCTCGTTGTGTGGGCAGCGTTTGTCTGCATGACCATCCGCAGATGCCAGTGTCGGCATTATTTCGGGGCCGTCGACTCGCGCATGACGATGTCTCCTGCGATCGCCGTGTCTTTTGAAGCAGAATTCGCAACGAAAACCTGCTCAACAGCGGAAAGCGCAAGCGCTTCTATGGGTTGCCGGAGAGTTGTCAGACGCGGGACAACAAGTGACGCCAGCGTTATGTCGTCAAACCCGGCGACAGAAAGATCATTCGGAACATCAAGTTTCAGGTCACGTGCGCACCGCAAAACGCCGATTGCCTGTTGATCACTCGCTGCAGCAATTGCCGTTGGGCGCTCAGAGGCTGGCGTTTTCGTGAGGATTGTCCGCCCAAGTTCTTCTCCGGCGTCGTAGTCGAACTGACCTTCAAAGACCGTGAGTTCAATCGGGTCCTGCGGCGTGGAAAGTGCCTGGATACGGTTCACGAAACCCTCTCGTCGGCTTTGCGCGACATCCATGCTCAACGGACCGGCGATATAGGCGATCCGCCGGTGGCCAAGGGTGTAAAGGTGGTCCGCGATCTTCTGAGACCCGTCATAGTGATCGGTGGCAATTAGAGGGAATTGCCCAAATCGGCGATCGAGAGAAACGATCGGCACATCGGTTGTTGCGAGGCTCCGACCCTCTGCCGTTGCCACGACGATGATACCGCGAACGGCGCGATCGAGCAGCGCCGCGATCTGCGTCTTTTCCGTCTCGGCATCATCATGCGAGTTGGCAATCATCACGGAGTGGCTTCGCTTGGCTGCCTCCATCTCGATGTTTTTGACAAGCTGAGCAAAAAACGGATTGGTGATGTCAGGTACAACAAGACCAATCACATCGATGCTGTTGGTTCGCAAAGCTCGCGCGGCAAGATTGGGCTTGTAGTCAAGCTCCTTCATCGCGGCCTGGACTTTCAGCTTGAGGGGATGCTTGACGGTTTCATTCTTGGACAAAACACGCGAAACGGTACCAACGGACACCCCGGCTTTCCTGGCGACGTCTTTGATCGTTGGCATGTCCCGCAGCACTCCTTAACCCCTTCTTTCCTTGAAGCATTCCTGAGCCTGCCAATCAAGCGCCGCCTTAACTTAAGGCGAAGACCGGGTTTCGCAGGTTGTCCAGCTCCGAGCGGGTCGGAAGTGAAAGCGATGCTCCCTTGCGCGTTGTCGCGATCGCAGCTGCCCGCAGCGCAAAGGCGATGGCATTGCGCAAGGTTTCCCCTTCCGCAAGGCTAGTTGCCAATGCACCGTTGAAGCAGTCCCCGGCGGCAACTGTATCTATACTGTTCACCTTGAGGGCGGGCAGCGATCCCTGATCCTCATCGAACGACCAGGCAACACCGATGTCACCCATGGTCACGATGGCGCCTCGCAGCCCGAATTCCCGGAGCGATTTGGCTGCCTTTTCGCCGTCTTCGAGTGTTGTCGGGACCGTTCCCAACAACGTGCCGGCTTCGTGTGCGTTCGGGGTCAGAATGTCGAAGGAGCTGAACACGTCCTGTTTCCAGGCGGGGAGCGGGGCAGGGGCCGGATCCATGATGACGAGAGCGCCTGACTCGCGCGCAATTCTTGCAGCCTCCAGCGAGGCGGGCAATCCGATTTCGTTTTGCAGCAAAAGCACACCACTGTTGCGGATGACTTTCGCATGAAGCGCCACATGGGCCGGTGAAACGGATCGGTTGGCACCACCGGAAAGGCGGATCATGTTGTCGCCGTCAGGCCCGACATCGATAAACGCAAGGCCGGTCGACGCGTTTGGAAGTTCGCTCAGGCGAGATCTGACACCTGAAAGGCCGAGCTGAGATTTGGCATCGTGCCCAAAACCGTCACTGCCGATTGCCCCCACAAGAGTGACATCGGCACCAAGTCGTGCAGACGCGACCGCCTGGTTGGCTCCCTTGCCGCCGAGCGATGAGGTGGTTTCACGCACCGCTACGGTTTCCCCGACCTGCGGCCAGCGATCCAGATAGCTGACCAAATCGATGTTGATGCTGCCGACAATTGCTACAGGTCTCAAAACGGCACCCCGCTTCTCAGAAGTATGTTGGCGTATGGCGTGAATTCGCCAGTGCGGATGATTGCCCGAACATGGCTCGACCGTCGTTTGAACTCGGCATGGGACAACCGCGAGACCGCGACATCCCGCGCGGCCTGCCTGGACCAGAGAGCGATCTCCTCCTGCATGACTGCGGACAAGTTGGCGGAAGCCTCTTCGGCCCAAATCGCGCTTTCGATAACAAGTTCACTGCGCAATGCCCTGAGGACATCCTGAAAACCCGGAACCCCCTCACTTACGGCGAGATCGATCACCCTGACCCCTTGAGGAACCGGAAGGCCCGCGTCGGCAACAATGATTTCATCCATATGTCCGAGCGAGGCGATGAGCTCGCTCAGATGCCGGTTCAAAAGGGCCGTGCGTTTCATTTCGACGCGTACTTTGCACGGTAGTAGTCGAGAACGACGGCGACGATGATGACCACACCGGTAATCATCTGTCGCATGAAGTCGGACAGGCCGATCAGGATCAGTCCGTTCGCCAGAACACCGATGATGAATGCGCCCAGCAGGGTGCCGATCACGGATCCGCGTCCACCACTCAGGCTGGTGCCCCCGATAATGACGGCAGCAATCGCATTGAGTTCAAAGCCGATGCCGGCAATCGGGCTGGAAATGTTCAGTCGGGCCATATAGACGATCGCGGCAATACCGGCGGTAAAGCCGCAGATCGTGAAGGCGGCGACCTTGTACCAATAGACCGAGTGCCCGGCGAGACGCACGGCTTCCTCATTGTTGCCGATGCCGTAGAGAAGCCGTCCGAACACGGTGAAGTTCAGCACGAACCAGGCGACAAGGACCAGGAAAAGAGCAACCAAAAACACCACCGGCACTCCGTAGATCATGGCAGAGCCAAACTCTTCGAAGGCATAAGGGAACGAATAGATCGTCTGTGCATCCGAGACCTGCAGCGCTGCGCCGCGGGCGATGTTGAGCATTCCCAGCGTGATGATAAAGGACGGCAAGGCCCAATAGGCACTGATGACACCGTTGATCATCCCGCAGGCAACGCCGGTCAGTGTTGCTGCAACGACCGCCAGCGCAATCGCCTCCGCCGGGCCGAAGCCAGGCAGCGTGATCGCCTTGCCGGCGACAACCGCTGCGAATGCCATCACCGATCCGACGGAAAGATCAATTCCGCCAATGAGAATGACGAAGGTCATCCCGACTGCGAGCACCAGATTGATGGTGATCTGGGTCAGAATGTTGGTGATGTTGTTTGGCGTCAGGAAATGCTCCGTGAACACCGAGAAAAATAGAATGAGCGCCAACAAGGCAAGGCCAATGCCTGCATTTTGCAGGGCGCTGCGTACGGAAAATCTTGATGGATTTGGCATGGTTTCAGAAAGGGCCTGCGTTGTCATTGCTTCTGTCCTCCGGCCTGCCGAGCCTGGCCATAGGCCAGCTTCAGGATGTTTTCTTCCGAGAATTCGGGACGCGTCAGCTCCCCCTGGATTTCATGTTCGGCAAGAACGAGTATCCGGTCTGCCAACGTCATCAGCTCGGGCATCTCCGACGACACCACGAGCAACGCGACGCGGTCGCGCGCCAATTCCTTCAAGATTGCGTAGATCTCTGCCTTCGCGCCGACGTCAACGCCGCGTGTCGGTTCGTCCAGCAAAAGCACTTTGGGATTGCGTCCCAGCCATTTGGCGAGAACGACCTTTTGCTGGTTTCCGCCCGACAGGCTGGAAACCGCATCGGAGATCTTGCCGTATTTGAGTTTCAAACGGGCACCGCCGTCGCGCGAGCGCCGGTTCTCTTCGGAAAACTGCAGCAATCCGGATCTGGAGACCGCACGCATGTTGGCCAGCGACATGTTTGCCGCGATCGGCATCTCCAGGATCAAACCCTCGTCTTTCCGGTCTTCGGTGACGAAGCCGATACCGGCTGCGATGGCATCGCGCGGTCCGCTGAAGCGCATTTCGTTTCCACCTTGCAGAACACGCCCTGACCGGATCGGATCGACCCCGAAAATGCCTCTCAGGATTTCTGTGCGACCGGACCCGACAAGTCCTGCAATGCCGACAATCTCGCCATATCTGAGATCAAAGGAGATCCCCTTGTCGCTCGGGTTGGCCTGTGTGCAAAGCTCATCCAGACGAAGTGCAAGCTCGCCTGGTTTTCGTGAGGGACCGGCGTCGTTCGTGGACGCTGCCAGTTGCCGGCCAACCATTTTCTGGACCACGCCATCCGGCGTCGTCTCGGAAATACGGTCAGTGCCGATGGACACCCCGTTTCTGAAAACGGTCACCCGGTCGCAGATCGCAAATACCTCTTCCAGGTGATGAGACACGAAGACGATCGTTACCCCGTCTGCCTTGATCGTCTCGACGATCTCGAAAAGACGTCTGGTTTCGCGTTCGGTCAGCGTGGCGGTCGGTTCGTCGAGGATGAGGATCCGGCTCTTGCGTTGCAGCGCCCGCGATATCTCAACGAGCTGCCGGTGGGCGATCCCGAGCGAGCTGACCGGCGCCTTCACGTCGACGTCGGTGAGACCGACCGCGTCGAGCGCCGACCGTGCCCGCTGGTTCATTTCCTGTTTGTCCAAAAGACCAAAGCGGTTCGTCGGCATCCGCTCCACCGAGATGTTCTCCGCGATGCTCAGGTGTTCCAGCAGATTGAATTCCTGGTGAACCACCTGGACCCCGAGGTCTTTCGCATCGTGGGGGCTTGCGGGCCGGTAGTCCTCTCCAGCGAGGGAGATGCTGCCGGAATCGTAGGGAAAGACCCCGGACAGAATTTTGATGAGCGTCGATTTGCCGGCTCCGTTTTCTCCAACAAGGGCATGCACTTCGCCCTTGAGGAGCGAGAAACTGACGCCATCAAGTGCCTTGACGCCGCCGAAGTGTTTCTTCAATCCCTGAACAGACAGGAATGCCGGGTTTTCAGACGATTGGGGCATGATTGCAGGTGACGCGGCGGCCATGGTGTGTCCAGTCGACTTGCTTTGGAAAGAAGAGACGCCCCCGTCTCTGGTCGGATCGATACGGGGGCGCGGGGAGATCGCTTAGTTTGCGGTCACCAGTTCGATCGGCGTCTTGACCCAGCCTTCAAGCTGCGGCCCGCCCTTGACCACCTCGAGGGCGAGGTCGATGGAATTCGCGGCCATGTCGGTGCCGAACTGGTCGACTGTTGCGAGCATGCGTCCATCGGCGATCATGGGGCCCACTGCGGGAATGTTGTCGAAACCGACCACGACAATGTCGTCGCGCCCCGCGCTTTCCAATGCCTTGACGACACCGATTGCCATGGAATCGTTTGCTGCCATGACGCCCTGAATGTCCGGATGTGCCGTCAGCATGTTGGAAAACACGGTGTTTGCTTCTTCCGTTTCCCAATGCGCGGTGCGGCTGTCGAGGAGTTCAAGTTCGAACTCAGCAACGGAATCTTCAAATCCGAGACGTCTTTCGTTCGCGTTGTCGGCTCCGGGATTTCCTTCGATGATGACGACCTTGCCGCCGGCACCGAGTTTCTTACCCAGGGCATCTCCGGCGAGCTTTGCGCCACCGCGATTGTCCGGCCCGACAAAGGCCAGTTCAATGTTCTGCTGCTTCTTGGCATCCGCATCCAGCGCGACGTCGAAATTGACGACGACAATGCCGGCTGCCATTGCTTTTTTCAGCGGGCGGACCATTGCACGGGAGTCGGCAGGTGCGACCACAATCGCATCAACACCCTGGGTGATGAAGTTCTCGACTGCATTGATCTGCGATTCAAAATCGGTCTCATTCTGCATTCCGACGGCCAGCAACTTGTAGTCGCCTCGTTTTTCTTCATGGGCTTGAGCACCGGCCATCATGTTCTGGAAGAACTCGTTGGCGAGCGATTTCATGATGAGGCCCACAACGGGCTTGTCGTCAGCTTGTGCGGTTCCAGCAAGCAAAGCGAGGCCGGTCGCTGCCGCGGCAGCGATTTTCAATAACTTCATGATTTTCCTCCCTAAAAAGGTAACGCGCTTAACCTCTGGCTGCTGAGGCGATGCGACTTCAAAAGCAAAACACGTCTTTTGAAAAACGTCAATATGAAACGTTTCATTTTTTTGAATGCATTCATTTTAAAGCTCTTTTCCGCTTAGATCGCTGCAATCATAGATAGATGAAGGTCAAATGCGTCGCGAAAGGAACACCAAGTGGAGGCAACGACTCGGTCGAAGGGTTCGGTGTTTATGGTGGTCTCGTGTGACTAGCCGGAGCGCCCAGACGGTTCCTGACGTCAGGCCGTGAGGTATCATCCTTGACTTGGTGACCCATGCCCCTTTTGCGAGGCACGTGTCCGTGCCGTGGAAGGAAGCGCCTGTTCAGGGGGCGTCATGCCATCTCTGTCTCGGGTCGCGCACAACGAATCCTGAATTCAAACCGGTCGACAGTTTGTCCTTCAGTTGAGTGAACGGCATGGATCACCTGGATTTCGGGAGACACCAATCGGCCAAACAACTGCTCGAAAACGGCGACATGCCAGATGCAGCCGGGGGTGCGGATCGGATTGCTTTTAAGCGTCAGGGTGAGGGCAGGGACCATCTTGACGGTGCAGACACCGGATCCGCAAAAGGTCCAGGCGTTGCGGTGTACTGCTTTCAGCAGCAGGCGGGCGCCAATCACCCGCGGGACGCGTGCAAGCAGCCACTTCGCGGCGTGCGGTATCCGGTTGGCGATCACGTAGTCGGCTGTTCTTCGTCCGGCGTCGCGTGCAACAGCCTCGGCCTCGGCGGGGGAAAGAGAGGTCCAGAGGACGTCCATCAAGCCAGCCGGGACGGTCTCGCTGATCATGCTGTCCGGTGGATTGTCGATCAGATCCGGGTACCCGCCTTGCGCAAAGACCGCCTCCGCCAGGGGATGACCACACAGGTCATCGAGCGCATTGCTCAGCTGGATAACCGCGTTGGGTCCCACAACGCCGGCACTATAGGCTTCGTCAGCGCCGGACATGGCCTATTCTCCGGGTATGCTGGCAGCGCTCTGAGACATTTGCGGCGACATCTGCTGTGTTCCTCCACCGCACGCAAGAACCTTGTCCGGAACAAGGGCATCTTCGGCTTCACGACGCGCCCTGGCGCGCGCGGCCCGGTCTGCCGCAGCCTCCCAGTCATCCATCTGTGCCGGTGCGATGGTGCGTTTGCGGTCAAAGTTGAAATTGACACCCTTCTTGGATTGCGGCCCCCAGTAATTTGCCTTGCCGAGATCGTAGAATTTTCGCTGGAACCCGGCCTTCAGGAAGGCTTTCAGACAGCCGAGGAGATAGCGGCGCCGGAACCCTGTGCCGCGCCAAGGGTAATGGAACAGCGCTTTTCGCGAATAGAACCGGCGGTAGTTGTGCATCACCCGGTCGAGCAGGGTCGCCCGGTCCATCGCCTCCGGCGCCATGATCGGCGTTACGAAATTGTATTTCGAAAAATCGAAGATCTCGACTTTATCCTTGATCTCCGCAAACAGCGGTGTGAACGGCCAGGGGGTGTACATGGCCCAGTTGGCGAGGTCGGGCTGCCAGTCCCAGGCCATCTGGAAGGTTTCTTCCAGGGTCTCAGGCGTTTCATTGTCGAGGCCGACGATGAACTGCGCCTCGACAAAAATGTCGGCTTCGCGCAACAGGCGGATGGCTTCCTTGTTTTCAGCAACCTTTGTTTCCTTGTTGAAACGGTCGAGCTTTAGTTGCGCTGCAGCTTCCGTGCCGAGAGACACATGAACAAGTCCGGCTTCCCGGTAGAACGAGAGAAGCTCACGATCGCGGTAAATATCAGTCACCCGCGTGTTGATGCCCCACTTGACCTTCTTGTTCAGGCCGCGGTCGATCAGCTCCTGACAGAAGGCGATGAACTTCTTCCGGTTAATGGTGGGTTCCTCGTCGGCGAGAATGAAGAAACCGATATCGTGTTCCGCGACCAGCGTATCGATTTCATCGACCACCCTTTTCGGGTCCCGGACGCGATAGTCGCGCCAGAATTTCCACTGGCTGCAGAAGGAACAGGTGAAGGGGCAACCGCGGGCCATGTTCGGAATGGCGACACGCACGCCGAGCGGAACGTAAATGTATTTGGACCATTCCAGCAGCGACCAGTCCGGATTGATGGCGTCTATATCCTTGACGGTTGGGGCGGCCTGGGTTGCGACGAATTTGTCGTCCTCAGCAAAGGCAAGACCCCTGATCTTGCGCCGGTCCTTTGGCCAGCGCCCATCAGCGATGCATTGGATCAGGTCCCGAAAGATCTCTTCGCCTTCGCCGCGCACGATGACATCAATCCAGGGGGCTTCGGAAAGAACCTGCTTGTACATGAAAGTCGCATGGATCCCGCCGAGCACCCGTACGGCGTCAGGACACTCTTCCTGTGCGATCTTCAGCACCTGCTCGGCCACATAAATTGACGGGGTAATGGCCGTGCTGCCGATGACGTCCGGCTTGAGATCGCGCAGCTTTTGCCGGAGCGCGTCGTCGGGCAGGTCGTTTGTCATCGCGTCGATGAAATGGATGTCGTCGAACCCGGCCTCTTGCAGATGGCCGGCAAGGTAAGCAACCCAGGCAGGCGGCCAATTCCCCGCAATTTCCGCCCCGCCGGAGTGGTAGTTTGGGTGGATCAAGACGATGCGCATGGCTGCCTCCCTTGTGTCAACTTTAGTTTACACTAAGAAGCTATTCCGAGTTTGATATGGATCAATCTTTGGCGATCGGGTGCGTAAAATCGCGACCGCAAAAAAGGGGGCAAAAATTCGTGGGGAGTCTTCAGCCAATGCAGGTATGCCCCACCGAATCTGAACGCGCGAGACATCCTTTTGGCAACCGGTGCCACCACCGCGACTGTTAATGGGGAATATATTCCGCCAGGTGCATGACCTCCAGGGCCGAGCGTGCGATGACGTCAGCACCGGTATTCTTAAATTCGTCAGGCCGGGTCACGACAGCTGCACCACCCAGTGCAATTTTTACGTCGCGTGTCGCAGGGTCCGCACGGCAGCGCGCGATCGCGTCCTTGCAATCGGCAGTCTCCTCAATCTGACCGATCGAGAGGCCGAGGAGGTGGTAGGGGCGCGAGGAAAGTCGCATGTAGAGAGTGTCCCCGATTTCCATATCGGCCCCGCCGTCCACGATCCAGCCCATGTCACGAAAACACATGCGGACAAGGGTGACGCCGAGTGTATGTTTGGTGCCATGCGAGCGGGCCAACAGAACTCTTTTCGCCGAGGGATGGGGGTTGACGAGCTGCGCTCCCGCGTGGGTCGCATGATTGACGATCGTGTTCAATCGTGTCGACGCGACGGCGACCTGCATGAAGTCGGTTTCGTCGTTGCACCAGTAGGTGCCGAGCTGTGTTGCCACCGGGCAGAACAGGTGGATTGCCAGCGTCTGCATGGGGATGTTGACTTGCAGCAGTTCCTCGATAATTTCCCGGTGGTGTCTGGGGTCCGGATCTATGAGAGACTTCAAGAATCTCTCGCGGAAGGCGATTGCCTTGTCGGCGCCTGGAAGCTGACGCGCCTTTTCGTCCATCTCCGGATGGAGACGGAAATCAAGATCCGTCTCTGAAAGCAAAGGTGACGGTTGGCCGTTGACATCAGGATGCAAGTCATTGACCAGTCCGGAGACGCGCTCACGAATAGCGTGCTCCAGAACCGACAGATCCTGAGAGTTCAATTGGGCTTTTTCGTCTGTCTTTAACGTCTGGCCAATGTCAGCGGGCGATGGCGATACATCTCTATTGTTCGCCGTGTCCTCGCTGTATTCTTTATAGGCCAATTCCCCCTCCCGAAAGCTCGGCCCAGGCGGTCAGGCACTCCTCCACTTATACAAACGTACTACGTCAGGGAGAGACCTCAAAACGCGGAGCGCGTCCTTGACTGGAATAACTAAACCCCGATTTTCACCTATCCTCCGCGCGATGGGTCAACTGGACGTAGTTCTCCTGCTTTCCTGGCCACACCTGTGCAGACCGCGTTGCAGTTTTCGTTTTTTGCAACAAGGCGTTGCGTATGGTGTCTGTAATTTGGGCTGCATTCAGTCCGGCTTCTTCGTACATCTCCGCCGGTGCGGCCTGTGAAATGAAACTGTCAGGCAGCGTCATGGTTCGGATGTCGCAGCGCCCGTCAAGCATGCCTTTGCCCGCCAGGAAATGCAGCACCAGGGCTCCAAAGCCACCTGTTGCGCCTTCTTCAATCGTGACGAGAAGCTCGTGGCTGGAAAAGAGATCAAGGATCAGGTTCTGATCAAGCGGTTTTGCAAATCTTGCATCCGCAACCGTCACGGAAATTCCTTCAGCTTCAAGCTGTTCGCGTGCCTCCATGCACTCAGGAAGGCGCGCGCCGAAAGACAG
Source organism: Roseibium sp. MMSF_3544 (assembly GCF_030732845.1). GTDB lineage: Bacteria > Pseudomonadota > Alphaproteobacteria > Rhizobiales > Stappiaceae > Roseibium. The sequence continues at coordinate 96,850 of NZ_JASHKA010000001.1, forward strand.
TAGGGCAGCGGTTTGTCCCCTATCGACAATCCTGCCTTTTCCTATCGGAAGCGGCACGGCTTCATCTGGAAGCGGGCGTCCGGTGCCTTCGCCGCGCGGGTACCGGAATGCGATCGGCCCTGCGTCATGGTTTGCTGCGGTCGCCACCATGTGGGTAAGCTCGACCTCGTCGCTCGCAGCCATGACGGTGAAATTCGGCAAGTTTGCGAGATACCCGACGTCGAATGCGCCAGCGTGCGTTGGTCCGTCAGCTCCGACCAGACCGGCCCGGTCTATGGCGAACCGGACGGGAAGATTTTGAAGCGCGATGTCGTGGACCACCTGGTCGTAACCCCGTTGCAGGAAGGTCGAATAGATTGCGCAGAAGGGCCGCATGCCGCTCGCTGCAAGTCCGCCGGCGAACGTGACGGCGTGCTGCTCGGCGATCCCGACATCAAAGGTGCGTTCCGGAAATTCTTTGCCGAAGACATCGACCCCTGTTCCGGCTGCCATGGCTGCCGTAATCGCCACGATCCTGTCGTCTTTTTTCGCCTCCGCAACAAGAGCATTTGCGAAGACCTTGGTATAGCTCGGGGCTTTGGCTTTCGCCTTTGACTGTTTGCCGGATGAAATATCGAACCTGGAAACGCCGTGGTATTTGTCGTGCGAGGTTTCGGCGAAACTGTAGCCGGCCCCCTTGCGTGTGACGGCGTGCAGCAGAATGGGCCCGGCGCTTTCGTTCTTGAGTTTTCGCAGCACGGAGACCAGCGCCTTGACGTCATGTCCGTCGACGGGGCCGTGATATTCAAAACCCATGTGTTCAAAAAGGCTGCGCTCCTTGGAAAGCGCATCGGTCCGGGAGGCCAGATCGTTGAGGTGACCCGAAAGAGCGCCGGTCGGCGGTGAAATCGACATGTTGTTGTCGTTCAGGATGACGAACATCCGCCTGTTGAGATCTCCGGCATTGTTGAGCCCTTCATAGGCCATGCCGGCCGTCAGGGCACCATCTCCAACGACACAGATCACGTCGTCAGTGCCACCGGTCAGATCGCGGGCGACAGCAAAGCCAAGGCCGGCGGAAACCGACGTAGAAGAATGCGCGGCGCCAAACGGATCGTAAGGACTTTCGCTGCGCCTGGTGAAGCCGGAGAGGCCGTCTTTCTTGCGCAGCGTGCGCATGCGGTCACGCCGGCCAGTGAGAACCTTGTGCGGATAGCACTGGTGGCTCACATCCCAGATCAAAGTGTCTTTCGGCGTGTTGAAGACAGCGTGTATGGCAACGGTAAGTTCGACAACACCGAGGCTGGAACCCAGATGTCCACCGGTTTCGGAGACGACCGAAATGATCTCGGTCCTGAGCTCGTCTGCAAGCGCGGCCAGTTCGTCCGTCGACATGCGTCTGAGGCGTTGCGGGTCCTGGACCTGGTCCAAAAGTGGCGTCGACGCTACTCTCCTGGATATGAAGCTCATATCGTTTCCTCCCGCGCCTGATGCTGTCCCGTCGGCACCGAGCCGCTCACAGATCCGGCATGAATTCATGCTCCTGAAGGAAGCAGTTTCGGTTTAACCGCGGGACAATTAGCTGTCTCTCATTCTTGACGAACTTGGCGAAAGTGTAAACTTTTTTTTACACTTTCTGCCTAAAAAGATGCCAACTGGCCACGTGGAAATATGCAGCTAGTCCAGGTGTGCTTAGGTAGAGTGAACGTAGTTCTCTTGAAGCAGGCGTGGCGCGTCGGCTCACGCAGTTGAGACGGGTCACCGCATTGGATATCCTGCGCTCGGAACATTGCTCTGCAGCGACAAAACAACATATTCAGGCGAGAGTGGTTTTGCTGACGAACAGGGACCTGGTATGGCCGCCATCACATTTGCACTCCTTGTCTTCCTGACCGCGATGAGTGGCGCGGTGTTCAAACCAGGTCCCTGGTATGACACCTTGCAAAAACCCTCCTGGACGCCGCCGAAATGGGCTTTCCCGACAGTCTGGACGATCCTTTACGTCATGATTGCCTATGCCGGGTGGGACATCTGGACCAAGGCCGGCTGGTCGTTTGCCATGATGCTCTGGGTCGCGCAGTTGATCTTGAACGGTTGCTGGTCCTGGTTGTTTTTCGGGTTAAAACGCATGGACCTGGCATTGTTCGAGTTGGGTCTGCTTTGGCTCGCGATTTTGGGTTTCATCGTGGCTGCCTGGCCCGTTTCAGCGCTCGCGTCTCTCCTCTTTGTCCCCTATCTCCTCTGGGTCACCACGGCAGGGTTGCTTAATCTTTCGGTCTTGCGGCTCAACGCTGCCGAGTGATCCTTCAAACGCCCGGCGACATCGAACAGGTGCGCCACCAGCGACAAAGTCAGAAAGAGGACGATCCAGCCGAACGCTTCGCCGCGGAGCGCAAATCCGAGTGCCGCCATCAGGCAACTTCCGGCAAACGCGCCGCCGGCAAGAGCCTTGAAACGAGCCATCCGATTGCTTGACAGGAAGCTCAGAACCAAAGTTTCGACCCACAGGAACACGAGCGCGGCGAAGGCCAACCAGCCTGTTTCGAGCCAAGCGGAAACGATGTTCATTTCTGACCCGCCGGAATTCGAAGCAACTGGCCGAGGTCTTTGAAAAAGACCCGAATGTGGGCGAGCGGATCACGCCGGACAAGCTTCTTGTTCAGGTAGGATTCCCACGTCAGACGCTGAACGTCAGGATCCGCGCACATTGTAACGAAGCGCTCCCGGAAGCGATCGCTTCGATACCAGACGCTTTGCATGATGCCGAGAATGAGAAAAATCCGGCCGTGGTCTTTCATGAAGCGCCGGCGGGCCTGCCTGAGCTCCGAAGCCTTGCCAGTGGCAAGACACGATGCAACGGCGTCCGCGCTCAGCTGCCCGCACAACATCGCGTAGTAGATCCCTTCGCCGGAAGAGGGTGCTACCGTTCCGGCAGCGTCGCCTACCAACAGGACATTCTTGCCGTTGTCCCACCGCTGCATGGGTTTCAGCGGCAGCGGTGCACCTTCCCGGCGAATGATTGGCTGCCCTTCCAGGAAAGTCGCCTTGCGAAGCTCTGCAGTTGCGGAACGGAGATTATGGCCTTTCACGGCTGATCCGCACCCGACCGACGTGTGCTCACCATGTGGGAATACCCAGCCGTAAAAGTCGGGGGATATCCGGCCGTCGTAAACGACGTCGCACCGGTCGGCACGGAAGCCGCCGGAGGTGGCGACTTTCGGGCTTTCGATGATCTCGTGATAGGCAAAAACATAGGGCGGTTTCTTGCTTTTGGGGAACATGAACCGGCGCACGGCAGAGTTTGCACCGTCTGCTCCAATTACGAGCCGCGCCGACCGGGTAACTGGTTTGCGGTCGTCTTCTTTGCCGGTGGGTTCGAAAGAGAGCAGAAGGACGCCGTCTTCGGTTTCCTCCATGTGGCTCAGCTTGCCTGTCAGCCGTGTAGCGCCGGCTTTTTCGGCGCGGGCGCGCAGGTAAGGATCAAAAGTGGCCCGGTCCACCATGCCGACAAAGCCGATGTCGCCAATCCGCATCTCCACTGCCTTGCCGGATGGCGCAATGACGCGGGCCGCGTTCGCTCTTGAAACGAGCATGTCCTCGGAAATGGAAAAATCCTTGAGCGCCCGCGAGGGAATTGCTCCCCCACAGGGTTTGATCCGGTTGTCCGGATCCACAAGCAATACGGAATGGCCGGACTTGGCCAGCGATTCCGCTGCGATTGCGCCGCTTGGTCCGCCGCCGATGACAGCAACATCAAATGTGGTATCCATGACTGACCTCGTTGTTCTGGTTCAGGTCAAAAGGGCTTCCGGTCTATTCAGCAGGGACTGCCGACGGTGCGGTTTCGGCCCTGTATTCGGGACGGGGCGCCGATTGAATACCGATGCGAAGGGCGATCAGCGCCGACATCAAAAACAGAACCGCTTCCAGCGCGAACACCAGGGTGAATGCGGTTCCGTCGTCGCCCGTGAACCAGCGGCCGAGCGTCAGAACGACGGTCCCGGCAACGCCGCCCAAGCCGAACGAAACCGCCTGCGCCGCACCCCAGACGCCCATGCGCACACCCTCGTTGGTTGATTTGCCTGCCCCTGCCAGAACCATCATTGTTCCGACGGCTGCAACCGCAAAGGCGCCGTTCATGAAACCGAGCGCGAAAATGTTTGCGACCAGCGGCCAGGCCGGTGCAAAGGAGGCTGAGATCGACAGGAAGGCGAGCGCAAGTGCTGAGCCGAGACATCCCGAGACGATGAAGAATTTGATGAGGCCAGGCTTTCTTTTCGAAAACAGCCCGCCCGCTATGCCGACGACCGCCATGCCGAGAAAGACGCCACCGTGCTGCGTCCCTGACAGTTGCGTGGTTTCGCCCGGCGTCATGCCGAACAAGAGGCCCGCATAGGGCTCAAGAACGAGATCCTGGGTCGAATAGGCCAGCATGGACATGAAAATGAAAAGCGTGAGCAATCGCGCTTCGGGGTCGTTCCAGACTTCCCTGATGCTTTCCCGAAAACTGCCCGCCGGTTTCCGGTCCTGATCGCCGACAATCGTCGGCTGTTTCTCTATTCCGGCAACAGCGAGTGCAGAAAGGCACAGGACCGCCAATCCCGTGATCGCAGTGACGGCGACAAGGCGCTCGTGGGTATAGGGATCCAGATTGATGCCGGTGACGATGGAGGTCACCACGATCCCGGCAATCATCAGCATCCATGTGATCGTAGCTGCCGATGCGCGGCGTTCTGGCGCGGTTTTAGCCGCCATCAGGGCGAGAAGACAGGTGCCGCTTGCCCCGATGCCGATGCCAATCAGGGTGTAGGCAACAATTGCTGCCAGGAGCCCGACAGTGAAACTTGCTTCAAACAGGAATGTCGTTCCGGCAGCCGCCGTCCCGCTGACGGCCAGGAGGGCCAATCCACCCAGGATCCACGTCGTTCTTGAGCGCCCGACATCCGAGTGGTGGCCCCATACCGGGCGAGAGAGCTGGACCGCATAGTGAATGCCGACCAACAGTCCGGGTATGATTGCCGCAAGGCTCAACTCGACGACCATGACCCGGTTGAGCGTCGAATTCGTCAACACGACAATTGAGCCAAGCGATGCTTGGACCAGTCCAAGCCGAACAATCGCAAGCCAGCTTAGGCCCTTGACGCTCTGTTTGAGCTCTTCACGGTCAGCGCCCCGGCGAAACATGGGAAGTCTCCCTCACATCGTTGAAAGAGCGGGTTGCGAAAGCGTCCGCAGTCCAAAAGCGGCAATCATCATGCCGGTAACGTAGAGGCCGACCCCGATCGCCGAGTACCAGACCGCGAACCTGACCGGATCCCGCACGAAGCGGATCATGCAACCGATCTGCAACGCCAGCAGCACGCCAATCGCAAGCGCGAAGAGCGGCAGGTCGAGATAGATCAGCAGGGCGCAGACACCGGCCTGCGCTGCGGCCATGATGACACAGGCGATCGCCGCAGCCGGCCGGGCACCGTGGAGGACGGGCAGGGTGTTGATGCCCATTTCCCTGTCACCCGTAATCGCCTTGAAATCGTTCAGTGTCAGGATGCCGTGGGCGCCAATGCCGTAGAGCAGGGCCACGATCCAGATCGAGCTGTTCGGCGAAACGCCGGTCATGACGGTTGCCGCTGTCAGCCAGGGCAAGGTCTCGTAGCTGAAGCCGACGACGCCGTTTCCGATCCAGCCGTTTTGTTTAAACCGCAGCGGCGGCGCGCTGTAGCCCCAGGCAAAGCACAGTCCGACCAAAGCCGCCACGAATATCAGAGAGCCGAGCATTGCGGCCACGATCATCGACAAGACGGACATGATCAGAGCTACATAAAGTCCCCACTGGCCGGGCATGCGGCCTGAGGGAATGACGCGGTCCGGTTCGTTGATGGCGTCGACATGGCGATCGAACCAGTCATTGACGGCCTGGCTTGTACCGCAAAGGAGCGGACCGGCGAGGACAACGCCACAAAGCACGAAAACCCAGCGGCTGCCAAAGCCTTCGCCGGCGGAAATCGCACCGCAGGCATAGGCCCACATTGGTGGAAACCAAGTAATAGGCTTGAGCAGGGCAACAACAGCGCCGGGTGACGGCCAGCTGGCTTGCGGTCTGTGCCGGATCAATTCCATGGCAAAGATGCTATGCCTGACACCAGAAAGTGTCAATTAAAATTGACACTTTCGGCCATGACTATTCACTCTGTGTCATCGTGTCTTTACAATGTCAGGAGAGCCAGCGCCTTGCGGTGATCATGAGCCAGGGCGGTAGTTTTCGAGGCCGTGCCTGCGAAGCTTGATATAAAGGCTCTGCCGGGAGAGCCCGAGCATTTCCGCTGCGCTGGCCCTGTTGTTGTTGGTCTGGTCAAGAGCCGCTTCGATGCAGATTTTCTCCACGACGTCCAAGGATTCCCTGATCAACTCCTTGAGCGGAACTTTTCCTACGAGGCTTGCAAAGCCTTCCGCCTGCTCCTGGGTTGCGGGTGCACGCAGACCGACACGCTCGGGCTTCGCCTCTTGCGGGACGATGATGAGCTGAATGGCATCTGATTTCGGATCGAAGTGGGCCGATACTGTGATCGGTTGCACACCGCCAATATTGTCGTTCAGGACGGAGGAATACCCGCGCACGGTGCGCTCGTCGCTGGTGCGGGCATAGAGCACGTTCAGATCTACAGCCGATTTGCCGATCCAGTTGCTGGCGTTCCTGCCCAGAACCTGGTTGAGCGTCGGCGCCTGGACGAGATCGAGAAAGAGAGCGTTGGCGGAGATCAGGTTGCCGTCGCTATCGGTCTGAATTGCCGCTTCAGGGAGCGCATCGAGATTGATCGCGGGTGTCCCGGGCGTGCTCTCACCGGCACTGCGCTCCGGTGAGTCAGGATAATCCTCGGACCAGAGCGTCAAAATGAGGTTGGCCGCACCGTTTTCCCGGTAGGCGCGCAGCTTTGCCTGGAGTGTCGACCCTTTTGCGCTTTTCAGCGCCTCAATAAGGACAGGCTCGCCGCTGTGTCTTGCCTCGCCGATGGCATCGCCAAGCCGGTCACGGTCCTTCTTGTTGAACAGGTCGCGGACCGGTTTGTTGATCAGGTTGCCGGAGCTGCCGGCCAAAAGTGCGATTGCGGCAGAATTGGCCTCAAGGACGGTTCTCTTTTCGCCGTCAAGCATGATGTCGGCGGTTTCCGCGAGCTTGAAGGCAGTCCTGTACCTTGCTTCGGCCTGACGTAAATCACGGTAATCGGCCTCCATCGCGATCTGCGCTTCGACCAGCCGCTGCTGATCCTGCATTTGCTGCTGCATCTCGCGGCCGACAACGATGGTGAATGGCAGCCCTTTTTTTGAAAAGGCCGAATAGGCAACCGGCAGATCCTGTTTTCCGGACGCGCTGTGGTTGACCTGGTAACCGCGAGCGGGCCGCTTCTGCTTTGGCTTGAGCATCGCGTCGATCTTGGAAACAGACTCGATCGTGACGCAATCCCGGAGCGCCTTGCCGACAAAACCATCAAGGCCGTAGGCGTCGAAATCGGGGTTTTCGTAATGTGAGTGGGTGATTTTCCCGTTCTTGTCGACAAGGAAAACAATATCGGTTCCGAGCCCAATCAGCGAAACCAGCCCTTCGGCCTCGAGTGTTTTCTGCAATTCACCCGCGACCTCAATACCTTGCTGTCCGCTGTTAGGGGCGCGTGGGGTCATCGGATTCGCCGATCAATCCTCTTTGTTTTTTCGTTCTGTCCGCTGCGAACCGGTGGCGTGCCAAAATTCATTTTTTCCAAATTGTTGAAATTGTCAGCAATTTTAACTGCTGAATACGCAGTATCGCAAACGCAGTCAATCCCCATTTCCACAAGGTAATCAATGGAATCGAGAGCAGCGATACCGCCCGCTATCAAGGGTTGAGTAGATCCTGCCGAGCTCAACCTTATGCCGTCAATCAATTGCCCGACTTCCGGTCTGAGGCGCGTGTTGCTCCAGCCTATGCAGACAGCGTCGGCTCTGCCGACGACGGCTGCAAATTCAGACCGTGTTGCCTGGTCATGCGAAAGAACCTGGTGCTGCCATCCGAACGCTTGAAAGAAAGCTCCGGTTAAGTAGGCCATAAGACTGTGCTGTTCGTCTTTCGGCAGCAAGATTGCCGCGAACGGGCCGGGATAAACACTGCTGCGGTCAGCGGCTTCGATAGAGAGCGCTTGCGCAAGGTCCTGAAGTCTGGCGGACGCGATGGTGACATCGACGAAACTTGATGTGTCCTCGGACCATTCCCGGCCAAGGCGGCGTGCGAGTGCCTCCACGACAAGGACTTTGACCGGGGAGGGAGAATTCGCCGGTAACGCATTTTCAAGACAGGAAAGCAGTTGATCGAGCCGGGTGCCGGATTGCACGACAAGGCGGTGAAGTCCGGCGATCGCCGGCTCATATTGAGGATGGTTTTCGAGACCTGTGTCCAAATCGATGGACAGTTGTTCAGCTGTCATTGCCGCCACTGGCCCTTCAATAAGGTGACGAAGCGTATCTTTCTCACTTCGATACAAACGGTCTCGTCTTAGCACTTGTATGTCGCGCGTGACAAAAGCTTCGTCGCTGGCGCCAGTATTAGACTGTTCGCGCTTGTCCTCGGGGTCCGAACCAATGGTGCCGATCATCCTCACTTTGCTTCAGGCCTCCCTGACCATCTCGGTTGGGGAACGCGCCGGAGTGCGATCCTTGTCGCTTGCAGCACCTGCGAGCCTTCCTAGCATGACTCTGTTGTGAGTGAGTGTAAATAAAAATATACGTCATGTTTAGTTGACACTTTTACGCCCTAAGCGTTACGCTTCCTTATCTGCCGGACCTTGATGTCTGGGTTCGGGGGGAGGAGCAAATGTCGTTAGGCGAACCAGGGAAGACGGCCAAGGTATTCGTGCTGTACACCGAGCAGGAGCGGAAACGGCGTGACGCGAGCGTTTGGACACTGGTGCAAGGCATTCTGGCCCCGATCCAGTTTTTCGTTTTCCTGATCAGTCTCGGTTTGATCCTGTACTTCCTGACCACGGGCAATGCCCAGGTTCCCGCAGAAGTCTCGGTCGTTCTCAAAACGCTGACGCTTTATGCGATCATGATAGCCGGCTCGATCTGGGAAAAGCATGTCTTCGGCTGTTATCTGTTCGCACTTCCTTTCTTCTGGGAAGATGTGTTTTCCATCCTCGTGCTCGCGCTGCACACCGCCTATCTCGTAGCCCTCTTCACCAACAGCCTAGCCCCGACAGCGCTGATGTGGCTCGCGCTCGCCGCCTATGCGACCTACGTCGTCAATGCTGGCCAGTTTGTGTGGAAGTTGCGACTGGCCAGGTTGGACCAAACGTCCCGCGAAAGTGCAGATGTGAGTGCAAACGCCTCGGCAACAGGACGTCTTCAAGTCGCGGGGTCGGTCCAATGAACCAGACTTTCCGGCCCGGATGTGAACGGAGTGCAACGATCCGCGAGCGCGGCCAGCACGAAGTTTTCTGCGGCCTGACCTCGATCATCTGGCTGCATCGCAAAGTGCAAGATGCGTTCTTCCTGATCGTCGGATCCAGAACTTGCGCCCACCTGATGCAATCGGCTGCCGGCGTCATGATCTTTTCTGAACCGCGCTTCGCCACCGCAATCATGGAAGAACGGGATCTGGCCGGTATGGCCGACATGCATGACGAGCTTGACGGCGTTGTCGAGAAACTGTTGGCACGCCGGCCTGACATCAAGATGCTTGTCCTCGTCGGGTCCTGTCCGTCGGAAGTGATCAAGTTCGACCTTGGCAAAGCTGCAGAACGCCTCAATCGTCACTATGCACCGAAACACCGGGTGATCTGCTATTCCGGAAGCGGAATCGAGACCACATTCACGCAGGGTGAAGAGAATTTTCTAGCTGCCCTGGTTCGTGATGAACCGGATGCCGGGAAAAGCCAGGATAGCGCAAAGCTCGTCGTTGCCGGGTGTCTGCCTGACGTCGTTGAAGACCAGTTCCAGCGCCTGTTCAAAGATCTCGGCATTGATGGGGTTCACTTTCTGCCGGGCCGAACCAGTGCGGCAATGCCAAAGATTGACCGCTCGACACGGTTTGTGCTGGCCCAACCTTATCTTGGTGCGGCAGCGCAGGCGTTGGAGTCGCGTGGAGCGTCCAGAATCAATGCAATTTTTCCGCTCGGAGAAGAGGGAACGACAGCGTGGCTGAAGGCAATCGCCGATGCGTTCGAGGTTTCCGAGGAGCGCTTTGAAACCGTGACTGCGCCGGCCCGCAAGCGCGCATGGGCAGCATTGTCGCATTACCGGCACCTTCTTAGCGGAAAGCGGGTTTTTCTGTTTCCCGACAGCCAGTTGGAACCGTCTCTCGCCCGCTTCCTTGCCCGCGAAATCGGTGCGCAGATTGTCGAAGTCGGCAGTCCTTACCTGCATCGCGAACACGTCGCTGGAGAACTTGCTCTGCTGCCGCCAGGCGTTGCGTTGTCGGAAGGGCAGGACGTCGATCGTCAAATAGACCGTTGCCGCGCGGCGGACCCGGATCTGATCGTCTGCGGCATGGGGCTCGCAAACCCGTTCGAGGCGGAGGGCCGGCTGACGAAGTGGTCGATCGAGTTCGCCTTCACGCCGATCCAGGGATATGAGCAGGCCGGCGATCTGGCCGAACTTTTTGCGCGTCCCCTGGTGCGCAGGAACGCCCTGAGCGGCAAACCCGCGACAGAGGAGGGCGCGTCGTGCAGCTGAGCATGTGGACCTATGAAGGCCCGCCGCATGTCGGTGCGATGCGCATTGCAGCCTCCATGGAGGGTCTGCATTACGTCCTGCACGCGCCCCAGGGCGATACCTATGCCGATCTTCTCTTCACGATGATCGAGCGGCGGCCCTCCCGGCCTCCGGTAACCTACACAACCTTTCAGGCGCGCGACCTCGGTGCCTCGACGGCGGATGTCTTCAAGTCGGCCTGTCACGATGCCGTGGAGCGTTTCCAGCCCGAGGCCCTGTTGGTTGGAGCCTCCTGTACAGCTGAATTGCTGCAGGACGATCCTGGCGGGCTCGCCAAAACGCTTGAGCTTGATATTCCGGTCGTGCCGCTTGAACTGCCCTCATACCAGAAGAAAGAAAACTGGGGCGCGTCCGAGACCTTCTATCGTCTGGTGCGTGCTTTTGCCGGCAACCGGCAACGGTCTGAAACCATCCAGCCCAACAGCTGCAATATCCTGGGTCCAACGTCGCTGGGCTTCCGGAACAGGGACGACATTCGCGAGATTTCTGGTTTGCTGCGCGAAAACGGTCTCGACGTGCGGATCGTTGCTCCGCTTGGGGCCCGGCCCGCGGATCTTGCCCGCTTGCCGGAGGCGGCCTTCAACATCGTTCTTTATCCGGAAATCGCAGAGACGGCAGCGCGCTGGCTTCAAAAGGCCCACAATATGCCGTTCGTCTCGACTGTCCCGATCGGAGTGGAGGCAACACAGCGTTTCATTGGCGAAGCGCGTGCGCTTGCGGGTCTTGAGGAGACGCCTCTCACAGGGGTCGAGACAGACCGTTTGAGCTGGTACTCGAAGTCGATCGACAGCAATTACCTGACCGGAAAGCGCGTCTTCATCTTCGGCGATGCCACCCACGCCATTGCAGCTGCCCGGATCGCCAGTCGCGAGCTTGGCTTCAAGGTCTGCGGACTTGGCACCTATATGCGGGAATTCGCCCGCGACGTGAGGGCCGCCGCCCAGGCATATAACGTCGAGCCTCTGATCACGGACGATCATCTTCAGGTAGAAGAGGCGATCCTCGAAGCTCGTCCCGAGCTCGTTCTCGGCACCCAGATGGAACGGCATATCGCGAAACGACTGCGTGTTCCTTGCGCCGTGATTTCCGCCCCGGTGCATGTTCAGGACTTCCCGGCACGTTACTCGCCGCAAATGGGCTTTGAAGGCGCGAACGTCATTTTCGACAGCTGGGTCCACCCGCTGATGATGGGTCTTGAAGAACATCTCCTGTCGATGTTCCGCGACGATTTTGAGTTCAACGACGACGCTGCCGCATCCCACCTGCATGCACACAGTCCGGCGCAGGCCGACACTCCGGTCAAAGCGGTGGTTCCTGATGCGAGCACCGCTCAGGATACGGCCATCAGCCTGTCCGAAGCGCCCTCGCTCTGGACGGACGAGGCTGAGCGCGAATTGAAGAAAGTACCGTTCTTCGTGCGCGGAAAGGCACGGCGCAATACCGAAACATTTGCCGCAGATAACGGCATTCACCCGATCACCGTGGAGACGTTGTACGATGCGAAAGCCCATTTCGCCCGATAGCGGCCGCTCCATTCGGGTGGTCTTCGTCACGCTGGACAATCACGTCGCAGCAGCCGTCGATGATGCGCGTACACGTTTGAAGAAAGACATTCCGGGTCTGTCGTTCACGGTCCACGCTGCGACCGACTGGGCAGACGATCCTGACAGCCTGGCAACCTGCCGCGAGGCCATTCGGACGGGCGATATCATCATTGTCTCGATGATTTTCGTAGAGGAGCACGTCAAGGCAATCGCTGACGTGCTTGAAGAGCGCCACCTTTCCTGCGACGCCATGGTTTGCTGCATGTCGGCGGGCACGATCATGAAATACACGGCCATGGGCCGGTTCCGCATGAGCGGTGAGCAAAAAGGTCCACTTGCGCTTTTGAAAAAATTGCGCGGCAGCAGTTCCCGCGGCGGCAAGGAAAGCGGACGAACGGCTGGAGAGCGCCAGCTCGCCATGCTGCGGCGCTTGCCGAAGCTTTTGAAATATGTGCCGGGAACCGCGCAGGATGTCCGCAACTATTTCCTGACGTTGCAATACAGGATTGCGGCGTCGGACGAAAACATCGCGAACATGGTCCGGCTGCTCGTTAGCAAATACGCTTCGGGTGAGCGTAAAGCTTTGCGTTCTGCCGTTTCGGCAAAGCCGCCCGAAGAGTATCCGGACATGGGTCTTTATCACCCAAGGTCGACACCGAGGGTGATCACGCAGCCGAAGGATCTGGCGAAGGTCGAGAAAACCAACGGCACGATCGGGCTATTGTTGTTGCGGACGTATATCCTCTCCGGTGACACTGGCCACTATGACGGTGTGATTGCCGCGCTGGAGGCCCGTGGCTTCAATGTCGTTCCGGTATTCTGCTCAGGTCTCGATATGCGTGCGGCGATCGAGCAATACATGACCGACGGCAATGGGAATTCGACCGTCGACGTGCTCTGTTCGCTGACCGGCTTCTCGCTTGTTGGCGGGCCGGCCTATAGCGATGCGGCTGCAGCGGCGGAAACACTTCAAAAGCTGAATGTTCCCTACCTTTCCGCCTGTGTTACCGAATTCCAGACGCGGGACGGCTGGCAGGCCTCGACGCAAGGCCTGACGCCGATCGAAACCACGCTGATGGTCGCTATTCCCGAGCTTGACGGCGCTGTCGGGTCGATGGTCATCGGCGGACGCAGCGCGTCAGCCAAAAGCAAGCAGAGCTGCATTTGCGCGCGTCAGTTGGGCGATTGTCCTTCAGGGCGTGCTTGCATGCGTCCGGACGACGAGCGGGTCGGTCTTCTTGCAGACCGGCTCGTTGCAATGACCCGATTGCGCCAGACACCACGCGCCGAGCGCAAGATTGCCGCGACACTGTTCAACTATCCGCCGAATGGCGGAAACATCGGAACGGCGGCGTTCCTTGCAGTGTTCGAAAGCCTTCTTGAGACCATGAAACGGCTGAAGGCAGAAGGCTACGATGTCGAGGTGCCGGCAGACGCCGAAACGCTCAAGGACCTGCTGTTGTCCGGCAATGCGGATCGCTTCGGGACAGAGGCAAATGTGCATGACACCGTCAGCGCAGACGATCACGTCCGCCAGGAGACATTCCTTTCTGAGATCGAAGCCCAGTGGGGACCGGCGCCAGGCCGCATTCTGAGCAACGGCCGGGGCATACATATTCTTGGCCGCCAGTTCGGTAATCTGCTCATCGCCTTGCAGCCACCCTTCGGCTATGAAGGCGATCCGATGCGCCTCCTGTTTGAAGGCGGATTTGCACCAAACCATGCCTTTGCCGCCTACTACACCTATCTGCGGGAAACGTTCGGCGCCGACGCGGTTCTTCATTTCGGCACGCACGGCGCGCTGGAATTCATGCCCGGAAAACACACGGGACTGTCCGGTAGCTGCTGGCCTGACCGCCTGCTGGGAAGCCTGCCGAACTTTTATTTCTACGCATCGAACAATCCTTCTGAAGGCTCGATCGCCAAGCGCCGTTCGGCAGCGACTTTGATTTCCTACCTGACGCCGTCGATCACAGAGGCCGGTCTTTACAAGGGCCTGCACAGCCTCAAGGCGAGCCTGGATCAGTACCGCACGGCGGCGCCGGAAGCCCAGGCCGAGCGTGAGCGGCTGCTCGACGTGATCCGGATCCAGGCAGAGGAACTGGATCTTGGCAGCGATGCAGATGGGCTCTCCACGGAGGACTTCGTTCAGCACCTGGTGAATGCAATCACGGAAACGGAATATGCGCTCATCCCGCATGGGCTGCATGTGGCCGGCCGTGGCATGGAACAAAGCGAACGCGCGGAAACCTTGACGCATATCGCCGCGGCCATGCCCGAGAACGAGCGCATCGGAGATGCGTCCGAGATCTGCCGGTTGATCGTTGCCGATGACGACGGAGCATTGCAAGAAACGGTTTCCGGGCTGGGTGATGCTGCGCAAGAGACCGTCCGCCATCTCAAGGCCATCAACGACAACCTCAAGTCCAATGAGGAGCTCGACGGTCTGGTGCGTGCGCTTGACGCCAGCTTTGTGCCGCCGGCACCGTCCGGAGACCTCTTAAGAACACCAGATCTGCTGCCGACCGGGCGGAACCTGCACGGGTTCGATCCCTTTGGCATTCCTAGCAAGTTTGCACTGGAAGATGGCGCCAGACAGGCTGCTCGTGTGTTGGATCGACACTTTAAGAATGACGGCAAACTACCTGAAACTGTTGCTATTGTTCTGTGGGGAACTGACAACCTGAAGACCGGCGGCGCTCCGCTGGCCCAGGCAATGGCGCTGATGGGCGCGCGGCCGAGACTGGATACCTACAACAGGGTTTGCGGTGCGGAGCTGATCCCGCTGGAAGAGCTCAACCGCCCGCGCATCGATGCGGTGATGACACTTTCGGGTATTTTCCGCGATCTGCTTCCGATCCAGGCGAGTATGCTGGCCGAGGCCAGCTATCTGGCGGCGATCGCAGACGAGCCTTCAGACCAGAACTTCATCCGAAAGCATGCGCTTGCCTATTGCGAGGCCAACGGCTGCGATCTGGAAGCGGCAGCGTACCGTGTCTTTTCCAATGCGGACGGCGCCTACGGGTCGAATGTCAACATGCTGATCGGCTCGTCCGCCTGGACAGACGACGAGGAGATCGCAGAGACCTACACCAGCCGGAAGAGTTTTGCGATCAACCGCAAGGGGAAGACCAGCCGGCAGGCGGAACTGCTCGACGCCATCCTCGGCGACGTCGATATGGCGTATCAGAACCTGGAGTCCGTCGAAATCGGGGTCACCACGATCGAGCAGTATTTCGATACGCTGGGTGGTCTTTCCAAGGCCGTTTCCAAGGCGAAGGGTGGCGGAACTCTGCCGGTTTATATCTCGGACCAGACACAAGGCGATGCCAAGGTCAGGACGCTGGGCGAGCAGGTGGCACTGGAAACGCGGACCCGCACGCTCAATCCGAAATGGTTCGAGGGCATGTTGCAGCACGGCTATGAGGGCGTGCGGCATATTGAGGCCAATGTGACCAACACCCTCGGCTGGTCAGCGACGACCGGCGGCGTCGACCCCTGGATCTATCAGAAGATCACCGAGACCTACGTTTTGGATGAAGACATGCGCCGCCGCCTGGCGGACCTCAACCCGGCTTCGGCGGCACGTGTCGCCTCTCGGCTGATGGAAGCGCATGAGCGCAATTACTGGCAACCGGATGCCGAAACGCTTGCGGCCCTGCAACGGGCCGGTGAGGAACTGGAAGACCGGCTGGAAGGCCTGGTGACGGAGGCTGCCGAATGAATATCTACACCCATCCGAAGACGGCCGAGATCGAGGCGCGCCAAGCTGCAAAACTGCGCGAACGCGCGGATGGCGAGGGCAGCGTCCAGGTGCATCTCGATCCGACGATGGAAATCGATGGCGCCAAGGTCTTTGCGATTTACGGCAAGGGCGGGATCGGCAAATCGACGACGTCCTCCAATTTGTCCGTCGCCTTTTCCAAGATCGGCAAGCGGGTGCTCCAAATCGGATGCGATCCGAAACACGACAGCACCTTCACGCTGACGAAAAGCCTGATCCCGACCGTGATCGATATCCTTGAGCAGGTCGACTTTCACACCGAGGAGCTGCGCCCCGAGGACTACATGGTGGAAGGCTTTAACGGCGTTCAGTGCATTGAGGCGGGTGGTCCGCCAGCCGGCACAGGCTGCGGCGGATACGTCGTCGGGCAAACCGTCAAGCTCCTGAAGGAGCACCATCTTCTGGACGATACCGACGTGGTGATCTTCGACGTGCTCGGCGATGTTGTCTGCGGTGGCTTTGCCTCGCCGTTGCAGCATGCGGAGCGTGCGGTTGTCGTCGCGGCCAACGATTTTGACTCCATCTTCGCCATGAACCGGATCGTCGCGGCGATCAAGGCGAAGGCCAAGAACTACGAAGTGCGGCTCGGCGGCGTCATCGCCAATCGCTCGCGCGAAACCGATCAGATCGACCGTTACAACGATTCCGTAGGCCTCAAGCGCCTGGCGCATGTACCCGACTCCGATCACGTCCGGCTGAGCCGCTTAAAGAAGAGCACGCTTTTCGAAATGGGCGACACGCCGGAAATCGCCGCCATCCAGAACGAATATCTCCAGCTCGCCGAACAGCTTTGGGCGGGGACCGATGCCTTGAACGCGGAACCCATGAAGGACCGGGAAATCTTTGAATTTCTCGGCTTCGAATGAGAGGACCGACACGACCATGACACGCGCCAGCTACCTGCAGCGGATTGGTGAGATCGAACACTATTTCGATCGCACGGCGCTTGACGCCTGGAAAAAACTGACGGGTGACCAGCCGGTCAGCGGCATTCGGGCGACTGTCCGGCAGGGCCGCGAGGACATGCGCAACACGCTCGCCGGCTGGCTGCCGCAAGATCTTCGCGGATGGCGCATCCTGGACGCAGGCTGCGGGTCAGGTGTCTTGTCGCTTGAGCTGATGGCCCGCGGTGCCGAAGTCGTCGGTATTGATCTTTCCGCCCAGATGATTTCCTTCGCCCGACAGCGAGCGACGGAGCATGTCATCCAAACCGGAGGGGGCGGAGAAGGGTCCGTAGACTTCAGAAGCGGCGATATGCTGGATCCCCATCTTGGACGTTTCGATGCGATTCTGGCGATGGATGTATTGATCCACTACGCGCCGGAAGATGCCAAGAAGGTTCTGGAGCAAATGGCCAGTCGGACAAGCAGGGCGTTGCTGTTCACGCTGGCTCCGAGCTCTCATCTGTTGCGGGCGATGCTGATGATCGGCAAGGCGTTTCCCCGTGCGGATCGGGCTCCTGCAATCTATCCGGCCAATCCGGAGCGTCTCGTGCAACAGCTCGTCCAGCAACCGCATATGAGCGGTTGGCAGAGCGGACGCACGCACAGGATCTCCGTCGGGTTTTACACCTCCCAGGCAATGGAGGTGATCCGGTCATGATGCTGAATGCCGCAAACCGGAAGATGATCGCGCTCTGGCAGAAAGCCGGAACGCGTTTCATGCCGTTTGCGGATGCCGCGTCTGACGATGTGCCGCTGTCCCGCTTGCTGCGCCTGGCATTGTTCCAGGTGTCTGCGGGCTGTGTTCTGGTGCTTTTGACCGGGACCTTGAACAGAGTGTTGATCGTCGAACTTGGCGTTTCGGTTGCGCTTGTTTCTGCCGTTGTCGCAATACCGGTGCTTGCGGCCCCGCTACGCCTTTTCATCGGCTACCGGTCGGACACCTACAAGTCCGTGCTCGGCTGGCGGCGGGTTCCCTATATCTGGTTCGGCAGCCTCCTGCAGTTCGGTGGCCTGGCCTTCATGCCGTTTGTGCTCCTGCTCTTGCACACTCAGACCCATGGTCCTGCCTGGGCTGGCCCGGCCGGTGCGGCGCTAGCGTTCTTGTTTACGGGCTTTGGGCTTCATATGGCGCAGACGGCGGGTCTGGCGCTCGCGACCGATATCGTGCCACCCAAGAAACGGCCCCGCGTCGTGGCGCTGCTTTACGTGATGCTGCTGGTCGGTATGATCGCCGCGTCCGGCTTCTACAGCATCTTCCTCGTTGACTTCACCCACAAGCAGCTCATTCAAGTCATTCAGGGAACGGCGCTTTTTACCATCGTCATCAATGTCATCGCGATCTGGAAACAGGAAGCGCGGGATCCGACGCGCACCGCAGTAGACAGGAAACTGATCAGTTTCTTCGAGGCGCTCTCCGACTACCGCAAGCACCCTGGCACCATGCGCTTGCTTTTGGCCGTGGCCATCGGGTCCGCCGCCTTTTCCATGCAGGACATTCTGCTTGAACCCTATGGTGGCGAGATCCTCGGTCTGAGCGTTTCGCAGACGACCCTGCTGACGGGACTTTGGGCCGCCGGAACGATGGCCGGCTTCGCCTGGGCTGCCCATAGCCTGAACCACGGTGCGCACATGTACCGCGTGGCAGCGCGCGGCCTGCTGATAGGTATTGCCGCGTTTTCGGCAATCATTCTGGCTTCGCCGCTTGGCGTGCACAGCCTGTTTTTCATTGGTGCGATGGGTGTCGGGCTCGGCGGCGGGCTGTTTGCCGTGTGCACGATGCTGGCGGCAATGGGAATCTCGAAAAAGGCGGACAGCGGCATTCTGGTCGGGGCCTGGGGTGCCGTTCAGGCAACGGCGATCGGTGTCAGCCTGCTGCTCGGTGGCGTCATCAAGAATGCCGTGAACGCGCTGGCATTCGACGGCGTTCTTGGTCCGGCCATGGACACAGCCGCCACAGGATACCTCGTTGTCTATCACATTGAAATTGGACTTCTTTTCCTTTGCCTTGCGGTTCTCGGTCCCCTGACCGGGCATCGCTACAGCCAAAGCCAGGAAAGTGACGTGAGATTTGGATTGGCCGAAATGCCGGGCTGAGCCCGTTCGGTTGCCAACTGGAAGGAGAAATGACCATGACCGGTTCTCTCGGCGGCAGCTTGGATGTCGCACAAGTCGTGCTCTACGCATTCTGGATCTTTTTTGCAGGCCTGATCTGGTACATCCGCCAGGAAGACCGGCGTGAAGGGTATCCCCTGGAGGACGATGTCACCGGCAAGTACAGCAAGGATCCCTGGCTGTTTGTTCCAAGCAAAAAGACATTTGTCTTGCCGCATGGAAAAGGCACCAAGCAGGTTCCGGACCTCCAGCGGGACGAACGGCCGCTCAATGCCAAGCGGACCGCCAAGGGCCCGGGTTATCCGCTTGAACCGGAAGGCAATCCCCTGCTTGCAGGTGTCGGCCCCGGTTCCTGGGCCGAGCGGTCCGATTCACCTGACCTGACTGCCCATGGTGATGCACGCATCGTTCCCATGCGCATGGCGGAGGGTTTTGACATCGCCGAGGGTGAGACGAACCCGATCGGTCTGACGGTCATCGGCTGCGACGGCAAAGCTGCGGGTACGGTCAAGGATGTCTGGGTCGACCGCGCGGAACATCTGATCCGCTACTACGAAGTCGAGGTTGAAGGCGGGTCGGCCAGCACGCTTTTGCCGAACAACTTCGTTGTCATCAAGGGAGGCAATGCAAGGGGCAGGGCACCTCACCTTTATGTCCATGCGATTACCTCCGGGCAGTTCGTCGACGTTCCGGCGCGAGCCAAGGACGAAACGGTGACGCTGCTTGAGGAAGACAAGATCGCTGCCTATTTCGGCGCTGGTCTGCTCTATGCGCTGCGTAACCGTCGGGAGGCCTTGCTGTGAAACAGTTCGTCACCCGGGAACACGAGATCGAGCCTGTGCCGGGTTTGCCGGGTCATCTCCCGGACGGTGAGAAGATGCTTTGGCAAGGCCGCCCATCTGCGCGTCTCGTGGCACGGCATGTCCTCAAGAACCGCTGGATTGCGGGCTATTTTCTGCTTCTTGCGGCCTGGGCCGTTGTTGGCGGGCTTTATGACGGCAGGCCCGTTGCGGGGATCGTCTTCTCCGTTGCCGTCCTGACGGCCCTCGCAGCGATTGTGATCGGCATGCTGGAATTATTTGCCTGGGCGGTCCACAAGACAACCCTTTACACGATCACATCAAAGCGTGTGGTGCTGAGGTTTGGTGTCGCCTTTTCCATGACACTCAATTTGCCGTTCAAGCAAATTAGCGCGTTGGCCCTGGCAGATCTGGGTGCCGGTGCGGGCAATTTGGCGATCCGGTTGATGCCGGGACACCGCCTCTCGTGGCTAATCCAGTGGCCTCACGTCCGGGGCTGGCGATTTGCCAATGTTGAACCAAGCTTAGTCTGTCTGCCGGATGCAAAAGAAGCCTCGGATGTTCTGGCGCTCGCAATCAGCCAGCACACGTCGGTGAACTCGGGCCACGCCCGCGTGACCCGCGTCGAGCCCAGGGGGGAAAAAGGGGCGCCGGCGGCAGTCGAAGCAGCGGAATAGGAGGAGGGGATGGGTTCGGTATCCCACCTTGGTTATTTCGGAGAACGTAAAGGCAAACGGACCAACACGTTCCCGAAAGGAGTGCTGATAGGCGCCATTGTGCTGCTGGTCTTTGCGGCGGGCGCTGTGGTGTTCGGTCAGGCAACGGGGATCGGTGTCATCAAGCATCGGGCCGGTTCTCCTGTCGCGATCCGTGACGTCACGATCACGCGCACGGCCGACGACATGGTGATCGTCAAGGATGCCCGCAACGGCACCCAAATCGTTGCATTTGAAAAAGACAAAGGGGGGTTCGTACGCGGCTCGCTGCGTGCGTTCGAGCGTATGCGCATGGTTGCAAAGGTCTCGGAGACCGCACCGTACCGGATCATAAAATGGGAGGCGGGGACCGTCAGCCTGTCGGATACGGCAACCGGAGAACGCATTTACCTGGAAGCTTTCGGCAAAGACAACGCCGCGGCTTTCGAATTGCTGCTTGGTCAAGAGGGAGGAGCAAGGCAATGAATCCGATTTTTGCACTCTTACGGTGGAAAGAACACGTCGATTGTACCGTGGAGATCAACAACACGTTTGATCAGCTCGGCGCCCATGTGCGCTTCGACAATGGAGTTGTTGTTTATCCTGGAGATGAGGTCTTTGTGCATGGCGCTCCGATTTCCATCCCCTATGGCGAAAGTGAGAGTTTCCGCCGCAAGGCAACGATCCAGCGCGCCAGCGCGCTCGAACGTGCCTGGACCCGTGCAACGGGCGATTTCGAATTTATGGAATTGTGCGAATTCAGCTTCACAGAGAGGGCATTGTCATGAACAAGACCGTATCGCCGAAGGAGCTGGCTGCCAACGAGCCGACGCTTGAAAAGCGCATGGCTGCCCAGAACGACACGACACGCAGCGCCATGGTGTCCACCATGCTGACACCGCGCTTCTACACGACCGATTTCGACGAGATGGACAAGATCGATGTCGAGCCGGTGCGCGAGGAATGGGACGCGCTGATCTCGCAAATGCGCAGTGACCCGAACAGGGGCCACTTCAAGCGCAACGAGGAGTGGGAGGATATCGACATCGATGCACTTCCCGACGACCTTCGCGAAGAACTCATCGACTTTCTCGTGTCGTCCCTGACATCGGAGTTTTCAGGCTGCGTGCTTTACAAGGAGATGAAGCGGCGCGGAAAGAACAAGGAGATCTGTGAGCTCTTCGGCTATATGAGCCGGGACGAGTCCCGCCACGCGGGCTTTATCAACGATGCTCTGAAAGACTTCGGCATCGGCGTGAACATGGGCTTCCTCGCCAAGGCGAAGAAATACACCTACTTCAAGCCGAAGTTCATCTACTACGCCACTTATCTTTCCGAAAAGATCGGCTATGCGCGCTACATCACGATCTACCGGCATCTGGAAAAGCACCCAGATCAGCGCTTTCATCCGATCTTCAAGTGGTTCAAGCAGTGGTGCAACGACGAGTTCTCCCACGGCGAAGCGTTTTCGCTGATCATCCGGTCGGACAGGCGGCTGCTTGAGGGGCGGAACAAACTCTGGATCAAGTTCTTCCTGCTTGCGGTGTTCGCGACAATGTATGTGCGCGATCACATGCGCCCGGCCTTTCACAACGCGCTCGGGGTCGACATTGACGACTACGACATGAAGGTGTTCCGCCTGACGTCCGAAATCTCCCGTCAGTGTTTCCCGCTTGTGCTGGATCTGGACAATCCGGTGCTGGTGGAGGGGTTCCGCCGCATGGAACGTATCAACCGCAAAATGCAGGCGGCCTCCGAAAGGGGCGGCGTGACCGGCGCGTTTGGAAAAGCCTGGTGGGGCGCGGCCGCCGGCGTGAACTTCCTGCGCATGTACATGGTGCCGTCGAAAAAGAACGACCTGCCAGAAACCTCCCGGCTTCAGCCGGTCTGGTAAGGAGACCCTAATGAGCCTTGCAAACCCGGTCACGGCAATACTGGTAGCCATCGGCGTCTGGTGGCTGTCGACCGGGCTCGTCCTGGCGATGGTTCACTGGTCGACAAAAAGAAGGCTTGAGCCCTGGCAGCTGTTGCCGCTTGTGACAGTGTTCGGCGTCGCCGGTTTCCTGCTGTTGCTTTACGGCAGCCGGAACCTGACGCCGCTCGGGTCCTATGCCGGTTTTTTCGGGGCGCTCCTGGTCTGGGCCTGGCATGAGACCACCTTCCTGACCGGCATGGTGACCGGCCGCCGGAAGGAGGAATGCCCGCCCGGCTTGTCCGGATTTGCCCGCTTCAAGGCGGCCTGGAAGGCGGTTTGCGACCACGAAATCGCGATCCTCGTGACCGCCGTTTTCCTCTGGCTAACACTCTCAGGTGGCGACAACCTGTTCGGGCTTGCGACTTTCGGGCTGTTATGGGGCATGCGTATATCCTCCAAGATCCTAATATTTCTGGGAGCCCGGCATGCCGTCAGCGGCCTGATGCCGCCGGCGATCCTGCACCTGCGGACCTATTTCAACACGGGCCGGACGACGCCGCTGTTTCCAGTCCTACTTGCAATCGCGACCGGGCTGTTTGCGACCCTGGTTGTGGGGGCTGCGCAGGCAAATCTCGACTATTCCGTCGTTGGCCACATCCTGCTCGCGACCTTTATGGCGCTCGCAATCTTCGAGCACCTGATTTTGGTGCTGCCGGTTTCAGACACGGCGCTTTGGCGCTGGGCGGTCCCGAAACCGGTCCCGGCCGATGCCGTCCAGAACGCAACACAATCGAACCTGACGTCGGTCGGCGTGACCGCAAAGCGCCAGACCGACGCTCCATGAAATTGAAAGAATATGAGGGAAGAGGAGAGACCGATGAATATTTTCGAGCACATGGAGACAGCTCTCTCCGACCTGCACACCGCCGGTAATTATCGGGTCTTCGCCGAATTGGAGCGGCACTGTTCGGATTTCCCGAAAGCGACTTTCTATGACGAAGATGGCAAAACGCGAGACGTCACGGTCTGGTGTTCAAACGACTATCTCGGCATGGGTCAGAACCCGGTCGTAACAAGGCGCATGACGGAGATTATCGAAAAGTGCGGTGCCGGTGCAGGCGGGACACGCAACATCTCCGGCACAAACCACTATCACGTGCTGCTGGAACGTGAGCTTGCCGATCTGCATGCCAAGGAAGCCGCGTTGATCTTCACATCGGGCTATGTCTCGAACTGGGCAGCGCTCGGAACGCTTTTGGCGAAAATTCCCGGGATCATCGTTTACTCGGACGCACTTAATCATGCTTCGATGATTGAAGGCATTCGTCACTCGCGTTGTCAAAAGCGGCTGTTCCGCCACAACGATCCGCAGCATCTTCGGGAATTGATGGCGGCGGACGATCCGGAAGCACCGAAGCTGGTCGCGTTTGAGAGTGTTTATTCGATGGATGGCGATATCGCTCCCATTGAAGAGATCTGCGATGTCGCAGACGCGTTCGGGGCGATCACCTATCTCGACGAGGTTCATGCGGTTGGCATGTATGGCCCGCGGGGTGGCGGCGTCGCAGAGCGCGAAGGCTTGATGGACCGTCTGACGGTGATTGAAGGCACCTTGGGCAAGGCTTTCGGTGTCATGGGCGGATATATCACCGGACCGTCGGTCCTGGTCGATTTCGTTCGCTCCTTTGCGTCCGGCTTCATCTTCACGACAGCCTTGCCGCCGGCGCTTGCGGCCGGGGCGACTGCCTCGATCCGCTACCTGAAGGAAAGCAACGCTGAACGTCAGGCTCACAAGGATAATGTCGCCAAGGTTCGCGCGGCGCTGGATGCGCGTGGCATTCCACATATGGAAAACCCAAGTCACATCGTCCCGGTCCTTGTTGGAAATGCATCGAAATGCAAATGGATTTCCGATGTTCTTCTGAGCAATTTCGGCATATATGTGCAGCCGATCAATTATCCGACTGTTCCGGTCGGAACCGAGCGGCTGCGGATCACGCCGACACCTCTGCACAGCGAAGCCGATATCCGGCAGCTCGCCGAAGCACTCTGTTCGCTGTGGTCGCAATGCGCGCTGGCACGCGCGGTTGCCTGATACCTGGAAGTGGGCAATTCATCCGATGAACAGGCATATCATCATTCCGGCAGTTGCAAGTGACGGCTCGCTTTTTCCGGTCGAGAAGATGGCGGCTCACGTCCAGGGCCTGCTTCATCTGGCTGTCTCGGTGTTTGTGTTTGACGGCGATCTCCTGCTCATCCAGAGGCGCGCTGCCGCGAAGTATCATTGCGGTGGCCAATGGGCCAACACCTGCTGCAGCCATCCGCACTGGGATGAAACCGTTGAGGCATGTGCAGAACGCAGGCTTCAGGAAGAACTCGGATTTTCGATCCCGCTGACACGGCACCAGACCGTGGAATATGAAGCGAGCGTCGGCAATGGGCTCAGCGAGCACGAACGCGTGACGCTGTTTACCGCGCAGGTCGATCGCTCGAAGCTAAACATCGAACCCAACCCGGAAGAAGTGGATGACGTCCGCTGGGTCGATGCGAAGACCCTGCATGCGGAAGTCGCCGAGACGGCTGACGCCTTCACCCCCTGGTTCCGGATCTATCTTGAGCGGTTCCCGGATCTGAGGTTCTGATCTGACGTTCTGATCTGAGGTTCAAGCCGATTACGTGCCACGAGCGGCCGGTTCGCAGCCGTTGCCCCGTATCACCATCCACCAACACGCGACATGAAAAAGAAAGGGAGCCAGGAAGGCTCCCTTTCAAGTTACGGTTACGCCGGTATGGGGGGGGTTATTTAGCTGCATCCGCGACTGTGGTTCGGAGAGGGAGCGCGGATGAGTTTGCCGGCGCTTCCGCACCCAGGACCTGAGTTTCCCCAGGCACGTAGGTCGAAAAGTCAGGCACGTCGGTTGGACCCTGCTTGTCGAGTGCATCGACATAATCCTGCAGCATCGAGACGCCATAGAGCGGTTTTTGAACACCGTTGTGGCAGGTGGAGCAGCCGATCTTGAACACGTCGCCCTCGGGGCCCAGACGATTTTCCGGGAAGACGGGTGTCAAGCCGACCATGTAGTCGACATTCAGCGCACGGGTCATGTTGATCCCGTGCCATGCGGTGACGCGCTGCGGCGGGCTCTGGTCCCAATCGTTGAATGCGCGCGTGTTGTGGCAGGTCACGCAATTGACCCCAAGGCCTTCGGACATGTGCATCATGAAGGCCCAGGTGCTTTCGGTTTCCTTGGTCCCGGCCGGATTTGGGTTGTCTGGATCCGGTAAAGCGGTCAACGAGTGGACGCGGATGGACTTGTCTTCCAGGAGATAGTCCATGAGCGCGTTCTGCGGCATGGATGTGTTGCCGACGAACTGTCCCACGCCACCATGCCGGCTCATTGCACTTGCCGGCTTCGGTTCCTGATCGTCATACCAGTAGTTGACCGGGATGTGCTGGCCTCGGTGACAGGTGTAACAGGTCACGCCGACATCGCCGACATGATCTCCCCATTCAACGTTGATCGCCTGATTCATCTGGATCATGCGCCGGGAGACAACCTTCGTGTACACCTCGTCCGATGCGAAGTTTTCAGCATTGTGGCAGTACTCACAGCCCTCTTCCGGAGAGATCCACTCCGTGATTGCGGCCATGAACTGGTTGAACTGGTCATCGGAAAGATCACCCAGGACCTGGACGTTCTCGTAAATCTCGCCGGCCCTGTCCCCTTCTGGATCTGCTTCCCAGGGGGCCTCGGGAACCTGGTTGGCTGCCCTCAGCGCTTCTTCTTTTTCGATGTCCTTTTCCAGGTACATTCCGGTGCCGCGGTATCCGATCTGGATGGATTCAACAGGAGGAGCATCCCAATCCGCGCCGACAAAGCTGGCAATGGCAAGGAGCGTTCCGGCGGATGCTGCAAATGGTATCCAAAGTTGCATTTTCCCTCTCCTTACTGCGCCGCCGGGTCGACGACATCCGGATAGATGTCCGGCAAGGGCGCGACGATGCCGTGCTCGATGCCCCACAGGTACCAGTTGTCAACGACGGTTCCCGTCAGAAGGATGCCGATGCCGCCGGTAAGGGGTGTCAGAATGGCAAACCACCAGGCCCACCTGTGGACGGATTCCATCGTGGCGTTGAAACCCATGGTCCAGCGCCAGAAAAGCGCTGCCCGTTCCGAAGCGGTTCCGCGATCGGTGATCTGTTCCAGCTCACGCTCGCCGCCGTATTTTCCGACCGCCAGAATGGTGGCGCCGTGCATTGCAAACAAAAGCACCGAGCCATAAAGGAAGACGATCGAGAGACAGTGGAACGGGTTGTAATAAAGGTTGCCGTAGCGGATGGAGAATGCCGCGGTCCAATCCAGGTGCGGGAAAATGCCAAACGGAACGGCTTCTGAAAAATTCCCCATCAGGATCGGACGGATGAACCCCAGAACCAGGAAGAGCCAGATCGCTGCCGCAAACGCCCAGGCGACATGGGTTCCCATTTCAAGCTGGCGGGCACGCCGGTAGACTCGCACCCACCACAACAGGATGGACGCCGTCAGAAAGAAACCGGCGATCAACCACCAGCCACCATCGTTCAAGGGTGGCATGGACAGGCCATACTCGGCGGGTGGTGGTTCAAGCCCGAGCCAGAACAGCTGGCGGACAAACTGGATCGGATCCCAGCCGACGGACGCCCACATGTTGAGGCCGATGATCTCGAACGCGATCAGCCCGAAGACGAGAGACAGCGTGCCAAGGTATCCGAGATAGATCGGCCCGATCTGGGCGTTGCCGATCCAGCCCAGCAGCCGCGACATAACGGGTGTTCCGGTGCGCGGGCTGTCGTCCTTGGGAAGCGGCATCCCCTCTTCGGCGGGCCCGCTGATTTGAACGATGGTCAGAATGTTCTGGTATTGGGTCATATCTTTTCCCCTCAGTTCCAGATCGGCAGGTCTAGCCACCAGTTCCACCACTGTGGCCAGCCCTGGTTCCAGAAAGGCCCGCTGATGACGATGCACACGGCGCTCCAGAAACCGGCGTTCAGAGCGAGGATCAGGCCAAGTCTGTGAATGCCAAGCGTGCCGATGGAGTAGCCGATGATGTCGCGGAAAAAGGTGTCTTCGTATTCCGGTGTCTTGACTTCCGCTTGCTGGCCGCCGCCTTCCATGGATTGCCCGGGATTGGCCGCCGACAGAATGAGGCCGCCATGGAGCGAAAGGGCGAGCGTCGTCGTGAAGAAGAAGGTCACGGCGATCATGTGCGCGGGATTGTAGTGGAAGTGCAGGTACTGGTAGCCGACGTTGGATACCCAGTCGAGGTGACTGAAGATCCCGTATGGAAAACCATGGCCCCACGCTCCAAGCAGGAGGGGGCGAAAAACGACAAGCGTCACATAAGCGAAAATCGCAAAGGAAAAGGCGATCGGTACGTGATAGCCCATGCCGAGTTTGCGGCAGATTTCCACCTCGCGCAGCGCCCAGGAGCAAAATGCCCCGATCGCGCAGATCGTTATGATCTGCCAGAGGCCGCCCTCTTTCATCGGGGCGAGGGCAAGTCCATAGGAAAGGTCGGGTGGGGCAATCGAAATTTGCCAGATGTTCCAGGTTGGTCCGATAGCCGCGCCGTAAATCACCAGGGCGGTCCCCAGGATGATGAAAAAGGCACCGGTGATACCAAAGAAGCCGACATAAAACGGGCCGACCCAGAAATCGAAGAGATCTCCGCCTAGCAGCGTCCCGCCACGCACACGGTACTTTCTTTCGAAGCTGAGCAAAGCCATGAAGTCCTCCTTAGCCGCCGCAGAACGGTGCATCAGCTGCAGCTAATCTCTTGAAGCAAGGCTTGGTGGCGGAGGGCGACGACTGACGCGCGAGCGAAGGCCGACTTAAGCCTCCGCCACCGATGATGTTGAACCGTCTTGACCGGTTAGACCAAGGCAGTGGATTGCAATTCGATTTGCGATCCGGGTCCCCAAAGAGCCGCGTTGTCCAGCCAGTTGTACTTTTCGGAGCTCAGCAGGATGAAGTGAATCAGTACTGCCAAGGTGAAAAGGAACACCGCGAGGCCAACGAGCACTCGGCGCGGATCGAAGAGGAGCCAAACTCTCCACATGTCTTCACATCCTTATCTGGTGTTGACCCTAGAGCCACGGTTGGTAGAGCCACATCGAAATGTGGGCGAGGAATGGAAAGAGCGACATCAAGATCGCGCTTTTGACGAAGTATCGATGAAACTCCTGCGCCTCCTCATGAGAAATCCCGGTGAGGGATTCTTTTTCTGAAGCCATTGGAATGACCTCCGATGCTTGCCTTTCGGCGGTTACCGCGCACAACCCTCGCGGCGGGGTTCCAATGAAGCCGGATCACCGGTTTCGCTGGTTTCTTGCAGACGCGGTAAGCGCCGGCAAAGTGGGTGGCTACACGTGAAAGGCGTAGCCCAAGGCTGCATAAGCCGATGCTTTCGCTTCCTCGAAAACAGACCCTTCCGCGCGCGCGTCACGGGCACTGAACACGGTGCTGATCCGGGCCAGAGCGATCGTCGTGAGGCAAAGCGGATAAACAATGAAAAACAAACGCTTCATCATGAGGCGTTCAGCTTTCCGCTCGCGGTACCGATCCCGGCCGGCGTGGTCCTGGTGTGTTGTTGAAACCATTTGTTTCGCTCCTCCGGTTGCCGATATGCGATGGAAAATGTCGCTGCTCATGCCGTGATCCCCGCCTTGTTCGCGACCCTTGCGACATGTGCAAAAGTGACCTCGGTTACGTTGTCGGCCCATGCCTCCAGCTCCGCTGCTTCGCGCAGGCGTTTTGCGGCGGAAATGCGTACAAGAACCGGTTCCCTGTTGATCCGCGCATCCAGTGCGGCAAGGGCATCCGGATGCCACTGATATTCCGTCTTCTGGCGGGCCGAGGTGGCTTCGATGGCGTCGAGTTCGCCGGCGCGCGGCAGGATTTCGAACAGGACGTCGAAGAGGGCGTTGCAGATTTCCTGGATCAGCCAGCAGGCTCCGGAATAGCCCATGACAGGTGTGCCGGTGTGCCGGCGTACGACTGCGCCCGGATAGGAAAGCTGGATGAATTTGCCGCGCGCTCCGGCCTCGGCCATGTACATGCGTTCGTTGAACGAGCCGAACATGACCATGGGGGTCTTGCTTGCGGTCAGTTCGGCCACTTCCGGATTGTCCGTCTTGGTCCCGGCTGTGCGGGCAACCGCAAATGTGCAGGGAAGGCCCATTTCCTCTTCAAGGAAGTGCCTGACGCCACGCACATACGTTTCGTTGGCGACAATTGCGAAGTTGGCCGTTGCAAAGAAATCCTGCGTCACCGAGCGCCACAGGTCCCAGAGGGGCTTCAGCGTCGTGTGCTTTTCCTTCTCAATGAAGGGCTGCGGATCCAGGTCAAGGATCTCGCCGAGCGTTTCCAGGAAGGCAGTTGTTGAATGAATTCCGATCGGTGCCTGCAAATAGGGCCGGTCCATCGTCTCGCAAAGCAGACGCCCGAATTCGCGGTAGAGGCAGATATTGGCGTCGGCGTCTCCAAGCTTGCGGAGATCTTCAACATGGCTGCCAAGCGGGAAGATCATGTTGATTTCCGCACCGATGCCTTCAACGAGCCGGCGGATTTCATGCAAGTCAGACGGCATGTTGTAGGTGCCGTAGATCGGGCCGATAATGTTGACCCGGGGCTTTGCGCCTTCTTTGCGCTTACGCTGCTTCGGAACGCGCTTGGGGCCGAATTCCGTCCACAGCCACTTCATCGCCCTGTCTGCGCTTTGCCACTGGTCCTCATCGATCGTGCGCGGCAGGAAGCGCTTGATGTTGGAGCCTTCCGGGGTCACACCTCCGCCAATCATTTCGGCGATGGAGCCGGTTACGACCACAGCCGGAAGGTCCGGATCGAGCACCTGGCGTGCGCGTTTGATTGCGCTTTCGGTTCCGTGCTGACCAAGTTCATCCTCGGACAAGCCGCTGACAACAATAGGCAATTCATGAGGCGGCAACGCATCGGTGTAATGCAGCACAGATGTCACGGGCAGGTTTTCGCAGCCCACGGGACCGTCGATGATGACCTGGAGACCCTTGATGGCGGTGAAAGCGTACACACTTCCCCAGTATCCGCCGGCCCTGTCGTGATCGAGGATCAGCATCCAACGCTCTCCCCGTTGTCGACCGCGTTTTGCGACTTCTTGAGGCGCGCCGCGTATTTCTGCCGGTAGTCGGCCTTGTCTTCCGGAACGCCCTGCCAGATCCCGGCCGTGTCCCCCTGGCCGACACCTTCAAAGAAATCCTGCATCTTCAGGAAGCGGTCCTTGTTGGCGATCGCGGCGGTGATGACACCGGGAAGGGAGCCGGTTCCGGCTGGTCCCATCAAGGGCCGGGCGGAAATGAGGTTGGTAAAGTAAAGAGCGGGCGTCGCGCTTTCCTTGGCCTTCTGGACAACCGGGGTTGTGCCGATTGCCAGGTCCGGCTCGAATGCTTCGAAAGCTTCCAGGTCCTGCTCGAGCGATGCCCGGAACCGGACGTCAACGCCATGTGCTTCCAGCCATTGCGCATCCGCGTCGTTGTATGGCGTCTTCGGGCAGGCTGTCCCGACATAGCGAAGATCGGCGCCGAGTTCGACGAGCAACCGTCCGACGAGCAGTTCGGATCCCTCATACCCTGACAGCGTGATGCGTCCGTCGATGCGGTTTTCGTTGAGAGCTGCGGAGATCGCGCCGCGCATGGCGTTGCGGCTGATGTTGGTTTTGGCAGCGGCAACGCCGCATTTCTCGCCAATTGCCGAAAGCCAGGCGTCCGTTCCCTCAAGCCCGATCGGCGCAGAGCCGACGATCTCGCGGCCCGCTGCTTTGAATTCGCGGAAACTTGCGGTGTAGAAGGGGTGAATTCCGGCAACAACGGCGCAGTCGAGCGCCGAATAGAGTTCGCGCCATTCTCTTACCGGAACGGTCGGGCCGGCGGCCAGTCCCATTGGTTCGAGCATGCCGCCTATGACGACGGGATCGGCCGGGAAGACTTCCCCGACCAGGGTGACTGTCGGCTTGTCCTTCAGACCGTCACGAGGTGGCAGCACCGGGCCTTCGGATGCTTCCTGCCGGGCGTAGGCGAGCATGGCAGCGGACAGAACGTCCTTGGCTTCCGCGTGCGTTGGCACTCCGAAGCCCGGCACGTCAATACCGACGATGCGCACGCCGTTGATCTGGTGCGGCAGCATTTGCAGCGGAACGCCGGACGCGGTCGGGACACAGAGGTTTGTAACGACGACGGCGTCGAACTTCTTCGGATCCGCCATCTTGTGGACGGCCTCGACGATGTCTTCAAACAGTTTGCCGGTGACCAGTGTTTCTGAGTCGAACGGGACATAGCCGACGGAGCGCTTGGCGCCATAGAAATGGGACGTGAAGGTCAGGCCATAAACGCAACAGGCTGAACCGGACAGGATGGTTCCAACCCGGCGCATGCGCAGGCCAACCCGCAGGGAACCAAAGGCTGGACACATGGATTGGGGCTGGTCATGCGGTCCTTTGGGATAGTCCGTTTCCAGCCGATCCATCAGATCGCTTTTGCCTGAGCCGCGCGCCGCAGCCTTGGAAAGTTCCTCGTTATTATGGCAACCAGCAGCCTCTGCTTTCACATTCGCAACATGACCGGAGCGCGTGACATCCGCATCGTCGGCGGGTTCCGTCCCCCCGACAAATTCCGGCTCGCGTTCCTTTGTGTGCGTTTTCATCGTCCCGTCCGGTTGCTAAATGGTGTCGTAAACCACCTCGAGTGAAGGTTTGTCGGTCGCGCCAGCCGCGCACATGTCTTCGGGTGTTGCCGGCTCCAGCTGGTAGTCGGCGCCGGTTTCACTGGAATCGAAGAGGCCAAGCAGGCCGTCCTGGTCGAGCGGGGCCGGCAAAACAGGCGGCGCTTCCGCCAGATTGATTGAAAGCGATTCAAAGAGCGGGCCCCAGGACCCTCCCGGCATGCCGATGATCTGGTAGTTTGCGCTCTTGCGGCGAATGTCCTCGTGTTGCGGGATCGCGGCGAGAACCGGAATGCCGACAGCCTCGGCAAATGCGTGCGCTTCGCCTGTGCCGTCGTCCTTGTTGACCACAAGTCCTGCGACGCCGACATTGCCACCAAGCTTGCGGAAATACTGCACGGCTGAACAAACGTTGTTAGCGACGTAAAGCGACTGAAGGTCATTCGAGCCAACGACGACAACTTTCTGGCACATGTCCCTGGCAATCGGCAGCCCGAACCCGCCACAGACCACGTCACCCAGAAAGTCGAGCAGGACGTAGTCGAAGTCCCAATCGTGGAAGCCGAGTTTTTCAAGTGTTTCAAAACCGTGAATGATGCCGCGGCCGCCGCAGCCTCGTCCGACTTCCGGGCCGCCAAGCTCCATGGCGAAGACGCCATCGCGCTTGAAACAGACGTCTGAAATCGCGACCTCGGCGCCGGCTTCCTTGCGGGCAGACGCGGTCTGGATGATGGTGGGGCACGCCCGTCCGCCAAACAGGAGTGAGGTGGTGTCGCTCTTCGGATCGCAGCCGATCAGCAGCACCTTCTTGCCGAGTTGCGCAAGCATGTAGGACAGATTGGCCAGCGTGAAGCTCTTGCCGATCCCGCCCTTGCCGTAGATCGCGATGATCTGCGTTTCCTTGGTGACGGGCCCCGTTGCCGGTGCGTCCGGTTCGACCGCTGCTTCCTCACGCAGGAAGTCCTGCATCCGGTAGCGCTGTTCGCCAGGATTTTCGAGGATCATGAAGCTTTCCTCCAGTCGATGACCATTTTCAGGCAGTGAGGATCGCCAAAGGCAGTCCGGTAGGCCTCAGAAGCATCCTGTGGGTGTGCGTGATGTGTAATGAGCCCTTTCAGCGACAGATGACCGCCGCCAATGAGACTGAGAACGGCATGTGTGTCTTCAGGCGTGAACTCGGCGGAAAGCACGATCGAAACTTCGCGCATAAAGGCGGCCGGGAAGGCGAAACGCACCGTGTCCCCGTAGAAACCCGCCAGAACCAGAACGCCGTTTCGGTTCAATCCTGCAATCGCGCTGTCGACGGCTTTCGAGTCGCCGCTCGCATCAATTGTGCAAAAACTGGGTTCTTTTGCTGCGTCGCTGGAAGGGCTCAGGACCTCATATCCTTCCGCGCCCTTGCGCCGCTCCGGATTTGCTTCCAGCACGCGGGGTGGTGTCTGGCCGAGCGCGATTGCGATGCGCGCGATCAGGCGTCCAAGGACCCCGTGACCGACGATTACATCGACCGGTTCCTGCGCCCGGCTGAGAGCTCGGTGTGCCGTTGCGGCCAGAGCCAGCAGAACGGCGTCCCCCGCAATGTCTTTATCGACCGGAACGGTGCGACTGCCGGGCAAGACCAGCCGATTGGCGGAGGCTCCGAAAAGCCCGGCGGCATCGGAGTAACAGTTCGCACCCGGGACGAAAACCGTCTGTCCGGTTTGGCAACCGGAGTCCGGTCCGGCCTCTACGACAGTGGCAACGGACTCGTATCCAGGTACGAGCGGGTAACCCATGCCGGGAAACTGCGGCATGGACCCATCGAACAGCATTTTCTCTGTACCGGTGGAAATCCCGCTGAAAAGCGTTTCGACGACCACATCGCATGCGTTTGGCGGGGTCAGCGCCAGACGCTTCACGCTGAGCGCGCCCGGTTGTTCGAATACGATTGCCGTGGTGTCCATCTGTGTGCCTCCCGCACATTGGATCCAGCAGGTTCAAGTGTCATTTTAAATTGACGCTCAAAAGTGTCAATTATTATTTACACATTTTGCAAAGATGCACGGAGAAATCAGCGTTCCGCGAAGACCAGCGTTGCCAGCAGAGGATTGTAGGTCTTGACCGTATGCGGGCGCCTGAAGCCTGCTTCGGCGAGCAGGGATTTGATTTCTTCGTCGCTTCGGCAGCGACCGGACCCCATGGCAAGAAAATAGAAACTGAAGTAGACGGCCGCGAGCCTGGCGCCTTCCGACGGACCGGACATCGCCTCAGCGACCATCAGTTTTGTGCCGGGCTTGAGCGACGCATGAAGGTTTTTGAGAATATCCCGCACGCGATCATCATCATGATCACAGAGAATGCGCACAAGACAGGCGCAATCGGCATTGTCTGGTACAGGCGTGCTGATAAAATCGCCGCCATGCACCTCAACCTTGCTGCCAAGGCCCATTGCCGCCAGGTTTTGACGTGCCAGCGCCGCAACGGCCGGCAAATCAAACAGATGCAGACGGAGGTTCGGGTGCCGCTCGGCACAGGCCGTCAGGAAACCGCCGTTTCCGCCTCCAACGTCGAGAATCGATCCGTAGGTGCCGAAGTCATGCGCATCCAGAATGCAGTCCGCGAGCATGCTCTGGCTGCTCTGCATCAAGGTGGAGTATTTCTGAGCGGTGTCCTGGTCGAGCTGAAGCGTGTGCCGGCCGCGTGCGTAGGCCCAGAACGATTTCAGATGCGTGTCGCTTTCGGGGTCCTTCAAAAGGGTTTCAGGTGCGTCCAGGTCCCGATACAGCATTTCGTGGTGCAGGATCATTTGGGTAATGCCCCGATCAGCCGCCACCACAGCGCCGGCATCATCGAGCATCCAGGAATCTGGTCCGACCTGTGTGACGAGTTCGAGCCGTTCGGCCTGCTCGAGCAGGAGCTGCATTTTTTCTGGCGACAGCCCGCAAGTGGCGGCCAGCTGTTCTGCCGACCGCGCTCCCTTTTCGAGCTGCTCGAAGACACCCAGCCTGACGCAGGCACTCAACACCTGACTGAAGACAAAGCCGGCCGTCAGGCGGAACAGGGCTGCTGCTTTTCTGTTAGCGATCGCGCGCAGGCCGGGGATCCGCATCACCCAGTTTCGAAATCCCGGTGAGGCAATCTTTCGATTGCGCCATTGCCGGAAGCGAGCCGCACGTTGTGACAGGCGACTGCCAGTCTCCTGATAAAAGGAGGCGCTTGTTGGTAAGCTCAATTCGGGCGCAGTGCCTTCGTCGTTTCTTGTTGTCGCCACTTGCCTTTTGCTCCGTTGACTGGTTTCACGCAGCACTCGCAGCGAGCTTTTTCGGCATCAGTCTCTTGGCTTCCTTGTGGATCATGGCTCGAAGCATGTCCGAGCCCCGACACTCGGGCACACTGTCTGCCGCCTGTAGAACCAGGCTGTGCAGCTGCTTCAGTGCACCTTCCAGACCGAGTTCCGTAACCAGGTTCGGTTTGCCGTTTGCCTGGTCCTGGCCTGCAGGTTTGCCCATGCTGCCGTTCTCATCCATGGCGTCGTAAAGGTCGTCGGCCACCTGATAGGCCGCGCCGAGCGCGTCCGCCAGCGCGTACCAGTCGAGTGGATTTCCGCTTGAGGAAATCGCACCGGTGGCAACTGCGCCAGTGAACAGAGATGCCGTCTTGGCGCGGTGATAAGCCGGAATGTTGATCTTCGGCTCGCTCTCCCAAGCCTGACCTGCAACAAGACCGTAGGGCGAGCCGACGGCATTCGCGATTGTGGAGATGAGTGGCGCGGTCAAGGCCGGGGCGTGCTGGGTTTCCCGAGCAATGGTCTCGAAAGCGTTGACGATAAGTCCGTCGCCAACGAGAACAGCGATTTCCTCGCCGAATTCGACATGAACCGACGGCTTGCCACGTCTCGTATCTGCATTGTCGAAGCAGGGCAGGTCGTCGTGAACCAGAGAAGCGCAGTGGAGCAGTTCGACGGCAGTGGCCGCAGCCGTTGCGACCTTTGGATCGCGATCACCGCACGCAAGCGCCACGGCAACACTCAGCCGGGGGCGAATGCGGGCCCCTCCAGGGAAGACCGCATATCGAAAAGCATCGGAAAGTTTTTGAGGGCACCCATTCGCTGTGGCGTAGCGTATGGCCGCTTGCATCCCGGTTTCGATGCGGTCCGACAGGTCCATGGAGCCACTCCTCAAATTAGCATGGATGTCTACTTAAGTTGACGATATACTGTCAATTAAGAGTGACACATTGCTTTGAAAAGTCAACTTCAAGGACCGCGCTTTGGGCAGGATGCCGGAAAGTAGGATTGTCATTATCGGGGCCGGCATGGGTGGTCTTGCCGCGGCGCTGCGCTTGGCAAGCAGTGGTGTCCCGGTTCTTGTGCTGGAAGCTCAAAAGGCGCCCGGTGGAAAAATGCGCCAGGTCTGGGCAGGAGGGCAGGCGTTCGACGCTGGTCCGACCGTCCTTACGATGAAATGGGTCTTTGATGATCTGTTGGCCGGTTTGAACACCAGCCTGGAAGACGAAATCGCACTGGATAAGGCGGATCTCCTTGCCAGACACTTCTGGGCCGGTGCCGACCAGCTGGATCTCCATGCCGACGTGGACAGAAGCGTCGACGCCATTGGTGCGTTTTCAGGCCGCGCAGATGCAGCCGGTTACCGGAAATTTGCTGCAGATAGCCAGCGTGTTTTTGAGACGCTCAAGGACACGTTCATCAGCGCCTCCAGACCGAACCCGGTTTCATTGTCCAGCAGGATCGGATTTCTCAGGTTTGCTGACATGCTGGCGCTTCGCCCGTTTTCGACACTATGGGCAGCGCTCGGCGAATACTTCTCTGACCCGCGTTTGCGGCAGCTGTTCGGTCGCTACGCGACCTATTGCGGGTCGTCTCCCTTTGCAGCGCCGGCAACCTTGATGCTGGTCGCGCATGTCGAACAGGCAGGCGTGTGGATACCGAGAGGCGGTATGCATGGTATCGCGAGCCGCTTCCAGGCCTTGGCAGAAAGCCGGGGTGTTTCGTTCCGCTTCGATGCCCCTGTGGACCAGATCCAGACGGACAGCACCAGTGGCGCCGTCAAGGCCGTGCGCCTTGGAAGTGGTGAAGTCATCGAAGCCGGCAAGGTCATTTTCAACGGCGATGTCAGTGCGCTTCAAGACCTTTTGACGCCGAAATCGCAAAAGGCCTTCAAAAAGGTGCCGGATCGGAAGCGATCTCAGTCGGCCCTGGTCGCGTGCGGCGTGGCCAAGGCAAAGGGCGTACCGCTGGCGCACCACACGGTCTTTTTTTCAGATGATTACAAGGCTGAATTTCAAGCCGTTTTTCAGGACCGTTCCGCCCCTCCGGATCCAACGGTATATGTCTGCGCGCAGGACCGGGACGGCTCCGGTGGATTGCGTCGCGGCCGGTTCGGGCAGGACCTGGAACGCATTTACTGTCTCATGAACCTGCCGGCGGACGGCGACAGACACAGCTATTCGACAAGCGAGTTGGATCAATGCCTCACAGCGATGGACCGCCGGCTGGCGAAAAACGGACTGACACTTCTCAGAGACGAGAACGCTCAGGTTCTGACGGCGCCGGACGGTTTCAACAAACTCTTCCCCGCGACAGGGGGCGCGCTCTACGGCCAGGCCTCTCACGGGTGGATGGCGTCGTTCAGCCGGTTGGGGGCGAAGGGCAGGCTCAAGGGTCTGTACCTGGCCGGCGGCAGCGTGCATCCGGGACCGGGGATCCCAATGGCCGCGTTGTCGGGGAAACTGGCGGCCGAGCAGGTGATGGCGGATATCGCTATGACCGGCCGGTTCCACCGGGTGGCTACCAGTGGTGGTACGTCGACGCAACCAGCGACTGCGGCAATTACGCCCTCACGATCATCGCCTTCATAGGGTCGGTTTTCTCGCCCTATTACCATTTTTCCGGCAGGAAGACGCCGGAGAACCATGTCGCGTTCAATGTAGCGCTCTATCAGCCCTCGGGAAACATCTGGGCGATGACCGAACGCGGCTCGAAAAGTCTCGTCCGCAACGCCAAGGGCGTTTGGATCGGCAGCAGCGGATTGACCTGGTCCGGCGGTGAACTGGCATTGGAATTCGAAGAAATGGCGCTGCCCTGGCCGGGACATCGCTTCTTTCCCAGACGCTTTAATGGACGCGTTCGCCTCCAGCCGGAATTCCTTCATTTGAAGCCGTTCGACCTGGATGGGGAGGGGTGTCACGTCTGGTGGCCGCTCGTCCCGCAGGCGCGCCTTACAGTTGAATGCGACCTGCTGCCAGATGGCGGTTGGGAAGGGGAGGCGTATCACGATCTGAATTTCGGGTCCCGACCGCTCGAGACAGACTTTATCGCCTGGGACTGGGCGCGTGGCCGGGCGCAAGACAACAAGACGATCGTTCTTTACGACGCCGATATGCGCAATGGGGAGCAACGGACCCTCGGCCTTGCGTTTTCTGTCGGGAGCAACGCGGAGCCGATCGATTTGCCGGCGCGAAAGGCCTTGCCGCGCGGGGCATGGGGCATTCGCGGGAATATACACTGCGACGAGACCGACGAGCCCAATAGGTCGAGACGGTTGGAGGACACGCCGTTTTACACGCGATCGCTTGTGGAAACGACGCTGAAGGGAGAGCCCTTGCAAATGGTGCATGAGACACTTGATTGTCGGCGTCTCGCCAATCCGCTCGTAAGGATGATGCTGCCTTTCAGGATGCCCAGAAGGACCTGGGGTTAGAACCCGATGAGATTCATATCAGCCTTGCAGCCTTTTGCCGGGCGGCGAGTTTGTGAAACCGCAGGTCCTGCCGGCTTTCGTTTTGCAGTCTGATCAAGACACAAAGCAGACGTTCTGATGCGGAATCCGCTTGGACGTTGTGCGCTTGAAGTGATTTTTTTGCCTTTGCGATCGAAAAGGTCCGGGCAGCTGCGTTGACGAGCCCTGCGGCAGACGGGTCGGCTGCTGTTTCTTTCGCTTGCCGGGCGCTCACCGCTCGACTCTTGGCGGGCCGGCGTGCAGCCGCCAGGAGCGAGACCTTTCGCATCAACCCCGTGTGCGCCCTCTTCGTGACGCTGTCGTACCCGTTTGCCACGATTTCCATGCCAATCTCTTCATATATGAGAGCTGCGGAACGGATTGCATGCTGGCAGTCAGACGGGAGGGCAGCGATCCCGGCATGACCAAGACGATAGTGCCGTTCGGCCTCATTGAGCAGGCGCTTCACAACCTTACCCAGTTCCGGAGAAAAACGCGGCGAAACGAGAAAGGTTTCCGGATTGATTCCCTGCTGCTCCAGCCAGTCCAAGGGCAGATAAATGCGCCCGTTCCGCGCATCTTCGCCGACATCCCGGGCGATGTTCGTAAGCTGCATCGCGATACCGAGATCTGCGGCCCGGGCAAGGTGCTGCGGCTCGCCGGTG
This sequence comes from Roseibium sp. MMSF_3544, assembly GCF_030732845.1. Taxonomy (GTDB): domain Bacteria; phylum Pseudomonadota; class Alphaproteobacteria; order Rhizobiales; family Stappiaceae; genus Roseibium. Next base: position 136,472 of record NZ_JASHKA010000001.1, read on the forward strand.
CGCATGATGAGCGACATCATCAGACCGACAGTCGCGGCAACGCCTGTCGCATATTCCTTGACATCATGAAGCGTCTGGTAGCGCCGGTTGGCAATGTCCATTGCGAAACCGTCCAACAGCGCTAGCGGGATGCATTCGGGTATGGCGTAGTCTTCAACCGTCTTCTGAAATGCACGGTCGCATGGGTAGTCCGCCGGTCTGCCCTGGTAGATCAGACGCAGCCGTTGCTTCAGCTGCTCCAGCGAGGTCCGGTCTGACCGGGGATCGTCAATCAAATCGTCCGAGTGCCGGCAAAAGGCATACAGCGCAACCGCTGCCTTGCGGGTCTCGGGAGGGAGGAGCAAGGAGGCAAGATGAAAGGATTTGGAGCCTTTGCGAATGGACGCGGTGCACGCATTCAGATCGCTCCGGTACCTTGAAAGACCGTAGCGCGGGCTTGAGGAGTCCATCGGCCTTTTCGCGTGAAGGGCGAAAGGTTCAAAGCCTTCCAGCGCTCTTGGGCTGACCTTGTTCATTGCGGGACCTCTGCAGCGTGCGCGGGCTGGGGAATTGTCGCCGGATCAGGCACGAGGTCGGCCACAATCTGAGCAGAACAAACAACGCCTGGTAATCCGGCACCCGGGTGTGTCCCGGCGCCGCACAAATAGAGGTTCTCCAACTCCTCGCTTTTGTTGTGTGGCCGGAACCAGGAACTTTGGAGAAGCTTCGGTTCAAACGAAAACGCAGCCCCCTGCCAGGACAGGAGCCGCTCGCGAAAGTCGATCGGCGTCAGCACCTTGGAGCTCACGACATGCCGCGAAAGGTTCGGCAACACGGTTGCCTCAAGCTGAGCGGCAATTTTCTGCCGGTAGTTTTCCGCAAATGTCTCCCAAGCTGTTCCGCTGGCAAGATTGGGGACGGGACTGAGAACATAAAACGCGTCGCAACCTTCCGGCGCCACCGACGGATCGTTCGCTGAAGGCCGGTGTAGGTAAAGGCTGAAATCTTCCGCCAGGTGTTTCTTGATGAAGATATCTTCCAGCAATCCCTTGTATCGGGGCCCGAACAGCATCGTGTGATGACCGATGTCGTCATAGTTGCGGTCAGTGCCGAAATACCAGACGAAAAGACTCATCGAAAAATCGCCGCGCCTGATCTTGCGGTCGGTCCAGCGCTTGCGCGGATAATCCTTCAAGAGCTTTCCGTAAGTCATTGCAGAATCACAGTTTGACACCACGATGTCCGCGTGTACCGTCTCGCCGGAGGCGAGCCGTACTCCCGTTGCTTTTCTTCCTGTCGTCAGGATGCTTTCAACCGTCTCATTCAGGCGGATCGTGCCGTTGTTTTTCCTCACGAGACCCGCGATTCCGCTGGCGAGCTTGTTTGTTCCACCCATGGCGTAGTGAACGCCGTGCTTGCTCTCAAGATGCGCGATCAGGCAGTAAAAGGACGTGGTGGTGAACGGATTTCCGCCAATGAGGAGCGGATGAAACGAAAAGACCGACCGAAGTCTTTCGTTCTTAAAATGCTTGGAGACGACGCTGTAGACTGAGCGGTAGCCGCCGAGCCTGACGAGCTGTGCAAACGTACTCAGCGTAAAGGCGAGGCTGTGAAAGGGTTTGTCGGCAAGTTCCAGGAATGCGTATTCGTAGATCTGGCGGCTTTCTTCCATGAAGGTGCGGTATCCAGCAACATCATCCGGTTCAAAGCGCGCAATCTCCGCTTCCATCGCGGCCTGATCCCCCGAATAGGTGAAAACTGAGCCGTCGGAAAAACGGATCTTGTAGAAGGGGTCGTTCTCCCGAATGTCGAGATCGTCCGACAGTTTGCCTCCGCAATCCTCCCAGAGTTTTTCGAACAACCACGGCGCCGTGATGATTGTCGGACCGGCATCAAAGGTAAATCCGTCCTGCTGGTAGGCGTAGGCCCGTCCACCCGGCTTGTCCAAGGGATCAAACACCGTCACCCGGTACCCGCGCTTGCCCAGCAAGGCCGCAGCGGCCAGCCCGCCGACACCGGCTCCAATGACCACTGCGTGGGGCGCTCCAGGTTTGTCCGTCTCCGTGATTTTTGATGGAATGTCCGGGGCGATGTTCACGTTCGTGCTCCTTTCCCCATGGACCCAACCCGAACGGACACTCGGTGCCCGCGTGCCGTTCGATGGCGGGCAGGAGTGGGTCAGGTGTCAAACGGGCTCTTCCCTTGTGTAAATTTTAGTTTACACTTTTCTGTCTCAGAAAGAAGACCTTTTCAGATTATTCTGCGGCATCCAGGTCCAGTGGCCTGTTGTTGCGAGGTCTTGCAGTCCTGGTTAAGAAGCGACGGCTGACTTGATGGCGATGGTAAAAGATCAGTGCGAGACCCGTTGCAAGAGGGATCGCCCAGAGCCCTGGTGCAAGCGCAAGTTCCGGCATGAGGCGCACGGCGCCGAAGGCAAAGAAGGCCGTATAGACCGAAATTCCGGTTCCGACGATCGCCTTTATGTGCTCCAGCAACCACTCGATGGGTCCAGGATCACTCTTGAGCAGAAACCAGACATTTGTCGCAACAGTCGCAAAGCCGACCATAGATATGCCGATCATCATCGGCTGCGCGATCAGGACACCCTGCAGCGCGCAGTTGGCGGAGGCGACAAAAAGTGCAGCCTGAAGACCCCAGTTCAGAGGCGTCTGGTTCTTGCGCTGGTCCCGCTTGTTCACAGCACACAGCCAGCCGTACCAGGCCAGATTGACCGTCAAGAGGCCAAGATACAGCATCATCCAGCCGAAGATCCCGCGAACGAGCACCGGATCGGAAAAATCCTCGTGATGGACGAGATGCGGATGGGTGGCCATTGGTGCAATCAACGTCAGCGTCGCCATCATCATGGCAATCGTACCGGTGAACAGCATGGCAGCGGCGAACAGCCGGCCCCACCACCGGTGCCGTTCCCCGCCCTTCCTGGCAAACACCGGAACCCAGAAACCAACAAGGCCGGGTGCGCCGGTCGCTATGTGCAGCGCGATCAAGACTTTGAAGAGATCATAAACGGTCATTGGCACAAGACTCCCGCAATGGCGCGCAAAACGCCGAGGGACGGAGGAAAAAATGGCGGTCACTGAAATCTACGTTCCCCCGCGCCCCTCGCGTCTGCCGCCTGTCATGGCGTTGTTGCGTACGGTTTGGCACGGGGAGGGTGATCTTCTCAGCCTTTTGCCCGGATCTGCCTTTGCAATGAGTGCCGGGGAACTCGGGTATTCGCGGCGGTCGATCAAGTTGTTCAACGATCCGGAACTGGTGCGGCAGATCCTTCACGACGCAGACGGCATCTTTCCCAAGAGCGACCTCATGGTCGGCGCGCTGGAGCCACTGATCGGCGATTCCATCTTCGTCTCGGACGGCGCGAAGTGGCGCCGGCAACGGGCGATGATCGACCCGGCCTTTTCCAAAATGCGCCTGACACGTGCCTTTGCGGCCATGCAACAGGCCGTTGATGCCTATGTCGAACGGCTGCGCACGAGTGCCGAGCGCAACGAAGTTCTGTCGCTTGACCGGATCATGAGCGAGCTGACCGCCGATATCATCTGCCGGACGGTGTTTTCGACGTCGCTCGACACGCAGATCTCCAGGGACGTCTTCGATGATTTCGAGGTTTTTGAGCGCGGTGTCGCGCAGGTAAAGATCTGGCGCCTGATCATGGATCCTGCCTGGACGAAGGTGCCCCAAAGCACCGAGGTTCTGGCGGCATGCGAACGTATCCGGCACCATCTGGGCGGACTGATCGATACCCATACCGGTCCCGAAGCCGACCGTTTCGATGACATCGCCAGTGCAGTTATCGCTGCCCGCGACGCAGATACCGGAGACCCTTTCACGCGGGACGAACTGATTGATCAGCTCGGAGTGTTTTTCCTCGCCGGGCACGAAACGACGGCCAGCGCGCTCACATGGGCGTTCTATATGCTTGCCATGTGCCCCGACGTTCTTGAGCGGCTTCGAACCGAAGTCGATGCCGTGACGAAGGGTGGTGATATCTCGTTCGAGGCGACTCGCTCGCTCACCTTTACCAGGGCCGTATTCAAGGAGACGCTCAGGCTTTATCCGCCAATCACTTTCATGCCGCGCGTTGCCCTTAGAGCGACCCGGATCGGTGACTACAAGGTACGCAAGGGGGCACTCCTGATGATTTCGCCCTGGACGCTTCAAAGGCACACGCGCTACTGGAGCGAGCCGGATCGCTTCGATCCTGAACGCTTCATGCCTGACCGGGAAAAGGACGTGCTGCCCGGGACTTACATTCCGTTCGGATCGGGACCCCACACGTGTGTGGGTGCAGGTTTTGCTGCCGTTGAAAGCGCCTTGATCCTCGGGCGCCTGACGCGCGCATTCGACTTCGTTCCGGAAGGCTCTGAACACGTGAAGCCTGCGGCGCGTCTGACGACGCGGCCGTCCCAGGAAATCCGTGTGCGGGTCAAGAACAAGAGCCATGGGCGTTAACAGGTTTGGCGGCGTCAATTGATGCGGTGCCGGAGGCTGGTGCCCTCGGAGGCCAGGCAATGTCGCTTGTTGCTGCTTCGCCGAAGGTTCGGCCACCAAACATCACCTGCTTGAGAACCGGCCAGGAATAAGGTGTCATGAGCGGAAACGGGACGGGATCGGCGGTGGACCAAAGCACGTCCCGCGCGCTCAGCATTGCGCGAAGATGGCGAAGGGCCGTTTTGGGCCGGAAGATGTTGCCATAGACCTGCAGAAGCGTTGTGTGGCCCTCCTGAAACCGCTTTTCCGCTTTCAGTCCGACCGTCGGTGCGCTGTCGAACTCAGTGATCGCACGAGCGATGCCGGCGGGCTCCATGAAGTGTATTCCGCTGGTGAGGCGTGGATTGCATTCAAGTGGCCAAGGTCTCCCGTCTTCATCCACGATGAAGTCGAATGCCAGGAAGTAAGAGTAGTTGCCGGCGCGGGCGAAGTCGGCGACCCATTCCTCGACTGGGTGTAAATCTTCCACGCGTTGAAAGCAGACGGCCACGGTGCCGGCGAAAACGTTTCCCTCATAAGTGACATGGGCGAGCACTTCGCCGTTCCGGCATAGACTCAATGTGCTGACTTCGCGACCAAAGATCCGCGACTGAACGATTGCGTCGGTATTGCCAAGGCTTTCCGCCGGAAGCGTCTTGGGCGTCAGCATGCGCAAGTCCTGGCCGGAGCACCCCAGTCTCGGTTTGACGACAGTCTCGCGTGATGCGGCGAGCTCCGATGCCGAAACGTCCGACGCCAGGTATGTTTCGGGAACCGTAAGTCCTGCCTCCTTGGCGATCTGGTTGAAGCTGTATTTGTCGTGAAGCTTCTGGAGTTCTTCATTGGAAATCGCAAAGAGCTGCGTTTCTTCCGGAAGTCTATTTTTCAGCAGGCTGACATGCAGAGCTTCTTCGGAAACCGGCAGGATCAGGTCGACCTCTTCGCGCGCGACAATCTCGAGCAGGCAGGTGAGATATTGCTCCTGATGGCTGTGCGGGGAGGGCGTTTGAAACGACTTTTCGACGGCGTTTGACGCCCGGCAAAGGTGGAAGGCAAACGGATCTGCGACCAGAACCCGGCACCCGGCCGTGTTCAGCGCCCGCGCGAGTTCAAGCGCTTTCGGCAGACGACCAAGCGTCAGCAGTACGGTTATGGACTTGCCATTCGACATGACGCATGTCCCCAGTTCTCAGCGCGTGTGGCGGATCCTTTTCTTGTCCTCACCGGTCGGATTGTGATTTTCTGTTGTCTCATGCCGCGTCCGCCCCGTTTGAGCGGCCGTTTGGAACGACGGTACTGATCCAGCTCTCAACGACTTCCGGATTGCATTCATGAACCAGATGCCCACCCGTCGCCGTCAGCGTCAGGCTGCTGTTTTGTGCGAAGCCGGCGGCTTTTTTCGAGCTTGAGGTGGGCACCATCGGATCGTCTTCGGCTGCAAACAAATCGAGCGGTGTCGCCAGGCGCCGCAGCATCGCATTGAGATGGGACAGGTCCCAGGAGGCCATCATGCCGAGGGCGCCACGCACATGACCGGTCGACCCCAGCAGTTGGCGATAGATCGCTTCCCCCTTGGCGTCGATCGGAGACCCGGTCGCCGTCAGCAGGTTGTGGCCGAGAGGGGTCGACTTGGCCAGCAACGAAAACATGGAGGCCGACAAAGGATTTGCAAAAAGCGCCTTTGCCATCGGCGACAGCACGCGGTTCCCCCGGATCGGTTTGAGTGCACCGTTGACACCCAGGACGCGACCAGACCCTTGAAGGGGGGCTTGCAACGACCTTTGCGCTGCCGAGACGAGAGACACGCCGATCACTGCACCGGCGGAATGCCCCATGATCATTTGCGGCTGGACTTCCAGTGCGTGGAGGAGCGAACGGATCGATGTTGTCATGCCTTCCAGAGACAGGTCCGGTGTCGTGGTTGGACGTGTGAAGCCGTGGCAGGGAAGGTCCGGTACGATCAGCTTGAAGCGGGTTTCCAGGAGCGGAATGAGATTGCGCCAGGAAAACGAGGCCGATCCGGTTCCGTGGATCAGCAACAGGCACGGCGCGCCTTTCGGCCCCAGCACCTGAACATGCCAGCGATAGCCTGCGATCTCCAGGAAACGGCTGGCGTCCCGATAGGGCCAGTCGCGTCCGTCCGTGTCCCAGTCCAGCCAGTCACGATCCCGCATCAGCCTCGTGCCTCCTCAAGGGACGCATTCACGACATCTGACATAGATCCGGCGTCTGCGTACTGCAGGAAGTGCAAGTCTGCGCCCATGGTTTCGGCGAGCGAGGCCACGGAGTCTCGCGGACGGCGCGCAATGTCGATGCAGATCGAGCGCATCTCCAGGCTCCGGTATTGACTGGCAACGCGCCCGAGCTCCTCCCGGGCGCGAGTTCTGTCGGGCTCTCCGTTGCGCGCGATGTTGCCGCGGCCATCCGTCAGCAGCACCATGACCGGCGTGCTGCCCTGACGCCGGACCGTCAGCGCAAGTTCCAGGCCTTTTTCCAGACCGGAGACAAGAGGTGTTGGGCCTCCGCCCGGCAATCCGGCGAGCTTTCGTTTCGCCATGACCAGCGAGCGTGTCGGCGGCAACACGGTTTCAGCCCCCTTGCCGCGGAACGCGATCATGGCAACTTCGTCCCGGCGCACGTAGCACCTCGACAGAAGCTGCTCGATTGCACCTTTGGTTTCACCAAGGCGTTCCAGTGCGGTCGATCCTGATGCGTCGACCATGAAGATGGCTGTGGAGGGTGTTTCGTGCCGTAAACGCTGGAAGCGGTAGTCGTCCCGCGTGATCAGGGCGCGGGGTTGTTTGGATCGCCTCTGGTCCCTGTCTGACAGGCGGGACAGGAGGATGGCGCGGTTTTGGTTGCGGATCACCTGCCACGGTGCTGCTGCTCGCAGTGTCGCGATGATGTTGGGCCGGGCATCCGGGAAAGGGGCTGTGCGGGAAACTGCAACAGGCCGTCCGCGGCGGGCATTTTTCTGTGGTGTTCCTGCCTTTCCAGTCCGCGCGCTTCCGGTTCGCACCGGAGCGCTAGCCGACAGCTCAGGCAAACCGGAAATCGTTCCGGTTTCAACGGCGGCAAGCAACTCGGTCAGTGCAGACAGGTCCTGCGGGGATTTGTTCTGCTCCTCGCTCTTCGGCTCCGTCTGTGCAGCGTGAGGCTGAGAGGGTGCGCAGGTCTCTGGAGACATTTGTTCGCCGCCTTCGGGAAGCTGATCTTCCTCCGGCGCCGGCTGTTGCTGCAATTGAACGCCGAGGCACAAGCGGGTGGCGGCAAGTGCATCTGCTTCGCCGACGCTGCTTCGGCTTTCCATGGCAGCCAACATGCGGCTGACCAGTGTCAGGAAGCGCAGTCGGCGCATGGAGGCACAACCGGTGGCGCTGGCGACATGCGACAGCAGCTCCGTGATTGGCGCTGATATTTCAACCTTTTGCCAGTTCAGAGGCGAGTTCGGCTGCGGTTCCTGTAGGGTCCGCGTGACTTCGCTCCAAGAGACTGCACTCAGATCGGCGATCAGGCCGAGCCGGTCCGAAAGGGCGGGGGGTACGTGCTCTTCGGGAGTGGCGGCTTCATCGATCGCAATCACCCAAAAGCGTGCCTTCTGGGGGCTTATGGCTTGCGCGGAGGAGTGGCAGGGAGACTGCGTCGTCTTTATATCCATGGCGTTGCCGATGATGGCCGCCGTGGCAGCTTCAAGTCGTTCGGCCATGGGAAGAAGCAATATGCCCTCATCGGCGCGGGCCAACAGGCCGCGCGTTGCAACGACGCGGCCTGACTTGGCAGTCGCCGGAATATCTATGCTTCCCAAAAGGGCGGAATGGCCGACGGAACTGGGAACCCTGGTCCATGGGGTTTTGGAACCAAGCATCTCTTTGAGACGGGAAAGATAGGCCTCACGCACACCGCCTGCGCGCGCCTTCAGCCACAGGCCGCCGAGCTGCGGACCGCCGATCTTGAGTAGTTTTGCGGCAAGAAGTGCGTCCTGCCAGGCACCGCGATACTCCGTGTCTGGCGTGGCGCCATATGCGGTACCTGTCCCCTGATCATCCATGGCCGATTTCCGCGCTGACCGCGGCAATCGCCCGTTCGACCCGCGGTGCACTGCCGGCATCGTCGAGCGGATCGCGGCGAAGACGATGGCAAAGGACGAGCGGCGAAATTTCCGATACATCGCTCCAGCTGACTTCGGAGCGTCCGGCAAGTGCAGCAGAGGCCCTGCAGGCGCGCATCAGGGTCAGCTCACCGCGCATCCCGTCTATCCCAAGTCCCATGCACAATTGCGACATGCGCGTCAGGACGTCGTCCGGAATATCAACGTTGCGCAGGATCTTGCGCGCCTTGACCACCCGGTTCCGGATGGAGGCATCCTTGCGCGCCCAGCTTTGGCAAAAGGCATCCGGGTCCGCTTCGAAAGCGTCCCTTCGCCGGATCACCTCGATCCGTTGCTTCAGGTCGTCAATGGTGCGCACGTCCACAGCCAGGCCGAACCTGTCAAGCAATTGCGGGCGAAGGTCTCCTTCCTCCGGATTGCCGCTGCCCACAAGCGCAAAGCGAGCTGCATGACGGATGCTGAGGCCTTCACGTTCGACGACATTGACACCTGACGCGGCCGCATCGAGCAGCAGGTCGACAAGGTGATCCTCCAGCAGATTGACTTCGTCGATATACAGAAAGCCCCGGTTTGCTGCCGCCAGAAGTCCGGGTTCAAAGTCTTTCTCTCCGGCAACGAGTGCTTTTTCGAGATCGAGTGCGCCGCAAATCCTGTCCTCTGTTGCGCCAAGCGGCAGGTCGACCATTGGCGTGCGGACCTTGGTCACGTTTGGTGGATTTCCGCCGGCCCTTGCGTTGCAGACAGGGCAAGCGTCCTGCGGACGCCCGGGTTCGCAATTGAATCGGCAGCCGGCCCGGGTTTCGATTTTTGGAAGGAGTTCAGCCAGTGCGCGCACGGCGGTCGATTTGCCGGTGCCCCGGTCGCCGAAGATGAGGACACCGCCAAGAAGGGGTTCCACCGCTGCCATCAGCAGAGCTTTCTTCATGTCCTCCTGGGCGACGATTGCCGAAAAGGGAAACGGTTTGGACATGGGTCTCGCCTGTTGTGAGTGTCAATTTAAGTTGACACATTTTCAGTGTGAAATGAAGTCAATTCTTTGAGCTGGGCCTTTGGCTGCGCAGAGAGCCGCTCATGCAATTGTGCAAGTGAACCATGCATTCGTGCGGCTTAAGCAACCGACAGGTCACATCTATATCTTCTCAAGCTGCATTTTCTCAGCGTCCGACCAAGGTGACGATGCCGACACACATTTTTTGTCGCGCAGACCTTTTGGTCGCGGCGGCTCATTTTTGAAAGTTATGACTCATGATGCCAACGCTTCCTGGCGCGGCGAAAAAGCCTGCCGGTAAACCCAGAATGCAGGAGCCGGTTTCCATGATACCGGCTTGGCCACCTGCAGGCGCCGTCGAATCCAGATGGGCAACCAAGGGAAACTTCTGGGAACTGTCGCGTTCGGTTGGACGCGAAAACCCTTGGGATCTGATCATATTCAACTTTCAGACGCAGGACCCGCTTGAGGTTAACTGGTATCTGCACAACGCTGTCGGATGCTGGCGCCTGGACTCATCGGGAAACTTCAAGTTCGACAAATCCATGACCAAAGACGGCAAGGGCGGGATTATCTACATCCCTCCGCCGCATTGGAGACCACCCTCTTATTTCAGCAAGGGTTCGGGTGCAGGAACCTTTGTCTCGGGGATCCAGCACGCGGCCGTGACCATGCTGAGGGGCCTTTCGGCGAGAATGCCGACTGTCAGCCATGGTCAGACAACCATGCTGCCACGCGACTACAGGACAGTCGCCGACCTCATCGAGCGCCACGAGGTTGCGCTTGAAGTTAATCCCGACCTGAGGGCAAGGGGTAGTTACACGGATTTTGAGAAGACGGTCACACTCAGTTTCATTCCCAGGATAGGCAATGCGCGCCACATCGGGACGCTGGCGAATGAATCCGTACACGTTGCAACCCACTATTACGAAATTGCGCACAATCGCTTGAAAAACGAATACGTATCGACCGTGGTTGGCTCTATTGCAATCGGGGTTAGCAGCGAACGCGTCCTGGAGCGTCTCATAAACCCGAAGCGATACAAATACTGGCGTTTTTACTATTCTGGTTGGGTATGGCTCAATTACCTAAAACCATATGGACACTGGAGTCTTGATCTTGATTACCTGGATCGGGAATTTGAACACCCCTTCTTATCCAAGCCAGTAAATGCCTTTACCGAGCTAAAAGCGTCTATGGATAGAAGTTACGGATGGGCTGCTGGTATAGAGGATATTCCCGAGTGGGATTAGTGCCTCGGAATTCTTTCCTGGGCCGGCTTGTCGATTGACATCCGGTCACCTTGGCGCAAGCTCGCAGATGGAGCATCTTTGATCTAAGAAGAGAGCTCTGAAAGGCCACGGAGATGAGCAAACACCTTCGCGACGATGCCCATGCCATGGTCCTTCCGGCATTTGCCGGCACGATCTTGAGCGAGCAGGCTAAACGGTTTCTGGATAATGGCGGCGTTTCGATACTGCTTGGAGAAACGCGAGAAGAATATGTCGCGCGACGGATGAGCGAAGAGCGACGCAACTCCGAGACGGTGGAGACGTTCACAAAGGTTGTTGGCGAGACGAAAGCGCGATCAGACACGCTGTTGGTGTGTGTCGATCAGGAGATCAGCGGTATCTGCCGTCTTCACGATCTGGTCGCTCCCTTTCCGGCATCCGAACACCTGCTCGCGCTGACGGATGCGGAGATGGAGGAGCTATGCTGCTCTATCGCTGCCACTGCATCATCGATGGGCGTCAACGTGTTTCTGGCGCCTGTCCTTGATCTGGTGACCGGCACGAACCCCTGGCTCGCCGGGCGGACCTATTCCACGAAACCCGAGACAGTCGGCAGGATATCGGCTGCCTACGTTCGTGGTGTTCAAAAAGGCGGCGTTGCCGCGACCGGCAAGCATTTTCCCGGATTTCAAAATCTCGATCGTGATCCCGCCATTGATCCTGACGCGGTCAACTCGGAGGCCCTCGCAACCTTCGAAGTCGGCCTCAAGCCCTTTCGGGATGTGATTGCCGCGGGCATTGAGATGATCATGGTCGGACCGGCCATTGTTTCGGCTTTCGATCCGGATCGGGCTGCGCTCCGATCGAGGACCGTCGTGGATCTGCTGAAAGAAGATCTTTCCTTTGGTGGGGTCGTCATGGCGGACGATCTCGACTCGCGGGCCACGATGCGTTCAGACAGTGTCGAACAGGTGGCAATCGACGCAGTCCGCGCGGGCTGCGATTTCCTTCTGCTTGCCGACATTGACAATCAGTTGCAATCGGTTCCTGCGGCCATCGTCAATGCGGTCGAGACCGGTCTGATTTCGGCCGAAAGGGTTCACATGTCCGCCGAAAAGGTGCGCGGTTTGGCGCGCAGGTATGAAACCGGAATTCTGCCCGCTTCGCTCACCTGACAATCGTCCGTAAACGCCGTGTCATTCATGTCTGATGTCCTGGGGGACCAACCCCTCCGGGTCTTCTTACCAAATTGTAATCGGCGCGTAAGATGTTGGACATGTCCAGTTCCCATCTCTTCCTGACCATCGACGGGAGGAGGATTTGACATGGAATGGAACGACAGCGCTTTCTGCGACAAAAAACGCACGCTGAACAAGTGGAGCGGATCGGGTCCTCAGCCGGTATTGTGCTGCGGACCCGCGAGGCTGCGCGCGCGGCCAATTGGCAAGAGCGCCGCACTGGCATGAACCTGGATTGCGCTGTTCCGGCGAGGACGAGCGCAAATGAAGTGATCCGAAATTCCATCATCTCTCAGCATCACAAATGAGCTGGCGGATGAAAAAAATCTTCCGGTAGAACAATCATTGGTTATGTTTCAATTATGGTCAAACTCATCAAACCAATGAAGCTTTCCTGCATTCAAAACGTCCAGACGATTAATGCAGAAAAGTACCTTGTCGCGACCTTGTATTTTGGTGTGGACTTGAAGCAGCGCGAGGCGCTGGTTTCAGAAGACCAGTATCTTTCTACCTCGATTGCGCGGATGCCCGGTGGAACCGTCCCCGACCAGGGTTTTCCAAAAGGGCAAGCTGAAGTTCTTGTTGCCGGGGAGGCGCAGGCGCCGGAGGGAAAAGCAGCCCAATCTGTCGAAGTGTCTGTTTCTGTCGGCGGCTTTCGAAAGAGGGCGCTTGTCTTTGGCAACCGTTTCTGGACCCGTCAGCACTCCAATGACTACACATTGACACAGGCCGAGCCGTTCGAAAGACAGCTGCTGGAGCCGGCACGGGCCTTTGGCGGCGGAACCCACGCGACCAACAAACTGGGCAAAGGGTTCCAGATCGACTACGTAATGCAGGAGTTTGGCTATGCAGCCCTGCCAAACATAGAAGATCCTGAAACGCTGATCCTGCACCCAGGCGATGCGCCCGAACCGGTGGTGTTCGGCCCCCTCGATGCAGATCACCCTCTCAGGAAATCCTGCCTTGGGCAGGTCGACGGCGCCTGGCTGCACACAACCTTTCCCGGTCCGCCTCCGGGTTTCTCATTCGAGTATTTTAACGTTGCTTCCCAGGACCAGAGACTGGCGACGCCATTGGCCGGCGACGAGGCCATCGTCATCAGGGGAATGGACGCAGAGACACCTGAGTTGAGGTCAAGCCTACCGGGCCTAGTCCCGCGTCTATTTGCCGTTCATGACGAAAACGCGGAGACGCTTACCGAAATTCCGCTGAAATGCGACACGCTCTGGGTCTTTGGCACCGACGGCCTTGCCGGGGTCTATTTCAGAGGTCTTCTGAAGACGAGCGATGAAGCGCTCGCCACCGACGCCGGACTGATCGCCGGTCTTGAGCGGCTGTCGGACGAGCCGCGCTCGCCAGCGCACTACGCGGAAGTCTTTCGTTTGAGAACCGACCCGGTTGATGGACCCCTACATGCTCTGAATGAGCAACAACTCATGCCGGAGCTTTCTGAAGCAGAGCTTCAAGACATTGAAGCACGCTCAAATGCCTACACGGAAAAAGTTGCCAGCAAGGCAGAGCGGTACCTGAATGCTTCGCTTGAGGACATGAAGGCAAAAAGCGGTTTGCCCGAGGCGCTTCACCCGACCATGAACAAGCCCGACGTCCCGCGGATCCCGCTGCCGGACCCTGACGATCTTTTGGCCGGGCGCGTGGATATGGTGGCATCCCTCAAAAAAACTCTTCAGGCAATGGACGGTTTAAGAGCGCTCGAAGACAAGGAGGGCGCAGCGGCCGAAGCGTTCATAGAAAAGTCCGGTCTCTCACTACCCAAAGTGCCGGAAAGTGCCCTGGAAGAAGCAGTTAAGTCCGGCGACCCGCAGGCCAGCGATATTTTCAAGTCCGTCGTGCAGGATCTGATCGACCCAGCCCATCTTGCTGAGAACGCGAAAAAGATGGCGCAAGAAGCTCCGGATAACGCGGTTTCCACCCAGGATGCCGTCACCGACGCAGTGGACGACATCCTCAAGCAGCTAAACATCATGCCCGATGTGCCTGACGAGGAGGACTTGTTTCAGAAGGCGCGCGCGCGGGCCCTTGCGTTGCCTGAAGCCGACCCGTTCTACAAATTGAAGCAACAGCTAGAAGGCCTGGATGCGTCGGCCTTTTCGATCCCTGATCCGCAGTCGCTCGTTCCGCCCGACGCCAAGGACGCGTTTTCGGAGGTTGGCACGCCTGAGTCACCGATAGATAGCGGCTATGCACAGGTGGCGGCGACTGCCGCAGAGCTGGACGCCGACACCAAGGCCGCGCTCGAAACGGTAGATGCCGCGCTGGCCGATCTGCTGCCCGGCACGGCGGGAAAGGACGTTCCGCCCAGCCAGGTCATTGCCGACGAACTCGGGCGCCTTGCAAGCCAAAATCAGGAAACGTTGGATCCGCCTACCTTGCTCAAGGAGGCAAGAGAAGCAGTGTCCATGACCGAGGACGACTTTTTTGCGGATCTGGACGAAGACGAGCGAGAGCACCTGTTAGGCCAGGATCACGAACGCTCGAAGCTGCCGGAGGCTGTCTACCCGCTCGAGACCTACTCAGATTCTGTCTGCAAACGTCTTGGCGATCTGGTGGTCGAGCGGTTGGCCGAAGGCGAAAATTTTTCCAGGAGGGACATTGCCGGTGCGGACCTGAGCGAAAGGGATCTGGCAAGCGGTCTCGATCTGTCCGGCACGCTGATGGAGAAGGCTTGCCTGATCGAAACGAACCTCAGCGGTGCCAACTTGACGGCGGCAGCACTGACGGCGGCGCGCATGGAGCGCGCATGGTTGGACCGCGCTGACTTTTCGCGCGCAAACCTGTCGAGATGCGCGGCATCGGACGCCCGTTTTCTCGATTGCCGTTTCTCGGAAAGATTCTGGTTGGAACCCACTTTCAAGAATGCGGTTTTCGACGGCTCAGAGTTCACCGGGCAGGTGATTTCGAAGGGCGATTTTGCCGGGGCAAGCCTGGAAGGCTGTTCGTTCGAAAACTGTGTGTTTCTGAACTGCGATTTTTCCGGCGGCAAGTTCGACAAGTCGCGACTGAGCAATTGCACCTTCATCGACTGCACGGCGCCGGACACGTCCTGGTTTGCCAGTGGTCTGAAGAAAGTCCTGTTCACCGATCTGAAAGCACCGAATTCTGATTGGGGCAACATGACCATCTCCAATTCCAATTTTGCAGGCAAAACCGATCTGAGCGGCGCTTATCTTGATCGCATTGACGCGCACCATGTGACTTTTCTGGGAAGCACCTTGAGTGAATGCCTGTTTCTGAGATCGAAGATGCGGGAGTGCAGTTTCCTGAACTGCGATATGTCCAACAGTGACTGCCGTGCCCTGGACGGCAAGCGGTCAATGTTTACCGGTGTCGATCTGAACCGTGCCAATCTGTTCGCCGCGAACCTGCTGGAGGTTCAGTTCGATGCCTGTGAGGCACCGGCCGCCAGTTTCCGCTCAGCCAATCTTTATTCGGCGAACCTGTCGGGACTGACACTGCCTGCGGCAGACTTGACCGGCGCGAACACTGGCCGAACCATCCTGGAGTTGCCGACCAATGCAGATTGAAGAGCTTCTCTTTCGGGTTGAAAACGGCCTCACCATTGAAGGACAGAATTTCACCGGTCTCGATGCGACATCCCGCACGCTCGAGGAGGGAAAGTTCGTGAACTGCGTCTTTGACAACGCGGTATTCGACGACTGCCATTTCTCAGAGTGCACTTTCATCAAATGCGTCTTCAAAAATGCCTCGTTTGTCCGCTGCTCGTTCGACACCAGCGTTTTCATGCGGTGCACAGTGCCCCTGTGTGTCTTCAACGATTGCAGCTTTCAATCGACCAGCTTCATGACGTCCGATCTCAAGCAGGCATCGTTCGAACGCTGTGACATGACCGGCTGCAACATGATCAACTCAAGCCTGGACAAGGTCAGTTTTGCCGAAAGCGGCATGGAGCGCTGCGCGCTTCTGGAAAACACCTTCGATGAAATCGGCCTTGCCGGCAGCGGCTGGTACCGTTCAACCTTCACGAAAGCGGACCTGAGAGCGTCCGATCTGACGGGCGTTGAGTTCGAGCAGGTGCTGTTTGCAAACAGCAACCTGTCGCACAAGGATCTTTCAGGCCGGAAATTCAAAAGCAACACTGTGTCAGACAGTGAGCTTGCCGGCGTTCGTTTTCAAGGTGCGGACATCGACCACAGCCTGTTTGTGAACTGCAATCTGGAGACCGCTAATTTCGAAGGTGCCAATGCGCCATATTCCATGTTCGCGGGATCGAACATCACCGAAGCCCAGTTCACACAAGCCCGGCTGACCAACGCGGTCTTTGCCAATGCGGTCGCCGCGAGGGCGTCCTTTGTCGATGCCGAGCTTCAGATGGGCGTGTTTGACAGCGCCGACTGCACAGAAGCCCGCTTCGACCGGGCGAAGCTTCAATATGCCGACTTTACTCACGCAGATTGCCGGAGCGGCGGGTTCATGGAGGCCGGTTTCGACCTGACCCGGTTTCACGGAACCAACACGGACGGCATCAACGAACATGGTGCGACCGGCAGCAAGGTGCCGACAGACCAGGACCGCCTGCTGGCGGAAGTTTACACGCCAGACAAGGTGCAATGACGTCGCCAGTCCCTAACGGCGAGGCAAATCCCCTTGGACCTGGACATTTGAATTGAAAGGGAAGGACACATGGCAACTGTACTGAGCTCGGGCCCCATGCCGGCAATGGATGTTTCGCCGCTGGACGCCTATTTGCAGCCGACGCCGGCCGGACCGATCCCGGCAGTGATGCCGGCAACGGGCATGCGCGCTTCGGCCGTGCCAACCCAGATGTGTTTTCTCTACACCGGTTTTCCGGTGCACACCTCCATGACGATGATGCCGACCTGTGTTGCAGGCCCGGGACCTGGTGTCGTTTCCGGAATGCCGATGAGCGCGTGCCGGTCCGCGAAGGGGTCGACGAATGTGATCGTGATGGGGCAGCAATTGGCACGGGCGGGTCTGGACCCCTCCCAGGAAAACGGCCTCACCGCAAACTCGATAGGTGTTTCCTCGCCGTCGCAGGCGACGCTGCTCAACCCGATGGGATGAGCGTGGAAAGAGGGTCGCAACAGATCCAGTATTGGAGACCGGAATGCCGGATGGATTAAGCGGGCTGCCGACGCCTGAAGAAGACGAACAGAAGAAGTGGCTCTACTTTGCCATACCCGGCAAAGGGTCGAAGGATCCCTATAGCGGCCAGTATCTCCGGCTCTACTCTGGCATTGGCCAGGCCGAGAAATCCCACATTCCGGAAGCGGCCTTTACCGCGGCCTCACCGCTTCTGACACCGGCAGCAGCGGGGGCGTCGGAGTTCAAGTCGGCGACCATGTCGGCCAAAGGCGTCTATATCCTGACGGCCGACCAGAGGCTCAAGGAGACCTTCGGTCACGCCTTGACGGAGGTGGTCCGGCAAGGTGATCACCACAAGCAGGTTGAGGAAGGCAGCTGGAAGCTCGTCTCCGAACAAGGTGAAATGAAAATCAAGGCGTCCGCCACGGAAGCCAACGGCAAAGTCACGCTGACGTCCTCGGGTTCGGATATCGTCGTGACAGCCGAAAACGGCACAACAACGATCACGCAAAAAGAAAGAGTGAACGAGCAGGAAGGCGACTTTTTCGAAACCGTTTGGGTCGCGAACCTGTCATGGACCAAAGGCAGGAGCACGAGCAAGTGTTTAGGGTTGGGTTTTAGGCTCAATATTATGTTTGAGATATCAACCTACGTTTCGGCAGCGATATCTGGCACCGTCATTGACGCAAATATTCATGGTTTTGCCAAAATATTCAGTATTTGGTCTGTTCGTTTCTATGGATTCAATCGAAATGCGTATCTGATTAACTCCAAGAGAGCGCTTGTTTACAATGAATTTACTGTGTCAAAGGTCTCTCAGATTGTCAGCGAAGCTTTCAACGCCCAGCTAAGTTACACGGGCGGAACAGTCGAATTGAAACAACGTATCGCGGAAGCTCGCTCTGTAGCGCTCTCTCAGGGGTGGTCGGGCATGAAGGTATACAACTCTTGAGGAGGCCCTAATGGCAAATGTACTTTGGGGAATTCCACCCGACAACGACACCGCGTTCGACATGTCCAAAGGCACATATCTACGCATGGGTACCTACTCGGACGATCCGGACATCAACGTCGACGAGCGCCTCGTGCTGCCCTTCGAGTACCTTCAGGATCAAAAGACGGAAGACAAGGAACAAGCACTTCAGGCCAGCGAAGGTATCCTGTTTTCCACGCGCGGCAGCTATGTGGTCGAAACCGAGAAACAGGGCGTGATCGATATAGGCGCGGGTATCAGTGAACACGTGACCGGGGCCGGGAACGATCTGGAAGAAAAAACCAACGAAGGCAACATCTACGCGACGATTGAAAAGGGGAACCTTTCAATCAACGGAACCTCAAGTTTCGACATTGAATCAACGTCGAGCGATGTCACTTTTAACGCAGCCAACGGAGTCCTCAAGACCAAGGCGAACAAGCTGAGAAAGTTCACGAAGGGCAGCCATATCGAGCGTGTGCTGGCAGATTCGGTGACTGACGTCAGAGGCACCAACACCTGCATTACGTCGGGCCCAAATGTCAATTTGCTGATCGCAGGATCGGCATCCTTCAATATTTCCGCCGTCGAAGTCTATCCAGTGCTTGTGGTTGACATCTCGCTTGCGCCAATCACCGTCGGGCTTGTGAACTTGAGCAGGAGACGCCTGAGCGAGACTTATCTTACAGTGGACACCCAGTATTCGGTTTTTCTTGTCAACAGTAGCGCTGTTCAGCTCTCAAACGAATTTTGTCACAATGATCTGAATGGCGTTGGCATCTTTAGATGGCCCTTCGGGCTAAAGGAATTTCAATTCGAATTGCTATATGGGAATCTCAAATCGTATTCAGGATTATTTACAGCTGTAGCGGTGGGAAAGTGATGACTATGAGCTTGAGTAACACAGCTGCGCCAAGTGTCGAATACTTTCTTCCGAAGGATAAAAACGATCCTAACTTCAGGAACAACGTGTTTTATTTGAGGTTGGGTGCATATGATGCGTCGCACGAGCCGGAAAGTTCGGCATCCGATGCTCCAACGGGTCTTTATTGCTACAGCCCGGATCACTACACGCTCAAGGCGACCGGAAAGCTTTATGAAACGGTTGCGGGGCCGGCACAGGTCATCGTCGAGGAGGGGGATTACGTTTATACGAATACAGACGGTGATCTCACTATCGACGTCGGCCAAGGCGTGTTGCTCAAAGCCGAGGAGACGGTGGAGATCATCGCCGATGGACCTTCGGCGGACGGTAAAGAAACGTTTCTGATAGATGCGGGCGACAAAAACAATATTCGTTTCAGTCAGAAAGGATACGATGACACGGTCAGGTCGTATAGCAAATCCATCACCAAGGGAAACAAGTTCAAATACATCTATAAGGCGTCTCTTACTGGGCACCTTGGGATAAGCCATAACCTCAACTACAGTTTTGACGTCAAGATCAGCACGTTCAGTTTCAGCACCAAGCTCAGTGCGGCTGTTGACGGCAAGTCATTTGCATTTACGCTTGGCCACAGTGCGTTCACTGTGATTACCGGACGACAACTCTCAGTTTATATTGCGGCTTACGAGCGAACATTTCTTGAGGAAGAATTTCTGGTTGGAAAAAATAGTTCAGCCAAAACAAGTTACGAGGAAATTGCTGATAGAGCTGCGTTTGTGAACTATATGTGTGGTCATTGTGAGATCAATATTGAGTCTGCGGCAGTAGATGTCGAAAGTCACTCACTTGCTTCCATTTAAAGACTATTTGGAAATTGAACAAACACCGAGAAAGTAGCGAGTAAAGTAAATGAGCGAGCTCGATCTCAAAGAGAAGCCGGTAGATAGCCTTTCAGTCTCAAACGGGTTTCCAACCGGCAGTATGCTTGTCGAGCAGATAGACGGGCAGGACATTCTCATGCGGCGCGAAGACGGATCGTTGCAAAGAAGTGTCAGGGCTTTCAGCTGCCTTGCTCAACCGGAACCCGGTGACACCGTTCTGACGGCGGAAAACGGCGGCAAGACCTATGTACTCGCGATCCTTGAGCGCCCTTCGTCGGAGGAGCAGGTTCCCTTGTCGCTCACGAGCGAGACTGCCATTCGCGTGAAGGCCCCCAGGTTTTCCTTCGAAACGCCGGTTTTTGAAGTGGCGGCGGGTGCGATCTCCCTGGTGGCCGGTCTTTTCAATTCTCTCTTCAAGGAAAGCAACCGGATCGCAGGCACGGACCGCAGTTCTTCTGCGTCCGCGACGCAGACGACAGGTAGCAGGCTGACCGTGGTGCATCAGTCAGATGTGCAGAAGGCTGCGGAACTCAGCCAGACCATCGATGGCGGCATGGTCATTCAATCCAAAACCGCGATCTTGAACACGCAATCCGACCTGCGTCTCAATGGTGAGCGCGTCAATGTCGGCTAAGAGACTGTCCCGCCCAACGATCGGCTAATCAGCAGAGGTTCGAAACATGGCAAACGTCACGGAATTGGCGGGAGCTGCGCGCAAGCACCTGGAAAACGGCGACATCGACGATGCGCTTGAGCTCAGCCGGCAGGCGCTGGAGCGCGCTCCGCGCTCGCCGAAAGCCCTCAAGGCCTATGCCGGTTGCATGATCGCAACCGGAGATCTGGAAGCTGCTGCTTCCTGCCTGGCGCAGGTTCTCAAGATCAAGCCCGAAGATGCTGAGGCCGCGCACGATCTTGCGATTACCAAGCAAATGGTTGGGGACCCGGAAGCTGCCGAACTGCATTTGCAACGCGCCGTCGATCTGGAGCCGGAGAACGCGCTCTTTCATGATGCCTTGGGTGTGCATTATGCAAGCAGCGGCAATATGCAACGTGCGCTGGAGCTCGCCCTGAAAGCGCACGAACTCGATCCCGAAGACACGCGCATTCAACAAAATCTGGCAAGCCTGATGATGCAGGTCGGGGCGCCTTTTGATGCGCTGAATTATCTCTCCAACGTGCTCGAGAAAAAGCCCGACAACGCGGCGGCAAGGTCCATGCTTGCCAGCGTCTATCATGAGCTGAGCGATCACGAAGCCGGGTTCGAACATGCCAAGAATGCCTACCTAGCAAATCCGCGCGACCCGGTTGTGCTATCTGCATATGCGCAAAGCCTGTGTCATGTCGGCCGAGCGGAGGAGGCCGGCGAAGCCGCCGACAAAGCGCTCAAGCTTGCACCGGACTTGCTGCCTGCAGCAGAGGCGCGCGCGATCGCCAGCATTCAGTCCGGGGCGCCGCATGAGGGCGTCACGCTGCTGTCGGACCTTTTGAAGAAAAATGCCTCCAATCCGCACCTGTGCCTGGCACTGGCGAGAGCAATGCTGAGGTCCGGCAAGACCGACGAAGCGATCAGGCTCGCCGAATTGGCGGAAAAGGAACCGGCCAGCGCCGGAGAGGCAAGGGCTCTGCTCGGGCACTGCCATGCTCTCAAGGGCGACTTCGCAAAAATGTCGGACGCCAGGAAAAACCAGGGCGGGGAAGGATCGGAAGGTTCCGCGGACGACAAGGCCCTGCCGAATGCCGTTGTCATCCCCTTCGAGACCAAACCTGTCGAAGCGATCTTGCTGTCCAGGTTTTTGACGCAGGCTTACGGCGGATCCGACGCTTCAACGCATGCACCGCCCAAAATCTACGCTGCTCCGCCACTTGTTCCATTTCTGGAGCGCCTGGTCGTCAAGGCAGATATCAATCCGCTTGAAGAAGACAGCATTGGCAAGGCCGTTGCCAAGCAAGATGCGGCTTTGCTGACGGATTACGCCCTCGATGCGGGGCTGAGAGAATACAGTCCCGGTTTGTTCAAGCCCTACATTTCAAGTGATGACAGAGCAGACGATTTCTGGGCCGAAACGCTGAAGCCTTTCAAGCGTCCCTTCGTGGGCATTTCCTGGTCGAAGACCCGGCCGGGTGCCTTGCTGGAAGACGTCGCGGCCGGCCTGAAAGACTGGCCGGGTACAGTCTTCAGCCTGATCTGGGACGATCAACGCCACGAACTTGAAGGCAACAACGATATTGTCGATGCCGGACGCCATCTGGCGTCGCTGGAGGCGTTGATCGACATGATCCACAAGATGGACCTGATTGTTGCCCCGGATGACCTGATCCTTCATCTGGCAGGTGCTCAAAATGTGCGAAGCCTCGGGCTCGTTACTCCGGATCTGGACTGGTACATGCACGAGCAAAATGGCCGCTCCTACTGGTATCCGTCCGTTGAGCTGGTCAAGCGCGATTGGACGCAGTCACACCCGGACTATCAGCAGGACATCGCCTCCGCTGCCGCGGCTGCCGCCTCGACCGGGTCCAAAGATGAGGCGGAAAGCTAAAGCGCAGCACCGACGCATATCCTTCCGCGACCTTAACTGCCGGCCAAGCAGTCCGGCATCAGGTTTCCCTTTTGTTTGCATCAACACGGACAGCACCGCGAACTGCGGCCTTGCCTGCAAGCTGCGGACAGGCCACCTTGATCGCTCTTGTGTTTGATGGCTCATTTGCGGAAACAGCAAGACACTAAGCGCAGTCGTCGCGCGAAATAGGAGAGGGGCATTGCCCAAAAGAGATCCGAGCCTGACCCAGGATCCTCACGCGCTCAAAGAGGGGCGCGAGAAAAATCTGGAACTGGCGCTTGGCCGGCAGGTACGAGCCTTGCGAACAGAGCGCCGTATGACGGGAGCTGATCTCGCCGCGCAAACCGGTCTTTCCGTTGGCATGCTGTCGAAAATCGAAAATGGGGTTATCTCTCCGTCGCTTTCCACGATCCAGCTCCTTGCCAACGCCCTGCAAGTTCCCTTTGTGAGGCTCTTCTCAGGCTATGAGGAAGAGCGCGGCTGCATGCATGTAAAGGCCGGAAACGGCGTTGAGATCGAAAGGGCCGGAACACGGGCAGGGCACCAGTACAGCCTGCTTGGTCATATTGGTGCCAACGCAACGGGCGTTGTCACCGAACCTTATCTGATCACGCTGAACGACAAGAGCGACAGGTTTCCGACCTTCCAGCACGAGGGAATGGAATTTCTCTACATGCTGGAGGGCCGTGTCGAATACCGCCACGGCGATCAGCTCTATCTGCTGGAACCGGGCGACTCCCTGTTATTCGACGCAGATGCCCCGCACGGCCCGGAGGTTCTTCTGGAACTGCCGGCCAAATACCTCTCGATCATCACCTATCCTCAAAACCGGTAGATTTTTGCGCAGAACGGCTGCCCGGTTCAGAAAGCTCGATTGAATGTGTCTCCTTGAGGCAACGAGACAATACCGGTTTTTTCCAAGCCTTGACACGGAGCAGCTTCTCGGGCTTGTCGTCCCGGTTTGCCGCGCTAGCGGGAAGACCGGGACCTAGTACTCCGTGTGGCCAGTGACTGAAATAGATGGTGAGACTTGAGTTTACTGGATTCCGGCCTTGCGCTTCGCTCGAGCCGGAATGACAAATCTCCGGTTTGCAGATCGCCCAAATGACCCGATTCCCATTCGACCGGACAACAACAGCCGCAGAAGCGCCGGCTAGTCCAACCAGATCGCCGGCCGCTCATTTACGACGGGAATTCCGGACCTGAAAAGGTGGGCGAAAATGCTCCGTGTTTGTGCAAACTTGTTTCTTGAAAAGAAGAAAAATTTCTGCATGATAAAAATACGATAAACCAGTTTCTTGCCCGGAGACCGTTATGTGCGGAATTGTCGGCCTGTTTTTGAAAAAGGATGAGTTGCATCCACGTTTGGGAGATTTGCTGACTACGATGCTTGTGACCATGACGGATCGCGGGCCGGACAGCGCGGGGATAGCGATCTATTCAAACGAGGAAGGCGGGCTAAAGATCACGCTTCAGTCCGAAGCGCCTGACGAGGATTTTGAGGGATTGGGTGAGGCTCTTTCGGAAGCGTTGGGCATTCAAGCTGCTCTGAAACAGGTTGATACGCATGCCGTCCTGACGGTTCCGGAAACGGCCAGATCCGAAGCCCTGGCCTTTCTTGAGGAGCGAGGCTTGCGGGTCATGGGCGTCGGTGCGTCGATGGAAATCTACAAGGAAGTGGGACTTCCCGTCGATGTTGCCGCAAGATTTGGCCTTCGCGACATGGGCGGAACCCATGGTATCGGGCACACGCGCATGGCAACCGAGTCAGCAGTAACAACGCTTGGCGCGCACCCGTTTTCCACGGCCGACGACCAATGCCTGGTGCACAACGGGTCCTTGTCCAACCACAACCAGATGCGGCGCAAACTGGCCAAGAAGGGTGTTCTGACAAAAACCGAAAACGACACGGAAGTCGGAGCGGCCTACATTTCCTCACGGATTGCGGACGGCGCCGATTTGGGCGAAGCCCTTAAAGGAACACTTGAGGACCTGGACGGGTTCTTCACCTTCGTGACCGGAACGCGAAACGGATTTGGTGTTGTCCGTGACCCGATCGCCTGCAAGCCGGCCGTCATGGCCGAGACGGATGACTATGTCGCCTTCGCATCCGAATACCGGGCCTTTGCAGACCTGCCGGGGATCGAGACGGCCCGTGTCTGGGAACCGGAACCCGCCACTGTCTACTTTTGGGAGCGCTGAGAATGACCGTGCTGGATGCGGCGAACTTGTCGCTGCGGGACCTGAACCAGACCCTGCAGGCGGCGGCAAAAACAAGAAGCAATGAGGCCTTCGAGATTCTCAACCCCAGAGGATCACACGCGGTTGCTGTCGGTCTGGACGGGCCTGTCACCGTTACGATCAAAGGGTCGACTGGCTATTATTGCGCTGGAATGAACAAGGAAGCCAGCGTGACCGTGGAAGGTTCTGCCGGACCTGGAACGGCCGAAAACATGATGTCGGGTGTGGTCACCATTGAAGGTGATGCAAGCCAATATGCAGGCGCGACCGGCCATGGCGGTCTTCTGAACATCAAGGGGAATGCGTCCTCACGATGCGGTATTTCCATGAAGGGAATCGACATCGTCGTTCACGGCAATATCGGTCACATGTCCGCTTTCATGGCCCAGAAAGGCAATCTTGTCGTCCTTGGAGATGCAGGCGACGCGCTCGGAGACTCTCTCTACGAAGCCAGGTTGTTCGTGCGCGGCGAGGTCAAGTCGCTTGGAGCGGACTGCGTAGAGAAGGAAATGCGGCCTGAACACCTGAGCCTTCTGGAAGATCTGCTGGCAAGAGCCGGAGCGGACGCCAGCCCGGCCGAGTTCCGCCGCTACGGCTCGGCTCGCAAACTTTACAACTTCAACATTGACCACGCGGGCGAGTACTGATCATGGACAAGACACCTGATACGGAACCGCGCCAGAGTTGGACATTTTCCCGGGAAACGAATTCCGAAATTCGGCGTGCGGCGGAAAGCGGTATCTACGATATTCGAGGCGGCGGCGCGAAAAGACGGGTTCCGCATTTCGACGACCTGGTGTTTCTGGGAGCCTCCATTTCCCGCTACCCTTTGGAGGGATATCGGGAGAAGTGCGAAACAGCGGTGACGCTCGGAACACGGTTTGCCAAAAAACCGATCGAACTGAAAATCCCGATCACGATCGCGGGCATGTCTTTCGGTGCGCTTTCGGGCCAGGCCAAGGAAGCGCTCGGACGCGGTGCAACGCTGGCCGGAACGTCCACGACAACCGGAGACGGCGGGATGACGCCGGAGGAGCGCGGGCATTCGGACAAACTGGTCTACCAGTATCTGCCCAGCCGTTACGGGATGAACCCGGATGATCTTCGCCGCGCCGACGCCATTGAAATTGTCGTTGGGCAGGGCGCGAAGCCTGGTGGCGGAGGTATGCTCCTTGGCCAGAAAATCACCGAGCGTGTCGCCGGGATGCGCGATCTTCCCGAAGGAATTGACCAGAGGTCCGCGTGCCGTCACCCCGATTGGACCGGGCCGGATGATCTGGAAATCAAGATCCTGGAACTTCGGGAAATCACCAACTGGGAAAAGCCGATTTACGTCAAGATCGGTGGATCGCGTCCCTATTTCGATACGGCGCTTGCGATCAAGTCCGGAGCGGATGTGATCGTGCTTGATGGAATGCAGGGCGGGACGGCGGCGACGCAGGATGTTTTCATCGAGCATGTCGGGCTGCCGACGCTCGCATGCATCCGGCCCGCAGTTCAGGCCCTCCAGGATCTCAACATGCATCGCGAAGTCCAGCTTGTCGTCTCCGGCGGGATCCGCAACGGTGCGGACGTTGCCAAAGCGCTCGCGCTGGGTGCAGATGCTGTGGCGATCGGTACGGCGGCGCTTGTTGCGCTTGGTGACAATGATCCGAAGTGGGAAGAAGAATACCGCAAACTTGGGACGACCTACGGTGCCTACGACGACTGGCATGAAGGCGCCGACCCGGCCGGCATCACGACGCAGGATCCGGTGCTTGCCGCGCGCATGGATCCGGTGGAAGGCGGTCGGCGCCTGAGGAATTATCTCAATGTACTGACGCTGGAATGCCAGACGCTCGCGCGCGCCTGCGGCAAGAGCCACGTCCACAATCTGGAACCGGAAGACCTGTGCGCCTTGACGATGGAGGCCGCCGCGATGGCGCAGGTGCCGCTGGCCGGAACGGACTGGTATCCGGGCAAACCCGGCTTTTGAGCAACGTATAGCCGCTCGGGCGAAAGGCCAATCGCATACATAAACCGGAAGGAAACACGACAATGACGGATCTCGCTGAATTTGCCGCCGAAAAAGGCGTGAAGTACTTCATGATTTCCTTCACCGATCTCTTCGGTGCGCAGCGCGCCAAGCTGGTGCCGGCGCAAGCCATTGCCGAGATGGCGGAGGAGGGCGCCGGTTTTGCAGGATTTGCGACGTGGCTCGACATGACACCGGCGCATCCCGACATGCTCGCAGTGCCGGATCCGGAAACTGTCATCCAGATGCCCTGGCGGCCGGAAGTCGCCTGGGTCGCCGCCAATTGCGTGATGGAAGGCAGCGAGGTCGAACAGGCACCGAGAAATGTCCTGCGGCGGCTGGTCGCTGAAGCTGCGAAGGAAAGCCTTCGGGTCAAAACCGGTGTCGAAGCGGAGTTTTTCCTGCTGACACCGGAGGGAACGGAGATTTCCGATCCGGCCGACAAAGCCGAAAAGCCCTGCTACGACCAGCAGGCCGTGATGCGGCGCTACGACGTCATCTCAGAAATCTGCGACTACATGCTCGATCTCGGCTGGGGGCCTTACCAGAACGACCATGAGGACGCCAATGGCCAGTTCGAGATGAATTGGGAATTCGCCGATGCGCTCGTGACGGCCGACCGTCACAGTTTCTTCAAGTTCATGGTGAAATCGGTCGCTGAAAAGCATGGCTTCCGGGCGACTTTCATGCCCAAACCGGTCGAGGGCCTGACAGGAAATGGCTGCCATGCACATGTCTCGGTGTGGGACCTTGAGGGACAGTCCAACGCGTTTGTCGACATGTCACAGGAGCTGGGTCTTTCGGACAAGGGACGCGCTTTTCTTGGCGGCATCATGAAACATGCCGAAGGCCTGGCGGCGATCACGAACCCGACCGTGAACAGCTACAAGCGCATCAATGCACCCCGAACCCTTTCCGGGGCGACCTGGGCGCCGAACACCGTGACATGGACCGGCAACAACCGGACCCACATGGTCCGGGTGCCTGGACCCGGGCGTTTCGAACTGCGGCTCGCAGACGGCGCGGCAAACCCTTACCTTCTGCAGGCAGCCATTATCGCAGCCGGTTTGTCCGGCTTGAGAACAAACGCTGACCCCGGTCCCCGATACGATATCGACATGTATGCCGAGGGCCACACCGTAACGGATGTGAAGCATCTGCCGCTCAACTTGCTCGATGCGCTCCGTGCCTTTGATGCCGACGGGGAATTGAAAGCACTCCTCGGTGAAGAGTTTGCGGCGTCCTATGTCAAGATGAAAAACGAAGAGTGGAATTCGTTTGTTTCTCATTTCTCGGCATGGGAGCGAGAGCACACGCTGGATGTTTGAGCGCAAGAACAGGCGCTCTTGAGGAGAACGGGCCACGCCTCCACGGCCGAGCTTGATCAGCATGCGCGAAACAATGCTGCTTGAGCACATTGATTGGCTTTTTTGGGCATGTCATGGCCTTTGCCAAGAATTCGGTTCAAGCGCGGTTGCACACACCATCAGAACGAAACTCTTGCGCGCAGTTTAGATTTCTGTGTTCGCAGCGCATGGTTGCAAGGTGCCTGTCTTGTTAAAGTGCGCTTTGCGCGGCACGCAATCTTGCCTGCGCTAAACGTGCATCGTCCCCCATAATTATCTGATTTATATGAATTAATTTGAATATCGTACGTCTTGCGTACGTTCGAGTTCCGCATAACGGATAGAGGCATTCTTCTCGTATCGATAAGTCATGGTTTGACGAATCGGGGGATGAGGGTGCGACCGGCAGAAGAAAGCGGGTTCTCATGCAGAGCGGCATGGTCTGGTAGGCCGGTGCGTTTCATGTCGCCACGCCATGGCATTCACCTCAATGCCGACGCACTCCTTTTGCAGGCGTTCCTCAGAGTGATTTATTCGGCGCGTGATGCGTCGCCATTTCAGGACAATTTCAAAGGCACGACAAGGCGCACACCGAAATGCACATCAGGCAACTCTTCGAGCCGCCCGGTCACGGCGCCAGATCCAGTGTCGCATCGATGCCGGTCACATCAGCGTCCTGCGGCGGGGCCTCGGCGGGCTGCACGGGATGACGCGTGCTTTAGGCGGCTTCACGTACTGACTGCGCAATTGAAAATCAAACAGCCGCAATCGCCGAAGACCCTGACCTCGAGCCTAATACCTTTCCTGCCGCCCAAATGTGCAAAACACACCATTCTGCATCGCGTGGTGAGGGACCGTCCGTCGGCTCGCCGCGCCCGGACCCAGTCCGAATTGCCACATCCTGTTCCGGCATGGCAGCGCTTTATCGCTGCGTCGCTCTCATCTGTGCCGCAGTTAGCCGTTGGTGCGATGCCGGATGCTCCCACCCGCCTGGTAAAGACGCTGGAACTGACCCGATAGGTCCCCCACACCTGGCGAGTTTCAGCGTGACCCGGGCGGGTGGGGCACCCAATTTTTCCCACGTTTCATAGATGACATCCACAGATCAGTAGCGGGCGTGGAGACGCGAGCCAAAGTCAGTATTCGAAACCCTGGCCCTGCTTGAGTTTCTCGCCGGGTGTCTGCGGGTTCAGCAGTTCGCCTGAAAAGAGTTGGATGTCCGTGCCTTCGACGGAATTGTCGTTGTTTCTGCTGCCGCTTTTGAGTTGAACAGCAAGACAAATGGGGTCGGCCGAACCGGCTTGGCACGTTTCGCTTCAACAGGTATTGCGGGGCCATCCTCAGGATTTGTTTACCTTATTTTTATGGTCGCTGGATACGGTGGGACTGTGTGGGGGACGTCCGAAACGCGAGACGTCCAGGAATGACACGATCCAACCAGCAATTCTGGCTGGCGCTATTTTTTGCGTCGGCGATCCCGTTTGCGCAGCGCGTGCTTGCGCGGGCAAACGACGCAGTCTCTACAGTCTCGCGATATCCGTCGACAGCGCCCAACGCCGGGGCTGACATCGCGGCTGGCGAAGCCGCTATTTTTGTCTCGTCAATCAGAACCAAATCCGCTGGGAGGCACGCTTGTGCGGCGTTCGCCTCCGACAGCGGACAGCGCATACTCTCAGATCCAATCAAGTCGGAGCCCCAATGCGGCCCGGGGCGACCGGTGCTGAAATCCGGAGACCAGCATGCAATCCAGTAATCTTTCAGAAGCCGCAACAGGCGGGAAGTCCGGCATGTTGCGGGGGCTCGCAACCAAGGTCATTTGCCTCGTCGCGATCTGCCATGCTTGTCTGGTCCTGACAGTAGCCACTTCCTTGTGGCAAATGGCAGAGATCGGGTCCCTGATTGACGATCTCGCCCAAAGGGACGTTCCTCTGACGACCGCAGTGATCGGCATAAAGACGAAACAACTTGAACAGTCGGTCCATCTGGAGCGATCTCTTCTTGCAGGTCTCAAACAATTGGAAGGTCGAAAGGCGAGGGAAGACTTCCAACACGCGCGCACCGCCTTTCTGACCAATGCGATGGAAGTTCATATGGAAATTTCGCGGGCACGTGAACTTGCCGGCGCGATTGGAAACAGGGCCGTGGATGACGCTGCGAGATGGGAGATTGAAAAGACATACCAGTCTCTCGGCGCCGCTGCCGAGATACACCGGACTTACAACGAGCATGCCCTTAAGCTTTTCGATCTGATTGAAACCGGAAAACTTACGGACGCGCTTGCGGAGCATCAAGAAATTGCAGTCAGGGAAGACAGTCTGAACCAAGCCTTTGACGCCATTGCACAGACGCTCTCTGCGTTTACTCTTGAGGGTGCCCGAGCTGCTCTGGCGAGCCGGCGGCGTACGGTTACCGCGGCCATGGTGGTTTTCACGATCATATTTGCATCTTCTCTTGGACTGGCGGTCCTGCTGACCCAGCGTGGAATCATGAGGCCGCTCGGAGACCTGTTCTCTGTCACCGGGCCATGGACGCCAGGAGCTCATTCGGTGGACATGCACGCAACGCCAAGGACGACATCCGCTCGTACGTAAAGCTGCGCAAGATCTGTCGGGTGTCACAAAACCAAGCCATGTTCCGGAATTTGTGCGCTTGCGCGACGGATAGAGTGACGCGCCTTGTTTGAAGACACTTTGGTTCCAACAAGACAAGGCCGACTCAGCGCTTCCCGAGTTCGGATAAAGCCATCCGGTTTTGCTCGATGGACGCGTGCTGCGCTAACTGTGCATACATTGATGTAAAATATTGATTTAAAACAAATAAATCAAATTTTTGCAGTCAAAGTGTGTTCGAATTCTGCATAACGAACCCAAGCCTTCTTTTCGTATTCATAACTAGGCAGTTACGAATCGGGGGATCGGGGTGGTGACCTCATGTGATGGGTTGCATTCGGACAGGACAAAGACCGCTGAGAGGCTGGTCAGGATCTTGGCGTTGAGCGCCAGTAATTACGTGGGCGCCCGCGACAGCCGTGTGCAAGACGATCTCGTTTCTAAAAGGCGCACTCCTGCCGGCGCAAATTCGTCGTCAGGCAAGGCATTTCTCTTCCGCAATAGCCAATCTGCTGCCGTTAAGCGACATGGGCATGTCGGCAGCACGGCCTCACCCGGGCAGAGCGCAGAACCCGACCCAACAGGTCCCCCACACCTGTCTGGTTTGCGCATTGTCCGGGTGGGTGGCCGTTACCGTAGTGAAACGAACATTCGCATCGGAAAACGGCATCAAGAGCCGTTGGTAAGCAGGTCTCTTCAGGAGGGGCGCGACGACTCAAATCCTGAAAAATCCAAAAGGGTCGGAAGATGTTTCGGCCATTGCGGGTAAGGACCCATGAACAAGTATGTCGATTTGAATAAGTTTGGAGATTTTGAACCGGTAAACGTCCAGTCTTTGGTGCTGAACAAGTTCCATACTGAAGATCTGGACTTCCATGCGAAGTTGTTCGATGGCATCGAGTTGGAGGCTGTTCAACTCAGCCCCGGCGCATTCAAAGGCAGCTTGTTTTTTGCTCTGGTCGACAAGCTTTCGTTTCACGTTTCACACTGTGCGCAAGCCTTGGAAAAGCGCATAGAAGTTCATCCCGACAAGTTCATGTTTTGCATTTGTCTTTGTGAAGACTGTTCCAAGGCCATACTCGGAATAACGGATACCGAGCCTTGGATCTATGTGCTGCCGCCCGGCGGAAAAGCCGTGGCGACCACGTCCGTCGACTGCTCTCTTCTGATCATGACAGTCGATTGCGAGGAGTTGCTGACGCACGACAACCTGACGCCGGAAGTCCGGAACTGGTTCCACAAACTGAGGCGGGACGGGGAGTTTGTCCGTTCAGCGCGGCTCACCCATCGCATCAGGGAAGATGCATTCCTGACGATCCAGAGTGTCAAAGGCGTCGACAGCGCAAACCAGAGCAGAACGATCAAGGTTGTCCACCAGGCAATGATGTCGAGTATTTCGACGTGCTTCTCCCTGGAGTGGCTCGAGCGCGGGGAGTTTGCCGTTATACACCGGTCTCCGGCTCTGGAGCGCTTTCTCAAGGCAAGAAACCTCATTGCGGAGCACGCCGTCAATCTTGGACATGACATCAGTCAGGCCTTGTCCAAACTCGGGTCCAAGCGATCTCTGGAACAGGCCTTTGCTCTCCATACCAACATGGGCCCCCGTTCATACGCGCGGATCATCCGGCTCCACAAAGCGCGAAGAAAGCTCAGGGATGAGCGCTACCGGGATGAATCCATCGGCAACATCGCGGCGCAAGAGGGCTTTTGGGACTGGAGCAGGTTCACCGGATACTACAGCAAGCATTTTGGAGAGCTCCCGTCAGAAACGCGGGAGAAGTCGACAACGCAAAGTCCAAACTAAGGGCGCTGACCAGGCTTCGGATCTTGCGCCTTTAAACAGAAACCCGGCTCAACGATTTGGCTTTGAGTCAGTCCCGATCAAGTGCCGTTACGGGGACATTGGCAAAGTCTGGAAACTCCACCCTGAATTGTTCAATTGCGCGCCGTCTTGCGCGTCCCCTTTCCTTCAGATCGTCCCCAGAGACGCGAACTGCCTCGACTCTTTGAGATCCATTCACACGAATGACAAACCAGAACAAAAGACACGGTTCCCGATCGCCTGCTCGCTGACAGGGGCGAGATGAGCAAGTGAAGTAAATCTGATCAGCAGTCATCAGTGTCAGCGCAAAGTATCACTCGGGTGTTCTAAACGGTCCGTCATCTGTTTTCCTTGGCGAACAATCCCTGATTAAGGTAAGAGTTCTTCTCAACCTATATTTGCGTTGATGCTAGCGAATAAACGGCTGTGAAGTTATGCGGTCTGCGCAAAAAGGGGTCTTCCACCACGCGACACGCTGCCTGTCTCGTTTTACGGAAACCGCGTGTGCCGAATTCAAACAAGGTGACACTGGAAACGAGTGGATCCCCGATCAAGTCGGGGATGATGTGTGTTTGGTTCACGCTCTCAACAAATCTTCGGTTCCGTCCCGGATCTGATCCGGGACCTGCGCCGCACTTGCCATGTAACCTCGGCTCAAGCTCGGGACGGCGAGGATTTTTCGGGTGGCGATGATAGGAGGGGGCACACAGATCGTTCCGGCCGGCACTCTGAACGTAGCGCAGATGCGGGTCCTTGCACGGCTATGGTTGAGAATGGCGTGGATTTATCTCCAGCCTAGTTCCGAAACGCACCTTCCGGCCGGTAGGTGTCCATCACCTTGTCCAAATGCTCATTTGTAATCGCCGGGTTTGCCTTTTGCAGACAGGGCAGCAGGATCGCTTTGTTGGCCCGCTGCTCCTCACCGGTGGGATATTTGTCTGGCTCAGGGTTTACCGGTTTAAAGCACTCTATGAAAACGGCTTCCGAGATATTTAGGTCGGCAGCGATCCGGTCAGTTGGACGATTAGGGTCTTGATCCGCAACGGCCACAGTCGCAACGATCAGCGGCAACACAAACGCAATTATTTTCATTTTTCAAAAATGGCTTTTAGAAAAACGGCCGGCGTCAGGACTACTATCTTGGATGACGCTCCAGCACTGCGCACTTTGTCCAGCAGTCGCTTTGATGTTTTGCCTCTATCCATTCGCATTGAGCGACGCAAGCAGCAGTTTTGATTTTCTGGTCAGTGCAAGTGATCGCGCACCACCATTCTTTACAAGGTAGCCTCTCTCGGCAAGGGAGTTCACCTTGTGATGTATTGCCACTGCGCTTTGCGAAAGGCTTGATCCGATTTCCGCAAGTGATGGGCTATGACCGTTTTGTTCAATAAAGTCGGAGATGCACTCAAGGCATTCCTTTTGTTTCGGAGTAATTCCAGTCAAACCAATCTCCATACACAGGACCAGACATCCGAGGAATTCTTGTGTATCAAATACATGTTTTTGCGTCGGAGAGTTACGCCATTTGCGCAGCGCGTTCGAATATTGGAGTAATTTGCGATTTTTTTGAAATTTACTTCGATATTTTTCCCCATTCAGCTTTCTTTTTTTGTCTGAAATTTTTGTGTCTGGCTGAGAGGACTCTTTCGCTGGCCAAAAGAAAATCCAAATGCCGACCTGTCATCTGATGATTTTTTGGAAACGACGCGAGTTTGCGGGAGTTGTATAAGCAACTTTATAAACTCATGATTTTTTCGAGTTATTTTTTTAGTGCCTTTCTGGTTCGAATTTCGTTTTTCGCATAACGCGATTTGGCTGCGTGTCTTATTTCCTTAAAGTAAGTTGAATGGGGCAGTTGGGTCGGAGGGGCCGTTTGACTGAACCATCGGGCTGCGTTTGCGTCGTGAACCGAACGCAGTGAAAGCGGTTGCGATGGACCGATGGCGTAAAGATCATCGTTCACGCAAGCGGTGCGCTCGGGACATTGACGGGAATTCGTCTCTTGCGCACGGCAATGCGACACTTGGAACAGAGATGAAGGCAATTTGGTTTCCGTCAAGACAGGTCACTGAACGGCTAAATATTTTTCAAGATCAAGAACTGCAGGACTGCGGTGCTCAAGCCGATCTCTTTGGCGGCAACAGACACTATGTGCAGCTCAGTGCGGGACTGTTCAGCGGGCGTCTTCTCGCAGTTGATGTCGGCGACCTCAGGATCCTAATTGAGTACAGCAACCATAGGCTTGAAAAGGAAGTCAAGCTGGAAGGCGATTGTTTTTCGTTTGTGACCGCGGTCGCTCTCAAGCCTCCGGACATTGCATTTGGTGGTGTCACGAGGTCCACCGATTGGGTGCAAGTGTGTCCGCCTGAAGCTGAACGCGTTGCTCTCACGCCGTCCAACACTTTGTTCATTTACGCAAGGCTAAAGACGACCGCTCTGCTGGAGCACGAGGCGCTGCTTCCGGAAGTCAGCGACTGGCTCTGCGATCTGCGCAAGAACCCTGTCTTTGTCACTTCTGCGTCGCTTGCAAATCGCCTCCGTTCGAACACCCTGGCATCACTGGAATGCCTGGCATCGGATGCGGGACACGACTATCGCGCCGCCGTGAAGCAAGCGTTCATTTTCGGCCTGGTGACCGGCTTAAACTTCGAATGGCTGCGGCAAAACATGATCGGAACACCTGGATCCACGACATCGCGGGACCGCTTTCTTGCGGCCAGGAAGCTGCTTTTGGGCAAACATGAGGACGTAGCCAAGAAGTTCAAGGCGGCGTCAAAAAATCTCGGATCCCAGCGTGTCATTGAACAAGCTTTTTCGAACCAGGTGAACATGGGGCCGCTGAGCTACGCGAGGGTCGTCAGACTGCATAATGCCAGACAAAAGTTGCTTGATGCGAGCTTGGAGAACGAGAGCATCGGAGATATCGCGGCGGAAGAAGGCTTCTGGGATTGGAGCAGGTTCACAACGTACTATCGCCGGCAGTTTGGCGAGTTGCCGTCTGAAACCAGAGCCAGATTTGGCTAGCAAACCGCGAGGTGGTGCAACTGTCGACATGCAGCAGTTGCGAACGTTTGAATGCTGACAGGCGGCGCTATACCAGCGCATGCCGGAGGCCAGGCACTGAACCCGGCGTAACCCGGAAAGTGCTTGAGGGGGACATTAGATGAGTTCAAACTGGATACCGTCAGAGAGCTTCAGTCGTTCAAGCAGTGTTTTCTTTCGAGCGACGCATCGCGATTTCGATCAACAGGCAGCCCTCTACAAAAACATCGAATTGCATTACCGGCAATTAACACGCGGTCGCTTTGACGGAGCCTTGTTTTCTGCGCCATTGGGTAGATCCGCCATCCATATGGAATACTGCAGCCAATCGATCGAAAAGGAGTACCATCTGAGATCGAACAGCTTTTCAATCTCGCTCTTGATGGATGAGTTACCGTCGCTCGTCAGAGGTCGAAGCTACACCAACGAACATATTCTCGTCGTGCCGCCGAATGGTGAGAATTTTTGTGTGACGCCGCCCAGATGTACCTTGTTGATCATAACCGTTGAGGCCGATGCACTCCTTCAAAGTCTCGCGCTTGTTCCACAGGTCGCCGATTGGTTCAGGTCGCTCAGTACGGTTGGCCAATGTATCCAGTCCCAGTGGCTATCTGACAGGTTGAAGGCCGACGCCTTTATGGCTTTGGAAAGTGCTGGTGGCGCTGCTGCGAGCAATCGGCTTCAGACAGTCGATGAGAACATGATTTTCAGCGTCGCAAATTCCTTCTCCATGGAATGGATCAAGCACCAGTCAATAACCCAGTATCAGATTGGCCCGGCCTATGAGCGTTTCAAACGAGAACGCCACCGGCTGATCAATCAGGTCATTGCAGAGCAAACAGGCAGTTTGAACCTGCCGCTTTTGGCGGGCTCAAAACGGTCAGTTGAACAGGCGTTTGCAAAACATGTGCGACTTGGTCCGCTCGCTTACTCAAGACTCCTGAGACTGCACCAGGCGCGCCATCACCTGCGCGACCAGTCCAGGTTGAACGAGAGCATTGGCGACATCGCCGCGGAAACAGGCTTTTGGGACTGGAGCCGATTCAGCGACTACTACCGCAAGCAGTTTGGTGAATTGCCCTCTGAAACGCGTCAGAAATACGAAAGCAGTCTCAGGTGACTGGTTGAGGCTGGGGTGCACCTGACCTGAGCTACGAGTTTTTCGCGATGCCAGTGGTCCGGTTTTTACCCTTGCAAAAAACAGAGGGCATTGGCGCCGGTCGGTGCGTTACCGCAAGAACACCGTCGGATTTTTCGGCAGTACGTTCTGCGACGTGTTGATGCTGATAATGTCCTTGAGAATGGCAAGCGATTGAAGCGTAAAGCTGCTTGGGTTTTCTTTGAGCCTGTGCGTGCGGATGCCGAACACTTCACCGTCGACCGTCACTTCTATTGCGCTGCCGAGGCCAAAGGGCCCTGACAGAACCTCGAACACCGGAATCTTCCGGCCGTCAGGCCCGACAAGCCTGGGTCCTGAGCCATGGGCATGCATCGATTTGATGGCCCCTCCGAGATACTGCAAGATCTCATTCGGCGAACGAAGTGCGTAATCGCTGCCTTCGCCGAAAAGCAACGTTGCGGAGGATGCCTCCTTGCGGGACGGTTTTGCCGCCGATTTCTTTCCACCGCCAGCAGCTGGCGGAGACGCCGCGGCGCTGGCTGTCGCCTCCTGATGAATCTGCTCCTGTGCAATCAGTGTGATGGCGCCCGGAGCACTGTTCCGCAAAAGAGCGGGCTGCAGGATCGTGATTGCTTCCATCAAGTGCCTGAACCTGACATGGGAACAGTGGTTGGTCGGGTCGCTGCGCAGCAGGACGGTTTCCTGG
Source organism: Roseibium sp. MMSF_3544 (assembly GCF_030732845.1). Classification (GTDB taxonomy): domain Bacteria; phylum Pseudomonadota; class Alphaproteobacteria; order Rhizobiales; family Stappiaceae; genus Roseibium. Next base: position 173,791 of record NZ_JASHKA010000001.1, read on the forward strand.
CTGTCTGCGCTTAGCGGGCCCGCGCAGGCGGCCTCTGCAACGGTTTGCGGATAATGGGAACAAAGGGCACGCAGCTCTCTGGAATAGGTATTGGCTTCCTGACTGCACGCTTTCAAAGCTGAACGCCTGATGCGAACAACGGTTGCCTCCGGGATCAGGATCCATTTGATCGCGAGAACAGAGATGAGATCGAGGCGCTGGCGTGAGCGCCCTTCGGCGAGCAGTAGAAACAGCTTGGGGCTGAGCGGTGTCAACATCGCCTGGACGAAACGTTCCGACTCAAGTGAAGAGACATTTGCATTTCTGCCCAGGTCTCTGTCGGTGCTGGCGCTAAGGTCTAGTTCGCCGAGAAAGAGTTCGCCGAGCTCGCCGCCGAAAGAGAAGTCATTGCTGAGCGAAAAATCCGTGTTGGCGGAATAGTCACCTACAGCCGAAAAATAGGTTGGCAGGCCTTTTGCGGAGCGAATGACATTGGCAAGCAGAAGATCGTTGTAGGAGTGTTCCAGGCCGCGATTGTAGTAGATGCCGCTATCGGTCACGAGATTGCCGCCGCACGAACCTAGCAGCAGGAAGAGACCAAAAAAAATGGGTGCGCGCAGACGGTCGTTCCGCCGGCGCGACAATTTTCGAACCCGGTTCAGGATCCTCTCAGAAGCTTTCGTCAGGCCTGGAATTTGGCGCATTCTTTGTGATGTCCAGGCGCTAGCTGGGATTGCTGTCAAACTCGTAGTGGACATCCGGGTCGCTGCAATCATCGTGGCTGGTGGCAACGTTCGCCGGTGCTTCCATGCTGCAGTCGAACCCGCTCTTGGTAACGTGGTATTTGACTTCCACCGTGTTGCCGTCGTCGGACGCGAGGGTATAGGTCACGTACATTTTTACGTCGGAAAACGTATCCTCATCGAAATGAAACTTGACGAGGCCGGTCTGTCCTTTGGGAACCGTTGATTGAACGCTGTTGACATTCACCTGCTTGTGCTCGGCATTGCCGTTGATGAAGTCGTAGTGCGTCTTGTTGACAATGTGCAGCGTGACATGCTTTTTGCCATCGGCGAGAGCTGACGAGCAGAGGGCCGCCAGAAATAGGCTCAAGGCCAGTACCAGTGTTCTCATCCGCGAGTTTTCCTTCAAAGACGTGTTGCGGGTCTGAAAAGTGCTTCGGCTCCAATCAGCCGGCGGGCGCAGGGCTGCAAACTGCGGGGAAATATGCCTTTTCCGAAAAAACGGAGACCGCGAAGGGGAGGTCGGCCTTTGCGGGTTCGGCCTGTCAGCGAAGCTCGCTGCGCCCGTTTGTCACTGGGCTATGGTTACGGCACTTCACGGCTGAGTTTGGGATCGGCACAGGTGCCCTTCAAATGCGCTTCTGTCTGACCCGACTGGATGTCGGATGCGGACATGTGCAGCTCCTGGTTCGGGCAGTCCTTGATCTTGACGTGGAACTCGTAGTCGCATGTCGGGTTGTAGTAGATATAGAAGCCGTCGCCGTCATCCACATTGGCGCTATGCGTCTGGTCGTCCTGATCGCAGCCGTTTTGCGACTGCTGATTAACCTCCACCGAGGTGACGACAACGCCCGCGGAGTTCTTGAAGCCGCCCTTTGCCTGGGGAACGCCAGTGGGTACCGGGAAGCTGATATTGTCTGAAGCGCTCGCGCCGGTCACACTTGCAAGTGCGAAGAGGGTGGAGAATGCGAGGGTCTTTAGGTTTTTCATGGGGTCTCTGCCTTCTGTCTGGCAAGTATTTAAGAGGCATCCGGGCCGACCCATGCCTTGATCAAGGCGGTTTCAAAACACAAGCCGACCCAGCGCTCGCAGGGCGAACCTCTCGATGGATTTGCGCTTTTCAACTGAAGGTCTGCTGCGCGCGCCAACACCCCACAGCCTGTCTGCGCATCTTTATTGGTATCCCAACCTGTGATTGAGGGTTATGCTGTTTGCGCAAGGTGCGGTGGTATTCGATGCATACGCGAAGAGTTTGTGCGGTGCGCATTTGTCATGAATTTCTTGCGGAAATTGGAAAACAGAAGACGCCAAAGTCATGGAATTGGAGTGGTTTGTTGCCGAGTGGCGCAGCGATGAGCGGCGCACCGTTAAGGTATTTGATGCCCGTATACTGCGCCGTCACGCTTTCATTATGCGTTTTGCGCAATTCTCAACCTTCGTTGGGTGTCTACATTCGTTCTCTCTCGTGATTGCGGCCAAGCATTGGGGAGGACGGGATTCGGGGAGGTGAGTGTTTGACGATTCTTCTACCGTTTCTCGCAGCAGGTGCGTGCTCCTGAACTGCTGTTCCGCACTCCACCACGCAACAGCTGACCTGTGCGGCCTTAAGGAGCCGCGCGCGCCTCATTCAAACAAAGTGACTCTGGAAACGAGTGGGTCCCAGGTCAGGCAAAGGTTGCGCAGAGCGGCGGGGAAAGCCACATGCCAACAAAACCTGCGAGCGTTCGGCATGATCCTGTGAGACAAATCGTTAACGCCTTAGAAAACTCATAGCGGCACATGTGGTGCCATAAGGACGCTCAACGGATCGCAACCTCTTGAAGCATTAACCTTTTTTGCGACTGCCTGCGAGTTTTGAAATAGGACAGCAGTTGCTGTGCGCGTTAACTTTAACGCTTGCGCAAACTGCGTAATCATTAAAATTTTTTGTTGTTTTTAGCCTATTTAGACGGAACTCCGGCCGGGTGATTTCTTCTCAATGGTCATAACGGCGCACCTGGAGCTGCTGTCATAATTTCCCTCAACACAGAAAAAGACTGACCTGGTCATGCTTCCTGCGATCCCAAGCTCTTTGCGGGCGACGGGAACGGCGGAATGCGCGGCCTGAGCCAGTCCGGACATTGAACACAATTCTGACGGTGCCCTGGGGCGCGGATTGTCCAGGAAACTGCCTGGCCATTCCGGAGATCGTGTTTTCGCTGGGCAGTGCGCGAAAACACAGGGCAGGCCGTTTCTCGAACTTGAGGAGAAGCACTCATGGCCACGCAAGCCGCTCCCCAACAAGCCGATCCCGCCGCATCTGCGTCCGGCAGTCTGGTGATCAATATGCCCGAAGCGGCAGAGTTCCTCGGTCTTGCCGTTGCTGACGGGCAGCTTGTCGATCTGCGCCCGGTGCAGAACGAGCCGATTTCGTTTTTCCGCGTTGATGGCGATCTCCAGATGATTTTCGAGAACGGCGCCAGCGTCCTTATCAATGGTTTCTTTGCTGGCAAGGGGACAGCGCCGGCCGTTCTGGTCTCAGGTGAGGGTGAGGCCGTGCTTTCGCTGGTGCAGTTCGTGGAGATTGCCGGAATTGCAGTCGTGCCTGAGATACAGACGGCTGCCGGCCAGCCGGTTACGCTCGACACCCGTCTCGATGAGGTGGACGGCTCAGGACCGTCGTTTGAAGATCCGGGCATAGCTGATCTTGGACCTGGGCTCAGCATCCTCGACTTGCTTGGACCGAGTGCGCTCCAGACAGAGGATCTGCTTCCAGAAGAAGACCTCCTGCCAGGACTGGATGGTGACGGCGATGAGGAAACGGGTCTCGCTGCCCTGAACAACGGGCTCGAGGATCCGGTGAATGAAGATCCAGATGACCCGATAGATGACGACCCGATAGACGAAGACCCCGTGGACGAAGAGCCGGTTGGTGACTTGCCCGGGAGCAACGACCTTCTTCTTTGGCTGGATCAGCCAAATCACGGTGGCTGGGTTCCGACCCACTATCGAGACATCATCGAATTCGAAAACCTCATTGTGTGGATCAATGGCGAGCCAGTTGATTTTTCCCTGGTCGAGGCACTGAGTGAAGGCGTCAACGAAAGCCCTGAGGCGGATGAAGGCGATTACGCTTTGGACGGCCCGGACGGCCGGCAGATGTTTTTGAACCTGGGCGACCTTGGCGACCTACCGGAGAGTGGGGAAATTCGGATTGATTTCAACTTTTCGAATTTCGACAAGCGAGAAAACCGCCCTGATAACGAAGCTGGAGGCGGTGTCGAAAACAACACCGACGAGGATGATGCGGAAGGCGATGGCGGTGGTGGTGAGGGGTATCGGTTTGGCATGCAGATTGGACCGCCTGAGGACGAAGAGGAGGCGCGGGAACCGGTCGTCGATCATACCGACAACGGCATTGCCTTCTATGATGAGGAGGGCGAGACGCCGCATGACGACGACGACAGCGCCCGGACCATAAAGTTCGACTATGAAGTTACCGAAGAAGGCGAGGTCATCATCACCAACGTCCTGACAATTTTCCGGGGCGGGCTTGTTCTTGATCTGGACGATAACGGGATCGAAATGGACAATTCGGTCCAGTTCGACATGGATCTGGACGGTACCACGGAAGAGGTCGGCTGGATGGGCGCGGGCGACGGCCTTCTCGTGATGGACCTGAATGGCAATGGGATCATCGACGATGCCTCGGAAGTTGTCGGTGAACACTTTCAGGGAGGCAGCAACGGCATTGACGATATTGGCAGATACTTCGCAGGCGCGCATGAGGCGATGACCTGGATGGACAGCAACGGTGACGGTGTCATCGATGCGAATGATGAAGCCTACCAAAAGCTGCGCGTGTGGGTGGACGAAAATGGTGATGGTGTCACGGATGATGGGGAACTGAAGACCCTGGAAGACCTTGGTATCTCCTCGATCGACATCGACAGCTTTTACGAGGATCAGGACAGCAAGTATGACGGGTCCTGGGAAGATGTGAATGACAACATCATTGACCGTGAAGGCTCATTCACCCGCGACGATGGCAGCACCGGATCGATCTACGATACCCGTTTTTGGGAATCCGAGCCGAACCTGCAGACAGGAACGACAGACGCTGCAGACAATTTTGTACTGGAGTCACTTGCCGGTGCCAACCTGATCCTCGACTACAATTTCGAAGAAGGCGATCGCATCGATCTTGGACAGCTTCTGGACGATGCCTTTGGACCTGGTTCCAATGTGGACGAATACGCGCGCGCGACGCGAGAGGCCGACGGCGATGTGCTGCTGGAAGTTGACCCGGACGGTGCTGCGGGCCCAGAAGGCTGGCAGGCGGCCGCGACGGTCGAGATCGATTCCCAGTCAATGGGCGATACAGTGCGTTTGATTATGGACACTGTGGAAGTGGACGTGGCGGTCAACAGCGTGACTGTGTGACACTATCCCAAGTCGTGGCGGGCCGCGGAGCGCGCCGCCACGTAGTGGTCCCGCAAAGACATTAGTTGTTCGCGGCGCCCTGCCTTCCGCCCGGGTTTAGCGTGGATTTGAACCTATCCCGCTGAGATGACAACACCATTCAAGTCCGTTCCGAGACCGGAGACGGAGTAGTTTTTCAGGACTGTTCTGTCGGTGTGCCGTTAAGACTTTGCCGTAACAGGAACCGATGCAACGCAGCATCCGCTAAAAAAGTTGCGCAAAATGCATAACGGTCACACCTGAATGGTGCTATCGTCTTCGAGATCATGTAAATTTCTTGGCTTCCAAAAGTATGCGGTGATATCTTTTAAAGGTATCGCCGCTATTTTTGTTGTATATTTGAATATTTATTTTTGATACTTCATTTTTTATTAATTAGAATCTGTCTTTCTGTTTCATTATTACTTCCTGCTGCGTTATTTGATTATAGCGTAAGCTCGCAGACGTTGAATGGGGTCTTCTTCTGCACTTGATCAACTTGCTTTGGTGAGGTGAGATGCCCCTGCTATCCTGGTTGCTCCCGCAATTCGCGCGGTTGCGAAACGACGATTCCGGTAACTTCGCAATCTTTACCGCGCTGTGCGCAGTACCGCTTATTGTTGTGGCCTGCGGCAGCGTCGACGTCATTCGAATGACGTCAACGCAGGAACGCCTGCAGGTCATGCTGGATTCCGCGACCCTGGCCGCCGCATCGCTGTCAAACAGCGGCGACATGTCAGACGTCGTCGACGACTATATGGCGGCCAACAAACCCGACGGGGCGGCCTGGAACACGCTCAGCTACACGACCGTCGAAGTCACCAACGCCCTGAATTCAAAGGAAGTCGAGATCACGGCCGAGGTAACTCTCAAGACACCGTTCCTGTCGTTGATCGGTCGGGACACGCAGACCGTGACGGCCATATCGACCGCCGTCCAGTCGCAGACCGAAATCGAGATCTCCCTGGTCCTGGACATCTCGTCTTCGATGAGGGGTGCCAAACTTGCCGACCTCATAACTGCCTCCAAGGAGTTTATCGACCTGATGCTCGGTGACGGACGGGACAGTCACACGTCCATCAATCTGGTCCTTTTCGGTGGGACAGTGAATTTGGGCGACACGCTTTACAAACGCTATGCGGTTGAAGCGAGCTCGGCGGTGACTGATCCAGATTCAGCAACATACACGGTCGGTGCGGAAGTGCCCTCCAAGTCCTTCCTGTTCACGCACGGAAACACTTGCATCGAATACATCGATGACGATTTCGACCTTGACGACATTCCGGAAAAATCGCGGCCGCAAGTCCCCAACTTCACGCGATATGGCGCAATGAACGACTGGTGCCCGAGGTCGAACACCGAATCGATTTTCAATTCCAACAAGGCGGATGTCCTGAAGGCCCGGATTGACGAAATGACGCTTTCGGACGGGACGGGAATGGATATCGGCACCCTGTGGGGCGCCAAAGCGTTGTCTCCAAACATGAGAGGTGTGCTGGGCGGCGACTTCGCGGACCGGCCGGCAGCCTTTGATGATGAGGACATCATGAAAATCGCGGTGATCATGACCGACGGCGGCATTACGGATCAGACCCGGCCGAGAGATCCAACCAGCAGCGAAAAGCCGCACATAAGCAATTCCTCCACGCGACAGACAATTGTCAGCAAGACGAATGCGACTGCGTATTTCAAAAGCCTGTGCGATGTGATGAAGACCCAGAGCATTTACGTCTACACCGTCGGGTACCAGATCACGAGCGGATCGAGTGAGGATACCCTCATGAAATATTGCGCCAAGTCTCTCAGCGACTATTACCACGTCGAGGGGTTTGATCTCTCCAGCGCGTTCAACGGTATCGCGGCATCGATCAACAATCTCCGGATTTCGGGTTGATGAGGCGCGCGATGAAAACACTCCTCAGCGGCTGCGGCCTGAAACGGCTGCTGCGAGACAGAAACGGTGTGACAGCGATTGAGTTCGCGTTCATTGCACCGGTTTTTTTCGCGATGATTTTTTCACTTTTCGAGGCCGGGCTCCTGTTCACACGCATGGCAATGGTCGACAACGCGGTCAGCGTGATTTCGAAAGAGGTGTATACGGGGACCGTTTCGAAAGGTGTTGAGGATGGAACCTACTCGCAAGAGGATATCGAAAAAGCCGTCTGCGCAGAAACGGGTTCGGTCATTCGGAATTGCGAAAATGAGATCACCGTCGAACTGACAGAAATCAGTTCGCTGTCGTCGCTGCCGGAGGGCGATGCGGCTTGCAGGGATTCCTCTTTGGCGCTCAGTCCGGCAGTCACATTCAACCCGGGTGCAGCGAACAGCATTGTCTTCATGCGCGTCTGCGTAACGGTCAATCTGATCACGCCCGGGCTTGGCCTGGGCCTGAACCTGACGAAAACCGGTACGCGCCGCTATCAGCTGGTTTCCTCAACGGCCTTCCTGAACGAGCCCTTCTGATATGAAAAAACCCGGAAACATTCTGCTAAGCAAGCTGGTCACGGACAATGAGGCGGTTGCTGCTGTTGAATTCGCCGTGGTGCTTCCGTTTCTTGTTCTGATCTTCATCAACGTGGTTTCGTTTTACGACGGCTTTCGCGGCGACAAAGCGATGACGAAAGTCAATTCCGTGCTTGTTGATCTGGCGACCCGGGACAGGGAAGCCATCGATGACGCCGACTTCGACGAACTCGTCGCAATTGGTGAAGCGATCGCAGGCAAGTACGCGGTAGACTCGGAATTTACGGTTGTCATATCGAGCATACGCAACGTGTTCGACGCCGATGGGGATGATGATCCGGAGCTGGTCTGGAGCCGCAGTAACGATGATGACGCGGTCATCACGCAATCGGACGTGGACAGCCTCGATCTGCCCGATATAGGCGAGGGTGAATCCGTGATTTTTGTGTCGACACGAGCTAAGTACACACCCTTTCTCACAAATCGCATCATGGGTAGCTTTACCTTGAGTGCGGACCAGGTACGGCGTCCACGTTTCGTGAGTGAAGTTGGCTGCACAAGTGATGCCTCCAAGTGCTGAGAACATGCAGTGCCTAAATTCACCGGCGTAGATTTTTCACTCTTCAGAGGCAAGCGTGTGAAAGCATAAAGCTCGCTGGCTTCTCCACTCAACGCTCTTGTCGTTGACACGCTGCTGAGAATTACTCTCTAGTTTTATTAGAACCGCCGGTTCCGGCCAGAGAAAGCTCTGGTTTGAACGCACTTCTTTCAATGCGGTCAACGTTTTGGTCAGATGCGGCGGAATGGGAATGATGAATGTGGTGTTTCTGACGCTGCCTTCAATTGCGCGCATTGCGTATTGGATCGCAAAATCCTGCTGTTTCCGGCTAAAACCGATGAAAGTGAAGCCGAACGGTCTTCGCTATGTGCCTAACACCAACTTTCCTTTTTCCGGTACAAACGAGACGTCGTTCCGCTGGGGTGGCGGTGGGCCTGAAGCAGTTGTAATGCGGATATTGTTTCTTAGCGTGACGCTGTTCTCCCCTGGGCACACAACTGAGCGAAACACAGCGAGGCTTCGCTCCTAAAACTTGATTTGGACCCTTAGCAAATTTGCTCGGCAAGTGCACACTCGGCAGCCGAGACAACTGCGGTCAGCATGGTTTTGTGTGAACCTGCTGACCGCATTTTTCATATCGAATATTCACATAGTGCCTCGCATTGAGTGTCTCGGTGCTTTAAGTTTGAGCACATAAGTCAATGCTCGGAGAAGAAGAGTATCTGAATTGACTTGGTTACAGGATTCCATGCTTAGAGCTCCCTAGAAGAGCATATTTGGAAATAGTGATAGAGAGTATTTGTCTGTAGGGCCGGTGAACTTATCTCCCGAGACGTCTCACTCTTAAAACTTCAGCAATTTTTCTATGTAACTTTAAGCATGTGTGGGGGACATCCACAAGGATAGGGTGTCCGGGAATGTTTAATTCGATTGATCAGCACCGTCTAACGACAGATTCTAAAACTAGGTATTCATTTGCATTGGCGCAAAATAGCGTAAGGAGAGTTTTCTCAAAAGACGCGCTCTATTTCGCCTTTGTCGCAAACGTCCTTCCGAGTATCCCGTTTTTTGTGCTTGCGTACTACGTATGTGTGCCGAGGTTACTGGTCATTTTGCTCTACTTTTTGCTTGCTGTCATAAGCATGCACATAAACGTCTTTGTTCTTGTCCTACTGGCAGGGTTGATCGCGTTTCTGGATGTCGTGTTGGTAGTCTCAGAGATATATCGTCTCTCACCTGCACTGGTCATAGATTCGATCAAATACTCCACCAGTCTCGATGTGTTTTCATTTGCCAGTTACATTTTGCTGGCCGTCTCTGTTCTTGTTTGTGTCGGGCTTTACGTTTTTGAATTGGCTCGAAACAGGCAGACCTTCAAGAAAGTAAGTCTTCTTCCTGTTACCCTCCTATGTGGTGTGGTTCTTGGACTGGATGTGTATCTCCTCAGCATGTCATCGCAGAAAGTTCTGGTGAGGTACCAGTGGGACCAGACCGAGTTTTCGTCCGCGATCAACCAAACGGATCTTTCACCATCTGCACGGTCTGAACCGGGAGAGAACGTTTTGGTGGTCATGGTTGAGGGCATGGGAGCGTTCGCGGATCCAGAACATCAATCCCTGCTTTGGGATGTTTTCAAAACACCTGAAGTTGAAGCCGGCTTTGAAATCAGGACAGGAACAAGCCCATATTTCGGTTCCACGACATCAGCAGAATCCCGAGAACTGTGTGGCCGCTGGGGTGACTACACGGATTACCTCAAGGATACCAACTATGATTGTCTGCCAGCCAGGTTTGCTGCGATGGGCTATGAAACCGCGGCGTTTCATGCGTTTACCGGCGAGTTTTTTGATCGGGACGACTGGTTTCCTCACATTGGGTTCCAAAACCTCTTCTTTGCAGAACAGCTGAAGGAAGATCCAACGATTACGTCCGGAAAGACCTGTGGACTGACGTTCGACGGGTTATGCGATTTGGAAGTCGCAAATGTGGTGGAGAACTGGCTGACCAATCGCGAAGAGAGCCCAAGATTTGCCTATTGGCTGACCCTGAATACGCATTTGCCACTTGAAAGAAATCTTGCGACACCACGCCTGGACTGTGAAGCCGGCGGGCCATTCGACAACTGGGATGTGTGCACCATGACTGAAATGTGGATAGACGTCATGCATCGGGTCAGGGAAATCGCATCGAATCCTGACCTTGAAGATACACAGATCCTGGTCGTCGGCGATCATCATCCTCCTGTCCTGTCCCGCCGGGGAAGGCTGCAGTTTGCCAGTGGAGAAGTTGCCTGGCTCCATCTGAAACCCAAGACCGGCAATACGGTCCAAAGGACCGCTTCTGTTACTGTGGAGAAAGCGCACTAACCTCGCATAGTGTGCCATCTTCGCCAAGATCTGCCATCTGCAAACAGGTCGCGCTGGCCCAGCTGATCAGGGCCCGCGCGAAGTACAGAAAACGCATAAGGGCGGGGCTTATGCAGCTTGTTTGCCGATGCCCTGTCCTGTACGAGCGTCATGCAGAGGGGTATTAGAGAGGCAACTACTGCCCTAAAGCACCGGCCAGGATCTCCAACTCTTTCTCACAAAATGATCCTCCGGCATCCAGGCCGTGGTTCTTCAATGTGAACAGAAGGAAGATCCCGCGCAGACGGGCAATATATAGTTCCGGGTCAAGATTGGCACGGACGTCGAGCAAATCGATATCGTCGATCTGCTGTCCACATAGCTTTGCTGCTGCTTTGACAAACGCATCGGATTGGCTCGCATTGATCGCCTCTAGCCTGTCAAGCCGAGAGGCGTGCTGATTGACCGTGTAGAGCGTTCCCGTCAACAGCAATGCAGTCACAAAGAGGGCAGGGTACCAGACAAGTCTCACTATCGTCTCCAAGATTTGGAAGGTCCCCGCACACGCAATAAAATCAGTTGCGAATTCTTCTTTCAAGCCAAACTTCAACACTGCCGGTGCTTTCACACTGTTATGTTTTTGGGTACCAGGAATGCTCTATCTGGCAGCCTAAGTTTTGCCGGGCTTCTACTCCGGTTGTTTTGTCGAAACGAGTGTTGCTCGCTGTTTCTGATTGGCAGCGGTCGCATTGCGTTCACGCGCAAGAGACAGATCTCGCTGGCAGGGGAACCGGCTGCGAATTGACGGTCTCAAGCCCTTGCAGGGTATGCTTCAAGACGATACGTTATCGATAACAATTAGCGTTTACGGGTGTTCCATATGCAATTTGTACAAGATACCAAACGGCTGACGCATCGTGGTGCACTGTTCATGCTGACGGCCGCAGTTTCGCGGGCGGAAGAAATAGGGCAACCTCAGTGCATCGTCATTGTTGATGCAGGAGGTGACGTTGTTGCCGAAATACGCATGACCGGTGCCAAGTTTCTAAGCCGGAAAAGCGCGCTTGCAAAAGCGCTCACCGCCGCATCCACCGGGGTTGAGACGACGGCCATCCCGGAGGCGGTGCGAACGCCCATCGGTTTTGCTTCCGACGGCAAGGTCACCGGGCTGCCAGGCGGTCTTCCAATCGTTCATGAAGGTGTCCTCCTGGGCGGCATCGGGGTTGGCTCAGGATCCGGAGACCAGGATATCGAGGTCGCGAAGGCAGGGCTCGCCGCGCTTGGGGAAGGCGGCTGAGACCTGCTTGCGAACTTCCGTTGTCGTCACGCGAATTCGATCTGGGCTTTCACTGCCTGATTGCGGTTACCGGCCATCTCAAATGCGGCAAGGGACTCCTTCAATGGAAACGTCTGGGTGATGAATGGTTTTACGTCGACGAGGCCCTTTTGCATCAGGCTTACGGCCGTGAAAAACTCAGCATGAAACCGGAATGATCCTTTGAGGGAGAGTTCCTTGGCTGTGATTGCCATCATCGGCAGGTTCATGTCGCCGCCGAGGCCAAGCTGGAGGATTGTCCCTCCCGGACGCATGGCCGAGATCCCGGCAGACAGCGCCGGCGCTGCGCCGGAACATTCGTAAAGGATATCGAAGGTCCCTTTTTCCGGCGTGAAGCGATCAAGTGCCTCTGCATCTTTCGACATATTCAACGTCACGTCCGCTCCAGCTTCGCGGGCCTTTGACAGCGTAAACTCGCTCAGGTCGGTTGCGACAACCAGGTCCGCACCGGCTCTGCGTGCCGCCAGGATACAAAGGATACCGATCGGACCGCAGCCTGTGACCAGAACCGATTTACCCATCATTCCGCCGGCGCGACGGGTTGCGTGCAGGCAGACGGCCAGCGGTTCAGCCATGGCGGCTTCGCCGGGCGTCAGCCCGTCTGCCGGTGCGCATTGTGCGGCATCGGCGACCAGAACTTGCCGGAAGGCTCCCTGGATGTGCGGAAAAGGCATTGCGCTTCCGTAAAATCGCATGTTGAGGCACTGGTTGTAGCGGCCCTCATGGCAATAGCGGCAGTTCCCACAGGGCCGCGACGGTGAAACGGCAACGAGTTGGCCGATCGAGAGACCGGTTACGCCTTCGCCGAGCGCGGTGATGTGGCCGGACACTTCATGGCCCAAAATCATCGGTTCCTTGAGCCTTACCGGACCAAAGCCACCATGATTGAAATAGTGAAGGTCGGATCCGCAGATGCCGCCGGTTGCCAGTTTGATCTGAACCTCACCCGGACCCGGCTCTGCCACGTCACGGTCCTCAATGCGCAGATCCTTGGCGGCGTGAATAACGATGGACTTCATGTTGGCCTCACAAGACGGGAGTGAGCAGGTCCTTGCCTGCAAAATGGGCTGTCAGATTGTCCCGGACGAGCTTGCCCATGGCTTTTCGTGTTTCCACAGTGCCCGACGCGTGATGGGGTTGCAGCAGCACGTTGTCGAGTTCAAGAAAGCGTTGGTTGAGCGCGGGCTCGCCCTCGAAGACGTCGAGGGCAGCTGATCCCAGGCGCTTGCTTTCAAGCGCGTCCAGCAGAGCCTCTTCGTCAATGTTCGACGCGCGGCTGATGTTGATGATCATGCCCCCCGGGCCGACGGCCTCGATCACTTGCCTGTTGACGATATGCCGGGTGGCGGCCGAAGCCGCCAGCGTGACAAAGAGGAAATCAGACTGCCGAGCCAGTTCGACCGGATCAGCGACGTAATTCCAGTCGGGTGCGTAGTCTTTAGGCGAAACATCCGTGTAGGAGATGTCCAGGTCGAAGCCTGCAAGACGCTTGGCAACTTCAAACCCGATCCGGCCGAGGCCAAGCACGCCGGCCTTTTTGCCCCAGACCCTGCTTTTGAGGGGATAAAGGCCCTGTGCCTGCCAGCTGCCATCCCGCACCCAGCTTTCGCCGCCGATCATCCCTCGGGACTGTACCAGCATCATTGCAACGCCGAGGTCCGCCACGTCGTTTGTCAGAACGTCGGGCGTGTTTGTGACACGCACACCGTGGTCCCGGCAGGCGTCAAGATCAACCGCGTCGAAACCGACACCGTAGACGGAGATGATCTCAAGGTTCGGACAGGCCTCGATCATCGACCTTGTGGCTCCGAGTTCGCCCCGTGTCGCGATGCCTTTGATTGTTTTTCCGACAGCGCGGAGAAATTCTGACTGATCCGGCGCCTCAAAACACTTATGCATGTGGAAGGCTTCTTCCAACGGCAGCTGATCCCAATCAGGGTAGGGACCGACCTGGAGAATGTCGGGTTTGGTCATTTTGGATCTCTCGGGTTGACAAGTTATGTTATCGATAACATAACAGATGAAAGTGTCAAATGTTTCGTTGAAAAGGATTTCCGATGAGCCTTGCTTTGTTCGACCTGTCCGGCAGACGGGCCCTGATCACCGGGTCTTCCCAGGGGATCGGGTTTGCACTCGCTCGCGGTTTGGCGCAGGCGGGTGCGGAGATCATTTTGAACGGCCGCGATCAGGCAAAGCTGGGCGAGGCGGCCGCCAAACTGCGCTCTGAGGGCCATAGCATTCACGAGTTGGCCTTCGACGTAACCAACCACGACGGCGCCCGGCTTGCGGTTGATGGGTTCGAGACAGAAACCGGCGCAATCGACATTCTTGTGAACAACGCCGGCATGCAGCATCGCACGCCGCTTGAGGATTTTCCGGCAGATGCCTTCGAACGATTGCTTCAGACCAACATAGCGTCCGTGTTCCATGTCGGTCAGGCAGTGGCGCGGCATATGATCGGGCGCGGTCGTGGCAAGATCGTCAACATCTGCTCCGTTCAGACAGCGCTCGCGCGGCCAGGAATTGCGCCCTACACGATGACCAAAGGGGCCGTGGCAAACCTCACGAAAGGCATGGCGACCGACTGGGCGAAACACGGCCTTCAGTGCAACGGCCTTGCGCCGGGTTACTTCGACACGCCGCTCAATGCCGCTCTCGTCAATGATCCTGAGTTCAGCGCCTGGCTTGAAAAACGCACCCCGGCGGGCCGGTGGGGCAACGTTGAGGAACTCGTCGGAACCTGCATTTTTCTTTCCTCCGATGCCTCGTCCTTCGTGAACGGAACCACCGTCTTTGTGGACGGCGGCATTTCGGCGTGCCTGTGATGGTTGCCTATATCGTCATGGGGGTTTCCGGGTGCGGGAAAAGCGAGATCGGAAAAGGGTTCGCGAGGGCGATCGGGGGCCGGTTTTTTGACGGTGACGATCTGCATCCGGCTGAGAACATTGCCAAGATGAGCCGCGGCGAACCGCTCGACGACAACGATCGTGCCCCCTGGCTCGACAAGGTCGGCAGACAGCTTGGGCAATCAGACGGTCCGACCGTGATCGCGTGTTCCGCGCTTAAGCGCGCCTACAGGCAAAAAATCACGGAAATGGCCGGGAGGCCCGTGACCTTCCTTTATCTTGAGGGAACGCGCGAGCTTTTGAGCGAACGCATGAAACATCGTGACGGACACTTCATGCCGGTCGCGCTTCTCGACAGCCAGTTGGACACGCTCGAGCCGCCCGGACCCGATGAATTGTCCGTCAAAGCCTCGATCGATCAAACACCCGACGAGGTGGTTGAAGCATTGATCGCCGGAATTCGAAGGAAGCAGCAATGAGTGAAAAAGTAGCCCTTATCGGAGCAGGGGCCATGGGCGGCGCCATCGGGACCCGCCTTGCGGAAACCGGCAATCAGCTTTGTGTGTTCGACCTGGATACCGAAAAAGTTGACGCCCTTGTCAAAAAGGGGGCGGAGGCCGCAGCTTCAGCCGCCGAAGCAGCAGGCCGATCGGACTATGTCATCACCAGCCTGAATTCACCCAGGATCGTTGAGCTTGCCGTCTTTGGGGAGAACGGGGTCGCCGCGGGAGCAAGACCTGGAACCCTGATCATCGACATGTCGTCCATCGACCCGGATGCGACCAAGGACCTTGCGAAAAAGGCAGAAGATGCCGGACTGCGCTGGGTTGATAGCCCGCTTTCAGGCGGAGCCCCCAAAGCCCTGATCGGTGAGTTGACGCTGATGGCCGGCGGTGCTGCCGGCGACGTTGCGGACGCCCACAATGTGCTGAAACACGTGAGTTCCAATTACACCCATATGGGTCCGGTGGGGGCTGGGCAGACAACAAAGCTGATCAACCAGGTTTTGTGCGGACTTGGGTTTCTGGCGGTTGCCGAGGCGACACAGCTTGCGCTGGATGCAGGCGTCGATGCCGCCAAGATCCCAACGGCGTTGAAGGGAGGGCGTGCAGACAGTGCGCTTCTTCAGGAATACATGCCGCGCTACGTCGCGCGAGATTACCGGCGCACCGGGCGGATCGACAACATGGTGAAGGATCTCAACGGAGCCTTGGATCTGGCAAGGCGCAGTAACACCGCGATGCCGCTCACTGCGCTTTGCGCGGAGGTCCACCGCATGCTGACAGCGGCTGGACTCGGCGGCGAGGATGAAGCGGCCCTGATGGAGTTTTTCAAGGGCCCGAACAAGGAGCAATTCAAATGATCACGCGTTTCGCTCTGTTCGAAGGCAGTGTCAAAGCAGGCAAGACCGGTGCGTTTCGCGCTGCTGTTACGGAGCGGCTGGTGCCGTTGTGGCGCCAGTTTCCCGGCAACAGCGATGTCCGCGTCATGTTTGGCGAGGAACGGGACGAGGGCGCGCCGGAATACCCGCTTATTCTCGCAATCAGTTATCCCGATCGCGAAACCATGACGGGTGCGCTCAAAAGCGATGCGCGAAACAGATCCCGGGAAGTCACCGGCGAGATCGTCACAGAGTATTTTGATGGAAAGATCCATCACCATGTGACGGAGGCGAATGCGTACGCCGGAAAGGCGTGATGCGGGGTTGGCTGGCCATTTTTGTTGAAACCTGTGTCTCTTTTCCCTGAGCCAGCCGATGCGATTGCAGTAACGGGTTCATTTTGCCTATCAATAGGCAGGAAACCCGGGCGGAGGATGAATGCAGCGCACAGTGACGATGAAGGATGTTGCGCAGAAGGCGGGCGTTTCCGTCATGACCGTCAGCCGCGCGTTCAAGCAGCATGCCTCGGTCGGCGAAGAGACCAGGAAACGAATCCTGAAGATTGCCGAAGATCTCGGGTATGTTTTTGACAGCAACGCGGCAACGTTTCGGTCCCAGCGGACCGGATTCGTCGCGGTCGCCATTCCATCCCTGAACAATGCCAACTTCGCCGACACGGTTGGTGCCTTGTCGGAAGTGCTCAAGGATGCGGATCTGCAGGTCCTGCTCGGCTATAGCAACTACGACATTCATGAAGAAGAAGGCATCGTTGAGCAGTTTCTGAGGCGGCGCCCGGAAGCAATCGTCCTGACGGGGGGCCGTCATACACAAAGGACCCGGCAACTTCTGGAGCGCGCCAATATCCCGGTCGTCGAGACCTGGGATCTGCCTGAAGACCCGATTGATCATGTCGTCGGCTTTTCCAACGCCGAAACCATGCACGATCTTGTGCGCCATCTGGTGGGGTCCGGCCGAAAGCGCATTGCCTTCATTGGCGGCGACACGGATGGTGACACGCGGGGCGCGGACCGTCGCCGCGGGTTCATCCGGGCGATGGAAGAAGAGGGCCTCTCACCGGAACGCCTGATCGGTGCCGGTGAACCGCCCATTTCGATGCGCGAAGGCGCGGATGCCATGTCCCGGCTGCTGGGCGACTATCCGGACACCCAGGCCGTGATTTGTGTTTCGGACCTGTCGGCATTCGGAGCGCTCACGGAATGCGCACGCAAAGGGGTCAAGGTTCCGGACGACATCGCCGTTGCGGGTTTCGGCGCTTATGACATTTCGTCCGTTTGCGTGCCGACGCTCACGACAATCGATCCGCATCCAGCCGAAATCGGCCGCAAGACCGGTGAACTGATCGTTTCGCTTCTCAGGAGCGACCGGGGCAAGGAAAACGGCCCAATCCGCTTGAAGATTGGGCCGCAACTGAGCGTTGGAGCCTCCAGTAACTAGTGCTTTGCTTTAGTTTTGCGAAGCTTCAAGAATGGCTTTCACCAGGGTGTCGCCATTCTGCGCGATGAATGCCTCCCAGACTGGTTTGACCTTTTCCTGGAACGCTGCTCCGTCGACATCGCGATTGACCTTCATGCCGGACTCTTCGAGAGACGCGATCATTTCGTCTTCCTTGGCGATGCTCAACTCGCGCTGCATGGCAACCGCTTCGGCGGCGACTTCAAGCACGGTCTTTTGCTGGTCTTCTGTCAGATTATTGAATTTGTTGAGGTTCATTGCGACCGCCAGTGGCGAGTAAGCATGCTGCGTCATGCTCAGGTAATCCTGCACTTCGTAGAATTTGAAGGACAGAGTAACACCGATCGGGTGGTCCTGGCTGTCGACGACCCCAGTTTCAAGGGCCGTATAGAGTTCTGCCACCGGGATCTGCTGCGGATTGGCATCCAGTGCGTTGAACATGTCATTGAGGGCTTTGGAATTGTTGACGCGCATTCGCAGACCTTTGACGTCGTCCGGAGTGCGGATCGGACCGTTGTTGTTGGTCATGTTACGGTAGCCGTTTTCCGGAAAGCCGAGTCCCTTCAGACCGTGATCCTCGAATTGTGTCAGGACGCCCTGACCGACTTCCCCATCCAGAACCGAATAGGCCGTCTCGCGTGTTGGAAACATGAAGGGAAGCGTGAAGGCGGCCGATTCCGGCATCAGGCCTGAAAAGTTGTTGAGACCGACCATAACGACATCGATGATGCCGGACCGAGCGCCGTCGATCATCGTTGCATCGTTGCCAAGCTGGCCTTGCGGAAATATCTGAACCTTGACCTCGCCGTTGGTTCGCGCATCGACCTGCTCCTGGAAGAATTTCGCGAAATCCTGCTGGAGATCGGTCTCAGGCGCCGCGTGGGCGAACTTCAGCGTGACTTCCGCGATTGATGACGTCGCCATGCCCAGGGTGACAAGTGTTGCCAGACCAATCTGCTTCAATTGATATTTCATTGAGAATTCCTCCCTTCTCAACCGATGAACCATTTCATCGGAACTGTGATGATGCTCGGGAACGCGACGAAGAGCGCCAGAAGCACCAGGTAGGCCGCGATGAATGGCCAGGAGCCTTTCACCGCCGAAGACATGGGCACGCGGCCGACACCGCAGACGACATTCAGGACGGTTCCAACCGGTGGGGTGATCAGCCCGATAGAGCAGTTGATGACGAACATCAGGCCGAAATAGACCGGATCGATATTCGCCAGCTTCACCACGGGCATGAGCAGGGGAACCAGGATCAGAATGGTTGGCGAGAGGTCCATCACCATGCCGACACACAGGACGAGCACCATGATCACTGCCATCAGCAAGCGCGGATTTTCCACGAGCGGTCCGAGCAGCGCGGCGAGTTGTTGCGGCAATTGAGCGACCGTGATCAGCCAGGCCGCCACCATCGCGCACCCGACCAGGAACATCACCATTGCCGTCGAACGGCCTGCGTTGACAAGAATTTTCAGGAAACGCTGGAAGGTCATTTCCCTGTAGATGACCGTCGAGACGAAAATCGCGTAAACGGCAGCGACAACCGCCGCCTCTGTGGGGGTAAAGACGCCAAATCTGATGCCGCCGATAATGATGACCGGCAGCAAAAGGGCCCACACGCCGTCCTTTACGGCTGCGATGCGCTCAGCGGCCGTCGCGCGTTCGAGCGTTTCGAGGTTTTCGTTGCGCATCAGCAGGTACCAGACAAGCATCAGCGCACCGCCCATCATGAGGCCGGGAACGATACCGCCAAGGAACAGGTTCTTGATTGAGATGTTTCCGGCGACACCGATCAGGATCAGCGGCAGTGATGGCGGTATCACGGGTGCAATGATGCCGCCTGAGGCAAGGAGGCCAACGGACCGGCCGCCGGGATAACCTGCCTTTTGCATCATTGGATAAAGTATCGCGACCAGTGCGGCTGCATCGGCGACCGCCGACCCCGAGAGGCCGGCAAGCAGGATCGCGGTCAGGATCGCGACATAGCCGAGCCCGCCCTTCTTGTGTCCGATCATGGACACCGCCATGCGCACAATGCGTTGGGACAGGCCGCCCGACGACATGACCTCTCCGGCAACCAGAAAGAAGGGAATTGCAAGCAGCGGGAAGCTGTCGACGCCGTTTATCAAGGCTTGCGCAAGGATATCGGCGCTGAACAGGTTCAGCTGCAGCATCAGTGCGATGGCTGCCAGGAGCAGGGCGAAGGCCACCGGCAGCCCAAGCAGGATCGCGCCGATCAAAACTCCGAGGAAAAGCAGGAGGGTCACTGGGTTTCCTCCTGTTCTTCATCAAGTTTCATTGCATCAGGCGAGACAATGCGCACGGCTGCGATGATCGTCATTAGGACGGCGGAAACGAC
Source organism: Roseibium sp. MMSF_3544 (assembly GCF_030732845.1). Lineage (GTDB taxonomy): Bacteria > Pseudomonadota > Alphaproteobacteria > Rhizobiales > Stappiaceae > Roseibium. The sequence goes on from NZ_JASHKA010000001.1 coordinate 193,721, forward strand.
ACCGGCCAGGTAAAAAAGCGCGGACGGCAAGCCTGTTAGCTGGGAAATATTGTTCCAGTTGGCGTTCATCTGACGAAACGCTCCCCAAAACAGCATCAGGACCGATACCAGAATGACGAGATAGGCGAGGCGGCGGAGAAACGGCACGAGCCGTGGCAGAAATGCCTCTGCAACTTCAGTCACCGCCAGATGCTCTTCGCGGCGCAGAACGACGGCGGCTCCAAGCATGACGACCCAAACCAGCCCGAGACGGGAAAGTTCAACCGAAGGCCTCAGGCCGGACGAAAATCCATAACGCAGAACCACATTGGTGAAGACCAACACGATCATCGCCAGAAGCAATGCCGCCATCGCCCAGTCAATGACGCGCCATAACCACCGCCAAAAAACCAACGTTTCCTCCCGAAAGTTGATCGTTCAAGCACGAAAACAACAAAAGGTTATCGATAACCTTGTTTATGTGTTATCGATAACAAGATAGATTGTCAACGGCGCGGCACCAGTTATTTGGAAGTCGTTTGTTTTGGGCGGGAAATGGGGGAACTGAAATGGTCACGCTTGCGGACGTCGCCAGGTTAGCGAAAGTCAGCACGATGACTGTTTCGAAAGTCCTGCGCGGAACCGGCGCAATTTCCGACGAGACAAAAACACGTGTTTTCGAGGCAGCCGACCAGCTTGGCTATGTTCCGAACCGGCTTGCCGGTTCGCTCAGCACAAGAAAGAGCATGCTGGTCGCGGTTCTGATTCCTTCCATTGCAGACACGATCTATGCCGAGATCATAAGTAGCCTGCATGGCCTCCTGGATCAGGCATCGCTTTCGATCTTCATTGCCGAAAGCCGGATGGATCCACAGATAGAGGAACGCCAGGTGCAGGAACTACTCAGTTTGCGGCCGGCATTTCTCATTCGAAGCGGCGGTATCGATTCAACGAAACGCACACAGGCACTGCTCAAGCGATTTAAGGTGCCTCATATCCAGATCTGGGACGGCGATGACCCGCAAGGTCAAGTGAATGTCGGTCCGTCACATATCGAGGCCGGGAAGCTTGCCGCAGCTCACTTCCTGGGGCTCGGGTTGAACAGGGTCGCCTATGTTGGCGCGGAAACACAGCTCGATATCTGCGCCTCGCGACGGATGGAGAGTTTTATGGCGGACATGAACGCAGCAGGCGTCGAGGTGAGTGTCATTACGGAGCCGCACTTGCCGCGTCAGGCGGAGAGCGGCGAAATTCTCACGCGGCAATTGCTCGAAGGCGGACTGTCCGTCGAGGGTATCTTTTATCTCAACGATGCCATGGCGATCGGGGGGCTCAGAACACTGTTGAACGCAGGCTATCGGGTTCCGGAAGACGTCCGGGTCATGGGTTTTAACGGCACGTCGCGAGAGCAGACAATTAACACCCGTTTGACGACGATCAGCACGGACGGGCGCCGCCTCGGAGAGGCTGTCGCAAAGGCTATCTTGGAAAGTGACAATGGCGAGCTTGCGGAATTCCGCCAGCTCTGTCCCCTGACTCTCGACCTTGGCAACACGACCTAGATTTTCTGTGGTTGAACATACTGCCCGAACGACCGGCGTTTTGGAAGAAGTCAGCTATTGGATCTGGTTCCTCGCCCCACACTGATGTGTCAGACGGTGTCTCCTGGAACGAGATTGAAACCGACGTCGCTGACCGGGCTGGCTGTGTCGCCCGTGATCCTCAGAAGCAGGTTCTCAGCCGCGAGCTGACCGATCCGCAAATGGTTCACCTGAACCGTTGTGAGCCGGTAGGGCAGAACAGAGGCGATCGGCAATTCGCCCCAGCCTGCAATGCCGATGTCCCCGGGGATGGAAATCTTCTGCGCTTCGCAGAACTGGACTGCACCGACGGCCATGTTGTCGTTCTGAAAAAAGATGACTTCCACGCTCGGGTCCGAGGATAGAAGCTGTTCGGTTCCATAGTAGCCAGGATAAAATCCTGGAATATCATTCAGGCAAAGCTGTTTGCTGAGCCGCCCGCCGCCATCGTCGATTGCCTTTGCGTAGCCGTTGAGACGCGAGTTTGCCGCGTTGGCGGCATCGTGCGACGTGCCGACATAGCCGAAACGCTTGTATCCCTTCGAGACCAAAAACCGGCCCATATCGTAACCGCTGTCAAAGTGATTAAGGCCGACGCACATGTCGATCGGGCTCGAGTTCAGGTCCCAGATCTCGACGAGCGGAATGTGTGCGCTCTTGAGCAGTTGAACGGCGCGCGGCGTGTGCGCGCGGCCTGTCAGGATCAGTCCTGCCGGCTTCCAGGACAGAACCGTTTCGATCCAGGTTTCTTCTTCTGTCTGTGCATGCTGGGTCATACCCAGCACTGTCTGGTGGTTGTAGCTGACGAGTTTGCGGTCGATGCCCTCCAGCACATGCGTGAAGACCTCGTTGCCGAGATCAGGGATACTGACGCCGACAAATGTCGTGCGCTTGTCGCCGGCAAAGACCGTTGCAATCCGGTTCGGCAGATATCCAAGGCGCTCGACCTCGGCCATGACCTTGACTCGGGTCTTTTCGGAGTATCCGCCTTCGTCACGCAGAACCCGGCTCGCGGTCATTTTCGACACGCCAGCTGCCTGGGCAACCTCTGATAGGCTTATCTTGTTGTTTTTGCTAGATATTTTCTGTCTCGTCAAATTTAACGTTATCGATAACTTTTTTATTGACTTCGGAATGTGACAGGCGGATGATAAACCTACGTTACCGGTAACTCAACTTCTGTCTTGAGGACGAGGCGGAAAGTCGGAGAAGGTGGCGATTGGGAGGATCATCGTGCCAGGCAGTTTGAAGAACCGTCTTTTCTTTGACGGCATTCAAAAACATTTCGGCGGCACTTACGCCGTGCGCGACGTCTCTCTGTCGATCGACAGGGGAGAGATCGTTGCCCTTCTGGGCGAGAACGGCGCCGGCAAATCCACCCTGATCAAGATCCTTGGTGGCATTCACAAGCCGGATGCGGGCCGTGTCCTGATCGACGGCGAACCTTATGAGCACCGGCCCGGTGGCTTCGGGCAGCGGCAGGCCGTTGCCTTCATCCACCAGGACCTGGGCATGATCGAGTGGATGACCGTTGCCGAAAACATGGCATTGGCGCTGGGCTTCTCCAAAAAGTTCGGGCTTATCAGATGGCCAGACGCCGACACGTTCGCTCTTGAGGCGCTCGCCAAGGTCGGATGCGACTTCAGCCCGTCGACAAGAGTTCAAGACCTGTCGCGGACAGAAAAATCCCTCGTTGCCATTGCGCGTGCGCTTGCCGTTGATTGCGATTTTCTGGTGCTGGACGAGCCGACGGCTTCGCTGCCGACGGACGAAGTGTCCCGCCTGTTCGAAGCCCTCAGGCCGTTGCGTGATCGTGGTGTCGGCATGATCTATGTTTCGCACCGTCTCGATGAAATCTTTCAGATTGCCGACCGGGTCGCGGTTCTGCGGGACGGCGAACTGGTTGGTGTCCGGTCGATCCAGCACACCACCACTGAAGAGCTCGTGCACATGATCGTCGGGCGTAAGACCCGGCAAGTCAGCAAGCTGACCGAAGCGGCCGGAGAGCCGGTCCTTACCGTCACCGATCTGAAGACGAGGACGGCTGGTCCGGTCGACTTCACGCTGCGGCGGAATGAGCTGGTTGGTCTGGTCGGCCTGCGCGGGGCAGGACATGAAGAGTTGGCCAGGGCCCTTTACGGTCTTGAGCCGCATGAAGGAAAAGTCGAGCTTGCCGGTCTTGGCGAGCCGGATCTCAGATCTCCAAAAACGGCGCTCGATTCCGGCGTTGGTCTTGTGGCGCGTGACCGGACAGAAGAGTCCGTCGCATTGCCACTGACGATCCGTGAAAACACGTTTCTCAACCCCGAAGCGACAGGTCGCGGCCTGTTCTCGATCCTGTCTCCGGACGCAGAAACAAAAATGGCGGAAACGATCGGCCGCGAAGTTGCATTGAGCCCCAACGACCAGAGCATGGCAATCGAAGCGCTTTCGGGCGGCAATCAGCAGAAGGTCGTGATCGCGCGATGGCTGGCGACGAAACGGAAGCTGCTGATCTGCGAGGACCCGACCGCAGGCGTCGATGTCGGTGCCAAGGCGGAAATCTATGCGCTCCTCAACAAGGCACTTTTGGAAGGCGTCGGCATCTTGCTGGTGTCGACGGATTTTGAGGAAGTCGCAACCATTTGCCACCGGGCAATTGTTTTCAGCCAGGGGAAAATTGTCGGAGAATTGTCGGGAACGAAATTGTCGACCGAAAACCTGATCCAGGCCGCGTCGGCCAGCAACGTCGCGGCCGCCTGAGGAAACACTGATGCAGTCACTTGAATCCAATGCTCTGGAGCCGACCAAGTCGGAAATGGAAGGCCTGTCGATCCGCAGTAAGCTGTTTCGGCTGCTTCCGGTCTATGGCCTTGTGATCCTGACCATTTTGCTAATCATCCTGTTTTCGGTGCTGTTGCCGACGACGTTTCCGACGCTGTTGAACCTGAGGGCGATCATTTCGGACAAGGCCATCATCGCCTTGCTGTCTCTTGGCGCAATGATCCCGATGGCGGCGGGCCGGATTGACCTGACGGTCGGCTACGGCATTGTGCTTTGGCACATCCTGGCGATCAGTCTGCAGACCTTGCTCGGCATCCCCTGGCCGATGGCGGTGATGATTGTCCTGATGCTCGGCGCCATGACCGGCTTTTTCAACGGCCTGCTGGTGGAAGTTGCCAAGATCGACAGTTTCATTGCAACGCTCGGCACCGGCACGGTTCTTTACGCGATCGCCTTGTGGCACACAGGCGGCCGTCAGATGGTCGGTGTCTTGCCGGATGGTTTCTACGCTCTGAGCACGACTTTCGTATTCGGGCTTCCGATCACCGGTTACTACCTGATCGCGATCACGGTCTGCATGTGGCTCATTCTCGAGTACACGCCAGTGGGGCGCTATCTCTATGCGATCGGCGCCAACCAGAGGGCGGCGCAGCTCAACGGTATTCCGACACGCAAATACGTTATCGGCGCTTTCATGGCGTCCGGGACCATGACCGCGCTCGCAGGCGTGCTGCTGGCCTCGAAACTCAGGATCGGACAGGCAAGTGTCGGGCTGGAATTCCTGCTGCCCGCATTGGTCGGCGCGTTCCTGGGCTCCACCACAATCAAGCCCGGACGGGTCAATGTCTGGGGCACCGTCGTGGGCGTGGCCATCCTGGCAGTCGGTATCTCGGGCATTCAGCAATTCGGTGGCTCGTTCTGGGTCGAGCCGCTCTTCAACGGTGTCACGCTGCTGATTGCAATCGGCATTGCAGGCTATGCGCAACGCCGCAAAGGCGCTGCGAAAAAGTAAGATTTTTGCAAAGGGAGGATACTATGCAAAAACGTGATTTCCTGAAGGCCGTTCTGGCCACCACGATGCTCGCAGGCATTGCTCTGCCGGCCTCTGCAGAGACCGCCTGGGATGGCCCGACGACCGGGCCCACCGCGGCGGATGGCAAGACCATCGTGGTGGTGGCCGCTGATCTGAAAAATGGTGGCATTCTCGGCGTGACCAACGGTGTCGAGGAAGCCGCCGAAAAGATCGGCTGGGAAGTGCGTGTCCTGGACGGCGCCGGCTCCATTCAGGGGCGTACGGGCGCCATCGGACAGGCGCTTGCGCTGCAGCCGGACGGGATCGTCATCAACGGCTTTGATGCCGTTGAGCAGCAGGCAGCGCTGGAAGGTGTGGTCTCTGCGAACATTCCAATGGTGGCCTGGCATTCCGGCCCGAAAATCGGATGTGATGCACCCGGCGGTATTTTCGCAAACATCTCAACCGATGCGATGACGGTTTCCGAGGTTGCCGCCAACTGGGCGATCGAGGACGGCGGGCAGGATATCGGTGTCATCATCTTCACCGATTCAACCTACCAGATCGCTATCGACAAAGCTGATCGGCTGAAGGAAACCGTTGAAGCTGCAGGCGGCAAGGTGCTCGAATATGTCGACACGCCGATTGCAGACACCTCGACCCGTATGGGGCCGCTGACCACGAGTCTACTTCAGAAGTACGGCGACAGCTGGACCCACGCACTGGCGATCAACGACCTTTATTTCGACTTCATGGGACCGGCGCTGGCCTCGGCGGGCATTTCCGCGGCCGACGGCCCGCAGGCGGGCTCGGCAGGGGACGGTTCGGAAGCCGCCTTCCAGCGGATCCGCACGGGCGGATACCAGACCATTACGGTGGCTGAGCCGCTGAACCTGCAGGGATGGCAGCTCGTTGACGAACTGAACCGGGCCGTTCAGGGCGAACCCTGCTCTGGTTACATCACGTCTCCGGCGCTGGTCACGCAGACAGGTCTTGAAAAGATGGGCGACAGCAATTCGTTCGACCCGGATACGCCTTACCGCGAAGCCTATTCCGCCATCTGGGGCAAATAGGATTGCGTAGAGCGGGCCGCCTGACGCAGCCGCGGGCGGCCTGCTGACAGAACCAACTCAGGCAGCTGCAGATCTTTTTGCCGCGGCATCGCCGCGGACAGGGAAGGTTTGTCCAAAATTCAGGGAAACGACATGTCTTTGGACGAGAACAAGTCCGGTCCACTGGTCACGATGCGCAACATCTCCAAGCGTTTCGGTGGCGTCAAAGCACTTACGCAAGTGGACCTTGATGCCTATGCCGGAGAAGTGCTGGCAATCGTCGGCGACAATGGCGCGGGAAAGTCGACGCTGATCAAGATCCTGACCGGCGTTTATCAGCCGACAGAAGGCGAGATTTTCGTTGCCGGTAAAAAGCTGGTCATGAACAGCCATTCCGATGCGATCGACGAGGGCATTGATGCGGTCTACCAGACGCTTGCGCTCGCCGATCACCTCGACCCTGCATCCAACATGTTTCTCGGGAACGAGCTGACCCGCTCTTTCCTCGGCATCACCATGCTCGACAATAAAAAGATGCGGTCGGAAACCGAGCGCGTCCTGTTTGAGCGCCTCGGTGTGCGGCTGCGTTCGCTTGATGTGCCGACCTCCAGCCTGTCGGGAGGCCAACGGCAGGCAGTGGCCATCGCGCGGGCGGTCTATCACGAGGGCCTCCGGGTCCTCGTGATGGACGAGCCGACCGCAGCGCTCGGTCCTCAGGAAACGGCACGGACCCTGAAACTCATCAAGGCACTGAAGGAGCAGGGGCTGGCGGTCATTCTGATCTCCCATTCCCTGGACGATGTGTTCGAGGTCGCCGACCGGGTTCACGTGCAGCGGCGCGGCCGGTGCGCCGGTGTGGTTCACATCTCGCAATGCACGCAGCAGGACGTTCTCGCCCTGATCGTGGGCGCGGAAGAAGCGGCATAGGAGGCTGGGATGGCAACGGCAACACAAACAGACGGACCAACCAAGTTTTCAGACCGGATCGAACCGTTTCTGGCGATCGTTGGCCCGATGGTCATGATCTTGGCGATCCTGCTCTTCATGGGGGTCGCCGAACCGGCACGCTATTTCCGCCTGTCGAACCTGAACCTCATTCTACTGGACGCGGCGCTCTACATGCCCATGGCCATGGCGATGACTTTCGTCATAACCCAGCGTGGCATAGACCTGTCCATCGGGTCAGTCGCAGCCCTGACTTCCATCATCATGGCTTTCCTGATCAAGCAATACGGCTTCTCGGCACCGGTCGCGATCGCGGTCGCGCTGGTTCTGGGTGCCTTGTTCGGCCTGATCAACGGTCTGGTGATTACCAAGTTCAAGGTGCCCGACCTGATCGGAACGCTGGCCATGGACCTGGTTTACCGAGGGTTCGCCCTGGTGATTGCCAAGGGACTCGTGCTGGCGCGCTTTCCTGAAATCATGACGGATATCGGCAGAGGCCAGATCCCCGGCTTCATCCCGGTTCCGGTGGTCATCGGTCTTCTGACGATGGCGCTCGGCTACTGGCTGTTGAAGAAGACCTATTTCGGCCGCTACACGGTCGCGATCGGCTCCAATCCGGAGGCGGCTGAAATGACCGGGATCGCGGTCGACCGCTACAAGATCTACGCTTATGTGCTGATGGGCGCTTCGGCGGCTCTCGCGGGCATCATGCTGACGGGCAAGCTCAATGCCATTCAGGCAACGTCAGCGCCTTACTTCAATCTGCATGTGATCGCGGCTGTCGTGGTCGGTGGAACCTCGTTGTTTGGTGGACGGGCCTCGATGCTCGGGTCGCTTGCAGGCGTTTTGCTGCTGTCCATGATGATCAATGCGCTCGTGACGCTCAGGATCGAATTCTTCTGGCAGTCGGTGGCTTCCGGTGTGGTGATCGTGGCGTCAGTTGCGCTCTACACCTGGCTGCAGAAGAAAGACCGCGACGGTGCCAAGGGCTTCCTTGCGGGCTTGAAGACACCGGAAAGCATCCGGCTGTTGCGCCTGTCAGGCGGCCTGGTCGCAGCGCTTGCACTCCTGCTTCTCATTGGAACTCTGTTTGCCGGTGCACCCGTTGCCAGCGGCTGAGTTTCCGAACCGCGGACTTCATCTAAAGGGAGGAATTTGTGATGAAACTGCTGAAATCGACGTTGTGCCTTCTACTCTTGACCGGCACCAGCGCCATGGCTCAGGGCAATCTGCCCCTGAAGGAATTGCCTGGTCATGCCGATCGCGACTACTGGGTGCCGGGCGAGGTCAATGCCGAAGGCAAGCTTGAAGCGCTTCAGGCGGTTGTCGGTGCGGAAGGCGTGCCGTTCTCCGGAAGCCAGGAGAAACCGGTGGAGATCGCACTGATCTATCCTTCGGCTGACACCTCTGACTTCTGGGCGCGCAACTATCTGGCTATGACCAAGCGTCTTGAGGAACTCGGGATCAAGTACAACACGACCGAGTTCGCCAGCCGGCAGATCGAGCATTCGCTGCAATCGACCTATGCCAACCAGGTTCTGCAGGACGGCGACATCTATGACTACGTCATTTTTGGACCCTCCGAGCTCGCCATTCAGGCCGACAACATCGACAAGCTGGCCGGCAATGACGAATTCAAGACTTACGTCTGGGCCTTCCATACGCCGCTCAAGGATCTGGAAAACCAGCCGGATGTCTGGTTCGACTTTTCGTCTGCGGCAGGCGCATTGGTGATGTGCGACTACATGCTGGAGCGGCTCGGCAATGATGTCACCATGGCGATGAACCGGGGTATTCCGGGCATCACCGACAATCAACGATCCGGCGACTTCAAGGACTGCGTCATGGAAAAGGGCAACTGGAAAGTTGCTTACGAGCACTATGGCGAATACCAGCGTGAAGGCGGATACGAAGGCACCAGTCTGATCCTGCAGGCCTATCCGGAAGCGACGATCATTCACAACGCCAACACCGCCATGGCCATGGGCAGCGTGGAAGCACAGGTCGCCGTAGGTAAGGAAAAGGACGTCTTTTCGACCGGCTGGGGTGGCACGGGGCTGGAACTCGACGCCATCCGCCGTGGCGAGCTTAACGCCACGCCGATGCGCATGGGCGATGACGTCGGAGCGGCGACCGCTGAAGCGATCAAGGCGGATCTGGAAAACAGGGGCGATGAGCTGCCGCTGGTCTTCCTGGGCCGGATCACGGTTGCCCATGATCAACTGAGCGCTGAAGACCTTGATGCCTTGCAGACGGAAGCTTTCCGTTTCTCCGGCGTTGGTGCCCTTGAGCGGTAAGGACGCCGGGGTGGATCGCAGAAATTGTCTGGTGATCCGACCCTAGCGTGCAAAAGGAGGCGCTGCCGGTATACTCCTCGCCGGTGGCGCTTTCGCCATTTTACACGGGCTGTCGAGCAAAGGGTTCGGAATTGACCAAGAGCGGTGCAAAACGGGGACCGGTTACCATGCGGGATGTCGCCAGGGCAGCCGGCGTTTCCCGAATGACCGTTTCAAGGGCCCTGCGAAAGGACAGTCCGGTTTCGCTGAAAACCCGGGAACATATTCTCCGGGTCGTTCGCGAGATGAACTACGTTCCGGACCAGATGGCGGGCAGTCTGACAACCCGCAAATCCGGCTTCGTGGCAACACTGCTTCCGTCTCTCAACAATCTTCACTTTGCGCTGACAGTTCAGGCGCTTACCGAGGAACTCGAAGAAATAGGATTGCAAATTCTTCTTGGTCACACCGATTATTCGGCAGAGCGCGAAGAGGAGATCCTGGAAACGATGCTGCGGCGCCGTCCCGAGGCGATCGTGCTCTCCTATGACGGCCACACCGATCGCACGGTTCGGCTTATGCGGGAGGCAAATGTGCCAGTCATCGAGATCTGGGAAACACCCGAAAACCCGATCGAACACACGGTGGGTTTCTCGAATTTCGATGCGGCGCGTCGCATGACGGAGCAGCTCGTTGCGAAAGGGTACAGCCGGATTGCCTTTCTTGGGGAAGGGCAGGACGACTGGACACGTGGCGCTTCGCGGCGCAACGGGTTCCTGCAGGCAATGCGCGACGCGGGACTGTCCGCTCACCGCATGATCCGCTACGGCATCCCGCCATTGACCATCGACAACGGCTCGGAAGCGGTCACACAGCTTCTGTCTGACTTTCCGGACACGGATTGTGTCTTTTGTGTTTCCGACGTGGCTGCATTCGGTGTTCAAAGCCGGTTGATTTCGGAAGGGTACAATGTTCCCGGCGACATCGCCGTCGCCGGTTTTGGTAATTTTGAAGTGTCGCGTTATGCAGTGCCGAAGCTCTCAACGGTGGTCGTCGATCCCATCCGTATCGGATGCGAAACCGGCAAGCTGCTGAAACAACTGTTTCTTTCCGGAGCATCCAACTCCGATCAGCCCCAGCATATTCACGTTCCCTCTGAAGTCGAATTCCGTCAGAGCACCTGACAAACCCACCCAAAAATATCCAAGTCGATTAATCCGGGATTTAAGACTTGTTATCGATAACACTTGTGCTATTGTGACCGGTAACATATAAACTGTGACCGGTCACATATGAAGTTTTGACGGCCCGGGGGGAACTATGCCGCGTATCCGACTTGAAAATCTGGTGAAGCGATACGGTGACTTTGAAGTCCTGCACGGCATCAATCTGGAAATGGAAGAGAACGAGTTTACGGTTCTCGTCGGGCCATCCGGCTGCGGCAAATCCACGACGCTGCGCATGATCGCCGGTCTGGAGTCGGTCAGCGACGGAGAGATCTTCATTGATGACCGGCCCGTGAGCAATCTGGAACCGAAGGCCAGGGACCTGGCGATGGTGTTCCAGGACTATGCGCTTTATCCGCATATGAACGTTGCCCGAAACATGTCGTTTGCGCTGCGCCTGCAGCGCCGGCCGAAAAAGGAAATCGACGAGAAGGTCGGCAAGGTTGCCGACATGCTCGGCCTCACGAACTTTCTGCACCGGAAGCCAGGCGAGCTTTCCGGCGGTCAGCGGCAACGTGTTGCCATGGGCCGTGCCCTGACGCGGGACGCGGGCACGTTTTTGTTCGATGAACCCCTGTCCAACCTTGACGCCAAGCTCCGAGGTCAGATGCGCGCCGAACTCGCGCTGATGCGCCAGAAAGTGCGCAAGAACATGATCTACGTCACCCACGACCAGATCGAGGCGATGACGCTTGGGGACCGGATCGTGGTCATGCATGGCGGCTATATCCAGCAGCAGGGCACACCCGAAGAGCTGTTCAAGCGTCCGGCCAACAAGTTCGTTGCCGGATTTCTGGGATCTCCGCCCATGAATTTTCTGGAAGCCGAGGTGCAGGATCTTTCCGGCAGGGCGTTCGTGAGCGGCAACGGCTTCGAACTGGTGTTGCCCGATGAAAAGGCCGCGGCGGTTTCGTCTGCGTCCTCGAAAGGGGTGACGCTCGGGATCCGCCCGTCGGATCTCCATTACAGCCCGGATGCGCCTGAGCATGAGTCGATCGATCTCCAGGTGATCGTCTCTGAATACATCGGTGCGCAGTCGGTACTGCTGTGCGACTGCGGCGGCCAGAAGGTCGAGGTCGAACTGAAGTCTGAAACGCCCATCGCGTTGGGCGAAACACTGAGATTTGCGGTCAACAGGGAGGGCATTCACATGTTCGACCGTGAAACAGAGGTTGCCATCAGGTGATCTGAACCTTGCTGTTAAGGGAGGAATGAATGCTGAACTATCTGAAATCGACGGTGTGTGCTGTCGCAGGTCTCGCGCTTGGCGCCACGGCTGCGCTTGCCAATCCGTACGAAGAATTCGCGGGCGAGACGCTGGTCGTCAATTTCCCGGCGCATCCGCACTTTGATGCGGTGATGAAAGTGCTGCCGGAATTCACCAAGGAAACCGGTATCAACGTTGAGGTTGACCAGCTTCAGTATCTCAAGATGCGCGAACGCCAGACCCTTGAACTGACCAAGAACCGTGGCGACTATGATCTGATCGCCTATGTGGTCTTCTCCAAGGCCGACTATGTTTATGCGGACCAGCTTGAAAACCTGGCCCGGTTCTTCATGAACCCGAAACTGGCGGATCCCAATTACGATGCTGAGGATCTGATTGACGGATATGTTGCAAATATCGGCGTTGCCGGTGGCAAAAAGGGCTATCTGCCGGGCCCGACCGGCTCGCTCTTCGGATTGCCGTTCGGCTCCGAGACCTCCATCCTCGGCTATCGGAAAGATATTTTCGACAAGCACGGATTGAAGGTGCCGGAGTCCTATGACGAGCTCCTTGAACTCGCATGTCAGATTCCTGAACTGGAACCCGGCATGGGTGGTCTGGCGTCACGGGCGGCCTCCGGTCACCACGCCAGCCATGCGTTCCTTTTGCATCTTGCGCCGCTCGGCGGCCGCATCTTTGACGACGAATGGAAACCGATCGTCAACAACGCAGAAGGTGTGCAGGCCGCAGAGGCGCTGAAGAAAATCGTCAATTGCGGCGCGGAAGGCTCCAAGACCTTCGGTTTCGCGGAAGCAGGGGCTTCTTTCCTGCAGGGCAACTCCGCCATGTTCCTCGATTCCACCGTCTTTGCCGGTCAGGTCAACAATCCTGACAAGTCCAAAGTGGTCGGACTTGTTGAATGGGCACCCCATCCGGTTGGCGTCAGAGCCGGTTCCCAAACCGGCGGCTTCGGGATCGGCATTCCGAAAAACGCCCAGAACAAGGATGCTGCGTTCCTGTTGATGCAGTGGCTGACGTCGAAAAAGGCCGACAAGCTGATCGCCATGGCGGGCGGCAATCCGTCCCGTTATTCGACCCATGCCGATGAGGACGTGAACGAGAAGTTCCCGCATATGGCGACCTTCGGTGAAGCACTCAAGAATGCTGACCCGGACTGGCGTCCGATCATCCCGGTCTGGGGCAAGATCAATGCGGATCTCGGCACAACCTTGTCCAAGATCATCACCGAGGACGCTCCTGTTCAGGAGTCGCTGGACGGTGTTGCCGAGCGCACCCAGGCGCTCATGGATGAGGCCGGGTACTACACCTGGACCCAGTAAGCCTGACTTTGCCCCGCGGCACGACCGCTGCGGGGCTCTTTCCAACACGACCGAAAGCGATCTGCAATGAGTGTTGCGATCAAGGCCAACCGGCTGACCCCATACATGTTTCTGGCACCGGCCGGAATTATCCTGATCTTCGCGTTGCTCTATCCGATCGGATACATGATTTACGCGAGTTTTCTGGACTGGAGCCCGAGCCAGCGGATCGGTCAGGCCGAGTTCATCGGCTTTCGGAACTATGTAAATCTGTGGGGTGACGAAGCCTTCCGCGAAAGCTTCTGGGTCACCATCCGCTTTGCCGCAATCGTGGTGACGCTGGAAATGTTCCTGGGTGTCGGTCTGGCGCTGCTGCTTGACCGGAACATCAAGGGTATGGCGGTGCTGCGGACGGTGTTCATCCTGCCGATGATGATTGCACCCATCGTGGTCGGTCTGATGTGGCGCTACATGTATCACCCGACCGTCGGCATCTTTAACCGCACGCTCAAAAGCTTCGGGTTCGAGGGCATTCCCTGGCTTTCCGACAGCACCTGGTCGTTCATCGCGATTGTGATTGCCGATGTCTGGCAGTGGACGCCGTTCATTTTCATTCTTGCGCTTGCCGCCATGCAGTCCCTGCCGCGTTCGGCACTGGAAGCTGCTGAAATCGACGGGGCGAGTGAATGGCAGAAAATCATCCTGATCAAACTGCCGCTGATGATGCCGGTTTTGATCGTGACGCTTCTGCTTCGGCTGATCGACGCCTTCAAGGTGCTTGAGGTGATCCTGGTGCTCACCAATGGCGGCCCCGGCCTCTCCACGGAAATCCTGGCACTGCGCATCTTCCGTACGGCGCAGGAATTCCAGGAACTTGGCGAGGCGGCTGCCATGTCCAACCTTCTCCTGATGATGCTGATGGCCATTACCATCGGAATGTTTGCCTATAGCCGCGTGCAGGAAGCACGCGTCGCCCGGCAACGCGCAGCCGCCGAAAAGGACGACGACTGATGGCCACACAAACCGAAAAACAGAACCCGGCCTTCTACGCCCTGATTGCCGCGCTGGTGGTGATGAGCGTCGGACCGATCGCCCTGATGCTGGCAACGTCCTTCAAGACCAATGTCGACGTCTACGATGCGTCCGTGCCGGCGTTCTTCTTCTCGCCGACCATCAAGAACTACGAGACGGTTCTGTGTAATTTCCTCTGGTACGAGGCCGACCACGTCGATTATTGCGACCCGACCTTCGGCCGCGCGCTTATCAACTCCCTGATCGTCGGTCTCGTCTCAACCGGGCTGACGCTGACAATCGGCTGCATGGCTGCCTATGCCCTTGTCCGCTTCAAATTCATGGGCCGGGGTACCGTTTCCATGACGACGCTGTTGATGCGCATGGTTCCGCCGGCGGTTCTTCTGGTGCCTGTCTTCGGGATCTGGACCTTCCAATACGGCCTCGACCAGACCTACGCCGGGATCATCCTGATCTACACGGCGATGAACCTGCCCTTTGTGATCTGGATCCTTCAAAGTTTCATCGTGCAGGTGCCGATACAGCTGGAGGAAGCTGCGCGCATGGACGGTGCAAATCCGTTTCAGGTCTTCTTTCTCGTCGTCTTGCCGATTATCCAGCCGGGCCTTGCCGCCGCTGCGATTTTCACCTTCCGCATCGCCTGGAACGAGTTTCTCCTGGCGAATGCCCTATCTGGCCGGTCAACACGAACTGTGCCCGTCACCATCGTCAACTCGATCACGGAATATGACATCAACTGGGGTGTCATCATGGCGACGGGCATGCTTCTGGCGATCCCGCCGATCCTGTTCACCTTTGTCGCGTCGAAGCAGATCATCACCGGCATGACGGCGGGGGCCGTCAAGGGATGATCCTGGAGTGGCTGATAGCGCCGCTCGATCCGGCCAGGCCACATGAGGTGGGTATTGCGCTGTCATGGCACGCCCGCTTCATGGTGCTCGGTTGGGGTATTCTCACGCCACTTGCCATCATCATTGCACGGTACTTCAAGGTGCTTCCCGGACAGGACTGGCCGCGGGAGCTAGACAACAAATTCTGGTGGCGAAGCCACTGGATGACGCAGACACTGGTTCTTTTTCTAACGGCCATAGGACTCGCCCTGATCCTGGCATCGCCTCAAAACACCGGCGAAGCAATCGTGCACCGGATGCTCGGATACGCCATCCTAGTCCTGGCCGCCGTCCAGGCGCTGTCGGGTCTATTCAGAGGGTCGAAAGGTGGTCCGACCGACCCGCGTGCAGACGGCTCACTGCGTGGCGATCACTATGACATGACACCTCACAGACTGCTTTTCGAACGGGTGCACAAAGGCTGTGGTTATCTGGCCCTTGCACTTATGGTCGGTGCCATCACAACGGGGATCTGGACGGCGAATGCACCCAACTGGATGTGGCTCATGCTGCTTGCGTGGTGGGCCGTTCTGGCGGCAATATCGGTCTATCTCCAACGGCAGGGGCGGGCAGTGGACACTTACCAGGCGATCTGGGGTCCGGATCCGGCCCATCCGGGCAACAGGATGGAACAGCAGGGCTGGGGCATGAAGCGGCCTGAGTTCCATGGTCGATCTTACGAAAAACAGCGGGAATTGTGATGTTTGGCGTTTTGGAAGGAACCGGGTTCGAAGTTATTGAACCGGAGTTTGAAGCCTGTTTTGTCGGCCATGCACGCGTCGAACGGCTGTGGACGGGCGCGCGCTGGTCTGAAGGACCGGCCTGGTTCCCTGCGGGCCGCTATCTCGTGTGGTCGGATATTCCCAACAATCGCATGATGCGCTGGGACGAGACGGACGGGTCCGTGTCGGAGTTTCGTGTGGGATCGAACAACGCCAATGGCAACACGGTCGACAACCAGGGTCGTCTCGTCACCTGCGAGCATCTCGCCCGCCGCGTCACAAGAACAGAGCATGACGGGTCGGTTTCCGTCATTGCGTCCCACTGGAACGGCAAGCGGTTGAATTCTCCGAACGATGTGGTAGTGAAATCGGACGGATCCGTGTGGTTTACCGATCCCTCTTACGGCATCCTGATGGACTACGAGGGCGACCGCGCTGAAAGCGAAATCGGGGCGTGCCATGTCTACCGCGCCGATCCCGAAACCGGCGCCGTAGAGATGGTTGCCAGTGACTTCTACAAGCCCAACGGGCTGGCGTTTTCAGAGGACGAGGAGTGGCTCTTCGTTTCCGATACCGGCATCACCCATCATGAAGACGGACCCGCGCATATCGAAAAGTTCAAGGTCGGAAGCGACGGCAAAACGCTGGAAGACCGGGGTATCTTTGCGGTCTGCACAAATGGACTTTTCGACGGCTTCCGCCTTGACCGGGACGGCCGCATCTGGAGTTCGGCCGCCGACGGCGTGCACTGCCTCAACCGGCACGGTGCGTTGATCGGCAAGGTCCGTATTCCGGAATTTGTCGGCAATGTCTGCTTCGGCGGTCCGAAACTCAATCGCCTTTTCATCGCAGGCACGAGTTCGCTTTATTCGGTGTTCTTGAACGTGAATGGGGTCAAGTGAGCGGACAGCGTCCGGCTTCCTGGTTGAAACGCGGCGCGCAGACCTTCAAAACAAAACTGGAGCTATCGTCCCATCCAGCCGCCGTCGACCGTCACTATGGAGCCATTCATATAGTCCGAGGCAGCTGAGGCAAGGAAAACGACCGGGCCTGCGAAATCCTCGGCTTTTCCCCAGCGCGCGGCCGGAATGCGTTCAAGAATTGCCTTGGAGCGCACCGGATCGTTCCGCAGCGCCTCTGTGTTGTCGGTCGCAATGTAACCTGGCGCGATCGCATTGACGTTGATGCCTTTGGCCGCCCATTCGTTCGCAAACGCCTTCGTCAGCTGGCCAATTGCTCCCTTGGATGCGGCGTAGCCGGGGACCGTTATTCCGCCCTGGAACGTAAGCAGCGACGCGGTGAAGATGATTTTGCCGGAGCCGTTCTCCGCCATGCGGGCGCCGATTTCGCGGGTCAGGACGAATTGAGAAGACAGATTGACCTCAATGACCTCGTCCCAGATATCGTCGCCATGTTCCGGTATCGGCGCGCGTTTGATGGTGCCGGCATTGTTGACCAGGATGTCAATGACGGGGTGATTGTCCTTCACGGTGTTGACGAAGGTCGTCAATGCGGCTCGGTCGGCGAAATCGCAGCGGTAGGCATGGAAATTCCGTCCAAGCGCCGTCACCTCTCTTTCGACGTCGCTGCCGGAGGCCTCCAAACTTGCGCTGACTGCAATGATATCGGCCCCGGCTTCGGCGAGCGCTACGGCCATGGCCTTGCCGATACCGCGTTTTGCGCCGGTGACAAGAGCCGATTTTCCCACAAGGCTGAAGCTGTCCAAAACGCTCATTCTTCGTTCCCGGCTATCTTGATCATCGATTTGATTGCGCTCGGATTTTGCGTCAGTGCCTCGAACGCCGACTGAATGTCGCTGAGCGGTTGTACGTCTGTGATGAAGGAACCGCAGTCAACGACGCCTTCGGCAAGCAGACGCATGGCCTGATCGTAGTCTTCAGGGCGATAGACCCGTGCGCCGAAGAGTTCCAGTTCGCGCCAGAAGAACTGGAACATGTCCACATTCGGTTTGCTTGCATGGATTGCCACCATGACGATGCGTCCCCGCGTCGCCGCAGCTGCGGTCATCAGATCGACGCCGGGCTGACTGCCGGAGACTTCGAAGACAACGTCAGCACCCTTGGACCCGGTCAGGTGATTGACCCGCGCGACAGCGTCAGACGTTTTCGGATTGATTGTTGAAAAGCCGAGACGTTCGGCATAGGCGAGGCGGTTTTCACTGATCTCGCTGATCGTGACATTGCCGCCTGCATAACGTGCGACGAGGGCCACAAGCAGGCCAATCGGCCCACCGCCAATGACGAGCACGTCTTCGCCCGGTGCGACCTTGGCGCGTTCGACGTCGTGGCAGGCGACGGCAAGCGGTTCGATCAGTGCTGCATGCGCAAGATCCAGCTCCTCGGGCAGCACGTGAACCGTATGAGCCGGAACATTCCAGTATTCCTGAAACGCACCTTCTGAATCGATGCCGATGAATGTCAGGTTGTGACAGATGTGCTCGTGGCCCGCGCGGCAGGCAGGGCACACGCCACAATGGTCGAGCGGGCGAACAACGATCCGCTGACCGACCGCCAGAGCGTCCACGCCGCTTCCGAGGGCAGAAATCGTTCCCGACATTTCGTGCCCGATGGTGCGCTCGAAGCCGACCCGCTTGTCCATATGCCCAAGGTAGATATGCAGATCAGTGCCGCATATGCCGCAATAGGCGACCTTTATCTGCACTTCGCCGGGTCCGGGGTCCGGCACGTCCTTTTGCTCAAGGGTAAAGGTTTTGTCGCCGCGATAGACGGCTGCCTGGCTGATCATCTGCGCCTCTAGTATGTCAGGATTTTGTGGGGCTCGAGCCGTGCCCAGTCGAAGGCAACGCCTGTGCCCGGCGTGTCCGGTGCCACGGCCAGGTGGTCCTCCACCTGCAATGGCCTTTGTGTGTACTGGTCGATCGGGAAGGAATGAACCTCGATCCAGCCAGCATTCTCCTGTGCGGAAACAAGGCTGACGTGGAGTTCCTGCATCCCGTGGCTGCAAATCGGGATGCCGTGTTGCCGCGACAGTTCCGCCACTTGCAGAAAGCCGGTTATCCCGCCGCAATTGGACGAGTCCGGCTGAATGAAGCTGAGCTTGGCCTGGTCCAGTGCATATTCGAATTCGTGGATCGTGTGCAGGTTTTCGCCCATCGCAAGCGGAAAACCGGTCGCATCGGCAATTTCGCCATAGCCTTTGTAATTGTCCGGGATCGTCGGCTCCTCGAACCAGGTAAGATTGAAGGGTTCGAACGCCTTTGCCGCAGTGATCGCCTCGTCAACGGACAGGGAATAGTTGGCGTCGACCATGAATGTGACGTCAGGTCCGATGAGTTCCCTGACGGCCGCGACCCGGGAGATGTCTTCATTGAGCGTCGGCTGGCCGATCTTGATCTTCACGGCGTTGTAGCCGCGATCGAGGTATCCCTGAACGCTGTCCAGAAGCTTCGGCAGCGGAAAATTCAGATCGATACCGCCGCAATAGGCCTTGCATCGGTTGTCCGCACCACCGGCCAGTTTCCAGAGCGGCCATCCGCGCGTCTTGCAGCGGATATCCCACAGCGCGATGTCCAGTGCTGAAATTGCGAAGGAGGCGATGCCGCCGCGGCCTACATAGTGGATATGCCACTGCATGCCTTCGTAGAGGTTCTCGACCGGACCTGCGTCCTGGCCCAGCAGAAACGGCGCAAGGTCGTGGTGGATCATGGCGGCAATCGCGTGGCCGCCTTTCCCTCCGGTGTAGGTGTAGCCCGTTCCCTGCGTTCCGTCGCTCAGGATAATAGTCGCGGTAACGAGTTCAAACTGGGTGTGATCGCCGTGCTTCGCGTCCACCAGCACCTCGGCAAGGGGAACTTGAAACAACTGCGTTCGGATCTCCCGGATTGCGGTCATTTGGCAAACTCCACCGTGGACCGGCGGTTCATGACGCGCGTCTGGAAGAGGATCACAGCAAAGAGGAAGGCCCCACGGATGACCATTTGCCAGTAGGCGCTGAAGCTGATCCAGCCCTTGCCGTTTTCGAAATTGAGGATGTTGAAGACGAGCCCGAGCAGCAGGGCTCCGGCAACGGTGGCGGGGATTGATCCCATTCCGCCGGTCAGAAGCGTCCCGCCGACAACCACCGAGGCAATTGCTGACAATTCCCAGCCAACGCCTTCCAGCGGCTGACCAGCGCCGAAGCCGGATGCCAGGAAGACGCCTGCAAGACCTGCACAGCCGCCCGATAGTGCGTAGACGAAGATCTTCGCCCGATTGACCTTCAGTCCCATCATGACGGAAGCGTCTTCACCGCCACCCACCGCCAGGATCGTCCGGCCAAGGCTGGTCATTTCCAGAACGATCCATAGGCCGACGATCAGGATGCCGACAATCACGATGGTCCACGGAACGACACCGAATGCCTTTTCCATGCCGAGCTGAGTGAAGTTGGAGCCCCAGTCGACTGCGATTGTCTGGGCACCGGAAATCACCAGCGAGCCGCCCTTGGCGCCGAGCATCGTGGCCAGCGTTGTGATGAAAGGCGGGATCCGGCCGTAAACAATGCAGATCGCATTGAAAAGCCCGAAGCCGACGCCGGACAGGATGGCGAGCGGCATTGCCACCTCGATGCCGTAAGGGCTGAGATAGGCCGCGACGACAGACGTGAAGGCCGCGACAGAGCCGACAGAAAGGTCGATCCCACCAGTCAGGATGACAAAGCACATGCCGACCGAAATCGCGATGAACATGGCGTTGTAATTCAGGAACGAGGTGATGTTGTAGGCGCTGCCGAAATTGTCGTAACGCAGCAGACCGAAACCGATCAGCACGAACAGGGCAATCCACACCGCAACGGATTGCGGATTGCGCGAGATGTATTTGCGAAGGTCAAAGGCGTTCTGGTCAAGCACGTCGTTATTCCTTTCGCGCCTGCTGGATGTAAACGGCAGCCAGGATGATTGCGGCCTTGGCAATGAGGGCGACTTCGTCCTCGACCCCGTTTGCAAGCAGCGTGTACTTCACGAGCTGAATGATGACCGCACCGAGAATGGCGCCGAATATTGGAGCCTTGCCGCCTTGCAGGAGAGCGCCCCCGACGACAGCGGCGGCGATCGCGTCAAGCTCCATCAGGTTGCCGTTGCGGGCAGCGTCCGATGCCGAGTTGATGGCGACGACGATCAAGCCAGCCAGTCCGGACAGGACAGAACAGATCACATAAGCGCCGATCTTGACGCTGCGAACCGGGCCGCCGGCGAGTTTGGCTGCCCTTTCGTTACCGCCGATCGCAAGCAGGTACCTGCCGAAAACCGTTCTGTTGACAAGCCAGAACAGGAGGCAGGCGATGGCAATCGCCAGCCAGCCCTGGAAGGGGAATCCAAGGATCTTGCCCGTGCCGAGGTAGCTGAACTCGGGGTTTGAAAAGGTCTGCAGATTTCCGTTGGTCAGAACCTGCGCAATACCGCGTCCGGAAATGAACAGGATGAGCGTCGCGATAATGGGCTGCACTCTCAAAACCGCGACGATCACCCCGTTGAAGAGCCCACAGACAAGCGCTGCCACGAGAGGAAACAAGAGCGCGGCGATCAGACCGAGCGCCGGGTAGGCGGTGCCGAAATCCGATAGGAAGATTAGGGGTGCGAGCGCCCCTGAAAGCGCCATGACTGCGCCGACGGACAGATCGATGCCCCCGGTTGCGATCACAAGTGTCATGCCCATTGCGACGATTGCGATTGTGGCAACTTGTGAAATGTTCACCGCAAGCGTCTGAGCCTGCAGGAAATTCGGTGTCACAACGATGTTGAAGAGGAGGATAATCGCCAGCGCGACAAGACCCCCGTGGTGCTTCAGGCGTGTGGTGATGTCAGTGCGCATGGGCCCTTCTGATGTGAGGCTGGTCATGTCGCGGCGTCCTCATGGTGAGCAAGCGCCTTGACCAGGGCGTTTTCGGTAATTCCCGGGTTTGTCAGTTCTGAAACCGCTTTGCCTTCGTGCATCACGACGATGCGGTTGGCACCTTCCACGAGCTCCTCGAATTCGGAGCTGATCAGGATGACGGCATGGCCCTCGTCGACGAAGTTCCGGATGATCGCCTGGATTTCGCGTTTCGCGCCGACGTCGACCCCGCGCGTCGGTTCGTCCAGAATCAGGATATCCGGCCTGGTCGCCAACCAGCGCGCAAGCAGGACTTTCTGCTGGTTTCCCCCGGAAAGCTCGCGGATCGGTTGGTCCATGTGGGATGTCTTGATGCCGAGTTTTTGGATGAATTCCGAAACGAGTTTCTTTTCACGCTCAAGGTCGATCTGGCCATTCTTGCGAAGACTGGGCAGCAGGGCGAGGGTCAGGTTCTCCCGCACAGACATGTGTGGGACGATGCCTTCGGCCTTTCTGTCTTCGGTCAGGAAACCGATCCTTGCGCGGATCGCTTCGGAAGGTTCAGACGGCTTGAATGCCTTGCCGTTGAGATGCATCGAGCCGGTGGTCGTGTGATCGAGCCCGAAAATGCTGCGGGCAGCTTCCGTCCGGCCGGAGCCGAGCAACCCGCCAAGCCCGACGATTTCGCCCCTGTGAAGGGTCATTGAAAAATCCGTCAGACGCGGGCCGGTTGCCACCTTGTCGACATCGAGAACAATCTCGTCGTATGCCTTCTTGCCACCGGCAAGCTCGGTGAGACCCTCCGCGGCAATTTCATCGGCATCGCGGCCGAGCATGGCGGCGATCAGATCGAGTTTCGACGTATCGGCGATCTCGCGGCAGCCAACTGTCTGGCCGTCTCGCATGATCGTGACCCGGTCGCAGATCTGAAACAGTTCGTCGAGGAAATGAGAGACATAAAGAACGGAGACGCCGGAGGATTTCAGTTCCCGGACAACCCCGAACAGGATTTCGACTTCAGAGCTGTCCAGCGACGAAGTCGGCTCGTCCATGATGACGAGTTTGGCGTCCATGGACACAGCGCGTGCGATTGCGACCAGCTGCTGGATGGCTGTCGAGTAGCTGCCGAGAGGGGCAGTCACATCAATCTCGATGCCGAAGCGGGACAGGATGTCGCGGGTGCGTTTGTGCGCTTCCGGCCAGTTGATCATGAAGCCGAACGACCTCGGTTCCTGGCCCATGACGACGTTTTCGCTGACCGATCGAAGTGGAACCAGGTTCAGCTCCTGGTAGATCGTGGCGATCCCGGCGCTCTGGGCCTCACCGGGTGAGGACAGGAAGCTCGGTTGACCGGCGAATTGAATGTCGCCCTCGTCCCTTCGGTAGAGACCGGTCAGGATCTTGATGAGGGTCGATTTCCCCGCACCGTTCTGGCCGATCAGCGCGTGAACTTCTCCGGGGGCAACCTCAAGGGAGGCACTTCGCAAGGCAGGGACGCCACCGAAGTGTTTCTTGATTCCAGACATGGCGAGCAACGGTGCCATATCCACTCCTGTCGAACGGGTTGGGAAAGTGCCGGAAGGGTAGGGAGATCCCTTCCGGCAGTCGGGGTTCAGTAGGCTTCGTCCACATGCGCCGCAGCATTGTCGGCGGTGAAAATACGGTCCTTGACCTGAACCCAGGGTTCGATGGTTTCACCGGCTGCGTACCGCTTCATGGTTTCGCAGGCGAGGGGACCGAAGAACGGAGAACTTTCCACGGTCACGCCCATCTTGCCGTCGATGATGGCCTGAAGCGCATCGCGCGTACCGTCGATCGAGACGACGAGCACGTCATCACCAGGTTTGCGGCCGGCCAGCTCGAGGGCCTGGATGGCGCCAATGGCCATTTCGTCATTGTGGGCGTAGACGATATTGACGTCAGGATGGGCCTGCAGGAGCGTTTCCATGACCTGGCGGCCAAGGTCGCGGGCGAAGTCGCCGGACTGTGAGGCGACGATTTCAAAACGGCCGTCCTCAGCAATGCGGTCGTCAAAGCCTTTCTTGCGGTCGTTGGCCGGAGACGAGCCGGTTGTCCCTTCCAGTTGAACGATGACGCCCTTGTCACCCTTGAAGTTTTCGATTGTCCACTCGGCAACGCGCTTGCCCTGGTCAATGAAGTCGGAGCCAAGGAAGGCCACGAAGTCTTCACCGGCCTTCGCCGCATTGGGATCGACCGAACGGTCGACAAGGAATGTCGGGATGCCGGCCGCCTTTGCTTTCTTCACTGCCGGAATAAGAGGCTTTTCCTCGCGCGGGGGCAGGAACAGAACGTCAATTCCCTGGGCGATCATGCTGTCGACATCGGCGACCTGCTTGGCAGCGGAGCCAGCGGCGTCAGTTGCAATCAGATCCCAGCCACAGCTTTCCGCCGTGTCATGGAAAGACTTGGTTTCCGCGATCCGCCAGGGGTTGTTGGATTCCATCTGGGCAAAGCCGACCTTGTAGCGGTCCTTCTGCTCCAGTGGCGGCAAACCTGCGGCCGTCGCAGCTGTTGCCATTGCGCCGATTGCAATTGCGGTTGCCAGCAAGAGAGTGCGTTTCATGTCTTCCTCCACTTTGGTGCGGCCAAACTCCTCCAGACCGCGGATTATGAGGTCCTAACCCCAGTTCAGGTAACTTGTTTGTTTGCGTAGGTAGCCGTCGAAGCCGTAGCGGCCGTCTTCACCGCCAAGGCCGGACAGTCCCCAACCGGTGTGAAAGCCCTGAACCGCTTCGCCGTTCGACCGGTTCAGATAAAGTTCACCGAATTTCAAGAGATAAGGTGCCTGCGCCAAGCGTTTGTAATTCTTGGTAAAAAGATACGCCGACAGGCCGTAGGAAGTGTCGTTTGCGTGGGCTGCCGCCATTTCGAAACTGTCGACGCGCATGGCTGCTGCGACCGGTCCGAAAATTTCTTCCTGTATGACAGGATTGGCGTTGTCAGACACTTCCAGGACAGTTGGAGCGAGCCAGTGTCCCTTGCTGTAAGGCCCGTCTTCCATGATGCCGCCCTTCAACAGCACGTCTGCACCGGCATCAACGCTGCGGCTGATGGCGCCTGCAACTTTGTCCCGTTCAATGCGGCTGACCTTCGGGCCCATGTCCACGTCGCGCAGCGGGTCACCGATTGTCAGAGAAGAGGACGCCTCCACAAACTTCTCCAGAAACTCGTCAGCGATTGCCCGATGCAGATACATGCGCTCGTTACAGGTGCAGATCTGACCGCAATTTGTGTAGCGAGCCGCAACCGCTGCCTTGACCGCTGTTCCAATGTCTGCGTCATCCATCACGATGAAGGGCGCCTTGCCGCCGAGCTCCAGACGCACGACCTTGATGTGTTCGGCTGCGGACGCATAGATCTCGCGACCTGCCCGGGTGCTTCCGGTCATGGTCACAAGCTGCGAAAGAGGGCTCTTCACCAATGCCTCTCCAACGATGCGCCCGCGACCCGTCAGAACGTTGAAAACACCTGCCGGGAACCCGGCCCGCTGGCTAAGCGCGGCGATGGCCAGTCCTGAGAGCGGCGTTGCTTCGTGCGACAGAAGTACAAAGACGTTGCCGGCGACAAGGGCAGGGCCGAGCTTTCTGGCGGCAAGGGCAAATGGGTAATTCCATGCGGTCAGCCCGACCACGACACCATAGGGATGCCGCCTGATATGGATTTCCTCCGAGGGATTGTCGGACGCGACGATATCGCCTTCGATCCGCCGCGCATTTTCAGCGGCATAATTCAAAAACGTGATGCTGGCTTCGATCTCGTCGGCTGCGTGGCTGACAGGTTTGCCCTGTTCCAGTGTGATCAGGCGTGCAAGTTGCTGTTTGTTCGCCGCGATTTCACTTGCGAGCCTCGAGACCAGATTACCGCGCTGGATTGCCGGCAGTTCTGCCCAGGCAGATTGGGCTTTTGACGCGACGGCGAGCGCCTCGAGCGCATCGTCTGCAGTTCCGTCCACGATTTCAGCTATCACGTCCTCGTTCGCCGGGTTCTCGACCTGAATCGTCGCACCGGTCTCACGCATGACCCATTGGCCGTTGATGAACATCCCGGCCTTGACAGGCTTGCCGTCGGAGAGAGTGAAATCAAACACGAATGAAAGCGCCTTTTGGTATGACCAAACTTTGATGTATGAAGATGCGAATGACGCGCAAAGTCAATAGGAATCTGACTTGATGTAGCAAGAAGATGGATAAATTATTGAAAAATATCAGAAAAAATTCTTTCGAAAAAATTTAGGTGAAAATTTTGCTTTACCAAGTATCTATTTATGTCGTACCAAATAATGAAACTGTGAACGCTGATGGAGAACGCACCTTCCATGGAAATCGGCAATGAAACGGGGCGGGCGGCAGACAATGTCGTCGCCGCACTGGAAGCAAAGATCGTCTCGGGCGAGCTGGAGAATGAGTCTCCGCTTCCCGCCGAGCGTGAGTTGATGGAACAGTTTGGGACCAGCCGGACTGTTATCCGGGAAGCGATCTCAAAGCTGTCAAGCCGGGGGCTTGTTGAGACGCGGCCCCGGTTTCGTCCCATCGTGCGCAAGCCGGACTATGCGACCGTCCTGCACGCCTGCGGGAATGTCGTGCAGCATCTGCTGACGGAAAAGTCCGGTATCAAGAACCTCTATGACAGCCGCGTTTTCATCGAGCGCGCGCTGGTTCGCGAAGCAGCGTCGTCTGCACGCAAGGACGACATTGTCGACCTCAAGTCAGCGCTGGAGGAAAACCGGAAGGCGATCCCGGATTCGTTGGAATTCTATCGCACGGATGTCGCCTTCCATGGAGTGCTTTACCGCATTCCGAAAAACCCGATTTTCCCTGCGATACACGAAGGTTACACATCCTGGCTGGCCCCGCAGTGGGACCGCATGTTGCGCTCGCCGGAACGGAACGAGGTGAACTATATCGCTCACAAGGCCATTTTGGATGCCATCTTGGAACGGGATCCGGGCGCTGCGGAGGAGGCGCTCACAAATCACCTGAAAGCAGCTTGGGAATTCGTCCGGGTCACATTCGACTGGGGCGACGAATGACCACCGAATTCGACTATATCGTCGTCGGCGGCGGATCCGGCGGCGCTGTTGCAGCCTCACGGCTGGTTTCGCAAGGCGGCGCGCGCGTCCTTCTCCTTGAAGCGGGGTACTCGCACCGGCATCCGTTGCTCGACATGCCGCCAGGCATTTTCAAGATGATCAACGGGTCGAAATACATGCGCTATCACAAGACGACCCCCCAGCCGCATCTGGATGGCCGCGTGCACGATATTCCGCAGGGCAATGTTCTGGGCGGTGGGTCTTCCGTCAATGCGCAGGTCTATATGCGCGGGCGACCCGACGACTACGATGCCTGGAACCAAATTCTCTCCGGAAACAACGACAACCCCGGTTGGGGCTGGTCGGATGTTCTGCCGCATTTTACGGGCATGGAGGCAAACAACCGCCTGGCCGGTGAGCTGCACGGCACGCATGGTGAAGTCAAGGTCTCCGACCCCGGCTACATCGACACAATGTCCCGCTGGTTCGTGCAGTCCGTTCAGGCGCTTGGCGAACCTTACAACGCAGATTTCAACGGACCGTCGCAGCGCGGCGTCGGGTTTTACCAGTTCACCAACAGGAATGGGCGTCGAAGCTCGACGGCCTATGCCTTCCTGGAGCCGCTCAAGGATGATCCGCGCCTGACCATCAAGCTTGAAGCTTCGGTTGACAAGGTAGTCATCGAGAACGGTCACGCGGTTGGCGTCCGTTATACGGATCGCGAGGGAACACACGAAGCCCGAGCCAGCGGTGAGGTCATTCTCGCCGCCGGGGCTCTGGTTACGCCGAAGATCCTGATGCTGTCCGGTGTCGGGCCGGCAAAGCATCTGGGCGAGTTCGACATCAAGGTCGAAAACGACCTTCCCGGTGTCGGACAGAACCTGATCGATCACCCGGAAGTTCCGATCACCGCCTATGCAAACGGTGCGCACGGGTATTACCGGCAGGGCGAGGGTTGGCGCATGATCTGGAACGGCATCCAGTTCAAGATCTTCGGCAGTGGCCGCGTTACATCTGCAGGCGTGGAAGCAGGGGCATTCGTCAACCCGAGCAATCGCAATGCAGCGCCGACGATCCAGGCCTTTTGTGTTCCGATCGTTTATCTCGACAGGGACGCACAGACAGAATTGAAGGACGGGTACGGGGTCACAGTCACGACCGTCGTGGTGAAGCCAAAGTCCCGTGGCGAAGTCAGGCTTGCCTCCGCAGACCCGTCAAGCATGCCGATTGTCTGCCCGAACCTCCTGAAGGAAGAGGAGGACATGAACGAAATGATTGCGGGTCAGCGTTTCTTTCTTGACGCCTTCCACTCCGACCCGCTCGCCTCGAATCTCAAGACCGTTGCGATACCCGATCCGGGGGACACTTCGGACGACGCACTCCGCAGTCATTGCAAACGGTTCGTGAAGACCAACTACCATCCGGCAGGAACTGCCCGCATGGGCGCTGATGGTGACAAGATGGCAGTCCTCGACGGAAGACTGCGTGTCCGCGGGATCGAAGGTCTTCGCGTGTGCGACATGTCTGCCGTTCCCGACATCAACGCCGGAAACACCAACGCGCCGGCCATGATGCTTGGGTCTCGCTGCGCCGAGTTCGTGCTTCAGGCCAATCTTTGAACTTTGCGTGCCTGTTTCTCGAACGTAAGGCAGTGCACCTCCCTAAGTGAGGTTAAAGCCCTTTGCGCGGATGAAGGCGCCGAATTGGTCGCGTTCGGGCACGGAATATTGGCGGCACTTGTCTTCTGACCAGCCGTAGAAGTCCGCTTTCCCGTATCGGTCTGTTGCGCGTTGCGTGGAATAAGGCTGCTGCGCTTGCCTGCGTTTGTCGTAAGCGGAAATCGTGCCGGAGGGCTCTCCTTCAGAATAAGTGTCTTCATGGACGGTCACCGAAAGGGGCAAGCGCATGCTGATGGTCGGCGCTTCGGCGACCGGGTAGCCGAATGCCAGCGCCGCAACAGGAAACACATGGTCCGGCAAGTCCAGAAGATCACTGACGAGGGTTGCTTCATTGCGGATGGAGCTTATCGGACAGCAGCCGAGACCAATCGCTTCGGCAGCGGTGACGAATGCGGACAAGGCAATCGCCGCATCGACGGCTGCGTTGAAGAAAGCATCGAGGTGATCGTTGGCAAAAGGCAATCCACGAAGCTCGTGCAGTTGTCTCTGACGACGATTGTTTCCGCAGAAAACGGCGATGTTCGGAGCGTTACGAACCCACGGCAGGGGACCTGCCAATTCGAGTAACCTCGCTTTTTTGGCGTTGTTCCGGACGATTATGATGTCCCTTTGTTGAAGGTCACTCTTGGTTGGTGAGGCCAGGGCGGCGGCGCACAGCAGTCTGCAGAGCTGAGGGTCGACTTGTTCACTTGTGAACGACCGGCAGGAACCGCGCGAGATAAAGGAAGCCAGGAATTCTGAAGCGTTTTCAACGCCGGTCGTGTCCACGTCTTCGCCGTATCTGAACCTCAGTTGCTCTGACAGTGTCTTCATGGAACGGTCCATTCTTTCTTTGCCAACGCCAAATCGCCTCGTCAGGTGGTGTTCTAACTCGTTCATTTTCGCAAACACCTGGCAAGACTAATTTCATGGATTGGTGTCGGCGGGCGATTTTCTTTCAGAATTTGCAATTTCGATCAAAAATCCTGTTTAACGTCGTGCAGGGTGCGTCAAATACCGGTCCGACTCTGATAACATTTTCAATCATTTCTGCAACTTATGCGATTGCATTGGTTGTTGGGTGATGCGCAATTCGAAATTGCGGCTGGTGTAATCGGGCTGGATGATCCATGCAGAGACTGGATTTTGAGTTGGACAAGGCGCAGGTCAAGCGTGCCTGGGGCGTGATCGACCGCGAATTCCAAAACCTTGATCTCGTCTTGCGCCGCGGTTCCGATTTCGATGTCGTGGAGAAAATGGCAGCGGAAAGCGGATTCCCGCCGCTGGAAGGGCATTTCACACCGACGCTCAACACCTACACCCCGTCACAGGCCTTTTGGCTGGCGCTCACCGATAGCGACGGCAAGATGGCGGGGCGGGTATGTGCCCGCTTCGACAAAATGGAATACCCGATGACCCTGACGGATTTCTGGCGGAAATACTTTCACCGCTGTTATCCGAATGCCGAGGGAGGGCAGGTGCGGCTGGCAGCGGAGCAACCGCGCGTCGGCCGCCGGATTACCGGAGACGTAGTCTATCTTGGCGGAACATATGTCGCGCGCCCGTGGCGCAGGCACAAGCTCGGCGGGCTCTTGAACCAGCTTGCACAGATCGAGGCTCTCCATGACTGGGGAGCCGGATTTTATTACGGCTGGATTCAAGGGCACACGTTTCTGGACGGGTTCTGGCGGGAGTGCGGTTTTACCCGCTGCAGCCATAATGCTCTTGCCTGGGAAGAGCCGTTGCCTGGTACGCTGGATGCCAATCTGATTTTTGCGGGCAATAGTGTGGATGACGTGTGTGATCTGATAGATCGCGTTGCTCGTGAATCTCGAGCAATTCCATCAGACAGAAAATCCGTACAATGCCCGCCCGGGTCTCGAACCTGACCAGAAGCCGCTGAAGGGTCATGTCGGGAACGCCGGCTCCTAAACGGTTGCCGGTGCGCTGGATGTCGAGCCAGGGTTCACCCTTGAAAACGGAATGATAGCCGTCGGCAACGCCGGTACGGTACGCCTCAGGTAAAAAGCTTGTGGCCGGCTTCGGTGCATCCGGATCGAGAGCATGGGGGAAGAAGCGACGGAACGTGGTCTGGTTACCGGCGAAGGTGATCTTGGGCACGTCTCCGGGCTCAGCATCCGGCAGCGTCAGCAGCAGCCAGGGGCTGAGCTTGGTCATGCGGCTGTCCCGGATCATGACGCCGCGATTTTCCTTCCAGGTATCGAGCAAAAACTGTGCTCGTTCCCCGGCCAGCCCGCTCTCTACATTTGAGATCGGAAGCGGCTCAACAAAGGTATTCTTGCTCATCAATCCGTCCAAACGGTCCCGGGTTCGGCACAAATCCGCGTTGGATCGCTTCAGCGAATATGTCGCTGCGCGCTTCCGCGGCAAGTTGAGCTCTTTCCGCGTCGGTCAGAAGACTTGTCTGATCGTGGTTGAACATGTTGAAGCAGTGAAAATCGAGCAGATACAGGCAGTCATACCTTGCAGCGATTTCAAACAGCTCAAGAAACTCAAGTTGTATCTTCGTAAAGTCCTGCACACTCATGTTTTTTGCCACTTGCTGTTACTTTTTCAGTTTGACGAGAGCTTCATAGACGAAGAACACACTGTCCAGGATTTCGAACTGGTTCATGCGCTCGTTTTCCGGCTTGCGCTCATTTTGTTCCACGACGCTTTCCAGCGCCTTCAAGTAAAGGTCCTTGTCCAGGCTCCTGCGGTCTCGCTTTGCGCTTTCCTGCAACTCGCCGGGAAGCGGTGTCTTAAGTTCCCGGGACAAAAGCAGCATGTGTTCAGCGCTGAGCGACTGTTTTCCTTTTCGGATCCTTGACACGGAGGCCGGCGTCAAACTCAGGAGGTCGGCGACCTCCGTGTTTTTCATGCCGCTGGCTTCAATCGCGCTGTTTGCCCAAGTTGCGACGTCGAAGCTCGTTTCACCCGCAGGTGCTC
This sequence comes from Roseibium sp. MMSF_3544, assembly GCF_030732845.1. Taxonomy (GTDB): domain Bacteria; phylum Pseudomonadota; class Alphaproteobacteria; order Rhizobiales; family Stappiaceae; genus Roseibium. Next base: position 225,212 of record NZ_JASHKA010000001.1, read on the forward strand.
CCATGTTGCGTAATCCGTAATTTTTATTCTCAATTTAATAAATTTAGTTACGCGATGTGCCACGGAATTGCAACCTGAGAGTCCTGAAGGAGCGGCTGGAACCACCGGATTCTGGAAACTTCCTTAACGGAGCCCCACCGCAAAACTACAATCTGGGTAAACGAAAACGCCCCCGGAGTCCGGGGGCGTCCAACGATGACTTGAAAGTCATTGAATTACTTCATGCCGAGCTGCAAACGCAGTGTCTCGGCAAGGTCCTTGACCGTGGCGTCAGTGTCGGCGCCTTCGGCGATTTCGACCATTGCTGCAGCGATCAGGTCGGTGACCGCGACGCCTTCAGCGCCCGGATAGGCGAACCAGGGACCAGCGTGATTGGCAACCTGTGTATGCGCAACCAGCGAGTTTGGATTGGCGTCATAGAAGGCACCGAGATAGGCCTTGTCCTCGATCACCTTGGCATTGGCGGGTGCATAGCCGGTGTTCTCGACGATGATTTTCTGACCGTCCGGACCGGTGACGAAGGCGATGTATTCCCAGGCGGCCTTCTGCTTCGCTTCGTCGTCTGTCATCAGGACGATGGCGGAGCCGCCGGTTGGAAAGTAGACGGTTTCCTTGTCTTCCGCGACGATCGGGGTTGGCTTGACCGTCAGCTCAAACGCATCGCCGGCACCTTCCTCGAAACGCTTCTGCAGGGAAGAGCTCTCAAACATGATGCCGAGCGTTCCGGCCGGAAGCGCCTGGCGTGCTTCGTTCTGGCCATAGGGCTTCATACCGGCTTCCTTGACGAAGCGCTGGTAGAGGCCGGCAGCCTTCAGACCTGCTTCGCTGTCGAATGTGATGTCACTTTCGTCTTCGGTCATCGGGCGGCCGCCGTGAGCGCCGAGGAGGGACTGGAACCGCCAGTCATGACGACCGATCCACACACCGTCGATGTTGTCACCGAGGGCATTGATCTTGGCCGCCAGCTCGATAATTCCGTCATATGTGGTGGGGAAGTCGTCCATGGAGCCGCCGGCCTGCTCGACCAGGGTCGGGTTAACGTACATGACCAGTGTCGAGGCCGATGTGCCGAGTGCGTGCTGTTTGCCTTCGTAAGAGCCGAGCGACAGGAGTGCCGGCGTGTATCCCATCTCACCCGCCTTGTCGCCGATGAAATCGTCAACCGGCTTGGTCAGGCCGCGGTCTTCCAGGATACGCCAGCGATTGAGGCCGACATAAGCGACATCCGGGGCTGTGCCGGCGACTGCTTCGCGCAGCAGGCGCTGAACACCGTCAGCGTAGCCCTCGGCGGGGCCGTCGATGACGATCTTGATGTCCGGATGCTTCTCCATGAACGCTGCGGCCAGCTTGTCCTGGGTTTCCGCCCAGATGGTTGGAATGGCATAGTGGACGCGGATTTCGGTTTGCTCGGCACTTGCGGCAGTCGCTGCAAGGCCGAAGGCTGCTGCTATAAACAATGTCTTCATAGTCTCAATGCCTCCTAATGGATCGAACTCGGCACGGTTGGATCCGCGCTCCTCAAGGTGCGTTATGACGGTCATCCCTTCAGGCCTCCGGCTGCGAGACCTCGGGTGAATTTGCGTTGCGCGAGCAAAAAGGCGATTACCAGCGGGGCCGTGATCAGGGCGGCCGCGGCCATGAGTGGCCCGACATCGTCGCCCGACTCCTCGTCCCGGAAAAACAGGATGCCGCGCGGCGGCGTTGCCAGATCTGAATCCGTCGTGGCGATCAAAGGCCAGAACAGGTCGTTCCAGTGCGCCGTAATTGAGAAGATGGCGAAGGCGGTCGCTGCCGGCATTGCCAGCGGAAAGGCGATGCGCCAGACAATTGCGGTTTCGCTGAGCCCGTCGACTCGGGCCGCATCGAAGAGTTCGGAAGGCACCTGCGCGAGGAACTGACGGAACAGGAAAATTCCGAAGGCTGTCGGCACAAAGGGCAGAATGAGAGCCCAGTAGGTATTGAGGATACCGATCTGCGCAAAACCGAGGAAAATCGGAATGGCGGTGACGTGGAACGGCACGAGCAGAGCCGCAAGGACCAGACCAAAAATCAGTGTCCGGCCCGCGAAACGGCGATGCGCGAGGGCAAAGGCGCATGGAACGGCGAACAGGATCTGAAACGCAAGAATGCCAACAACGACGATGACGCCGTTCAGGAGGTATCTGGGGACGTCCGTTTCGGTCAGCGCCTTGGTGAAATTGCTCCATTCAATGCGCGAGGGCAGCAGCTGGATCGTTGCGGTGAAGATCTCGTCCTGCGGCTTGAAGGCGAGGGACACCATCCAGATGAAGGGCAACAGAATGGCGAGCGCGCCAATGAGAAGCAACGCAAGCGAGAGTGATCTGCCGAACAGTCGTCCCGGGGTCATCGGTAATGCACCCTCCGCTCGACAATCCGGAACTGCATCAGGGTCAGCGTCAGCAGGACGGCAAAGAACACCATGGTGATCGCGCTGGCATATCCTGCCTTGAAATAGACGAAGCCCTCGCGATAGAGCGCATAGACCAGCGTATCCGACGCAAAAGCCGGACCGCCCTGGGTCAGCGTTGCGACTGTCTCGAACACCCGAAAAGCGTTGGTGGCCGTGATCACGAGAACAAAAAGCGTGGTCGGGCCAAGCATCGGCCAGGTCACGGTCCAGAAGCGCGACCAGTTTCCACCGGCACCGTCAACTTCTGCGGCGTCGTAAAGTTCCGGCGGAATGGCAACGAGGCCTGCCAGAAACAGCACCATGTTGTAACCGACGGTCTGCCAGATGCCGATCACGGCGAGCGTATAAAGCACGATGCTGCGATCGCTGAGCCAGTTTCTCGGCTCGCCGCCAAGGCCGACCAGCGTCTGATTGACCACACCGAGGGAAGGGTGCAGCACCATCTGCCAGGCAACGGACATGGCGACCAATGTGGCAGCGACCGGCAGGAAATAGACCGAGCGAAGCACGTTCGACAGCTGCGGCGCCCAGTCCATCATCCTGTGCAGACCGAGAGCGACCAAAAGGCCCAGGCCAACGGCGGCAGGAATGACAATGGCGACATAAAGCAGTGTGTTAGTTATGGCCCGCCGGCCCAATGCGGATCCAAAAAGCTTTTCGTAGTTTTCCAGGCCGATCCAGCCAAAGCTTCGCGCGCCGAACTGGTAGTCGGTAAAGGACAGGACCGCGACAATCAGAACCGGCAGGAAAATGAACATCAGCATGGCGAGCGTTGCCGGTCCAACCAGCCAGGTATTCGTTAGGGCATCACGGGCGGCGAGGGGCAGGCGTCTCATCGCGCATGCTCCGCATTAAGGCGTTTGCCCGATTGCCTGTCGAAGAGATGCAGGCGCTCCGGTGAAACACCAAGGCGGACTTCGCTTCCGGGTGCCGGCACCGGATAATCGCCCGGCGCAATCGCCAGGATTTCTTTTCCGCGCTCGGTGCGCAGGCCGAGCACCGTTTCGGAGCCGAGAAATTCCGCAGTTTCCAGGCGTGCGCCAAAATGACCGCCTGCGGCAGGTGCAAGGTGCTCCGGACGAATGCCGATCAGGGCATTGACGGGATACCCGTTCATCTGGCCCAGGCCGTCATCCGGCTCGAAAAAGTTTATCGAATTGGTGCCGATGAAGGCGGCAACTTCCTTGTCTGCGGGCCGGTCATAAAGGTCGCGCGGAGACCCTGCCTGGGCCACCTTGCCCTTGATCATCACAATGATCTGGTCTGCCATGGCCATCGCCTCGACCTGGTCGTGGGTTACATAGACGAACGGGCGATCCGTGCGTTTGTGAAGGGAAACCAGTTCGGAGCGCATCTTCACCCGCAACCTCGCGTCGAGGTTGGAAAGCGGCTCATCCAGCAGAAACATCACCGGGTCCCGCACCAGAGCGCGGCCCAGGGCGACGCGCTGTTTCTGACCACCAGACAGGCTGTTGGGTTTGCGGTGAAGCAGATCGGCAAGGCTCAGTATGTCAGCTGTTTCCGTGACCTTCTTCGTGATCAATTCGCGTGCGGTAGCGCTGCCGGGCGCCAGACGGCCCAGTCCCGGTACGCGGCTGAAGGCATTCAGGTGGCGCATGGTCAGTGGCAGGGCGATGTTCTGGAAAACAGTCAGATGCGGATAAAGCGCGTAGGACTGGAACACCATGGCGATGTTCCGCTCATAAGCGGTTTTATCGGCAACATTTTCGCCGCTCAGGAGAACCTCGCCTTCCGTCGGCCGGTCCAGTCCGGCCATGATCCTGAGCGTCGTCGACTTGCCGCATCCGGAGGCGCCTAGAAGTGCAGTAAAGCTGCCGTCGCGAACCGTCACGTTGACCGCGTCGAGCACGGTTGATGCACCGAACCGCCTCGTCACGTCCCGCAATTCCAGTACGGCCTGTGAAGTCATGCTCACGTTACCAGTTGATGTAAGTTTTCTTACATTTAGGGCTAGGTGATGTAGCTATTATGACAGTTCGATGCGCGCCATAAGATGTTTGGCCATCCGCTTGACTGCATCGTCCGGCCCGTCCGCTGCCTCAAGACCTTCCACATGAGGTGCACCGAGCAGACCGATCACAGGCTTTGAGAAGTGCAGGCCATAAGCGATTTCGCTGAGCGTGCCGTAGGATCCGCCGACCGCAATCAGAACCTCGCAGGACTTGGCGATGATCATGTTGCGGGCTTCGCTCAGGCCCGTTGCGATCGGAAGGGCAATATAAGGGTTGGCCAAACGCCAGTCGTGATCCGGGACGAGGCCTACCGAAAGTCCGCCAGATTCATGGCAGCCCTTGGCTGCCGCGTACATGACGCCACTTTTTCCGCCACAGATCACCGTCAAACCCATTCGCCCGAGATCGGCGCCGATCGCTTCGGCAGCCTCCATTTGCGCATCGGTTGCATCGCGCGGCCCAATCATGCCGATCGGGATGCGCCGCGCCTTGCCGGTTGCCTGAATTTTTTGCACTGCGTCGAGCGCCGATACTTCAGTTGCGCCATTCGGAACGTCCGCGCTTTCCCACCTCCAGGTCCAGGGATCGAGCCTGCCGTGTTCACTGTAGATATTGGCGTCATGTAAAAAATAGTGAGTCTGGACCATTGGCGTCTTTCGCAATTCCCTGTAAGATATTTTACATATCTTGCATGGGAACCTGACAGTTTCATGAACCGATTTATCCCGACAGCTACGTTCAGCGACCGGCAACACCGGATCATTGCACTTGCGGAACAGCAGGGCTTTGTCACGATCGAGAAGCTTGCAGAAGAATTCAGCGTGTCGGCGCAGACTGTGCGGCGCGACATAATTGCTTTGGCCGAAGCCGGGCAGCTGCAACGCTTTCACGGCGGCGCGGGGGCAATCGGCGACATGGAGACGATCCGTCTCGATCACGGTCACAAGGAGCGGCTCGGTGTCGAGGGAAAACTGGCCGTTGCCTCTCAGGCAAGCGCGCTGATCCCCGATGGTGCGAGCCTTTATCTCGATGTTGGTACAACGATCGAATATACAGCCGGTCAGCTTAATCGGCTGAATGGCCTGAAAGTGTTCACCAACAGCATGCGAACAGCGCTCACCTTCGATCCAAAGCGGCACGAGGTCACCGTGCTGGGGGGACGTATGGCCGGCAACGACGGCTCGCTGGTGGGGGAAGATATCGTAATGATGCTCAACGGCCTCCGGGTCGACTATGCGCTGATCGCCTGCTCGGCGATAGACGACCGTGGCCGCGTGATGGATTTCGACATGTCGAAAATTGCCGTGAAGAAGGCTGCCATGGCTGCTGCAGCTCGCTGCGTACTTCTGGCGACGCCGTCAAAATTCGGACGGACGGCTCTGTCAACGCTTGCCACACTTGAAGCATTCGACGTTGTCGTTACAGGTGAGCAGACCGGGGCCTCGCAAAACCAGCCCTGACGTCCAGTTTCCTTTCCTGCTTGACGCAGCGTGGCTGTGTGCGACTGTGTCTTATCGAAGGCTTGCCGAGAGCCAAGAGCGTTCCGCGTCAAGGAGTTGCCGACAGTCGTGCAGGAATTGAATCAGGTGGACATCCCTGTTGTTGATCTGAAACCGCTCTCGGCCGGGACGGAGGGTGGCCTTCAAGAGGTTGCTGACGCAATTGGCAGAGCAGCGCGCGATATCGGTTTCTTCTATGTCAAAAATCACGGCATCGACGCGGCGCTCATCGAACGCACCTTTTCTGCCTCACATGCCCTTTTTGCGCTGCCGCTGGACGCCAAGATGGCGCTCACCAAGGATTTCTTCAAAACCAATCGCGGTTACGTGCCGCAAGAAGGTGAAAACCTGAACCCGGGTACGCCGCCTGACCTCAAGGAAGCCTTCAATATTGGTCTGGACCTTTCGGCAGATGACCCGAGAATAACCGGAGGCGAGCCCTTCCGGGCCATGAATCAGTGGCCTGATATCCCGGGCTGGCGGGACACGCTGCTCGCCTATTTCGAGGCTGTCTGGGCGCTCGGGCGGGAGATGCATAGGGCGATCGCCGTCGATCTCGGCGCCGCGCCGGATTTCTTCGAGGACAAACTTGATGCGCCGCTCGCAACGTTGCGCCTGTTGCACTACCCGCCGCATCCGGAAAGTGCGATGGACGGACAGATTGGCGCCGGTGTTCATACGGACTATGGCAACGTTACCTTTCTCCTACCGGACGCGGTTGGCGGTCTTGAGGTGCAAAGGCGTGACGGTGCCTGGCTGAAGGCACCCAGGATCGACGGGACGTTCATCTGCAATATTGGCGACTGCCTGATGCGCTGGTCGAATGACACCTACGTGTCGACGCCGCACCGCGTCATCAATTCCGGCGAAAGGGACCGCTATTCGATCGCCTTTTTCCTGGATCCCAATCCGGATGCGATCGTGTCCTGTTTGCCTGGATGCATGTCTGAAGACAATCCGGCCAGATATCCGGCAATATCAGGTGCGGACTACCTGCGCTCCAGGCTGGACGCGACCTATGATCATGCCCGGACGAAACGTGCCGACGATCGGTTTGCATCCACAGGAGGAGCTGATGCGTAGGGTTTTGTGGGCGAGAGTGCGGACTCATAAATGAAGGCGATTTGGCGGCAGAAATGGCGAAATCTCGCGAGGAAGCGTGTGAAGAGCGGGCTTTACGCCCGGCCAAGCACGGTGACGCTGCGAGGTCCGGCCATTTTGCCGTCCTTCGGATTTGTCCTTTTTGGCCATCTGCTTCGTCGCGAAAGGATTGAAAATGAACCACATTTTCTGCACTTTCGCTCCTTGCTGCTGGTCAAAACGATCCAAACCAAATCGAATTCATTTATGAGTCCGTACCCTAGTGCTGGCGGTAATTGGTGAAAGAACTGATCAAAAGGCAGATTGCGGCATGAAAGCAGACAGGGTGTTGAGGCGTATTGCCGGACTTTCGACCGTATTTCTATTCGCATTCCTCGTTGAAACGGTGTCCGCACGGGCAAACGAGATCCTGGAAAATGTCCGCTGGCTGCTGTCGAACCCGGATCGCCTGCCGCTGATTGTCGAGAAACGGCGAAACGAGATCGCTGCCTTCTACGGCTCCGACCGGGGCGAGGTGCTCTGGCTGGACCAGCCGCGTAGTCTGGAACTCATTCAGAGCATGGAAAGTGCCGACCGGAACGGATTGCGGCCGGAAGACTATCCCGCCGGCGTGCTGACGCAGGCAACAGCCTCGCTCAGCAGCCTGTCATCTGAGTCCGAGATTGCCTGGGTCGAGTTGCTCTACACCGGCCATTTTCTCGACTACGCCCACGACATTCGGGCCGGGCGGGTTTCGCCGAGGATCCTTTATCCCGATGCCTACATGCCGTCTAACTCGATCGACACGGTCGATGCGCTGACAAGACTGGCGACGTCGGACGATCTCGAAGCCTTCCTCACGGTTTGGCAACCACAGGACGACACTTACCGGCGTCTGCAAGGGCATTTGCGGCATCTCCAGGACGTTCGGGAAAACGGCGGCTTTACCTATCTGGACCCGGGCGAAACGCTGGATGCCGGAACGAACGACGTGCGTGTGCCGGCGCTACGGCAGCGGCTTTTGGAAGATGCCCTTCTTGCAGAAGCTTCTGAAGACACGCTTTTCGACAAACGGCTTGCCTTTGCCGTTGGACAGGCACGGCAACGATACGGGCTTGAAGTCTCCGGGCAGGTGACACCGGCACTCATACGTGCGCTCAACATACCTGTTGAACGGCGGATCGAGCAGCTTTCCAGCGCGCTGGAAAGAATCCGCTGGCTGCCAAACGAATATTCCCGGTTGCAGCTCTTCATCAACAAGGGCGAGAACTCCTTCGTGTTTCTGGAAAATGGCCGTGTTGCGGACGAGGGCAGGGCGTATGCCAATTGTCCTGACCGGAACCACACGACGATGGCGACAACAATCGAGGCAGTCACGTTTCATCCGACCTGGCAGGTGCCCTGGGAGTTTTTCGGCAAGGAACTGCTGCCGAGGTTGCGGCAGGACCCCGGGCAGGTCGAAGCGGCGGGATATTATCTGAAGCGCAGCGGGGCGGATGTTCCACTTGACGCGTTGCCCTGGAAGGAAGCCTCTCTGCGCGACATAGAGCGGGCCAGTAACCGGGAACAGTTCGAATTGTTTTTGCCGGCCTCGAGCGAAAACCCGCTTGGTCAATACGCTTACCGGCTTCGGCAAGAAAACAGACTGCAGCTTTTCGACCTGGCGGCTGCGCCAGAGGATGAAGTCTTCTGCAATCCGTATTTGCCGAAGACGGCGTTCGGCATCGTCAACGGGCTGGACATCCTCGACCAGATCATCGAGCCACGCGTCTTGCCGGCAGATGGCATCGAGGATCGGATTTCCAGGCAGGATACCGTGACCTTTCCCGCGCGAGGCGGGCTGATGGCGGTGGTGTCGCACCAGTCCGTGTGGGTGCAGCGCCAGGGCCTGATCCGCTTCGGCAATGATCCTTATCTCGAAGATGCTCGCCTGACGGCAGCACTTGCCGGCCGGCCCAAGCCGTAAGCTCTAAATCAAGCTTTTGTGCCAAATGTAATTCGCCGCCCCGGCCTCGAGCCGGGGCCAGGCTTGAACGCACGATGGCTGAGGTCCCGGATCAAGTCCGGGACGGCACTGTTTTTCAACATCAAGGTTTCGAAATCGAGTGCTGCGGCTCCAACCGTGGCTTTTGCCGCCCCGGCCTTGAGCCGGGGCCAGGCCTGAACGCACGACGCCATGGTCCCGGATCAAGTCCGGGAGGGCAAAGGGGTTCAAAGAAGCATGATTATCGTGCCGGCGAGCGTCAAAAGGACATTGGCGAGCGCGTATGTGCCGGCATAGCCGAGCGCCGGCACAGTGCTTTTTGCCGCCTGCTGGACAATCCCGAGGGCAGGTGTACTGGTCATCGCACCTGTCAGCGCCCCAAGAAGCAGGGCAGGGTTCATGCCAAGGGCCAGGCGGCCGAAGAAGTACCCGCACAGCAGCGGCAGACAGGTCACCACGACGCCGGACAGGAACAACACCGGACCGACAGACCCGATTGCTTCCGCAATGCCGCCGCCGGCGTTCAGCCCCACGCCGACCATGAACAAAAGCAATCCGAGTTCCATCAGGATGAAGCGTGCCGCCGCCGGCATGCGGCCGAAAGTCGGCCGGTTGGCGCGCAGGAAGCCGACGCAGATGCCTGCCACAAGCAGACCGCCCGCGGTGCCGATGCCGACATTGATGTCGCCGATCTTGACCGTGATCTGGCCGAGCAGGAGACCGAACACAATGCCTGCGGCGAATGTCAGGAGGTCCGTCTCCACCGCCTTGCGGTCTTCTGCACCGAGTTCGGCAATCGCCCGGTCGAGCGCACGCCGCTCTCCGGTCAGGATCATGACGTCACCGCGCTGTACCACAGTGCCGGGTGACAGCGGCAACTGGATCTGCGAACGGGTGATGCGGGTGAGGTAGCAGCCGTGGCGCTCGTAGATGCCGAGCTGTTCAAGGGATTTTCCAACCGCGTTCGGGTTGGTGACAACAACCTCGGCGACGTCGACAACCGCGTCGATCAGGTCCCTGTCCAGGACTTCCGCGCCAAGGCCGTAAAGGTCCCGCGCCTTGGCATGTTCTTCCGGTGTGGCGAAGACAGCGACCTTGTCACCCGTTTCAATCACCGTGTCATGGTTGGGATCGATCAGGTCCGAGCCGCGCTTCAGCCGGTAAAGTGACCTGATGCTGATGTCTTTTGCCGTTCGTGCAGCAAGCGCCTGTGCAATCGTGAGGCCATTCAGCTCCGGATCGTCAAGCTGGTAGGCCCGCAAAATGGGTCGTTCGATCTTGTCCTCGACGTTTTCCGTCTTGAATCCACGTTCCTGGGCGAAGGTTTCGGCAGCCGCAACCAGGTCGACGCGCAAGAGGTTCGGCAGGAGCTTCACGATTAGGAGCAGGCCGACTGTTCCGAAAATATAGGTGATTGCGTAGGCAACGCTGATGCTTTCGATCAGGCTGTTGGCTGTTTCACCTGCCGGAGCTGCGACAAGGCCTGACGAAACCGCGTTCTGGGCACCAACGAGCGTCGGCGTGCTTGTCAGGCTGCCGGCCATCAGGCCGGCGGAGAAGGCATTGGACAAGCCGGTGGCCCAGGCGATTGCGAGTACCAGGAGAAACGATCCGCCCGCCATGAAAATCGTCAGAACCAGATATTTCGGGCCGTCCTGGCGCAGGACGTTCAGGATTTGCGGCCCAGCCTGCCAGCCGACCGAGTAAATGAACAGGGTGAAGCCGATCGACTGAACGATTGGATCGATGGTGTAGCCGTAATGGCCGAACAAAAGCGCACACAGGAGGACACCACCGGTGACGCCGATCTCGAACCGGGCAATTCGGATGTTTCCGATCAGGTAGCCGATCGCGATGATCGTAAAGATCACGAGGACGGAGTCCTGATGGAAGATCTGGGTGAAATCGATGGTCATGAATAGCGTGCGGTTTTGTCTCGCGTGTCGACCCGTGCTTTCAGCTTGGCACGAAAGGCATCGTCCGGATCGTTGAAAGTGGAGACACCCCCTGCGCGCCAGTTGCGTCAAAAAGATGACCGCATTGGAGAATTTGGCGAGACAGCGCCGTGACAAGACAAAAAAGCCCAGGTCATGTGGACCTGGGCGGGCAAAAAGCCTTGGGGCGGAACCTAGCCCTGAACGGCTTCCTCTTCGTTCTCCGGCCGCTTGAGCTCCTGCTTCTTGGCGGCCGCGTCCAGGTTCCTGATCTCGGCTGACGCCGTGATTTCCTTCGCCGTGGCAAACCGCTCGTGGTTCTGCGCGACCTTGTTGAGGTCATAAAGGTAGTTGACCATGGTTCCTGCCGACTGCGCGATGCCCTTTTCCGAAGTGTCCGCGTCGGCATGAACCGCGTGGATCTGTGCGCCATTGCCCAGGTGGAAGCGGGCAACCGGGTCGAGCGGCATGTCGTCCGACCGCTTTGCCGACATCAAGTAGTGGGCCGCGAGCGTGCGCAGCTGCTTGGCATCGGCGTCGTGATAGGGGATGTCCTCCAACTGAAGCCACTTCGTGAAACCGGGAATGGGCGACAGGGTGACGAAGGTCTTCAATCCCGGCAATTCTGCCGAAAGGTCGGCAACGACCTGCTTGATCAGTGAATTGCCGAACGAAATGCCGGCAAGCCCGTCCTGGCAGTTGGAAATGGAGTAAAAGACAGCGGTCCTGGCCTTGTCTGTCGTGATTGCTTCCCGGTCCTCGATCAAAAGGCCCTGGATGGAACCAGGAATGTCGCCGGTGAGGGCGACTTCGACGAAAATCAGTGGTTCGTCCGGCATGGTCGGGTGAAAAAACGCAAAGCAACGCCGGTCGCCGGGGACAAGCCTGCTGCGCAGGTCTTCCCAGCTGGCAATTTCATGAACCGACTCATAGGCGATGATTTTTTCCAGAATATGGGCCGGACTTTCCCAGCTGATCGGGCGCAGAACCAGGAAGCCTCGATTGAACCAGGACATGAACAAATGCCGGAAGTCCTGGTCGAGCGCCTGCAGGCGCGGATCGTTCCTGCCGAGCCGCAACAGATCCGCCCGCATCTTCACAAGCGTTTCGGTTGCGCCGGGTATCTGGTTGAGCCTGCGGATCAATTCCTGACGGTTCGGTTCGACCGCTGACATGAACGCGCGGTAGGTTTGTTTGCTGGGATCAGCTTCATAAGCTTCCAGAGCCGAACGCACTTCCTCCGGATCGATGTTCATATCGCTTGCCAGATGATGGAAAAACGCGAGCTTTTCGTCATCTTCCATATTTTGGTAGCGCCTGAGGATATGTGTTGCAGCCGACAGGCCGGTTACTTCGCCGGTGGCGCCGACAAGGGCGCTGGTCAGTTCTTCCATCGAACGCGAGTCTTGCCGGTCCGGCGCGAAAGCCAGGTACCTGCGTTCAAAGATTGTCGACAGCAAATCACCAAGAATCGTCATGCGTATCTCCAGCGGGCAGCGACAGGATAGGTCCGTTTCTTCGGCAGGCCAGTTGCCAATTTGGCGTAGCAAGCCGCCAGTTCAGAGACCGGTCTACGAGAAAGTCGCTTTCTTTGCCGAAAGCTCCACGGAAAGCGAGAAACTGCCCTCATTAATGAGCCAGCGGCGGATCGTGAATGTCCGGACGCCCCTTTTGTGCATCGGGTCTTCTTCTGCGAGCTGTCGCGCATCCTCAAGCGAAGCTGCCCGGTAGATTATCATGCCTTCACCGTGCAGTTCTTCGCCGGTCTCATCCGAGACGGGGCCGGCGAAGGCCAACTTGCCTTCTTCTTCCAGCTTTGCCTGATAGGCAAGATGATCCGGCAATGTCCCGGGCAGATCCACGTCCGGTCCGGCAGGTGTTGTGTTCACAACATAAAGCTCCAGCGCGAGGGCTCCGCGCTCCTTTGCGATGCGTTTATAGTCAGACCATTTCGGCATGATTTACCTCCATTTTTTGCTAGAATAAAAAAATCGATATTATTTGACAATCTAAAAAATAGTCGTCAAAGTAACAAAAAATGTGGAAACACCGAGGCTAGTATGCGATTCTTAGTTGGAACAGGAATGTCAGGTCATGGTGTCTATCTCGTCGAGGGCGAGTGGGCATGGAACCTGACGGCGGGCGACAGCAACGTCGGGACGGATTTGAGCGCTCTGATCGAGGGTCGCGTCGACCTTCAGGATGCGGTCGCGCAAAAGAACAACGTCGATGCTGAGCCTTTGTCTTCTGTGGTTCCTGGACTTCCGGTGGAACGTCCGGGCAAGATCATGTGCCTTGGCCTCAACTACGTCGATCACATCAAGGAAGGCGGCTATGACGTGCCGACCTATCCGGCCCTGTTCATGCGCTGCACCACGTCGATGATCCCGGCCGGAGCGCCGATGATCCGTCCGAGCATCTCCGAGCAACTCGATTACGAGGCCGAGCTTATGGTGATCATCGGCAAGGGCGGCAAGCATATCAGCGAAAAGGATGCTCTGAGCCACGTGTTTGGCTACACGATCTTCAACGACGGATCCGTGCGCGAATATCAGCGCAAGACCCACCAGTGGACTCCAGGCAAGAATTTCGACGGAACCGGCCCGATCGGCCCGGTTGTCGTTACCCCGGACGAATTGCCGGAAGGGGCGGATGGCCTAAAGATCGAGTCGCGCGTCGGATCGGAGATCCTGCAAAGTGCGACGACGTCCGACATGCTCTGGAGCGTTGCACGAACAATCGCAACGGTCTCGGAATTCACGACGTTCCAGCCCGGCGACATGCTGGCCATGGGGACGCCGCCAGGTGTCGGTCATGCCAAGACGCCGCAACGCTGGCTGCGGCCAGGGGAAACGGTGGAAGTTGAAATCGAAGGCATCGGGATTTGCGCCAACCCCATCGTTGCCGAAGAAGACATTGTTGCGACGGAGGCGGCGGAATGACGATGGCTGCGTCCAAGGCTCCAACAGGTGAGGCCCTAGCCAAGCTGCGTGCGGAGGCGCACGCGACCATACGCGGCCTGCGTGAGCGGATCGGCAAGCTGAACGACGATGGCATCGATCTGATTTTGCGCGGCGCGCGCTCGCACTATGCCTGGCAGGACAAGTCGGTTCCGCGCGACGTTCTGGAGACGATCTACGACATAACGGCAGCCGGTCCGACCAGCATGAACACCTGTCCGGCGCGCTTCTTCTTCATTGAGACGATCGAGGCCAAGAAACGCCTGGCAAAGTCGCTGAAGGACAAGAACGTCGACAAAATGATGTCTGCGCCGGTCACGGTGATCGTCGCGCATGATCTGGAGTTCTGGAAGGAGCTTCCATACCTGTTTCCGCACGAAGACAGGCGGCCGCATTTTGAAGGCAAGCTGGAGCATTCCGAGGTCACTGCATTCCGAAACGGTACCCTGCAGGGAGCCTATTTCATGATTGCTGCGCGGGCCCTCGGCCTCGACGTGGGTGCCATGTCCGGATTTTCCAACCAGATCGTCGACGAGGAGTTCTTCGCCGGCACAACGTTGAAGTCCAATTTCCTGTGCAACATGGGCTACGCAGACGAAACTGCGCTGTTCCAGAAGTTGCCGCGCTTGCCCTTCGACAAAGCGTGCAAGTTCCTGTGAGGTCCTAAGGATGGCCTTGAGACAAAAAACGGTCGTAAAGCTTCGGTCAACGGGCAGGGGAGTCAGTCATTCCAGGACGGACGTAGACATCCGCGATCTGACCTTTTCGATTGACGAACCGGAAGCTCGTGGCGGTACAAATCTTGGACCCGCACCAACCGAGGCAGCGCTGGCTGCGCTTGCAGGCTGTACCAATGTCATCGGCAACAAATGCGCCGACAAGCTCGGCGTCGATGTCGGACATCTCACAATTGAAATTACCTGCGAGTTCGATCGCCGGGGCGTCACACTCGAGGAGGAAATTGACGTTCCCTTTGTCGCGCTGCGTCAGGTGGTAACCAGCGACGGGACCGCATCGGAGAGCGATCTCCAGCGTGTCGCGTCGGACGTTGCCAAATACTGTCCCTTGTCCAAGCTGTTTGAACAATCCGGGACCGCACTCGAAACGATCTGGCAGCAAGCCTGATCGTCTGTTTCTACTTGGGAGGAAATGCCATGATTGGAAAACTAACAAGACGGGGTGCACTTGCACTGGCGCTCCTGAGCGCGACTTCTATGCCGGCCTTTGCGACGGAAACCATCAAGGCTGTCGTGATCGACGGCTATCCGGCGCGTGCTCTTTGGGTCAAGGAATTCACCAACTTCTTCATTCCTGAAGTCGACAAGCGGCTGGCTGAAACCGGCAACTACAAGATGGACTGGCAGGAAAGCTACGGCGGCTCGATCGTCAAGCCGAAGGGTGTTCTGGAAGGGATCAAGCTGGGTCTGGGCGACATCGGCATCGTGACAACGATCTTCCATTCGTCCAAGCTGCCGAGCCAGGCGATTTCCGCGGTGACACCTTTCGTGGCCCCGGATTCGCGCGCGGTCGCAAAGGCGGTTGACGAGATCGCCAAAGAATACCCGACCATGCAGAACGAGTTCGAAAAGCAGAACCAGGTCTACCTGGCAACCGGTGTGGTGCTCGATACCTACCAGGTGTTCTCCAAAGAGCCGATCGACAGCATCAAGGCGCTTGAGGGCAGCAAGGTAGCCGGTGCCGGCATGAACCTTCGCTACCTGGAAGGCATCGACGGTGCGGCAGGTGTGCGTGGCGGACTGACCGACTTCTACAACATGTTGCAGACAGGTCTCGTCGACAACGCGATGCTGTGGCCGGAAGCTGCCAGCACGTTCAAGATTGCGGAAGTCGCCCCTTACATGCTCAAGGCCGACCTCGGGGCTGTGAACTCAAAGACCATCACCGTCAACAAGGACTACTGGGACGGTCTTCCGGACGAAGTCAAAAACGTCTTGCAGGAAGTTGCGGTTGAGTATCGTGACCACGTCGCCGGGATTGCCATGGACCGCGCACAGGCCAGCCGTGACAAGTATGTCGAGGCAGGTGGCACCATTGTCGAAATGGATCCCGCCGAGCGCGAAGAGTGGGCGAATGCCATGCCCAACCTTGCGGTTGAATGGGCCGCTCAGCTTGACTCGAAAGGTGAGCCGGGCAGCGACATGCTGAAATCCTACATGACCAAGCTCAAGGATGCGGGCCACACCCCGACACGCGACTGGACGGCTGACCTGTCTCAGTAGCAGCAGCGAACGATAAGCGGGGCGCCAGAATGCTGTCTCAAAACATCCCTGGCGTTCGCGCCTTATCCCAACTGGCCAGCTGGATCGCGATCGGAGCCAACGCAGTTGGCACACTCATAGTTCTCTCGCTGGTTTTGATCGTGAACTATGACGTTGTGGCCCGAAACTTCTTCAACGCCCCCTTCCGGGGGGCGTACGAAGTGGTTCAGTTTTCCATGGTGCTGATCGTCTTTATGCAATTGCCGGATGTCGTGCGCATGAACCGGCTCACGCGCTCCGACGGCTTTCTGACCATTCTCTCCACAACCAGGCCCGGCGCCGCGAGCTCCATCAGGCGGACGATCAACTTCGTCTCTGCCGTCTTCATGGGGCTGGTGGCTTATGCCATCTGGCCGGAATTCCTGGAAATGTATGAAACCAAGGACTTTTTCGGTGTTCCGGGTGTCTTCACAGCCCCCTGGTGGCCGATCAAGCTCGTCATCTTCCTAAGCTCGATTTTGTGCACGCTCGTGTTCTTCATCAAAGTCCTGATGCCAGACGCCGAGGTTGAGGCGGTCCGTCTCGACGAACACCCAGAGGAAAACTCGTGACACCTTTTGAAATTGGCATCCTGTCGGTCGTCGCGATTGTCGTTCTGGTCTATCTCGGCGTCTACATTCCGATTGCGCTCGGTCTCGTGTCCTTCGTCTCGATCATATTGATGCGGGACAATTTCGACCTGGCCATCAATCTTCTGAAAATCGCCATTGGCGACAGCGTCATGGAGTACACGTTCGCGACCGTGCCGCTGTTCACCTTCATGGGGCTGATCGTCTCCAAGGCAGGGCTCGGCTCGGACATCTATACCGTGATGAATTCCGGGTTCAAGCGCGTCAAGGGCGGGATCGGTATGGCAACCGTTGGCGCAAATGCCGTCTTTGCCGCCGTGACCGGTTCGTCGATCGCGTCTGCTTCCGTGTTCTCGAAAGTGTCCGTGCCACAGATGCTGGCATTCGACTACAATCCCCGCTTTGCCGTGGGCGTCGTTGCCGGTTCGTCGGTCCTGGGCATGATCATTCCACCCTCCGCGATGCTGATCATCTATTCCTTTGTTGCCGAACAAAGCGTCGGCGACATGTTCCTGGCCGGGGTCGTCCCGGGTATTCTGCTCGCGATCGCTTACGTGATCGCGATCTTCCTCATGGGCCGTCTGACGCCGAAATATGTCGGTGGCCGGCCTGCGGAGGAAGTGGAGTGGATGTCGCCGCTTGAGATTGCCGACAAGACGCTGCCAACGCTTGTCCTCATTGTTGCCGTGCTCGGCGGAATCTATACGGGCTGGCTGACGCCGGTGGAGGCGGGCGCAACCGGCTCGCTGCTCGGTCTTCTCATTGCAGCTTTCCGCAAGAAGCTGACCCTGAAAACGCTCTGGCAAGCGCTTCTGGAGACCGGTCACATCACCGCTTCGATCCTGTTCCTGATCACGGCGGCGTCGATCTACAGCCGCATGCTCGGGCTTGCCGGGCTGCCGAACGAGCTTGGCGACCTTCTGAACGATACACAGCTGACCTTCTTCTGGATCATGGTCTTCTATGTCCTGTTGATGATCTTCCTGGGAACGATCCTCGACACGGCGTCGATCATCCTGATTGTCGTGCCGCTGTTCTTGCCGCTCGTCGAGCCGATGGGTCTCTCGCTCGTCTGGTTCGGTATCATCACGGTTGTCGGAGCAGAGATCGGCTTGCTCACGCCACCGCTCGGCATATCCTGTTTCGTTATCAAAGCCACGTTGAACGATCCGCGAATTTCGCTGAAGGACGTTTTCATTGGCGCGTTCCCCTTCGCGCTGGTGATGTTGGTCGTCCTCATTGCGCTGATCCGCTGGCCGTCGCTCAGCCTGGCGATCTTGAACTAAGAGAGGTTCCATGCGTCACGTCACGAAAGACAACATAACAGACGTCTTCATGGGGTATTTCGGTCCGGACACGGATCCGCGCCTGAAAGAAGTTCTGAAGAGTCTGGTCACGCACCTGCATGATTTTGCCCGGGAAACCAACCTTACCCATGACGAATGGCGCAAGGGCATCGAGTTCCTGGAATGGGCCGGCAATATCTCCGATGCCGAGCGCCACGAATTCGTGCTTTTGTCCGATGTGCTCGGGCTGTCGTCTCTTGTCGACATGCTGCATTCGAGCCCGAAAGGCACGTCGTCCAGCGTCCTTGGCCCGTTCCATATAACCGGCGCGCCACCGCTTGCAATTGGCGGCGACATGCGCCGTGACTATGACGGTCAGGTGCTTCTGGCGAAGGGGACGATCCGGGACGAAGACGGCAATCCGATCGAAGGCGCGGAGCTGGACATCTGGCAGACGGCACCCAACGGGATGTATTCCAGCCAGGATCCCGAGCAGGACACGTATTCCTTCCACGGCATTCAAACGACGGGCAAGGACGGGCACTACGGGTTCACCACGGTCAAGCCCGTCAGTTATACCGTGCCGAGCGACGGCCCGGTTGGCGACATTCTAAACGCCAGCGGGCGTCATCCCTGGCGGCCGTCCCACCTGCACTATATCGTCAAGGCTCCCGGCTTCAGGACGCTTGTGACGGAGATCTTCCCCGATGACGATCCTTATCTCGATGAGGACACGGTCTTTGGTGTGCGCGAGGATCTGGTGATGACCTACATCGAACAGCCGGCGGGATCTTTCCCGTCCGACGGATACGTGCTCTCCGGAAAGGTCGACGAGCCGTATCTTTTGGCTGATTTCGACCTGGTGCTTGTTCGGGACAACGTTTGACGCAGGTGCAGGCAACTGCCACCTGAGCTGTCCCGGACAAGATCCGGGACCACCTCCTTTGCAGTGAGTTTATGGCGAGCTGTGGCACAACAGAGGGCAATTCAGCCCCTTCTGCAAAATGCAAACGGGCCGGAACAATCCGGCCCGTTGTTTTTCCTGTTCTGACGGTGCCGTCTATTCGGCGGCTTCCGACGAAAAGTGCTTTTCCAGAAACGCGCCGGTGTTGCGATAGTGATCAAGCAGCAGCCGGCAGGCGGTGTCCGCATCGCGATCAACGGCGGCGTTCATGATATCGGTGTGTTCCTTGCTGATATCGCGCTTGGAATAATTCAGCGCCTGGCCCGCCAGGTAGCGGTAGCGGATGTTCAGGTCGTAAAGCTGATTGCAGAACTTCAACAGCACCAGGGAATGGCAGGCGCTGAGCAGGTTCATGTGGAACGCTTTGTGCAATTCCTCGAACCGTTCCACGTTGGCGCGTGGTTCGCGCATCATCCGGTGATGCGAAATGACGAGCTTATCCTCCCAGGCATGGTCGGCGGCCGCCAGGCTCTCCCTGAGCGCCATCTCCTCAAGGTGACAGCGCAGGTTGAGGATTTCGGCAAAATTGGACGGGCTGATATCCGCCGTTCTGAATCCGCGCTGGTCCAGCCGTTCCACGAGCAGGTCTGAAACGAGCAGCGTCAAGGCTTCACGGATCGGAGAACCGCCCATACTCAGGATCGTACGGAGTTTCTCGATCTTCAGTTTTTCGCCCGGCGGCAATTCGCCGATCAGTATCATTCGCCTGATTGCAAGATACGCACGCTGGGTTGCCGATGGTTCTTGCGCGGGGTCTATGTGCATTTGTATGGCCATGGCTAATAATATCGATTTTCTGACCAATTATCCAGTTTTAACTGCGACTTTTCAGAATCTGGTCGATTCACGCAATTATGTGAGAATTCGAATATATAAAAGTTCTGATCAGAAAAGAAATATCCCGAAACCAAAAGAAACCATTCGCAACGTTGAATAGACGGGCAGGGACCAGACGCCCCGATCCGGTAGAGCAAGGAAAGTCATCAGATAAACTGCGGACTTTTCAGCGCTGGAGCTCTGGGTTATGAGGGTGCAACTTGGGTATGGACGACACCAAATGATATGCCCGGCGAGCCGCTACCTGTGCGAGCGGAGCGCTTTCAGAAGAAAAAGAACAATTCCGATGAACGATTTTCTTGTTGCTGCCCTTTATCAGTTCACGCCGCTGAACGACCATGAAGCGATGCGCGACGACCTCAAGGCCTATTGCGTTGCGCATGATGTGCGCGGCAGCCTGCTGCTCGCTTCAGAAGGCATCAATGGCACCATCTGCGGGCCGGAAGCAGGTGTGCGATCGGTGCTTGCGCATCTGCGCGCCGATCCGCGTATGAAAGATCTGACCCACAAGGAAGCGTGGACCCACCGTCATGTGTTCAAGCGCATGAAGGTGCGCCTGAAGCAGGAGATTGTTCGTTTAGCGGTGGACGGCATCGATCCCAACGAGATTGTCGGCGAATACGTCAAGCCAGAGGATTGGAACGAGCTGATCAAGGATCCAGACGTTATCGTGATCGACACCCGGAACGACTACGAATACGCCTTTGGAACATTCGAAAAGGCGCTCAATCCGGAAACGCAGTCTTTTCGGGAGTTTCCGGACTGGGTGAATGCCCAGGACGACCTCAAGAAAAAGCCGAAGGTCGCCATGTTCTGCACCGGCGGCATCCGTTGCGAGAAGGCAACCGCATGGATGCTGAAAAACGGGTTTGACGAGGTCTATCACCTGGAAGGCGGCATTCTGAACTATCTGGAGAAAGTTCCCGAAGACCAGAGCCTCTGGAAAGGGGAGTGCTTCGTGTTCGACGACCGTGTTTCTGTCGACCATCAGTTGCAGCCTCGTTGGGGAGAATGGGTGCCTGAAGAGGCCCGTCACATCATCAACGAGGATACGGATTACGAGTTGGGTGCCAGGGACACGGCCGACAGCAAGACGGCACAAGCGTCAAATTCTTAACGACTATTAACTTTTTGCTTTAACGCATTGGTAAAATTCCCTAAAGTCAGGTTGCAGGTCATTTTCCTGCACCAGACTGGGGGATGAGTTTATGCGTCGCAGTTCCTGGAGCGCGGTGTTCGCGCTGGCAATTAGTCCATTTTTTGCAACTTCCGCATTTGCAGGCGGTCAGCCGCTTCAATGCTACCAGCAAGCAACCGTTCCAGCGGTCTACAAGACCGTGCAGGAGCGTGTTCTGGTCAAGGCGGCCAGCAGCCACGTGGTCAAGAAAGCGGCTGTTTACGGCTATCAGACCCGGAAGGTTCTGGTTCAGCCTGAAAGGGTTTCCTATAGAACGACGCCCGCCGTTTACCAGACCCGTCAGCGACACGTCCTGGTGCAAAAGGCGAGCGTTGGCTGGGAGTACCGGATGATCAAGGGCGTCAAGACGCTGTGCAAGGTTCAGCACCCGGCCGTTTACAAAACGGTCAGCGAACGGGTGATGGTCCAGCCGGCGTCCAAGGTGGCAGTGCGTCATCCGGCCATCTACAGCACGCAGAAGGAAAAGGTTCTGGTGCAGCCGGCTTCAAGTCACGTCGTCAAGCAGCCTGCGGTCTACAAGACCGTCAACCGGCAGGTCCTGGTGCAACCGGCTCGCACGGTCTGGCAACCAGTGAAGGTCAAGGGTTGCCGCTGGTAAGGGGAGGAAGCTGTGACGCGCAATGCGCTGGCTGGGTGTTTGCTGCTGGTGTTGTCCGTTGCAACAGCTCGTGCAGAAGCGACGTTCTCCTGGACCGGTAGCTACGAAGGCTACGTTGTCTGCGACCGTGTGATGGATGGGGTGCCGTCAACGTTCGGCAGAGCACTTGAACTTCATTTCGTGCAGGACGGCAACGTCATCAACATCGCCACGGGGATCGACGATCCGGCGCTCGGCACCCAGCCGTCGCTTTATCATGGCCTTGTGATGACAAGCCCTTCCGGTGAGTTCGAAAGTGGCTTCATCGAAGCCTGCAAGTCGCGCTTCCCCTACAAGGAACTGATCCGGCTTTTCCCGGCCAGCACGCAGAGCAAGCCTTTCGGCTTTTCCGCCAGCACGGTTTTTGTCAGCGACAGCCTGCCGGGTTCAGAAGGCGACTTTCTGGTTGAAAGCTGCCGGTGGTCGGCAACCCGCGTTTCGACAGCTGAGCCCAAAATCCAAAAGTGCGAGACGTTGCCTTCCGCCGACTAGCAGCGTGGGCGCGCTTTTGAGGATTTGATTCCGCAAACGCCGGCAAGTTCCTGATGAAAAAGGGCCCTATGTCCTGAAGCGCTCGGCTTTCAATCCGCGTTTGCCGTGACCTTCCACGAGAAACAGGCCGCCCGACAGGGTGTCCGGCTCGATTGCCGTCGGATCGGACGGCTGCTTGATGGTCGTGACGATCAGCTGGTCAAGGTCAGGGCCGCAGAAGCAGGGCATGGTCGGTTTTGGCACCGGCATCTTGATCGCTTCCAGCAGATTGCCGTCCGGCGCAAAGCAATTGAGCAAACCGGCGGAAACGCCCGCACTCCAGTAGTTGCCGTCTGCATCGACAGTCGCGCCGTCCGGGCGGCCTGTCTCGTTGGTCTGTTGTGCAAACAGCATTTTCGAGCCGAGTGCGCCGGTTGCCGGATCAAAGGCATAGCATTCGATCCAGCCGGGGGTTGAATCGGCATGGTACATGTACGCGCCGTCAGCGCTCCAGGCGAGGCCGTTGGAACAGAGCAATTCGTCTCGGATTTCCTCGACATTGCCGCCGGCATCGACCCGGTAAAGACCGGCAATTGGCTCTCGGGGTGAGGCGGTGTCCATCGTGCCGACCCAGTAGGCGCCGTCCGGTCCGATCTTGCCGTCATTGAGGCGCGTTCCCGGCTGGTCGGCCTGGACTTCCGCAAGAACTTCGCTTTTCTCAGTCTTCGGATCGAACAGCAGAACCTTGTCCCAGACGCCGACGATCAGCCGGTCGTCATCGGTCAATCCAAACGACCCGACTTCATTGTCGAAATACCAGGTGGTGACATCGCGGCTTTCCCAGTCCATCGACTGGATCGTGCGGCCCTGAATATCGGCCCAAAGCAACCGATTGTGTCTGTCATCCCAGGTCGGGCATTCGCCAAGTTGATACGTTGTGTCGAGAAATCGGGTGATCGTGTGGGACACCGAGGCAGGTTCCTTGAAACGCCAAGCAAAAGATCGGAAGCGGACTATATATCCGACCGCATCCGGCGTCGAGACTGCAATAAGCCATCCCTGCAGGTGTGTCTATCAGTGCAAAAGCCTGGTTCAATTGCCCGTTTCAAGCGGGATCGCCGTGCGTTTGACGATCGGGCGGATCGCGAAGGACGACTTCATTTTGAGCACGCCCGGAAGCTGTGACAGGTGGTCCCTGTGAATGCGCTCGAAATCGACCGGATCGGCGGCGGTCAGGCGAAGAATGTAGTCCGCATCGCCTGCCATCAGAAAACACTCCATGATCTCTTCTGAGCGGGCAACGGCCCGTTCGAAGCTCTCAAGTGTTTCCTTGGATTGGCCGGTCAGCGAGATCTCGACAAAGATATCCATGCGCCGGCCCAGTTTGCGCTGATCGAGCAGAGCGACGTAATTTTCAATCACACCGGCTTCTTCCAGCGCCCTGACGCGGCGCAGACATGCAGAAGCCGACAGGCCAACAATCCCGGCCAGGTCCGCATTTGCAATCCGTCCATCCTTCTGCAGGGCGTCGAGGATCCGTTTGTCGAGACGATCGAGTTTCATTTTGTTGCACCGCACATACTGCTGCTTTGGAAAGCACTTACGGCATGATATTTGAAAATATTCTAGTTTGACGCAAGAAAATTGTCTCAATTGCGCAAACGCACCCGTGGAACGCAAGCACATTCGACCCCATCAGGCGTACACTTGAAATTAATCGAGATTGCTTCCAGAGGAGACGAAGTGATGCGCATTGGTGTGCCCAAGGAAATCAAGAACCATGAATATCGTGTCGGCCTGACGCCTGACAGTGTTCATGAAATGGTCGCTCACGGACATGACGTTGTCGTTGAGACCAACGCCGGAGCTGGTATCGGTGCGAGCGATGCGGATTATGAAGCCGCTGGTGCGAAAATCCTGGCAACCGCCAAGGAAGTCTTCGACGCGGCACAGATGATCGTGAAAGTGAAGGAACCACAGGCCGTCGAGCGCGCCATGCTGCGCCCGGACCATGTCCTCTTCACATATCTGCACCTGGCACCCGATGCAGATCAGACCGCTGATCTTGTGAAGTCCGGTGCCACCTGCATTGCCTATGAAACCGTTGTCGACGCCAAGGGCGGCCTGCCGCTTCTGGTTCCGATGTCCCAGGTTGCCGGCCGCCTGTCGGTGATTGCCGGTTCAAAGGCGCTGGAGAAGGCCCATGGCGGCTCCGGTACGCTGGTCGGCGGTGTTCCGGGTGTCGAGCCGGCCAAAGTCGTCGTGATCGGCGGCGGCGTTGTCGGATCTCATGCAATCACCATGGCAATCGGCCTTGGCGCGGATGTCACGGTTCTGGACCGGAACACGGCTGTGCTTGGTCACTTGGCCCAGACTTTCGGTCCGGCCCTGAAAACGGTCTATTCGACAAGATCTGCGCTCGAAAAACATGTCCTTGAAGCTGACATGGTGGTCGGTGCCGTTCTCGTTGCGGGTGCTGCTGCGCCGAAGCTGGTGTCCAAGGATCTTGTCAGCCGGATGAAGCCGGGCTCGGTTCTGGTTGACGTTGCCATCGATCAGGGCGGCTGCTTCGAGACCTCCCGCGCAACCACCCATTCCGACCCGACCTACATCGTCGACGAAGTCGTACACTATTGTGTTGCCAACATGCCGGGTGCTGTTCCGAAGACGTCCACTTACGCGCTCAACAACGCAACGCTCCCGTTCGCACTGGCGCTTGCCGACAAGGGTGCGAAGCAGGCGCTTCTCGACGACCCGCACTTCCTGCCGGGTCTCAACGTGATCGGCGGGCAGGTGACCTGCGAAGCCGTGGCGGAAGCACTCGGCTACGACTATGTCGATCCGGCAACTGCGCTCACGCAGAACGGCGAGAGCCGGGCGGCATAACGCATCCGTTCAAGGGAACCGAAAAGGCCGGTCGTTTCGACCGGCCTTTTTTCGTGCGCTTGAACGATGCGCCTGAGACGAACTCTCATGTAATCAATCTGGTTTGACAGCAGCTGCGTGGCGCGTTCGGAAAGATCTTGGGCTTTCGCCGTATCGCGCCTGGAAGCCGCGCACGAGGCTTTGCTGGTTGGCTATTCCCCAGCGAAAGGCAATCTCGCCGATGGACTGGCGGGCGTTGCGCGTATCTCTCAAATCGTCGGCAATCCGGCCAAGACGCATGTCACGGATCGCGGCTGAGATCGATCTCTGGTCTGCGCGAAAGACTTCGGAGAGACGCCGGACCGACACGCCGAGCGTTGACGCGAGCGCAGCCCGATCGAAATCCGGGTCGTGGAAGTTCGCCCTGATTGCGGCATCTGCCCGCAACAGCAACTGCCGTTCGGGCTGCGACAGCTCAAAGCGCATCTCCTTCAAGGATGCGAGCCCGGTCACAAACAGATCGACCACCGTGTCTTGCAACGAGTATTTGAGAGTGTCGCCGGACTGATCGACGACGCTGATCAACCGCGTGACGCTATCGTGAACGATTGCGCCGAACGGGCTGTCGCCTGGTACGGAGATTGCGGTCAACTGGTCTGCCTGCGGAATGCGCGCCAATAGCATGTCGCGCGGGATCTGGACGACCAGCTGGCGAAACCCGTCCGGAAGGTCAAGGCTGTAACGGTCGACGCTGCTGTAGAGGGCGAAATCACCCGGGCGCAGGTGCGCCTCCCGGCCTTGCTGGCTGATGGTCCCCGCTTTTTCCAGCTGCAGGCTTATGAGGAAGCTCTCGTCGTTGGCGCGGCCAACATCCTTGCGTCTGCGTTTGACAAACTGCTGGCTGCCGGTAACGAAGGACGTGGAAATGCTCGGGAGGCGATTGAGCAGGATTTCTCCCTTGAAGTTTTCCGGCTTCTCGCTGTCACACTCAAGCTGAACGTAGGACTCGCATACCGCCTCGCGCCAGAACGCGAAGCTGTCCTCTTGCCGAACGCTCTGCGTGCTGAGCAGTCGTGACATCAGCCAAACCTCCTGGGCACTGTATTTAGCACAGCGCCGCCCAAGAAGCGAAACCGACCGGGTTTTCCGCTCAGAATGGGTGATTTTTCCGCCCGGATTGCGAAGTCGGGTTCGCCGCGACCTGCGAGACTGCCTGGAAAGTTCCATTCCAAGGGAGACACGCATGACCCAACCTTTCAAAGCCGCTGCCGTTCAGGCCGCGCCCATTTTCATGGACCTTTCCGCAAGCGTCGACAAGGCGATCAGGCTGATTGAGGAAGCAGCAAGCCAGAACGCCAAACTCATCGTGTTTCCCGAGACGTTCCTGCCGGGCTACCCCTGGTATATCTGGCTCGACGCGGCAGCCATGTATATGCCACACGTGCCCGGTTACGTCGCAAACTCGCTCGTTGCCGATAGCGCCGAGGACAAACGCCTGGCAAAGGCGGCCAAGGACAACGACATGCATGTCATCATGGGCGTGTCATGGAATGTGAACGGTACGCTCTATATGGGCCAGTTCCACTATGGCCCTGACGGTGAAATCATTTCACGCCGCCGCAAACTGAAGCCCACGCATGTGGAGCGGTCTGTCTACGGCGAGGGCGACGGCAGCGACATGGTGGTTCATGACACCGACCTTGGCCGTGTCGGTGCGCTGTGCTGCTGGGAACACCTGCAGCCCTTGAACAAATATGCGATGTATTCGCAAAACGAGCAGATCCATGCTGCTGCCTGGCCGAGTTTCTCGGTTTATGAAGGCGGCGCGTATGCGCTTGGACCCGAAGTCAATGTGGCGGCGACCAGAATGTACGCCGTTGAAGGTCAATGCTTCGTGGTTGCCGCCTGTGCCGTCGTGTCGGACGAGATGGTCGAGTTCTTCTGCGATACGCCGGTCAAGCAGCAACTGCTGAAAAAGGGCGGCGGATACGCCCGTATTTTCGGGCCGGACGGCGCCCCGTTGGGCGAGAATATTGCGCCCGACCAGGAAGGCCTGGTTGTTGCGGAAATCGATCTCAACATGATTGCCATCGGCAAAGCGGCTGCGGACCCGTGCGGTCACTATGCGCGCCCGGATGTGTTCCGGTTGATGTTCAACAAGAAACCCAGCCCGGCGGTCATGGCGTTCGACAACGAGGCGGCACGTCCGCTTGAGGCAGTCGACCCGGTGGATGCCGCGCCTGCGTCGGAAGCAGCTGAGTGAGCGGAACGGTGCGCAGACGTCATCTCGGCTGCGCGCCTTCGCCAGGCGAAGGGAGGACGATGATGCTTACGGCCGATGAATTTTATACCGATGACCAGCGTGACCTGCAGGCAAAGTTCGACAGCACAAAGTTGGCTGATACGGTCGTTACCGCGATTGTGCGAGACGAGATCGAAGACCCGCAGGTTCCGTTTATCGAAAGCCGCGATTTCTTCTTTCTGTCCACGGTCAGCGCCGACGGCGAACCAACGGTCAGCTACAAGGGAGGACCGGTCGGGATCGTAAAGGTACTGAATTCCCGCGAGCTGATATTCCCGAGCTATGACGGCAACGGCATGTTCAAATCGATGGGCAACATCCAGTCGAGCGCGAAGGTCGGTCTCCTGTTCATCGATATGGAAACACCCAATCGTGTCCGCGTCCAGGGCACCGCAACTTTGTCTACGGACGATCCGGAAATGGCGCGGTATCCGGGCGCGACCATGCTGGTGCGGGTCAAGGTCACCTCCTGTTTCCTGAATTGCGGGCGCTACATCCACAAACACACGCGCGTGTCGGACAGCCCGTATGTTCCGGATGCGGCCGGAGCGCAGCCTCATCCCTCCTGGAAACGCATTGACATGATCCAGACATCCTTGCCCGAGGACGCACGCGCCCGGACCGAGGAAGAGGGCGGGACGATCACGTTTGACGATTATGTCGACAAGTTGATGGCGGGCGAGTCCTGACTTTCTGGGAGCGGGACCGTTTCCCGCTTTCCTATTCATGGCTTTGAACTGGCTGGCACGGTGAAATCCGTGCCTGCCTTTCTGGGAACTCAACGCTGCGGGAAAAAACAGTCGCTCACCCTCGAAACCGGAGTGAGGGTCCAAAGTCGCTTCAGTTCATGTACTTGTCGAACCAGGCAATCATGCGCTCCGGATTGTGCCCAAAGTAATTATAGCCATCGAAGCGACGTGTCGTCCCTTCAATCCAGAACAGCTCCTTTTCATTTGAGCCCAAAAGATCAAAGGTTTTCCGGCCGTCTTCCGGCGTCGTCCAAAGATCGTCGCGCACTTGAACGACAAAAGTCGGCACCTTCACATCCGCGGCAAACAGATGCGGTGTCATTTCCGGATTTGAAAACCCGCCGAGCTTCTTCTGTTCGAAATCCATTGTGTCCAGGTAATCGCCGACACCCTGCAGCTTCGCGAACTGACCCATCAGCGCCGTCATCGACACCACCAACGGGCTGAGCATGCACAAAACGTCTTCAAACATCTCCGGACGGCGCGACATGGCTTCATATTGCGCATTGCCTCCGGTGCACTGGCTGTAGAGGCCGAGCTTCATCTTCGACAAACGCGGATGCTGATCAACAAAGGTTTTTGCGCCCACGCAGTCGCGCCACTCGTAACGCCCGATCCCGCAAATGCCGCCATTGGCCGCGCCGGAATTGCCGTGGTTGCGCAAATCGTAAGCGAGGACGTTGTAGCCGGCGCGCACGAGGTGGGCGATGTGCGCGACGAAATCAATTTCGATGTCGTCAACCTGGCTCCACGGCTCGCCGTAATGTCCCGTGAAGCCCGACCGGCTCATCGGCATTGGGTGGTTCATGATGATCAGCTTGTCGCTTTCACCGCCAGCGGCAGGCACGTACCACCCTTCCAGGGGCGTTCCGTCGTCGGACGGGAAATAGACATCTTCCCAGTCGGTGATCCCGTGATCGGCGGGCGTTTTGTGCACCGGTGTCCGGAATGCAGGCTTTACGGCGAACCCGGCAAGCGCCTTGACCACAGCGAGCTTATCGGCAGGAACAATCGTTGTATCCGTCATTACTATCTCCAAGACAAATCCACGGTTTGGAAATAGGCACATGCAAACTTCGACGGAATTTCAGTTCGGCTCAATTTCATGCCGGATTCTCTCAAATGGGCCAAATTGAATGGCGTATCGAGCGCTTTTCGTGCCATTTTCGCATTATGTCCAATCCAGAAGGCTCATTCGCCGTCCTGAAATCCAGCGTCAAAACCCTGCGGGACCAGCAGAGCGCTTCTCAGTCTCTCGGCTTCATTGAAACCGCGCTTCCATCCGTTCGCTTGTTCTGGTCGGATGGACCTGTCGCACGTGCGCCATTGAGCTACACGCCCGGGATTGCGATTATCGTTTCCGGGCGCAAGATCGGGTTCTTTGAGGACCAGCGGATTGAATATGGTCCCGGACAATATCTTGCCGTTGGGCTGCCGTTGTTTTTTGAGTGCGAGACTTTTGCCTCCAGCGAAGAACCGCTTGTCGGGATTTTCCTGAGCATCGAGCCCGAGGAGCTGCGAAACCTTGGAGAAGCGATTGCCTCCCATGACTTGCCCAAGATACAGGCGCAATCCGGGTTGGGCATCGAAGCGCTGACGTTGAGTGCTCCGATGCTCGATGCCGTCACCCGTCTTGCTTGTCAGCTCAAAAATCCCGTCGAAGCGGAAATCCTGGGCCCAAACACCTTGCGGGAAGTGTTTTTCCACGCGCTTCACGACAGACATGGCCGGGTATTGCTGGGTCAGACCCAGAACAACACGCCGGAGGCGCGGATCGTGGAGATTTTGCGACAACTGGACTGTGCGGGCGAAACTTATTCCGGTGTCGGCAGCATGGCCGCCGCTGCCGGCATGAGTCCTGCCTCGTTGCACCGGCATTTCAAGGCTGTGACAGGTCTTTCACCGTTGCAGTATCAAAAACGAAAACGCTTGGCGCGGGCAAAGAGCCTGCTTGTGTTCAGCAGGATGAGCGTGGCGCAAACCGCGCGTGCTGTCGGATATCTCAGCGTCGCGCAGTTCAGCCGGGATTTCAGTGCCTACTACGGTACACCGCCCAGTCGCGCGGACCAGTCTGCATATCCGGCTTAGGGACCGGACCCATGCGCTTGGATGAGTTTGCGGGAATGACTTAGCCCGGCAGCGCAGAGACAAGCAGACTGCCTGGGTGTGGCGTTGTCATCGGAGCCAATTTGTCGGAAAGTGAGCAGAGGAAACGGCAGCTTTTACAAGGTGATCAAATGAGTTTCGACGTCTGGACTCTTTACGTGGCAACCGTGCTCGCTCTCATGAGCACCCCTGGTCCGAGCCAGCTCCTGATGCTGTCGAACAGCGGGACGCAGGGCTTCCGGCGCGCCTTGTTCACGGCTGCAGGAGACTTGTCCGCAAATGCTCTCCAGATGCTGGCTGCCGGGCTTGGTCTGGTTGCTGTCATCGCAGCGTCAGGTGCGGCCCTGTCCGTGATCAAGTGGGCCGGCGTCGCTTACCTCATCTGGCTTGGTGTGCGCATGATAAGGCGCGCAAAGTCCGACGATCCGCACCTGATGGAAAAACGCCCTGTCGTTTCGCTCAAGAGCCTCTGGATGCAGGGTTTTCTGACGTCTGCAGCGAACCCGAAAGCTGTTGTTTTCTTTGCGGCGCTGTTTCCGCAATTCATTTCCGGCGATGCGGCGTTCTGGCCGCAATTCCTGATCCTGTCTGCGACCTATCTTGTGATGGATGGGCTTTTCCTGTCGGCATATGGTTTCAGCGCCAGCTGGATCGCGGCGCGCTTCAAGGGGGCCGCCAAGGTCTGGATCGAGCGGATCGGCGGAGGCTTCATGATCGGAGCCGCGGTCCTGCTCGGCCTCAAGTCGATCGTTCAGCGCTAAGGTGCTGCCTTTAGCGGAGATTGAGCCTGGGTCATTGCGATCCGCGCCTTCGGTATAGGCGGGAACCTGTCCAAAGATTTATCTTTCTTCATTGATGAATGCGGCGAAGGCGTCCTTGAAGTCCGGGTGCCAGCGGCTGAGAGGCGGGCGATTTTCGATCAGGTCTCCGACGGCCCAGGCAATTCGTTTTTCGTCCAGTTCCCTTGTGACGTCGTTGTCCGGGCAGAGAATATAAAAGTCGCCACGGTTCATACTGTCGAAAAAGAAATCGGCCGTTTGTTCCGCCGTCCAGGCAGAAGCCGGTTTTTCGGGCGCGTTGATCATACCGGTATATACGAAACCCGGGATCAGGAGATGCGCGGTTATGCGGTCACCGACGGATGTGCGCAACTCGTGTGCGAGCGCCTCGGTGTAGGTTTTGAGTGCCGCCTTTGAGACATTGTAAGCCGGGTTTCCGGGCGGTGTGGTAAGTCCCTGCTTCGATCCGGTGTTGATGATCGCACCCGGTCTGCCGCGTTCCATCATCCTCGGCGCAAAGACTTGCGTGCCGTTTACCGGACCCCAGAAATTGACGCCAAACACCTTCTGCCAGGGGTCAAGTGCCTCCAGCGTCGATGATTTTCCGCCAATCCCGGCGTTGTTCATCAGTATGTCCGTACCTCCGAACCGGTCTGCGATCCTCGTCTCGAGCGCTTGCAGTTGGCTCCGATCGGAGACATCGAGCTCTGCCGTCATGATGTCACTGGCACCGGCCAGGCGGAGGGTTTCAGCGACATCCGCGAGCTTGTCGGCAGCCTTGTCGGCAATCACGAGGCGCATTCCCATGCGGGCGAAATTTCCTGCGGCGGCGAGGCCAATGCCCGAAGCGCCGCCCGTGACGACGGCGACGGAGCCGGAATTGAAGGCGGGGTGGGTCATGGCAAATCCTGTCAGATCTGGAAAGCAAAGAGAGCCGGCCGGCAGGATTGCCGGCCAGTACTGAGCAACACGGTCCGTCGCTAGGCTGCTTCGGACGAAGCCGTGTTCAGCTTGAGCATGCCTTCCATGCCGAAGGCGGTGAACAGGGTTTCCGTCACGCGTTCAGCCTGGGCGTTGTAGGGAATGACTGGATCGGCCATGCCACTGCGATCCACTTCATTGCGGAAAGCGCGTTCACCAGGTGCTGTGTTAATCACCTCGACGACCTTGTCCGCGACGATCTGGGGTTTCTGCAGCGGGTTTTCCGCGAGCGATTTGCCCATTCCTTCGAGCATCGCCTCGGGCGCGCCCGCCAGTTCGCCATAGCCTTGATCCCGGTCGCGGGATGACGGTGTGATCAGGTTGCCGAAGAAGCTTGTCGGAAAACCGCCCGGTTCGATGACCGCAACATCGATGCCGAAGGACCCAAGCTCCCAGCGGTAATTCTCACTGAGGGCCTCGACAGCCCATTTCGCGGCGTTGTACGGGCCCAAGAACGGCACTGTGACCCGGCCGAGCAGGCTCGTGACATTCAATATGAGACCCGACCGCCGTGCGCGCATCTGCGGCAAGACTGCGCGGGTCATGCGCTGAACGCCGAAAACGTTGATATCGAAAATGCGGCGGAAGTCCTCGCCGGAAAAATTCTCCTGCAGGCCATGGGCTCCGGCGCCGGCGTTATTGACGAGAACGTCGATGCCTCCCAGAGCCTTGTCGGCTGCGGCAACGCCGGCTTCAACGGAGGCATCGTCCGTCACGTCGATGTCAACGACCTCTATACCTTTGGCGCGCAGCGACGCAGCTACCTGAGCGTTGCGTCCTTCCGGATCGCGAACGGTGCCGGCGACCTTGTGGCCGGCTTTCGCCAGATCGCTCACAATCAGGTTGCCAAATCCGCTGCTGGCTCCCGTAACAAGTATGTTCATCTTGATCTCTCCTATTGCTGCCCGGTGTCGGGCCCGTTCAATGGAGCGAAGATAGGCATTGCTTGAAATGTGCAACAGAGGTAAGAATTTGAACTCATGGTTCGAGAAATTAGAACGATCGGTCTGCCCGCTCTGCTGAGCTTTCACACGGTTGCGCGCCTGGGGGGCATCAGCGCCGCTGCCGATCAGCTTGGCATGGCAAAATCCGGCGTAAGCAGACATGTCTCACAACTTGAGGAGCATTTCGCGGTCAAGCTTCTCGAGCGCGGCGCAAGGTCTGTGAAATTAACCCCTATCGGTGCTTTGCTGGATCAGCGGATCCGGTCCATTCTGTCTGAGATAGACTTGCTGGAGGACATTGCACGCGAAGAAAGCATCGGCATTTCTGGGCAGGTCAACTTGGCGACGACACCGGACTTCGGTGCACTCGTCGCCTCACACCTGCTCCCGGCGATCAATCAGCGCTATCCTGATCTTAAGCTGGTGATGCGGCCCGCTTACGCGTTTGAAGACATGCAGGATCCAGGCACGGATCTGGCATTCAGGATAGGATCTTTCCAGGATGACCGGCTCGTCGCCAGGGAACTTGGCACGTTTCGATGCTGGGTCGTGGCCTCCCCGGAGCTGGCCGGCGAAACCGAGGTCAAGTCGGCAAAAGACCTTGAGAAACAACCCTGTCTGACATTTCGGGATGACAAGCCGGAGACCACCTGGACATTTGCCACACCGTCGGCACTGTCGACAGTCAAAGTCTCCGGTCCTTTTGCCGCCCGCAGTTTTTCCGTCCTGTTCGACCTTGCTGTCGCCGGTCAGGGCTACGCTTTTTTGCCCGAGTTCATGGTTGGCGATGCCCTTGACCACGGCAACCTTGTCCGCTGCCTGCCGGATCTCGTCTCCCGGCCTTATTCGGTGTACCTGACCTATCGGCCCGGTGCGCGTCGAATAGCGCGCGTCGAAGCGACCGCACGCATCGCAGAAGAGCTGATCCCGAAGCTACTTTCGAACCTCAAGGGATAGGTGTGACCTGACCGGGCGGCTAACAAGCAAGTCTCTCCAAGCGCGATAAATGCCGGGAAGATCGTCGCTTTTTGCGTCTGGTGAAGACCATTGTTTTTCGAACAACCGAAGGAACCGAGCGGCATGAGGTCTCGAAGCTCAGCGGTTGCCCTTATCAATCTCCTACGGTTTTTCGCGCTTTCGCGTCGCCAAGTTCAAGTGTCCGGTGACGAAAGCGACACCTGCAAAGATCAACACCAGACCGGCAATCAGACTTGGAGACAGGTTTTCACCCAGAAGCAATATGCCGAGAACGACGCTGAAACCGGCACGCAGGTAGCTGCCGGTTGTCACGCCGAGAGGTCCCAGCGTGCGGATCAGGCGGAAATAGATCACCATCGCGATCGCGGTGGAAAAGACACCCATTGCAGCAACAGCAGCCAGTGCAGGCGGAGTGGGGGAGAGACTGAAGGGGTGATCGACCCACAGGGAAACCGGCAGCATTAGCAACGCGGCGAATGCCATTGAACAGGATGCCGTCACGACGGGTGACTGATCGGAAAACCGTTTGGCGAAAAGTGCAGCGGCAGCGTAGCTGAGGCTTGCCCCTGTCACGGCCAGTTGCCCAAGCACCGAGTTTCCTTCTCCTGCAAATGCCACCGGCCCCAGGATGATCAGGACGCCCGCGAAGCCGAGAAAGATGCCGATGATCTGGCGCGCTCCGGCGCTTCGGTCTTTCAGCAGGAAGAACCCGATGAGAAACACGAACAAGGGTGGCGTTGTGTTCAACAGGCCCGCAAGACCACTATCGATGTGTTTCTGTCCCCAGCTTATCAGCGTAAACGGCAACGCGCTTTGAAGGACGCCCTGAACCAAAAGAGCGCCCCAACGGGCAGGCGATGCTGGAAAACTGACGCTGTTCCAAAGCGCAAAAAGAACCAACAGCACCGCGCCGATGAAGAGGCGACCAAAAACGATTGTCGCCGGTGGAATGGTCTCAATCGCCACCTCAATAAGTGTAAATGATGCGCCCCAAAGGAAGGACAGAAGCACCAGCAGCGCAATTTCCAGAAATGCGTTCGAACGCGAATGAGACATGCAGAACCTCTGAGTTTGAGCAACATCCCAGTTCGGTTCCGCATGTGCTGGCTGCTTTCGGACGTGGTCCCCCGATGGAGTCCGATTTCAGCTAGACGATTGATGCACCGGTGCGCGACAAAGGCGTATGGAAGACGCCCTGACATCGTTTCCCGATCCGGAAACCTGCGATCGCGCGCGGCTGGCCCGGGATCCGGCCTTTGACGGACTGTTTTTCTCAGGGGTCCGGTCAACCAGGATCTATTGCCGGCCGGTTTGTCCCGTCCGCCCGGCAAAATCAGCCAACGTCACCTTCTACCCAACGGCCGCCGCAGCAGAACGTGCTGGCTTCCGGCCGTGCCTGCGCTGCCGACCTGAAACCGCGCCCGGCAGTCCGGCCTGGCTTGGGACCGCCACGACAGTTGGCCGCTCCATGCGCCTCATCGAGGAAGGCTTCCTGGATGCCAGACGTGTGGATGACCTCGCCGATACGCTTGGGATCGGGTCTCGGCATCTGTCGCGCCTCTTTGCCAAGCATGCCGGTGCGAGTCCAACCGAGGTTGCCGCAACAGTTAGAGTGCAACGCGCGAAACGCCTGATCGACACAAGCGATCTGCCGATTGCCGAAATCGCTTTTGCAGCCGGGTTCCGGAGTGTCAGGCGCTTCAATGATGTGTTCAGGGCGCTTTACGGCAGGCCACCATCGTCGATGCGGCGCAGACTGAAGGTCAAGTCATAACCTCCGGTTCGGACGCATAAATCAAGGCGAGTTGGTTTGGGTTGCTTCGGTGAGCTTCAACGGGCGAGGGCGCTCAGGGACATCGCACCTTGTAGGGTGTGCCATTCAGGTCATGGGCAATGCAGTTGCGCGGGGTGGTGACGACGCCGACGAGGCCGCCACCGACGGCACCAAGAGCCGCCCCGGCGATCGTCGCATTAACGGTTGAACCGGCGACCGCACCGATCGTAGCGCCTGTCGCGGCACCAAGACCGGCACCGATCAGCATTCTGTCCCGCTGGCTTTCAGTATTGGCGCAGCCAGTCAGCACAAGGGCGAGGGCCGCCATTGCAAGAATCGGTTTCATCCACGGGTCCCCAGCGAATTCAAAAGTTCGCCAAGCGTGGAGATTTATGGTTAACAGATTCTTACCGCCGCCGGCTTATCCAAGGCGGATCGCAGCTTTAGCCCTGATCGTTCCGGGATCAGTTGGGGGTGGTGGCCGCTCCGATCGCCGCACCACCGGCAGCGCCCAACGCAGCTCCGGCGATTACCGGCGCGGCACCGGCACCCACTGCGGCACCGACGAGGACACCTGTTGCAGCCCCAAGGCTGCCGCCAATGATTGCCCGGTCTGTCTGTCTGCTGGACGTGCAACCGGCAAGCAATGTGGCCACAGCGGCCACTACCAGAATTTTCTTCATTTAGGATACGGCCTCAAAACGAGAAACACCTGGCGACGGTGCTGGCGAGACCTCGAAAGGAGACGCGTGAAAAACTGGACCTTGATCCATCAAATACGCTGTCACTACGAGGCGACGCTTTTGCCGCCACTCAAAATTGGCCGCTCCGGCCGTCTACAGAGCGGAGAGCTTTGAAACTGAAGTCACTTTCAAAGCCCGCACAATCGGCAGACAGCCAAAACGTTCAAATCCAATTCAACGTATTATTGAATCCGTAACCTAAACGGCCCGTTAAGATCGGGCGCATTCAGGCAGTTTGATCAGGGACAGGCAACGCGGTACGGGTTGCCGTAGCGGTCATAAGCGACGCAGTTTTTCGGCGTTGTTGCAGCGCCGACAATTGCGCCGCCAGCGCCACCAATGGCCGCCCCGGCGAGCGCGGGGCCAACACCATTTCCTGCTGCCGCACCGATAATGGCGCCGGTTGCTGCACCGAGGCCACCGCCGACAAGTGCGCGATCGGTTTGGCTGTCCGATGAGCAGCCCGCGAGCAGGGCTGCTGCCGCCGCAACAAAAAGGAGTTTTTTCATCGTTTCCATCCTGGCGGCCAGGGCAGGGCCCCTGCGCCGCAAACAGTGCTTGTGACGCTTACGGGCAGGCGACGCGATACGGGTTGCCGTAACGATCGTAGGCAACGCAGTTCTTCGGTGTCGTTGCAGCGCCAACGATCGCACCACCGGCTGCTCCGATTGCACCACCGACGAGTGCACCACCGACATCACCGGTCGCCGCTGCGCCGATTGCCGCGCCGGTTGCAGCACCAAGGCCGCCGCCGACAAGTGCGCGATCGGTCTGGCTGTCAGAGGAACAGCCGGCCAGGGCAACACCAATCGCCGCGAGCAGAACAAACTTCTTCATTAAAGATGACTCCCTTCAGGGCCGCATTCGACGGCACATTCAATAGTTTAAAGTCTGACCAAGGGTAAGCTGCTTTGCGCCTCGGGGCAATTACCGAATTTCATTAGCATACAAAACGCAACCCGGCGGCCTGACCAGAGTTCTTCAGTGTCGCGAAACAGATAGCGCGGGTAGGGCAAAAATATGGCGCGTGTTTCGGCCACTTCGACGCACTCGCTGAATTTTGATCACTTTGTCCGGTTCAATCGCGCAGGGCTGCCAAGAGGCCGCGTGTCGAGGCGTCCTTTGTGTCAGCCGCAACATCGCCCTTGACCATCGGCAAAAGCGCGGTCGCCAGTTCCTTGCCAAGCTCCACGCCCCATTGATCGAAGGAGTTGATTCCCCAGATCACACCTTCGACGAAAACCCGGTGCTCGTAGAGCGCGATCAGCCGACCCAGCGAAAAGGGCGTGAGTTTGTCGTAGACAAGCGTGAAGGAAGGGCGGTCTCCCGGAAAGACCTTATGCGGGGCCAGGCGCTCGATCTCGTCTTCGGACATGCCGGCGGCAGCCAGCAGGGCTTTTGCCTCTTCGAGTGTGCGACCCATCATCAGGGCTTCCGACTGTGCAAGGCAATTGGCCATCAGAAGCTGATGGTGGTTTTGCAGATCGTCTTCATGGCCACGCGCGGCAACGAGGAATTCGCAAGGGATGACCGTCGTGCCCTGATGGAGGAGCTGATAGAAAGCGTGTTGACCATTGGTACCTGGTTCTCCCCAGACCAGTGGTCCGGTTTGCTGTTCAACCGGCGTGCCATCCAGCCGGACGCGCTTTCCGTTCGATTCCATGTCCAGCTGCTGCAAATAGGCAGGCAGGCGGGCAAGACGCTGGTCGTAGGGAAGGACTGCACGGGCTGTATATCCCAGGATATCCCGGTGCCAGATACCGACGAGCGCCATCAGCACGGGCAGGTTTTGTTCGAGCGGTGCTTCCTGGAAGTGAGTGTCGAGTGCGAAGGCACCTGCAAGAAAGTCGTTGAAGGCATCCGGCCCGATGGCAATCATCAGCGGCAGACCAATCGCCGACCAGATTGAATAGCGCCCGCCGACCCAGTCCCAGAACCCGAAGACCCGGCTCTGGTCGATGCCGAAGGCGGCCACTTTGTCCAGCGCTGTCGAGACGGCCGCAAAATGTCCGCCGACGGCTTCCTCACCAAGAGCATCGGCGATCCATTTGCGGGCTGTTGCCGCGTTGGTCATGGTCTCGATCGTGGTGAAGGTCTTCGATGCGACGATGATCAGCGTGGTGGCGGGGTCGAGTTTCTCCAGCGTGTCCGCAATATGGGCGCCATCCACATTGGACACATAGTGCAGCTCCGGACCGTCGTGATAGGGCGCAAGAGCCAGGGTTGCCATGACCGGTCCCAGATCCGATCCACCGATACCGATGTTGACCACGTCGGTGAAGGGAGCGCCTGTTGAAGACGCCAGCTCGCCGGAGCGGACAGCTTCTGAGAAATCCGCCATTGCAGCAAGCACGGCGCGAATGTCGGGCATGACGTCCTTGCCGTCGACGAAAACAGGGTCATCAGACTGGTTCCGCAAGGCGGTATGGAGAACGGCACGTTTTTCCGTGGCGTTG
The DNA here is from genome assembly GCF_030732845.1 of Roseibium sp. MMSF_3544. Lineage (GTDB taxonomy): Bacteria > Pseudomonadota > Alphaproteobacteria > Rhizobiales > Stappiaceae > Roseibium. The sequence goes on from NZ_JASHKA010000001.1 coordinate 263,991, forward strand.
ATTTTTTCCCCCGCGAACATGGCGGCTCTTTTGCCTTCGATGTCGGCCGCTTTTGCAAGGTCAAGAAGACGGTCCCGGGCGTCGCCGTCGATCTTTGTTTTGGAATAGTCGAGGAGAAGATCGTCTGCCCGTGCGGTGAATTTTTCGAACCGGTCCGGATCTTCCGCGAAAAGAGACCGGAGGGTGGTGTTCTTCAGTTGCTCGGCCTGTTGACTGAGAGAAACAAACGCTGCTTCGAGAGCCATGGAGCATCCCCTTAAATCGATTTAACCGGTTGAATTATCATCGTCGGACGACTTCGGGCATCAGATAACACAGCAATTTGGCAGAGGGGAGAACAAATTGGACTGTGCTGCAAAAACATGCTCCAGATGGACCAGATTTGGGCAGAGTGACCATTTTGGATTTCCTGGCCTGGGATTGGATCCGAAATTGAGGAGATATTAGGAGTTTTGACGTAACGTCCGTTTTCGATGTGCAGGCCTGCCATCACCGCTTTGAACGACATGAAACGATTTCAGGCAAATAGACCCAATGTGCGCAGCCAAACCTTCTCACGATCTTGCCCACCTTCAAGAACAACCCGATGCCCGGGAAGATGTTCTTGTTGTTGATTTTGACACCCTCGCGATTGTTGAAGCGGTCGTGTCAAACGTGAACGAGTGGGGCTGTTGCGTAACTTCGGATCATGTCGGCGAGCTTTACAAGAATATCGGCATCCGGCTCACCGGTTCGCGAAAGCTCTCAAAGGCGCATGTCACGTCAGTGAAGGGAAAGGACGCCGCTGTTGTGTTCTCTACCGGTGAGAGCTCCGTCACCGACAAACGTCGAGAACGGCGAAACGATGTGAAGATCCCGGTCAAGATTGCAGACCTGGAAGGCATTACCGAGATAACGGGCGTCATCGTGGATGCCGCAAAAAACGGTTGCAAGGTCAAGGCCGAGGGCCTTACCGCTCTGCCCGAGGAAGTTCTTCTGACAATGAAGAAATTCGAAAAACCGGTTGTTGCCGAGTTCGCCTGGCGCAACGAAACGTCGGCGGGTCTGAGGCTTTTGTGGGACCGGACGCTTGAGGAAACCGGTCACGCCGAGGGCGCCGAGGAAGCTGCCGATATGGCCGATGCCGATGAACCCGAGGCGGAAACCGAGGACGCCTGAGGGCGTAACCTGGTGCCAATTGCACCTTCCTTGCCAAAAAAGGGTCCGGCGGGCTCCTGCGCCCGTCGAACCCTCAGTTTCAAGCGTCAGCCTGTCTGGCTGACATCATTTGTAGTTATACATGGCCTTTTCCGAGAACCATCTGCCCTGGCGTGTCTCCCGCGTGGAGCTTTGACTGTCCGCCTCGGCGAAAATTCTGTTTGCCTCTTTCGGACGGCCTGAGTGCAGCAGCGACCAGGCTCGCATAAGCTTGGTGCGCCGGGCTTCCGATGAGGTCGATGAATTTCCGAGAAGCGCGAGCGTTTCCTCGTAATTTCCCTGGTCGAACTGCCTTTTTGCAGCCTTGGGAACCGGAGAGCTGGCGCGGGTGCTGCTTTTGCGTTTCGGAACGCTTCTTGATGCTGACACCTTGTGGATGTGCCGCATCGTTTCAAGATCGGGAAACTTCTTCGACCATTTGGCAATGAGCTGGTTCTGTTTCCCGCGCTGTTTTTGCCTCTGTGCAATCACGACCAGGCCGAGGACGGCGGATTCGTTGGGTTGATACTCCATCGACTTCTCGAACCAGATCGTTGCTTCCCTTATTTCCTCCATTTCTAGGAAGTGCCATCCCAACACCTGGGCCGCATTTGCTGATTGTGCGTCCTCAATGGCGTTGACGAAGCGGGAAAGGCGCTTGAATTCGATGGGGACGCCGAGTTCGTCGAGAAGCTGAAGTGAGACGACTTCAAGATAGGCTTTTAGGATGAGCGGATCCTTGCGCCGGTGCTTGTAGGCGAAGTCTTCTGCGTCCTGAAGGTTCCCGTCTTCCTTCTTGGCGACGACTATTCCTTCAATCGCTTTCGCCGAGGGACGCACTTTCATCGCCATCCGGAACCAGTTTTCAGCGGTCTTGTATTCCTGGCGGACGTAGTAGTACCAGCCCAGGAGCTCGGCATCGTCGGGATTCTGGGTCGCCTGAACAGAACGGATCATCGCCGTCAGGTCCTCGTTCTTGACAAGGATCATTTCGTCAGAGGCACCCTTGCCGATTTCACCCCGCAGAATGTCGAGATAGATGTCATCGAACTCGGACCGGCCGTCCAGGCGCGTCCTGCCAAGGGAAATCAGCTGTTCCGTTGCCTGCCGCGGCAGCAGCGCGGCGGCCTTTTGAACCGTTGCGACACGCTCCTGTTCATTCCCGCAGCTGGACAGGATGTATTGATACGCCTGCAGCGCCTTGGCGTCGTTTCCGGACCTCAGCAATGCCTCGGCCACTCTCCAGATCATGTCGATCTCGGTGCAGACCAGGAGATCCGGGTTTTCAGACGCAATTTTGATGACCTCGCGGTGGTTTTCCACGTTGGAAGCCCTGACGATCGCCCGGCGCGCTTCCGCATGGTAGATCTGGCGCTTGAGTTCACTTGACGGTGCGTAGCCCGGGTTCACCTTGATGTATTCGCGGATCTTGACGTAGAGCTCTTGCGTCTTGTCGGCGTTGAACAACTCCCAGAGAGGCTGCTCGTCGACAACGGTCCGGTTCGCGTCAAAAATGTCTTCGGGGGGCTCCCAGTTCGGATGCAGGCTCTTCAGCCGGTTGATTTCCGCTGAAACCCGACCGATCTCGCCGTTGCTGGCATAGTACCGCAAAGCTGTTTCATCGACCTGAGCCGGTGAACCGGTCGCCGTGCCGCCTGTTGCCTGGCCAAGCGGATCGGCGCTGTCGCCCAGCGAGAACGGTGACACGCTGGCATTTTGCAGCGGAGACTGGCTCTCTTCCTGACGCTGAAGAGCAAAGGGTTGTGAACCCTGCTGGAGTGTGACCGTTTCCCAGGGGGCGGTCTGAGCTGCGGCGCTGCCGACTGCAATTGCCGTGGCGAGCGTCGCGATTACCATTCTAGAGACAAGCATTGCGGATACCTCTCAGCTAGCGCGATTACGGTAAAAATCTGTAGAGTCGTCGAATAGTAGTGATCACCACCCACTTGAAGGAGCGGTGTCGGAAAGGGTTCCGATTTGTCTATGCATCGTGTCAGGGCGGTGATTGCCTGAAATCCCTTGCCGCCCATCACGCTGGTCATGTCGCCGGTAACGACTTGAACGACCGAAGGACTGGCACCTGCAGCAAATCCGCGCAAAGTGGCGAAGTCGGCTGCCTTTTTTTCACGGAAGGCATTTTCCGACATCGCCAGGTAGAGCGGTATCCGGATCGAGTTGTAACCGAACTCAGGCGCAAACTTCGCGGAAGGCTCAAGTTTGATGCCCGCGATATCGACCCAGTCGGGCGGCAGGTAGGAAGGTGCGCGCTGGGAGAGGTCCAGCACGTCTTCCCCGATGACGGCGATTTCGCTCCAATTGGCGGATCTGTCGAAACGGGCGATGCTTTCCAGTGCCGGAAACACCCAGTAAGAGGGGTTCAGCGTCACAACCTTGCCCTCGTCCGCGAGAAATCCCTCCGCTCCGGGCAACAGAACGGGCCCAAGGCTGGTGTCGTGCACCAGCTTTGCGGCGATGTCTGTCAGAACGTGCTGCGCCGATCCCAGATTTTCCCGGTCGCCCCAACTTTTGTAAGCTTCCAGGAGCGCCCATGCGATTAGGAGGTCTCCGTCCGTTGCGTTGTTGGTGTCCGCAACATTCGGGCCTTTCGCCGTGTGTTCCACTTTCCAGGCAAACAGCCGGTCCTTGCGGACCTGAAGGGTTTCGAAGGTGTAATCGCGGATCAGGCGGAAGGTGTCTCTGTCCTGCACCGCGACAGCCAGTATCATTCCGTACCCCTGGCTTTCGCTGTGGCTGATGCCCTTGTTGGCGTCGTCGATGACGGCGCCCTCTTGGGTTACGAAACGGTCCTTGTAATCCCGCCACGCGGACTTCAGCCACAGCTCGACCGCGTCGTTCGCTCTGGCACCGTGGCCGAAGACCGTTTCGGCGGATAAGCCAGGGGTCGACAGGACCAGGCAGAGAGTTGCTGAAACAATGGTTTTCAACATTTTACCTGCCTGAGTTTCTGAGCGTGAGAAAGTATGTGAAGGCAAGCAGCAGGCAGAAGGCGCCCATGAACAGAACAAAGGCGAGCATGTTGTGCGAAACCACACCTGCCACCACCAGTCTGCTGTTGTGCCACTCCGAGGGATTTGCAACCGAGGCAAAGTAGTTGGCTTCCTGACGCTGAGTGGCAGTCAATTCACCCGACTGGGCGTTGTAAAGGGCGGTGTCACCCTTCAGCCAGGTGAACCGGCCTTCCTGCAGCATCGAATCCACGCCTGACTTGATATCGTCGCTGGTCAGGCCGGTGACGACCGTCCATGCGTCCTGCTTCACAGGGGCTCCCAGAAACGCGATCCAGCGTTCCCTGGCCGATAGCTGCGTTGTTCGCTGCGTTACGATGATATCGTTTTTCGCCAGTTTGAAGTCTTCGCCGGAAGCGTTGGTAGGACTGAGCTTGAACCCCATCCCACGCCAGGCAGAAGCCAGGTAGCGGCGCATGTCGAGCCAAAGACCCTCGTCATTCTCATCGATGTGGTTGAGTTTGAGAAAGCCTGCGATACCGCTGCCGCCGGATTGGCTGTCGGCATCATGGGTACCGGCATAGGCAGCTCTTGCGACACCGGTCAGACGGTTGGTCGGTGCTACGACCAGACCCGGACGATTTCCCAAAGGTGTGTTGGAAACCACAAGGGACACCGGCCGAACCTGCTGATTGATCGCCGAAGCAGCTATGACGATCTGCGAGGCAGCTTCCAGAGACTTCGGATCTCCTGCAGGCACCATGACGAAGGTCGGGCGACCTTCGAGGTTGCCTTGCGGCACGACATCCTTGACGGCGACGCTCGGCGTCACGCGCATCCTTGCAAACGTATCGAATTGAATGCTCGAAGAGTTTGCATTCAGCAAAAGACGATCAGAAGACACGGCTTCTGCCACGTTGCAGACTTCATCGTCTTGCGTAAGCGAGGAAACTTCCAGCCGAAGTTCGTTGTAGCCCGGAGAAAACCCGCCCAGCGGAATGTTCAGCGGATTGCGGGCGGAGATGCCCTTGCGTGTCAGGTCAGCTGAGGCGAGCGCGGCACCGTTCGCAAAAACCTGAAGCGAATTCGAACTGTTCAATTCTGCCAGGGAATCGATATTGAGGCTGAGCGTTGCCTTGCCATAGTCGCCGACGAAGAAGTCGTCCGGCAGGTTGATGGCGAAATCCTGCTGCAGGAGGCGGCCGTCAAACCGCTGGCTGCTGACGCCCAGGTCGGCCAACGAAACCGGCTTGTTCGTGTCGATCTTGTAACCGAACTTGTTGTCAAAGGCTTTGATGCCTTCCTTTGTCCCGGTTACGGGCATCTGGGCGATCCTGGTCTGGAACGCCTCGATGGTTTTGTCGAGCGCAAGGCGGTTTTCCGCGGAGATGATCAGCGAGATACGACCTGTCGCAGGGTGGCGAATAAGGACGAGGCCCGGGATTTCGCTACGCGCGTTGTCGATATCAAATCCTGCCTGCACCAGGTCCGCCCTTGTGCCGACGATGATGTCGATACCGGCGCCGGCACCCGGCTGGTTTCTGATCTTGACGACCGGGTTCTGATATTTGCCGAACACTGCGACAGCCTGGGCAACCGTCAGGGCGCGATCCAGGTTCCCGACGCTTGCGCCACCAGGTTGCACGATCTGGAACTGTGCGGCGCCGGTGTCGTCGTTCGGGATGGCTCTCAGGATGTCCAGATTGGATGTCACCTGGGGAACCGTCCTGCTGCCCGGGTCAAAGACAAACCCGGTGTTCGAAGGGTTGAGGGCTGTCCAAAGTTCGTAGGTTGCCGGTATGGAGCAGTCGACGCGGTGCCGGTGATTGGCAACGAACCGGACCTCGTTGAAACCTTCGGAAATCAGGCCGGGTCGGAGGTTGAAACTGCGCAGCGTGTTCTGTTCGCCGGCCTTGATTTCGATCTCGCCGACAAACTGATTGTTCACAAGAACGCGCAGGCTGGAACGCTCGGGTGCGGCAGATACGGCCGTAAGGTAATCAACCTGAAGCGTCCGGTATTGCAGCGCCTCGTCGCGCGGTGCGTAAAGCGGCAGTCTGACTTCAGCGACTTCGCCTTCGAGTCGCAACTGGTCGACGGTAGCGGTCAACCGACGGATTGCGTTTCGAGACTTCGTTTCCGGTTCGATGATCGACAAATCGAGGTTTTGTGCAGTCACTGTAGCGGGATAGGTCAGGATCGCGGCTGACAGCAGACTGGCTTTCAGGCAAGCGAGACCCGTCGTCAAAATTCTTCTCTTAGTCATGACAATCCTCATTCGGCAGGCGTTAGAACGGATTGCGGGAGATGCTGCTCGGTCTCGGCGGGCTTGCGCCTCATTCCAGACCTGAGCAGGGTCAGGAAGGCCACGATCGGGATCCTGAGTCCGTATAGGACTGCCCAGCGGAGAATGCGCGCCGTTCCTCCGAAGACCGAAGAGCCCGCCAGTTTACGGTTGTGCAAAGCACGCGGGATGGTGAGATCGGAAAAGACCAGCTCTGACGATGCGGTCGCGCAATTCGCGACGCTGTCCGTGTATCCCGCGCCCAGGAGGAGGCCGGAGTTTCCTGCGCGCTGCGAGGCGATGCGGACCTTGATGCTCTGCTTTTCAGCCTGTGCTCCGTCGCCGTTGGCGTCGTGGAAAAACGATCCCTTCGAAGCAAAGCTCAGCTCGCCGCTTTCTCCGAGAATGTTTCCGCTTGCTGGAGGCTGTTCGAGTTGCATCAAAACGCCGTTGGTGTTGGCTTCTCGCAGCGTGACCGGGATCATTTCGTCCCGAAGCTGAAGCGTGGCATTCCGCTGGATCCTGACCCGCGGTGCCGTCCTGACTTCCTTTCGTTCCAGAACCGTGCCGAGTGCGGCGCCGGCAATCAGGAGGTTGAACACCTGCCAGACGCCGACCACCGTCAGCAGTGCAGCCTGACCTGGATCGTTCTCGATGCGCCAGAACAAGACGCCGGTGGTGAACACCATAACCGCAAAGAGCACGATATAGGGCCAAGCCAGGACCGAGAGCTGTTCCTTTTCAAGCGTTTCGCCCTTGTTCGTGACGTTGAATTTGGGTGCACGCGGGTTCATGAGAACCGAAATGATTGCCGGGAACAGGAAGATGGACTGCACGTACTCATACAGTTCCGAAATCCATGGCCATCTCAGTTTGCCGTAGATGCCGGCCTGGATGGTTATTACGGCAAAGATGTAGGTCACCGTATAGGCCAGGAACTCCTGCGGGGAGGCGATATAGATCTTCATGCTGAACAGGATGAAGAGCATGGGCGCCAGCAGGAAGACCAGCCGGGGGAAGGGAAACAGCCAGAACAGGGCGCTCGACAGATAGGCGACGCGTTGCATGAAGTTCAGGCCGGATTTGAAAAGCGGGCTCTTGAGAAGCAGAATCTGCAGCATGCCCCGGCACCAGCGGGAACGCTGGCCGATAAACGATGCGATTGTTTCTGGCTGGAGGCCGGCAATCATCGGCCGATCGACATAGGCGCTCTTCCAACCGCGGGAATGCAGTTCCAGCGCTGTTTCACAGTCCTCGGTGATGGACACTCCGGAGAAGCCGCCCACCTCGTTAAGGGCCGTACGGCGCAGCACCGCACCAGAGCCGCAGAAGAACGTGGCATCCCATTTGTCCAGGCCCTTTTGGATCATGCCGTAGAACATGTCGTTTTCCGACGGCATGACATCAAACGTGCGCAGATTGCGCTCAACCGGATCCGGATTGAGGAAAAAGTGCGGTGTCTGGACGAGGAACAGTTTGGGTTCGCTGAAATAGGCAACTGTTTCGCGCAGAAACTCGCGCGCAGGCGCATGGTCCGCGTCGAACACCACGACCAGATCACCTTCCGAGTGCGCCAGGCCGTAGTTCAGATTTCCAGCCTTTGCATGTTCGTTGCGCGGACGCGCCAAATACGTGGCGCCCAGGTCCTTGCAGATCCGTTTCATCTCTGCGCCCCGCTCATGGGCCTCGCGGGCCGCGGCGGGATCCGGAGCGTTCAGCTTCTGATCAGTGGCACCGTCGTCGAGGAGGAACACGCGGAACTTGTCCTTGGGATAGTCCATGTTCAGAGCAGCTGCGATGGTGCAGGCAACCAGTGACGGATCCTCGTTGTAGCTGGGAATGAAAACATCAACCGTCGGTGCATCTTCGTCACTGCGCTGGACCCTGCGGGGCCGCTCGTATCGGTCAGAGACAATGAGCGCGGACAGGAAGAACATGAGGATGCAAAAGAGTTCCGCGATCAGCAGCAAGACGCCCGGTACAAAGTCATAAAGGCTCTCGATCGGGGGGACCGTTTGCGTGACGCGCCAGTAGACGTAGCGCCCGACCAGAATGCCGCCCAGGGACAGAAAGGTGACGCGCCCAAGCGTGCCCGGGACGACTTTTGCCAGCTGCATGGCAATCAGGACGAAAATTCCCAGAAACAGCTGCACTTCGACAGAAAGTGGAAGTGTTATGATGAAAAACATTATTGCGGTTGCGAGAATCGCGAGCAAATAAGATGCATATCTTAGCATTGTCTAAGCTCCTGAATTCGAATTTCTTATTTGTATTGATCCGGGGATATCGAAAGCGCTCCCCGGATTAAGTTGACGAGCTCGATTTGCGAGCTGACGCTCAATCTTTGTTGAGCCATTGCAATGTGGTTTCGTGCAGTGTTGTAGCGAATGCCGATTTCTTCCGCGGCTTGTCTGAGCGTCTTTCCGGACAGAATCTGCTGGATGACCCGTGCCTGCTGGAGGGTCACGCCTGTCGCGGACCTGATCAGATTGGGATCCGTGTCCGTCGACAGTTCGGAGGACACGATCAGGATCTTTTTGCGGAAGTAGCTGCGAATAGGGTCGCTTGTTACGGTCTCGTCGCCGAGCTCGGGAACGGTCTCGACATAGTACTGAACGCCGCTTGCAAGTTTGTGCACGCCGATCTGTTCCGAGACGATCCCGTTGTCGGCTGTGGTCTTCTCGACCTGTCCAGGCATCGTTTGCGGATGGACCAGCGAGGCCGCTTCATCCGGAAGGGCCAGCCGGCCATTGTGCAAGTGAACTTCGCCAGGCTTGTTGAGCAGCCGGTCAGCTGCCGTGTTGCGCGCCAGGAGGCAGTTTCTTCCGAATACAACCAGCGCCGGATATTTGATGAACTTGATCCAGTAGCTTGCGCTCTTCAGGGCGCTCTTTTCTGGTCCGTAAAGCAGATCGGAGGCATACGCACTGAAACCTCCGAAAATGTCTTCCAGATAAGCAATGACACCTTGAAAGAGAGATTCAGAAAAGCCGCAAGGCACATGTGCCGTCAAATAGAGGCGTAATCCCTTGCCGAGATCCACCGTCATCGCCGCAGCTCGATCCGTCTCAAGAACCTTTTTTACCGAAGCTTCGGGGTCTGAGTGATTTTTGCAATGCAAAACGTGCGGAGCGTAGTAGACCGGAATACAGGCATCCCGGTCGAATTCCAGAAGCGTTGGAACCTGTTGATTTAAAAGCGGTTCTGCGTTCCATACGCGTCCGCCTTCATCAAAAGTGTGACAGGCTTCAATTTCGCCGTTTTCGGTGTCGACGACAAAAACGCTGAAAACAAGGTACTCGAACCGATGCGCCAGGACATAGGGAAAGTCCGGTGCTCTGGTTTTTCTGTTGTCGCGAAAGTTCCGTTCCAAATTGGAACTTTCGTCGAAGACTCCAACGCCCAAATACATTGACAGACCCCCAGTCAACAATTGTCATGGCCAGCACAAGCCGTTTGCCGAAGACTTTCTTCGGCATTCTTTTTTGTTTCGCTCCCGGATGTTCTTTTGTGGTTTTCGAAATAAGCTTTTTAATAATTTGTTAAGCGTTCTATATCTCAGAAGACAATAGATTACTCTAGTGCAGATGCACCAATTTTAGCCTTTGCGTAAGTATGGTTTATTTGCGGAAAAACGGTCGTCTCACGCGATCAAAAGCTGCGATTTCCTAGTGAAACAGCGCATTCACCAATTGAAATGAGTGTGCAGCCGGCGACTGCGAAAAGTACATATCTGCCGTTAAGTCAGTTTGATCATATTAACTGAATAAATAGTAATATAAACTGAACTAATATTTCGAATTAAGATTTTCGCGAGCTTCTCTAGGAAAATATATTTCGTGCTGGCGTTTTATCTTTGTTCAAGTAAAGAATTTGACTGCATTCAACTCTGCCTGAAAAACAGGCAGAGTTGAGTAAAAATAGTACAACCCGTATCAAACGTATAAGTTTAGTTGGTGGTGTGTCGATCTCAATCGCGCAGTTGTGAAGCCGCGCGTGCCCGTTCTTCGATGCCGGACCAGTCCTCATTGGCAATCGCCTTGGGGTCCGCAATCCACGATCCGCCGACACAAAGCACGCTTGACAAGGCCAGATAGTCCGGCGCTTTGTCCAGACTGATGCCGCCTGTCGGGCAGAACTTGGCTGCGGCCAGGGGCGAGGAGAGAGATTTCAGGTACGCTGCGCCACCGGCCTGCTCTGCAGGAAAGAACTTGAGACGCTCGTATCCGCGTTCCAGCAGAAACATGACTTCCGAGGCCGTTGCGGCACCGGGAAGAAGCGGCACTGCATGTTCGTCGGCAGCATCCAGCAACGACCTGGTTGCACCAGGCGAGACGACAAAACGCGCCCCGGCGGAAACCGCCGCATCGAACTGACCGCCGTTCAGAACCGTGCCAGCGCCGGCAATAGCGCCTTCCACGTGCTCGTTGACGGCGTCAATCGCTTCCAGTGCATGCGGCGTGCGCAACGTGATCTCGATAGCCGGCAGACCGCCGCGCACCAGTGCCTCGGCCATGGGAACCGCCTTTTTCGGATCTTCCACGATCAGAACCGGAATAACCGGTGCGGCGCACATGATCTGTTCTATTTTTTCAATATTCTGGGCCACTGCCTTCTCCGATCTTTTCGTGCTTCATCCGCCGAACACGCTGGCACCGTGATCCGGTGTGCTGACATGCGCCCTAAAGGCGGCAAACAGGTCCCGGCCGACTCCGTATTGATGTTCACTGAGATCGGCCTCGGCCAGCGGGCGGGCATTGAATTCTGCCTCGTCAACAAGAACCATCAGCTCGCCGGTGACGGCATTGATCCGGATCATGTCGCCGTCGCGGATCTTCGCAATCGGGCCACCATTGGCGGCTTCCGGTGTCACATGAATTGCCGCAGGAACCTTGCCGGATGCGCCCGACATGCGCCCGTCGGTGATCAGAGCGACCTTGTAGCCCTTGTCCTGCAGAATGCCGAGACACGGTGTTAGCTTGTGCAGCTCGGGCATGCCGATCGCCTTGGGTCCCTGGAAACGAACAACGGCGGCAACGTCGGTCTTCAGTTCCTTGTTGTTGAACGCGGCCAGAAAATCATCCTGTGAATGGAACACGCGGGCAGGGGCCTCGATGATGTGGCGTTCCTCGGCTACAGCCGAGACCTTGATCACCGCCTTGCCCATGTTGCCGGTCAGCATCTTCAAACCACCGGTGGGTTGGAAGGCCTTCGAAAGCGGTGCCAGTACCGTCTCGTCGCCTGACGTTTCAGGCGCTTCCTCGCGGCGCACGTTGCCGTTTTCGTCTAGCTTGGCTTCCGATGTGTAGCCGGACAGATCGGTACCGTAGACCGTTTTGACGTCCTGGTGGAGGTAACCGTCCGACAGGAGTTCGCGGATCAGGAACTGCAGACCGCCCGCGGCCTGGAACTGGTTCACGTCCGCCTTACCGTTCGGATAGACCCGGGCGAGAAGCGGCACGACGTCCGACAGATCCGAGATATCGTCCCAGGTCAACTTGATGCCGGCGGTCGCGGCAATCGCGACGAGGTGCATCGTATGGTTCGTGGAGCCGCCTGTGGCATGCAGACCGACGACACCGTTCACGATCGCCTTTTCGTCAATGATTTTGCCCGCCGGCGTATATTCATTGCCCAATGCGGAAATCGCCAGCGCACGCTGGGCCGCTTCCCTGGTGAGTGCGTCGCGAAGCGGTGTGCCCGGATTGATGAAGGAAGCGCCCGGCATGTGCAGGCCCATGATTTCCATCAGCATCTGGTTGGAGTTGGCCGTGCCGTAGAATGTGCAGGTGCCCGGGGAATGATAGGCGGCGGACTCGCTTTCCAAAAGTGCATCGCGGCCGACTTTTCCTTCGGCATAAAGCTGACGCACCTTGGATTTTTCATCATTGGAGATCCCGGTCGTCATGGGTCCGGCCGGAATGAAGACTGCCGGCAGGTGCCCGAAGGAAAGTGCCGCGATGGCCAGCCCCGGAACGATCTTGTCGCAGATGCCAAGAAAGACGGCGGCATCAAACATCTGGTGCGACAGGCCGACGGCAGCACCCATCGCGATCACGTCCCGAGAGAACAGGGATAGCTCCATTCCGTCCTGACCCTGTGTGACGCCGTCGCACATGGCCGGGACGCCGCCTGCCACCTGGGCGACGGCACCGACCTCGTGAGCTGCCGCGCGAATAAGTTGCGGGTAGGTTTCGTAAGGCTGGTGCGCCGACAGCATGTCATTATAGGAGGTGATGATGCCGAGATTGGGAACAACATCACCGGAAAGCGCTTTCTTGTCTGACACTCCGCAGGCGGCGAAACCGTGGGCAAGGTTGCCGCAGGAAAGCCGTGAGCGCTGGGGCCCCTGGTCGGCAGCTTTGCTGATATGGTCCAGATAGGTGGAGCGGCTGTCATGGCTGCGTTTGACGATCCGTTCCGTAACGTCGCCAATGCGGTCCTGGATGGTCATTCTTTTCGTCCTTTCCTGGCCGGTATCCGGCTGGGTGGGGTGTTGACTTGTAGATAGGGCGCGTTCGCCCGTTCATGTTTTTTAATCGATTTAAGAGATAGAAAACTCACAGGTCTCGAACCTGTGAGCCTTCGTTATTCGGAATCGTCCTCTGACCAGGTGCGTCCGTCGCGTTCCACGAGCGCGATAGATGCGGACGGGCCCCAGGTCCCGGCGGTGTATCCCTTGGGTGTTTCCTTTGAACCTGCCCAGGCAGCCAGGATAGGATCCACCCAGGCCCAAGCCGCATCGACCTCGTCGCGGCGCATGAACAGGGTCTGGTTGCCACGGATCACGTCCATGATCAGGCGCTCATAGGCGTCAGGGTTACGTACCTTGAACGCGTCGGCAAAACTCATGTCGAGCGGAACCTGCCGGAGCCGCATGCCCCCGGGGCCGGGGTCCTTAATCATGACCTGCATCTGGACGCCTTCATCCGGCTGCAGGCGAATGATGAGGCGGTTGGCGGTTATCTTTCCGGCTTCGGAGCCGAATATGGAGTGCGGGATCGGTTGGAACTGCACCACAATTTCCGAGACGCGTTTGGCGAGACGTTTGCCGGTGCGCAGGTAGAACGGGACACCGGCCCACCGCCAGTTTGCGATTTCGGCCTTCAGCGCGACAAAGGTTTCCGTCCTGCTTTCGTCATCACCCAGCTCCTCCAGATATCCCGGAACAGCGCCACCGGCCGACGCTCCGGCGCGATACTGGCCGCGCACCGTAAGTTTGTCCGCATTCTGCGCGTCGACGGGGGAGAGGGCCTTGAGCACTTTCAGCTTCTCGTCCCGAACGCTGTCGGCATTCATGGATTCAGGCGGTTCCATTGCCACAAGGCAAAGGAGCTGCAGAATATGGTTCTGGACCATATCCCGGAGCGCACCGGCCGTGTCGTAGTACCCTGCGCGTCCACCGACACCCAGGGACTCGGCCACCGTTATCTGGACATGATCGATGTGAGCCGCGTTCCACAGGGGCTCGAACAGCGCGTTTGCAAAGCGCAGAGCCATGAGGTTCTGTACGGTTTCCTTGCCAAGATAGTGATCGATACGGAAGATCTGCTCTTCCTTGAAAACAGCACCGACGGTGTCGTTCAGGGCTTTTGCGGACGCGCCGTCCTTGCCGACCGGCTTTTCCATGACCACGCGGGAATAGTCGTTCACAACGCCGACCCGGCCGAGATTTTCGCAGATCGTCCCGAAGAGATCCGGCCCGACGGCCAGGTAGAAAGCGCGAATGACGTCCTCGCGTTCTTCAAGGACGGCCTTGAGGTCTTCGAAGCCGGCCGACGTCGCGATGTCGATCTTGACGTAACGCAGGCGTTTCAGGAACTGGGCCAGATGCGCATCGTCCAGATCCTTGACGTGTTCCTGGAGGGCTTTTTTCGCCCAGTTCCGGTAGTCGTCGTCGGTGTAGTCACGGCGGGCACTGCAGATGATGCGTGCGTTTTCCGGCATCTGTCCGTCCGCATCGCGGTGGTAGAGGGCGGGAAGAAGCTTTCGATGCGCCAGATCGCCAGACGCTCCGAAGACCACCAGGTCGAATTCCTGAACTTCAATGACGCGTACCGCCATGAGAAAATCCTTCCAACAGCTTGATCGTGCACCGGACTGTTGCGGTGCAGCATGTTTCGAGGGTCTTTTAAATCGATTTAATTCAATTGTCAGCCCCTCATTTGAGGGCTGACCATTCTTTTTCCAGCTCGGCCATGCGCGGCAGGTTGGCACCGCGGCGCGAGCACGTGATTGCAGCCGCCTGGACTGCGAATTCAACGAGGTGCCGAACCTGCTGCTCCTCAAGCGCTGCGAGTGATGACCTATCGACTGCGCCAAGCGTTTTCAAGCCGCAGAGCAGGGCAGCCTGAAAGGTATCGCCAGCGCCGACCGTGTCTTCAACCTCCACCTTTACACCAGGGCAGTCAATTTCGAACCCCGTCGCAAACACCGTCGCGCCGTCGCCGCCGCGCGTGACGATGACAAGGCCAGGCCCGTTTGAAAGCCAGCGCCGGGCAATCGCCGCGATCTCTTCTTCCGGGGCGATCAGCTCCAGGTCTTCGTCACTGACCTTGATGACGTCTGTGGACGGTACAAGACCTTCCGTGTTCCTGCGCCACAAATCCATGTCGGGTTCTACCGTCGGACGAATGTTCGGGTCGAAGGATATGAGCGTGTGAGCGCGTTCACGGGCGATCAGCGCCTTAAGAGCGCCAGCGACAGGTTCGACCAGCGCCGTATATGAGCCGACGTGCAGATAAAGAGGGGCTTTATGAAACGCCGGAAGATCGTCAGTGGTGACCATGCGATCAGCGGCGCTTGCACCATAAAACGTATAAGCCGGATGTCCGTGTGCGTCCTTTTGAACGAGGCTCAGCGTGGTCAGATAATCTGTTCGCAGTGCGTAACGGTCAGAGACGCCTTCCTTGCGAAACTTTTCGATCAGTCTCTCACCGAGGGCATCTGTTGAAATCCCTCCGAAAAAGGCCGAATCTTCGCCCAAACGCGCCAGTCCCATGGCCACATTGAACGGCGAACCGCCGATCCTGGCATCATAGGAAACGCTGTCTTCGGCACCAGCTTCGCCGAAAAGGTCGAAAAGAGCTTCACCACAGATCAAAAACATAGACAGTCCAGACTGTTCATTCCTCAAAAAGGTGACCCGGGCGAGCCGGGCCACCGTTCGAAAAGTGTTGGTACGACCGTCAAGCCGCGACCTCTTTGGGCGGTTCCATGGCGCCGGTCATCAGGGCCACCGCATCGGACATCGAGCAGTCGCCAGGTTTGACGGTGCAAAGCCGTTTGCCGAGACGATGGATGTGGATCCGGTCCGCGACCTCGAAGACATGCGGCATGTTGTGGCTGATCAGGATGATCGGGATACCGCGCGACTTCACGTCCAGGATCAGTTCGAGAACCCGCCGGCTTTCCTTGACACCAAGGGCTGCCGTTGGCTCGTCCATGATGATGAACTTCGTTGCAAACGCTGCCGCCCTTGCCACTGCAACACCTTGTCTCTGTCCGCCTGACAGCGTCTCAACCGTCTGGTTGATCGATTGAACGGTCATCAGTCCAAGCTCGGTGAGCTTTTCGCGGGCGAACTTTTCCATGGCAGGCCGGTCGAGCTGCCGCAGAAATTTGCCCATGAACCCGGATTTGCGGATTTCGCGCCCCATGAACATGTTGTCCGCGATCGACAGGGCGGGCGACATGGCGAGGGTCTGGTAGACGATCTCAATCCCCATATCCCGCGCCTCAGTCGGTGACGTGAAATTGACCTTCTTGCCGTCGATCAGGATTTCGCCCTCGTCGGGTATCGTTGCGCCGCAGATCGCCTTGACGATCGAAGATTTTCCAGCGCCGTTGTCTCCGATGACCGCCAGGATTTCGCCGTTGCGCAGCTCGAAATCGGAATGATCGATGGCGGTGACATGGCCGTAGCGTTTGACGATGCCGCGGCCCTCTACAATGGGAACATTATCAGACATTATGCCGATACCTTTCTGATCCACTGGTCGGCTGCCACGGCAGCGATGATGAGAAGGCCGATGAGGAGGAAGGTCCACTGAGCGTCTGCGCCCAGAAGCCTCAGTCCTAGAGTAAAGACGCCGACGATAAGTGCTCCGAACAAGGAGCCGAGGATCGACCCGCGCCCGCCGAAAAGCGAGATGCCGCCGATCACCACCGCGGTGATGCTTTCAATGTTCGCGAGCTGCCCCGATGTCGGCGACACCGACCCGATGCGCCCGATCAGGGCCCAGCCGGCGAAGGCGCAGATCAGGCCGGACAGCATATAGACGGACATCAGGGTTCGGTGGACGTTGACCCCCGACAGCCCGGCCGCTTCCGGATCGTCCCCAACCGCATAGACATGGCGCCCCCAGGCCGTGTGCCGGAGCGCGTAGGCAAGCACCAGGATGAGGACGAGCATGAAGATCACGCCGACCGTGAACACCGCACCGCCGATATTGAACTTCGTGCCAAAGAACTGAAGGAAGGGAGCGTTGGCTTCGATTTCCTGCGAACGGATGGTTTCGTTGGCCGAATACAGGAAGTTCGTCGCCAGCACGATCTGCCACATGCCTAGGGTAACGATGAATGGTGGAAGCTTGACCCGGCTGACGAGCCAGCCGTTGAGTGCCCCGATCATGGTGCCGGCCGCAAGGCCGCAGGCAACGGCGACGGGGGCCGGAATGCCGTATCGGAACGTAAACTGTCCCATGATCACGGAGGAAAAGACCATGATGGCACCAACGCTAAGGTCGATCCCAGCCGTCAGAATGATCAGGCTCTGCGCGGCCGCAACGATGCCGACGATCTGAACCTGCTGCAGGATCAGCGTCATGGCAAATGGAGAGAAGAATTTGGACCCCAGCAACAGGCCGAAAACGGCGATTGCAACGATCAGAACTATCAAGGGCACCAGTGACGGATTGGCGTGCAGGGTGTGCTGCACCTGGCCAAGGACCCCACGGCGGTGGTCTTCGAACTCGGCAACTGAGTCCGATCTGTTTGCTGCAGATTCGAAGTTCTCAGTCCCGTCCTTTGTTTGAGACATCTTTCCCCCTTCGCGGCAGATCGATCAGTCGTGCGATCGCCCACTGCTCGTCGGTTGTGATCCATTTCTTGAAGAACCCGGGAGGCATACAGGATGCCCCCCGGACAGTCGGTCACCTTAGCCCCAGCAGAGCTCAGTTCCCTTTGCCGTGTCGATGGACTCAACACCGTCAACCGGCTGGTCCGTGACGAGAGCCACGCCGGTGTCAAAGAAGTCCTTGCCCGGTGTATTTTCAGGCTTGGAGCCATCGTCGGCCCACTTCTTGATGGCTTCAATGCCCAAAGAGGCCATCAGCAACGGATACTGCTGCGATGTGGCACCGATGACGCCGTCCTTCACGTTCTGCACGCCAGGGCAACCGCCATCCACCGAGACGATCAGAACGTCGTTTTCACGTCCGATTGCCTTCAGCGCTTCATATGCGCCTGCAGCGGCCGGTTCGTTGATCGTGTAAACGACATTGATCATCGGGTCTTTGGCAAGAAGGTTCTCCATGGCACGGCGGCCGCCTTCTTCGTTGCCCTGTGTCACGTCGTTGCCGACGATGCGCGAATCGGTTTCATCGCCCCATTTGTTGGGATCGCCAAGATCGATGCCGAAGCCCTGCAAGAAACCCTGGTCACGCAGAACGCCGACGGTCGGCTGGCTGATCGCAAGATCGAGCATGCCGATCTTCGCGTCGGCCGCCTTGTCGCCAAGCGCACCGGCTGCCCACTTGCCGATCAGTTCGCCGGCCAGGAAGTTGTCGGTTGCAAAGGTCGCATCCGCGGCGTCGATCGGGCTCAGCGGGGTGTCGAGCGCGATGACGAGGAGGCCGTTTTCGCGCGCCTGTTCAACGGCCGGCACGATCGAGGACGTGTCGGACGCCGTCAAGAGGATGCCTTTCGCACCATCGGCAATGCAGGTTTCGATCGCGGCAACCTGGGTTTCATGGTCGCCGTCAACCTTACCGGCGAAGGACTTCAGTTCGATGCCGAGCTCTTCTGCCTTGGCCGTCGCACCTTCCTTCATTTTCACGAAGAACGGGTTGGTGTCCGTCTTGGTGATCAGGCAGGCCGAAATGTCGGCAGCAGCTGCCGGAGCTGCCGCCATGGCGGCAAGGACTGAACCAGTCGCAAGTAGTTTACGGATCATTTATTTTTACCCTCCCTGGCCTCGTTTATTCGGAACGGTTGGGTGTGGCCAGATGAGACCCCAACCGTGCTGCCCTCGCGGGAAAGCTGGAGCGGTCTTCCGAGCTGCCAGCCCCTGCGGGTCCCTTGTCCTTCCCACCGGTCAATATTGTTGCTCTTGGCGAGAAGTTGAAAAATTGCGGCAGACTTGCCGCACCGATCGCCCCGGCGTCGTGTCCGAAACTCCCGATCTTGATGTCTGGTGAATGGCGCTCCTCGGGAGCGGCGTCTTCCACGGCCGACTTCAGCACCTCCCGGAACGTGTCCGGAAAGGAGCCCTTCAGGTCGCCGTCGATCACGACCAGCGAGACGTCCAGAAGTGCGTAGGCGGACCTGATGGCGAGTCCTAGCGCCGCCGCGCAGTCTTCCAGCCATTCCTGATACTTGTCGTAGTTCGCCTCAACGGCTGCCTGAAGATCGGAGCGGCTGAGTTCGGCGAAGTTGTTCGGCGCCATATGCCTCGCAAGGGCGACCAGCGAGGCACGCGTCAACAACAGATCCCACACCTGTTTCGGTTTGGGCGCTGTCGGCAATCTGCTTGGCGGCACCGGCAGCATGGCAACGTCGCCTGCGTTCCCCGACATGCCACGGATGACGTCCCCCTTGATGACCAGGCCGCCACCGATGGCCGGGCCCAGGAACATGTAAAGGAAATCGTCGTTCTGCCGGCCATGGCCATAAAACAATTCGGCAACCGCAGCGGCAGTGCCATCGTTGTCGCTGAAAACCGGGAGTTTCAGCGCTGCTTCGAGCGCCGCTACCAGATCGAAATCGTCCCATTTCTTGAAGTCTGCCGTCGGCAGGCCGAGCTCATGAAGCCAGGCACCCAGATTGAAGGGTTGAGCAAGGCCGATCCCGGTGATCCGGGCCTGCTTGTCCTGTCCGAGCCGGCCCCGCAGGCTCTTCAGGTCCTCAACCAGAATCGCCAGGGCCTGTTCAGGCGCAGGCAGGATCATGTCATGAATTCGCCGGTCAATGATCTGACCGGAAAAGTCCATCAGCACGGTTTCCATATTCGTCCGGTCAAGACGAACACCGAACGAATAGGCGCCGTCGGGTGCGAGTTTCAAGATGGTCGCGGGCTGGCCCCTGCTGCCGTCGTGACGCTTGCCCGCCTCGAAGATGAGACCTTCCTCGATCAAGTCCTGGATGATGGCGCCAATGGCCGCATTTGTCAGCTGCACAGCCCGGGCCAGATCCGCCTTGGAGGCTTCGCCGGCGCGCCTCAGGATCTGCAGAACAATGCGCTCGTTGTACCGACGCAATTGCGCGGAATTCGAGCCTCGTCCGGATGTGCGGGTCTCCACCACCTTCCTCGCTCCTCCAACAGACGTCCACCTCGTTTTTAACGGGCAGCTTCATAATAATTAATTTTGATGAAATTATTCTCCGGCAAATCGGTTCTGTCAAACCATAATTGTTTTGCACCGCAAGAATTCGATCTCGTCTCGCCGTAGTGGGCTGACGGATATGAGGTATTCCGGAAAACAAGATATCAGAAAAATTCCGCAACGGCAGGTGGGTATCGGGAAATACGCCGAATAAGTGCGCCATTTTTTTCACCGATCAGCGAGCCAGTGGACCGGCATTCGTTTTCCCGCTCGCTTGGCATTGCCGCAGGCAGCAGGTGTCGTATTGTCTAGGCGCGACACGGATTCGGAGAGATATGTGATGCCGGTCAACCATGACGAAAAGTTTCTTGCGCGGGCAATCGCGGCCGGGTCAGGCGAGGAGCCGGCGGACCTGGTTATCAAGAATGTCCGGCTTTTCAACGTCCTGGACGGCAGCAGCAGTGAGACCGATATTGCAATCGTCGGCGACCGTATCGTCGGAACGTATGGCAAATACGCCGGGTCTGACACGATCGACGGGGCGGGCCTGACAGCGGTTCCGGGCTTTATCGATACGCATCTTCACATTGAATCGTCTCTCGTGACGCCTTTCGAGTTCGACCGTTGTGTTCTGCCGCATGGTGTCACGACAGCTATTTGTGATCCGCATGAAATCGCCAACGTGCTTGGAGCCGAGGGGATCAGGTACTTCCTTGATTGCTCGCTCCAGACGGTGATGGATGTAAGGGTCAACCTGTCGTCCTGCGTTCCGGCCACGACATTCGAAACGGCCGGAGCCCGTCTGGAAGTGGAAGATCTTTTGCCGTTCAGGGACCATCCCAAGGTGATCGGTCTGGCGGAATTCATGAATTTTCCAGGCGTACTTGCGCGGGACCCCGATGTGCTCGCCAAACTGGCCGCATTCCAGGGTGGGCACATTGACGGTCATGCACCCTTGCTGCTCGGCCAGAAACTGAACGGCTATCTTGCCGCCGGGATACAGACCGACCACGAGGCGACAACGGCGGACGAAGCGCTGGAAAAGCTTGCCAAGGGCATGACGATCCTGATCCGTGAGGGCTCTGTTTCGAAGGATCTTGAAGCGCTATTGCCAATTCTGACGCCGGAAGTGTCTGCCTTTGTCGCGCTTTGTACGGATGACCGGAACCCGCTCGATATCGCCGAGGAGGGCCATCTCGACAGCATGATCCGGCGTCTGATCGCAGGCGGTGTGCGTCCGCTCGATGCTTACCGGTCTGCGAGCTGGTCGGCGGCCAATGCCTTCGGTCTGAAGGACCGCGGTGTGATTGCACCCGGCAAACGGGCGGATATCGCTCTTTTGAGGGATTTCGAAGATTGCAGGGTCGCACAGGTCATCAGCGGCGGTGTTGTTGCAGGCGACGAGGCGTTTGCCGGACGCGGGACGGTCGCACCGGTCGGCCTGACGAGCGTAAATCTGGACGCCGTGACCGCGGCGGATTTCGACGTTGCAGCGCGCAACAACGAAACCTCCGTAATCGGGGTCATGCCGGGGAAGATCATTACCGAACATCTGGTGAAGAGCCTTCCGGTCGCCGGCGGCAAGACGCTTGTCGATCTTGAGCAAGACATTTTGAAAGTCTCCGTCGTGGAGCGGCACAAGGGTGTCGGGAACATCGGCCGGGGGTTCGTGCATGGCTTCGGTATGAAACGCGGCGCGATTGCAAGTTCCGTCAGCCATGACAGCCACAACATTTGTGTTGTCGGCGCTGATGAAACGGCGATGGCGCTCGCAGTCAACCGCGTCATTGCAATGAACGGCGGCTTCACGGTTGCCGACAGCGATGGTGTCCTGGCGCAGCTCGCTTTGCCGCTTGCCGGCCTGATGAGCCTGGAGCCATTTGAAACCGTCAGGGAAGATCTCGAAACCTTGCGGGCGGCGGCCAAGTCGCTGGAATGCACGCTTGAGGAGCCTTTCCTGCAGGTTGCGTTCCTGCCGCTGCCGGTCATTCCGCATCTGAAAATCACCGACCTGGGTGTCTTTGATGTCGACAAGTTCGAGCTGGTGGATCAGGGCGGCTGAGAGCAGGATGTGTGGGTCCTCCTGCCAAATCGAATGAAACCAATCGACTTTAATATCGGCGCATTTTCTTTCGGAATCGGGCCCACCTGCGCACGCCCCGTACGCTGAGCAAAATCGCAATCAATCCGGCGAAGATTGACCCGAGCAGGACGTAGCCGTCCAGCCTCAAATTCGGAACATACTTTGCCGGATGGCCAATCTTGGGATTCAGGGGGAAATAGGAAATTTCCATCTCGCTGCCGATTTGACCGCCCATAATGTCTTGAGGCTTTTTGAAGCTGAGGATTTGCGGTGTGCCACCCTCCGGCGTAAATCTGACAACCATGACGTAGGCGCTGGTCCACAAGTCTACGTTCTTTTCGTAATTGTCAGGATCATTTGCCTCGTAGGCAGCTTGGGTCGCGGTCAAAACGGTTCCTGAGGAGACCTTGCCGAACGCGTTCAGCAACCAGTATTTCGCTCCATTATTGTGATAAAGATATATTGAAAACACCGTTGCACAACCGACGATAAACAGGATCGCAAGATTTAGCGCATAGCCGTCTTCAACTGTTTCTTTAGGGTCTCGGCTCTTAGGCTGTACAGTTTCCATATAGGTTGCTTAATCCTGATTAAGTGTCCTGTGATTGTATTTCTGGGTGTGTGATTCGCAAGATCCAAGTTTGAGTGCTTCTGACTTGTGTCAGTAAGATTTCATTTCATTTCTGTATCTGTGCCAGCCATTGGCGACCGAGAACAGCCAGACTATCGAGAGGAACGCTATGATCGCTGACCAGAACGTGATCCTGGCCTCGAGACGCAGGTCCTCCTGATGCTTTAGCGGATAGGCAATTCCAAGTTTTGGCGGCAAGTACGCAATCGTGAAAGTTTCAGAAACGGGCTTTCCGTCCAAGCGCCGTGGCAAAAGAAAGCCAACCCTATGCGCGTCTCCGTATTCTTAAAAAAAGGCCCTCGACAAGATCCGACCACACTCAATAGCGGCGTAAGCCGTTGCGGAAATTCGACCATTTGCGCGCGGATCTGACTGCAAGGAACAAAATGACCAGGGTGCCGATGAGTGACCACACAAGTAAACGTCCATCGAACGAAAAGTTGCCAAGCAGGTCAGTCGGATGGGCAATCTTCGGATTGGAGGTGAGAAAGGTGACGGATAGCCGGTCGTTTTCGAGGTCTGCGAGCCATTCTTCGGGAACCCGGAAAGACAACACCTGAAAGGTGTTCGAGGGAGTGATAATCTCGACGAAGATCGTTCCGTGGGTGAAGTAGTGGGTGCTGTTCTTCAACGTTTCGCGCGGGGACTTGTGCAGCGCTTGTTGAAGGGTCAGTTTTTCGCCGTTGGCTTCCTGAACACTCAGGACCGTTGCCGGCGTCTCTTCGCCGAAATATCGAAGCAACCAGTACTTGAGCCCGCTGTCGTAATGGAAGTAGACAGCCACGAGGCATGCAAATCCCGCGAAAAACAGGATCGCAAGATTGAGTGCATGACTGTCTTCGGCCGCTTCCTTCGGGTTAAACATGGACTGATCACCGGAAAAAGGATTGGTCAAAACAAGCACGGAACCGACCTCGAAGTCCACGGGCTTCACCGAACGCTATGCAGCTCGGGTTCTGACCCTAGCAGTTCAATAGAAGCGCGCTTTCGAGCGAAACTCACGCCATCTGCGAATGGCGCCGAACAACAAAATCAGTGCAAATACTCCAATGACGACCGACCAAAACGCGACGCGCGCATCAAAATTCAGATCCTCAAGATGCTCAAGCGGATAGGCAATTCCTGGTCTTTGTGGAAGATAGGCAATCGTGAAGGTTTCGGATATGGGTGTTCCATCCAGGCTTCTCGGCAACAAGAAACCGACGCGGTGCACAGTGCCATACTCGTCCCTGAACGACAGGGCGACTGCGTCGCCGAAAAGCCAGGTTTCCCGGTTTTTGAGTGCGTTTTTCTGGTTTCGGGTCGCTGAGCGCGCGCGCTGAAACAAGTCCTCAGGGCTGTTGGGTCTATGGACCGCGACCACTATTGCCTGTGAGGTTGCGCCATACCTATTTAGAAGCCAGTATTTGATCGCTGTATCGGTGTGGAGCCATAGCGAGAATCCGACCGCAGTCAAAACAATAACAAGGATTGCGAGCCTGAGCGCATGACCGTCTTCAGCTTCTTCATTGGCTTGATACACTTCCAACTCCGAGCGTGGTGTGCTCTTTGCAACCTATCGCGCCAAAGTTGACCAACAGTTTAATCCGGTCTTTGAACCCATGATCCTGACCCTTGCCGTTTCCGGATACCGCTCCCTGCGCGACATCGTCATGCCGCTTGACCGCATCACGCTGGTGACCGGCGCAAATGGCAGCGGCAAATCCAGTCTTTACAGGTCGATCCGATTGTTGGCGGAAGTCGCGCAAGGGCAGGCGATTGCTTCGCTGGCCGCCGAGGGTGGACTGCAATCGACGCTCTGGGCGGGACCCGAAGCGTTTTCGCGTGGCATGAAGCGGGGTGAAGTGCCCGTTCAGGGCACGGTGCGCAAGAACGTCATCAGTCTGAAACTGGGCTTTGCGGATGAAGACTACGGCTACGCGATTGACCTTGGCCTGCCAGCCGATGCCGGACGGTCGTTGTTCTCGATGGATCCGGAAATCAAGGCAGAAGCGTTGTGGGCGGGGGAGGCCCTGTCGCGCTCGAACGAGATTGCCGGCCGGAACGGACCAACCGCGCGGGTATTGAACAATCAGGGACAGCGGGTGCCTGTCTACCAGAACCTCGCTCGCTTCGACAGCATGATGACGCACGCGGCTGATCCGAAGGACGGACTTGAGTTGCTGGTGATGCGAGAGCGGATGCGCGCCTGGCGATTTTACGATCACCTCAGAACCGACCGGAACGCGCCCGCCCGATTTCCGAAAATCGGGACCAGGACCCCGGTCCTGAGTGCCGATGGCGGCGATCTGGCTGCGGCGTTGCAGACGATCCTGGAGATCGGCGACGAGATTGCGCTTGCCGAGGCGATCGATGATGCCTTTCCGGGCGCTTCCATTGAAGTCACCGTCAATGACGGGTATTTTGAACTCCTTATGAAGCAGAAAGGCCTGCTTCGGCCGCTTCGCACGAGCGAATTGTCGGATGGAACCTTGCGCTATCTGTTGTTGACCGCAGCCTTGCTGTCGCCGCGTCCGGCTCCCCTTGTGGTCCTCAACGAACCGGAAACCAGCCTTCATCCGGCGCTTCTCCAACCGCTTGCCAGGCTTGTCGCCACCGCAGCCGAAAAGACCCAGGTTGTTGTTGTCTCTCATGCGGCTGAACTCGTTGAAACGCTTGCTTGCGAGGCTGGGTGCGTTCGCTATGAATTGCGCAAGGAACTCGGAGAAACGGTTGTCGACGGCGTTGATCCCCCCCGCTGGACCTGGCCGAAACGGTAAGCTGGTAAAACCTGTCACGTTTTTTGATAAGTTTTTGAATCTCCGTTGGTATTGCGATCGATGCCTGTGGACTTATCTACAAATGATGGATCCCGATCACAAAAAAAACGAAAGGGTGTCGTTACGTAGCGAGTTGACGTGAACGGAAGGTTGCGTCATGTCAAAAGGACCCAGAGAGGTGACGCATTCATTGCGCCTTACGCCGGCAGCGAGGAGTTCGGCT
This sequence comes from Roseibium sp. MMSF_3544, assembly GCF_030732845.1. Taxonomy (GTDB): domain Bacteria; phylum Pseudomonadota; class Alphaproteobacteria; order Rhizobiales; family Stappiaceae; genus Roseibium. Next base: position 289,657 of record NZ_JASHKA010000001.1, read on the forward strand.
GAAAGGCGCGCCGCATGGCAGGCTTCATTGGAAGACGGCTGGCGGCTTGATGCGAAAAGAACGCGTTGGAGAACGTTATGACGACTGCGGAGGAGTGGAACGCGGCCTTTGAGCCCCGTCCGGTACACAAGTATCTTGAGGCAACCGTTGCGCAATTCGGTGACAGGCCTGCCGCCGATTTCATGGGCAAGGTCTGGACATATGCAGAGCTGGGCGAGCTCGTGGACAGCACCGCCGCCGGGCTTCAGGCGATGGGCGTTGGGCCGGGCGTGAATGTCGGATTATGCCTGCCGAACACGCCTTATTATACGATCTTCTATTTTGCGATTTTGAAGGCAGGCGGCACCGTCGCCAATTTCAATCCGCTCTATGTAGAGCGTGAAATTGCGTTCCAGGCACGCGATGCGGATGTGCGCATCATGGTGACGATGGATCTCAAGGTGATCTACGACAAGGTCGAAGACGTCCGGAAAGAGAAAATCCTGGACAAGATCATCGTCTGCCCGATGACCTTTTGCCTGCCGACGGTGAAAAAGATCCTGTTCAGCCTCTTCAAACGCAAAGAACTGGCCACAATTCCGCGTGATGACGCACATGTCTGGTTCGATGACTTGCAGGTCAACGGTGCGCAACCGAAACCGGCTGAGATCGACGTGGAAAACGACATTGCCGTCCTGCAATACACCGGCGGCACGACTGGCGTGCCCAAAGGGGCGATGCTGACCCACAAGAACCTGTCAGCCAATATCGAGCAGATGCGCTGCGTTTTCGAAAAGGCGCGTCTCGGCGAAGAAAAGATGCTCTGCGTGCTGCCGTTCTTTCATGTCTTCGCCATGACGGTTGGGCAAAACCTGTCGATCATTCTGGGCGCCGAGATGGTGCTGCAACCGCGTTTTGAGCTGAAGACGCTGCTGGACACGATAAAACGCAAGCAAGTGACCCTGTTCCCGGGCGTTCCGACGATCTACACGGCTATAAACAACTCGCCTCTGACCAAGGACTACGACTTGTCGAGCATCACGCTGTGCATTTCAGGCGGGGCGCCACTTCCGGTCGAGGTCAAGGAAAGTTTCGAGAAGCTGACGGGCTGCATTCTCGTTGAGGGATACGGACTGACGGAATCGTCGCCGGTTGCTGCTGTCAATCCGCTCGATGAAAACCGGCGCGCCGGGTCCATCGGCCGCCTTGTGCCGGGAACCACGGCGCGCTTCGTGAGCATTGAAGACAAGGAAACGGAAGTCGCAGAAGGTGAGAAGGGCGAGCTGATGCTGCATGGTCCGCAGATCATGAAAGGCTACTGGAAACGCGACGATGCGACCGCCGATACAATCACCGAAGACGGCTACCTGCACACGGGCGACGTCGGCTATCGGGACGCAGATGGGTTCATCTATCTGGTGGACCGGATCAAGGACCTGATCCTTTGTTCCGGTTTCAATGTCTATCCACGCGTCGTCGAAGAAGCAATCTACCAGAACGAAGCTGTCGACGAGACAATCGTGATCGCTATTCCGGACGAATACCGCGGGCAGTCACCCAAAGCCTTCATTAAGCTCAAGGAGGGATATTCCCTTTCTGGCGAAGAGATGAAGTTGTTTCTCAAAGAACATCTGTCACCTATTGAAATGCCTCGTGAATTCGAGTTTCGAAATGAACTTCCCAAGACCATGGTCGGTAAGCTTTCCAAAAAGGAACTGGTCGAGGAAGAGGCTCAGAAGCGGTCGCAGGCCCAGACCGAGAACGCATGAAAAAACCCGTTTCGTTGCCATCCAGGATATGAACCGGGGGACATCGTCAAGCGGACCCTGGCTCAGGGCCGGGGCGGCGCAAGAATCAGGCGATGCGGAATTTGAATGTCACCCCGGACGGAGCGACGTGGAGATCCGGGGCCTACTCGTTTCCAGAGACTGCCGGTTTGCGGGCAGTATGAGCCAGCTGGCTCGATCCCTTCGACAAGCAGGAAAGTGAGTGGGCCCCGGCGCGGCGCTCGCGCTTGGCCGGGGTGACACTGATGTGTGCGGCATATTGTGTGCCATCCAGGATGTGATCTGGGACGAACGCGGTGTTGCGGCTGGCTCCGGCTCAGGGCCGGGGAGGCGCAAGAATTAGGCGATGCGGAACTTGAATGTCACCCCGGACGGAGCGCAGCGGAGATCCGGGGCCTACTCGTTTCCAGAGGCTGCCGGTTTGCGGGCAGTATGAGCCAGCTGGCTCAATCCCTTCGACAAGCAGGGAGTGAGAGTGGGCCCCGGCGCGGCGCTCGCGTTTGGCCGGGGTGACACCGATGTGTGTCACGCGGCGAGCGGCGCAATCGTTTCGAAGCGTTGCCTCAGTGTGAGTCGCTGCGCCCTTCCGCGGCGCGCGCCAGCTCACGTCCTCGCTTGGCTTCGCGGCGGACCGTGTAGATCGAGGCCGCGATGATGATTGCGGCACCTGCCAGCGTTTCAGCCCTCGGCCAATGGCTGAAGATAAGGGCGCCGAACACTGTCGCATAGAGCAACCTGGTGTAGTCGAGCGATGCGATAGCCGTTGCCTCTCCTGCCTTGAACCCCTTGATGTTTGCAAGCTGGGCCGCCCAGGAAACAATCCCGACCAGGATCAGAAGACCCCATTGATGCAAGGTCGGTGCCTGCCATGTCAGGATAGCCGGTATCAGCATGATCAGCCCGACACCCAGAGCCTGATAGGTCAGGATTGTCACCGGCGGGTCGGTTCTGGTCAAAATGCGTACGACGATCATGACCATGCCGGCCCCTGCCGCGCCGGCAATCGCGAGCAGGGCATAAAGGTCGATAAAACCCTCCGCGTCGGGACGCAGCATGAGAAGGACACCCAGAAATCCGATGATGGTCGCGCCCCAGCGATGGACGCCGACCGTTTCGCCCAACAACCAAATGGCAAAAATCGTGATGAAGAAGGTTCTGGAGAAGCTGATGGCGGTCGCATCTGCCAGGGGCAAATGTATGAACGCCGTGAAGCCGCACAGCATGGCTGTTGATGCAAGGAGCACGCGTGCGAGCTGCAGTTCGGGGCGTTTTGTCGCCAGCGAGCTGGGAAGGCCGCGGAAGATTGTCGGGGCGACGATGACCAGCATCACAGCCTGGCGAACCACGAGTATCTGAAAGACACTCAGATCCTGCCCGACAAACTTGATAAGCGTGACCATGATGGAAAAGCCGAATGCTGCCAGCAAGACCCAGAGGGCACCGATGGTGTTGGACGGCAAGTTGGCCGTCATGGCGGTTATCTTGCGCTCGACGAAATTTGCGGAATGCGTTCCTGTCGCATGGGACGCATCGTTGCGCGCCTGCTCTTTGGGGGGCTTATCCATGTGTTTCCTGGGGCGAACGAACACGGGGCACACGCTGGCAAACCGGTGCTTGGGGGAATTCGTTCAGACTTGATATTGGTGTCGGGACCGTAGGCTATGCGGTTTTCGCTGCGAATGAAAGCTGCTGCCGCGATGTTTGCCTTATCTAGGGAACCAGCTATATTTCGCTTAAGCAGCGCGTCTGTCCGGTGGCATCGATGGCAACAGCCCCACTGGTCAGGGTAGCGATTGGGCCCTATCCAAGATCGGACCCAAGGTCTTAGGTTTTCTGATTTCCAGGGAAGTCCTCCCAAACACAGGTCCAGATATATGAACCAGATGGTCACTCCGAAATTCGGTGTCGGCGCGCCTTTGCGCCGGAAAGAAGACGAACCGCTCATTGTCGGCGAGGGCATTTATACCGCTGACTACCAACCGGACGGCTGCCTGCATGGCTATGTCGTGCGCTCGGCCATGGCGCATGCCAAGATCCGCGTCGAAAACGCCGACGACATTCGGGCAATGGACGGTGTCCGTCTTGTTCTGACCGGCGCCGACGTTTCGGGCAAGGTCCTGCCGATGATGGCGCGGCTGAAGCAGATCGACGGGTCGGATTTCTGGCAGCCGCCGCATCAGCTGTTGTGTGAGGACGAAGTTCGTTTTGTCGGTGATGCGATTGCATTTGTTGTGGCAGACGATCTCAACACGGCCCGAAACGCTGCGGAAATGGTTGAGGTGGACTATGAGCCGCTCGACGTTGTGGTCGGCATTGAAGAGGCGCTTGCCCCTGACGCAGTCAAGGTCTGGCCGGAACACGGCTCCAACATTGCCTTTACGTTTGGCCATGGCAATGAGGTCAAGACCGAAAGGGCTTTCTCGGACGCCGAAAAAACCGTTTCAATTGATATCGTCAACAACCGGATTGTCGCCAACTACATGGAACTGCGTGGTTGCGTCGCGGAACTAAACGCGGAAACCGGTCGTTTCAAGCTGACCCTGGGAACCCAGGGCGGACATGGCATGCGGGACGTGATCTGCAAGGTTCTCGGTTTGGAGAAGGAACAGGTGCAGGTGATCACGCCGGAAGTCGGCGGCGGTTTCGGCACGAAAGCGTTCTGCTACAGGGAATATCCGCTGCTGATGATCGCTGCGGAGCGGATCGGAAAGCCTGTTCGCTGGAGCGGCGAACGGATGGAGCATTTCATCACCGACGCGCACGGGCGGGACAATCTCAGCCGTGCGGAGCTGGCGCTCGACAAGGATCACCGGATCCTCGGCCTCAAAGTGGACGTGAAGGCGGCGATGGGCGCTTACCTCAGCCAGTTCGCGCCATTCATTCCCTGGGTGGGAACGGCGATGTCGTCTGGACTTTATGACATTCCCGCCGTGTTCGCGAAAACCGACGGTGTCTATATGCACACCGTTCCAACGGATGCTTTTCGCGGCGCAGGGCGTCCCGAAGCCGCCTATCTCATTGAAAGGCTGATGGACAAGGCAGGAGAGGAAACGGGACTCGGACCCGTCGAGATTCGAAAGCGAAATTTCATCAGATCCGACCAATTGCCTTACACCACGCAAACCGGCCGTATGTACGACACCGGTGAATATGTCGGACATCTGGACAAGGCCCTTGAAGTTGCAGATTGGGCAGGGTTCAAGAACCGCCAGGCGGAGAGTGCCGGGGCCGGCAAGTTCCGGGGGATTGGCCTCTGCTGCTACATCGAGGCGTGCGCGTTTCCCGGCGGTGAGGAAGCCACGCTTGAACTTAACCAAGACGGCAATCTGACGCTTTTGATCGGTACCCAGACGAACGGGCAGGGACATGCGACCTCCTACAGCCAGGTGGTTGCCGAGAAGTTCGGTGTAACGATCGAGGATGTCGCCGTGGTTCAGGGGGACACCGACCGCGTCGAAAATGGCGGCGGTACCGGCGGATCCCGTTCCATCCCGCTGGGTCTGCCCTCGGTCCGCGACGCCAGCGATACGCTTGTCAAGAAAGTCAAGGAGCTGGCTGCAGACCGCCTGGAGGCAGGCATCGAAGACCTCGAACTGGAAAGCGGGGTCGTTCGTGTGGTCGGAACGGATCAGCAGGTGACGCTTGCCGAGATCGTCGCCGGAGCCGGGGAAACACTATCTGCCCGCGAAGAGGTGCGGCAGAACGAAGCCACCTATCCGAACGGAACGCATATCTGCGAACTCGAAGTCGATCCGGACACGGGAGACATAGCAATCCTGAACTACGTCATTGTTGACGACTTCGGGGTTACGGTGAACCCGCTGCTTCTGGAAGGGCAGGTGATTGGCGGTGCCGCAAACGCCGTCAGCCAGGCGGTTTGTGAGCAAACTATCTATGACGAGGACGGCCAGCTTCTGACCGCTTCACTCCTCGACTACCGCCTGCTGAGGGCAGCTGATCTTCCCGACATCCATTTCGAGACGCGCAACGTGCCGTCCACGACCAATGCCATGGGCATCAAGGGTGCAGGCGAGGCCGGAACGATCGGCGGCTGCGCAGCGGTCATGAACGCCGTCCAGAATGCTTTGAAGGATGGTGCTGGTGTGAGCGAACTCATCGACATGCCGGCAACACCGCTCAGGGTCTGGGAAGCGATTGAAGCGGCGAAGTAGCAAGAGATCCAGAAGAAACGAAAAGGCGCCCAAACCGGCGCCTTTTCCAATTGAGCTTCGCATTCGCTGGTAAGACCGCTGTAAAACGGTTGATGTAACAGTAGAATTTGCTGAAATTCACGAGATTTGGTTTGGCCTTGCGGGCGGGGCTCTCAGTTTCGTGTCTGTGGTTTGTTTGAATTTATCGTTTTAATCGGCATCTTGTTGCCCCAAATTGGCGTATCAGACACATACGCGTAATCCATTCCAACCAGACAGCAGGCTCCAAACCTTGTTCAGGTCTTTCTTTCCAGCACCAAAGCTGTTCTTTTCCTCCGCCGCCATCTGGGCTCTGATCGCAGTTCTCATTTGGTACGGGTTTGCAAATGACCTCGGCGAAACGCTTGGATTTGGAAAAACGCCTGAAGGTCCTCCACCTATTGACCTGAGGTTCTTTGTTACGCCCCAGTTTCTCTGGTTTTACACCTATTACGCCCTGTTTACGGCGGCCTTCGGTGGCTTCTGGTGGTACTTCTCCAGGGATCACAAATGGCACATCTGGTCGGTTTGGGGTTCGTCCCTGATCATTTTCGTCACTTACTTTTCCGTTCAGGTCTCCGTTGCCATCAACAACTGGCGCCGGCCCTTCGGTGACACGCTGCAAAACGCGCTTGAGGGCGACAAGGGCGTTGTCGCTGCCGACTTTTATTCGCTGATGTTCATTTTCGCGCAAATTGCGGGTCTTTCGATGGCCCTCTTTGTCGCAAACAGGTTTTTCGTCAGTCACTATATCTTCCGCTGGCGCACCGCGATGAACGACTACTACGTCGCCAAGTGGAAGAACGTGCGTCACATCGAAGGCGCCTCCCAGCGTATTCAGGAAGACACGATGCGCTTTGCGTCGATTATGGAAGGCCTCGGGGTTTCGATGATCGACGCCGTGATGACGCTCATCGCCTTCTTGCCGGTGCTCTTTGCCTTGTCCGTTCACGTCACCGCCTTGCCGATCGTCGGAGAAATACCCGCGCCGCTCTTCACGGCCGCAATCCTCTGGTCACTTTTCGGCACGTTACTACTGGCCGTTGTGGGGATACGGCTGCCCGGTCTGGAGTTCCACAATCAGCGCGTGGAGGCGGCGTACCGCAAGGAACTCGTCTACGGCGAGGATCATGAACATCGGGCAACTCCGCCAACGCTGAAAGAGCTGTTCGGCAATGTGCGGAAGAACTATTTCCGTCTTTATTTCCATTATCTCTATTTCAATCTGGCACGAGGTTTTTACATTCAGGCGGATAACCTGTTCACCTATTTCATCCTTGTCCCCACGATCGTTGCCGGTGCGATTACCTACGGCATCGTGCAGCAGATCCTCACGGCGTTCGGTCAGGTTTCGAATTCGTTCCAGTACCTGGTGAACTCGTGGTCGACGATCATCGAGCTTTTGTCTATCTACAAGCGCCTCAAGGGCTTTGAAGTCTCCATTGCCGAGCGTGAAGCGATGTCGCCCGAAGAAGTCGCCAGAATGCTCGATGAGCAGGAGGGCAGGCTCTATGGCATGGACACATAAGACTGTCAGCGTGATCGTGCGCTAAGGGTGCGTAACTTGCATGTTGCGCAAAATTGCTGACTGGACTTCTCGAACCGCTATCTCGGATCCAGGAACTTCCTGTTGTTTGCCAGAGACCCGGGTTCATGGCCGTGGAGGTGCGAAGAAGACTGCACTAACCTGTTCGTTCTCCGCTCAGCATCCACTCGGCAAGCGGATCTGGTTTGTATGCATGCGTTTGGATAACGGCAATCGCGCGTACGAGGACATCACCTCGGGCGACCGAAGGAAGGCTCGGGGCCTGCTCGTTTCAAGAGCGGAAGGGAATGAGCAGGGCCTGTTGCCGGTCAATCTCTCTCTTCAACATGCTGTACTACGCGCAGCCCCCAGCTCTTCACTGCGCTTAACCGGGTCACGAGGCGTTCCGTTCGCGCCCAGTCGCACTAAACTCGAAAAACGCGAGCCAGGCCAAATGAGCAAGAAGGATGAAACCGCCAGTTCGCATCAAGCGACAGCGAAGCTCCCGATGATCTTCTACGGCTTGTACTCGAACGTCTCGACCGGGCTCTTGGTGCCGTCAGGGTAGACCAGCTGAACGCTGATGGACTGGGTCGATCCGGCCGGGAGCTCGATATAGGGTTTTTCCTTCAGCACCGCGTTGGGCTTGTCGGGATCACATTCGTCCAACTCCCACATCTGGTCCAGCGGTCCGCCGTTCAGGCCGTAAAAGACATAGTCGATTCCGCATTTCCAGGATTCCAGGTGCGTGAAGTAGATCAGCTGCTGTCCCTGCCAGTCACGGAACGCCACCCAGTTTGCCTTTGTCACGTCGAGAATCTGCTTGATCTGCTCAGGTGGCATGCCTTGCGCATTCACACCGGTGGATGCTGCAGTCGTCAAAACGCCTAAGCTAACGGCACATGCCGCCAGTGATAAAAATCGCATGGTTGACCTCCAGTCGTGCGGCGGTGCGGAGCTCTAAAAGGCTTTGAATGTAATAATCGTTTTGGTGTCCTGAATTCCGCCGATCGGATGAACCTTTTCGTTGACGAAGTGACCTATATCGGCACCGTCGTCGACGTAGAACTTTACCAGAAGATCGTAGTCGCCGCTGGTGGAATAGACTTCTGAAGCGATTTCCGCGTCGGCGATGGCATTGGCAACCTGGTAGGTCTTGCCCAGCTGGCATTTGATCATCACGAAAAACGGAACCATACGTCACTCCGGCGTTTTGCTCTTCAAGGAATGACCAAGGACATCGCGCATCTCACGGCTTCAGTCAATTGCCGAAACCTGGTGTGGTTTCGCTCAGGGCTTGCATTCGCGAAGCGGGCTTGTTAGCAGTGCAGGCATCTCATGGGGGTGCCCGGCAATCTTCGACCGGGCTGAGAGGCGAATGGCCAACTCCTTGAACCTGATCCGGTTGATACCGGCGGAGGGATTTGAGATGAAGATTTTGATGGCAGTCGGCCGATCTCCTTCTTTTCATCCCTTCGATTTGAAACGCCCGTTTCTCGGAGGAGATGCATGAGCCTCACCGTTGCCGCGTCCACACAGGCCCTTTCGGCAGACACTGTTTTCGACTTGCTTCAACGGGTTCGAAAATCAGCGCCCCGTGTCCACGCCATAACAAATGCGGTGGCACAGACCTTCACGGCAAACGTGCTTTTGGCTATCGGCGCCGTCCCTTCCATGACGATTTCGCGCGAGGAGATTGCCGGCTTCGCGTCAAGCTCCGACGCCCTGCTGATCAATCTGGGAACACTGGATGAAGCGCGGCGCGAAGCCATTCCCGTTGCCATCGAGGCCGCTAAGGCCGCGGGTCGGCCGGTCAGTATCGATCCGGTCTTTGTCAATCGTTCTGAGATCAGGCGCGATTATGCGCGCGGCCTCATGGGCCTCAAGCCCGATCTGGTCCGTTTGAACGAAGCGGAACTTGAAGCGCTCTTTCCGAACCGTTCGGATGTCGACGCGCTGATTGCCTCTGGCACCGTGCTTGCCGTGACGGGCGTCGAAGACAAGGTCGAGAGCTCCGGTGAGGATTTCCGATTGCAAAACGGCCATCCGCTTTTGGCACGGGTCACCGCGACCGGCTGCGCCGGCGGTGCAGTGCTGTCAGCCTTTGCCAGCGTGGAAACCGACATGGCGCTGGCGGCGGCGTGTGGGCTGTCAGTGTTCAATATTGCCGGCGAAATGGCGGCGGAGCAGGCGAATGGCCCCGGAAGTCTTGTGCCGGAACTTTTGGATGCCCTTTACGGAATGACTTCGCGCGATATCGAGATCAGGCTGAAAACCGCCTGACCATCTCCTCTCCAGTCAGAACCAATCAGGAGGATCCCATGACCGCAATTGCGGTGACCATTGCAGGGTCGGACTCAGGCGGTGGTGCCGGTATTCAGGCAGACCTCAAGACCTTTTCCGCAAACGGTGTCTTCGGGGCGAGCGTGCTGACCGCGTTGACCGCGCAGAATACGCTTGGTGTGAGCGCCATTCACGATGTGCCACCCGATTTCGTGCGCGCCCAGATGGATGCGGTCTATAGCGACTTGAAGGTGACTGCGACCAAGATCGGGATGCTCTCCAGCTCCGTTATCATTGAGGCCGTTGCAGAAGGTCTGGAGGCGCATGCGACTGGACCCGTCGTGCTTGACCCCGTCATGGTGGCCGCGTCCGGTGATCCATTGCTGGCCGATGGCGCGGTCTCCAGCCTCCTGTCCAGGCTCATGCCCCTTGCCGACATTATCACGCCGAACCTCCATGAGGCGGCGCATATGCTGGGAATGTCCGTCGCGCGAAACGAAGCTGACATGCTCACGCAAGGCGAGGAACTGCTGCGCCTCGGCGCGCGATCGGTGCTCTTGAAAGGCGGTCACAGCGACGGGGACGACAGCGCGGATCTCTTTGTCGATAAGGACCGGAACACTTTCTGGCTGCGTGAAAGGCGCCTGCAAACGGAAAACACGCACGGCACAGGCTGTACATTGTCGTCGGCAATCGCGGCAGCTCTTGCCAAAGGTTCCGATCTTCAGACGGCAACACGCGACGCCAAGCAGTATGTCCACGGTGCGATTGCAGCCGCCGACCAGCTCGATATAGGCGGTGGCCACGGACCGGTTCACCACTTCTACAAACTCTGGAGCACTTAAAGATGTCCGACGGAAACGACACGAAGCTAAGCCGCCGTGCGTTGCTGGGAACCTCGGCTGCCGCCGGAGGGACCTTGCTGGCAGCGCCTGCGCTGGCCCAGGACAAGGCCACGATCGAGTGGAAACTGGTGACGTCCTGGCCGAAAAACCTGCCAGGTCCCGGCGTTACGGCCCAAAGGATCGCCGACCAGGTTGAAAAAATGTCCGCAGGGCACTTTCGAATCCGCCTTTATGCGGCCGGTGAACTGGTCCCTGCGCTCGAGGTCTTTGACGCGGTCGCGGCCGGCACGGCGCAGATGGCACATACCGCCTCCTTCTTCTGGCAAGGCAAGATCCCTGCCTCGGTCTTTTTCACGGCGATCCCGTTCGGGCTGCTGCCGCATGAGCACATCACCTGGATCGAGCGCGGTGGTGGACAGGCGCTGTGGGACGAGCTCTACCTGCCGTTCGGTGTCAAACCTGTCATGGCAGGCAATACCGGGGTTCAGATGGGAGGCTGGTACAAGAAGGACATTAACGGCCTTGATGACCTGACAGGCCTGAAGATCCGTATGCCGGGCCTGGGAGGCGAGGTCATGCGGCGGCTTGGCGCTACACCGGTCGGCTTGCCGCCGGCCGAATTGTTCCAGGCGCTTCAGTCCGGCGTGCTTGACGCGACAGAGTTTCTCGGACCCTGGTCCGATCGGGCGATGGGGTTCCACAAGGTTGCCAAGAACTACTACTCGCCTGGCTTTCATGAACCGAACGGGACCGGTGAGGCCCTGTTCAACCAGGTTGCGCTTGAGGGGTTGCCGGAGGAACTTCGCGCGATCGTTCTGGAAGCCTGCCGTGCAGAGAACGGGCGCGCCCTGGCTGAAAGCGATTGGGAAAATGCAGGCAGCCTGAAACTGCTTCAGGAAGAGGATGGTGTGATCGTCAAGCCCTATCCGGACGACGTTCTTGACGCCTTGCGCACGACCGCAGCGGCGGTGCTTTTGGAGTTCGCGGAAAAGGACCCGCTCAGCAAGCGCATCTACGACAGCCATCTCGCAGCCCGGCAACGGCTCGCTCCCTGGAGCGAGGTTGCCATGCGCAGGTTCATGACCGCGCGCGATGCCAACAGCTGACTGCAATGGTGCGCGCCGGGTGTCTTCGACCGGCGCGCCTGGAAGAGCAGGTCAAGAGACGGAAACAGCGGCGCGTGTTGCTTCGCACTGGCGCGTTCGAGGCGCGATCGCGCGAGAAGTTTTAAGGCCCATTCGATGAATTATCAGGGGTCGAGTCGCATTGCGCGCCAATCTTTGTACACATGCCCTTGGGGTACGTGTTGCAATGCCGCAACGAGCCTAGCTTAATTGACGTTAAAGGAATGCTCGGCCTGAACTGCCTATTTTTTATGCAACTATCGATTGGTGTGTCGGATCTGTGACAAACAGCCTTGGATCAAGACGTTTTGGTTGCGTTTTGTGTCCAGGTTGATGCGCAAACTGTCGATTTGTTGAGTATATCGCGCTGCAGCATAAGAAATTAGCTGCACTTTCCGAATATTTCTATGCTTGCGTCAGATCTCACTCTCGGAAAATCCTTGCCTCTGTAGTCAGATTTCCTCCGCGGGGAGGGGGGTGGGAGAAAAACCATGAAGTGGGCAAATAAAAACACGTTTCTATTCACATCCACTGCACTTGCGCTTGCGGTGACCGCAAGTGCAGCGCATGCCGGTGCATTCGCAATCAGGGAACAGAGCGCATATTTCCAGGGGACTTCGTTTGCGGGTTACGGAACGTCAGGCGCGACAATCTCGGCAATGTACTGGAACCCGGCATCTCTGATCGGTGCGCAAAAGGGTTGGACCATCGAGACACATGGTTCGCTGATCGTGCCATATGCGGAGTTAGACGGAACGCTGAGTGGTGGCGCTGTCGGCACATCGTCCATTGGCAGTGGCGATATTGCGTCGGATGCCTTCGTTCCGGCCACCTATATCTCTTACCGTCCGGACGAGAAGTGGGTCTTTGGTGTCGGAATCAATTCGCCTTTCGGCCTGACAACGAAGCCTGAACAAAACTGGGCGGCGCAGTTTTATTCCCGGTCCTCGAGAGTTTTTTCGGTCAATGTCAACCCGAACGTTGCCTATCAAATCAACGACATGTTTGCCGTGGCTGTTGGTTTCCAGGTCCAGTATCTTGATGTCAGCCTGAAGTCTGCGGATGCCACATCCCCAGGTTTTGCGCGCTCCAATGAAATTTCCGGCTCGGGTTTTGGTGTCGGCGTTACCGCCGGCTTGACCGTCAAGCCATTCGAGGGAACGGAAATCGGGATCGGATACCGCTCCGGTATCGGCCACCAGCTCAAGGGCGACCTTTATGCCAGCGGTGTGACAAATCGCATCAAGCTCGGCGTTGTCATGCCCGACATGGTGAATGTTTCCGCCAAGCAGAAGGTGACCGACAAGATCCGCCTTCTTGGCACGGTCGAATGGACGAACTGGAGCCGTCTGAAATCCCCGGTCGCGACATCTGCCGTGTCAGGTGCGGCGCTTACGACGCTGCACTTCAACTACGACGATGGCTGGTTCTTTTCGGTCGGCGGCGAATATGATTTCAACGAAAAGCTGACCCTTCGCGCCGGCGTGGGTTACGAAATTTCGCCTATCGACGAGGATATCCGCTCAACGCGTCTGCCGGACAACAATCGCTGGTGGCTGTCGGCCGGGGCAAGTTACAACTTCAACAAGCACATGTCGTTCGATCTCGGCTATACCCACATTATTCCGGAATCAACGAGCATAAATATCGATTCCAACCATCAGGACTTTAATGCCAGTTTCGGCACTTACGTGGCCGACGTGGACAGCAGCGTGAACATTCTGTCCGCATCGCTGCGTTACAAGTTCTGATATTTGCGCATGTTCGCACGAAAAGGCCGGGCAATGACCCGGCCTTTTTTGTTTAAGCCTGTAATTTGCAGCGGCGTTTCGGGCGGCTCTAACTGCTGCCGGCCGTTGAGTGCGCGATTGCAGTTTGCTCGCTGCCGGGCTTCAGCGCACCCTCTACCAAGAGCGCCGCTCAGTGCGCAGACGATTGCTTTTTTTCCCCTTGGCCCCAAATCCATAGAGTGTCGCATGAAGTGCCGCTGGCACGGGTTCAGCTGTGCTTGCGGTGTCAAATTAATCATTAAAGTGGAAATCGGGGGCTCCTCACGAAGTCACCTGATTTGTCATAATAATGAAACTTGAATCGCGTCTATAGCGCTCCTAACGGAAATTGGAGAAGTGCCATGTCTACCGCAGAGGCATCGCGTCATTACCGGGCCTTGTTCATTTCGGATGTGCATCTGGGCACGCGCGGATGTCAGGCTGAATTTCTGCTGGACTTTTTAAAGGACAACGACGCCGAGACTATTTATCTGGTCGGTGACATTGTCGATGGCTGGCGTCTCAAAAAATCCTGGTACTGGCCGCAATTTCACAACGACGTGGTGCAAAAGATCCTTCGCAAGGCGCGCAAGGGAGCGCGGGTCTTCTACATTCCCGGGAATCACGACGAATTCCTGCGAAACTTCCTCGGTACGCATTTCGGCGGCGTGGAAGTGGCCGACAGCATCGTGCACGAGGCAGCGAACGGCAAACGCTATCTGGTCATCCACGGCGATCAGTTCGATGTGGTCATACGGCATGCCAAATGGCTCGCCTTTTTCGGCGACAAGGCCTATGTGACCGCGCTCAGCATCAACACATGGGTCAATTTCTTCCGCCGCCGTCTCGGTCTGACCTACTGGTCGCTTTCTGCCTGGGCAAAACTCAAGGTCAAGAACGCCGTGAGCTTTATCGGCCGGTTTGAAGAAACTCTCAGCGACGAAGCACGTCGGCAAGGTGTCGACGGCGTGATCTGTGGTCACATCCACCACGCAGCGAACAACGACATGAACGGTATTCACTACATCAATACCGGTGATTGGGTCGAAAGCTGCACCGCGGTGGCCGAGCATCATGACGGGACATTTGAGGTGATCCGATGGGTGGATCAGACCCAGGAGGGCATCGCGCCGACCAAGTCCAAGGAAGCCCCGGTCGCCGCATGAGTTCCATCTTGATCGTGACGGATGCCTGGCATCCGCAAATAAACGGTGTCGTCAGGTCGTTGGAGCGAACGGCCGAAGAGCTTGTCAAAATCGGCGTCAGGGTTGAGTTTCTGACGCCGCAGGCCTTCAGGACGTTGCCTTGCCCGACCTATCCCGAAATCCGCCTGTCGCTGACCCATCGCGGGGTCATTCGCCGGAAAATCCAGGAATTCGATTGCGAGCACCTGCACATTGCCACAGAGGGCCCGCTCGGCATTCTGGCGGCACGCGTTGCGCGCAAGGCGGGTCAGCCGTTTACGACGAGCTACCACACCCGTTTCCCGGAATATCTGTCCTCGCGTATGCCGGTGCCGTTGTCCTGGTCCTACGGATGGATGCGGCGTTTCCACAATTCTGGCGGTGGCTGCATGGTCGCAACGCAGTCACTGGAAAACGATCTGACGGCGCGGGGGTTCAAAAACCTGATGCGCTGGTCGCGCGGTGTCGACGAGGAGCTTTTCAAGCCCTATGAGGGTTCAGTTCTGCCGGACGACCTGCGGCGCCCGGTGTTCATGTATGTCGGCCGCGTTGCGATTGAAAAGAACATCAAAGCCTTTCTCGACTTAAGTTTGCCGGGGTCGAAGGTGGTTGTCGGTGGCGGTCCGCAGCTGGACGCCTTGCGACGTGAATATCCGGATACGCACTTTACCGGTGCCAAAATTGGCGAAGACCTTGCACGTCACTATTCGGATGGCGATGTCTTCGTGTTTCCCTCGCTGACGGACACGTTTGGCAACGTGATGCTCGAAGCGCTTGCCTGCGGTGTGCCCGTGGCTGCCTTTCCGGTGATGGGTCCGGTCGACGTGATCGGCGATACCGGAGCGGGAGTTCTGTCTGAAAATCTTCAGGAGGCGGCTGTGGCTGCTCTCAAGATACCTCGTGACCACTGCCGCAAGATCGCGATGAACTACACCTGGGCGGCAAGTGCACAGCAGTTTCTGGACAATTGCGTTGAGGCCAGCGACCTCTACAACAGTCTGTCGAACGACGCCAAAGCTGCTGAATGAAGTCGATATCGCTCTGAAGATCCTGGGCTGTTTAGGAGGCGGCGCCTGGAAATTCGACCGGCGATATTGAGTTAAGCTCGAATCCAAACTAGTCATCGGAACAGAAACGTATTTGCTTCTGGATCAATGCCGATGACCGACACCATTGCACACCCGAATTCAGATGCTCTTCCGGACTATTCCGGCAAGGCCGTCACCTTTGAGGACGTTGCCCAGGCAGCCGGACGGATCAAGGGGCATGCGGTGTTCACACCCTTGCTGCGTCATCCGGCACTTGATGAACGGACGGGATCGACCGTTCTGATCAAACCGGAGAACCTTCAGCGCAGCGGATCCTTCAAGTTTCGCGGCGCGTTCAACTGCCTGAACCAGATACCTGAAGACGACCGCAAGAATGGCGTTGTGGCCTGTTCTTCAGGTAACCACGCCCAGGGAGTTGCTGCGAGCGCAGCCATTCTGGGGATCCCGGCAACGATCGTGATGCCCGAAGACGCACCCAGGATCAAACTCCAGAGGACGCGTGATTTCGGAGCTGAGGTCGTCACATATGACCGGGAGCACGAGGACAGAGAAGCGATTGCCGCGCGCCTATGTGCCGACACCGGAGCAACCTTCGTTCACCCCTTCAATGATCCGGCGGTCATAGCAGGGCAGGGAACCGTCGGCCTCGAATTGGCCACTCAAGCGGAGGAAATTGGCATCCAGTTAGACGATGTTCTGGCCTGTACCGGAGGTGGTGGCCTTTCCAGCGGCATTGCACTCGCTCTTGCCTACAAATCTCCGGAAACACGGTTTCACACGGTCGAGCCCGAGCAGTTCGATGACTACAAGCGGTCGTTGGAAGCGGGAGCCCTATTGTCCAATGCCGCCAAGTCGGGGTCGGTCTGCGATGCGTTGCTTTCGGAAACGCCTGGCGAAATCGGCTTTTCCATTTTACGTCAGCTCGCGGCTGAGGGCGCGACGGTCTCCGATGAAGAAGCGTTGAAGGCAGTTGCTTTTGCTTTCCGGGAACTGAAGCTTGTGGTCGAACCGGGTGGCGCCGTAGCTCTCGCTGCGCTGCTGTCGGACAAGCTTTCCCTGCAGGGAAAGACAGTGGGCCTTGTTCTGACGGGTGGCAACGTTGACCCGGACATGTTGACACGTGCGCTGTCGCGCTAAGTCCGTCGGCTCGTTCGAGAATTTTCAACACGCAATATCCGACGGTTAGCTGGTAAAGTATATTGCAAGTTAGTTGATATAAGTATTTCTACGATATGCTCATGTAGGACTAACTACAAAGTATAACAAATCGAGGTAATTTTTGTCTTCGGAGTATGTTTTTGATATAGAAGCATTTTTTACTTAGGTAATTGAGAGAACAGCTTCCAAGGTAGGGCGCAGGCGATTTTTATTAACTTCTTGTTGATCCGGGTTGTGCAAATCTCCGGCGCAATACAACCAAAGTTTGTGGGAGCTTGGGCTGAAATGCAAGAGGTCACCTTGAGTGAGCGGCTTCGTTTTTTCCGGTTTACGGATGCGGAGCGGGAGCTGGCGCGGTCGACATGGCCGGTTATCGAAGCGGAAATGCCGGCGATCCTGGACGGATTTTATGAGCATGTGAAATCGGTTCCGCATCTTGCCGACCTTGTTGGAGACCAGCAGGACAGGCTGGTCGCTGCGCAGATGGCCCATTGGCAGTCGTTGTTTTCTGACGGTCCGGACGAACGTTACCTGGAGAGGGCTGTGCGAATCGGCCTCGCGCATGTCGGGATAGGCCTTGAGCCAAGCTGGTATATTGGCGGGTATTCCTTCGCGCTGAGCAAACTGAGCGAAGTCCTTGTCAAAAATCGTTTCATTGCCAGCAGGAAACTGACAGCCACGCTTAACATGGTGACAAAGCTCGTCATGCTCGACATGGACGTCGCGATTTCGACCTATCACAACAAGATGGTCGCTGACGCGGTTGAAAAGGAACAACAGCTCAAGGATGCCGTCGTCAGTTTCCAGGATGCTCTTGGCGCTGCGACCGGTGCCCTGGGTGCTGCGTCCGAGGAACTGGAGATTTCGTCAGGCAGCCTTAGCCGGGAGACCGGAGCGATCGGACAACGCGTGTCCACTATGGATGCGTCGTCCAACGAGACTGCGAGCGGTGTGCAGTCGAGCGCGACGGCGACCGAGGAAATGTCGGCTTCGATTATGGAGATCGGGCGACAGGCGGGCCAATCGAGGGAAATGGCGCAAAGAGCAGTGGAAGGTGCACAGAGCACAAATCAGACGGTGACTGAATTGGCGGGTTTCGCGGATCAGGTCGGGTCGGTGATTGGATTGATCTCCGATATCGCGGAGCAAACAAACCTTCTCGCTCTCAACGCAACCATCGAGGCGGCAAGAGCCGGTGAAATGGGAAAAGGATTTGCTGTCGTTGCTGCGGAAGTCAAGGAACTGGCCAGCCAGACCACCAAGGCAACCGATGAAATCACGGAACAGGTCGCAAGTATTCAACAGGCGACGAACAAGTCGGTGCAGGAGATCGAAGGCATAACGGCGGTCATTGAAGAGCTCTCCGAAATAGCGACCGGGATCGCTTCGGCGGTCGAACAACAGGCGTCGGCGACTGAGGAAATCTCCAGCAACGTTCAGGTCGCAGCCCAGGGAACGCAAGCGTTTACGACAGAAATCTCGGCGGTCAGGCAGTCAGTTGAAAGTGTTGAAGAAACCGCGGGCAGCATCCAGACCATGTCGGCATCTCTCAAGAACCATGCTGACGGTCTCAGCCAGCAGGCAGAGAACTTCTTCCGGAAAATCAGCAGTGGTTAAAGGAGTTAACTGTCGCGCCACCCACTACGAGGTGGTCGAGCGCGACATGCAACAAGAAAGGGCGTAGCAAATAGTTACGCCCTTTTCTGATTTCTGCGGTCATGAAATTAATTGAACAGTGCCTGACGCTCGGCCTCGGAAAGCTGCTTCAACGGGTCTGAGCTGGTTTCCTCGTCCGCCGCTGTCTCCTCGGTCAGTTCCCAGGCTTCATCGGCTTCTGCTTCTTCATCGGTCGCGCTGACTTCGCTGTCGAACAGCCTTTCGATGGCTGCTTCGTCCAGCGTGGCGTCCGGGTCTGCAGTGGCAAACTCATCGGTTTCGTCCGCGTCAGGCTCTTCAGTGGTTTCGTCGGCTTCGTCCGTTTCAGCAGGTGCGGACGCAAACATGTCATCGATTGCGGCTGCGTCCATTGTTGCGTCGGCTGCGGCCATGATGGCGTCGACGTCGGCGTCGCTGGCAGTTTCAGATGGCCCGGAGGCCTCGGCGGTTTCGACCGCAATATCGGCTCCGGCCTCTTCAAGCGCGGCGTTGAAAACATCGTCGCTGACCGACATCAGTTCATCGACGCTGTTCTGGCAAACACCGTTGCCTTTCAGTTGCGGGCCGTTCAGCAAGTGAGCATCCGGACGCTGGTCAACTGGACCTGCGTCGTCGCCCGCTTCCATGTCCTCAATACCCCAGATGTTGATCATGAGGTTGATGCGGCTTTCCAGGTATCTCAGAACCTGCACAACCTTGTTGGTGCGCTGGCCGGTCAGATCCTGGAAGGAACAGGCCATGAAGATTTCGGTCGCCTTGGCGTCAATGTCATCGCAGGCCGCGTTGTCCGCGCCGTTTTCACGTAATACCCAAGCCTGTTCCTGGATCTGTTCCGCAGCTTCGAGAATCGACTGAGTCGCGCCCTCGGTCTGGGTTACGATGGCATCAAGCTCGTGGGAGGCATCGACGAAGCGGTTGCTTTCGTCACCTTCGTCCTTGATGTTGGCGATCTCGGCCTTCGTCCGTTCGATCGCCTCGTGCATGTCGGCGATGTCGAGGCGGATCTGGTCGAGGTCCGGCACCTTGCGCTGCCGGGTTACGACCTTTTCAAGCCTTTGAATTGCCCCGAGAATCTCGGTTGTTTCCGGCGTCTGGTTGCGCTTGAGAAACTCCTTCAGGAACCGTCGCCCGCGATCGGATTCCATCAGGGTCTGTTCAAGAGTGTGATATTCGGCTTCGCCGATCACCTCTGGTTCTTCCTGTGTTGCTTCCGCTTTCATATGGACGCGAATCTCGACTTGCCTAAGGATCGTGTGTTGCCTTAACACGGACAACTTCGCTCTGAGCGTAGGGTGAAAATCGTTAACATCCCTTTATGCAAGCGTGGTTCGAGGCCTTGCTCGTGACTTTATGACAAAAATATCCAGCAGTATTAGCGCCCGGGTTGCTGCCTTGTTTGCTTGCCACTTTTTCGGGTTTGGACTTTTCTTGCCGTTTTTCCCGCTTGTGCTGGAATTTCGCGGACTGAGCGCTGCTGAAATCGGATTTATACTTGGTGTCGGGACCATCGCCCGCACCGCAGCCAGCCCAATATTGTCAAATATTGCAGATAGAACCGGTCAACGGCGTCTGTCTATCCTGATTTACTCGCTCATAGGGGCAGGCTTCATTTCGATGTTGTTCCTGCCCGGCGGGCTGCTTCTCGCTGGAACGGCCATTATCGGGTACATGGTGGTCAAGGGACCGGTTCTGCCGCTCAGCGATGCCTACGCATTGGACGTTTCGAAAAACACGGGCGCAGACTACGCCAGGATGAGGCTCTGGGGATCTGTCGGCTTCATCGTTGCCAACATGGCCGGCGGAGCGCTTGCGACCGCAACTTCCTCATGGCTCGTGCTGGCATTGACCGCGCTGTCATCCATTGTGACCGGCGCAGTCGTGATGTCATTGCCACGGCAACATCGCGACCAGGCAGATGAGAGCGGCAACGAGACCGGCCAGGTTGCTCCCTTTCGAGAAATCTGGTTCTGGCCAGTTCTTGTTGTTCTCGGGCTGTTTCAGGCATCCCACGCTGCGTTTTACGGTTTCGGCACGATTTATCTGCAGGCGAACCATGTTCCGGACTTTGCCATTGGCGCACTCTGGGCCATCGGCGTTGTTGCCGAAGTCGCACTTTTCACGGTTGCCGGAAAACTCTCGCTGCGCTTCGACCCGCCGACCTTCCTGATCGTCGCAGGCATCGCGTCCGTCATTCGCTGGGTTCTGTTTCCGTTTGCCGACACGCTCGCGTTTCTGGTCGCGTTGCAGCTTCTGCACGGGCTGACTTTCGGGGCCGCCCATCTCGGCGCGGTTGCAATCCTGTCGAAGGTCGTTCCCTCCCGATGGGCCGGGACGGGGCAGGGACTGTTCATGATGTCGATCGGCGTACAGATGTCCGCTGGACTTGCGGTCTCCGGAGCGATTTACGAGACCGATCCGCATGCCCCGTTTTATCTCATGGCTGCCGTCGCCGCAGTCGGCACGGTAGCCCTAATTGTTCTGACGCCAATGATCCGTCGGCAGATCAGGATGAGAGTAGTGCAGGGAATCGAGAGCTCTGGCTAGCCCCAAAGCGCCCCGACAGGCGGATAAAGCGTGCTGCCTTCGAACGTCAGTCCCGGCGACCGGTCATGGGCGAGCAGGAGCGGTCCGTCCAGATCGACAAAGTCGACCTTTTGCGCAAGCAAAACGGCGGGCGCCATCGCGAGCGAAGTTCCGAGCATACAGCCGACCATAACCTTGAAGTCGGCGCCGCGGGCGGCATCCAGAAGCTTAAGCGCTTCGGTCAGCCCGCCGGCCTTGTCGAGCTTGATGTTGACCGCATCGTATTTCGTTTTCAGGCCATCGAGGCCCTTGCCGGGCGAAAGGCTCTCGTCAGCGCAGATGGCGATGGGATGGTCTATCGAAGCAAGAAGATCGTCCTCTTTTGCCGGTAACGGCTGTTCGATGAGCTCAACACCGGCGGTGACACAGGCGTTCATGTTCTCCTGAAAACAGGTTTCGTCCCAGGCTTCGTTGGCATCGACAATCAAGGTGCTTTGCGGCGCTGCTTTGCGAACCGCGAGAATGCGTGCGGCGTCGCCCGGACCGGCCAGTTTGACCTTCAACAGGGGGCGGTCGGCAGCAGCAGATGCCTTTTCAGCCATCTGTTCGGGCGTGTCGACGCTGATCGTGAAAGCGGTTGTGACCGGATGCAGTTCGCCGATGCCGGCGATCTCGGCTGCAGGACGGCCCGAGCTCTTAGCTTCAAGGTCCCAAAGTGCACAATCCACCGCATTCCGGGCAGCCCCTGGCGGCATTGCGTTGAGCAAGTCGTCTCTCGACAGTCCGGATTTCAGGAGCGGAGCGATTTCCTCGATCTGCGTTTGTACGGTTTCCAGCGTCTCGCCATAGCGCGGATAGGGAACGCACTCGCCACGGCCTGAAAAGTCGCCATCGCCGATGGCAACGACCACCACCTGTGCATGTGTTCTTGTCTCACGCGAGATCTTGAAACCGCCTGCAATTTCATAGCGCTGCGCTTCGATGCTGACAGTTCGATTCATGGGGCACCGTATTCGGCAGCGACCTTGTCGACGATTGCTTCCATGCCGTAACGGACCGGGTCGGTGGCAGGCAGCCCGTGCTTTTCTCCAACCTTGGCGAGAAAGGCGAGGGCTTCGTCGTCATCCAGAGCGGCTGTGTTGACCGCAATGCCGATGCACTGAATATCCGGATTGGTCAGCCGCCCGCACTGTATCGTCATGTCGATGACCTGCTGGATTGTCGGCAGGGGTGTTTCGACACCGCGCATTTTCGTGCGGGTCGGTTCGTGGCAGACGATGAACCCGTCCGGCTGTGACCCGTGAAGAAGGCCGAGCGTGACGCCCGCGAAAGAGGGATGAAACAGCGATCCCTGGCCCTCGATGATCTGCCACTGGTCTTCCTCGACGTCCGGCGAAATCCATTCGGCGGCGCCGGAGATGAAATCGGCAACAACGGCATCCAGGGCAACACCGCGCCCGGAAATGAAGACGCCTGTCTGCCCGGTTGCGCAGAAAGCGCTTTTGTAGCCGCGCTCTGACATGGCACGATCCATGGCCAGTGCGGTGTATTTCTTGCCGACAGAACAGTCGGTTCCAACGGCCAGTATCCGTTTGCCGGAGCGTTTCGTGCCCTTGCCGGTTGCGAAGGTCATGGTGTTGTGTCGGACATCGTGAAGCTGACGTCCGTTTCGCTCCGCCGCTTCAAGGATTTCAGGAACGTCCCCAAGACGCACATGAAGACCGGAAGCGACATCCAGGCCCGCATCCAGCGCTTCGACGACAGACGTGATCCAGTGATCGGGAAGCCGGCCACCTGCGTTCACCGCGCCGATGATCATTGTTTTCGCGCCGGCGGCGGCGCCATCGCCGATACTCATGTCGGTTAGGCCCGTGTCTGCGGCGCAGCCCGGCAACCGGACCTGTCCGATGCACCAGTCCTTGCGCCAGTCGACGATACCGATGGCAGTCTTGGCGGCCAACGCATCAGGGACGTCGCCGAGGAACAAAAGATAGGGACGGGCAATTTCCATGGACAAAGCTTTCAAGTGGCTGCTGGACGTTGAAGTTCTCCATCAGGTATACGGGGGATATCGAACCAGCGGCAAGAGGGCAGCCATCCGGAATGGCATTCTTGGAAAAAAACATTGAACCGGCGATGCAACTGGAGCCGGACGGCCCGGATCACCAGTACCTTGCTCTCTCAGGCGACTGGACCGTCAGTACGATCGGCGACGCTGAAAATGCGATTGGCAAGCTCAACGTTGCCAAGGACCGGCTGACCTGCATCGACGTTTCCAAAATCGAACACCTGGATACCAGCGGCGCCTGGCTGATTCACAGAACCCGCGGGCGGCTGGAATTTGAGGGGCGCAAGGTCGGGCTGACCGGCGTGACGCCGACCCGGAAACTGCTGTTCGACGAGATTGAGCATCACCATCCGCCAAGGTACAAACCGGACCGCAGCGGCTTCACGATTGTCGGTTTCCTCGAAGCGACGGGAAAGCAGATGGTCGATTCCGGCAAGGACGGCCTGGCGATGCTGCACATCCTCGGGTCGTTGGGACTGGTCTTGTCGACCGTCCTGTTCAACCCAAGGCGCCTTCGAAGCATCTCGATTGCCGTGCAATTCGACCGCAGCTGTATCGGTGCGGTGCCGATCGTTGCCCTGATGAGTTTCCTGATCGGCGCAATCATTTCACAGCAGGGCGGCTTCTACCTCAAACAGTTCGGTGTCGATATCTACGTGGTCGACCTTGCGGGTATTCTTATTCTTCGCGAGATTGGCGTCATCCTGACGGCGATTATGGTTGCGGGCCGATCCGGCTCGGCCTTTACCGCGGAACTGGGCGCCATGCGCATGCAGGAAGAGGTGGATGCGCTGCATGTGATTGGGCTCAGCGTTACCGAAGTGCTCGTCCTGCCGCGCATTCTGGCGCTCATGATCGCGCTGCCCATCCTGACGTTCATCGCGGATATGTCGGCGCTGTTCGGGTCCTTGCTTGTCACCTGGGCGTATCTCGATATTCCACCGGCCGCATTCATCACGCAATTGCAGGTGGCAATCACACCCGAGACGCTGGCCGTGGGTATGATCAAGGCGCCGTTCATGGCGCTCATCGTGGGCCTGATTGCCTGTGTGGAAGGACTGAAAGTGGAAGGTTCTTCGGAATCTCTTGGACGGCACACCACCATGTCGGTCGTTAAAGCGATTTTCCTGGTGATTGTCGTGGACGGCTTCTTTGCCATGTTCTTTGCCGCAATTGGAGTATGACCAGAAAGATGTCGCTTACCCAGCCAGAAGACATCAGCGAAGAAGCGATCGCGCCCAACGTAGAGACGGAAAACGTTCTGTCTGTACGAGGGGTCACCGTGGGTTTCGGCGACAAGATCATCCTGCAGGACCTTGATCTCGATGTGCGGCGCGGCGAAGTGCTAGGATTCGTCGGCGGGTCGGGAACGGGCAAATCCGTGCTGATGCGAACGATTCTCGGTCTGACACCCAAGCGCAACGGCACCATCAAGGTCTTCGGGCATGATCTTTCCACTGCAAATGCGCAGGAACGCAAGAGCATCGAAAGGCGCTGGGGCGTGCTGTTTCAGCAAGGGGCGTTGTTTTCCTCGCTCACCGTCAAGCAGAACATTCAGGTGCCGATGCGCGAGTATCTCAAGCTGTCGCCGGAACTGATGGATGAGCTCGCAACGTTGAAACTGGAACTGGTCGGCTTGCCGCAGGACGCTGCGGACAAATTGCCGTCGGAACTCTCGGGCGGGATGGTCAAACGTGCAAGTCTCGCGCGTGCGCTTGCACTTGACCCGGATTTGGTGTTTCTGGACGAGCCGACGTCCGGGCTGGACCCGATCGGGGCGGCGGCATTCGATTCGTTGATAGAAAACTTGAGTTCGACCCTCGGATTGACCGTTTATATGGTCACACATGATCTGGATAGCCTGCATTCCATCTGCAATCGCATTGCAGTTCTTGGGAAAAAACGTGTTCTGGCTATCGGAACCATGGACGATATGATGAAAAATGATGATCCCTGGATTAAAGAGTATTTCAGGGGTGAACGGGCGCTGCGCCGAGCATAGGTTGGACTGAATGGAAACCCGCGCAAGTTATATCTGGATCGGTTCCTTCATGGTTGCCGTTTTGGCTGCTGCGTTCGGGTTCGTCTTCTGGCTCGCCGCAACGGCCGAGTCCCGCCAGAACGTTGAACTCAAGATCATTTACCCAGGCCCCGTAACCGGCCTGCCGGTCGGGGGACAGGTTCTTTTCAACGGGATCAAGGTCGGGGATGTGAAAACGTTGGATTTCGCACCCGATGATCCGACCAAGGTTGTCGCCACTGTCGGCATCAAGCCGACAACGCCGATACGCGAAGACACCAAGGCAACCCTGAATTTCACCGGCCTGACGGGCATCGCCTATGTTGACCTGTCCGGTGGGACGTCGTCTTCACCGTTGCTGCTGGGCAAGGATGACGGCAAGGTACCGGTTCTTTATGCCGAAAGATCCTTCTTCGACGACATTGTTGACGGCGCGCGTGATGTTCTCAAGCGCACCGATACGACGATGAAAACGATTGAGGAAATCCTGGTCGACAACAAGCCGGCGATCAACGAAACGATCCAGAACGTGGAGACTTTCTCGGCCGCTCTTGCCGCCAATTCCGACGGGGTCAAGGACTTCATGGCCAGCATCGGTCAGGCGTCAGAAGCGTTTTCAAGTCTGTCCGGACGCCTTGAAAAGCTTGTCGATCAGGGTGAGCGTCTGCTGGCGGCGGTGCCGTCCGACAAGGTCACGGCGATTGTCGACGACCTGAGCAAATTCTCCGACAGCCTTGGCAAGGCCAGCGACGACATCGATCTTCTGATGTCGGACGCGCAAAGCGCTGCCAAGGAACTCGACACGTTCACCAAGAAGCTCAATGAGGGCCTTGGCCACGTCCAGACCATCGTTCAGGCGGTGAAGCCGGAAGAAGTTGAAAGCGTCATGAAAGGCGCGGCGGCGCTCGGCACCGTCCTTCAGGACCGGACCGGCGACATCGACAAGCTGATCACGGCAACCAGCGAAACGATGCAGGGCGTCAACAATATCGTCGAAGTCGTGCAGCAGCGCGAAGGTGCGATTTCCGACATTCTGGAAGGCGGCCGCGATGTCGTCGTGAAGGTCGATGCGATCGTTTCACGGGGGGTCGAAATCGCTTCGGCAATCGATCCGCTACAGATCGAAGAGGTTGTTGCCTCGGTCAACACCTTCACCACGGGCATAAATGCATCGCTCCTGCGCGTGGATGAAGTTCTGGCCAGCGTCGATCCGGAGACGGTCGGCAATGCGGTCGACGGCGTTGCCAGCGTGATCGACAATTTCAACAATCAGCAAAGCCAGATCAACGAGATCATCGCATCGACGAAATCGACGGTGCAGAATTTTGAAGCGGTTTCCGCGACTGTCCGCGATCAGGACGACCGGATCGCCGCTCTGATCACCGACGTTCAGGAAGCTGCGGAGCGCTTCGCGGAAACACTTCAGACTGCCGATAACCTGCTCCAGGCTGTCGATCCGGAAAAGGTCGCCAATATTGTCGGCTCCGTGGAAACCACTGCGTCGGAGCTTGCCAGCCAGGAAAACGGCATTCCGGCAATCCTGCAGAGCGCCCAGAAGGCTGCCGACAATGTTCAGCAGATGACGGCGGATCTTTCCAAGCGCACGCCGGATGTGGATCAGATCATCACCGATGCCAAGCAGATGACGGCAACGCTGAACGCAACGTCTGTACGGGTTGAAAGCCTGGTGGAAAAGGTGTCGACCATGGTGGATGGCGACGGCGAGGGGCTGATCAAGGAAGCAACGCTTGCTGCGCAGGCGATCCGGAAAGTGGCCGTTGCCTTCGAAAGCCGTGCGGACTCCATTGCCGGTGGCCTTGCAAAATTCGCGACGCAGGGGTCATCGGACTTCACGGCGGCGCTGGGACAGGTTAATCGGACGCTGGTGTCGATCCAAAGGGCGGCGGAAAGCTTCGAACGCAGTCCGAACCGGGTCATCTTCGGAGGCGAGGATGTTCCGACTTTCTCCGGCGGCGGCCGGCGCAGATAACGAAAAAGACGTATAAAGGCAGGGCGTATGACAAAGGCAACCAACGACATGACCCGCCGGGGCGTTCTGGGCGCTCTCGGGCTCGCCGTGGTGGTGTCCGGCTGCTCGAGCACGGCACCGTCTGCCTTTTACAGTCTGACATCTGCCGACGTTGACAGCTTGCAGGGCCGTTCTAGTCGTGTCCAGGTACTGGTCGCCCCGCCACGCGCGCTTAAGGCGCTCGACACGAGCTATATCGCCGTTGTCGATGACGGGCCCGTCTACAGCTACTATCCGAAATCAGCCTGGGCAGACACGCTGCCCAACGTGGTTCAGGCCAAACTTCAGGAAACACTGCAAAATACCGGTCGCCTGCGCGGTGTCGGCCTGCCGGGCGATGGTCTCCTGATCGATTATCAGCTTCAGACCGAAATCCGGAAATTCGAGCTTCAGGTCTCGGGGAACCGAGCCGTTGTTGAAATTTCTGCCCGGGTGGTCAACGACCGGAACGGGCGGACCGTGGCAACACAGGTCTTCCGCGCCGAAACACCGGCAGGCAGCGCATCCGTCGACAAGGCGGTGGAAGCCATGAATGCCTCCGCGGACCGGGTCTTTGCCGAAATGGCGGCCTGGACGCTCCGAAACGTCTAAGGCCTTCAGCTCAAATCAGCATCAAGGATAGCGCGGGGACCGCGATCAGCAGGGCCAGCCGAAATATGTCGGCTGCCCAAAAGGGCAGGACGCCGGCGAAAATCGTCCGAAGCGGTACGTCCGTCAGGACCGAGCGCAACACAAAGACATTCAGGCCGATCGGAGGCGAGATCAGGCTGATCTCGGTAACGACGACCACAACGATGCCGAACCAGATCAGAACCATTTCCGGATCGCTGAGGATGCCTGTCCCGAAATCGAGTGAGGTTACCAGCGGAAAGAAGACCGGCACCGTCAGCAGGATCATGGAAAGGCTCTCCAGGACGGCTCCAAGCACGATATAGATCAGGACCAGCACCAACATCACAACGTAGGCATTGACGTCGAGCGACTGGACGAAGGTCAGCAGGGCATCGGGGACACCGGCATAGCTGATGAAGTTTGAAAAGACTTCCGCACCGATAATGATGGCGAAGATCATCGCAGTGGTGCGGGCGCAGTTGAGCCCTGCGGTAAAGAGCTTTTCGAAGGTCAATCCGCCGGACAGGAACGCGATAACCAGAGCCGTTGCCGCGCCGATTGCAGCCGCTTCCGTGGGTGTGAAAAACCCGCCATAGATGCCGATCATGATCACGGCAAAGAGGCCGAGGACGGCGAGAACGCCCCAGACATCCTTGCGTTCCAGTGTGATGTCGTCATGCTCGCCCGGGGCGAGCGCAGGCCTCAACAGCACGGTCACGTACACCGCCGCAAGGTAAAACAGGACCCCGAGAAGACCCGGTATGATCCCGGCGACAAACAGTTTGCCTATATCGGCTTCCGTCAACAGGCCGTAGATGATCAGGATCACGCTTGGTGGAATCAGGATGCCGAGGGTGCCGCCTGCCGCGATGGAGCCGGTTGCAAGGCTGTCGGCGTAGCCGGCCTTGCGCATGGAGGGCATTGCGACCTTGGACATGGTCGCTGCCGTTGCAAGCGATGATCCGCAGACGGCGGAGAACCCGCCGCAGGCGACGATCGAGGCCATGGCGAGCCCGCCGCGCATGCGGTGCAGGAGCGAATGGGCGGTGCTGAAGAGAGATTGGCTGACGCCGGAGATGGTCAGCAAGTTGCCCATCAGGATAAAGAGCGGGATGACCGACAGCGTGTAGGACAGGCCGGTGTCGAACGCAGCATTGCCCAGAAGGTTGAGGGCCGCATTCCAGTTGCGCAGCGCGGCGAAGCCGGCCGTGCCGACAATGATCATGGCGACGGCGATCGGAACGCGCAGCAGGACGAGCCCGAAGAGGGCCACAAAACCAATTAAAGCTTCAAGCACGTGTCAGGCCTTTTTGCGCAAGCGAGCGATGGTCCAGAAAACGGCGATGACAGCGGAAACTGCAAAAGACGCCGTGCCGAGCCAGCCAATCAGGTAAAGCGGAATTTCAAGGGAGTCGGTAACTTGTTCGCGGCGCTGAAGTTTTTCGGCATGTTCGAAAAGCTCCAGGGCGACCACCGCGAAGACGCCAACCGTTGCAACACCCGCGCAAATCGCGCCAAAAGCTTGAAAAACCTTGCTCTTCAGACCGTCCAGCAACTCGACTTCGATGTGTTCACCGGCCGCTGTCGTCAGGGGCAGGGCAAGAAAGATCAGAGACGCGAGCAGCAACTGTGTCAGTTCATAGGCGCCGTTCACAGGGCTGTTGAAGAGGTAACGTGCGACGACATCGACACAGGTGAGAGCGATCATCGCCGCGAGCACCGCAAGGCAGGCAAGCCCGAGCAGGAAGGTGGCGCCGCGCCGCAATCCGTTTGTCCAGTGCGGCGCGGCCTTGTCAGACCCTGTCTGCGTCATCAGTTGGCGATACCGGTCTGGGTCCGCATTTCGGCAAGCGCTGCAGCACCGTCAAATCCGGTTTCCTTGACAGCTTCTGCCCAGGTGGCTTCGTGTTTTGCCGCAAGTTCTTCGATCTTGCTGAGCACAGCCGCCGGCGCATCGTAGACTTCGACGTCCTTGTCGGTGATGTATTCGGCACCACGTGCATCAGCACCGTCCCAAACGCCACCTGCCAGTTCGGCAAGAGCTGAGCCGGAAACCGCTTCAATGGCAGCCTTGTCCTCATCGGACAGTCCGTCCCAGACATCTTCGTTCATCACCATGAACCAGGACGTATTGTAGATGCCGCCCGGGACTTTCATGGATGAATTGACATAGTCGGTGAGTTTGAATGCCTGAAGGGCTTCTATGGGGAAGGTGACACCGTCGATCACGCCGCGCGAGAGCTTTTCATAGACCTCGCCCGGACCCATGAACTGGGTGGTGATGCCGAGATCCTGCGACAGGTCGGCGATGTAACCGCCGGGGGTTCGGATCTTGAGGCCGGAGAAGTCGGCAGGAGCTTCGATTTTGCGCTGGTTGTTGTGGAACATGCCGGGTCCGTGAATCCACAGTCCGAGCAACTTGGTTCCCTGGTGTTCTGCCTGTGCATCGAGCTTGCCGCCATAGACATCCCAATACGCCTTGGAACCGTCGGTCGCCGTGTCGGCTATGAACGAGAATTGTCCGATGCGCGAGCGCAGGAACCGGTCATCCCGCGTGAAGGAATGCAGACCATAGGTGATGTCCGCAACGCCATCGGCGGCAAGATCGTAGTGGGCCGGCGGCGGGCCGAGCGGCTTGGGAAGGATACGCACGGTCACACGGCCGTCGGTAGCGTCGGCGACCTGCTGTGCCCAGGGTTCCATGACACCTGTGACGATTGGGTGTTTCGGCGGTAGCCAGGACGACAGCACCAGCTCGTCAGCCACTGCGCTGGCCACAAATCCGGACAGAGCCGTTGCTGTCAGGCCGGCCAGTATTGAAAGGCACTTGATGGATTTCACGGTTTCCTCCTCCCGTTATCCCGCTGATCGCCCGTCTTCCACGGAAAATCAGCGATTTCAGAACGCGTCACTCGAAAATAGTTGCATGTGAAACTAAGTCAATCTTAAAATCAATCCCCAATCCGTATGAATGATCGAGGCCATAGGACCGTGCCCGAAGAAATCAGAAGCAAGATGCAAACGCGTGCTGGCCGGGGCGGGGAGCAGGCAGACAGATCGGTGCCCGGTTTCGAGCTGCAGACCTTCTTTCCCTATCTCGTGCGCGTCTTTTACAGCGATGTCACCAGTGCGCTTTCGGAGGTTTATCAGCGTGACTATGGCATGATGCCGGCCGAATGGCGCACCATGGCGATCCTTGGATCCGCGTCCTTGGGCCTCCAGGCGAGTGAAATCGTTTCACGCTCTTCCATGGACAAAGTGGTTGTCAGCCGGGCCGTCAAGCGCATGGAAGAACGCGGATATCTGACCCGGTCGGCGAATTCGGAAGATGGGCGGAGCCAGTTGCTTGAGCTCTCCGGCGAGGGACGGGCGGTTTATGATGATCTTGCGCCGAAGCTTCTGGCGGTTGAACGAAAAATGCTAAGCGGGCTCACGGAGGCGGAAATCGCTGGGTTTCTGGCTGTGGCGCAGCGGATACGGGACAATCTGGCAGAGGCTGGGGACGCCAAGGGCGAGCCTTGACTACGGCCGTTCAGGGCCCCGCAGCGCACAATAAGCCAAAGCTGCTGCACGACGATAAAATGTCGTGCCATGACTTGACCCGCCGCTTTTCGGTTTGGTGGCAATTGGGTTCTGTGGGGTGATCCGAGAACGTTAGCCTCGTAATCCCGTCTTGCCGCTTACGCAGCAAACCGGGACGACAAACCCGAGAAACCGTTTCGCGTCCCGTTCTTCCGGCGACCAGAATTATACCTGTTTTTCAAAGACTTGTACTCACTTGTGCTTTCTAAACCGGACGGCCTGGATCACGTCTGGCAATGACGGATCAGCGTGTATCTCTGACCAAGACTAGCACCTGTGCGGTTGCGATCGCTCACTTTGAGCCGATTGAAAGCCTAGGACAAAAAAAGGCGGCCGGTGGCCGCCTTCTCGTGAATTTGTCGCGTCCGTTTTAGTCGAAACGGCCGCTGGCGTGGGCCAGCATGGTGTAGACCTTGCCCGTGTCGGAGGTCAGATAGGTCTGGCCCAGCATGTTGTCACGGTCGTTTCTAGACACTTGTGCAAGCAACTGCTCGAAATCGGTCACGTAACGCTCCACTGCGGTGCGGAACTCCGGATCACGGGAGTACTTCTGACGGATCTCGTCAAATGTCTGCTGACCCTGGAGCGTGTAGAGGCGGCGGGTGAAAACGTTTCGCTCTCCGCCCCGGTAACGGTTCCACAGGTCGATGAAGGTCTCATGATCGATTGCCCTGGCGATATCGACCGACAGTGAGTTGAGGCTTTCAACCGTGTGCAACGGGTTGCGGCCCATGCTGGTGTCTTCACCCGCATCATCCTCGTCCTGTGACGCGCGACGCAGAAGATCCGCGACCCAGCCCTTGCCGGCAGGGTTGCCGCTCTGCGGCTGTGCCGGTTGCTGGCGGCGCGGCTCCACCGGCCGGCCCTGGGCCGGGCGAAGGTCTGCAGACGGTGCCTGATGCACCGACGCCTGCTGTACCGGCGCAAATTGTGCCGGTGCGGGTGTGGACGGTTGCTGCGGGGCAGGGGCCGCGCTTGCGGTTGCCGCCTGCGCCTGCGGGCGGGAAATGTCGAGCGTGTTGGACTGCTTCGCCACGATCTCGGAGAGTTCGGTCAGCGCGCGGATCTGCTCGTTGACCACCTTGCGCAGCGCGGCAGAGCTCTCTTCGGCCTCGTCGGGCAGGTTGAGAACACCCTGTTTCAGCTCGTTGCGGGTTGCTTCCAGTTCGCGGTGGACATCACGGGCAACGTCGCGCATGCGCGTTGCCGCGTCACTGAAGCGTTCCGATGCATCGCTGACCGTTTTGGTCATCTCCGAAATGATGTCGTCCTGAGCAGACCGGATCGCGTCGCGTGCTTTCTGGCCTTCCATGCCGGCCGTGAGACGCATGGATTCGAACTGCTCGGAAACCTGGTTGGAGGCGGCTTCTGCAGCCGCTCCCAGCATGTTGGCCGCATCGCGCGCCCGGTCGTCCGCCGACTCCAGGGTCTCGGAAAGCGTCTGGGTGAAGGACCGCATCAGCGTGTCGACCGCTTCCGTCTTTGCCAAAAGCGTATCGGCGACTTCCTCGATCGCCGTGCGGCGTGCCGCTACACGGCCCTCGACCGACGTGTTGGTGTCTTCCAGGTGACGTGCAGCGCGCGTCAGTTCTTCAGACTGATCACCAAAGCGGTTGGTCAGGTTCATGATGTCGGCAAGCGTCGTTTGCGTGACATCGCGCAGGTTGGACACCTGCTCATCAATGAGCGAGGTGGTCTGGTTGGTTTCCTGAACGGCCCGGTCGACAGCGGAGCGGAACTCGCCGGCGCGGCGGGCAAGGTTGCCTTCCACCTCGGTGAGGTTTTCCCCGGCAGTCGTGACAATGCCCTGCAGGTTGGTGTTCGATTCCTCGACCTTGTTGAGGATGTCGGTGACGTCGGCTTCCAGACGCTGCTTGGTATCGCTGAGGAGCGTCGCTGCCTTGTCGCTGCGCTCGCTGATGCTGGCGATGATGCGGTCGCCCGCTTCCACGAGCGTGCGGGTCGCATCGAGACCGGTGTTTGCAAACGTATCGGTGACATCGCGGCCCTTGACCGTGATGGCGTCGAGGATTGCACCATGGACTTCGGAAAGCCGGCCGGTCAGATCGTTGGCGCGGGCTTCGATCGCATTGATGAGCTCGTTGCCGTCTGTGCCGACAAGTTTGGCCAGTTCGCCGGAGCGGGCACCAAAGGCCTCGTTGAGCTGGGTTGCCTTTTCAAGCAGGTCGTTGGCGACATCATTACCACGCCCGACCAGCAAGTCAGCTGCTTCGGAAACGGCACTGTTGACGCGGGCGCGAACCATGCCGGCTTCGCTCGACATCTGACCGCGGATCTCCTCCAGCGTGTTCGAAAGGGTCGCGCGTGCCTGCTCGCTCTCTGCGGAGAGGTTGCCGGAAATCTCCGCAATTAGGCCGGACAGCTGGTTGCGGACCTTTTCGCTTTCGCCGGTGAGCGAGCCGCTGAATTCGGCAAGCGTTCCAGCATAGAGCGTGCGTGCCTTTTCACTCTCGGCGGCCATTGCTCTGGCTGCATCGCCGACGGCGGCAAGAACAAGATCCCGGATCTTGTTGCTTTCGCCGGAAAGTGCACCGGTTGCCTGTTGCATGGCGTTGCTGACGGTGTCGGCGGCCTTCTGGCTCTCACCGACGAGAACGCCACGTGCTTCGCCAACAGAGCCCAGGACGACCTGGCGCATCCGATCGCTCTCGCCCGTAAGCTTCTCGGTTGCCTGGGTGAGGGCACCATCAACGATTTCAACGGTTTTGGTGCGCTCGTCGGAGAGTGTCTGAACAGCTCCCGTCACCGCTTCCTCAACAACGTCGCGCAGGCGTGTGCTTTCCGTCGAGAGCGTTGCGCCCGCTTCGGAAATCACGGCCGTCAGAATGTCGCGGGCCCGTTCGCTTTCATCAGTAAGCGTACCGGAAATGCTTTCCAGACGGTCATTGAGGATCGATTCAAGCTGCGTGGCGCGGCTGTCGAGCGTTTCTGCGACTTCAAAGACCTTCGCTCCAAGAGAGACATTGATCTCGGCAATGCGCTCGGAGAGGGACTCCGTCAGTTCCTCGCTCTGCTTGCTGAGAACGTTGCCTGCTTCCGACAAGCGGTTGTCGAGAGCGTTGGTCATCTCGTCCTGACCTTCGACGAAGGCCTTGGCGATTTCCTTGGTCCTGGTGATCAGGGTTTCCGAAATCTGCCTTGCACGTGCATCGAGTGTCTCGTCGATGCGATCAGTGCCGCTGGTCATGGAAGCTGACAGCAGTTCCGCCTTTTCGGCCATGGATGCTGCGGCACCGTCAACGCGATCCGACAGGGTCTGACCGATTTCGGACGCCCGGTCTGCAAGCGTGTTGCCTGCGGATTCAATGCGTTGTCCAAGCTGGAGTGTGATCGCGTCGGAGCGGTCGGCCAGCACATCTGTAATGTTGCGGGTCTTTTCCTCCAGCGCATCGCTGATGCCCGTCGTGCGGTTCTCGATGGCATCTGCCAGGATCTGGGTGCGTGCTTCAAGCGTGGCTTCAAATGCCGCCGTGCGCTGATCGAGGGTCAAGTCGAGCGTGTTGATATGGCTGCCGAGCGAGGCATCCATCGTGGTAATGCGCTCGCCGAGGGACCGGTCCATCGTG
Organism: Roseibium sp. MMSF_3544; assembly: GCF_030732845.1. Classification (GTDB taxonomy): domain Bacteria; phylum Pseudomonadota; class Alphaproteobacteria; order Rhizobiales; family Stappiaceae; genus Roseibium. Next base: position 324,627 of record NZ_JASHKA010000001.1, read on the forward strand.
GACAGACGGTTTTCAAGCGTGGCATCGATCGTGCTGACACGGGCGCCGAGCGACGTATCCATGCTCGCCAGACGGCTCTCCAGCGTCGTGTCCATGTAGGCGATTTTTTCACCGAGGGAGTTGTCCGCTGACATGAACCGGTGCTCGAGCGAGGCATCCATGGTGCTGATGCGATCGGCAAGCGTCGCGTCCATCGTCGTGAACCTGTGCTCAAGCGACGTGTCCATTGTCGCGATACGCTCGCTCAGAGTTGCATCGATGGTGCCGTAGCGCTGGTCGAGGGAAGCGTCCATTGCGGCAATGCGGCCGTCAAGGGAGGCGTCAATCGAGGACAGACGCTCACCAAGCGTGGCATCCATCGTGGAGAGACGGTCGCCAAGCGTGTGATTGATCGTCGAGATACGTTCGCTGAGCGTGGCATCGAATGTCGAAATGCGCTGGTTGAGCGTGGAGTCGATGGCCGCAGTCCGGCTGTCCAGGGAATTGTCCATGGCAGCGATGCGGTCGCCGAGCGTGTTGTCGAGCGTGGAGAGGCGATCACCGAGCGTGGTATCAAACGTTGAAATACGCTCGTTGAGAGTGGAGTCGATTGCCGCTGCCCGGTTGCCCAGGGAGTTGTCCATGGCCGCAATACGGTCCCCGAGCGATGCGTCCATGGCGTCGATGCGCGTCGCGAACGTCGTGTCGAGGGTGGACAGGCGGGAATCGAGCGACTCCGACAGAAGAAGCGTCTTTGTGTCGAATGCATCGACGAGCTGCCCGCCGCGTTCGGAAACGATCGTGTCCAGTTCGGCGAGCCGGCTCGACAGGCCCTCCTGAAGCGCGCCACCGCGGACTTCGAGCGTTTCGGCAATCTGGCTGCTCACCTGATTGATGTTGTTCGCGACCCGGTCGCCGCGGCTGCCGATCAGTTCGGCAAGCTGCGTGCCCGTGTCCGCCAGCTTGTGGGTGAGGGTACCTGTCTGTTCGCCAAGACCGGCGGCAAACTGGCTGGAGACGCTTTCAAGCGTGTTGCGGAAGCCGACCGTCTGTTGCTCCAGCATGGTCGCCATTTCGTTGCTGCGCGCTGTCAGGCGCTCGTCCAGCTCCGTACCATTGATGGAGATGGCGGTGTAAATGCGCTCAGAGATGCTGTCGAGCTTCTCTGCAAGCTCGCCGCCGCGCACGGATATTGTCTGCGTGAGAGAACCTGCCGTCTCGTCGAGCTTGGCGGCAATCTCGCCACCGCGCAGGGACAGGTCGACAACAATGCTCTCGCCGGTGCCGCGCAGGATTTCCGCGACCTCGGTCGAACGGCCGGACAGCGTTTCGACGATTTCCGCTCCACGAATGGAGATCGTGTCGGTAACGGTCTGGCCGCGCTCGGAAATGCTCTCCACGACACGCTTTCCGGTCACCGCAAGCGACTCGTCAAGGCTGGTGACACGGCTGTCGACAGTGGTGACGAGTTCTTCGGTGCGCGAGGTGATCGTATCGATCAGGCGGCCCGAGGTCAGCGACAGGTTGGCGTTGATCTCTTCGCCGCGCTGCGTGATGACGTCCCCGACGGTAATGCCGGTGTTCTCCAGCGTCGCACGGAACTCTTCGGCCTTGTTGCTGAGCGTCGAAATCACGGAAGTGCTTGAAGATGAAAGCGTTTCGTTGATTTCGGTGCCGCGAAGCTCCAGCGTTTCGACGAACGCGCTTGCAGTTTCTGCGAAACGTTCGTTCACTTGGTTGCCGCGCGCGGAAAGGGTTTCCCACATGGTCGAGCCGGTTTCGGCCAGATTATCGACCAGTTCGTGACCCGTCAGGGACAGGCGGGACACATAGTCCTCTGCACGAACGCTCAGATTGTCGACGAGTTCGTTGCCGGAGGCGTTCAGCGTCGCACCGAGGGACTCGATCCTGGAATCCACGGTCGTGGTCAGTTCCTCAACCCGGCTGTTGACGGCGTCGATCATGCGCTGGGTCGACTGGTCGACCGTGCTGCCCAGGTCTCCGGAAGTTTCAGCAAGCTGGGCGGAATACTTCTCGTGCGCGCCCGCGATGGTTTCGCGAACTCTTTCCGCATTGATCACGATGGATTCGCGCTGGCTGACCAGTTCCTCAATCAGGGCGCGGATCTTGAGTTCATTGTCGTTGTAGGACCGCTCGAGCGAAGATACCTCATTGTGCACAAGGACTTCGAGCTCGCTGGCGCGCGCGATCGCGCGTTCGATCCCGTCGCCCATCGCGGCAACTTCGCGGCGGATGGCCTGGCCGACGCTGAGAATGGATTCCTTGGCCATGTCCTCCGGTTCTGCGAGGCGCAGGGCAACTTCCGTCATGCCGCGGGCGACGATGCGCATTTCCTGCGCGCGCCAGATCATCATGGCCATGACGAAGAAGAAAATGATCGGGACGAGAATTCCGACGGCTGCGAGGATCATTTCCGGCGAGGAGAAAAGAGCCTGCGGATCGCTCAGCGACGCCATCTTCTCGGAGAAGGCGGACATGAAAAGGCTGATGCCAAGTGCAGCCCAGACCGCGCTCAGTGCGAGCGCTCCCCAGAACGGGGCCGAGGACGGCCGGCGCTGAAGGGCATAGATCAGGTTTCCGATGTTGCGGCGATCGTCATTGGCCGCAGGCGGGCGGTTGTTGCGTCCGCGCCTGCGGGAGGAGCGCTGCTCTTCACGCGGCGGAGCACTTTGCTTGGCGGGTTTGGACTTCTTCGCCGGCTCGGCGTCAGCTTCTGTCGCCACACTTGCTTCAGGTGCCGGTTCTTCGGCAGGGATATTTGCATCAGGACCGCCGAAATCGAGTTTCAACGCTTCTTCAACTGCTGACAGTGCCGCTTCCGCCGGATCTTTAGCCTTTGTCGGATTTGCCATTCTAGGATCGCCTCACGTCCGTACTCATTACTTACCGGTAAGTCTTGCCAGCTGCGACGTGCAGCTGCATTCCAAAGTCACCGGATGCGCCAGTTTGCGGTTGCCGCTGGACTCTCGGTTCCGCAAAACTTGTTTCTCGGGAAGGGCCGCCGCTGACCGACCGTCTTTATTTCGCTAGACGGTTCACTACCCACCTTGCCGCATCACCAACTGTAATGGCACAATCTCTCCTAACGAACAAGAAACAGCAATGGCGTGAATCACTTAGGGGGCGGTTTCGATGCCGAAATCGGAGAAAAATGACGTAGCGGAAGCTGGCCGACAAAGTGGTGAGCCGGCGGCGTTGAAAATCGGAAATCTGACCGCTGCGCAAAAGCGCTGGCTGAAAAGGGGATTGGATCAGCCGGGTGGAAAATTAGCTTTGTTCGACGAAAATGGACGCGAGATTTCAGCTCGGACAATTCGCGCCTGTATCGACGCAGGCTGGGCAGAGCCTTGGTTTTCCAACCCAATCAAGCCTGACTGGCTTGTCTGCAAGCTGACCCCGGCGGCGATCAAGACCCTTACCGCAAGTCAAAAGCGGAAAAAAAGTTAACGACAACACCTGACAATGAAACGCGTCCGCTTGTCGGAAACGGCGGAAAGACAAGGATTTTTTGAAACGAGTTTTCGACGCCGCCAAAGCGCGCGTTAACCAAAAATTCAATTTTTTGGGGACATTCGCCCGATACGGACGATTCTTCGACCGGTTTAACCGGGCATTTCACCTCTTCAGCGCACAGTTTTGTCATCGTAAGCCTGCGGCAAGGTGCCGGCGGGCGAGAGTTGAGTAGCGCGGAGGCCCAAATGGTCCCTTCTTCGATGGCCCGCGTCAGCGGCCACTGCCGTCCGGAAGCACCGATCGATCTTGTGCAGCTGGCAACAAGCACGCTTGGCAATCGCGACCTGGAAGTTCAGGTTCTTCATCTTTTCAAGTCACAGTCGAGTTCAACACTTGAACGGCTTGCTCAGGAGACCGACACCTCTGTGAGGCTTGATCTGGTCCACACGCTCAAAGGTTCGGCCCGGGCGATCGGCGCAGCGCGGGTCGCTGAGGTCTGCGAGAACCTGGAAGGGCGGATGAAGCAGACGTCATCTGCAGCGACCGAGGGACTTGAAGCGGCAGTCGACGAGACCAACAGCTATATCAAGGACCTGCTCGAAGGCTGACGGATTGTCACAATCGAGCCAGAATTTCTTTCGAAAGCGGCAGGGTCCTTGACCTTTGCGGTGGAATCTTTATGTCGGTTCAGCTGAAACCTGAATTTCGAGGCTTGGACGCGACTGATGCCGAAAATCACATTTGTTAGTTTTGATGGAAACCAGACCGAGGTCGATGCTGCCGAAGGCACGACGGTGATGGAGAATGCTATCAAGAATATGGTCCAGGGCATCGAAGCTGAGTGCGGCGGTGCGTGTGCTTGCGCGACATGTCATGTCTATGTCGACGATGCCTGGACCGAAAAGACCGGTACGGCCGAGCCGATGGAAGAAGACATGCTCGATTTCGCCTATGACGTGAAACCGACTTCGCGCTTGTCGTGCCAGATCAAGGTGACCCCCGAGCTGGACGGCCTGGTCGTTCATGTACCGGAGCGCCAAGCCTGAGCATTGCGCGCCTGATCGTAAGAAAAAACCGCCGGAAAACCGGCGGTTTTTGAGTCGTTGAACGTTACTCGGCCGCTTGTGGGGCTGGTTTTCGGAACCAGACATCGACTTCGCGGCCTTCTTCCGGATCGCTCGGGATCAACGATGCCAGCACGAGGCTGACAGCCGCCATGGCTGCGCCGGCGAGGAAGACGGCGGCCGGGGAAATCAGCCATACGAAGCCAAACAGCACAGGAATGAAGACTGCAGCAATGTGGTTGATCGTGAAGGCGACACCCGCAGTCGGCGCAATATCCTTGGGATCGGCGATTTTCTGGAAATAGGTCTTCATGGCGATCGCGACTGCAAAGAATGCGTGATCGACCACATAAAGCGCGGCGGCGACCCAGGGCGTCGTGACGAACGCATAAGCGACGAAAACCCCGATCAGACCGATATATTCGAAGATCAGCGCCTTGCGTTCTCCGAACCGCACGATCAGCTGGCCGATCTTTGGAGCCAGGATCATGCTGAAGACGCCGTTGACGAGGAAGAGCCCCGCTATTTCGTGAACGTCATAGCCGAAGCGTTCGACCATCAGGAACCCTGCAAAAACCATGAAGATCTGCCGGCGGGCACCGCCCATGAATGTCAACGCGTAGTACAGCCAGTAGCGCCGCCTCAGGATCAGTTTCTTGTGCTGCGGCACGCCTTCCCTGAAATGCGGGAAGGCCATCATCAGGAATGCAAGCACGACGAGCGTCAGTCCGCCGGCGATCGCAAAAACCAGGGTGAAAGACAGGTCGAAGGTTTTCCAGGCAACAAATATGAGACCGTAGGCAATCAGTGAGGCAAAAGAGCCAACAGAGATAATCTTGCCCATTGTGGCAGCGGCAGTCGCTTTCGGAAGCCACTGCAGCGACAGCGACTGAGCCATGGTCTCGTAGTAGTGAAATCCGATCGACATGATCAGCGTGGTGACGTAAAAGCCGATCGCCGTCGGAAAGTAACCCGTGACAGCGACACCGACGCCAAGAAGCAGCAGCGAAACATAGGCAAGTGTCTGCTCGCGCATGACCAGCAGCAGATAAACTGCCAGAAAGCTCAGGAAACCGGGAATTTCCCGGATCGATTGCTGGATGCCGATCTCGCGTCCGGTGAAGTCGAGTTCCTGGACGGCGAAATTGTTCATCAGGTTCCACCAGGCAGCAAAAGAAAGCTGCATGGCACCGGCCATGATCATCAGGAGAACTGCAGGCGAGCGCCAGCCCCTCACTTCGTCGGGGTGTGCGCTTTGGGTGAAATATGTCATTGCAAATCCGTTGCTACGAAGCGCGTCCTTTGAAATCCATTTTGCTTCTAATGCCGATCGGGTCTTGCGTGTTAGCGCTGTTTTGTCATGATATGTTTCCGAAACGCCAGAATTTGATGCGCTAGTGCAGATTTCCTGCCTTAAACAATACGGCTGATGTCATGTCCATTCATCCTGAACTGTCGGAGTTACCGACAAAGACCATTTCTGCGCCGATCATAGGTTACGCCAAGTCGCAGTCACGCGGGACGCTCAACGAATGGCATGCACATGATGAAGGCCAGCTCTTTCATGTCGTGAAAGGGTCGCTGGCTATCGATACGGAACATGGAACGTTCTTTGCCCCACCGGAGCGGGCTGTCTGGCTTCCCTCACATGTCGCTCACCAGACCCGTTATCTGACCGACACCGATCTCAGGTATGTCTACGTCCAGATCGAGCACGCGAGCGACCTGCCGAGCACCCCACAGGTTATCCAGGTCACGACATTGCTGAGATCGCTCATTCTGGAGTTCATGTCCTATCCGCGCGCCGAAACCGAAAAGGGGCCGGCCGCTCGGATCGCCGCAGTCATTCTCGACCAGCTCAAGATGCTTCCTGCGGCACCGCTGGAACTGCCGATGCCGCAGGATGCGCGGCTCAGATCGCTTTGTGAGGGCGTCGTGCGGTGCCCGGCGCACATACCCCCATTGGGCGAAGCTGCTCGCCAATGCGCCGTTTCCGTAAGGTCGTTCGAGCGGAAGATGAAAGCCGAGACGGGTCTCAGTTACCGCACGTGGTGCCGCCAGGTGAAACTCTTCCGCGCGCTCGAGTTGCTGGCGTCTGGCCGTACGGTCTCGGACGTGTCGCACAAACTCGGATACGAAGGCCCAAGCGCATTCGTGGCCACGTTCAAGAAGGCCTTCGGAGTTACACCCGGCCGATATTTCGGGGCGGCTGAAGCGGATTGATCTGGCTCATGGCAGGTGCTGGCCCAAATCGCCAAGAGTTGCGTTTAGAAACATCTTGGAGAAAGAGCCATGTTCAAGAAAATCCTCGTTCCTGTTGATCCTGCGGAGTCGGGATTTGCAGCTGACGCCCTGTCGAAGGCATCGCAACTTGCCCGGGACTATGGCGCCAAGATCCACCTCCTGGCGGTTTGCCCGGAAGTGCAGAGTTTTGTGTCGAGCCAGTTGCCTGATGGCTGGCAACAGCGTGAAATCGACGAAACGGGCGTCATTCTCGACAAGATTGCTGCCGAGCTCGACGTGCCCGATGGAGCGATCGATATCGAGGTCCGGATGGGCAGTGTCTACCACGAAGTGATCGAGGAAGCGGAGCGGTCAGGGTGTGACCTTGTTCTGATGACATCGCACAAGCCGGGCCTGTCCACTTATTTCATCGGTTCCAATGCCGCGCATATCGTGCGCCACGCGCCGTGCTCCGTCCTGGTCTTGCGAGATTAGGGTCCGGACTCATAAATGAAGTCGATTTGGTTTGGATCGTTTTGACCAGCGGCAAGGAGCGAAAGTGCAGGAAATGTGGTTCATTTTCAAACCTTTCGCGACGAAGCAGATGGTCAAAAAGACCAAATCCGAAGGACGGCAAAATGGCTTCACCTCGCAGCGTCAACGCGCTTGACCGGGCATAAAGCCCGCTCTTCACACGCTTCCTCGCGAGATTTTGCCATTTCTGCCGCCAAATCGGCTTCATTAATGGGTCCGTACCCTAGGGTCCGTACCCTTGCAAACGTCTTGTCTCAGCCCTTCCGTGTGAGCAGCATTTCAACGGCCAGATAGCGGAAGGGATAGAGATCCGGATTGGTTTTCAGGATCTCTTGTGAGTGCGCATAGACGCGCTCGACCAGGGTTTGCCTGTCGGGTGTTTCGGGAAGTGCATTCCTCAAGACGGCTTCGGTGAACGCTCTGAAGAAATTGACATAATCCCTCGCATAGCGCTCCAGGTCGCCGTCTTTTTGGTACTGTTCGACAAACGGAACGGCGACCTCGTAGTCGCGGGATTCTTCAAGATCGAAAAGGCCCGCCGACCCGAACCGGTCGTCTGAGACAGGTTCGGTCAATTCCTTCAGGCGCCGCATGTAGACCGGCTGATAATAGCGCTCGTAAGTTTCCCGCGAGATTTCGCCGGATTCAACGAAAGCCAGCACCGCGTCGTTCAACAGATCGTAGATGCCGTCGCAGGTGCGCGCATCGTCTGTGGCGCCGAAGACCTGAACCAGCAGCTTTCCACCCGGCACAAGTTCCCTGGCCCGGACTTTCAGAAAGGTTTCGAGGTCGCGTTTGGCCTGATCTGCGAACGCTTCCTTGTCGGCTTCAGCAACGTAACCGTTGTTTCGCGCCGCGCTTGGGCCATTCGGAAAAATGTACCCCGGAAGCGATTTGAGAGGCCTTTTGGACAAAAACGCAATGGCATTGAAGGTCATGGCGAGATGAACGCTTTCGTCCGGGCGAAGCTGATCGTACATGGATCCGCCAACCGCAGACGAAAAGACGCGATCGCTGCCAAAAACCGACTTTGCGTTGGGGCGCAGGTTCAAAAACAGTGTTGAAAAATCGTTGGTCGGAATGTCGGAGTGCACGGTCTGAACCGGCAGGGATGTGCGGGGAAGGAGGGTCTTCAGCGCCTGTGCCATCGCGGTGACCGAGTTGCGGCCCTCCGAGCAACCGTAGTCGGCAAGCGTGATGACGCCGTCCGCAGGCAGCGGCAGCGTCGCGGCTGCAATGTCGAGTGTCGGCAGAACGGCGGATATCGCATTCCATTGCGTCTGAGAATTCGCGTCGTAAAAGCCATGACCGGTCATGCCCGTCGTCGTGGCGTGGCTGTCCGGATCCAGATCGGGGCTCTTGCCGTCAGGCCTTTGGGGATCTGAAGTCATGATCGCATCACGTTTGCGAAAATCGTCACCGTGCGAGTTCCTTCATGGCTTCGGTCAGGCCCTCGACTGTCATCGGGAACATGCGGCCTTCCATCAGCTCGTTCAACATTTCGATGGAGTGGGTGTAATTCCAATGCTCCTCGCGGACCGGATTGAGCCAGACGGCGCTTTTGTAGAGCGCGGTGATGCGCTGCATCCAGGCGGCGCCGGCTTCCTCGTTCCAGTGTTCAACCGATCCGCCGGGATAAGCGATCTCGTAAGGGCTCATCGAAGCGTCGCCGACAAAGATGATCTTGTAGTCAGAGGGGTATTTGTGCAGCACATCCATCGTGTCGATACGCTCACTGTGTCGGCGCCGGTTCTCCTTCCAGACATATTCATAAAGGCAGTTGTGGAAGTAGAAATGCTCCATCACCTTGAATTCGGACCTGGCGGCGGAAAACAGCTCCTCGCACACACGGATGTGGTCGTCCATCGACCCGCCGATATCGAAGAAGAGCAATACTTTTACAGCGTTGTGACGCTCGGGCCGCATTTTGATGTCGAGCAGCCCCTTGTGCGCGGTTGCGCGGATCGTGTCATCAAGATCGAGCTCCTCGGCTGCGCCAGTACGCGCGAAATTGCGCAGTCGCTTCAGCGCGACCTGAATGTTGCGCGTGCCGAGCAGCTGTGTGTCATCGAGATCCTTGAACTCGCGCTTGTCCCAGACCTTTACCGCGCGGCGGTGCCGGCTTTCCTTCTGGCCGATGCGTACACCTTCCGGGTTGTAGCCATAGGCACCGAATGGAGATGTCCCTGCTGTGCCGATCCACTTGTTGCCGCCCTGGTGGCGTTTTTCCTGTTCTTTCAGCCGTTCTCGCAGCGTTTCCATGAGCTTTTCGAAGCCGCCCAGGGCTTCAATCTGTGCTTTTTCTTCTTCGCTCAGGTGTTTTTCCGCCAGTTTGCGCAGCCAGTCTTCAGGAATTTCGGTGGCCGGTACCTCGCTCATGAGATCCAGGCCCTTGAAGACGTGGCCGAACACCCGGTCGAACTTGTCGAGGTTGCTTTCGTCCTTCACCAGGGAGAGGCGGGCGAGATAATAGAAATCCTCAACGCTCCGCTCCGCAAGGTCCTTCTCCACCGCTTCCATAAGCGTCAGGTATTCTCTTAGCGAAACCGGAATACCGGCGGATTTTAGTTCGGAGAAGAAGCTGATGAACATGGCATGAAACTAATGATCGATCCCGAGGCTGTCGAGACGGGAATTGCATCGAAACAGGATGGTGCCGTTCGGAAAAATCCCGCTATTTGCTTTCCTTGGCTTCTTTCTCCGCCCGCTCTGAAGAGGCGATCAGCTCACCCATGAAGTCCTTCACATTCGGGCCGTTGCTGTCAACAAAGGGTGCGGGGCGGCAGACGGAGATCGCGGCAATCCCGATACGAGCGGTGAGAATGCCGTTGATCACGCCTTCTCCCAGCCGCGCCGACAAACGCGCCGCCAGTCCGTGCCCGAGCAGCTCGGAAGCGAGACTGTCACCGGCGGCCATGCCTCCGGTCACCGCAAGGTGGGCAAGCACATGTTTGGCGAGCCGAAGGAAACCGAGCGTTCCCGGGCGTCCGCCATAAAGGGCAGACAGGCGGCGAATGATGCGCAGGTTTTCAAACAGGACCACGAGCAGGTCGACCAGCGCCCGCGGACTGACTGCCGTGACAAGCGAGACACGCTTGGCGCTGTTCAGGACAATTTTCCGGGCTTCCTGATCGAGCGGTGCCAGCAAATCCCGTTCGGCAAGGCTTACCAGGTCTCTTCCGTCGATAACCTCGCGCATATGACCGGCCAGTTCCTTGCGGCCTCGGGCAGTCTCCGGACGATCGCGGTAAAGATCGAGAAGTTCTTTCAAGCCTGCGGATGCCTTTCTGGCATCGTCTTCATCGGCGGCCACCTGTAGCTTTTCGCGCAGATGATCAATGCGGCCAAGGCGCATCAGCCCGCTGACTTCCCGGATCACCAGCCCAAGCAGACCCAACGCGGCAATGGCGGCAAGGGCGACACCGAGCCAGCCCAGCCAATCGGTCCGCGCAAACAAATCGCGGATCAGGCTGTCGACGGCGAGACCGACCGCGAGCGAGACGAGACCGCTCAAGCCGATCATCAGCCATTTGCCGAAACCGAAACCGGACTTTGGTGTGCTGGCGTTGCGTGGGAGCCGTGGTTCGTCCTCTTCATGAACGTTCTGGGTGATGATGGCTTCATCGGCGACAGGCATCCTGACATCGTCATCGGACACGTGTACCTTGCTGTCATCGAGACGGAAGGCGGCCGGTTTGCGGCTGTCGGGCGGTGTTGTTCCGGTCATGCCAGTCGGTCTCCGATCAGGAATTCAAGCGCGCGGTCCAGACGGATATGCGGCAAGGACAAGGTCAGGCCCTCGGCTGTGGTATCTAGCTCCGGAGGACGAAAGCGCAGGAACTGAAGGCTGGCGGGCTTTTGGCGGATCTTGGGTCCGGTGACTTCAGAAACTGATTCATCCAGCCGAAAAAGTGATTCAGGATCTTTCGGCAAGTCACCGGGAAACATGGCGATTTCCGTGTTGCCGTCGTATTCGTCACCGTTCAACTGTTGGCCGGGCAGAGGTGTTCCGAGGATCGCCGGAAGCTCTTGTCCGCGGTGTTTGACGGTGGCTTCCCGCGTTGCGCGGACGGCAGCCATGGCAAGCACTTCCACTTCCGCGCCCTTGAAACGGGCACGTTCTTCAGCGCGCGTCACGAGCCGTTTCAGGATCGCCTCAAGCCGGTCGTGATCCGCGCTGTGCAGGTGATCCGCCTTGGTGGCTGCAAAGAGGATCCGGTCGATCCGTCTCGTCAGAATGGAAGAGAGCCAGCTGCGTTTTCCGGGCCGGAAGGCGCTTAAGACTTCGCCGAGCGCGACTTCCAGATCAGCGATCGCATGCGGTCCGGCATTCAGCGCATGAAGCACGTCGACCAGAACGATCTGGCGGTCGAGCCTGGCGAAATGATGCCTGAAGAAGGGGCGCACGACATGGGTTTTGTAAGCCTCGTAGCGACGCTCCATCATCGCGCGAAGCGTCCCGGAGCGGGCAGGGGGCGCATCGGCGGGAATGTCGAGCGGTGCAAATGTCAGGGCAGGAGAGCCGTCCAAGTCGCCCGGCATCAGGAACCGACCCGGTGGCAGCATGGAAAGCGCATGCGCATCGGCCCGGCAGGCAGCGAGATAGGTCTTGAAACGGGACGCCAGTTCCTGGGCGGCTGGTTCGTTTTCGTCCGACTGCGGATCGCTATCGGCAAGTATCGTCAGAAAGGGCTCGGCAATCCGGGACCGGTTCTCAGCCCGTGCGCGTGTGAGGGCTTCGGCGGAAAAGGTCGCGAAGTCCTTGCCCAACAGCGGCAGGTCCAGAAGCCATTCACCCGGATAGTCGATCAGATCGACATGAAGACGCCCCGGCCCGAGCTTGCGGTAGAAGTAGGACGCGCTCTCGTAGTCGATTGTCAGCCTCAATTCGGAAACCTGGCGTGTCGAGTCCGGCCATATGCGTTCCTTTACGAGCGCACCCACATGGCTTTCGTAGTCGAAACGCGGAACAGCATCGTCCGGCTGTGGCTGGAGCTGGGCTGACGTCATCCGGCGCCCGGCCGACGCACTGAAAAGCGGCAACCGCCCGCCGTGGACAAGATTATGCACAAGCGCGGTCAGGAACACGGTTTTGCCGGACCTTGCCAGGCCCGTCACACCGAGTCTCAGGCTTGGTACTGCAAGCCCGGTCGCCGCATCAGCAAGGTTGGCGAGCGTGAGCCGGGTTTCTTCCGTTAATGAAGTCAGTGAATTCAAGAGCGCCTCCAGGGCGTTCATGTAGGCGAGCGGTGGCTCAAGTGCAATCGGAGACGGAAATCGCGTCTTGCCAATTTGCAGCGCTCGCATGAGGAAGCATTGCTTGCGGTCTGCCGACGTTCTGGCTCTACCGAGTGCTGTTAAGCTTACATTAGTCATCGCCTCGCGAAAGGCCTGGAGCTAACGGAATCGTAACAGGCTCCAATATAAAGATCTCAGCAAGACAGTTTACGACTTGGACAATAGAAGTTGTCGTGCGAAGGGTTTTTTAATGTCTGAGCCGGTTCTTGTAGTAGATCTTGATGGAACACTACTTAAGTCAGATGTTTTATTTGAGAATTTTTGGAATGCGCTCGGGAAAAATTGGCTCGGTTGCTTGAAGGCATTGGCATTGCTGCCTCAGGGCCGCGCCGCATTCAAGGCGAAACTGGCCGAAGTCGCCAAGCTTGAACCGGAAACCTTGCCCTATAATCAGGACGTCATTTCCTACGTGAAGTCCTGGCGAGACAGGGGCGGTAGAACCGCGCTGGTAACTGCCACCAATCAGACGCAGGCCCAGATGATCGCGGAGCACCTGGCTCTGTTTGACGAGGTGCATGGGTCAGACGAGAACAGGAACCTGAAAGGGTCTACCAAGGCGGATTTTCTGTCCGAGCATTTCGGTGACGCCGGGTTTCACTACGTGGGGGACTCAACGGCGGATCTGCATGTCTGGCAAAAGGCAAAGAAGGCGATCACGGTCGGAATTCCGAAGAGCCTGAAAACCAAGGTTGCTGCGCTAGGTGTCGAGACCGAACATCTTCGTTCCGGGGCACGAGACTTCAAGCCCTATGTCAAAGCAATGCGCCCGCACCAGTGGCTCAAGAACGTTCTGGTCTTCGTGCCGATGTTTACGGCGCATCAGATTGATTTAGCGACATTTTTCCTCAGCGTGCTTGCCTTCATCGCCTTCGGTCTCATCGCCTCGAGCGTCTATCTGGTGAATGATCTGCTTGACCTTAACTCGGACAGAACGCACCCGAGAAAATGCAAGCGGCCACTCGCCTCAGGCAGTCTGCCCATCCTGCACGGATCCCTCCTGGCACCAGCGCTTCTTGCCGGTGGCATCGTAATCTCGCTTTATCTGGGCTGGCAATTCCTGCTGGTAATGGCCGCCTACTACGTGGCAACGACCGCTTATTCGTTCAATTTGAAGAAACGCAGCATTGTCGATATCTGCGTTTTGGCTGCGCTTTACACTGTTCGGATCGTCGCTGGGGGCGTTGCGACGGGATTGCCGCTCACTGTCTGGCTGCTCGCGTTTTCGCTCTTCTTCTTCTTTGCGCTGGCCGCCGTGAAACGGCAGGCCGAACTTCTGGACAATGCCGAGCGCGGCAAGCTGAACGTGACAGGGCGAGGCTATTTCGTCGATGATCTGCCAATCATCCCGATCATGGCCATAGCGTCAGGCTATGTTTCGATCCTCGTCTTCGCGCTTTACATCAACTCGCCGGCGGTTGCCGAGCTCTACTCCTACCCGCCTGCACTTTGGGCCATCTGCTTTGTGTTGCTCTATTGGGTCAGCCGCTTGGTCATGGTCACCCACCGCGGGCACATGCATGATGATCCGCTCGTTTTCGCAGCCAAGGACCGCAACAGTTACATCTGTGCCGTGTTCATTCTGGTCTGCCTGCTGACCGGAGCGCTTCTATGACGCTCCATGTTTTGATCATCCGATACAGCTTCTTCGCGGTTCTGGCGACGCTTGCCAATCTGCTTGCCCAACGCGTGGTTCTGTCCACTGGAGAAACGGTTGTTCACTACATTATTGCCGTCGGCGCCGGGACGCTTTGCGGCCTTGTTCTGAAATACATTTTGGACAAGAAGTGGATTTTCTACGACGAGACGACCGACCTTAAGCAGAACGGCTGGCAGTTCGTTTTTTATACCGGAATGGGTGTCGTCACGACGGCGATTTTCTGGGCGACGGAGACAGCCTTCTGGGTTTTCTTCGGGACAGATCAGATGCGGGAGCTCGGTGCAATTCTCGGACTGAGCGTCGGGTATATCGTCAAGTATCAGCTCGACCGGCGGTATGTTTTCACGGACGCAAAACTTCATGTGGGACAGTGCACATGAAGCTGAGCGGCTGGGGCAGATATCCGGTTTGTGAGACCGAGGTGCAGTTTCCGCGCACGCAGGAAGCTGTCAGTGCGGCGTTGCGGGAAGGCCCAGCGATTGCACGCGGCAATGGACGCTCCTATGGTGACACCGCGCTCGGAGCACCGAATACGCTCGACATGCGGCACTTCAACCGCATGATTTCCTTCGACGATGCCACCGGAACACTGACCGCAGAAGCCGGCGTTCTCCTGGCGGACGTGATCTCCTCCTTTCTGCCGCGTGGCTGGTTCCCCGCCGTGACGCCGGGAACCAAATTCGTCACTCTCGGTGGCATGATCGCCGCCGATGTGCACGGCAAGAACCATCATCGCGATGGCAGTTTCCGCCAATTTGTCGACTGGATCGACCTGATGGACGAAACGGGCGAAGTCCTGAGATGTTCCAGAACGCAAAACGCGGAGCTCTTCGACTGGACCTTGGGTGGAATGGGGCTTACGGGCGTCATTCTACGCACGGCAATCAGGCTCCGCCGCGTTGAAACCGGATGGATCTCGCAGACAACTCTGCCGGCGCCCAATCTCGATGCAGCGATTGACCTGATCGAGTCAAACCTGGACGCACTCTATTCCGTTGCCTGGATCGATTGCCTTGCCACTGGTTCCGATACGGGCCGCTCGCTGGTCATGCTCGGGGAGCACGCGCTTTTGGCGGAACTCGGCAAAGACCAGTCCGCTCATCCTTTCGGCACCGAAGCCAAACGGTCGCTCTCCGTGCCAATCGACTTTCCTGCCTTCAGCTTGAACAGGTACTCGATCAGGGCGTTCAACAGCCTCTATTACTGGAACGGCGGGCGTAAATCCGGTGAGAGCCTCGTCCACTGGAACGGCTATTTTTATCCGTTGGACGCGATCCTTGCATGGAACCGGATCTACGGGCGTCGCGGGTTTTGCCAGTTTCAATGCGCTCTTCCCCTGGAAACGTCGGCAAAGGGTCTGAAGGCGCTTTTGACCGAGACTTCCAATGCTGGCCTCGGATCGTTTCTGGCGGTGCTAAAGCGTTTTGGAGAACAAAGCGGCCAGTTTTCCTTCCCGATGCCGGGCTACACACTGGCGCTTGATTTCCCGATGGGGCGGTACACGGAAGATCTTCTGAAGCGTCTTGACGACATCACGATCGAAAATGGCGGGCGCTTTTATCTTGCCAAGGATGCTCGCATGTCCGCTGCGACATTCGCTCGAAGCGACGATCGGGTGAGAAATTTCAAACACATGAGACGCGACGCGGGGCTCGATCACCGTTTCCAGTCGCATCAGTCAAAGAGGCTAGAACTTTGAGCAAAGGGTCAATCCTCATTCTCGGAGCCCGTTCGGATATCGGCAAGGCGGTAGCGCATAGATTTGCCGCTCTCGGGTACTCAATTCAGCTGGCAGCGCGGAACGCCGGCAGCCTGGAACCGGACAAAGCCGACATCAAGGTCAGGCACAACGTCGATGTGGACCTGTTCGAATTTGACGCGCTTGATCTTGATAGCCATCAGGCCTTTGCGACCGGCCTGCCGGTCTTGCCCGATGTTATCGTCTGCGCTGTCGGCATGCTGGGTGACCAGGCCGCGGACGAGAAGGATGAAATGGCCGCTTGCAAGGTCATGCGAAGCAACTACGAGGGACCGGCCTCAATTTTCTCTGTTTTTGCCAATCTTTTCGAAAAGCGCGATTCCGGGACCTTGGTCGGCATCAGTTCGGTCGCCGGGGAAAGAGGGCGCGCAGCAAACTATGTCTACGGGTCCGCGAAGGCCGGCTTCACCGCCTACCTTTCCGGTTTGAGAAACCGGCTTGCCGCAAAAGGCGTCCACGTGATCACCGTGCTGCCCGGCTTTGTTGCCACGCAAATGACTGAGGGTCTCGATCTGCCCCAAAAGCTTACGGCTGAGCCGGAAGAAGTGGCAGCGGCAATTGAAAAAGCGGTCGGCAAAGGCAGCAATGTCATCTATGTCCGCCGCATTTGGCAGCTCATAATGATGATCATCAGGAACATCCCGGAAGCGGTGTTCAAGAGGATGAGTATATGACTGCCGTCCTGTTTCCGGTTATTCGCCGGTTTTTTGTTCCACTTTCCCTGCTGTCATACCTTTTCGGGTCGGCCTATACGTTTCTGCACGCCTGGAGCCATCAGGGATTTGGCTTGATCCAGTGGCTGCTCACGCAATATCACATCAACTACATAGACTTTGGATTTGCCAAACGTGCCATGGTCGGCACCATGCTTTATCCGGTCATGCAGGCGCTGCCGGATGGCGAGGCACCAGAGTATTTCGCGTTTCTTTTTGTCGACTTTGTGCTGTTTCTCGCGATCGTCTACATCGCACATTCTGCTTTGAAACGGGTTGGCGAGGAGCACACCGGATTTGCTGACTGGTTTCGCCTTCTTTTGCTCATAGCGCCCGTTGGATTTGTTCAGTATGCCTCCGACTCCGGCCGTTACGACCACTACAATTATCTCCTCGTTTTCTTGGCGGCCTATCTGGTTCTAAATCGAAAATTGGCTTGGGGCGGTGCCATTCTGGCGCTTGGAGCTCTGGTTCATGAAGCCATCTTCTTTTACGGGGTGCCGATTATCTCGATCCTTGCATTTTTGCAGAGTTACAAATTCCGGGAGGTGGCACTCAGTCTGTTGCCGGTGACAGTCGTCATGGCTGCAGTGTTCCTTTACGGGAACCTAGAGGTCGACCTTGCAAGCGTGCTTGGGGAGAAGGTGGCCGCAGGTGCAGAAGTGTGGAGCAGGGGGGTGCTTGAACCTGCTGAAAATCTGGGTCTTTTCGACGTGGCGGGCCTGATTTTCTATACAGTTCTGCCGTACTATTTCTTCTTCCGATTCTTTGAGGAAAATCGCCTGCCTCTGATCCTTGTGGGTTGTCAGATGTTTTTTGTCTGCGCGCTTTTCCTTCTGGGGATCGATTATGCACGGTGGGCGCACCTTGTGTTTTTCTCGTGCGCGACGGTCGTGATTTCGCTGTTGTGTCACGATCAAAAACTGAGGCTTCCATCCTTGAACGGTTGGGAAAAAATTGTGTTTGCACTCTACCTGGTGCCGGCGGGCCCGCTCGGGACGACACATCCGCTGCCTTATGTCAGCAAAATCGCTGAAAAACTGTTTCAGTCGTGAGTTCGAATACGCGGTCGGCAGAGTGCCAATGCCCATCGCCCGCGATCTTAGGCCGACATCATTCTCGCCGTACACGCGTATTCTGAGAAGGTTTGTCTTTCTCGGATTGCCTTGTGATCGAACTTCGCGCCATGATGCCTCAATAGCGTGGGGCGCGGCGCAGTGTCGATGAAGGCCGGATGACCGAAGCCTCGCAGCAACGGGTCGAAATGTGGGAGAGCGGCTTGAGCCTAAAGTTCATTTTCATGCTCACCCGCGACGACCGCACGGTGGAAGATGCCCAAATCCATCTGGAAACAGCGATTTCGTTGGGTCTCCGGCACATTGGGTTCAAAGATGTCGGCCTGCCGGTGGATGTGCTCAGAACCCTCAACAAGCGGATCAGGGAAACCGGCGCGACATCCTATCTGGAGGTCGTCTCGCTTGATCGTGACAGCGAGATCAAGTCGGCAAGAACGGCGGTTGATCTTGGCGTTGACGTCCTTCTTGGTGGCACACGTGTTGATGACGTCCTTCCCGTTTTGGAAGGCAGCGCATTGAAATACTATCCGTTTCCAGGGCGCATCACCGGCCATCCGAGCGTGCTGGAGGGGACGTTTGGAGACATCGTGGCAAGCGCAAGAAAACTTGCGGCACATCACGGTGTAGCGGGTCTCGACCTGCTGGCTTATCGCTCCAGTCTGCCGGACATTCCAGGCCTGATCAAAGCGGTCACCAATGCGGCTGGTAAACCAGTGATCGTTGCAGGATCCATTGCGGACAAGACCCGTATCGAGGCCTTGTACAGAGCCGGTGCGTCAGGCTTTACAATTGGAACCGCCGCCCTGGACGGCACCTATCCAGCTTCGGACAGAGACCTGAAGTCACAATTGTCGAAGATCGTTCAGGATGTCGCTGACCTGACCGGTGAGGGGTCGGTTGCCGAGAGAGCCACAAGGAAAGAAAGCTGACGTTTCGGCCTTGCCCGAGAGTGTGGCACCTGAGGATTTGCTGGTGCGGTCAGCCTAAGAAAGAGTGTCAGGCGGCCTTTTTTTGAAAGGCGCTTACGCGATTTCGACCTTCGGATTTGGCTTGGTAGAGGGCTTTGTCGGCTTGGTCCAGAAGGTCGTCCAGATCGAAACTCTCCTCTTCGGTACTCGTCGCGCCGACACTTATGTTGACGGAAATTGCGCCGCAGCTCGTCTGAATAGGCGCTGCTGCAACTGCCAGTCTTGTCATGTCGGCGAGCTTCAATGCGGCATCCAGATGAGTGTTTGGAAGAGCAATGGCAAACTCTTCGCCGCCCATTCGTCCAATTATGTCGCGCTCACCAAAGGCGGTCGACAAACGCTCGCAAATGCCGGTCAGCACTTCATCGCCGACTTTGTGCCCGTGGCCGTCGTTGATGCGCTTGAAATGGTCGACATCAAGCATGAGCAGCGAGAAGGGCAGGGTGTTGCGCCGTGCCAAGGCAAGCTGAATTTCTGCTTCCGAGCGAAAGCCCCGCCGCGAACGGACCGACGTCAGCGGATCGAACAGGGCAAGCTTCCGCAACTCCAGTTGTTCCATCACGATTGACGAAAGGTCTTTTACCAGCCGGACTTCGTCTTCGGTGAAGTTGCGGGGTTCTTTGTCGACACAACACACCGACCCAATGCGATAGCCATCCGGCGTCTCAAGCGGCACCCCGAGATAGGCCCTGATATGTGGTGCATTGACCACCAATAAATTGTCCTGAAACCGCTCATCACAATGCGTGTCTGACACGACTGTGGGTTCGCGCCGCTGTATTGTGTGATTGCAGAACGAATGCTGGCGCGGAAGTTCGCCGCGATTGCCACCGGCAACCGCCTTGAACCAGCGCCGGTCTTCGTCAATCAGAGCAATTGCGGCCATGGGTGCGTTCAACGCGCTCTTGATGATCCGCGGAATTCTGTCGAATGCCTCTTCTTCAACCGTGTCGAGGATCTGGTAGCGATAAAGCGCTGAAAGGCGCGCAACCTCGTCCGGCGCGTCATCAGACTGCAAGCTCGGGTCGGTCTTGTCGCTTTTTGTCATGGTTGCCACCGGTCTCATTTTCCACAGGAGCAGTTGCGTTCAGGGCAGGGCTGCTCTCAAACATGTCGCTGGTATGTCACCAGATCGTTTTCGACCGCGCTCGCGATCGACATCATGCCCCGGCACTGAGCCCCTGAATGACCTGGACCATTGCACAACGGTCCCAAGGCAGCACTAATTTTGGCTAAAGAAGAGCTGCCAGGATGCTGCGAGATGCGATCATAGTTAATCGAAGCTTAAGAAATCTTGGCGATGGAAAACTCGGCGTCCATCGAGCGGGTACCAGAGCCGGAATTACCAGCGGCGCGCTGCAGTTTGCTGAACTTTCGCTCTGAGGGTTCAGATCCGTCCCTTCAGGTCGCTCGCAATGCTGTTGACCTGGTTCAGATCGCCGCCGCCGATGACCAGAAAACCGAAGCCGTCGTCGACCCAATGAGCTGAGGCAAGGCCTGCCAGCATCTCAGCTTCCGGCCCATAGGATGGTTCATCGACAGGCGTTATACAGATGGCGAAGGGTTCATTTCCGTCTGACAGATATGCAATTTGAACCAGCGGCTCCGAGCCAAGGCCTAGCATTTGTGCCCGGCGATAGCTCAGACCTTCAACCGTGATTGCGCTTTCGAGGTCCCGGCCCAGTTTTTCAGAGAGCTGCGACAGTTTTTCAGTCGCCTGATCAGGTGCAGGTTCTTTGCCCGCAAGGGTTTCAGGCACATAGAGAACCTGGTAGTTGGCAACCGCCATCTTCCAGTCCGTATCGGCTTGCCGGGTGAGCCAGGGAGACCAGACGCCGACCAGGACGCCGATGGCGAAAACGGCTGCGACGGCAGCGCGCGTGGACCAGGACACCCGCGATCGGGGTGCAGACCCGTGAACTGGGGCCGGGGCGGTCTTGAGCAGTGCATCGAAGGCGGTTTTGATATCCGCCACCGGTATATCAAGCGCTTCCAGTCTGGCGGCTAGCGCTGGATCGGCGGCGATCGCAGCCTCGACGTTGCGGTGCTCTTCGTCAGAGAGTTCGCCATCGAGAAAAGCGGTCAGAGTCTCATCGCTTATGGTGGACGTCATCGCAATCCGGTCTTTCGTTGCTCCTGGGCCGTCTGCAGTTTGGTTCGCGCTGCAGCGAGCCGGCTCATGACTGTGCCAATCGGAATGCCGAGCACTTCCGAGGCTTCCCGATAGGTGTATCCCTCGACATAGACCAGAACGACAGTGGATCGTTGGGCCTCCGGCAGAGCCATTACCTGCTTTAACACCTGTCGGGCAAAAGTATTCATTTCTGCGTCGGCTTCGGGGGAGGGCAGCTCGAATTCGTCGATCGAAACCAGGCCGCCTGCGCCACGTATGCGTTCGGCACGTTTTTCGTTCAGCCAGATCCGGCGCGCCATCGTGAACAGCCAGGCAGCGAGCGAAGTGCCGGCCTGAAATTTTTCCGCATGCTCCAGAGCGCGGGCCGAAGTCGCCTGCGCGAGGTCATCGGCGCTGTTTCTGTCCCCGGAAAGAGACAGCGAAAAGCGCCACAATCTTGGATAAATGCCGGGGAGTTGGGACCTGACTTCCTCCTGCCCGGATCCCTTGGCGAAAAAATTTCGAATAATTGGCTCCGATCGCGTGTTTCCCCTGCTGTGCACTAGGCTGCACGAACCTAGGAGGAAGTCAAACATGAACAAGATTGCCCTTGCCGCCGCCTTCGCGTTTTCCGGGTTTGCCGGTACCGCCGCCGCAGATGATCACCTTGCCTGGCCTGCCAGCGAAGGGGCCTATGTCTATTTCATCAATCTGGAGGACGGTGCGACCGTGAAATCACCCGTTCTTGTGCAGATGGGTGTGAACGGCATGGGTGTTGCCCCGGCCGGTATCGAGAAAGAGGGAACCGGTCATCACCATATTCTCCTCAACCGGGCGCCCATGGGTGAAGGCGAGGACGGCGCTGACGAGTGGCTTTACGGAATTCCTGCCGACGAAAACCACATTCACTATGGCGGCGGCCAAACCGAAGCAAGCCTCGATCTGCCGGCCGGGACGCACACCTTGCAAATGGTGTTCGGCGACATGAACCACGTACCGTTTGGCGAGCAAATGGTCACCGACGTTATCACCATAACCGTCGAGTAAAGCCGGCCTTACAGACGTTCTGGAGCACTGCGCAGCCAGCGCAGTGCCCAACTTGTGCCCTTTAAATCTGGCGCTATTTCAACGCATTGACCTGATGTTCTCACGCCCATTCCTTGCTGTCTGGTTCGCGATTGGGGGATTGACCCCATACTGACGCGAAGGTGCCGCTCTTAGCTTTCTGACAACGGAAACGCTGTCAGGAGCTGCAAGATGACCAGCAGGCAACTCGATAAACACATTACTTTTTCAATGCTCGGCGAAGCGACCGCTCTCATGGCGGAAAGCCCGCTTCACAAAAACCGGAGCATTTCTGAAATAGGTGGCCTGATCCTGCCGCCGCTCATGCTCGGCCAGCTTCGCATTTGGCGTCGTGGCGGTCTGCCGGTTGCTCTTGCGACCTGGGCCTGGCTTGACGAGGAGACGGAACAGGCCGTTCTCCACCGCGACCACCTGCCGGCACCCGACCAGTGGAACAACGGCCGGAATCCGGTCGTCATCGATTTCATCGCACCCTTCGGCGACGGCTTTCAGACCGCGCGCGATCTTAAACGGACCGTTTTTCCGGGCCGCGCCCTGCGCTCGGTCCGCCGCGATGAAAAGGGCCATGTCCTGCGCATTGTCCAGCATCCCGGCCGCGATCAGTTCGGCCGTCCCGTCAAGGCACGCGCCTTTGCGGCCTGATCCTTCATTTTTCACTCGATACTAAGGAATTTTCAAAATGGGTTCTTCTTCCAAAAGCATTCATCAGACCTACAAGCTCTACGGCCTTTACGGCAACAAGGACGGCGGGTCGGGCAACGACAAGCTTTACGGCTATTCAGCGATCAAGAACGATCTGCGCGGCGGCTCGGGCAACGATTTCGTCGGTGGCTGGGCGCCGCTCAATTATCTGCGTGGCGGCTCCGGCAACGATACCGTCAAGGCCTATGGCGCAACCAATCACCTTTGGGGCGACAGCGGCCATGACAAGCTCTACGGCTACGGAGCCTACAACGCCATGTATGGCGGCACCGGTCACGACAGCCTTTATGGTTACGGCGCGAAAAACGTCATGCGCGGCGACAGCGGCGAAGACAAGCTCTACGGCTACGGCGCCTACAACGACATGGACGGCGGCAGCTGGAACGACAAGCTCTACGGCTATGGCGCGTCCAACAAGATGAAGGGTGGCTCGGGCCACGACAGTCTCTATGGCTACGGTGCTTCAAACAACATGTATGGCGGCACCGGCAACGACACGTTGAAAGGCTATGGAGCCTCCAATGTCATGCGCGGCGAGGACGGCAACGACACCCTTGAGGGCCGGGGTGCCTCCAACGTCATGTATGGCGGTGACGACAATGACACCCTGAAGGGTTATGGCGCATCAAACGTCATGAACGGCGACAGCGGCAATGACCAACTTTACGGCTACGGCGCATCCAACGTGATGCGCGGGGGAAGCGGTAACGATCATATGGAAGGTCACGGTCTCTCAAACGTGATGTATGGCGACAGTGGCGACGACACGATGGAAGGCCGCGGTGCCTCCAATGTCATGCATGGCGGCACCGGGAATGACGACATGGCCGGCTACGGCGCCTCGAACGTCATGTACGGCAATGACGGTGAGGACCTTATGGAAGGCCGCGGCGCTTCGAACGTCATGCGCGGTGGCAACCAAGACGATGAAATGTACGGCTACGGTGCCAACAACGTCATCCACGGCGACAACGGCAATGATTACATTGAAGCCAAGGCTGGCGTGACGACAGCCTTCGGCGGTGATGGCAATGACACCATCAAGGCCGCCGGCGGCGTTAATGTCCTCAACGGCAATGACGGCGACGACACGATCGAAGCCATCGGCGGCGTCAATGTCGTGCACGGCGATGCGGGCAACGATGACATGTTCGCGCTTGGCGGCGTCAACACGATGTTCGGCGGGACCGGAGACGACCGGATGAAGGCACTCGGCGTTGCCAACGTCCAGTTCGGCGGCGAGGGGGAAGACCTGATGGCCGCTGCCGGCAACGGCAACCTTCAACTCGGCGAAGCAGGCAACGACCAGCTCTACGGTCTCGGCGTGAATGTCGGACAATTCGGCGGCGACGGGGAGGACATCCTGGTCGGCGTAGCGGGCCTCAACCTGCAGCACGGCGGTGCGGGCAAGGACAAGCTGTTCGCCGTCGGCGGTGCCAACATACAGATCGGCGGATCCGACGATGACTTCCTGATGGCAGGCGGTGCCAACAACATTCAGTTTGGCGATCACCTCTGGAGCGCGATCCCCTCGGATCTCGGCTTTGACGACGGCAAGTTCGCGGAAGTCATCGAGAACTTCGACGAATATTTCGAAACCGAAGGTGGCGGCACCAACGTGATGATCGGTGGCGGAACCAACAATCTGCAGTTCGGCGGCTCCGGAAAGGACTATGCGTTCGGTGCCGGCGGCATGACCACCCAGGTCATGGGCCAGGGCAATGACGTCATGGTTGGCGGCGGCATCGGCGTCGTTCAATATGCGGATGCCGGAAATGACATCGTCATCGGCGGCGGCCAGGGCGTCGCGCAGTTCGGCGGCGACGGGTCGGACGTCATGTTCGCCGCGGCAAAGGTTGTGGCTCCTCAATACAAGGCCGCCGCCTCCTTCCAGTACGGCGGTGCCGGGACGGATGTCATGTTGGGCCTTTCCATCGGGAAGGACGCAACGGCAACCCTGTCACTGAACACCGAGACGGACAGCAACGGCAACCGTAAAGGTGGCATCATAGAGGGAGCCCTGCCTGACGAACTCGTCGTGACTGCTCAGCTTGGCGGCGAGGGGGCGGACCTCATGGTGGCCGAGGGGCCGGGTGCAATTGTCCACGGCGGTGCCGACAACGACGTTGCGCTCAGCCTGGCAGATGCAAATTCGCTCGTGATGGGCGGTGCAGGCGATGATCTCGTCCTGACGGCGAAGGGTCTCGGCGAGATGGCAGAGGTCCTGGCGATGCCGGAGGAGATCGACAGCATCGACGAACTTGCGGACCTGTCCTTCAGCTTCGGCAATTTCTACGCCGGCGGCAGCGGTTCGGACGTGATCATGGACGTTATGGATTTCACCAAGATCATGACCCACGACGCGCTGACCGATGTTCCCTGGGTCCAGGATTTCCGTTCAGCACTGACTGCCACGGTAACAGCGATTGAAGGAATTGCCGCACCGATCACCGATCTGATCGATACGGTCTCCGATCTCAGCCCGGAGCTTGGGATTGCCGGCCTCGGGTCCTACGAAGTCAGCGCCAATGTCACCATGGGCGGCATCGGTGACGATGTTCTGGGCGGCGAAGGGTTCCTCTCCGGTGAGGCGGGCGACGACATCTACACGATCTGGGCGAATGGCGAGGCGACAATCGCCGAGCGTGCGACGGATGGCGTGAAATCCTTCCTGGAGGATTTCGGTGTCGAACTGCCGGTTCTGGATGAGGTTTCTCAAACGCCGGACGGCAACGACATCATCGAATTGCGCAGTTTCTCGCTTCAGGCCATGGATCAGGACGCCTTCCACTTCGTCAAGTCGGACGATGCGCTCCAGATCCAGCTTGACGACAAGACGGTCGCCACCGTGCACGGCATGGACGATGAGACGACCGCGGTTGAGTGGTTGAAGGTTGTCCAGGGTGCGGACAGTTTCCAGTTCGACCTGAAGGCAATCTACGACGAGCCGGATCCGATGGATGATTTCGCGTTTGCCGTCGAAAGTGTCTCGGTCGGTTCGGACACGCTCGCGTCCGGTGATATCCTGGGCCTTCTGTCTGGCGCCGCCGAAACGCTGTCCGCGTTCGGCTCGTCCGAAAGCGACGCGGCCCAGACCGACCTGGCGGCCGCTCAGGCACACGGTGCCAACGCCCTCACAACGATCATTCCGGAAACGGATTTCATCTGATATCCGCAGAATTGAGGAGGATCGCCAACGGTGTGCTTTGCGCCTCAGTTCTCTGTGAAGCCTTAGCGGGGCGGCCATTGGCCGCTCCGCATTCTTTACCTGTTGTTAAGCCTGTCGCGCTTGACTGAAACCGTTGTTCTTGGCCTTGCCAATGGACAAGATTGGTTGTGTTGGCCTCGATGCACAAAGGGGTCTGGCTGGCGAGGAGATCTACGAAGTGATAAACGGCGACCGTTTTTCAGTCATCCGCTCTGGTTTTCCTGTCAGACTTCTGGCCTGCACCCTCCTGTTTGGAATAGTGTCAGCCTGCAATCTGGCGCAGTCTCCGAACAGTGTAGAGCCTGTCGCGACTGTCACCCCGCCGGCATTTTCCGGCAAGACAGTCAAAAGCTTCGCCAAGGCACCTACATCGACTCGCGATGTGCAATCTTCGGTCGCGGACAAATCTCCCATTGAAAAGCTGAAATTGGCAATGTCCGCCGATCATGGAGATGCGGCCTGGATTTGCTCGCCGAGCGGTTTCGGCCAGAAGTCCAAATGCCGGCGCCGGACTTGAGCAACCAGCAAGACCCCAAACTTTCCCGTTTGTGACATTTGTTGACGCGCATCTTGAAGATGAACGGTGCGTGACCACTGCATTAACATTTATTCATAGTATTGAGCATCGTATTGATACCAGTCGCCTTAGGCGCCAACTGTACCCCTGCAAGGATGTGAAGGAAAACAAGAATTAAGTATTTCGCGGCACGACCGCGAATACGTAAGCTTGTTTGACGAGAAAGTTTTCCCACCAGCAGAGGGTGGGTAGTTCCTGCGAAAAATCTGTGGTTCAGAACAAAGCTCCGAAGCGGAAATTTGTACTGGACAGCCTGTCCCGCGTCTAACCGGAAACGGACAAGACAGGGAGACCCTCGCGGCTTGCCTGAAGGCTGTCCGCGCCTGATTTCGGAGACACGGAATGCGGACTGAACAAACCTTTGATGAGTCGATCACCGGGGCGCCGGGCAAGTCGTCACCCATCTACCGGAAGAAGAAAGCGCTCGTGACCGGAGGTGCCGGTTTTCTGGGGTCTCACCTATGCAAGCGTCTGCTTGACGAGGGCTACCAGGTCATCTGCCTGGACAATTTTTCAACCGGCCAGTTCTCCAATATCGATGACCTGACAACGCACGCGGATTTTCAGCTCGTCGTCCAGGACATCGAGAAGACACTTGACGGTGTCGGGGATGAGCTTGACGAAATCTATAATCTTGCGTGCCCCGCGTCCCCGCCGCACTACCAGCTCGATCCTGTCCGGACGATGAAGACCAACGTTATGGGAGCAGTCAGTGTTCTTGACTTGGCCTGTCGGACCGGTGCGACGGCGTTTCAGGCCTCCACGTCGGAAGTCTACGGTGACCCGCTGGTCCATCCGCAGCCGGAATCCTATTTCGGCAATGTCAATCCGACCGGACCGCGAGCTTGCTACGACGAAGGAAAGAGAGCCGCTGAAACACTTTTCTTCGACTACGCCCGAACACGGGCTGTGCCGATCAAGGTTGTTCGGATTTTCAACACCTACGGTCCGAACATGCGGCCCGATGACGGACGCGTCGTTTCAAATTTCATCATTCAGGCTCTGCGCGGTGAGGACATCACAATATATGGAACCGGCAACCAGACCCGTTCCTTTTGTTATGTCGATGATCTGATTGAGGGTTTCCGGCGTTTCATGATGACGCCTGACAATGCCCTGGGTCCGATGAATCTCGGCAACCCAGGTGAATTCACCATTCTGGAGCTTGCCGAAAAGGTCATAGAGAAGACTGGGTCCCCATCGAAACTCGTCTTTCTTGAAAAGCCGAAGGACGATCCGCAACAAAGGAAGCCTGATATCAGCCAGGCCAGCCAGGAGCTTGGATGGAAACCTGAAATCAGCCTCGACAAAGGGCTGGATTTCACGATTGCGCATTTCGACAACGTGCTCAGCAAGGCAGATGCCGGACCATTTGTGGAGGCGGCTGAATGAACAAGCACAAGATCCTTGTGACAGGCGGTGCGGGTTTCATCGGCAGCCACACCTGCAAGCAACTTGCCTCCGAGGGCATCGAGCCCGTCACATACGACAACTTGAGCACAGGCAATCTTGAAGCCGTTCGCTGGGGCCCGTTCCTGCGAGGTGACATTCGCGATACGGCGCATCTGCGTGAGACCCTTGCCGCATTCGGCGTGGAGACGGTCATTCACTTTGCTGCGTCGGCCTATGTCGGGGAATCCGTCAAAGATCCGGCTGCTTACTACGACAACAATGTGCGCGGTACGCTCTCGGTGCTGGAGGCATGCCGCGCGGCCGGGGTCGACCAACTGATATTCTCAAGCAGTTGTGCAACATATGGCATTCCGCCAAAGTTGCCGATTTCCGAAGACAGTGTTCAGGACCCAATCAATCCATACGGCAAAACCAAGCTCATGGCGGAGCACATCATAAAGGATTACGCCAATGCCTACGGATTGAAGTATGTCATTCTGCGCTACTTCAATGCCTCTGGCGCTGATCCCGATGGAGAGCTCGGCGAGTGGCACGATCCAGAAACGCATCTGATCCCGAGGGCCATGATGGCCGCTGCCGGTCGGTTGCCGCATCTGGATGTGTTCGGCGCAACATACGACACGTCCGATGGAACATGTCTACGCGACTATGTCCATGTGCGGGATCTCGCCGACGCACATGTGCTCGCCTGGCGTCATCTGGATAATGGCGGTGAGAGCTCTGCGTACAATATCGGATCGGGTCAATGCCATTCCGTGCGCGAAATCGTCGACAGCGTCGAGCGTGTCACCGCGCAACCTGTCCCGATGCAGGTCAGGGAAAAACGTGCTGGCGATCCGCCGGTCCTTTATGCAAATCCGCAAAAGGCAAGCGACGAGATAGGCTTTAAGGCACGCTACTCGGATATCGACACAATCGTCAGGACAGCGGCTCCGTTTTTTGGTCTGGAGGCCCGCTGAGATGAATGGCCGATCAGCATCGACGCAGGCCGAAGGCCGCGAAAAAGATCGGTATCTTGTGCCAATGCTGTCGCGGAGACAGAAACTGCGCTATGGCATTGGAGTTGGCTTGTGGGTCGTCGCCATCGCTTTTTTTTGGAGCTGGTGGCTCGACCCCAGCCATAATGCCGGCACGATCAGGTTTGTCGGCGTGTCGCTGATCCTGGCCTGGATCACGTTGCTGCCACTCTATTTCCTAGCAATGTTCCTTCCGGCCAAGGTGCCGTCACCATCACTTCGGTTGCCGGCTGGACGGCGGGTGGCAATGGTTGTCACCAAGGCGCCGTCTGAACCGTTTTCAGTCGTCCGGAAAACGCTTGAAGCCATGCTTGCCCAGACGATGGAGCACGACACCTGGTTGGCCGACGAGGATCCATCCGCAGAAACGATCGCGTGGTGCGAAGCAAACGGCGTAAAAATTTCGACGCGAAAAGACCGACCGGATTATCACCGGCAAACGTGGCCGCGCCGGACCAGATGCAAAGAAGGCAACCTGGCGTTCTTTTACGATCACTACGGTTACGAAAACTATGACTTCGTCAGCCAATTGGACGCCGACCATGTGCCGGATCCCGACTATCTGGAAAAGCTCATGGCACCCTTCGCAGATCCGGAGGTCGGCTATGTGTCCGCCCCGAGCATCTGTGACAGCAACGCGGACAAGAGCTGGGCGGCGCGCGGGCGGCTTTATGCCGAAGGCACACTGCATGGAGCGCTGCAGGCGGGCTATACCAACGGATGGGCTCCACTTTGCATCGGTTCACACTACGCGGTCCGGACAAAAGCTCTGAAGGAAGCCGGTGGCCTTGGGCCGGAGTTGGCCGAGGACCACTCGACGACGCTGCTGATGAACGCGGCGGGGTGGCGCGGTGTTCATGCAATGGAAGCCATCGCGCACGGAGATGGCCCGAATACGTTCGCTGATCTTGCGACGCAGGAATTCCAGTGGTCGCGGAGCCTGGTCACGATCCTGCTGCAGTATATGCCCAGCTACGTCGGCAAGCTTCCGCTCAGGCTCAAATTCCAGTTCCTGTTTGCACAGATCTGGTATCCGCTGTTTGCGATTTTCATGGCTGCCATGTTCGCAATGCCCATCGTGGCACTTCTGGCCGGTGTGCCATTCGCGAACGTCACTTACCCACAATTCCTGCTGCATTTTGTGCCGATTTCAATCGTGCTGACCGTTATGGCCTATTGGTGGAAGCGCGACGGCTGGTGTCGGCCCTACAACGCGAAAGTGCTTAGTTGGGAGGCGTTGCTTTTTCTTGCAGCGCGTTGGCCCTGGGCGCTGCTTGGATGCCTGGCAGCGCTGCGGGACTGGCTGACCGGATCGTTCGTCGATTTCAGGGTCACGCCCAAGGGCGGGGATAAAGCGGGTCCGCTGCCTCAGCGGGTGCTTGCGCCATACGTGATGCTCGCGCTGCTGTCGGTCGCACCGGTGTTACTGCTCGCGGATGTCGGCGATGCCAGGGGCTTTTATCTCTTTGCCGGCCTGAATGCGGCGATCTACATCACCTTGCTTGCCGTGATCATCTTCATGCATGCGAAGGAAAACGGTCTGCTTTCTGATGCCCCATCCTTCAGAACGATAACGCAGGTTGCCTGCGTCGGGCTGCTGGCCATTTTGCCGGCCCAAGCGTTTGCCCTGCGTGCTCCCATCGGCCTTGAAGCTATCGAAATCGGAGCGGGCCCCGTCAAGCTGACGCGCGCAACCTATTCGGTTGCCGGTGCAGGGATGGGGAGTGCCGGTATTCGGACCGTGCGGATCCGTCCCCACCTGGCTCCCGAACCCGCAAAACCCTTTACCCAGTATTCAGAGGCGGCATCAGACGCGACGCAACGGTCATAAGGCCTGCTGCCGCTCAAATGGACTGTTCAGGAGATCAGAATGAACCAGAAATGGAAATTCCCGCGCGTGTCGGCCAGAACCGGCATTGTCGCTTCGCTCTTCGGAGCTGCCTCGATTTTCGTTGTTACGCAAGCTGCCATCGGGAACACGGACGCTGGTGTAGTCGTACCGAAGCCCAGTGCTGATATCGCATTCGGCGCATACGACCCCCCCGGGTTTTTCATCAACGACGATGGCGTTTCAGTTGAACATCTCTTTCTGCCTTGGGAAGACGTTGAGCTAGAGAGCCTTCTGCTTGCCGACCAGTACGCAAAAGAACGCGGTCGCTCTGTCTTGATTACAGTGGAACCCTGGACCTGGGGAGAAAACTGGGATGTCTCACCAGCGGAACTCAGAAGCGGTATCGCTTCCGGGGCGTATGACCCGAATATCTCGGCCATTTGTACTGTTGCGAATGCCATGGAAAGTCCGGTGACCATTCGGTGGGCTCAGGAGATGGAAAGCACCTCGGGTCGCTTTACGTGGTCCGGCTGGGAGCCAGACGCATATATCGATGCATATCAGCACGTTGTGGACGTTTGCCGCGAAAATGCGCCCGATGCGAGCTTCATGTGGTCACCGAAGGGAGAGGAGGGGCTTCAAGCCTACTATCCAGGCGATGACTATGCAGACGTGGTGGGACTGTCCGTCTTCGGCCTGCAGGAATGGGACAAGGACAAGTACGGTGGCGATCGCACCTTTGCCGAAACTCTCGCTCCTGCATATGAGCGCGTTGTCGGCTTCGGCAAGCCTGTTTACGTTGCTGAGCTTGGCTATGTCGGTGATCGTGAATATGTCACCAAGTGGGCCGAAGACGTCACAAACGTTGGGCCCGAATTTCCTGAACTGACAACGGTTGTCTACTTCAACGACAAGGAAGTCTGGCCGTGGCCGGACGGATATGGGCTGCCTGACTGGCGGATCACCGAACAGATCCTCCCGGAAAATTCCTGAGGTAACTCAAGACAAGATACAACTCAAAGGAGATGTCACATGAAAAGCAAACTGACTGCGCTGGCTGCTGCGGTGTCTATCGCGGGTTTTGCCCTAACCGCCGGCGTTTCGACCGGAGTGCAGGCCGCGACGCAGGATGCTGTTAATGCAGCAGCGGAAGCTGCGAGCCCGATGAGCGTGGATGAGGTCTTTGGGCTCTACGCCAACAAATCCTGGATTTGGAGCGATGGTGCAGGTTACTTCGCCAACAGCAAGCGGGCCTTTACCGCGTATTCCGGTAGTGGTCGGAACGCTTCGTATGGAGAGGGCAACTGGTTCATCAAGTCGAACGGTTCCCTGTGCTTCCGAGCGACCTGGTATGCGGCCGATGGATCGGCGCCTGCCGTCACGTGTTTCGATCATCGCAAAAACGGCAACACCATCTATCAGCGCAAGGCACCGGGCGGAGACTGGTATGCGTTCCAATCGACACCGGCGCGACGCAGCAACGAGATCCGCAAATTACGGAGCGGCGACTATGTCAGCTCGCGATTGAACCGGATTAAATCCCAGCTGTCTCCGTCCGCATAAGCGGCGATGTACGCTTGGCATAGCCTGAGCAGCTGACTTTCGATCAGTCGTCGTCGCTCTTTAGGTCTCTCGGCTTGACGAACCGTTCCAGGTGACCGGTGCCGGTGCCGAGTTCGGACCAGTCGGAAATGTCAAAATCGAGGACGGCGAGTGCTGCGGTCGGGAACTTTTCCTGCATGTCGGGCAGGGCATCGGGTGCGCTGGTGCCCGTCAGTGCGTAGGCGGTTTCCTCCGTTGCGGGATTGTGGCCGAGCACCATCAGGGTTTGCGCTCTGCCGCCGTATTTGCGGATAAGCGGGCTGTAGTTGTTTTCGCTCTGCCAGTAGAGATCGGAAATCAGCTGGATGTAGGCTTCCTGCGGCAGGTAGGGAAGCAGACGTGCAAGGGTTTCGCGCGTTCTCTGCGATGTCGAGCAGAGGATCACGCTTGGCATCAGTTTCTCATCGCGAAGGTAGCGCGCCATCGTGATTGCAGCGGCTTTGCCACGAGCGTTCAGGGGCCGGTCGATATCGTCAAGCTGGGGATCTCCCCAGTCGGATTTCGCGTGTCTTAGCAGGAGCAGCCGCATGTCGAGCTTCTTCGCATATTATTTGTGTCCCGTCTCAATAAATGACGGGAGCCCCACTAAGCAATTGCGAATTTCAGTTTTGCTGCGTGAGCGCCTGAGTGAAGGCGGCAATGGTTGGACCGATCTCGCCTTCCTGCGAGGGCAACGTATAGGAAAGCCAGAGCGTGAAATCCGCGTTGTTGCCGGAAAAATACCAAAGCGTTTCGTATAGGGCCGTGGCGGTCCAGTTCCGGGTTCTGAAGGAAATACCGGTCGCGGATGCACCGCTGAGTTTGACCGGTTCAAACCCTGCGGCCTTGTAATTTCGGGAAAATTTCAACGCTTCGCGCCGGCCTGTCTCCTGAAGATGCTGCCTCAGCACCGCGGTCATACCGTCCCGGCCCGTATAGATGCAGCCGGCAAGGCTCGTGGCATCGCCCTCGATCACCTTGATCCGGTAGAAGGGACCAATCACGTCCGGACAGCGAAGGCCGGTAAAGTGGCGCAGGCCGCTGACGTCACTTTGCCAGCCGGCTTCCTTCTCGGGCGGCACCTGCGCGGCAGAGGGCAGGGCGGTGATGCCGGCCAAGCCGAACAGGGTCAGGACACCCCAAAGCAACCATTTTGCGACCCCAGAGGACGGTTTCATTTATGAACCCGTATCCCGGTGCGTTTGGAAAAAATCTCGATGCCAGGTTTTGCTGTCAATTCCGTCCTCCGGCTCAGGTCCGCTCGCGGCGGGCCATGAACGCAATGCGCTCGAAAAGATGGACATCCTGCTCGTTTTTCAGAAGGGCGCCATGAAGCGGTGGGATCAGTTTGCCGCCATCTTGTTGACGAAGCGTTTCCGGATCGATGTCCTCGTTCAGCAAGAGTTTGATCCAGTCAATCAGTTCGGATGTCGACGGTTTCTTTTTGACGCCGGGAACATCGCGTACATCGAAAAAGAGCCTGAGGGCCTCAGACAGGAGGCGTTTCTTGATTCCGGGGAAATGGACTTCAACAATCTCTGCCATCGTGTCCGCGTCAGGGAACTTGATGAAATGGAAAAAGCACCGGCGCAGGAAGGCGTCGGGGAGATCCTTTTCGTTGTTCGAGGTAATGATCACAACGGGCCGCTGTCTGGCCTGCACGGTCTCGCCCGTCTCGTAGACGTGAAACTCCATCCGGTCGAGCTCCAGAAGGAGGTCGTTTGGAAACTCGATGTCGGCCTTGTCGATCTCGTCGATCAGGAGGACGGGCTTTTCCGACGCCTCGAAGGCTTCCCAGAGCTTGCCCTTGCGGATGTAGTTGTTGATGTCCTTGACCCGCTCATCGCCCAGCTGGCTGTCGCGCAAGCGCGAGACGGCGTCATACTCATAAAGACCCTGTTGCGCCTTGGTGGTGGATTTCACATGCCACTCAATCAGCTGCGTGTTCAGGGCGGCCGCCACCTGTTGCGCCAGGACCGTTTTCCCGGTGCCGGGCTCACCTTTCACAAGAAGGGGCCGCTCCAGGGCAACCGCAGCATTGACCGCTACCCGCAGGTCTTCCGTCGCAATGTAGTTTTCAGTTCCTTCAAAACGCATCTGGCCGTCCGTCTTTCATGTGTCCGGCGGAAATTGGCAGGCGCAGCGCCCGGACGCAAGTCCTCAAAATGCAGGATGTGGACCGTCGGCCTTTGAGGGGACAGTCTTGCCGGGCCGAGGGGAAGAAATTGCCTGCCGCGTCCGGGTTTGCCGGGTTGGAATAAAAGGCCTTGGGGAAGTGGATTTCTTACAAGTGTCTGAAACGAAATGACTAATCTCGCTCTTGGTTGACTTGGCACAAGCCTTGCGGAGAAGGGGCGATTATGGGCGAAAGCCCGTGCGCAACGTCCGATCTATCAAGAGGACCACAAATGGGTATTTATGGGGCTATCAACTCGGCTGTCTCCGGACTGACCGCGCAGGCAACCGCGCTGGAGAATATCTCCGGTAACGTCGCCAACTCGCAGACAACCGGATACAAGCGTCTCGACACGACATTTTCCGATCTCGTTTCCGGCGGCGGGGCGACACAAGGCTCCCAGGTTTCCGGGACGACGGTTGCAACGTCGCGCGCCACCAACACCATCCAGGGCGACATCAGCCAGTCCGATGTCGATACCTACATGGCGATCAACGGTGAGGGATACTTCGTCGTCACCCAGGCGGCCGATGTGGTGGACGGCTCGACGACCTTTGCCGACGAGACTTTCTACACCCGTGCAGGTGATTTTGAGCGCGATCAGGACGGCTATCTCGTCAACAGTGCCGGTTACTACCTGCAAGGGTTTCCGCTTGATCCGACAACAGGAAATGCGGTCGGCGACGATCCGTCCGTGATCCGGATCGAAAATCAGCCGCTTGCGGCCTCGGCAACCACGCAAGTCGACTATCAGGCCAACCTGCCGCGCATTCCCGACACCAACGACTATGACGGCTCGACCGCTTCCACGGCATTGCTGGCTGCTGCCGTCGGCACCGGTGATGTTGCGGTTGCCAACGAAACAGACTTTTTGAACAGTTCGATCTCCGGTGGGTCGATCACCGTCTACAACCAGAACGGCACGGCGATGAACGTGGAAGTCCGCTATGCCAAGACCGTCAACGAGGACACGTCGGTTCCCGTCAACGACACCTGGACGATGTATATCAGTTCTGGCGGCGATGCGACGACGGCCTATTACGACGTCGGCGATCTTGAGTTCGACAGCACGGGTGCCCTTACCAACATGACCGCCGGTTCCATCGGCGCGGTCAATTCGACCAGCGACGGCTTCGACATCGCAACGCTTACCATCAACAGCACGACCGCCTCGGGCGTCGAGTTTTCCTTCGCCAACAACTCCCTGACACAGTATTCGGACCCCGACGGCACCGCGAGTTCGGTTGCGCTGGACCAGGACGGATACCCGGCAGGTGAGTTGACGGGGGTCGCCGTTGATGAATCGGGCCGCGTCATCGCGAGCTACTCGAACAGCCAGCAGCGCGCCGTTTACGAGATCCCACTGGCAACCTTTGAGGCCGAGCAGAACCTGAAGCGGGTCGACGGTGCGGCGTTTTCAGCCACCACGTCTTCAGGCGAGGCAGACCTGACCGGTGGCGGGCAGATCCTGTCAAACAACCTGGAGCTTTCCAACGCCGATATTGCGGACGAGTTCTCCAAGCTGATCATCACGCAGCAGGCCTATTCAGCCAACTCACGGATCGTCACCTCGGCCGATGAGATGCTGGACGATGCGCTCAACATGGTCCGGTAATGACATCCTTTCCGGCGGGTCATGACCCGCCGGACGCACCGGCGAAGTAGCGTTCCTTGAAGGAGTACCCGCTATGGGTCTGACAAGCGCCCTGAACACTGCGGTCTTCGGCATCACGTACAACCAGCGTCAGCTGGATGTGACGGCGAACAATATCGCCAACGCCGACACGGTCGGTTACACGAAGAAGACCATCGCCGCCAATGCCTATTTCGACGGGCAGGGGAATGTCGCGGGCCTGGTCGCTACGGAACTCACTCGAATTCTCGATGAGCAGATCCAGGCGGACTATTTCGATTCTCTCGCCGATACCAACTACGCCAAGCAGATCGCCAATTTCACCGAACGGCTCGACGGTATCTTCGGCACGATCAACGACAACAGCGGGCTCTCGTCGCTGATCACCAACCTGTCGTCGTCGCTTGCCACGCTCGTGAACGATCCGGGGAATTATACCGCGCAGCAGGAGGTGGTTGCCGCGGCTGACGCTTTCGCGCGTGAACTCAACAGCGCCTACGAGCGGATCGCCGATCTGAGGCAAGAGGCTGACGATTCCCTGTCGCTGCAGACGCAGACAGTCAACAATCTTCTGACCAGCATCGAAGACATCGATACGGCCATCCGGGACGCGACCCAGTCCAACGTTTCGACCGCCGACATGGAGGACGAGCGCGACCGGCTGATCGAACAGCTTTCCGGCTATCTCGACATTGAAGTTTCCGAAGGCACAAACAACACGCTGTTCATCCAGACCTCCGACGGACAGCAGCTTTACTCCGATGGCCAGGCTTCGACGCTGAGTTTCTCAACAACGCATTTGTTGCAGCCGGGCGTGTCGGGTCAGACGGTTGTCGCGACCACGCCTGGCGGCTCGACTTACGATGTCATCGCCGCCTCCAAGTCCGGGGCGATGGTGGCAACCGCCGAACTCAGGGACGAAATCCTGGTCGAGGCGCAAAAGCAGCTCGACACGATCGCGGCGGAGATTTCACTCGCATTTTCCAATGTCACGGTTGAAAGCTCAGAGGTAACCGTCGGGGCAGACACGGGATTTGACCTCGATGTGTCATCGCTTGAGCCCGGCAACACGATCACTCTCGAATATACCGATACCTCAGGTGTGGCGCAGACCGTTACGCTGATGGCGGTCTCCGATGCAAGCCTGTTGCCTCTGGACGACTCATCAACCTCGAACCCGAACGATACGGTCTTCGGTATCGACATTTCGAGCGGCCTGCCGGCAACCTACATCACCAATATCTCGGCAGCCCTTGCTGCAACGGGGCTGCAGGTCAGCAACAACGGCTCGGACGAGTTGCGGATCTTGGGCGATACGACCGCACCGACGAGCGTGGAAGGCCTGACTGCCGATGTGACCGTCACATCCAGCACGGATGCAGGTTTGGGGCTGGCCATCTTTGTCGATCAGCGCGTCGGCACGGAGACGTTTTCGGACGCGCTTGAAGATGGCGGCCAGCGGGTTGGTTATGCGAGCGGGATCAGTGTCAATCCGGACCTTCTCGCTGACAGCAGCTTGTTGGTGAACTACCAGACGACGCCAACCGCAAACACAACAAACGATCCCGCGAGGCCTGAGCATCTGCTCAACGCTTTGAACTCTGAAACCGTCTACTTTGATCCGAGCGCAGGGATCGGCAGTGCAGCGACGCCTTTCGAAGGCACTGTGACGGACTACATCAACCAGACAATCGCGTTCCAGGGCAATCAGGCTGAAGACGCCAAGACCTACGCCACCGCAAAAGAAACCCTGACCATCAATCTGGCCGTCCGTTACGAGGAGAGCTACGCGGTGGATCTGGATACCGAGCTTGCCTTCATGGTGCAGCTTGAAAACGCATACGCGGCCAATGCCCGGGTCATGCAGACAATCAAGGAGCTCTTCGAAGAGCTTCTGAACATCGTTTAAGGTGCATCATGACCCTGTCGTCGATCACAACCTCACGCTCTTATCTCACGCTGCAGCTCGGTCAGTTGAATGACCAGCTGACAGACAAGACGACCCAGCTCGCGACTGGCAAGGTTGGCACCACCTATGGCGAGATCGGCGACAACCGGCTTCTGGATATCCAGCTGACACAGAAGGTCAGTCTCATCGAGAGCTATCAGGAGACCATCACGATCTCCAACCTGCATCTGGAAACGTTGTCACTGTCGCTTGAGCGGCTGGAAACCATCCGGCAGGACTCCAAGTCGGCGATGGATACGAATGATTTCGTTATCCAGAGCGATGGCCAGACGCAAACCCAGTCGCGTGCCGAGCTTCTTTTGACCGAAACGCTCAATATTCTGAATACGGAAATTGCCGGCTACTACATTTTCGGCGGAACCGACTCCATCGCCGATCCGGTTGCGAACCTAGACGCGATCCTGAACGGATCGGGAGGGCTGGACGGCCTGTCTGCCTTTCTCGACGAATACAGCCA
Organism: Roseibium sp. MMSF_3544; assembly: GCF_030732845.1. Classification (GTDB taxonomy): domain Bacteria; phylum Pseudomonadota; class Alphaproteobacteria; order Rhizobiales; family Stappiaceae; genus Roseibium. The sequence continues at coordinate 363,134 of NZ_JASHKA010000001.1, forward strand.
GGCAAATCTGGGAGCATCCAACAACGGACGTCTGTCGATCTCGGCACTCACGACCAATTACGCGGCGGGTGTTCCGACGGACTCCACCTTCACAATCGCCGAAGACGGTGCGCATGACTTCGGGTTTGATATTTCAAGCGTTACGTCAACGCTCAGCAATGCCTCGATCACAGGGCCGCTGGCAGCCGATCCCGACAGTTTCGATGTTCAGTTTACCGGCCAGCCCGCTCTGGGCGAAACAATCACGATTGAGCTGACCCTTCCTCCTGATCACACAGAGACCGTGTCGATCGAGTTCACGGCAGCTTCGACGAACGAGGCTGAGGGTACTTTCGCGATCGGTGCGGATCTTGAGGAAACGGCACAAAACCTTCTTGCCGAAATAACGGCCGAAATCGAAAACCAGGCGCAAACAACGCTGAGAGCCGTATCGGACCAATGGGCGTCAGATGAGTTTTTCACGACGTTCGGCGGCGAAGAGCCCCAGCGCGTCGACGGTCCTCCCTATGACACGGCAACGGCTCAGATCGCTGGCGGATCAACGACCGTTGAATGGTATACGGGCAGAAACACCGCTACGACCGATGCGCGCGCAGACAAGAACGCCGTCATCGATTCAAATCTGACCGCGAGTTATGGCGTCAGGGCCAACGAAACGGCGCTCCAGGAACTGGTTCAGTCTCTGGCGACCTTTGTTGCCGCTGACTTTTCCGGCGGAACGCAGACCGACGAGGAATACTACAACGCACTGTCCTCAAACCTGCGCAGCCTGCTGCAGCCGGTCGGTGTGGATCAGTCGGGTATCGTCGACATATCAACGGACATTGCGATCACGCACAGGACAGTCTCACTGACGAGCGAACGGCATGTGCAGATGAAAAGCACATATGAAGGAACGATTGCCGAGATCGAAGGGATTGACCAGAACCAGGTTGCTGCCGAGATCCTGACACTTCAGAACAACCTCGAAGTGTCTTACCGCGCGTCATCGATCCTGTTCAATCTGAGCCTGTCGGATTACATCTGACGAGGTCGGTAGTTCTGCGCGTATTGCTTTCAGCCAGATATCTAACAACAAAAGCCGGTCGCTCAACGCGCCGGCTTTCAACTTTTTGAAGCAGGGATTACTCGGCTTCGGCGCGTGCCCGAAGTCCTTCGGCGATTGCCCGGTTGATGCTGATGAGAGAATTCATCTTCTCGGCGTCGTCCGTGGTGATCACCGTAATCGTCTGTTTGAAAACAAAAACCGCCAGGGAAGCTATGTTGTTCTTCACATCCTGCGGAAGCTGGCTTTCGTCACTTGTGGCTGACGTTACGAGAATGCTCCAGAGCTTGCGATTGTAGACCAATGCATCGTCTTTTTCGGCGAGTGAGGCCTCGCTCCATTCATCCTTGATCAGCTGCAGCCTGGCTGCGGCTTTCATCAGCAGATTCGCTTCCAGCTCTCTCGGTGACACCGCCACCTGGCTCGTTTTCTGGTAAGCTTGCGCTGCCTGTTTGTACATGACCGATCAGCGTCCCTTCGTACTCGATGAGCTTGCGTGCTTCTTTCAGTGCTTTATAGAAGGCGCCGGTTAGGATGGCGTTACTGATCCTGGTAACATACGGTATCGTGCTCGGCGCGGCTTTTACGATGTCGTTGACGAGAGTGAAGTAATTCTCCTGAATTCTCTCCAGATCAGTAGACAGATACATCAGCTGAACGGCCAAATAGACCCGTTTTGCAGGCGTATCCGCGGTCGCAGGCGTGAGAATATCCTTTTCTCTCAGAATGGGAGCCTGGCCTTCGATAAAGAGACGGGTTCGCTGATTGTCATTTGTGATGACACTGTCACCAATGATAATCCGCTCGCCCGGTTTTAATTCGACCTTGAGCGCCATTCCTTGACCTCCACGCTTGAGTATCGCTTTCAAACGTTAACGAACTGGTTAACGACCGCTGCCGATACTGTACTGATGTTAACCCCTGATGTTAACCAAACAGGCTCAGGACGCTTTGGTCGGCCTGGTTGGCGAGCGACAGGGCGGTAGACGAAAGCTGCTGCCGCGTTTGCAGAGCAAGCATGTTCGCACCTTCCTCGTTCATGTCAGCGATGGTCAGCTCACCCGCGCCGACTTCCAGTGTGTTGATCAGATTCTGCGTGAAGTCTGTCCGGATTTCAACGGTAGAGAGCGACGTCCCCATGGACCGGGCTGCCGAGCGCAGCTCATCAAGCGCCGCGTTGATCGCCTGCAGCGTGCGGTCAATGTCCGTATCCGACTTGAATTCAGAGGCCGCCGCCGTCAGGCCGACCGTACCGGTGGTGCTGCCGAGCGTGGTGCGGTTGAAGTCGGTGTTGCTGCTGGTGATATCAAACGAAACCTCGCCGATCAGACTGATGCTGCCGCCGGAGAACGAAGCGTCCAGGCCTTTCACATTGTCGATGAACGTTACAAGGTCGTTCACTGTGGTTTCATCGTCGATTTCAATCGAAGCCGGCTCGAAATCGTTGCCGTCCGTGATGGTGATCGTGTCACCGGCCTGGAAACCGCCGGAACTGATGAGGGTTGAGGCAGCCGTGAGAGCGGCAACGGTGAGGGACGTGGTGCCGGTTCCGCTGCCGCCGTTGGTCGCTGTACCGCCGCCTGCGGTGTTTTTCGAGATGGAGATCGTGTTGTCGCCACCTGACGTGATTGAGATCGAGTCGGTCGCCTCGTCAAAGCTGGCATGGATGCCGTTCAGATCATTGAGGGCATCAACATAGTCCTGCACAGTCGTGATGTCGGTTCCGACGGTTAGCGTCGTGGTGCCGGAACTGTCCGTGATTTCAACCTGGTCGCCTGTGGACCATGCCCCAAGATCGGTCAGATTGGAGGACGCCTGCAGGCCGGTCACTGCGATTGTCGTACTGCCGCCGAAGAGATTGAACGACGATGTGCCGGTTCCACCAGTATCGAGGTCGTCCAGATTGAGCCCGTCATCCAGTGTCGTGTCGGTGAAGTCTACCGGATTGACGGTGAGATTGGATGTGCTGTCCTCGTTGAAGATGACTTCCAGTTCGTTGCCTGGACCGGCGAGAAGGTTCTTGCCCTTGTAGCTGGAGTCCCGGGCCATGTCCTCAATCTGCTCGAGGATGTCATTATACTGCGACGCGAATTGTTTGCGCTCGTATTCGCTGGATGTCTGAAGTGCCTGATTGGCAATCGCTTTTGCCGATTCGACCAGCTTGGTGATTGACGTGATGCCCTTGTCGGCCGCCTTGATGGTCTGAACCGCCTGACCCATGTTGTCCAGAAGGTTGGCAAGATCGCTGGCCCGGTCATTCAACGATTGAGCCGTGAAGAATGAGTTGGGATTGTCGAGTGCCGTGTTGACCTTCAACCCTGTCGCAAGCCGCGTCTGAGTGACAGACTGGAGATCCGCCGTTTGCTTGAGCGACAGGAGATTGTCCCGGACTGCGCTTGATAGAACAATATCAGACATCACCGCTTTTCCTATTCAGACCCAAAGTGGGTGTCACCAAGTGCGCAAAGTCATGCGCGCACCTTTGACGTAAAACTAAATGGAAAGTTAATCGGTCATGCACTGATTAACGCGATGTAAATAAAAGTTACCAAAAGCTTTCTTTTAACTAACTGAAAAACAAAGCGAAAATTTTCGAGCATCCGATTGTATTCGCAGCACAAAACGATAACGGCGGGCTAGGGGCCCGCCGTTTCTGATTGTCAGATTGTGAGTCGTGCGTCTGACTGATTCTTCTAGTCTTAGAAGAGGGATAGCACCGTCTGGTCCGCCTGCGACGCGAAGGACAGTGATGTCGATGCAAGCTGCTGTCTGGTCTGAAGGGCCAGAAGGTTTGCACCTTCCTCGTTGGTGTCGGCCAGGGTCAGAAGACCTGCACCTTCCTGAAGAGTATTGATCAACGTCTTGGTGAAGTCTTGCCGTATCTCAACAGTCGACAGGTTGGTACCGAATTCGGATGCTTGCGATCTCAGGTTCGAGAGTGCGGTGTTCAGTCGGTCAACAACCCGGTTGATGTCGTTGTCCGTCGCGAAGCCACTGTCGCTGAGGGCCGCGACACTCACGCCCGTACTGTTTGCCGTAAAGCCGGAAGTCGCGAAGTTCGAATTGTCACTTGTGAGTGACAGGTCCGTTTCACTTTGAATGTTGAGCTGACCGGAAGAGGAGTCAAAGTCGGCGCTTATGCCGTTGAAGTCATTGACGAAGTTTTCCAGATCATCAACCGTCGTATCCGCTTCGATCTCAAGCGAACCGAGTTCGAAGTTGTTGCCGTCGGTCAGAGTGAGCGTGTCGCCGACTGCGAAGGAACCGGAGTCCACCAGGGTCTGGGTGGTGGTTGTGAAGGCCGTGCCGTCAACAGAGGCAAATGCCGCACCAGCCGTACCCGTGCTGACCGCAAGGTCTTCGTCGGAATAGATGGTCAATGCACCGTTGGTTTCATCGAATTCCGCCCGGACACCGGCGATACCGTTCAGGTTGTCGATCAGGTCCTGAACCGTCGCGCCACTGGCAGCCAGCGTGCCACCGGAGATGGCGGCTGCGGTTGCCGTCGTGTCATAAAGGGTGATCGTGTTCGTTCCGGCGATGAGCGTGGAGTCAGCCAGAGACGAACTCGTGTTGAGGCTCGGGCCGCCGGTTGACGATTCCAGCGTGATCGTGGTCTTGCCACCCTGGATCTGGAACGAGGTCGCGCCGCCCTGGCCCTCGGCAAGGTCAGAAAGATTGAGACCTTGGGAGAGGGAGCTGTCGGTGTAGTCGACCGCTTCGATGGTGAGTTTCGAAGTTGCGTCTTCGTTGAAGATCGTGGTCAGGTCGTTGCCGTCACCGGCAAGCAGGTTCTTACCCTTGTAGGAGCTGTCCTTCGCGACATCTTCAATTTGCTCGAGCAGGTCATTGTACTGCTGTGCGAACGTCTTGCGCTCATACTGGCTCTGGGTCTGCAGGGCCTGGTTGGCTTTCGCTTTCGCGGATTCGACCAGATCGGTAATCGTCTGAATACCTTTGTCAGCCGCCTTGATCGTCTGCAGGGACTGACCCATGTCGTCGAGCAGGTTGCTCAGGTCGCTGGCGCGAGAGCTGAGACCGGATGCCGTGAAGAAGGAATTCGGATTGTCGAGCGCCGAATTGACCTTGAGTCCCGTCGCCAGTTTGTTCTGGACGCCGGACATCAGGTCTGCGGTGGATTGAAGCGTGAGAAGGTTCTGCCGCACGGCAGCTGACAGGGTGATGTCCTGCATCGTCTTTTCCCTTTCCTGGGTCACAAGTACTGCTGCTCGTCCTGAGCAGGTTGATTAGGATCATCTCCCGTTAACCCTAATCATTGGTTAATTGGATGGCATTATACGGTTAACGAGGTGTTAACGCGTTGAGTGTGCTCGGAAAATCGGCAGGAAACCGGGAATGTGGGGGAGGGTGTGATCCGCCCGGGCATGTCCCGGGGGTAAGTGCCTGAACGGAATCAAAAAAGGCGGGCCTGGGCCCGCCTTTCGTTTTGTTTGCTGGTTCTGCTGGTCTTAGAAGAGACGCAGAACGTTCTGGTCGGCCTGAGCTGCCAGGGACAGGGACGTGGAAGCGAGCGATTGCTGGGTCTGCAGAGCCAGCAGGTTGGCGCCTTCCTCGTTGGTGTCCGCCAGGGTGAGCTTGCCGGCACCTTCTTCCAGCGTGTTGATCAGGGCATTGGTGAAGTCCTGACGGTTTTCCACGATGGAAAGGTTGGTACCGAATGTCGACGCCTGGGCCCGCAGGGTGTCCTGCGCGCTGGTCAACCTGCTCAGAGTTGCCTCGATGTTTGAGTCAGTGGCAAAGCCGTTTGACGTGCCAGCGCTGATCGAAATGTCCGTGAAGCCGGATGCATCCGAAGACAGGCTCAGATCGATCGATGTCGTGACATCAACACCGCCAGCCGAAGTCGCCGCACTTACGTCGGAGTTCGAGCCATTGATGAAGTCGGCAACGTCTGCGACCGTGGTGCTGGCGGTGATTTCAAGGGTCGCAAGTTCTGTACCCGTGCTGTCAGACAGCGTCAGGGTGTCGCCTGCGGTGAAATCATCGTCCGTAACAACGGTAGCACCCGAAGCAAGTGCAGTAGCACCAGCTGAACCGTTGGTGAAGGCAACCGTGCTGGTGCCGTCTGCGGCCGCTGCCAGATCGGACAGGTTCAGACCGGTCGAGCTGGTTGTGTCGGTGTAATCGACCGAGGTAATCGACAAGGAAGACGTGCCGTCTTCGTTGAAGATGACCGACAGGTCGTTGCCGGAACCGCCAAGCAGGTTCTTGCCCTTGTAGCCGGCATCCTTCGCCAGATCCTCGATCTGGGTCAGAAGCTCGTTATACTCGGCTGCAAAATCCTTGCGCTCGGACTGGCTCGACGTCTGCAGAGCCTGGTTGGCTTTCGCCTTTGCGGCATCCACAAGATCGGAGATCGACGTGATCGCCTGGTCCGCTGCCTTCAGGGTCTGGACCGACTGGCCCATGTCGTCGAGCAGGGTGCTGAGGTCGCTTGCGCGGTTCTCAAGGCCCTTGGCCGTGAAGAAGGAATTCGGATTATCAAGGGCCGAATTGACCTTCTTGCCCGTTGCAAGTCTTTCTTGCACGGAGCTCATCAGCTGAGATGTTGACTGGAGAGCATTGAGGTTCGCGCGCACGGCGCTTGAAATGGTAATTTCAGGCATTTTGTTTCCCTTCTAGGAATACGAGATACAAGAACCCTTCCTGGGTTCGGTGCTCATCAAACGGCTGAAATTGAGAACAAGCTGTAAAGATAATTGGTTAGCGGGATTTAACCTTAACGCGCTGTTACCAAAGGGAAATCCGGTTGGAATGAAGAAGGCACGGCGGACAGTGCGTCCGCCGTGCCTTGTTTTGATTTGCCGTCAGTTCAGCGGCTGCGTCTTTTTCAGCTTAGAAGAGACGCAGAACGTTCTGGTCGGCCTGAGCTGCCAGGGACAGGGACGTGGAGGCCAGGGTCTGCTGAGTCTGGAGAGCCAGCAGGTTGGCGCCTTCCTCGTTGGTGTCCGCCAGGGTGAGCTTGCCGGCACCTTCTTCCAGCGTGTTGATCAGGGCATTGGTGAAGTCCTGACGGTTTTCCACGATGGAGAGGTTGGTACCGAACGTCGACGCCTGGGCGCGAAGCGTGTTTTGTGCGCTTGTCAGCCTGGTCAGCGTTGCCTCGATGTTTGCGTCAGTGGCAAAGCCGTTTGACGTACCGGCGCTGATCGAAATGTCCGTGAAGCCGGATGCATCCGAAGACAGGCTCAGATCGATCGATGTCGTGACATCAACACCGCCAGCCGAAGTCGCCGCACTGACGTCGGAGTTCGAGTCGTTGATGAAGTCAGCAACGTCTGCGACCGTGGTGCTGGCGGTGATTTCAAGGGTCGCAAGTTCTGTACCCGTGCTGTCGGACAGCGTCAGGGTGTCGCCTGCGGTGAAATCATCGTCCGTAACAACGGTAGCACCCGAAGCAAGTGCGGTAGCACCAGCTGAACCGTTGGTGAAGGCAGCCGTGCTGGTGCCGTCTGCGGCCGCTGCCAGATCGGACAGGTTCAGACCGGTCGAGCTGGTTGTGTCGGTGTAGTCGACAGCGGAAATCGTCAGGTCCGACGATCCGTCTTCGTTGAAGATGACCGACAGGTCGTTGCCGGAACCGCCGAGCAGGTTCTTGCCACCGTAACCTGCGTCCTTCGCCAGATCCTCGATCTGGGTCAGAAGCTCGTTATACTCGGCCGCAAAGTCCTTGCGCTCGGACTGGCTTGACGTCTGCAGAGCCTGGTTGGCTTTCGCCTTTGCGGCATCCACAAGATCGGAAATCGATGAGATCGCCTGGTCCGCTGCCTTCAGAGTCTGGACCGACTGGCCCATGTCGTCGAGCAGGGTGCTGAGATCGCTTGCGCGGTTCTCAAGACCTTTCGCGGTGAAGAACGAGTTCGGATTGTCCAGTGCGGAGTTGACTTTCTTTCCGGTGGAGAGGCGCTCCTGAACCGTGCTCATCAGGTCAGATGTTGCCTGAAGAGAGTTCAGGTTCGTGCGAACTGCACTTGAAAGAGTAATTCCAGTCATTACAGAGTTCCTTCTGCTTGAAACGCCATTCTTCCTGAATGACAGCTGAACTCTGTCGCGCGATATTGTATTAAATGATAATTTATTTGGTTAGCGTAGTTTAACCTAAAATATCTATGAACGATTATTGTAAATTTATTTGGTTAATTGGTTAATTGGATGATTCTTGAAGTGTTAACTACTTTCGTTAAGCTTCGCCGTTATTGCAGGCACGTCAATGGCTTCGCCAGCGTTGTGCGGGCGAATGGCGACTGAAAGGGAAGGGCAGACGAGCGATCACGACGGACGTCGCGCGCAGAGCGTCGCTGGCGCGGCTGATCAGGTTAAGTGACTGCTCAGACGGTCCGCTGCAGATTGGGAGGCTGCAAAGGGGTGGTTTGAGTCTCGATGGACTTGGTATAGGCCCGCAGACGGCGCAGCGTTTCGCTCGGCACTTGCCGCACGACTTCGCCCGTATTGGTATTCGTCGCCACGTAGATCACGCTTTCGCTTTCCGGATCCACGATATTGCGACGCTCCAATTGCGGTGTAACGCTTTCGAAGAGCGACTTGCCGTCACGCTTGTTGTTGGCAGCGCGCTGACCCTGGCTTGCATCCGAGGAGGGCTTGACAGTCTCCTCTGGCGGCAAGTCCGTGTTTACCGCAGGCTGGTTCTTTTCCGGAGCCCGCGTTACCGGCGTAATCGCCGTATACGTCGGCGATGGCGGCCGGGCAATTCCCGTATCCAACATCTTTCCCTCCGGGGTACTCTCTACAAACACCCGTACATTGTCGAAACTAACGTATGGGAATGAATCTTTTGTTAACGGATTGATTAGGATTTGCTGAATCGTGACGTTTGTACTCGTGCGCAATTGATTCGTTTATGGGTGTTCGACCCCAAAGACGCGGCCAAAGAAAAGGCTCCCGCCGGGAGCCTTGATCGAAGACCAATCGGTTGGCACGCTTCCAAGCGTGAGTTCTAAAGCGCCTGGTTTACCGCGATGCCGCGCGCTGATTGCGGTCCTGAAGGAGCTGCGCCGTCCCGGCCGTAGGTGGTTGGTGCGGTCGCGTTCTTTGCACCTGCAGCCTTTGCAACTGTCGCCACCAGGTTGTTGGCAACATCGCGCGCGGTCGACAGGACGGCGAGATTGATCCTCAGTACCGGCTGGAATTCACTATGTTGCCGACGCAAGGCCTGTGTTGCGGACGGCGAGAGGTTGCCGAGTGCGACCGCGTGTTCCTTTGCCGCCATCATGCCGCGCGTATACTCGTGGATGAGGCGCGCCTTGTCCGGCTGAAGTTCTCCGGCTTCCGCTAGTTTGCCGGCGCGCACGAGATCGGTCTCCATCTCTATGACAGACAGCAGCGCTTCCATGGTGCTCGACAGGGCGGAGCAGAAGTTGTCTGCGTCTTGTGGGCTTCCAGGCCGGTCAAGTGAGAACGGAAAGGTGTTTGCGTTAGGCTGTGCAGTCATCTGGCCCCCTCCTGCAACGCCAGCAGTTCGCGCTCGACACTGTCGGCGAGCCCGATACCACCGGATTCGGATATTGAACGTGCGTATTCATCGATCAGAAAGCTCTGCCAGGTGTCCGAACCTTCGCCGCCACCCCAAGTGCCGCCTTCGTTCAGTCCTGTGAACATGTTCTGAAGCATGGTGTTGAGAAAAACCGCCTCAAATTCCTCGGCAGCTTCGCGTACCGCGCTCTTGCTGCTGGTATCGACACCGCGGATTGAATCGAGCGGGTTCGGCTGGCTTGTCATTGGCGCGGCGGATTGCAGCATCACAGCACCTCGATTTCGGCCTGCAATGCGCCTGCGGCCTTGATTGCCTGAAGAATGGAGATCATGTCGCGCGGTCCGATGCCGAGCGCGTTGAGCCCGTCCACAAGCTGCTTGAGCGTGATTGTCTCAGGAACGATTGCCAGTTTGGTACCTTCCTCGTCCACACCAACTTCTGAACGGGGAACCACGACGGTCTGACCGTTGTCGGAGAATGGCAGCGGCTGGGAAACCTGCGGCGATTCAGCGATCGTCACGGTCAGGTTGCCCTGGGCGACTGCGACCATTGAAACCTTGACGTCCTGGCCCATCACGATGATGCCGGAGTTCTCGTCAATGACGATGCGTGCCGCCAGATCCGGTTCAACAATCAGCTGCTCGATATCCGTCAGGAGGTCGACGATATTGCCGTCATATTGCTGTGGCAGATCCAGGCGCACGGTGGCGGGGTCCAGCGGTTCTGCCGTCGGCAAGCCAATCAATTCATTGATTGAGAGTGCAACACGGCGTGCAGTCGTCAGATCGGGATTGCGAAGTGCCAGCCGAAGCGTCGTGAGGGAGGCCAGTTGGAAATCGAGTTCCCTTTCAACCAGGCCACCATTGGCAATACGGCCGGCCGTTGGAACGCCGCGCACGACCGAGGCAGCATCGGCTTGTGCCGAAAATCCGCCAATGGCAACGGAGCCTTGGGCGATCGCATAGACTTCTCCGTCGGCACCGACGAGCGGCGTGACCAGCAATGTTCCGCCTTGTAGCGACTCCGCGTCGCCCAACGCACTGACATTGACATCGATGCGGGTGCCCTGTGTCGCAAAGGGCGGGAGATTTGCGGTCACCATGACGGCTGCAACGGTGTTTGTGTTTAGCGCGATGTTCCGGGTGTTGACGCCCAGACGTTCCAGCATGGCCTGCAGGCTTTGCTGGGTGAACGGCGTGTTGTTGAGCGAGTCGCCCGTGCCGCTCAGGCCTACCACAAGCCCGTAGCCGATGAGCTGGTTTTCGCGGATGCCTTCAAAGTCTGCAATGTCCTTAATGCGGGAGGCGGCCTGCGCTGATGTCAGAGTAACAGCTACTCCGACAAGCATGAGCGCTGCAGTCCGCAGCAGCCCGGCCAACAAAGACGATATTTTCCCACCCAGATGTCGCATCACTCATTCGGCCCCGTTTTCAGTCCCGGTTCCATCACCGGTTCACCTGAATTCCAGTTGCGTTATGCGAGAGCTGTGCCACATTGCGGGCAACGCGGCACATTTCGGCCAAAACGCCCGTTTTCTGCGGAAAATATTGGTAGAATTGGCAGCGGTGCCACTCAGACTTGTCGAATTTGGTTAATGAAGTCTTTTTCGGGACCGGCAAATATTGCCTCCCTGGCAAGGACTCAATTACCCTTCCCGGCAGAATCTGACAGGCAACGGGACAGTTCCGACAAAGTCTCCGGCAGATATCGCGATAAGCGGGACTGGAAGCAGATCATGCGCATCACAGGCAACAAACCCATCACCGGGGTCCAGGGGAAGAGTGCAAGACGACAGGCCTCTTCAGGAACGGATCAGTTCACGCCGGACCTTGGAAACGATGCTCCGCAGTCGGCCCAGACGGCGGGCGGCACGGCGATTCAGGGAATGGACGCACTGCTGGCCCTGCAGGAAGTTGACGAGCGTGCTGCGCGCCGCTCCAGAGCGGCAAGACACGGCCATTCTCTGCTGGATTCGCTGGAAACCGTGCGTGCCGATCTGCTCGCAGGGGTGATTTCGGAGGATCGTCTCGAGGCGCTTGCGAGCCAGGTTGCGAACAGGCAGAGCAGCGGTGATGAGCAGATCGATTCGGTTCTCGATGAGATCGAATTGCGAGTCAAAGTTGAGCTCGCAAAGCTCGGCCGTTTCGCCGAATGATGATGGTAACAATCGGGTCACATTTGCAGCGATACTGCTCAAAAGTCATGCAACGGTTTGAAAGATATAACATTTCTTTAATGATATTTTTCGGAAATGAACCGTTGTCCGCTGAGATAACCGGCTATATATTGCGCCCGGCCAAACGGTAATCCGGAGCTATCGATGACGGTTGAAATTGAGTCTGAATATCGACCCTCGGACAACGAGCCGTTCATGAACGACAGGCAGCGTGAGTATTTTCGGAATAAGCTGCTTGCATGGAAAGACGAGATCCTGAAAGAGAGCAAGGAGACGCTTGCCAACCTTCAGGAAGAAAGCCAGAACCATCCCGACTTTGCCGACCGTGCGTCGTCTGAGACAGACCGCTCAATCGAGCTGCGTGCACGGGACCGCCAGCGCAAACTGATTTCAAAGATCGATGATGCTTTGGAACGTATTGCAGACGGCAGTTACGGTTATTGCGAGGAGACCGGCGAGCCGATCTCCCTGCGGCGCCTTGAAGCCCGTCCGATCGCGACATTGTCGATCGAGGCTCAGGAAGCCCATGAGCGTCGGGAAAAAGTGTATCGCGACGACTGATTTCCAGGAAACGGCCGGCTTGTCTGAACCAGGCAAGTTCGAGCAACTTAAAAGCCTTCCCTCCCGGGAAGGCTTTTTTCTTGGGTCCGTACCCTAGAGCGAGATCCGGTACTGCGCGAACCCGTCGGCTCCATCGCCAGCCGGTTCTATGCGAACACCTTCCACGGAAGCAGCGTGCTTTGCACCGCCCGGTCCGGTTTCAAACAGAACCGTTGTGTCCGGTATCGGGCGGAAATTCCAGTTGGCGTCGGCGGACGGATTGATTGTGCCCTGTTCGACGATGTAGCGCACCAGAACATCCCGGTTCGTGTCAGGACCGACAAAAACCACGACGTCGTCGGTAATGCCCGGGAAATTTCCACCGCCGCCCGCGCGGTAGTTGTTGGTGGCAACGATGAAGGACTGATCAAGCTTCAGCGGCTCGCCATTGAACTCCAGCTTGACGATCCTGGTGGCGTCCGGATTGATCAGCTCGCCGTTCGGGTCGTATTTCGAGGGCTGGGTGAGGTCGATCTCGTAAGTAATGCCGTCGATGACATCGAAGTTGTAGCTTGGGAAGTCCGGGTTGATCAGCGGCTGATCGGCCTGGCCTGGTTCAACTTGCTGGAAGATTCCGGCGGAGCGCTCCAGCCATTCCTTGACAGTGCTGCCCTTGATGGCAACGGCTCGGACAGTGTTCGGATATAGGTAGAGATCCGCGACATTCTTGATCGCGACATCGCCAATGGGAACGTCAGTGTAGTATTCCGGCCCGCCGCGTCCGCCCGCCTTGAACGGAGCTGCTGCCGACAGGATCGGCAAACCGTCCCACTCGGTGCCCTTGAGCATCTGCTCGATATACCAGGTCTGTGCCTGTGAAACGATCTGGACACTGGGATCGTCCGCAACGAGGGCGAAATAGGAATGAAGCGGAGCGGAGGTCTTGCCGACCGGCCTGCGGACGTAGGCAAGGGTTGCCTCGTGATCTTCCTTGACCGCGTCGAGAACGTCTTGCTGACTATCGACCAGCGGCGTCACCGTCCGGCCTTCCTTCTCGTAGATCGGCCGTGCTTCAGTCATGAAGTTGGCGACGCGCCAACCGTTGCCGTCACGCTCAACCATCAGGTCGATGACGCCGAGATGTGACCCCCAGAAGCCGCCCATTGCGGCAGGTTTACCGAAAAGAGTGCCTTTTTCGCTATCGACGCCAGGTAGTCCCTCATAGGCTGGGCCGGGGAATACCAGATGGTGGTGGCCGGTAAAGACTGCGTCGATGCCATCAATGCCCGCCAGGTGCAGCGAAGCGTTCTCCATGCCTTCCGCATAGTCGTTGGCATCGATGCCGGAGTGGGAGAGGGCAATGACAAGATCACACCCCTGTTCCCGCATTTCGGGGACAAATGCCTTCGCGGCAGACACGATATCGCGCGCATTCGCGCTGCCTTCCAAGTGACGGCGGTCCCAGTTCATGATCTGCGGCGGTACAAAACCAATAAAGCCGATCTTGATCGGATGGGTGTTGCCGGCGCCGTCCGTGACGTCCTTTTCCAGGATCACGTAGGGTTTCATGAACAAGGCGTCTTCGCGGGCGTTTGCAGCAAGAGCCGTGCCCTTGACCAGGTTCGCGCAAACGACGGGGAAGTTGGCGCCGGACAGCACCTTCATCATGAAGTCGAGGCCGTAGTTGAATTCGTGGTTGCCAAGTGCCGCAGCGTCGAAGCCGAGTACATTCATGCCCTTGATCACCGGATGCATGTCGCCTTCGCGCATGCCGCGCTCATAGGCCACAAAGTCGCCCATCGGGTTGCCCTGAAGAAAGTCACCATTGTCGACAAGGAAGGAATTGGTGGCTTCATCGCGTATCTGGCGGATCAGTGTCGCCGTCCGCGCAAGGCCTGCCGTGTCGACCGGGCGGTCACCGTAATAATCGTATGGAAACACATGTACGTGGAGGTCCGTGGTCTCCATGAGGCGAATATGGGCGGTCCCTTCCTTCGCGAGCGCTGAATAGGGGTGCAGTGCCGTCACAAATCCGGTGGCGGCAGCGCCCATCAAAAGGCTGCGCCTTGACAGGGATACTTTGTTGAGACTCGACATGAATACGCTCCTGTTCAGAGGAAGGGCAGTAAGAGAGTGGGGCAGGCGTGGCCGGAAGACAGTGCCGTTGACGTTAGCTTAAGGCACTTAACTGCCCTACGCTGCCGTAATTACACTCCTGTGACGAACTGGAAGTCTGATCCCTGTTTCTGTCAAGCAAAAGGCGAGATCGTTTCGGCGTTTTCGCGCCATACCCGAAATCGGGTGGGAGCAGACGTTCGACCGTAAAGGAGAACGGGCACGGCACTCGGGGAGCGAGATACCGTGCCCGTCGTCAACCGCAGCGGACAAGCTTCTAGAACACTTTGCCGCTGCGGCCGGGGGCTGATGCCGGAAAAAGGCGCGTCAGAACGGCAGCAGAATGTCGAGCACCTGGTTGCCGACGCGCGGCTGTTGCACCGTGGTGATCTGGCCGCGGCCGCCATAGCCGATGCGCGCTTCGGCGATCTGTTCACTGGCGATGCGGTTGTTGGCTGTAATGTCCTCAGGCCGGACGATACCGGCGACGATCAGTTCGCGGACCTCGAAGTTCACACGAACTTCCTGCCTGCCTTCAATGACAAGATTTCCGTTCGGCAGGACCTGGGTAACGACGGCCGCAATGGAGGTCTGAATTGCCTCCTCCCGGTCGACGCTGCCGGATCCCTGGAAGGACGAGCTGCTGTTGACATTGCCAAGATTGCTTGCGGCCATGTCGGCAGGCAGGAAGATCGTGTCAATCGCAGTTCCGAGCGCGCCTCCGACACCGGCGCCGTTGGCCTCTGTGCGGCTGCGCTCTGTCGCGTTATCGATTTCCGCTTCGTCGTCGATCGTCACCACGACCGTCAAGATGTCACCGACCTGGCTGGCGCGCTGGTCCTTGAAGAAAGCCCGGCTGCCAGACTGCCAGAGCGAGTTGGCGTTGTAATGCACCTGCTGGGGCTCGGGCATCGGCATCTGAACAGGACGATACCCGGGCGTTGTCGTTGGATCCTGGATCGCATTGAGGGCCGGTTGCTTGCCAACCTGTGCGAGCTGGTCAGCCGTGCTGCAGCCAGCGGCGAGCGCTGCCAAAGCGATGCTTGCCAAAAGGTGTCTGGGAAGAGAAGTCAGCATCAGTTTGTCTCGCTGTTCAGGCTAGCAACAACAGGATTGGCGGTTTGAACGCGGACCTGGCCGCGGGAGTTCACGATGGCCGGAACAACACGCCGGGACTGGAGGTTCATGACGTCGATGACATCACCCTTGGCGCCGTCATCGAGCGCCTTGGCACGCGATGTGAGTTTCATGCCGGGCATGTTGAACGTCACCGTGACCTTGTCGCCGCGTCCGACCAGCACGGGGCGCTGGAAGTTTCTCTTGGAGAGCGGCGCGTTGGCGCGAATATTGGTGCGCGCTTCCTTTCCCGTGATCATGCCGGGGTCGATTACCGCACCGGCCGGAGCCTTGGAGCGAGCAAGCCGCATCACTGTCAGATCCTCGATCCTGACAACGTCGCCCCGGCGCAGCGGTTGGGCGAGCGTTACGATTTCGACCATTTCCTGTGCCGTTCCGGAAAGTGTGAGCCGTTCCGTCCCGAGTTCGACCGCAACGGTGGTCTGGATGACGAAATGACCACTTGTTGCTGCCCAGTCGATCCGGTCGAAACGAAGCGGATCCTTGACTTTCGGGTCAGCGAGGATGCGCTCCGGCGCCTGAATGAGCCTGACGTCGAGACTGTCCGGATCTATTCCCGCATTGCGTTCGGCAAGGGCGTTGCGCACGAGATTGGTGAGCTGCTCGCGTTCAATCTTTGTTGCCCCTCTGTGAACAACCACGGTCCGAAGGCCGTCCGTGCCTGCTGCCGTCAAGCCTGCTGCACGGGCCCGTTCTGCGACCTGCGCAGCGGCAACATTTCCTGATGTGCCCATGTCAGGTGAGCGGAACAGCGGCTTGGAGGCATAAATACCGGCGTTCGAATAAAAGTCCCCGACGGTCACGATTTCCGAGAGCGTCATGATCTGCGACCTGAGGACCGGTGGGTTTTCCGCGTACGCCTTGACGCAGGCGAAACACATGAGCAGCAAACCGGCTGTGGCTTTCAAAAGCTGTGTCATCATCTCAAGCCCCCAGTCTTAGCGAAGGTTCGTGGTTGTGGAGTACATCTCATCGGCGGCCTGGATGATCTGCGAATTCATTTCATATGCGCGCTGGGCGGCAATCAGGTCTGAAATCTCGGTCACCGCGTCCACGTTAGACATCTCCAGGAAGTACTGCTGCAGGCTGCCGAAGCCGTTGTCGTTCGGATTGCCGGTTTCGGCGGCTCCGCTGGCGTCCGTTTCGAGAAACAGGTTGTCGCCGATGGCTTCAAGACCGGCCTTGTTGACGAAACGCGCAAGTTGGATCTGTCCAAGCTGCTGGGTTGTTCCGGTATCGTCGACGCCCTGAACCGATCCATCGTTGGAGATGGTCAGGTCCTGGATGTTCTCCGGAATGGTAATGCCCGGGTTGACCGTATAACCGTCCACGGTAACGAGCTGGCCGTCGGCGTCGCGCTCGAACGAACCGTCTCTCGTATAGCCGGTCGTCCCGTCGGGAAGATCGATCTGGAAAAAACCTTCACCGCGGACAGCAATATCAAGCGCGTCGTCGGTCTGTTCCAGCGAGCCCTGAGACATGATCCTTGCGGTCGAGGCGAGTTTCACGCCCGAGCCGACCTGAACCCCTGTCGGCACGATCGTGCCGGCATCCGATGTTTCCGTGCCCATCCTGCGCAGGTTCTGATAGAGCAGGTCCTGGAAATCCGCCCGCTGCTTTTTGAAACCCGTCGTTCGCATGTTTGCGACATTGTTCGAGATGACCTCGACGTTCTGTTCCTGCGCCTTCATGCCGGTTGCGGCGATCTGGAGTGCTTTCATGGTCTTATGTCCCTAGAACCGATCAGGCCTGTATCTTGCCGAGCGTTGAGATGGCCTGCTGGGTCAACTCGTCGATATCTTTCAGCATCTTCGAAACGGATTCGTATGATCTGGTGATCTCAATCAGGCGGGTCACTTCGAAGATGCCGTCCACGTTGGACTGTTCCAACGCGCCCTGAACGACCTTGGTGCCGTTCGCTATGCCCGCGTTCTCTCCGAGAAAGAGCGTGTCGCCGAGCTTTTCAAGTTCTTGCGGATCTTCAAATGAAGCGACCCGGATCTGGCCGCGGATGCCGAGTTCCGTTGCGATGGTGCCGTCTTCGGCAATTTCGATCGTGCCGTCTTCACGGGTGAAGGTGAGGGGACCTGCAGACGTCAGGACGGGCCGTCCGTCGGACGTGACCAGCTGGCCGGACGCGTCGAGGTGAAATGCGCCGTTGCGCGTGTAGGCCTCGCCGCCATCATCCATCTGCACGACGAAAAACCCGTCGCCTTCCAGCGCCATATCAAGTTCGTTGCCGGTGACTTTGAAGCTGCCGTTGGAAAAATCCGTATGCGACGTGTAGTCGAGCACGTAAGACAGTGTCTCGTCCTGAGTTTCGAACTCGGTCGCCTCGGCGACCGGCATCAGATACTCCTCAAAGAGCAGATTCTGCGTCTTGAACCCGGCCGAGTTGATGTTCGCCATATTGTTGGCGACGACATCAAGCTGATTCCTTAAAGCGGTCTGCCGTGACAGGCCAATAAGCTGTGCGTTCTCCATGTGAACGGTTCCCTTTGCTCCCCGATGAGCCTGCCTGTCTCCCCAGACTTGCGGGCCCGTTAAGGTTAATGCACGTGCCGTGCCAGTTTTTAACTGTTTGGAAAATCTGGGTAAAAACGAAACGGCGAGGGTGCGCGCGGCAATAGATTCCGGCAGAAATTAACCGCTTGGCAATTTTTGCCCGGTGACTCGCGGTAACGACTTGGTAACCATTCGTTAACCATTAACTCTTTAGTAATAAGTGTCGCGCGCGAGCGCTGAATTATGCGGAGTGCGGAATGGCTGACGAAAGCGCAGCAGCAGTTGAAGAGGTCGAGGAAGCGACCGAAAGCAGCGCTGGAGGCGGAAAGAAAAAGCTGTTTCTGTTCGGTGGGATCGGGCTGGTGGTTCTGTTGGCTGCAGGCGGTGCAGCCTACTACTTCCTGTTCGCATCGGCAGCACCGACGATGATGCCCGGCGAGACGGGTGCCCCGGTCGAAGTGCAGAAACCGGTGGTGTTTTACGATTTGCCGGAAATGACCGTGAATTTGGCCACGGAAGGTCGCACGACCTATCTGAAGGTGCGGATCGCTCTGGAAGTCGAAAACCGGGCCATGATCGATCAGATCCAGCCGTTCCTGCCGCGTATTCTGGACGCGTTTCAGATTTACCTGCGTGAGTTACGCCCTGCGGATCTGGAAGGATCTGCCGGTCTGTTCCGCCTGAAGGAAGAATTGCTCAGGCGGATCAACTTGTCGGTTTATCCGGCAAAAGTTGAGGGGGTGCTGTTCAAGGAAATCCTTGTTCAGTGATGAAGTTGAATGGCTGATATCGACGACGATGACGATCTGTCCGAAGAGGATATGGCCGATGCCTGGGGTGCCGCGCTGGCAGAGCAGGGGGCCGGCGGTGACGACGATGAAGACCTAGCCGCTGCGTGGGGCGCTGCGCTCGAAGAGCAGGGCGCGGGCAGCTCGGACGACATGGCGGCCCAGTGGGCCGCGATGATCGACGACAGCGAGCCGGATCTTGAAAACGCGACCCGTGGCGCGGACCGTGTTCTCAACCAGGAGGAAATCGACAACCTCCTCGGCTTCAATATCGAAGACACGATTGCCGGCGACCAGAGCGGGATCAGGGCGCTCATCAACTCAGCGATGGTCTCTTACGAGCGTCTGCCGATGCTCGAAATCGTATTCGACCGCCTGGTGCGCCTGACCACGACCTCGCTTCGCAATTTTACCTCCGACAACGTCGAAGTGTCGCTGGATTCCATCAGTTCCGTGCGCTTCGGTGACTATCTCAACTCGATCCCGCTGCCTGCGATCCTGGGTGTCTTCAAGGCTGAGGAGTGGGATGGCTTCGGGCTTATCACCGTTGAATCGAGCCTGATCTATTCAATCATCGACGTACTGCTCGGCGGCGGGCGCGGAACATCCGCTGTGCGAGTCGAAGGACGGCCCTATACGACCATTGAGACCGGTCTGGTCCAGCAGATGGTGGCATTGATCCTACAGGACGCCGAGCACGCCTTCGCACCATTGTCACCGGTCCACTTCAATCTTGAGCGTCTCGAGACAAACCCGAGATTTGCGGCCATTTCCCGTCCGGCGAACGCGGCGATCCTTGTCGAGTTGCGTATCGACATGGAAGATCGTGGCGGGTCCGTCGAGATCATGATGCCCTACGCAACGCTGGAGCCGATCCGTGATCTGCTGCTTCAGATGTTCATGGGTGAAAAATTCGGCCGCGATCCGATCTGGGAAGGACACCTTGCCAGTGAGATCCACGCGGCGGAAATCGAAGTCGACGCGGTTCTCCACGAAACTTACCTGCCTTTGAGCCGGGTTCTCAGTCTCGATATCGGGCAAACGCTGGTATTCGATGTCGACCCCGCCGACCCGGTTACGATCAAATGCGGCAACGTTCCCTTGACCGAAGGCACCCTCGGCAAGGTGGAAGACTCCATTGCCATCCGCGTCGCAAAGAATCTGCGCAAGCCCAAAATGACCCTGGCTGCCTTCGAGCGCGCCATGCAAAACGAAATGGAGCAACCATGAGCACTTTGCCAATCGGAATGATCATCGAAGGCTTGGTCGCAGTCCTGTTGCTAATCACGATCGCGTATTGCTGGATGTTGAACCGCCGCCTGCAGCGCCTCAGGGCAGACGAGGAAGTGCTTCGCGCTACGATCTCCGAACTTATGACGGCCACCGAAATTGCAGAGCGGGCAATCCTCGGTCTCAAGACCACTGCAGCCGAAGCAGACAAGGTTCTCGGTACGCGCCTTAAACAAGCTGAAACCATGTCCGGAAATCTGGCCGAGCAAGTCGGCGAAGGTGAGAGAATTTTTACCAGGATTTCGCAGATTGCAGAGGCTGCGCGTGCAGCGTCTTCCCACCAGGAGGCACCGCCGCGAAGTGACGCTTATGCGGTCAGGTCACCCTCGGAGCCTCCTGCATATACGCCGCCGGCTCCGGAACCGGCAGCATACGCAGCGCCTGAGCAACCGCCTGTCCAACACGCACCGGTCTATGAGCCGGAACGCAAACGGGCAAGCCGGACGTCGGACATTCGCAGTGCGGCGGCTGAAGCGACTGCAAGACTTGAACAATTCCGCAGACGGAACGGTGCTGCTGCATGAACTTGAGACTGTTGCCATTGTTGGGGATTTCGGCAAGTGCGTTGCTTGCGTTGAAGCTGCTCGGCCTGACTTTCGGGCCGGAAGGTGGCGGGTTACCTATCAATGGTGCGGTCGCGCAGGAAACGGCCTCGGTTGAAATGCCAGCGGGCGAGGAAATGACTGCTGAGATCGGCGAAGGCGCCGCTGTCACCGAGACCGCAGACGACGCGACTGGGGCCGAACAACCGGTTTTGCCCGACAGTCTTGAAATCGGCGGATCGGCTGCCGAGCGGGCCGTGCTGGAAAGCCTTGGGAAGAGGCGCCAGACGCTGCAAAAGCAGGAAGGTCAACTCGACCTGCGCGAAAAGCTGCTGCAGGCGACCGAGGAGCGGATACAGAAGCGGCTCGACGAGTTGAAGAAGATGGAGCAGCGCATCGAGGCAGCCGTTGAGCAAAAGGAACAGCAGGAAAAGAACGAGGTCGCCGGTCTTGTCACCATGTACGAGACAATGAAGCCGAAAGACGCCGCGCGGATCTTCGACCGACTTAGCCTGCCGATCCTGCTCAAGGTCGTGCGGCAGATGAAACCGAGAAAGATGGCCGATATCCTGGCGAAAATGTCGCCCGAAGCAGCCGAGCGGCTGACCGTTGCGATCGCCAGCAACACCAGCGAGACGGCGCAACCGGTGCAGCCGGTCAAGGCTCAGGCACCCGCTCAGGACCCGTTGCCGAAAATTCCGTCGAACTGACCGATTCTTTCAGATTTGAGGATCGCACGTAAGGGCACGTTAAGAACACTTAACTAAACAATAGAGTGTTGGCGTCATCCGGGGACTGAACGACTTGCAGGGAACCATCCTGACATCGAGACAAAGCGGCAAGCTAGCCGGCATCTGCCTGGTGCGCCAGGCAATGCGTTTTGTCGCTTCGATGCTGGTCGGTATTTGCGTTCTGTTCACATCGCTTCAGACGTTTGCGACGGCCCAGACACTTGAGCCAGTGGATCTGGAAGTCTTCCCGCAAGAGGGGTACGGACGGATCGTCCTGACCTTCAAGGACCGCACGCTTTTGCCAATCTACGATGCGGTGATTACCGGTGGCGTGCTGCGGATATCCTTTGAAGAACCCGTCGACATCAAGGTCGATGACGTGCCGCTTGATCTGGGTGACTATGTCACGATTGCGAGGCGCGATCCGGACGGGAGCGCTATCCGGTTTGCACTCAAGAACCAGTTTCAGATCAATACGCTTGAAGCCGGCGAGAAGCTCTTTGTCGATATCCTGCCGATGAGCTGGCAGGGACTTCCACCGGGCCTTCCAGATGATGTGGTCCGCAAGCTGGCAAAACGCGCAGAAGCTGCGATGCGAAAAGTGCGGGCACTTGAGCAGGCCCGCCTCAAGGCACAGGAAGGCCCCGAAGTTACGCTGCACGTGGGAGAACACCCGACGTTCACGCGGCTGGTCTTCGACTGGTCGATCAAGTTCGACACGGCCTTCGTGCGCGAAAACGACATCATCAAATTGACCTTCAATCACCCGGCGCAGCTCGATATATCCCATTTGCGTGCGCATCTTCCTCAAGGTGTGATTGACGCAACTTCTTTCCTCGACAAAGGCAAGCTCAAGTTCCTGATGCGGGTCGAGCCGTCGGTCGACATCCGTGCCTTTCGCGAAGAAAGGACCTATGTGATCGACGTGACGCCGGAGAACATGGAAGTCAACGATCCTGCAAATGCGCTGATCAACAAGGAACTGTCGGTTGCCGATAACGAAAACCGCGAGAACATGATCACCGCGCCTGGGCTTCGGGATACGCGCGAGATCACGGATCCGCGCGGCTTGCCGCCGGTCAGCAGCGCCAGCGGTTCCGGCGGAGTTTTGAAAGAGTCCCGTGCTGATGAATCGCCCGCTTACATCGTGCTGCCGGTCAGTGGCGCTGCGGGTGACGAAGAAGCGAGAGCGCCGAACCAGGAACCCGTGTCAGAAACCGATCTGGCTGAAGCTGCCGATGTCTCCATTTCTGCAGATGAGCAAGTCGATCCGAGCCTGGAGGTTGCGACGGCCGATCTACAAAGCACGATGGCTCCAAGGCTAAAGCCTTTGACCCGGGCACAGGCGCCGCCGGCAAACGCTCTTGAAGACGTTGCCTCGGATGAGGGGCCTGTTGCAGGCGCAGTTGAGCAGGCAGAGCGTACGACCGCTTCGGCGGTCGAAACTGTGCCTGCGCCGCAGCTTGCTGCCGCTCCGGAGGAGACAGATGCGCCGGTTGAGGCCGACGATGCACTTGTGACATCTGCGATTTCTGCCGGAGCGGTGCCAGAATCAGAAACCCGGACGGTGGAGCCGGATGCCACAGTTGTTGCACAGGCAACTCCCGGGGCTCTGCCTTTGACCGAGACCACTCCGGAAGACCAGTTCATCCGGCGGGCGCCGGCACTCGATCTTTCCAAGCAACCGGACGCAGTGCCTCAATCCGGTGCTCAGGCTCGTGAAAACAACGGCATTCCAACCTTGCGGCCGGTCGAGAACGGGACGGCGCAAGAACAGGCCGATACCTCAAGCCAGACCAATCCGGTTCAGGTTGACGGTTCCGCTCTGCCTGGGAGCGCAAGTGTTCCGGCGCCGATACAGCTGCCAAACCGTACCGGCAACAGCGACGATGTCTGGCGGGCGAGTGGCGGCAGCAATTTTCAGGACGAGCGGCAGTCGCCAGAGCAACCACCTGAGAGCTTTGCGCAGGAAGTCCGCGACTTCGTGTCCGCCGAGGCCCGCCGGATCGGCAACACGGTTCGCGTGGTGTTCCCGTTTTCAGAGCCTGTTTCCAGCGCGGTCTTCCGGCGAAACGACAGCATCTGGCTGGTCTTCGACACGGACGCAACGATCGATACGCGGGGCATGGTCTCTGCGTTGGCTGAAACCGCGGACACAATCGAGGTCAGCCAGTTCGAGGATTACCAGATCCTGCGTCTGGACATGAATGATCCGGTGCTGGCGACGGTGGGGGCGGACGGCAATGCCTGGTCGCTGGTGATCGGCGACATGATCCTCGAACCGTCAATTCCGTTGCAGCTTGAAAGAAACATGCGCGGTGACGGTGGCTCCGTTCTGCGTGTGCTTTACCGAGATCCGCAGCATATCCGTGAGATCAGTGACCCGTTCGTCGGTGACACGATTTCGATCGTAACGGGCTTTGGACCGCCGCGCGGCGTGCTGAAGCCTCAGAAATTTGTTGACCTGGAGGCCCTGAGTTCAGCCCAGGGTCTTGCGGTTGTGCCCCGGTCGGACGGGGTCAACATGCAGGTGCTCGGTGATGATGTCATCATCGGGAAAGAGGGTGGTCTCTCGCTTTCAAATCGTCATCTGCGCGGTGGAACGGGGGCGTTGAACACGATCGTTGACCCGGACACTACGAACGTTGAATTCGTATCGCTGACAACGGAAGGCCCGGGCGCATATCGCTCGCGCCTGATTAAACTTCAGCAGAAACTGTCGAATTCGCCTGCCGGCAAGCGCAGGAAACCCTTGATCGAGCTGTCGCGGTTTTATCTCGCGCACCAGTTCGCGCAAGAAGCGCTCGGACTGATGAAGCTGGCATTGGAAGAAGAGCCGGCTCTTGCGGAGGACACCTCCTTCAATCTGATGATGGGCGCTGCCCAGACGATGGCGGGCCGGCCACAAGAGGCCTATGCGCATCTCAACCGGCCAGATCTGAAGAACAGTCCGGATGCTGCAATCTGGCAAACAATCGTGGACGTTCAACTCGGGAACTGGACGCCCGCACGCATTGCGATGCCGCGTGGCCGTGCCGTCGTCGGCAACTATCCTTCCGCTATCCAGACCGAGTTCAAGCTTGCCGCAGCTCAGGCCATGGTCGAGGTGAACGATTTCGGCCTTGCAAACGGGGTCCTGGCTGAAATCGAGCCGAGTGAAGTCACGAAGGCACAGGCGGCCCGATACGATATCCTGCGTGGGCGTGTCGCCGACGCGTCGGGGCGTTCCCAGGAAGCCCTCACCGTGTTTGATCTGGTGACCCGTTCCGACGATCGTCCACGCGCCGCTGAAGCAGAATACAGAGCTCTGCGCATCCGCTACCGCGACGGCGAGCTTGGAATTGACAATGCGATCGACAGCCTGGCCGGACTGGCAACATCCTGGCGCGGTGACGAGATCGAATTGCGGACGCTCCGCTTCCTGGCTCAGCTCTACTCAGAGCGTGGCCAGTATCGCGAAGCCTTCGAAGCGATGAAGTCTGCGGTGCAGGCGGATCCCGATTCCGACACGACGCGCCTGCTGCAGGAAGAAATGAACGGTCTCTTCAACGCGCTGTTCCTCGACGGCAAGGCCGACGAAATGCCGCCCGTGAAATCACTGGCGCTATACTACGATTTCCGCGAGCTCACACCCATTGGCCGCCAGGGCGACGAAATGGTCCGCCTGCTTGCCAAGCGGCTCGTCGAGGTTGATCTTCTCGACCAGGCTACGGAACTGCTGAGGCATCAGGTCGACAACAGGCTGAAGGGGGCGGCGCGCGCTCAGATTGCCGCTGATCTGGCGGCAATCTACCTCATGGACCGGAAAGCTGAAGAAGCTCTGCGCGTGCTGAACAGGTCCCGGCAGGCCAGCCTGCCGTCCACGCTTGAGCGGCAGCGGAATATTGTTGAAGCCAGAGCCCTGACAGAAAGCGGCCGTCCGGATCTTGCGCTGGAACTGGTTCGCAACATGCGTGGATCCGATGTTGACCGGTTGCGTGCGGATACGTTCTGGGCGGCAGAAAGCTGGCGCGATGCAGGCGAGCAGCTGGAGGCCATGCACGGCTCCCGCTGGTCCGATAACATCCCACTGGATGAGCTGGAGCGCCGCGACATCCTGCGTGCAGGCATTGCCTATTCGCTTGCAGGCGATCAGCTAAGTCTGGAGCGGTTGCAAACCAAGTATATGGACAAGATGGCGGACAGCCCGGAAGCACTTGCCTTTGAAGTGGTAACGCGCCCGATCGAAACGCAGGGTGTCGAGTTCCTGGAGGTTGCCAATAGACTGGCTGACACGGATTCCCTGGAAACCTTCCTGCAGGAATACCGGCGCCAGTATATGTCGCCAAGCCGTGGACCTGAAGGTCAGGCAGCGGCGGCCCCGGCGGTTGGCGAACCGGCAGGCTGATCGCTTGGAACACTCCCAGGTTTCGGGATTTAGCGCCCCATGCAAATGCGACGCTGCTAATTAGGCAGCCGGAGCGGCGTGGTTTGTGCGCGGCTTCTTCAGTTCCGCCTTGTAGCGCATGACCAGTTCCGGAATTGCGCGGGTGCTGCGGTCAAGCCACCCGGCACGCGCCTTCAGGAAATCGCGATAGGTTTTCTCGTCGATGCCTGTCTGCAGCATCAATCGAAGGATGGCACCGTCGGCATCTGACTTCAGCGTCTCGGCCACAACATCGTCGGTCAGGTTGAGCCGGCGCGCAATCAGCCAGATGGCGGCGTCCATGCGGTCATCTTCAAAGAGAGTACGCAGGATCGCGTCGAACGAGAGTTCGCCGTTGGCAATCTGGATGCTTGCCTCGTGACGGGAATAGCGGACCCCGTCGAGTTCGATGTCTCCCTCGCGTTCTGGATCGTCGATTGTGGTCGCAAGCCGTTCAAGGTCTCCGCTTTCGAGCGCTTTCCGGAGCGGCGGCGGAATGAGTGGACAATCGGTCTCAAGCACGAGCATTTGCGTTTCGAGAAACTCCTCGTCCTTCAGAGCCCGTTTGGCGATGCCTGCCAGTGTTTCGAGTTCGGTATTGGCGAAAATCAGCAGCGCCAGCGTGCCCTTGACCGAGAAGGGAACGGTTTCGTTGTTCAGCATTGCGTGCACGACATTGCGGCTGCTGCGTGCGATCAGCGTATCGCAGATTTCTTCACTCAGGTCGGGCCGGCGCGCGACGGAGAGCCGCTTGTCGTTGCTTCCAGTCTTGGCAAGGCGCATGAGCGCCGCCTGACTGATCATGGGTGAACACTCAATGACCGGCTCTGAGAGTTCGTAATCTTCCTGCGCCAACCTGTCCGCCAGGTCCGAGATGATCCTGTCCGTCTTTGCCAGGCGTACGACAAGTTCATAACGGGCGCTTCGGTCGAGTTGATCGAACACAGACAAAACGATCCTTGAAAACAGCTCGCGTTCCACGGGGGTCGGCTCATGGTCTTCTGAGCGCGCATATTCACCGACAAGGGTCCGGATGAGGCTGGATCTTGCTTCCGGTTCCTTGATTCTTGCAAGTTCTTCAAGTTTTTCGCGTATCAATGGTCTACCACAACTTTTCGAACAGTATTTGTCCTGTAAATAAGGGTCGACTATTTCATACCGGTCTTAATTTAGTTCTACTTTTTCATGCCTGGCGAGCTTTGCTAGCCACCACCGAAACTTTTTACAAGCGAGCCTGCGACAAGGTTCCAGCCATCCACGAGAACGAAGAAAATAAGCTTGAAGGGCAGGGATATCACGACGGGTGGCAGCATCATCATGCCCATCGACATGAGGACGGATGCAATCACAAGGTCGATGATCAAAAACGGTAGGTAAAGCAGGAACCCGATTTCAAAGGCGCGCCGCAACTCGGAGATCATGAAGGCGGGAATGAGAGTTGCCATGGAGAGGTCTTCCGGCCCTTCCGGGGCCTCCTGTCCGGACAGTTCCTGAAACAGCGCCAGATCCTTCTCTCGAACTTGTGAGAGCATGAAGGTTCGGAAGGGATCGGCTCCGCGCTCGTAGGCCTGCTCGAATTCAATATCGCCGTCGATCAGTGGTTGAATGCCGGCGTCGTAAGCTGCCTGCAATGTCGGCATCATGATGAAGGCCGACAGGAATAGGGCGAGGCTGACCATGACCATATTGGGCGGCGCTGTTTGAAGACCGATTGCCGAACGCAGCAGAGACAGCACGACCACAATGCGTATGAAACTCGTCATCATGACGAGGATCGACGGTGCAAGAGAGAGAACCGTCAAAAGGATGACGAGTTGAACTGCCCGTTCCGTCAGGCTGGCGTCTTCGCCGAACCCGACAGAGATTTCCTGCGCGGATGCCGGCATCGCAAAGGCTGCAAGAACAGCCGCGAGTGCGGCAACCAGCTTCAATGTCCAGAGCAGCCAGCCGGCGCAACCCTTGAAGATCATTGATTTGGCTGCCCGCCCAATTCGTCGAGGAGTTTCGCCATTTCGTCTTCGATGGGGTTCTTGTCTCCAAGGCCCTGCAGGATGCGGGGCGAGCCGGAGCTGCGCCGATTGGGCACAATGTCCAGAGACGCTGCGTTTTTGGGTCCCTGTTCGGGCGCCATCTGGCTTTGCTGTTGCACAGGCGGCTTTACTTCGATGACGGCACCGTTCTCTGACGGATCATCGGTCTTTGGCGGCGCGACTTTTGGTGTTTCGGGCGGCGGCGCATCGTCTGCAGGCGCATCCGCAGCAATCGGTTCCAATACCGCATCGTCGATCAGGTCGCCGAGCT
This sequence comes from Roseibium sp. MMSF_3544, assembly GCF_030732845.1. Lineage (GTDB taxonomy): Bacteria > Pseudomonadota > Alphaproteobacteria > Rhizobiales > Stappiaceae > Roseibium. Next base: position 391,221 of record NZ_JASHKA010000001.1, read on the forward strand.
CCAGTTTGAGGTCAAGCTTGTTTTCGTCCGGTTCCAAAGATGGGGTTTCACTGCTTTCAGGTTCGGCTTTCACGTCAGCCGCTTCTTCTTTTGGTTCAGCAGTCTGTGCGAGCACGGCATCCTCCGGGTCCGGGAGCGCAGCGTCTTCCGTTTCGGTAACGGTGCTGTTGTCCTCGTCGCCGGTTTCAGGCTTTGCTTGATTTTCTTGATCAGCGGTCTCTGTCTGCGCCTCCACCTCGACGGCGTCGGTTTGAGCGACTGAGACTTCGGCGGCCACGGTGGTGTTTTGTTCCAGGTCCGTGTCAGGCTTGTCTTCTTTGGGCTCCGGAACGGTCTGATCCGGTGGCGGGCCTTCCGAAGCGGCCTCGGCTTTTTCCGGAACCGGGGCCGCCACGGGTTCAACCGGTCTCAACAGTGCCGTCTTGGCTTTCGCGGCAGGACCCGATGCCGGCGGCGTTATGGTGTGTCCGCCGCGGACGACACGTTCGCGATTGTTCGAGGGCTTTGCCTGGCTTTTTGAAACCGGACCGAAGTTGAAAGTGTCGTTCGCCACCTCCTCCGAAGTTTGTGCAGTGGCCGGCTTTATCTCGAGAGCCGCACCGACGGGTTCCTCAGTGGCCGCGGACAGGGAAACTTCGGGCTCGGGTTCTTTCTTTTGTGCGTTTGCCGAGCGATTGAAACCGTTTTGCGTTGCTGCCTTCAAAAGGTCTGCCGCGCGCATCGACGGGCGTATTGCATCCGGTTTGTCGATGCTCGGCGACGCAGTGGCGGCGGCAATTGGCGCTGACGCAGGTCTGGTCTCAACGGCTGTTACAGCAGGTGTCCGAGGGGTTGCGGCGTTCGGTACAACTGTCTGTTTAGCGGCGGACCCGAGGGGAGGGACCGGACGCGGTCCGGTAGGAGCGGGCAAAGAGGCTGTCGCCGGCATTGCCCTGTCAGCAGGTTTGGCTGCTTCCTCCGGCCTTGCGGGAAGATCCGGCCCCGGCGCCATTGGCACCTTGACCGTGCCTGGCCCGGCATGCGCTGAAGACGCAAGCGCAGGCGCGCGCGAGGCTGCGACCGGTGTGTTGCGGACTATATTCTGCTCCACAACCACATCCGTGGGGCCTCCCACAAGCAGCAGGTGTTCGACATTGTCCCTGCGGATCAGTATCAGGCGCCGCCTTGAGTCCACAACGGCATTGTCCATGACCGCAACACGTGGCTGCCGGCTGCGGCTCTGTGGCGCATTCGCCCCCATCAGCCGTTTGAGAACGAAGATAAACAGGCTGAAAAGCAGCAAGACGACTGCCAGCGCAAGAAAGACCGCGATGACCTGGGTCACGCCACCGCTTACATTGAAGGTCGATTCAATCCAGTCGTACATTTTTACCTCGTGCCGCCCCGCCAGCGGACTGATTTCGTTTTCCAGTTACTCTGGACTTTCGCCGGAATTTGGGGACCGTTCTCCTTATCCCCAGTATTTCCAAGGCAATACCGTCGAGCCAAAAGCCCGGTGACATTCACTTGCGCTTCGAAGGCCAATGCGACCGCCCGTTACGCTCAATCCACCGCAAAAGCTTGCTGGTGCATTGCGAATCTCATTACGACTTAAAGTTAACAGAACCGGGTAAGATTTGCCCCTCGTCGAGCAGCTTCATTTTGCAAAATGCAAAGGATTGTTGTGCTCTTCCACTGGTTTTTAAAGGAATTAGCAGGCGGGTGATCAGTATTGTTAACCATTAATTAGTCGTTCACTAAGGTCGAGTTAACCAATCGTTAACCATTTGCTCGGCAATCATTGCCTGGTTGGTTAACGGATGGTGAATGGAATGGCTTTCACGGATCTGCCGTTGTTTCAGGCGCTGAAATCGAAGATGCAGTGGCACCAGACCCGACAAGGGGTCCTGGCCGAGAACATCGCGAATGCCGATACGCCGGGCTACACGTCCCGTGACGTGAAAGAATACACATTCCAGGAACATGTGGGCCTGCATATGTCCGGGGTCATGACCGAGACAACAAAGGCAGGGCACATTGCGAGCACCATCTCGGGCAGCATCACGACCGCCAAGGTCGAAGAGCGGGATTCTTTCGAAGTCACGCCAAGCGGCAACAATGTCAACCTGGAAGAGCAGATGATGAAAATCACCGCGAACCAGATGGACTTCCAAGCTGCCACGAGTCTTTACACCAAGGGGCTGGGAATGATCCGGACCGCCCTTTCCAGGAGCGCCTAGGGCAATTGACGAGACATAGGGAAGCGGAACAGTGGATCTGATCAAATCTCTCTTTATTTCGGCGAGCGGACTGAAGGCGCAAAACGGACGCATGCGCATCATTGCCGAGAACATCGCCAACGCGAATTCGACCGCGCGGAGCCCGGACGAGGAACCTTACCGCCGGAAAATCCCGACATTCGAAAGCCACTTTGACAAGGAAGTTGGCGCCAAGATGGTCGAACTCGGGAAGGTCGCAGAGGACACGTCCGACTTCAAATCGACGCATTTGCCGGGCCACCCGGCGGCGGACGAGAACGGCTATGTGCTTCAGCCGAATGTGAACACCTTGATCGAGACGACCGACATGCGTGAGGCGCAGCGATCCTATGAAGCCAACCTGAACGTTATCGAATCGACGCGGCGCATGCTGCAGAGGACCATCGACATCTTGCGGGCGTAGGCCGGCGGTTAATCACTGAAGAGGGCAGGGGCCATGAGCACACCGTCAATTGCAAACAGCGCCTATCAAATGGCTGCCAAGCTGCAGCAACAGGCACGCGCTGTCGAAGAGACCGCGCCGGAGCGAACCGCTGTTGACTTTGGTCAGATGGTCAATGACGCTGTCGAGACAGTCGTCGACAAAGGCAATCAGGCCGATGCAAAAGCGATCGGCATGATCGAAGGCAAAACCGGGGTGGTGGATGTCGTCACGGCCGTTGCCGAAACCGAAGTCGCCTTGGAGACGATGGTGGCCGTTCGCGACCGGGTCATTTCCGCTTACGAAGAAATCATGCGCATGCCGATCTGATCTTGAATTGAAAGGAACGCCAAATGACCGGCGGTGAAGTTCTCGATCTTGCCCGGGAAGGTGTCTGGACCATGATCATGGTGGCAGCGCCCGCCATGATAGTCGGACTGGCTGTCGGTGTCGTCATTGCGCTCTTCCAGGCATTGACCCAGATCCAGGAAATGACCCTCGTTTTCGTTCCGAAAATTCTGGCGATCTTCCTGACTATTCTCGTCACTCTGCCGTTCATGAGCCAGGTGTTGCAGGCCTTCATGAGCCGGGTGACCGAAATGATCCTGACAACGGGATAGCGGCTCCAGCGCGCAAGGCCTTATGACCATCCAGCTCGACTTTCTGCCTGACGTTGCTGCGGCATTCATGCTGATGTTTGCCCGGCTCGGCACGATGCTGATGCTTCTGCCGGCGCTTGGTGAAAGCTCCATTCCAATGCGCTTCCGGCTGACGATCGCTCTGGCGCTGACGCTGGTGATGTACCCGGTCGCCTCATCGCTCTATCCGGCTGATCTGACCGGCAACATGATGCGGTTGATTGTTCTTCTCTTCGGTGAGTTGGCGATCGGGTTTGGGATCGGAATGTGCGCGCGTCTGATCACGTCCGTGCTGCAGATTGCCGGTGTGATCATGGCCAACCAGTCGGGCCTGGCCTTTGCACTCGGGACAGACATTGCCAACGAAGGCCAGCAGGGCGCCCTTTACGGAAACTTTCTTGCAGTTCTGGGCATGACGCTGGTGTTCGTGACGGACTCGCACTACCTGATCATTGCCGCGATGTACGACAGTTTTACGATTTTTCCGCCCGGCAACCTTCCACCCGTCAGCGACTTTGCGCAGAACGCGACCGAGACGGTCGCGCATGTGTTCACGATCGCGGTGCGCATGAGCGCACCCTTTCTGGTCGTCGGGCTGGTGTTTTACTTCGGCCTCGGCCTGCTCAACAAGCTGATGCCGCAGATGCAGATCTTCTTCATCGCAATGCCCGTCAATATCGCAATCGGGATGTTGCTTCTTATGGCCCTGATCGCGACCCTGATGATGTTCTACCTCGACCATTTCCAGGAATCGCTCGGCAAGTTCATCGTGGGGTAGCGCCGCACTATGGCTGACGATACCGACGACTCGGAGAAAACTGAGGACCCCACGCAAAAGCGCTTGAAAGAAGCGCATGACAAGGGGGACGTTCCCAAATCCCAGGAGGTCAGCACCTGGTTCACGCTCGCCGGGGCGACGCTGATGATCGCGATTTTCGCGCCGGGGGCCGCCGCATCGCTCGGCGACCTGATGAAGGGGTACCTGGAGCACGCGCACCAGATCCCGGTCGACGGCTACGCGCTGAAGGCCTTGTGGCGCGACACCGGCCAGTCCGTCGCCCTGATCGTGGGGCTTCCGCTGGTGACACTCGTTGTCATGGCCATTGCCGGAAATCTCATTCAGCATCAGCCCCTTTTTACCGGCGAAACCATCAAGCCAAAGCTGTCCAAGATATCTCCGCTGTCAGGTTTCAAGCGCCTGTTTTCGGGTGAAAGCCTGGTCAATTTCACGAAGGGCATGCTGAAGATTGGAATTGTCGGCGCTGTCATGGTTGCGGTGATGTGGCCGCACCGGGACGAGGCCGAAATCATCATCTTCGCGGAGACGAGCGTGATCCTCCAGGAAGCGCGGATTCTGATCCTGCAATTGCTGGCCGCGATCCTTGCCGTGATGACGGTCGTGGCCGGTGCCGACTTCATCTACCAGAAGAACAAATGGTTCAACAAACAGAAGATGTCGCTGCGCGAAGTCAAGGAAGAGTTCAAGCAGACCGAAGGGGATCCGCTGGTCAAGGGCAAGATCCGCCAGCTCCGCATGGAGCGGTCACGCAAGCGCATGATGGCAGCTGTTCCCCAGGCAACCGTCGTCGTGACCAACCCGACCCACTACGCGGTCGCGCTAAAGTACGAGCAGGGCATGCCAGCGCCCCTTTGCCTGGCCAAGGGAACAGATGCGATCGCCCTCAAGATGCGGGAAGTCGCAAAGGAACATGACGTGCCGGTGATCGAGAACCCACCGCTTGCACGGGCGCTTTTTGCGACGGTTGAGATCGACCAGGAGGTTCCGGAAGAGCACTACAAGGCCGTTGCGGAGGTCATTGGCTTCGTCTTCCGCATGCGCAAGCGTGCGGCCTGGAGCGCAAACTAGGAAACCTCATGCAGCCCTTAACCGGAATTACTCGTGTATGGCGCCGCCAAACGCGTGAATTTCAACAGAAGTAAGCCTCATATCAGTTGAAATTAGGGTGTAAGCACAGAATGCTTGTGAACGGTCCCTTGTTAACCGAATCGGGCCGGGGAGACAGGACGGAATGAGTGATATGGACGGAGCGCCGAGCGGGCCGATGATAAGTCGGCCGGAGCGCTCCGGGAATATAGGCCTGCTAATAGGTCTGGCGCTGCTGCTCGTCGGCGCGGCTGCGGCCTTTGCGGTTATGGATCGCGAAGTCGCGCAACCGTTCATTCTTGCGTTGCTTGGTATCCTGGCCGTCGTGGGCGTCTTCTGCCTGTTTGCAGGTGCCATCGGTTTCCTGCGCCTGTCTGCTCGCCCGGGCGAAGCCAATCCGCTTGCCTCCGCATTTGTCGACACAATGGACGACGGTGCGCTGATCACGGACATGGACGGCCGCCTGGTTTATGCCAACAAGGCCTATGCGGAACTTACGGGCGTCGATACGGCGGCGGACATTCGCGTTGTCGAACGTGTGTTCTCCTCCGATCCGGACGCGGCTGATGCTATTTTCCGGCTCTCCCAGGCCATGCGCGACGGTCGCAAGGCCCAGGAAGAAATCCGCATGCCGTTCCCGCTCGGGCGGGCTGACGGAACCGCGCGCTGGTACCGCGTGTCGGTGCGCCCGCTGCAGACGTCGAAAGAGCGCAGCGGCAAGCAGATGGCCATCTGGCAGCTCGCCGACATCACACGTGACAGGGCCGAACAGGAAAATTCCTTCCAGGAACTGCAGCGGGTTATCAACTTTCTCGATCACGCGCCGGCCGGGTTCTTCTCCTGCGATGCGGAAGGCCGCATCGTCTATCTGAACGCGACACTTGCCGACTGGCTCGGCTATGACCTCGCCCAATTCGATGCCGGCGACCTCGATCTTTCCGAAATCGTGCGCGGCGACGGCACCGAATTGATCCGGTCAGTGAAAGGGCAGGCGGGTGAAGTCAAGAGCGAGACATTCGACCTCGATTTCGTGACCCGCAACGGACGCGGCTTGCCCGTGCGCTTGCTGCACCGGATCCCGTTCGGCGAGAACGGGCAGGCGGGTGACAGCCGCACGCTGGTGCTCAACAGATCGCGCGGCGAAGAAGCCTCCGAAGCTCTGAGAGCCGCCGAAGTGCGGTTTGCACGCTTCTTCAACAACACGCCGATTTCAATTGCTTCGCTCAACAACGAGGGTCGGGTGCTGCGCACCAACGCCCCGTTCCTGAAACTGTTTGGCGCAGTCGACAGCACCGACGACGCACCGAAGCTTGAAGCCTATGTTGCTGAAAGCGGACGGGAAGATCTTTCCAAGGCCTTGTCGGCGGCTGCCAATGGGATCGGCGAAATTGCACCGATCGATATTCCGTTGGTGGAAGGTAATGATCCGCGCTCTGCGACCTTCTACGTCTCTGCCGTTCAGGACGGTGAAGGGGATGGCGAGACCGCGATTGTTTATGCACTCGAAACGACGCAGCAGCGCGCGCTGGAAGCCCAGTTTGCACAGAGCCAGAAGATGCAGGCGATCGGCCAGCTGGCGGGTGGTGTCGCCCATGACTTCAACAACGTTCTCACCGCAATTATCGGTTTCTCGGATCTTCTGCTCGCCAGCCACCGGCCCACCGACCCGTCCTTCCAGGACATCATGAACATCAAGCAGAATGCCAATCGGGCCGCCGGTCTCGTCCGGCAGCTTCTGGCTTTCTCGCGGCGGCAGACACTTCGTCCGCAGCAGCTTGAACTGAACGACGTTCTGGCCGATCTCTCGATCCTGCTGGACCGTCTGCTCGGCGAAAAGGTCGAGCTGAAGGTCATCCACGGCAGGGATCTTTGGCCGGTCATGGCTGACCTCAACCAGCTTGAGCAGGTGATCGTCAACCTTGCCGTGAATGCGGGCGACGCGATGGCGGAAGGTGGCCGGCTCACCATCCGCACCCGCAATGTCGAGGAAGCTGAGTCCACCCAGTTCGAGAACACCCGGGGCATGCCGCCGGGCGAATACACGCTGGTCGAAGTGGAAGATACCGGCCACGGCATGCCGCCGGAAATCATGGCCAAGATCTTCGATCCCTTCTTCTCCACCAAGGAAGTCGGCAAGGGAACCGGTCTCGGTCTTTCGACCGTCTACGGTATTGTCAAACAGACAGGCGGGTTCATTTTCTGCACCTCGGAAGTGGACGTCGGCACGACTTTCCGCCTGTTCCTGCCGCGCCATATCCCTGAGATCGTCGAAGAAAAGAAACCGGAACCCAAGGAGAGCGAGCCCGAAAAGGTCGCGGATCTCACCGGTTCAGCTTCCATCCTGCTGGTGGAAGACGAAGAAGCTGTCCGTGCCTTTGCCGCGCGCGCACTGGCGTCACGCGGCTATACGGTTCACGAGGCAGGTTCCGGAAATGAAGCGCTCGAGGTCATGGAAGAGACGGACGGTGAAATCGACCTAGTTGTCTCCGATGTGGTCATGCCCGAGATGGACGGGCCGACGTTGCTGGTGGAACTTCGCAAGACCAGGCCGGATCTGAAGATCATCTTTGTGTCGGGCTATGCGGAGGACGCCTTTGAGGAGAATCTTCCCGAAGGCGAGCAGTTCTTCTTCCTGCCCAAGCCGTTTACGCTGAAGCAACTGGCAACGACCGTGAAAGATGTTCTGAACGGGTAGGGCGTCGGCAGGAGAGCGACTTGCCTTGACAGGAAATCGGCATTTTGGCAGTTAAAGCTCATGGGGCGAGCGAACACCCCGTGAGGCGTAAGCTGAAGTTTCGCGTCCTTAAACCCCGTTTACTTGGGAGGACGCGCCATGCCGTCTCTGAATTCAATCTCCGTTTCCCAGCTTTCCAGACTGATCGGAACGCCGGACGCTCCGGTCATCGTCGATGTGCGCATCGACGAGGATTTCAACGACGATCCTTATTTCATCCCCTCGTCTTATCGACACCCATTTACCAGCGTCGAACAGCTTGCCGATCGATTGAAGGGCAAACGCGTTGTGGTCGCCTGTTGGAAAGGGCTCAAGCTGTCGGAGGGCGTTGCCGCTGTTCTCAGGACCGGTGGACTTCACGCAGAGTTCCTGGAAGGTGGATGTACCGGTTGGCGTGAGGCTGGGTTGCCGATGGTGCCGGAGGCTAAACTGCCGGAACGAAATGCCGAGGGTCAAACCGTCTGGGTCACCCGCCATCGGCCCAAGATTGACCGGATTGCCTGCCCCTGGCTGATCCGCCGTTTCGTTGATCCCGGGGCCCGTTTTCTGTTCGTATCGCCGGGCCAGGTCGAGGCGGTTGCCGAAAAGTTCATAGCCACGCCATTCGACATTGAAAACACCTTCTGGAGCCACCGGGGAGACCGCTGCAGCTTCGACACGATGCTGGACGAATTCGAACTTCGGTCCGAACCGCTGGACAGGCTCGCCACGATCGTGCGGGCAGCCGATACCAATCGTCACGACCTGGCTCCGGAAGCTGCCGGCCTTTTGGCGACGTCACTGGGCCTGTCGCGCATGTACAAGGATGACCTGCAGCAGCTGGAGGCCGGCATGGGTCTCTACGATGCCTTTTACCGCTGGGCGCGGGACGCGACAGACGAAGGACATGACTGGCCGACGGCAAGCAGGAAGGGCTGAGGTCATGCCAACTCCTGAAACCTCCGCCCGGCCGGGTGCCGGGCCTGTTCCGCCGTACCCGGAAACCACCGCCACATGGCACCGTCTTCTGACTGTTTTCGGCAGCATCGGTCTTTTGTCCTTTGGCGGACCGGCAGCACAAATTGCCCTGATGCATCGCAAGCTGGTCGAAGAAACCGGCTGGCTGTCTGAAAAGAGCTATGCCAATGCGCTCGGCTTCTGCATGCTGCTGCCCGGCCCGGAAGCCATGCAGCTCGCAACTTATTGCGGCTGGAAGCTACGGGGCATTTCCGGAGGGTTGGCCGCAGGACTTCTTTTTGTGGTGCCGGGAGCGATCGCCATATTCGCTTTGGCTGCAACCTATGCCGCATACGGCAACGTGCCACTCATCGACCAGCTTTTCCTCGGCATCAAGGCGGCCGTCCTGATCGTTGTGCTGGAGGCGCTTCTCCGGCTTTCGAAGCGGGCGCTGACGCGGCGGCGTCATTGGGTCATTGCCGCGCTCGCCTTCGTGGCGATCTTTTTTCTGTCGTTGCCGTTCCCGATGATTGTTCTGGCAGCTGCACTTTACGGCATGGCTTTCCGCCCAAAGCGAAGTGTCAGTGCGCGTGAAGACGCCGTTCAAATCAGAACGTCATCCATCCGTACGCTCTTGCTTGTTGCCGTTGGACTGCTCGTTTGGCTTGGGCCGCTTGCTGTTCTCGACTGGGGAACCGGGCAACCGATCCTTGGCGATCTGGGCTGGTTCTTTTCCAAGCTCGCGGTTGTCACATTCGGCGGTGCCTACGCCGTGCTGGCCTATATGGCGCAGGATGTGGTCACGCTGCATGGGTGGCTCAGTGCGGGGCAGATGATGGATGGGCTGGGCCTTGCGGAAACGACGCCGGGCCCGCTGATCCTGGTCACGCAGTTCGTCGGCTTTGTCGCCGCGTATCAGCAAGGTGGTTCGCTGCTGGGCCTGGCAGGTGGTCTGGTCGCTCTTTGGGCAACCTTCATTCCCTGCTTCTTGTGGATCTTCGCTGGTTCTCCTTACATCGACTGGATCTCGGCTCAGCCCAGACTGCAATCGGCGCTTTACGCCATTACCGCTGCCGTGGTCGGCGTTGTCCTCAATCTGTCGGTCTGGTTCGGTCTTCATGTTCTCTTCCAGACGGTCACCATGGAGCGGCAGGGCTTGTTGACGCTTTGGGTGCCGGATCTCGCGAGCCTGGACTGGAGAGTGCCCGTTCTGGCGGCGGGCTGTGCGCTCTTGTTGTTCCGCTACCATGTGAGCCTGATCGGCACACTGGCTGCAGCCGCGCTTTGTGGCGTGATCCTGTCGCAAGCCTGGTAACTCGAAAGTCGGTTGCCGCGCCAATGCAGGCGATGTTGCGCTTGAACAGAAATTGGCGAGCATGCACTCTGGCCGGGACCTCATCGAAGTTCCGACCGGAGACCTCACATGCAACTGCCCGATTTCATCAAGAAGTTTCCCGGACTGGAAATCCCGTTTCCGGAAGATGTCGTGACATCGCACGCCATTCGGTCAGATGCAGGGCTGGTCGTTTTCTTCGATTTCAAGAAAGACATGGTTTTGCCGCCCCATTCCCATCTCGCTCAGTGGGGGACTGTCCTCGACGGCGAAATCGAGTTCACGATTGAAGGCGAAACCAGGATGCTCGGGCCAGGGGCTATCTACAACATCCCGAGCGGGGCGGAACATGGTGCAATCATCAAGGCCGGCACCAAGGTCATCGATGTCTTTGAGGAGGCGGACCGGTATCCAGTCAAGGGTTGAGCGGCGGTTGTGTTCCAACGTCAATTGCTCGCACTAGTCAGTCCTACCGTCTTCCCTTCGAAATCTTTATTTCCTAACCTCACTCTTATTGATGCGTTCCGATCCGCTGCAGGTGTTTGATTTTACGCAGCTTTGAGATCGAGCGCCGAAAAAAGACTGGGAGAGAAAACCATGGCACAGGGTTATTGCGATGTGTGCGGCAAGCGGGCGGAATACCGGGCGCAGGTGCGCCGGGGTGGGCGCAGGGTTGTCGTGGAGCTGTGCCAGGAGCATTACGAGCAGCTCGCCATGCGACGGCAGTCGACGTCGCCCATGGATCTGCTCTTCGGCGACCAGATGTTCGGCTCTGATCCCGGCGGGTTGGCGGATCTCGCCCGCGCCATGGCATCGCGGGACGCCGGCGGTGACGACGGCCCCGGCTTCGGGGACCGGGAGGCGGTCGATCTTGAGAGCTATCTGACGGACGAGGCCCGTGAAGCCCTGCAGGCAGCCGCCCAGATCGTTGACGAGCAGGGCGGCAGCGTTATCGACACCGAGCACATGCTCTACGTGCTCGCCAACACGCCCTCGGTGAAGGATATCCTCAAGCGCTTCAAGCTGAATGCATCGGACCTGAAGCAACATATCGAGCATAACTTCTTTCAGGCGGCGAAGGACAAGCCCGCAAGCGAAGACGACGGCGACAAGAACATGACCGTGTCGCCGCGGGTGAAAGCAGCGCTGCAGGCGGCGTTCCGGATCTCACGGGAATTCGGCAACACGTATATCGGCCCGGTTCACATGTTCCTCGGCCTGATGGAAATCGGTGAGGGCAGGGCTAACCAGATTCTCAAGACGTACGGTCTGACACCCGAGGCGCTCCGCCAGAAAGCGGCCAAGGTCGTCGGAACAGGGCCGGAAGGCGGTGCGAAACCGCAGTCAGAAACCCCGAAACTGGACGAATTCTCCCGTGACCTCACCGAGGCGGCGTCCAAGGGCGACCTCGACCCTGTCATCGGCCGGTCCAAGGAAATCGGCTCAGCTGTTGAAGTGCTGGCACGAAGGACCAAGAACAATCCGGTTCTGATCGGTGAGCCGGGCGTCGGCAAGACCGCCATCATCGAGGGGCTCGCGCAACGGATCGTCAATGACGATGTGCCCGAGCAGCTGCGCGGCAAGCGTCTTGTTGAACTTAACATCAACTCCATGGTTGCCGGGTCGAAATACCGCGGCGAATTCGAGGAGCGTCTGAAGGAAGTGATCGACGAAGTGACCGCCAACAAGGACAGCGTCATCGTCTTCATCGATGAACTTCACACGATCATGGGGGCCGGGCAAGGTGGCGGCGAGGGCGGGCTCGATGTTGCCAACGTTATCAAACCACCGATGGCGCGGGGTGATCTCAACCTGATTGGAGCAACGACGCTCAACGAATATCAGAAGCATATCGAAAAGGATGCTGCGCTTGAGCGGCGTTTCCAGCCGGTCCTGGTGCCGGAGCCGACCACCGAGCAGACGGTCATGATCCTGCAGGGCCTGCGCGATAAGTACGAAGCGCACCATCAGGTGAACATCACGGATGAGGCGATATCGGCTGCGGTGGATCTCTCCAGCCGCTACATCACCAGCCGCTTCCTGCCGGACAAAGCCATCGACCTGATGGACACGGCTGCCGCACGCGTCCGGATCGGCGCGACGGCGCGCCCGCAAAACCTTGTCGAAAAGGACGAGGAACTCCTGAAGCTCGAGCGCGAGCAGGAAGCTGCCAAGGCGAACAAGGATTACGACAAGGCCAAGGCGCTGGACGACAAGATCTCTGAAATCCAATCGGAGATCTCTGACCTCGAAGATGAATGGCAGCATTCCATCGGCGGCGAGACACCCGTGGTCCAGCTTGCACATGTGGCCGAGGTCGTCGCCTCACTCACCGGCATTCCGGTTTCCGAACTGACCGAAGAAGAACGCGACAAGCTCTTAAAACTGGAGGAGCTGCTGCATGAGCGGGTGATCGGCCAGGACGAGGCGGTCAAGGCGGTCAGCCTGGCCGTGCGTCTTGCACGGTCCGGTCTTCAGGCGAGCGGGCGGCCGGTTGCCACGATGCTGTTTCTCGGGCCAACCGGTGTCGGCAAGACTGAGCTTGCCAAGGCACTTGCCGCCATTGTCTACGGCGACGAGAACGCCATGATCCGGCTCGACATGTCTGAATACATGGAACGGCATACGGTTGCCCGCCTGATCGGCGCACCACCCGGATATGTCGGCTATGACGAGGGCGGCCAGTTGACGGAGCGCGTGCGCCGGCGGCCTTATTCCGTCGTACTGCTCGACGAGATCGAAAAGGCCCACCCGGAAGTGCACAACGTCATGCTTCAGGTCTTTGACGACGGCCGGCTGACGGACGGCAAAGGGCGGATGATCGACTTTTCGAATACGATCATCATCGCCACCTCGAATGTGGGAGCGGAAGTCATCCAGGCGAAGCTCGCCGCCAACCCGGCCACCAAATACGACGACCTCAAGACCGGCGTTATGGACAAGCTGCGCCATCATTTCCGGCCGGAACTGCTGAACAGGCTCGACGAGATCATAGTCTTTCATTCCCTGTCGAAAGACAACATTCGTGAGATCGTCAAGCTGCGTCTGGACGGCGTCGCCCGCGCGGCGCGGGGGCAGGGCATCACGCTGGGCTTCACCGAGGGGCTGGTCGACCATGTCTCTGCGGAAGGTTACCTCCCGGAATTCGGTGCGCGGGAACTGCGCCGCCAGATCCGCACGCTTGTTGAAGCGCGCCTGTCGGAAGAAATGCTGAAGGGTGAGATCGGCACCGGCGACACGGTCTCGGCCGACTGGCCGGAGGGTGCATTCGAAGTCACGTTCACCGTTGAAAAACCTGCGGCGGAACAGGCGGCGGAGGAAGAAGCGTCCGAAGGCAATGCTGCCGGGGACGGCGAGGGGGATGCGGCTGCAGAGTAATCCTCCGCAGGTGCCAAGCCTTGCGAACGTCAGGTCCGTACCCTAGCGGACCTTCCGACCCAAAGCCGCAGCGAAGGAGAGATCCAAGCCGGGCGTGAAGCACAATGGGTTCAAAGCAGCTTCCTGAGCGCTGCTTTCAGCGCTTTCTTTTCTTTTCTGCCGGGCTTTTTCTCCATGAAGGCTAGTCGAGATGCAGTTCCCTCGATCAGGTCCAGCAGGAATTCCGCGCAATCGCTTTCGGAAATTTCGGGCATTTCTGTTTGTCCGTTGCGTGCGCCAAGTATCTGTCGTTCAAGCGCCTTCAGCAGGTTTTCCCGGTTTTCCAGAAAACCCTGCCCGATTTCAGGATTGCGGGCCGATTCGGCAAGGATCTCGTATGAGAGCGCGGTGTAGGCGGGATCACTGCAAATGACGAGATAGCGCTCCGTGAAGGTTTCAAGTGCTTTTAGAGGGTTCTTGGCGTGCGCGAGTGCTTCCTGCAGCTCTGAAAGTTCCTCGGCTTCGAGCGCCGCGATTTCCGCAATCAACTCTTCTTTCCCGGAAAAATGATTGTAGATGTTTCCGAGCGAAACACCTGCACGCTTGGCAATGTCGCGGATACCGGTCTGGTGAAACCCCTGTTCGATGAAGCAGATAACGGCGGTTTCAACAATATGTCTTCGGCGCGCGTCGACGCTCTCCGGCCGTGACCGTTTCTCGTTCATTTGAAATTTCTCGTTTGCTGCGTTGGCATATTCAGTTTCATATCCTATATGAAACGAACGATCGTTCGTTCAATTTGCTGTCTTCTCCATTCACGACAGCTTTTTCGAAAAGTAGTGTTCATGCAATTGAAGATTGATCTTCCCTTTATCCTGCGGACGTTCCGCCACCAGATCGCGCTGACCTGGTCCATCGTTCTGGTCGAGAATATCCTTATTGCGTTTGTCCCGCTTCTGATCGGCATGACCATTGACGGACTGCTCGGCGGCCGGATGACCGAGCTTTACTGGATGGTTGCTGTCCTCGCAGGCCTTGGAATCGTGGCTGTCGGGCGCAGGATATACGACACACGCGCCTACGGCACCATCCGCCTGCACCTCGGTTCGGAGCTGCAACGCAGGTCGTCAGCCCTTGAGGTTTCAAAGCGAAATGCCCGGATCGACATGTCGCGCGAGCTTGTCGATTTTCTGGAACGGGATGCGCCCGAGTTGATCACGGCGGTGATCCAGATCGGCGTCAGCTTTGCGATCCTGACCTATTTTGATGTCCGGTTGGGCATTTCGGCCGCCATTGTCGTGGTTGGAATGGTGCTCGTTTATGCCTGCTTCCATCAGCGCTTCTATCGCTTCAATGCCCGCCTGAATGAGCAGCGCGAACAACAGGTCGATCTGCTTGCCGCGGGCCAGAGGCTTGGAGTTTTCCGGCACCTGCGAGCGCTGAGGCGGCACGAAATTTCCATTTCCGATACCGAGGCGGTAGTTTACGGAGGCATCTTCCTGCTTCAGATCGCTTTCATCGCCTTCAATCTCTACCAGGGTTCCGGCCTTCCCGGGGTCACTGCCGGCCAGATCTTTTCGATCGCAAGCTATTCCTGGGAATATGTGGAAGCTGCTCTTCTGCTTCCCATCGCACTCCAGAGCTGGTCGCGCCTGAGCGAGATCACATTGCGGATCAATTCAGAACACAATGGATATTCGAATGCATAACTCGACCTCCGAGCCGAAACGCCTGCTCGCGTTCCTGTCACTTGCCGCAGGGATGATGACCCTGCCGGGGATCGCAGCCGCCAAACCGATAGCGGATTCATACTGGCTGACGGAAGACGGAAGTCTGGCTCTTGCGATTGGCGCTTGCGAGGCTGGCAGTGCGGTCTCCTGCGGCCTCATCGCGGGCCTTCCGGGGGCGGCAACGGATGCGGAGCTTGCCCGCTACAGGTCCGATCTGTGCTGGTTGCCCGTCCTGTGGGACCTGAAATGGGACGCGGCCAAAATGCGCTGGGCTGGCGGAAAAATCCTTGATCCAGAGACAGGCGATATTAGTGACCTGGATGTTGTCGCCACGGGACCCAACCTTGAATTGCGCGTCTTTGAGGACGGCAAACGATCCTTCCCAACCTTGATCCTGAGACCTGTCGAGACCTTCAAGGAAGCCTGTAAATGAGACGATTTGTCTGGATTGCATTGGCCTTTGTGGTGCTGGCCGGGGTCATGATGTACCTCGACACGCTCGAAGATGTTGCGGACCTCACGGAGACCGGCGACGCGGCCGGTCCAAGACCGGTGACTTTTGTCGAGGCGGAAGTCGGCGAACATGCGGGAACCATTTCAGTATTCGCCGAGGTCGTTCCGCGCTGGCAGGTCGATTTGCGCTCTCGCGTCGCCGGTATTGTCAATGAGGTGTCGCCCTCGGCTCTCGCAGGATCGCGCGTGGCGGACAACACCATGCTCGTGATGTTGGAAGCTGCTCCCTATCACGCAAATCTCGAGGAAGCCCGGCATAATCTTCAAAGCGCCGAGTTCGATCTCCTCAAGACGGAGCAGAAAAGCAGCATTGCCCTGAAGGACTGGCGTGCGGTCAACCCGGGGGAAGCGCCACCTGACATGGCGATCCATCTTCCCGAAGTGCGTGTTGCAGAACAGTCCGTTGCGGCAGCCGTTGCCCGTGTCGGCTCGGCGAAGTTTGATCTCAGTTCAACAACGATCAGGGCACCTTTCGACGCGATTGTCACCAAGCGCTTCGTCAGCCCTGGGCAGTCCGTTAATGTCGGCGACGTCCTGTTTTCGCTGCTCGATGACAGCCAGCTCGATATTCGCGTATCCCTTTCTCCCGCTGAGTGGCGACTGCTTGCGCAGAATTGGGAAGAGGGACCAGCCAGTCTGTTCGATGACGCGGGACGCCTTCTTGGAACGGCAAAAGTAAAGCGCGGCGGCGGGTTCCTGGAGCCACAGTCACGCAGGTATCAGCTTTTTCTCGAAGTGGACCGTTCTGCCGACACACTGGCGCTGCCGGGTCAGTTCGTGCGTGTTTCGCTGCCTGGAAAGGCGCTTGGCAACACCTTGCGCATTCCCGAAAGCGCGCTCACCCAAAACGGATATGTCTGGTTTCTGGACCCGGCCAATCGCCTGCAACGCTACGAAGCCGCCGTGCTCTTTCGCGATGGCGGCAAGGTTGTTGTGACAGCTCCCGCCGGAATATCTGAAGGAGAGACGTTCCGGATCGTGCGGCTTCCCATGAGCGCCTATCTGCCCGGTCAAACCGTGAAACCCGTTGCCGGAGATCTCGAAGAATGACTTGGCTCACCAACTGGTTCATTCGCAATCCCGTGGCAGCAAACCTCCTGATGGTCTTCATTCTGGTGGCTGGTGTAACGGCGCTCATGACCATCAGGATTGAGGGATTTCCCAAGATCCCGGCCGATACGGTCACCGTCTCGACGACCTATCCCAATGCCTACACATCGCAAGTTGACGCGCAGATTACTCAGAAGATCGAAAAGGCGATTGAGGGGCTGGAGGGTGTCAAGGCCGTTTTCTCGACATCCGAGCCCGGATACTCGGCTGTGTCGATCCAGAAGAACAACGGCTACGCCCTCCAGAAGCTGCTCGACAATGTGCGATTGAAAGTCGACGGCATTTCGGATTTGCCCAGGGACGCGCGCAGGCCGGTCATCGAAACCAACAATTACGACGTTCCAGCTCTCTATGTGCAGGTCTTTGGCAAGACCGACCTGAAAACCCTGCAGAGGATTTCGCGGGATTTGAGGGCAGACCTGCTTGCCAGCCCCGAGATTTCCCGCGTCGACGATTGGGGTCTGCAAGACCAGGAAATTGCCATTGAATTCCTGCCGGGAACGTTGGAACGCCTCGATCTGACCCTGACCGACGTCATGACGCGGATCCGGGAGGCATCGCTCTATTTTCAGGGCGGGACCCTGCGGACGGATGGAGGATACATCTCGCTGAGGGCGGACAGCCAGGCGCATTCGCTGCGTGACTATCAGCAGATTCCGGTTGTCCGCTGGCCGGACGGCACGACGACACTTCTGGGCGACATCGCCGTCATCAAGGACGGATTTGAAGAGGTTGATGTCGAAACCCGCTTTAACCGCCAGCCATCCGTCGGTATGGAAGTTCTGATCGGGCGCAAGGACAATCTGCTGCGCGTCTCGGAGGCTGTTGAAGAGATTGTTGTGGCGGCCAATCGAAGCCTGCCAGAGGGTGTCGATATCGCGATCTGGGGCAACTCACGCGATTACATTTCGGATCGGCTTACGCTATTGAGCAACAGCGCGATCCAGGGACTTGCCCTCGTTGCGCTCATGCTTGCCGTTTTTCTCAATGTGAAACTGGCATTCTGGGTTGCGATGGGAATTCCGATTTCCATTGCCGGAGCATTCGCCGCTGCGACAACCGGTTGGGTCGACTATTCGCTTAACGACATCACGACATTCGGCTTCATCATCGTTCTCGGAATTCTCGTGGACGACGCTGTTGTTGTTGGTGAAAGCGTTCACGAACAGCGCAAGCGCTACTCCGAACCCTTGCGCGGGACCGCAGTCGGTGTCGAGCGGGTTTCGACGGCGACCGTCTTCGGCGTTCTCACAACGATTGCCGCGTTCTTTCCGCTGCTGCTCATCGACAGTCCGCTCGGGAAAGCCCTGGCGGGATTTGCGGGCGTTGTCATTCTGGCGCTGCTGTTTTCGCTCCTGGAAAGCAAACTTATTCTGCCGGCGCATCTGGCGCATATCTCCATGGGCGAGGCAGACCGGCGCGGCGCACTTACGCGAAGCTGGGGGTATGTTCAAAGGACAGCGCGCGGTTGCCTTATGGGCTTCAGGGACCGGGTCTACGCGCCGGTTCTCAGGTGGTCGCTGGTCAATCGGTATGCGGTTCTAATCCTGTTTGTGGCCGTTGCGTCGCTTGTTTTCGGTCTGATGGGGACCGGCCAGATCAAGTCGACTTTCTTTCCGAACATTCCAGGCCAGGTCATCTCGGTTTCGTTGACCATGGATCAGAGGGCGCCGGCCCAACTGACACGGCAAAATCTTGAAGTTCTCGAAGAAGCCGGACTTGCCCTGAACGAAGATCCGGACCTTCGCAACGCTGCGGGAATGGGGCCGGTGGCCCATCTCTCCGCATTCCTGAGCGGAACGACCTCCGCCGAACTCTATCTGGAACTGACGCCCTCGCAGGAACGGCCGTATCTGTCCACTTCAGACATTCTGGAGACCTGGAAACAGCGTGTTGGTCCCCTGGAAGGGGTTTCCCAACTGACCTTCTCCGCTTTTGAAGACTTTGGCGGCGGCTTCCAGATTCGCCTGATCGGGCCGGATCGTGCTCTTCTAACGGAAGCCAGCCTGGGGTTGCGCGAGCGCCTGGCGCAGTTCGAAGGCGTCTCGAATGTCCGCGACAGTTTCCTGACCGGCCAGCCGGAACTCCGCCTGTCGTTGAAGCCGGAGGCGCGTGCGCTGGGCTTTACCTCCGAGCGCCTTGCCACGCAAATCGGCCATGCATTCGGTGGCGGGGAGGCGCAACGCATTCAGCGCGGTTCTTCGGAAGTCCGGGTTGTGGTGCGCAATGCGCGCGATGCCCGTGATCGGATCGAAGACCTGATGACGTTGCGCCTGAAGAGCGAAAAGGGAGACTGGATTGCACTCTCGTCCATTGCCGAGATCGAGGCGCGATATGTTTCGGAAAAAATACAGCGCCGCAATGGGGATCTGGTCGCTGTCGTCCTTGCCGATGTGAACCGCGAGATTGTCTCTCCGGAGGAAATCGGGCAGTGGCTGTTCGACGGATTTATACAAGAGCTTGAAGCACAGTATCCCGGCATATCCATCGATCAGGGCGGGGAGCTGGAGGATATCGGCGAGATGAGAGGCGGCCTCCTGCGAGCGGTCATCATCGCCTGCCTCCTGATCTACATTTTGATGGCCGTGCCGCTCAAATCCTATTTCAAGCCCCTGATCATCATGTCGGTGGTACCTTTCGGGTTTGTCGGCGCGGTGATCGGTCACGCCGTCATGGACCTGCCGTTTTCGCTTCTGTCCTTCTTCGGTGTCCTGGCGCTCATAGGGGTGGTGGTGAACGACTCCCTCGTGATGATGACCTTCTACGTCCAGGCGCGCGAGCAGGGGGCCCGCCACGATGAAGCGGTCTTCAACTGTGGCGTGGCCCGGTTTCAGGCCATTTTCCTGACCACCGCAACCACTGTTGCCGGGTTGCTGCCGCTTCTCAGCGAAACGTCGGAACAGGCCAGGTATCTCATTCCGGCGGCCGTTTCGCTGGCCTATGGCGAGATCTTTGCAACCCTGATCACTTTGATCCTGATCCCGGTGTTGCTGACCATCGCGAACGATATCCGCGGACTTGTCTTTGGAAAGGCACCGGAAGGCCAGGCCAAGGTGGCCTGACGGCAGCATTGGTTTTGCTGACGCGCTTTCATACCATGTCCAGTGCAAATAGTTTTGCTTCTGTCGCTCTCACGCTGCAATCGACAGACATGTGAGCATCACAATTGTATGTGTTGATTGCTACAGGCACCAAAGAGGGAGAAGTTTCATGGCGTTGTACAGGATCCTAAAGGCTGGCGTGGGTGTGGGAATTGCACTTGTTGCATCGGTGTCGGTGGCTTGGGCATGCACAGGGATCATGCTGACAGGGACCGACGGAAGCATCATTCGTGCAAGAACTGCAGAGTGGGGCCCGTTCGATCTTGAAACGAAAATCAACATAATCCCGAGAGGCTACGCTTATACCGCCGGAGAAATGCCTGACGGCAAGCAAGGAGCGTCATGGACCGGGCGCTTCGGTATGGTCGGCATCAGCATGTTGGACCACGGTGCACCCGCTGACGGGATCAATGAGGCAGGATTGACTGCTGGCCTCTTTTATCTGCCGGGCTTTACGGAATATCAGGACTACGACCCTGATTTGGCCAACGAGACGATCCCTGGTGACTTGTTGGCCAGCTATGTGTTGTCGAATTTCGAAACGGTCGCGGAGGCACAGGCCGGGCTGGAGGAAATTCGTGTCGTCGGTGTGGTTGACGAAACTCTTGGCTTCCCGTTTCCATTTCACTTGCTGGTGGCTGATCGCTTCGGTGGGCGAATTGTCGTTGAGTACATCGACGGCGAGTTGACTGTTTTCGAAGCTCCGCTTGGCGTTATCACCAACTCGCCAAACTATGATTGGCACATGACGAACCTCAACAATTACGTCAACTTGAGCGCTATCGGTCTTCCGGAGGTCGAAGCGAGCGGTGTTACTTTTGCCCCGCTCGGAGCCGGCAGCGGTATGATTGGCCTGCCCGGCGATTTCACCCCACCGTCGCGCTTTGTGCGTGCTGTAGCCTTCTCGCAGACCGCACGCGAGACAGAAGGCGGTTATGACACTGTTCGTGAAGCGTTCAGGATTCTCGACAATTTCAACATTCCTGCAGATGCGGCGGAAGGCGCTCAGGATGATGTCCAATCGGACGATCTGCTCTACAGTGCGACGCAAATCACGACCGCGAGCGACTCTCAGAACCTGATCTATTACTATCACACGATGTACGACCGCACGGTCCATATGGTCGACATGAAACAAATAGACTTCGACGCCATGGGCGACGAGATGATCGTTTTTGAGACGAGCGGTGATCGCGAGCCTACAATCGTTGATATGACCCCGACCAGGTAAGACTGAAACGGCAAGCGGCGGCGGACACGAGCCAAGTCCTGTCTATGTACGCCTTGCAACAAGACCTGGCGCCGCGGCAGGTGGGTCAGGTCTAAATTCCGGCAGGCAACGGGCGTGAAGCAATTGCCTGCTCGAACGCACGATGAAGTCTACAAGTCAGTTCGCGATGAAGACCGGTACCAACACGTAGCCGGCATCACAGTCTCGGCCTTTCAAATCCAGTCTGAGGGAAAAACCGGACGACAACGTTTGCAAACATACGGCCTAGAAACGGGCGGCAACGCCAAGCAGCGGGCCGTGCGTGATGGTGTCGTAGGCAAAGCTGCTCGTGCCGGTCTTGTCGTTGTCGTAATCGACGCTGAGAGCCTTGTATTGCAGGTGGGCCGACCAGGTTTTGTTGAAGTGGTAGCCGACACCAGCCTGGACGTTCCAGGTGAAATCGGACGCAGCACCGAAGCCGCCGATGTCGCCTCGGGCGTTTGCCGACCATTTGTCGTTGAAAATATGGAACGCGCGTATGCCGATCACCGGATCGATCCAGTTGTCGCCGCGCGAAATATCGAAGTTGCCGACAAACGTTCCTTGCGCGTTCAGATCGAGATTGATGTCCCAATAACGTCCACCGGCAAGCAGATCGACCGAGGTTTGGGGGGTGTTGTAGACACGGTAGAACAGCATGGCTTCGGCGATCGTCTGATCGACACCGACGCTGATGCGACCGCCGCCCGCGCGAATGTCCGCGGATCCGCCGAGGCCCATATAGGCAATGTCGACCAGCGCCCCGAACCTCTGCTGGTAGAGTGCTTCAGCGCGGATCATTGCGCCAAATCTCAGGTTTTCCAGAATATCACCGGTACTGATATCGATATCGGTCGCCGGAAGCCGCCCGACCTGCGTGGTTCCGGAGATGTTGGCGGCAACAAAATAAGGAGCGATCAGGAATTCCCAGGTCCGGTTGATGCGCTCGACCGGCGGGACATCTACCGGAGCGGGAGCGCCGGGCAGATCGGCGGCGTTTGCTGATCCGAAGGGCAAGCCCAGCGCGAGTAAAACAAGGCCCAAGCAACGCGCTTTTGCGGGAATACTGTCAATTTTACCCATGAAAACTTGCCTTCTTTGAAATGAATTCCAAATGACCCTGAGGAATTCGTATGTTTATTTAAGCATAACTGTAGCTTGGCGGCTATGGCGCCAGCGCGGTAAGCTTTGAATGCTTGCCGAAATGCAACACTTTCTCTGACACCCGTTTCGGGTTGCCAAGCACAGCTTTCTGATCATTCGCCGCGCCTACTTTTCGGGTGTCTGCCGCATGAACATCCATTCCTCCAGCATCGCCTTGGTTTCCGGCCGCAGGTTTTCAACGCCGTCATAAGGCATACCGACGCCGGGTTTTTCGTCCGGGTACTTCTGTTTGCGCATCAAATGGCGCTGAAGTATGTTCACGAACTTGGCGCTGCCCCAGGCACCGATCTCGGTGGAGACCGGGTACTTTTCCTGGGGATCGCGATAGAGATCGAAAAAGTCTGCGAGAATGGCGTTTTCGATGCTGCCACCGGGGATCGCAAGCTTGTACTGTTCCTTGACCACTGCTTCCAGCTTGTTGATGTTGTAGAGGAAAACGAAATCGCGACGTCCATGTTCCTCGCCATTCAACAGAAGCGACGTCTGATCGATGCCGTCGATGATGCGATCAGTTGGAATGTTGCCCTTGGCGCCGCCGAGCCGTGCGAGTGTGGTGAAGAGATCGCTGACATGCACCATGTCGCCGACAACCGAATTGGCTTCAATGACACCTGGCCAACGCACAAAGGCATCGACACGCACGCCACCTTCGGTTGTCTTGCCTTTGCCACCCTGGAAAATCATCGGCGTGTAGCCTGACTGCGGCGAATATTTTGTGAAGTGTCCGTTGTCGCCCATGACAATGACAATGGTGTTGTCCGCAATGCCGAGCGTGTCCATTTCCGTCATGAGTTCGCCGATCCACTGGTCGACCAGCTTCATTTTTTCAACGTAGATGCCGCCATTTGGCGTCGTGTATTCCTCTGTCGTCGTGCGTGGGCCGGTCAGCGGATAAAGCGGCCAGTATTGCAGGAAGAAGGGCTCGTCTCTTCCGGCAAGTTCGCGCAGTTGTTCCATCGCCTGGTTCTGATAGCGCACGTTCATTTCATGGTATTTGCCTTCGGTCCACCGTTCGCCGGGGGCCATCTCCACTTCCTGAACGGGTTCGTTGCGCAAGCCTTCCACCCCGGTGACGAGCCGGGACGCGTCGGTCCTGAACCAGCGGTCGAGCGTGAAGCGATCATCATAGTTGTTGCCACCGATCCCAATTGAAACTTCCTCATCGGCGGCATCGTCGTGGTAGATCGTCAATTGCCCCTGCTGGTGGATCGGGAACACGGCGTAGTCGAACCCCTGGAAATTGGGCCAGGATTCCTGAATGTCGCCCATGTGCCACTTGCCGACGTGGGACGTGTTGTAACCCGCTTCCGACAGTATTTCCGCCAGCGTGACTTCCTTGTCGGCGAGGCCGAAGCCCGACAGCTCCACTTGCGTGTTGCCCATGCCGTTTCGGTGCGGTTGCCGGCCGGTCATGAAGGCGACGCGTGTCGGAGTGCAGGACGGTTCGGTATACATGCGCGCGAGCCGCATGCCTTCGCTGGCAAGCTCGTTGATTGCCGGTGTCTTGTAGCCACGCACGGCATTCAAGGTGGCACTGCCAAGATCTCCAAAACCGATGTCATCGATCAGGATGTAGACGATGTTGGGTGGCTTGCCGCCGTTCCGATCCCGTATTTCGGCCAGAGCGGCATCGAGTGCCGTATCTTCCTCGGCCCATTTTTCGCCGTTCTGGGCTTCCAGGATGTAGTATTCAGCGTCGTGGACGATGGGTGTGTCCTGCGCCTGAACCGGCGCCCAAACCAGAGCAAGTGATATTGCCGTAAGCAGTCTGTTCATTCCGGTCTCCCGGTTATTTGTACAAAAACAATCTTGAAGCTTCGAGCGGTGGGCTTGGGAAAGCCGATCCTTCGGTGCCTTTGCCGAGCACTGGCCTGGGGACGGCCGCTCACTGAGCTGCCTCGGTCGATGTTTCAGCTGTAGCCGTTTTATCGGCGGCGGTACTGGTGCGGTTGATGTCGGTGTTCGGAAAAAACTCGGCCCACACATGCCAGAACATCCCGGGACGGACGTTTTCGACACGGCTCAATCTGCCACCCGCCGTGTTACCGAAGAAGTCGATTTCGCTTACCGGCGCGCCAGTGTCGTTGTACCAGACGCCGAGGCTCTCGTATTTCGGGTCCCAGGCAACAACAAGGTCCTTCCCGCCGACCTTGGCATTGACGATATTGTTGTTTTCGATGACGAAATCGTCCGTCCAGCAGGTCACATCACCGTTGATGTCGACGCCCCAGACATAGGTCTTGTTCGGCAGACGTGTGTCGGCAGCCCGGTTCAGGTTCTTGATGATGGGCTCATTCACCCTGTGCTGGCGAGCAATTTCGGATGAGAAAATTGTCTCGATTGCAAGATCAAACAGGAACAGGAGCGGGTTGGACGACGGCTTGTTGATAAAGACCTTGCCGTCCGGATAAGCCTTCTTGAAGCCGCGCATGGTCATGCGGAAGGTCGGCCAGGGCTTCATCGCGAGGTCCGGCTGGAGAGGGCAGGCGGGCCCGTCACCGGTTTGCTTGCCGTCCCGTTCCCTGAAACCATAGATCTGCTGGATCGGTTCGCCGGTCCGGTTGTCGCGCAAGATCAGGTTGTTGCCGTGCTGCGCCAGGACTTCAAGATCCAGATCCTGGCCTTCGATCCTTGGTGTGTAGCCAATGCCCAGATTGGCCATGGCGCAATAAGTCATTATGACGTTCTCGCCATTCAGTCCTTCTGAGTTGCCGGCCAGATGCGGCCGCATGATCTGGGCATCCGGATGTGCTCTGGCGACGCCGTTGTTTTCAATGACGAGAACAGGACTTGAGGGGCTGACCCACTCCATCGCTTCTTTGACCGGAAGATATTGAGCAGTGTTCTTCTGGTTCCTCAGGCCGACATGGACCCAGATATAGGGAAAGGCAAAGAGAATGACCGACAGCAAAAAGGCCAGGAGCCACAGCCAGAAGGGCCCTCCGCCGAGGGCGAAATGGGCGAGGGTCATGACGCCTGCGCCTGCGACGCCGACAGCCAGCAGGCGGTATTCGTTGCGGATGAAGCGCACCATATTGGCGCGTTTCACCTTCAGGATCATCTGCGATACATCGCCGAGGTCGCGAAAATAGAGCAGACCGATTGCAAGCGAGACTGCGAGACCAGCATAAAACAGAAGATTACCGACAATTGCCATGACTTCGAAACTGCCTTTATCTATCGCGTTGCAACGATTTCAGGAGCGTTGAACAAGTCGTGCGCCCAACAGCGACTTTCGTTTCACGGCCGCATTCTTTAAGAAAAATGCTCCGGTACGCGATCTCAGGGCCTTTCATGATCCCTCGTATGATACATCCATAATTTCCTCTAGGGAACTTTCTCGCATATGGCGTGAGGCTGCAAGGATTGTGATTCTTGCCAACACCACGCTACGCTGCTTGTGAGCCGGTTTGGCGCCATTAAGTGACACTGTTACTAGAATTCTTCCGGAAAACCTCTTGCTCGGTTTGCCCTTTACTCAATTGACTTTACGGAGGTTCGTCTGTTTCCATGATCGAAATAGCGAAACGAAGGACCAATTTCGTTGGGGCATCCAGACTGTCAGATCAGGCTTATTTCGGAGTTTCAGGATGTCGACCAGCTGTGCCATGACGTGCGGTATTGGGATCTTCAGTTCCAACCACTCGGACTGGTCCCGGAAGACCAGAAGATTGCCAAGATCATACAGGGGCGTGTCGCGCAATTTGATTGCAGTTACGCCCGCTTCCGGATGAGCTTCGATCAGAACGGCGAACCGCCGCAGGGAAAAGTGACATTCACCATTCCCGGCGAAAGCCTCGGCGAACTCTGGTGGCGGGGACAAAATACGTGCGCCGACGACGTGTTGGTCTATTTGCCGGGTACCGAATTGAGGTCGATATCTGCCCCGGATTTTGAGGTTCATCTGCTTGCCGCGGATGTAGCAGTGATCGGCAGCTATATGGCGCGCAGTGGCTTTCCGGTGCCGCATCTTTCCCGGCTCCCAAGTGTCTTCCGTGCTCCTGGCCATATCTTGCGGAAGGCGCGGTCGGTTCTCTGCAGGTTTGAAGACGATCCGGCGTCGGTGGATGCCTGCATGCTCGACGCGCTGGTCGAAGGCCTTGTCAGTTGCTGGATGATGCAAACCGGGCTGCAGCCGCGCGAAACTGCGCCAAATGCTTCACGTGTCGTGATGGAGGAAATCCTGAATGCGGTCGCGTCGGGTGATCTCGCCGACACCCGGATTTCGGATATGTGCAACAGAGGCGGTATTTCCCGTCGTGCCCTGGAGATTGCATTTCAGGAAAAATTCGGAACCGGTCCTGCAGCCTTCTTGAAATCAGCTCGGCTGGCGCAAGCCAGGCGGAGATTGCAGAGTGCGGCCGACGCGAAGTTGTCAGTTGCCGATGTCATGGATCTTGTCGGTCTTTCCCATGTCGGCCAATTTGCGCACGACTATCGGAAGATGTTTGGCGAGCGGCCGTCCGATACGCTTCGGCGGTATTCATAGAAGATATTCTGATATTGCTTGGAATATGGGTCTTGATCCTGCGTTTTCATTTCGCGTGACTTATTCTTGTTATTGATTGAACTCTGTTTTCGAAGTAATTCTTTTTTTCAGATAAATTAGATTGAAATTTTGAATTGAAATAACTTTTGAACGTGCAACTAATATTTAGCTAATACAGAATTTTTGATGGCGCTACTGCACGTCTAACGGATTTGACCTCAGCGTGAACCGCTGCAGGATAAGCATATCTGCCAATACTCGGTTCGTGAAGATCGCACCGCTGCCGACAACCGGAGATGCTCGCAAAACGCGTTATTTTTTCTGACACATCTTTGGCAAATTCATTCCCAAATCCGGCGTTTCTTTCGCCCGATTTCCCGACAAGCCTCCGCGGCGCGATTCAAAGCGGGAAAGGAAACGCAATGATAAACAATCCTGTAAACGGGCTCAGCGCCAGCGAGCAGTTGATCCTGGAACTCGTGAACAAGGAGAGAGCAAGTGCAGGACTGGAGCCGCTAGCGGCCGTTTCGCAACTCAATGCGGCAGCTCAGAAACACTCCGAATGGATGGCGTCCGGACGGGTGCTCAATCATACAGGGCAGGGTGGATCCAGCCCCTGGGACCGCATGAGGGCAGAAGGCTGGACCGAGTATCCGATGGGCGAGAACATCGCCTATAACCCGTTCAACCAGCATACGCCGATCAGCGGCGCCTATGTCCCTCAGGCCATTGTCGAAGGTATGCATCAAGGCTGGATGAATTCGTCCGGACACAGGGCGAATATTCTTAATTCTGACTACACGGTCCTCGGCATTGGCGATGCGGTCGGCGGGCACCCGAGCGATTCAAATCATCCGACGAGCTACGCCACGCAGAATTTTGCAGGCACGACGAAGAATTACGTGACGGGTGTCGTGTTTGATGATGCCGACAACGATCAGTTCTACGACATTGGTGAGGAGCTTGGCTCGACCACCGTTACGATCGTCAACTCTTCTGGTGCGACGGTCGCCACGAAGTCGACCGATCCAGGCGGCGGTTACAGCATTGCGCTGGCGAACGGCTCCTACACCGCCAAATTTACCGGCGCCGGCATAAACGGCACCATCGAGAAGGCTTTTTCGGTCTCCGGTGACAATGTCAAGCTGGATGTCAAAGACGGTTCGGAGGGTGGAGGGACACCGCCTCCCATCGGGACCGATGGAAACGACACGATCTACTACACCAACGGCGACGACTTCTGGGACAATGGTGTGCCACGGGACATCGGCGGGGCAGGGATCGATACTCTGGTCATCAACCCGGGATCCGTGTTCAACACGACCGGGCTTTCCCGGTATGGATTTGAGAAATTCGTAGGGGCAGAGAACAACGACTATGTTGCCGGTAATGACGGTTCGGTTGACTACGAGCTCAAGGGTGGCGGCGGAAACGACACGCTGCACGGCAATTCGGGCGATGACACGCTGATTGGCGGCAACGGCTTCGACAAGCTGATCGGCAAAGCCGGCGATGACATAATAAAGGGCGGTCCGGGGCGAGATGCGGTCTGGGGCGGCGCCGGCAACGACACGATCTATTACGGTGCGGGAGACTACTTCTGGAAAGGGGACGGGACGCCAAAGAATATTGGCGGGCCGGGAACGGACAAGCTGATCGTGGAGGCCGGATCCAAATTCATCACATCCAACCTGTCCTGGTATGGATTTGAAGCGTTTCAGGGCGCTGGGAAGGACGACAAGGTTACGGGCGCAAATGCCAACATTGATTACTGGCTCAATGGCGGCGGCGGTAATGACTTCCTGAAGGGAAGTGGTGGTACCGACACACTGATCGGCGGCGCCGGGAACGACACGCTCACCCCTGGCGGTTCTTCCGGAGGTGTTCAAAAGCTTCAGGGAGGCGCAGGTAATGATACCTACGTCATCACCTCGAATGGAGGCAGGATCGAGATTGTCGAACTGGCAGGGAACGGCAACGACAAACTGATCTTCAAGGACCTCAAACGCTCGGATGTCGAGGTCTCGCTGGACAGCGACAACGACATGATCCTTTCCTGGGACGATGGCGCTAGCCAGGTGTCGATCAACGACGCAGGCGACCATATGGAGCAGTTCGTGTTTCAGAACGGACAGGTTTTCGGTCCCGACGATTTTGCATTTGTTTGAACTGTGCAACGGCCCGTTCCGGCAACGGAGCGGGCCTATGTCTCATTCTTTGAGATAGAAAACGATTTGCCCGTTTGCGAGATGATATATGTAAAATGAAAATAATATGATCTAAAATTTACCGAACTTTCTTTTGTAATATTATTTGATTATTCTATTTGCATGAATTTACTTGAGTGTATCAGCCGATCTTGTAGATTTTTTATTGATGAAGCGATTCAGGTTGGAAAAACTACCTGAATTCTCAATCGTTGCGGAAGGTGAGCCCGTGCGCAGCGGTGCCATTGATCAGGCGCGCTGCTCAACTGTGGCCGGGGCTTTTTCCTGATCGCTTTCACCCAACTCCACATCAAAAGCGAGGCATCTCGACATGTGTGAACTCTGTGTCGCTACCGGCCGCACGACCGAATTGCCGTATGCTGCCGGGTTTTCATGCGATGACGGCAGCGGACCGGCGGCAAATCCGGATATTGACGGGTCGGCTATAACATCGGCTCCTCTGCCCGTCTTCAGCAACAACCAGATCGCTGATCAACTGACCCAGGAAACCTCCGGCGGTGCGCAAATCGCCTTTGACGCAAAGCCGGGCGACACGATTACGGTCGACATCACAGGACTGACGAACGCCGGAAAGTTTCTCGCAACAAATGCGCTGGAAGCGTGGGAGAATGTGACCGGCCTCAACTTCGCCTTCGTTTCAAGCGGCGCGAAAATCACGTTCGATGACGAGAATTCGGGCGCTTACGCCAGCTATTCCTGGCGAAGCAACGGTGATTTGGTTTTCGCCGACGTGAATGTTTCGAAAGGCTGGTTGAATGCTTATGGAACAAGCATCAACAGCTATTCGTTCCAGACCTATATTCACGAAATCGGGCACGCACTGGGCCTGAGGCACGCCGGAAACTACAACGGCTCGGCGACCTATGGCGTTGACAATCATTATCTCAACGATTCCTGGCAAGCGACCGTCATGTCCTACTTCAGCCAGACGGAAAACACCTATATCGATGCCAGCTTCGCCTATGTGATCACACCGATGGTTGCCGATATCGTCGCGATCCAGGATCTCTACGGAACGCCGACCAACATCCGCACCGGGGCGACGGTCTATGGCAACAACTCGAACGCGGGTGGCTATCTGGAGACGTTTTTTGAGTCAAATCAGACGGCTGCGATGACAATTTACGACAATGGTGGAACTGATCTCTTTGACTTTTCGCACTATTCAGCCAATCAGCTCATCAATCTCAATCAGGAAGCAATTTCCAATGTCGGCGGTTTGACAGGAAACCTGATTGTTGCGCGCGGCACTGTCATCGAGAACGCGGTCGGTGGCTCCGGCAGGGACGAACTCGTTGGCAATACAGCCAACAACGTCCTGAAGGGCAACGGCGGAAACGACGTTCTACGCGGCGGTCTCGGCAATGACAATCTTCAGGGTGGTTCCGGCAACGACCTGCTTCAAGGCGGCGCCGGCAACGACACGCTGACCGGTGCGAATGGGTTGGACAGACTGGTGGGGCAAGGCGGCAACGATACCCTCAGAGGCGGTGTGGGCCGCGATGCCGTCTGGGGTGGTGCCGGTAACGATACGATCTACTACGGCGCCGGCGACTATTTCTGGAAGGGTGACGGGACCCCGAAGAATATTGGTGGCCCGGGAACGGACAAGCTGATTGTCGAGGCGGGAGCGAAATTCACAACGTCAAACCTGTCCTGGTACGGTTTCGAGGCGTTTCAGGGAGCTGAAAAAGGCGATCAGGTGACTGGCGGCAACGCAAACGTCAACTACTGGCTGAACGGTGAAGGCGGAAACGACGTCCTGAAAGGGAGCGGCGGCACCGACACACTGATTGGTGGCACCGGGAACGACACGCTTACGCCCGGCGGTTCTTCCGGCGGTGTTCAAAAACTGCAGGGAGGCGCGGGAAACGATACCTATGTCATCACGTCGAACGGAGGCAGGATCGAGATTGTCGAGCTGGCGGGAAACGGCAATGACAAGCTGACCTTCAAGGATCTCAATCGATCGGAGGTCGAAGTCTCGCTGGATGGGGACGGCGACATGGTCCTTTCCTGGGACGGCGGCGCGGGTGAGGTATCGATCAATGACGCCGGCGACAACGTGGAGCAGTTCGTGTTTCAGAACGGACAGGTTTTCGGTCCGGACGATTTCGCCTTTGTCTGAACCCAGAAACCCGTTTGAAGCGCAGCGGGTTTTGCTCCTCAAGGCGCGCTCTGATCTGCCAGTTCGCGTTCCAGCCGTTCCTCGGATGCGCCCGGTGGCTGGGTCCAACTGGCAATGATGCGATAGACGGCGGGCGTCAGGAAAAGCGTAAAGACCGTGGCAAGGCCGAGACCGCCGACGACGACCCAGCCAACGGCGGTCCTGGCTTCGGCGCCGGCGCCGCTGGCCAGAACCAGCGGAATGCTGCCTGCGACCGTCGACGCCATCGTCATCAGGACCGGCTTCAACCGGATGCGCATGGCGTTGCGGATGGCCGTGTCGACATCCTCACCCTTTCGGCGCAGCTGATTGGCAAATTCAACGATCAGGATGCCGTTCTTGGCCATGATGCCCACGAGGATCACGAGCCCGATCTGGCTGTAATAGTTGAGGCTGCCGCCGGAAATGAGGATTGCGAGCAAGGCTGTTCCAAGTCCGCAGGGAACGGTGATCAGGATGATCAGGGCGCTCGAAAAACTCTCGAACTGGGCAGAGAGAACGAGAAACACGATCAGAATGGCAGCGCCGAAAACCAGGAGCGTGGTTGTTTCTCCCGTTTCAAGCGTCGCCGCTTCGCCCAGGAAGACCAACCGTCCGTCATTGCCCAGAACGTCCGGGGCGATATCCTTGAGCCGGTCGACGGCCGTTCCAAGGTCGACGCCGCTGCCGAGATTGGCCTGAGCCGTTACAGCCCGCTCGCGGGATTCGCGGCTCAAGGTGGCGGCCGACGCTGCCACGGAGAGCTGCGCAACCGTGGAGATCGGCACGAACTGGCCGTTTCCGGCCCGAAGGAACGTGTTTTCAAGATCACCCTGGTCGTTGATCGGGCGCCCGCCAAGTTCAAGCCGGACTTCGACGGATTCGTTGTTCAGAAAAATCTCCGAGACCTTGTTGCCCTCAATGACGGTGTTGAGCGTCTCGACCACGTCACGTGGATTGATGTCGAGATTGGCGGCCTGGTCCCGGTCCACTTCAAGAAGCAGTTGCGGCTGGTTGATCTCGTTGACGAGCTGCACATTTGCGAAGGTCGGATCGGTTTCCATCTTCGCGATCAGGTCGTTCGTGAGGTCGCCGAGCACGTCGTACTCCTTACCGACAACGGCAAACTGCACGCCGCGCCCGGCGCCGCGGATGCCAAGGCTGTTGGATGAGCGGAGGGAAATGAAGGCGCCGGGGATCCGGCTGACCGGGCCTTGCAATTCGGCAGCGATCTGCTGCTGGCTGCGCTCTCGGTCCTCCCATTGAGCGAGCCGCACGAACACAAGCGCAAAACTGGTCGAGCGCAGGCCGATCAACGACTGGACCGCAACGACTTCGCCGGACGCGACATAGGGCTCCAGGATCCTTTCGACCTTTGCGACCTGCTGGCTGGTATAGTCGAGACTGGCGGATGCGGGCGTCCTGAGCGCCACCATGATTGTGCCCCGGTCTTCCGATGGCGTGATTTCCTGGGGCAAAGATCCGTATAGAGCCAGCGAAGCGACGGCGAAGATCAGTGCTGCGGCAAGCACCAGATAGCGTGCCTTCAAGATGATGCCGATCAGCTTTCCAAATCCGACGAGGTAAGGGTTTTCAGCCCGATCCGCTTCCGGGTCGTCCCGTTTGCCACTCGGCTTGCCGGGGTCAACGAAGGCGCACAGCGCCGGGCTGAGGGTCAGGGCCACGAAGGAGGAAAGCGCAACGGCGAAGGCCAGGACGAAGCCGAATTCGCCGAAAATGCCACCTGCCTGACCCGGCAGAAAGGAGATCGGGATAAACACGGCTGCGAGCGTGGCTGTTGTCGAAATGACCGCGAAGAACACTTCTCTAGTTCCGACCGCAGCTGCCGCAAAGGCGCCAAGCCCGTCGCGTCGGCGGCGGACGATGTTTTCCAGCACCACGATGGCGTCGTCGACCACCATGCCCGTTGCCAGAACGAGCGCGAGCAGGGTGATGGTGTTGACTGAAAACCCCGCAGCCCAAATGGCGGCCAGAGTGCCGATAAGGGCAATCGGAACAGCAACCGCGGGGACGACAACCGCGCGGAGCGACCGCAGGAACAGGAAAATGACGGCCACGACAATCACCACAGCCAGGGCAATACTGGTCACGACACCTGATATCGATCGCTCCACGAAGACCCCGTCGTCGGCAACGATGAGCAGGTCCGCGCCGTCAGGCAACTCCTCGTGCAATTCGGCAACGGCAGTACGGGCAGCATTGGAAATGGAAAGCGTGTTGGCGTGGGACTGGCGGATGACGTTCAGTCCGACGGCAGGATGACCGTTGATCCGCGTGATCACGGACGGATCGTCGGAGGTAAACTGTACGAAGGCGACATCACCGATTACCGTTTCCCGGTTCAGGCGGATGGCCGAAATTGCCTCTTCCGTTGTGGTCGAAGCGACCGACCGCACGATGAGTTCCTGTGTTTCGGTTTCAAGTGCCCCGAGGGGAATATCAAGGTTCGCGCTTGCAAGCGCGGTGCGCATGTCGGCAAGCGAAATTCCACGGCTGGCAAGCGCCACCGGGAAAAAGGTGACGCGCATGATGCGGTCATAGTCGCCGGCAACCTGGACCTCCGACACGCCGTCGATCGCCAGCAACCTGTCCGAAACCATGCCCTCTGCAAGCGAAGCCAACTCCGTGAGCGGCAAGGTGCCGCTGAGTGCGAGCCGGACAATCGGGTCGGCATCTGAATCACTTTTCTGGACTGTCGGGTCCTCGACATCGTCAGGAAGGTTGCGTTGTGCCCTTGAGACGAGATCCCGGGCGTCATTGGCGGCATCGGTCACATCGGTCGAGCTGCTCAGCTCGAGCGTCAGGCTGGCGCTGCCATAGGTCGAGGTCGCCGAAATGTTCTCCAATCCCTCCAGACGCGCCAGCGCATCTTCCAGAACACTTGTGACTTCCGCGTCGATCGTGCTCGCCGCTGCACCGGGGTAGGTGGCGCGCACGGAAATGACCGGCCTGGAGACGTTCGGCAGTTCGCGGACTTCCACGCCATTGAGCGCCGTTACGCCGCCGATGATCACGAGGAGATTGAGAACGAGAGCCAGGATCGGGCGGCCGACAAAGGTCGCGGCGAAGCCCAGCCTCTCGCGGGTGATCATGCCCGCCGCCTCGTCACCCATCGGCATTCTCCGCGGACGGATCAGCAACCTCCAGGGCGATCGAGACGCCCTGGCTTACCTTGAAGGCCCCGTCTTTCACAACGCGGTCACCTTCCTTCAGGTCCGCCTCCAGCCAGACATTGTCACCGAGCCTGTGGCGCAACACCACGTCGACACGCTCCGGAAGGTTGTCGGCACCGAGCTTCCAGACGTAGGCACCGTTCGGGCTCCAGAGTACGGAGACGGCAGGGACCATGGGCATCGGCGTGTCTGAACTTGCCAGACTGACGCTGAAGGTCATTCCCGGCAGAAGCAGGTTTTGCGGGTTCTGAACCTCTGCGCGCACGCGCACAGTCCGGAATTCCTCGTCGATTGAGCTGTCAAAGGCGATGATCTCTCCGTTGAAGACACGGCCGACGAGCGCCGGTGTCGTCAGTCGAACGGGAACACCGGTCCTGATCTGGCTGATGGCCGTCTCTGGCACAGTGAATTCCACGAGCAGGCTGCTGGAATCCACCAGTGTGACGATCTCCGCTCCCTGCGGCAGATAGCTGCCGACGGTCAGATCGTTCAGGTTGATCCGGCCGGAAAAAGGCGCCCGGATAATCCTGCGGTCATACTCGTATTGTGCTTCTGCGACCTTTGCCTCGGCAACCGCAAGCGACGCCCTGGCCTCGTCGACCTGGGCCTGCGAAACGGCATTGCTCCCCTGGTTCAAGAGGGTCTGAAAACGACTGAAGGAGGCAGACTGCTGTTCCAGCTCGGCCTTGGCGCTGTCGAGGAGAATTTTCTGGGTTTGCCGCTGCAGGGTGACGATAGGATCGCCTGCATTGACGTCGGTGTTCGGCTGAACGTGGATCTCTTCCACAGTGCCGGCGACATCGGCCGTTACATGGATCAGCCGGATTGCCTTGCCGGTGCCGATCGACTGGATGCGGGAGCGGGGCGGCGTGAACTCCACATCCGCCGCCGTCACGATTACCGCATTCGTCGGAAAGCTCTGCTGTTGAGAAGACGTGTCATTCGCTGCCGTTGAAGCGGCCGTTCGGGTTTGGCTTTCACCTGAGAAGAACAATCCGCTCGATGACGCCCAGAGTCCCAACCCAAAGGCGCACGCAAGCGCGAGGATCAATCCAACAATGCGGTTCATAAACCTCGCTCCACGGGCTCGTCGGCAGTCTTCCGGTTGACGCCAAGCAGATCACAGGCGGGCGCCGGTTCGCAAGTTGAAAGCGGGCAGCTTTTTGGGGATTGGCGCAGCCCCGAATCCTGACCCTCTGTCAGATCTCAGCTTCAACGGCCTTCGCACAGGACAGAAGCGCGCTGTCCCGGCCACCGGCGGCGATCAGCATGGCGCTGAGTGTGTTGTTATCGTGGCGGTAGGGCAGGGCAATGCTGCAGGCGTCGGCGACATTGGCAAGCGAAGGGTTGCGGAGCGCAAGCAGGTTGAAGCGGTTGAAGGCCTCGTCGTCTGCGAGATCCTCGATCCGGGGCGGCAGCTTGGGCGTTGTCGGCAGCAGAAGCAAATCCTCGCCAAGTTCGTCACGAAATGCGGCGATGAAGCTTGCGCGCCGGTTGAGTGTCTGGCGGTAGTCGACGGCAGACAGCTTGTCGGCAAGCCCCATGCGGGCATGAACACGGCGGTCAAACTGATCGGGCGAGCTCTGGAAATGGTGTTCATAATGCGCGCGGGATTCCACGGATGTCAGGTGCCAGGGGGGAACCTGATCATAGAGAGAAATTGCAGAGAACTCCCGTTCAACGATATTAAATCCGGCCCCGTGCAGGGATTGAACAATTGCCGCGAAACCCGCGGCGACTTCCGCATCCATCTCGGAAAAACCGAAGTTTTTCGGAATGACGAGGCGCTGACGGGAAGGTGTGGACGGAACAGTCGCAAGACCCGCCATGACCTGCCAGGCGAGTTCACACGCCGCGACCGATTTCGCCATTGGGCCAAAGCTGTCAAGGCTGTCCGACAACGGTCTGCCACCGTCCATCGGTATGGATGCCTGTGTCGGCTTGAAGCCGGTGATGCCTGTGAAGGCCGCTGGAATGCGCAGCGATCCGCCGGTGTCGCTGCCGATCGCGATGTCGCAAAGGCCAAGGGCAACGGACACAGCGCCGCCGCTGGTTGATCCCCCTGGTGCGCAGCCGGGATAGGCCGGGTTTACCGGCGTGCCGTAATGCGGGTTCAGGCCAAGTCCAGAATAGGCGAACTCAGACATGTTGGTCAGGCCGACAAAAACCGCGCCAGCCTTGTCAAGGCGTTCCATGGCTTGAGCGTCCTTGTCTGCCGCCGGAGCGTCCGCAAGCACCCTGGTGGCGGAGTTTGTTGTTTCGCCTTCGACATCAAAGAGCGCCTTGACGCTGACAAGCGCCCCCGACAAGGGGCTACTGATGTCTGGTGCCTTCTGTGCCTGCCGGCGGGCCCGGTCCGTCAGGAGCTTCAGGAACACCGATCTGGCTGCATCCTCCCCAGCGGCTCTTTCCAGAGCCGTCTCCAGCCTGCTGCTTGCCGTGTCGGGTGTCCAGGGAAACGGTGCACTCATGTTTTGAAGTCCTGAGTAGATTGTGGTCCCCGGATGGATATCACGAAATCGCCTCCAGGGAAGAGGCGCGGTATTGCCATTCGATTGCACGTCCGAGGATCGGATCGGTCAGAGACATTTTGAAGTCGGCGGCCGCACGGACGCCGCCGATCGCCGGCAAGGTACCGCACAGCATAGCGGTTCCTTCGTGCACACTTGCGCCTTCTATCAGGTGCTCCAGCGGCAATATCGAGGAGAGTGTGCCATCCTGATAGAGGGTCCAGTCTCCCTTTTCCATGATCCAGGACTGCAGCGTGAGCTTGTCGGTGTGTGGCGCCACTTCTTCATACGCCCAAAGCGTGCCGGCGACAGGCTTGGCGCAGATCTGCTTGGATGCGGCGACTGAATGGGCCTCCAGGGCACGGTCTGTGTGATCAGATGCAAGGCCCATCCAGAGCTTGCCGCCAAGACTGATGAGAAACGGTTCGGCTTCCCCCGATGTGTCCGGGCCCAGAACCTGGATGTCGGTTTCCTGGGTCAAAAGCGAGGGAGCGCATTGGTAATAGAGTGGGACTGCAGAGGGCGGCGCAACGCCGATTGCGGCCAGTTCCTCGATGTGGTGATCCACAGCGGCGCGATTCCGTCCGGTCCAGCCGGCGACGATGAGCCGGTCTGGAGCGCCCTCAAGCGCACCGGTGGCTGTCTGAAACTTCATGGGAATGATCTCTTACAAGGTTGAGGGCAGGAAGAGGGCGATCTGGGGCATGAGAATGAGCAATCCGACCATAGCCAGCATGGCAAGCGCATAGGGAATGCAGCCGAGCATGACGTCGCTGAAACTGCCGGACTTTCGTGCCGCCTGGACGACGTAGAGGTTGAGGCCGACCGGGGGTGTGATCAGTGCCATCTCGACCAGGATGATCATCAGGATCCCGAACCAGATCTTGTCGTAGCCGAGCTGGACGATGATCGGTACCACAATCGGTATGGTCGCAACCATGAGGGAAAGCGTTTCGATGAAGAAGCCGAGCACGATATAGATCAGGATGATCACCAGAAGGGTCTCCAGCGGGCCGAGACCAAGGTCGGTGAGAACACCCTGCAGCGCGCGGCTGACACCGGCGGCCGTGAGGGCAAAGTTCAGAACATAGGCACCGATGACCACGAGCATGATCATGGCCGACGTCTTGACCGAGCCTCGCAACGCGTCCTGGAGCATGGCCCATGACAGCGCTTTTTGGTGCGCGGCTATCAGAAGGGCAATGGCAACGCCGACGGTGGCCGCCTCGGTCGGCGTCGCCCAGCCCGCGTAGATCGAGCCGACGATTGCGCCGAAAAGTCCGAAAATGGGAAGGAGGTCCGCCAGTCCCGCCAGTTTTTCCGAAAGTGAGCTGGACTGGCGCGGACCGCCGAGACCCGGCCTGAAGACACACATGATCACCGTGATCAGCATGAAAAGACCTGCCAAAAACAGACCCGGGACAAGGCCGGCCAGAAAGAGTTGGGGGATCGAGCTTTCGGTCAGGAAACCATAGACAATCAGATTGATCGACGGCGGGATCATGATCCCGAGCGTGCCACCGGCGGCGATCGCCCCGGAGAAGAGTTTTTGATTGTATCCGAGCGACTGTGCCTGCGGCATGGCAACCGTCGCGACTGTCGCTGCGGTCGCTACCGACGATCCAGAGGTTGCGGAAAACATGGTCGACGTTGCGATGTTGGCGTGGATCAACCCGCCCGGCATCCAGGCAACCCACTTTTCCAGGGCTGTATAGGTCCGCCGCGCGACACCGCTGCGGACGAGGATCTCACCCAGAAGCACAAAGAGGGGAATGGCGATCAATGTGGCGCTGTTCGATGAGGACCAGACAACCTGCCCGAGACCGCGCATCAGCGGGAACGGGCTGAAGAACGTGTCGATGCCGAACGCCAGCAGAAACAGAACAATGCCGACGGGGATCGACAGCGCCAGCAGGCCCAGCAGGCCGACGGATGTGAACGCGATCATGCTTCCCCCCGTGCACCGGCAATGGCGTCAACGGACTTGTAGTCCGATGCCAGAAATTTCACGAGAACGGACACCAACAGGATACTGGCGGAGAGCGCAAACCAGACCCAACCGGCCCACCAGAGTGTCTGCGGGATCCAAAGGGGTGTTTCCAGCGGTGTGTTGGCGCGTGCTCCGGTTGAGAGTGTTTTTTCCAGAACGCCCCAACCACGCCAGGCAACCACAATGGCCGTGCCGGAGAGGCAGATCAGGGACAGGATGTCGAAGATTGCCCTGCCCAGAGGAACGAGGCGCTGGCGAAGCAGGTCGATGCGAACATGTGCCTGCTCCGTCAGGGCGTAGCTGATGCCCCAACTGGTGGTGATAGCCATGACATAACCGGAGATTTCGTCGACTCCCCCGAGCGAACCGCCCAACCGGCGGGCGATGATCTCGATTAGCGTGAAGACCACGCACGCGAGCAGCACCAGACCGACCGCGATTGCGATGCGATCATTGATCCGTCTTAAGAGGTTCACCAGGGAAGTCATCGAAGCCTCGGCTCAGTTTGTTTCCAGATTGACGCCGGTGACCTTGCCGACACTGTCACTCCAGCGTTTGGCCCAGTCGCCGCCCGCACGTTCAGCCCAGTCCGGCAGAACCTCGGTAATCAGCACGTCTTTGGCCTTGGCCTGATCGGCTTCACTCGCCTCCACCAGAACCAGTCCGCGCGCTTCACCATATGGGCACTCGCCGGTGCCGGTCAGGCAGGCGACATCGTTTTCAAGGGCATTTTGGGCAGACTCCCAAGCCGGGGCTTCCAGGTTCTCCTTCACACCCTTTTCCAGCGCCGCTTTCTGGTCGTCGGACAGGGAGTTCCATTTGTCCAGGTTGATCGCGGTGACAACAGGATCCCACCCGCCGAGCGGCAGCGGCATCAGGTGCGTGGAGACTTCCCACCAGCCGGCATTGTAGCCGGAGCCTGCACCGGTAATGGCACAATCGACAACACCGCGCTGCAGGGCGCCCGGCACTTCGCCGAAGCCGACGTTGACACCTTCCGCGCCAAGGGCCTCTAGGAACTTGGCAGTCATGCGGCCGGAAGCGCGTACTTTCTTGCCCTGCAAATCATCGAGGGAGGTGATCTCCGCGTTGCAGAAAACGACCTGGGGCGGGTAGGGCGCAATACCGAGGACCTTGGCGTTGAAGACATCCTTGTAGATATCGTCGACCATGGGTCTGGCGGCTTCAACCGCTTTTTGCGCGGTTGCGGCATCGGTCGCAATCAGCGGCACATCGAGGCCCTCAAGGGCAACGCTGTCTGACACCGCGTAGTCTGCAACTGTCATGCCGACATCGAAGACGCCCTGGGACAACAGACGGAAGACGTCACCGCCGGCAATGCCCATCTGGTCGTGCGTGGTGAGAGCCGATGTGAGATCGCCGCCGGACAATTCCGGAAGCTTCTCGTTCCAGAACGGGGCTTCATACTGCTTGTGAAGCGGCAGACCGCTCCAGCTTCCAACAACGGCAAGCTCTTCTGCCTCGGCATTTGTTCCGGCCGAGATTGCAATCATGGAGATTGCGGACAACAAAACCAGTTTTCTCATGTCGTTCGTCCTCTGTTTTTCAAATCTTTCAGTTAGTTATCGTTATAGGGGTAAAGCGGGGTCGTGTGTTCGCCGACATCGGCGATCAGCATTGCGCCCGGAGAATGGGTTATGGACAGGGGCGGCCTTGCCCTCATGATCGCAGCTTGTGGTGTCACGCCGCAGGCCCAGAAAACGGGTATTTCACCTTCGTGGAAAGTGACCGGCTCGCCCCAGTCGGGCGAATTGAGGTCGGAGATACCGATTGCTTCCGGGTCACCGACGTGCACCGGCGCACCATGGGCGAGCGGATAGTTTGCGCAGATGTCGAAAACCTCGTCGATCCGGCTCGCCGGGATCGGCCGCATCGACACCACCATTTCACCTTCAAAGGGACCACTAGGTGCGGTTTCCGTTGACGAGCGGAACATCGGCACGGTGACGTTACTGTCGATGTGCCGCATCGCGATTCCGGCCTTGCGAAGGGCGTCCTCAAAGGTGAATGAACAGCCGATTGCGAATGCGACCAGATCGTCGCGCCACAGCCCGCTCAGGTCGTTGACCTCTCTTTCGAGCACGCCGTGGCAATAAATGTTGTAGCGCGCCGCATCGGTGCGAATGTCGATATCCTCACCAAGCCGCGGAATGTGCGCATCGCCCCGTCTGGAAACGCCTGCCAGAGGGCAAGCCTTGGGATTCAGCTTGCAAAAGGTATGAAAGTCGTCGGCGTAATCGCCTGGCAGGATTGCCAGGTTGCACTGAAGATTGCCCTTGGCCAGACCGGCAGTGTGCCCCGAATAGCCACCTTCGCGGATCAAGCGGCGCTGGGCGAACGTGTCCATTTCAAACAGGTCTGGAAGCTTGGTCAGTCCGCTGGTCATGTCCACCTCGAAAAGTCGCTGGCAAAATGCTGCGGCGGATCTATGATCAAGTCAAATCGTGATTTTTTGTCCAAAGTGATCAGTTTTTTGGATCGCTTTCGGGAGAGACCGCATGACCTTTGAACAGTTAAGAACGTTCCTGACCGTTGCGCGCATGGGTGGTGTGCGGAAAGCAGCTGAACAGATGAATGTCTCTCAACCCGCTGTTTCGACACGAATTTCGAGCCTGGAAACCTATCTTGGAACTGAACTCTTCAGCCGGGGGTCTACGGGTGTCGCGCTCACCCGGAAGGGTGTTCTGCTGAAGGATCACGCCGAGCAGATCATGGCCATCATGGAAAGGATCAAAGGCGACGTCATGGCTGAGGACAGTATCAGCAGCCTGCTGCGCCTTGGTGTTGCGGAGACCGTTGCCCAGACCTGGCTGCCCGATTTCCTGCGCGAACTACACAACAGTTTTCCAAAGCTCACGATTGAGGTTTCGGTCGACATTTCCATCAATCTTCGGGAAATGCTGCTTGACCGCTCTTTGGACCTCGCCATCCTGATGGGCCCGATTTCCGAATACAGCGTCGACAATCTGGACCTG
The DNA here is from genome assembly GCF_030732845.1 of Roseibium sp. MMSF_3544. Classification (GTDB taxonomy): domain Bacteria; phylum Pseudomonadota; class Alphaproteobacteria; order Rhizobiales; family Stappiaceae; genus Roseibium. The sequence goes on from NZ_JASHKA010000001.1 coordinate 433,203, forward strand.
CCGCCCTTCGAACTCGCCTGGTACCGTCCGATCCACCTGACAAAGCCGGACCTCAGCATCACACCCGTCATAACCTACAACCGCAATTCCCGGCCGCACCGGGAACTTACCCACGAGCTGCGCGGCCGCTATGGCAGCACCGCCCAGATTTTTCCGACCAACTCTCTCTCCACCGGGTTCGAGATGGTGGCCTCAGGCATCGGGGTGGGCATATTGCCCGCCGTTCTCGGGCGCCGGCTGGTGGAAGAAAACCGTATTGCGACGTTCGATCCGGGCTGGCAGGCGACCCCTTTGTCTTTCACCGCAACCTATATCGGCGAGCCCAGAGACGAACTGATTGCCAGGGCAGCGCGCGTCGCTCAAAAAGTGGCGCGGGAGTATGGAGCGGAGGCGTGAGGGGAAGGATGCGCCCGGGCGAGCGCCTGTTACAGGCCTTGCGCGTGTGAGCCACAAGGGGATCGTCGCGCATTGGAGGTAGGCTGCTCGGCGATCCTACACCTGAGACAACGCCTCTTGAAGATGCCTGGTAAATGCACGAGCGGAAGGTTTCGTTCGCTTTCCGCCAGATAGAAGCGCGTGTACCTCAATGTTCCCAAGGTCCCAATCAGGCAGCAGCCTGATCAACGACCCATTGGCAATTTCGTGCCTGCATCCCCAAAGCGCCGTGTTGACAATTCCCATTCCTGCAAGAGCGGCGTGTGTTGTCGCCTCGTTCACTGTGACCAGAAACCTTCCATCGACACGAATGGACTGTATTTTCCCGTTCTTTTCAAAGCTCCAACCGACCTTGCCTCGGCTGGACGGACCCAACACGATCTGATGATCGATGAGGTCAGACGGCTGGGTCGGGTACCCCGCACGTTCGAGGTACTTTGGAGAGGCTGTAATGATACGCGGCGGATTCCCGAGCTTTCTTGCGACCATGGTAGAGTCGTCCAGCGGTCCGTAGCGGATTGCAACGTCAATTGCTTCGTCAATCAGGTCTTGCCGCGAATCCGTCAGAACAAGCTCTACTTTGAGTTTTGGATGGTCTGCCAGAAATGAAGGCAAGATCGGTATGATTTCCCTTTGCGCAAAACTGGTTGCGGCGCCGACCCTCAATTTGCCGCGTAGCTCACCTGACCCGCGGACAAAGTGATTTGCCTCCTCAATGTCCGCGAGGATCGGCTCGACCCTTGTCAGATATTCTTCCCCGGCTTCGGTCAGTCTTACGGCATGCGTCGACCGCGCAAACAGCAGGACTCCAAGATCTTTTTCCAGGTTCGAAATAATGCGGGACACTGACGGTTGCGACAGGCCGACCTCCTTGCCGGCAGCGGTAAAGCTGCCGGTGCGGGCCACGCGCGAAAACAGGTGAAGTGTCGAAAAGCTGTCGGTCATTTGCTTCTCAAATAACAGTTAGATGCATTTAGACGCTACCGTCCAAAACTTCTATGAGCAACTTAGAATGCATCGCTCCAGGTCAAAGGTGAGCGCTTTGTCCAGGCCCAGTCCAGCGTCCGAGCATTTCGCGAGGACATAGAGTGTCTGATTGCATCGAGAGAACGAGAAATGACCAGACAGATTATCAATCGGCGACAGTTTGTGGGCTCTGCCCTAGCCGGAACAGTTGCCGTATTGGCCTCCCGCGCGAATGCAGCAACAGGCGTCGCGGTTGGGCACAAGCAGGTGTTGGCTCTTTCCGACGGACATTTCAACATGCCGGTGGACATGTTTCTCGGTACGCCGGAAAGCTTGCGCGCCAAGCTTGGCAACCCGGCGCAGATTGCAGCGAACACCTATGCTTACCGCACAGAAGAACGAACCTTCCTATTTGACGCCGGTGCAGGCAGGAGCGACTTCATCACAAAGGCCTTTCCGACCGCAAGCAAGCTACCCGAAGACTTGCAACTTGCCGGGATCGCTTCGGAAGACGTGACCGATATTGTCATTACGCATATGCATCCGGATCACGTTGGAGGTTTGGCCGCAGGCAATCGAATTGCCTTCCCGAACGCTCGCATTCACATCGCCGCGTCCGAGTGGAATTTTTGGAACGCGCAAGGATTCGATACCGCTGCACCTGATGCGATGCGCCCGATGGTGGCGGCCGTGCAGGAAATTTCCAGGGTCGTTGAACACAATGTTGTTCTTCACAACGGCTCGGCTGATTTCGGAGACGGAGTGAATGTTATTCCAGCGCCGGGTCACACGCCCGGACACACGGCTGTCGTTCTGGACGGAGGCCGAGAGCAACTGGTTCTGGTCGGCGATCTGACCGTGCATGAAGACGTGCATTTTGCAAACCCTGCCTACGGCTGGGCGCTCGACATCGACGGCGATCAAGCCGTGAAATCGCGCAAAACGCTCCTCGACATGATTTCAACCGATGGCCTGATCATGGGAGCTGCCCATGTCTCCAGACCTGGTGTCGGTCGCGTTGAGCGCAACGGCAGCGGCTTTCGTTTCCTTCCTCTCTAACTGTCCAGATATGTATCGGAAAATCCAATGGCTACCTATTTGCAATACACGATCGAGAACGCCCCCGAGGCGTCCAAGCCTATCCTTCAAGGCATTCAGAAAAAGCTGGGCTTTGTGCCGAACCTGATGGCCACCATGGCAGAAGCGCCGGTTTTGGTGGAAAGCTACATGACCATGATGGGCATTTTCGACAAGACGGATCTCACGCCGACCGAGCGCGAGATTATCCTGATGACCAACAACCGCCTGAACGGATGCACGTATTGTATGGCTGCGCATACCGCGGCATCCAAGATGACCGGTGTGGATCCTGGTGTCCTTGAAGCCCTGCGAGCGGGTACACCGATTGCAGATCCAAAGCTGGAGGCTTTGCGGAAGTTTGCAGTGATCATCAACCAATCGCGCGGTTGGGCGAGCGAAGAACAGGTCGATGAACTGATTGCCGCCGGCTACACAAAGCAGACTGTTCTGGAAGTGATCGCAGGAACAGCCCTCAAGGTCTTGTCAAACTACACCACCCACATCGTCCATCCCCCTCTCGACAAAGCATTTGAACCGATGGCATGGACCGCGGAGATGGCTGCCGAATAGCGGGGGTTGCGCGCCCGGACGATTTGTTGCCTTTCAGCTCGTCGCGCATCGGTCGAACGGGTGTTCGCTCGATCGCCTCCGTAAGCATTCGGCGCAACACCAGGAAAGGTTGGGCGTATCCACCCCAGATCTGCAAATCCCTCGGGACTATTCAGTGAGCCAAAATTGTCGGGTGGTGCACTTCCGGGGCGCCGCCCGTCTTCGTCTTCCAATGGTCCCAGGTGTCATGATTGACCGATTTTGTTCATACGTTTTTCAAATAACCATTACTCATTGAGCCTGTCTACCGTGATGAATTCAACTGACCGATATTGAGGTCAGGCGGCGCGAATTGCACAGGCCCTGCCAGCAACAAAAACCCTTGAAACGGAGATTTAAAAAAATGTCCCTCCAAGCAAAACTCGACGGTTTCAAAGCCAAATTCAAGACGATGGCCCCTGAGGGAGCGTTCGACACCTTTGCGCGTTCAACCCAGGAGCTGATCGATAGCGGACAGGCCGAGCGCGCGCTCAAGGCCGGTGAAAAGGTTCCGGATTTTGTACTGACGGACTCGGACCGGAACGAAGTCAGCTTAAGAGACCTGCTGGCCGAAGGCCCGGTCGTCCTGACGTTCTATCGCGGCGTCTGGTGCCCCTACTGCAACATCGAGCTTCAGGCGCTGGAAGAGGTTGCCGCTGATATTCGTGCCCGTGGCGCCTCATTGGTTGCGATCTCCATGCAGGGTGCTGCAGACAGCCGTAAATCCCAAAAGGACAACAAACTCAGCTTCCCTATCCTGACAGACAAAAACGGTGAGCTGGCAGACAAGCTCGGCATCCGTTGGTCTTTGCAGGACTACGTGATCCCGTTCCACCAGGGCTTCGGCGTTGAACTGCCCCGCATCCACGGGGACGGCCAGTGGAACCTGCCGATGCCGGCGCGCTACGTCGTCGACGCCGATGGCACCATCGCTTACGCCGAAGTGAACCCCGACTACACCCGTCGTCCAGAGCCGGCAGACCTGTTCCCGGTTCTGGATAATCTGGCATCCACTGCTGCCGCCTGATCCGCTCCCGCGCCTCATTTAGATGAGGCGCAGGTTCCTGGTCCAGTGAGCGTGTCTTGAAAGTTGCTCCCCTGCGTCTCGCTCAACTGTCCCGACTTGATGCTGAATTTCGGAAATCGAAGGAAATCTTGTTATGAAAGGTAAACTTATCCTCCCGTACATCATGCTGAATCTCCTCTCTGGCGTCGGTTCTGGTGTCATGTTCTGGTGGTCGAATTACGATCCGATCTGGATCGGTGCATTCTTCGCCACTTTCCCGATGCCGTTTTTCCTTATGGTGCTCAGCCAGACATTCGGCATAGCGCGGACCTCCAAACGCCTCCCGATTCTCCAGCTGATCAGCTTTGCCGCCTTGGCGCAGGTTGCCTTCGTCATGTACACCCGCGGTGGCCCGTCGACACTGTTTGAGTATGCGGCACTTGGGATCACGGTTTTCGGCGTGCTCACAATGCAGTGGTATATCTGGATCTTTTCCGACTACGGCCGCAAGAAAAGCGCCGCCATTATGAAAGGCAAGGCGCTGCCTGAGCTTCCCCTGCAACGCCTCGACACATCCAGGACCACAACGGCGTCGTTTGTTGGCGAAAAAACATTGATCGTGTTCTTCCGCGCCAACTGGTGTCCGTTCTGCATGAATCAGCTCAAGGAAGTTCGGGCGCAAGCAGATCGCCTTGCAAAGGCAGGTGTAAAGGTCAAATTCGTCTCCAACCAGGGCATTGAGAACTCGACCAAACTCGCCAAGGATCTGAAGCTGCCGGATCACTTCGAGATCTTTCAGGACCAAGACCTACGAGCTGCCAGGGCACTCGGTATCGAAGATATCGGCGGTGCGCCTTCGGGCATGCCTGGCTACCCGGCTGACACTGTCATGGCGACGGTGATCGCGCTCGATGCGAACGGGAACGTTCTGTTCGGTGACGAGACCGACAACTACCGCGTTCGTCCGCATCCCGACACCTTCCTACCTGTATTTGAAGACAAGAATGGTGCGACGCGGTTCGCCGCCTGATGCGGTCGTCCCCCCATCTGACGCCGCGGCTCACGGCCGCGGCGCGGCTACAATCCTCCAAATTCGAAGTGACTATCAAATGACCTATGATCTCCAGGGAAAAACAGCTCTCGTGACTGGCGGCGCGCGCGGTATTGGCGCAGCGATCGTTGAACGTCTGGCTTCCGAGGGCGTCAAAACGGCCTTCACCTATGTCAGCAATCAGGCTACAGCCGAAGATCTGGCCTCGCGCCTCGGCCCAAACACCCTTGCTATCCAAGCGGATGCGGCCGATCCCGGGCAGACCAGAGCCGCGGTCGCCAAAACAGTCGATGCTTTCGGCCACATCGATATTCTGGTCCACAACGCCGGTGTCTTTCGCACTGGCCCGATTACCGATTTCGATTTCGATGCCTACCGCCAGCAATCCGCAATTAACGTGGATGCGGTCTATGCAGGAACCCACGCCGCAGTTCCTCATATTCCGGACGGTGGCCGCATCATCGTGATCTCGTCGGTAAACGCAAAGCGGATGCCGTTTGAAGGCTTTGCCGCTTACGGTGCGACCAAAGCCGCGACGACAGCGCTGGTGAAGGGGTGGGCGAGAGATCTGGGAGCACGCAACATACTGGTCAACGCGATCCAACCGGGCCCTGTCGATACCGATCTCAATCCTGCGGCGGGACCGTTCTTCGAACCTGTATCGGCTTTGACAGCATTGAAGCGGTACGGAAATCCCTCCGAGATTGCCAATATCGTGGCCTTTCTTGCGAGCGATCAGGCCAGCTTCATCACCGGCGCCGCGATCGATGTTGATGGCGGCATGGCGCTTTAAACTACACCGTGCGAAACAGCTGATCGCGCTGGGGGTGATTTAAAGTCGATCAGACTAAAGCGTCCCTCGAGCCGGCTAAAATTGGAAGCCGGCTATTTCAGGAACCTGGTTGGTCCAATCGAACACGACTGGCGATATGGGCACCTGAATTTCACCGCGTCAGCTCAGCGCGCCCAACTATTCAGGTCCTCGGCAAAACCGGTCACTGCCGCCTCGATGAGGGCCTTGCCGTGTTTTGGTGTTGCCAGCGCTGAATGCGATCCCACGCGGCCATCCGGAAAGGTGCGGCGGTGTTCGTCAGGAGGGCCGTGCCGGTCACCCGCGTGGGCCCTGATGTAGTCTGCCGACAGTTTCCGCGGCGGCTCTGTTGCCGAGCCCGGCGGCAGAATACGGTGGGTTGCTTGAGTGATCGCGACTTCAGAAGGCGTCGCGTGCATGCCCTCCCAGTCGCCATAAAGATCCCTGCGGAGTTTGTTCACGGCTTCAAAGTCCCACCAGGAACGAATTCGGATCTCCAATCTGTCACCGGCACTTACTTCTGCCTCGCTGGCGGCCTGGCCGACCGGTACGAGGTTTGCGCCGTGGCCGTTGAAAAAATAGATCCGTTCAAATCCTTGACCGTGCAGGCATGAAATTATCTCCGACACCATTGTTTTAAATGTTGCCGCCGACACCGAAATTGTGCCCGGAAACGCGGTGTTGAAGGGTGCAGGCGTCAAGGCCAGTGTGGGCGCAACAAGCGTTCCGGTTCTCTCTCCGGCTAGCCGGGCGATAGTCTGGGCGCAGAGCGCGTCCGTGCCGATCAGGCCCATGGGGCCGTGCTGCTCGGTCGAGCCGACAGGCAGGATGATGGTCCGGTTTTGCTCAAGATAGGTTTCCACCTCAAGCCAACTGGCGAGATCAAGCCTCATTTGGATGCCATCCATGTCTTGAGACGGGGTCCATATTGGGACAGCTCATCGGAAACGGCCTTGTGCGCGTGTAAGTTCTTAAGATGGTGCCGGAGACCGGGACTGAGGATCGGGTCCATCCGGAAGTAATCTGTGAGTTCTTCGATCCACATCGACGTCACCGGCAAACCGCAATCGGCAAGTGTCAGCTTTGCCGTGGCTGCCGGAAGGAGTGTTTCCATCTGTGCCAGTCTTTCGGACAAGGCCTGCCACTTTTCGGAAACAGCTTGTGCGTTTGGCGCGCGTCCGATCATCGGAAAGAGGGCGCGCACAGCCGGCTCGAGCCGGGTGTCGTGAAATCGAGACCGCTCGCGGAGCCTTGCCCGTTCGAGACTGTTTCCCGGCAACATGTCGGGCTCCGGCCAGACCTCGTTCAGATACTCGGCAATTGCTTCACTGTCGCTCAGCAACTCGCCGTCATGCTCCAAGGCGGGAAGGCTGCCACCGGGGACGAGGTCCTTATACGCCTGAGATCCGTAGCCGCCGGGAGGGAGCACTTCTTCCCATTCCAGTTGCTTGTGACGGAGCACAATGCGCAGCTTGGCACAATAAAGGCTTATGGGAACCGCGAAGAGCTTCAACATTCGAGGTGAGGGGCGCCGCATGGTGGACGCCCCTTGTCCTTGCGTTCAGTCGTTATTCCTTGAGGCGCCACTTCTTGCCCAGGGCATCGAAGAACCCGCGCTCTTCCTTAAGCGCAATCCAGGTGTTGACGTAGTTGATCCAAACCTGGTCGTCCTGCGGCAGCAGCATTGCGATCGGTGTTGGCGCCTTGGGGGCGGAGACCGGCACGATCATCATTTGCGGATATTTTTCCACCAGCTTCAGCGCTTCCACATTGGATGTGATGTGCGCGTCGGCGCGTCCTGCCAGAACTTCCTGAAAGTCACGGGCAGGTGCCTCGACAATCTGGTGTTTTGCATCGGGGAAAAACTCTTTGACCTGCTTTTCCTGTGTTGTGCCGAGCGTTGCCGCCACGGTGACGTCGCCGTTGTTGAGATCGCCCCAATCCTTGAACTTGTCCGCATTGGTTTCAAGGATCAGCGGAACCGTCGCCAGCGAGAAATAGGATGTCGAATATCCGGCGGCCTTTGCCCTTGCCGGAGAAACTGAGGCTGATCCGGTGATGTGATATTTGCCCGCGGTGACGCCGCTCACCAGCGTTTTCCAGTCCGTCGGAACGAATTCCACCTCGACGTTGAGGTCCTTGGCCAGTTCCGTCATGACGTCGATGTCATAGCCGGTGTAGGTGTTGTTTGCGACGTCTTTCATCGTCATGGGATTCCAGTCGCCGGTGGTGCCGACCTTAAGAACACCATTGTTCAGAATATCGTTGAGTGCCGACTGAGCAGATGCTGGAAGGGTGGCAAATGCCAGGAAGCAAAGCGTCACTGTTGTTTTGATCAGTTTCATGCCGTTCTCCTCTTATGGTGAGGCGATGGTACTTTGTGCACTGCAGTTTTGCTAGGTGATAAATTTATTGCACTACACTCAAATGCATGACTAACTAATGGTCAAGACTTCCTTTTAGGCAAAATCGTTTTGTCCGTGAAAGCCATGATCACAGTTGAAAATATTTCAAAGAAATTCGGAGACTTTCACGCCCTGAAAAGCGTTTCACTTGAAGTGCTTACGGGAGAAAAGGTGGTGGTGTGCGGACCATCCGGCTCCGGCAAGTCAACGCTGATCCGGTGCATCAATGGACTCGAGCGTCACGATGATGGGCTGATTGAAGTCGCGGGACACAAGTTGACACACACCAACGCCAGCCTGCGTGCGGTGCGGTCGTCCGTCGGCATGGTGTTTCAGCAGTTCAATTTGTTTCCGCACCTGACCGTGAAGCAAAATCTGACGCTCGGGCCGCTCAGAACGCGGAAACTGTCGCAATCGGATGCCGACAAGCTGGCAATGTCCTACCTGGAGCGTGTGCGCATCCCGGAGCAGGCCGACAAATATCCCCGGCAGCTTTCCGGTGGTCAGCAGCAGCGTGTCGCGATCGCACGGTCCTTGTGCATGGAGCCGCAAATCATGCTGTTCGACGAGCCGACATCCGCGCTTGATCCGGAAATGATCAATGAGGTGCTGGACGTCATGAGCGAGTTGGCCGGCAGCGGCATGACGATGATCTGCGTCACCCATGAAATGGGCTTTGCGAAACGCGTCGCGGACACGATGGTGTTCATGGATCACGGCGAGATTGTCGAAAAGGCACCGCCGGAACAGTTCTTCAGCAATCCCGGGACCGAACGGTGCCGGGATTTTCTTTCAAAAATCCTCGCGCATTGAGACAGGGAGAGGGCCGGATGACATTCTGCCGACTTGCAGGTCTTTGCTGCCTCGCCTTGCTGCTCACCGGATGCTCCGGCAACTGGGGATGGTATGTGGTCGATCCGACCGTGCCGGCAGGATTGAACAATCTCAAATTTCTCCTTAGCGGGCTTTATTACACTTTGCTGCTGTCCTTCACGGCAATCGTGATTTCGATCGTCCTCGGCCTCGCCGTGGCGTTGCCCGGCCTGTCTTCCAACCGGGCTTTGAGGCGGTTCAACCGTGTTTATGTGGAGCTGGTCAGGGCGGTGCCCATTCTGGTTCTGATCCTCTGGGTCTATTACGGTCTGCCGCAAATGACGGGGCTCACGATCACGGTGTTCTGGGCCGGTGTGATTGCGCTTGCCTTGTCCGACAGTGCCTTTGAAGCGGAGATCTTTCGTGCCGGCATTCAGTCCATCGACAAGGGGCAATACGAGGCCGCGCACTCCATTTCGCTCAGCTACACCGACACGATGGTCTATGTCATTCTTCCGCAGGCGGTACGGCGGATACTTCCGGCGCTCGGCAACCAGCTTGTCTACATGCTGAAGATGTCCTCGCTGGTCTCCGTGATCGGAATGCAGGAGCTGACCCGCAAAGCCAACGAACTTGTCGTTGTTGAGTACAGACCCCTGGAAATCTACACGGTGCTCGTCCTTGAGTACCTGGTCCTGATCTTGCTCGTTTCCGCCGGTGTACGCTGGCTGGAGCGCAAATTACAGTCGGATCAACGCGGTTAGGAGAAACCATGGCAGCCTGGATCGAAATGATCTCCGACGAGGATGCAGACGCCGAGTTGATGGAGATGCTGAAGCTTGCGCGTACGCCGCACGGCACGGTCGATAACGTGATGCGCGTGCACTCGCTGCGGCCAAACACCATGAAGGGCCATGTCATCCTTTACAGGGCAGCCTTGCACGATGACGCCAACACGCTGCCGGAGTGGCTCCAGGAAACAATCTCTTCCTATGTCTCGATCCTGAACGGCTGCCCGTATTCGCTCGCCAATCATTGGGCAAACGCGCGCCATCTGATCGGTGATGAGGCGCGAGCGGATCAGGTAGAAAAGGCGCTCAATGCAAAGTGTCCGGAAGAGGTGTTTTCTGGCCTTGAACTGGAGCTCTTGAAATACGCGGAAAAGCTCACGCTGCGCCCTGCCGACATGACCAAGTCCGACGTCGATGCCCTGAGGGATGCTGGCGCGGATGACGGCCAGATCCTGGAGGCCAACCAGATCATCGGCTATTTCAACTATGTGAACAGGCACCTGAACGGCCTCGGGGTCACCACAGATGGCGACATTGTCGGGTATTACGCATCAGAATAGTTGCATATGAATAAAAATTTTGCGTAGTATGCAAAATTCTTTCCAATAATGGACAACAAAAATGGTCTACGCTGAAGCCAAACCCATGGACTCGAACGAGATCCCGGTCGTCGACATCACGTCCTTGCGTGACGGAACCGACCCGCATTCGGTGGCAAGAGCCCTTCATGCAGCCAGCACCGGTCTCGGATTCATCTATATCAGCGGGCATGGCATCCCTGAGAGCTGCATCTCTTCGGCGCGCAACCTTGCGTTCGACTTCTTTCGAAGCTCCCCGGAGCAAAAGGAAACCGTTCGTGTCTCCGCCAGCCATCGCGGATGGCTCGCGTCGGGCGGGGCCAAGATGGGCGACAAGTTGAAAGCGGATCTGAAGGAGAGCTTCGTCTGGGGCATGCAGGACGATAACGGCGACACCGTTGCCGACCATCCGCTCAGAGGCCGCAACCAATGGCCCGCATTCCTTCCGGGCCTGGAACCGGCGGCAATGGACTATTTCCGCCAAGCCCATGAGGTGGCGCATCACCTGATGCGAGGTTTCGCGCTTGGGCTCGGACTGGATGCATCGTTTTTCCTGAAAACAGCCTCACGTCCCTTAAGCCGGGCGTCATTCGTCTACTATCCTGCTCAGCCGGAAGATATGGGCGCTGACCAGTTCGGCGTTGGGCCCCATACCGATTTCGGTGTGTTGACCGTGTTGTGCCAGGATGCTGTCGGCGGTCTCCAGGTTGAAGATATCAACGGCGATTGGCTGCAAGCGCCGCCCATTGAGGGAACACTGGTCGTGAATGTTGCCGACCTTCTGGCCAGGTGGACAGGCGGTGCCTACAAATCAACACCGCACAGGGTCGTGAACAGTTCCGGGAAGGAGCGTCTGTCGCTGGTTCTGGCCTTTGATCCGAACCCGGAAACCATGATTGACGCACGCGATATCTATGGCGATGATCACGCACCCGTTGAAGACGCCATTACGTGCGGGGACTACCTTCAATGGCGGTTCGACCGGGCCTTCGCCTACCGCAAAACCGAGTGATTATGGACAATGACATTGACGGCGCGATCGGTGCCGCCCTCAAGGATTTCAGAACCCGGAACGGATATTCCGCCAGGCATCTTGCCGAGTTGTCCGGCGTTTCGGGCGCAATGATAAGCCGGATTGAAAGCGGACAAGTTTCTCCGTCGATTTCAACGCTGAGCGCATTGGCCGCTGCATTGAAAGTTCCCCTGGTCAGCCTGTTTCGCGAAACGACATCGGATCACACGGACTACACCTATGTCGAAAGCGGTGCAGGGCTCAAATCAACACGGATCGTGGACGAGCATGTTCATGAATTTGAAAATCTCGCCGTCCATCTGCGGCGCGATCTTCAATTCGGTGCCCGTATCGTGACGCTCAAGCGCCAGGATGCGGTTCCGCCGGTCTACGTCGGCAGCGGCGTTGTCTTCGTTCACGCGCTTGAGGGCGAGGCGGTGTATGGCTACGGCAAACAGGAATTCCCTTTGCGGGCAGGGGACAGCATCTGTGTCGATGCCGAAATGCGACACGGGATCCTGTCCGTCAAAACACCGGAATTCAGGTTCCTGACGGTGCAGGCCGAGGTGCAGCGATGAACAAGCCTTTCAAGACAGCGGATGGTGTCGGCAATCTGCTAAACAAGTGCATGAAGGTGAAGCCGGGCGGCACCGCCCTGATCGTCTGCGAAGATCCGACACTTGGCTGGTACGACGCCGCTGCTTCCAAGCTGATCCAGAAAGCGCTTGAAGACTTGGGATGCCGTGTCTCGACAGCTCATGTCGACGGACCTGACGAACCACTTCCTGCAGATTACGAAGAGCAGTTGGCAGCGAACGACACGATCGTCTATCTCGCCCGGGTCGGTGACCAGGACCGGTTTGTTGACAAACTGCCGGGCAAGAACGTCGCGATGCTTTATGCGCGCGATGAAAAATCGCTGACATCGGCCTATGCGGCAACCGACCATGACGCCATGGTGGCGCTGAAGAAGTCTGTCGACGCAGTCGCACGTGCATCGGATCGCGTCTCGATCAGCTGTCCCCTGGGCACGCACCTGGAAGGCCGTGTCGAGATGGAGGATGAGGTCGACGGCGAGGTATCGGTCAAGAGATTTCCCCTTTGCGTGCCGCAACCCGTGCTCACGCGCGCGCTCAGCGGCAAGGTGGCGCTGGCGCGCTGGCTGACACCGACCGGTTCGCGGTCTTATTCGCCTGCATCCGTTCGTATTGGCAGCGTTGTCATGGCGCATGTCGACCAGGGACGCATTGCCGGTTTTGAGGGTAACAGGCAAGACATCAAGGCAATCGAAGATCACTACACGAGGGTCTCGGATCAGTTTGGCCTCGACAAAAATGCCATCCACTCATGGCATGCCGGCATTCATCCGGCGTGCTTTTACGACAGCGATGTCGATGACGATCCGGACCGCTGGTCGAACAACATTTTTGGAAGCCCGCGCTTTTTGCACTTTCATACCTGCGGCAGCTCGCCGCCGGGTGAGATCTGCTGGATGGTCCTGGACCCGACAATTGCGTTCGACGGGACGTCCTTGTGGCATGATGGACGCTTGCAGCCGCAAAACTTTGAACAAACAGCCGCCGCGATCAAGGCGTGGCCGGAATTGTCGACGCTTCTTGCAGACCAGGGCCGTCCGATCGGCCTCGCGCAGTAGGTTAGGATCGCGGCAGCGCGAGGGGCAGTGATCTCAAGCTTCTGGAAAACGGAGGTTTTTTCTCGACGGTCGGAAATTCTGCGTCGTTTACTTACCGGCCCTGGAGTTTTCAAATCGAGGAAACGCGGATATTGAAGGTGAGGCTCCAGGCGTCGACTTGCATGTTTTGACGCCGTGTTCTGCCACTCCGCTCGTCAGCTTCCAAGAGAGCCATATGACCATTTTATTGATTCACACGGGTGGCACGATCAGCATGGTCAAAAGCTCGCATGGCTTCGAGCCCAAAGCCGGTGTTGTCGAACAATTCGTGAACCGTCAAGTCCGTGACAGTTTTCCAGGCCTCGATATCGATGTCTGCGTTCTTTCTCCCTTGATCGATAGCGCAAACGCGACGCCTGCGGACTGGAATCGGGTTGCGCAGCAGATTGCTGACTGTCACGAGCGCTACGAGGGATTTGTCATAACACATGGCACTGACACCTTGGCCTATACGTCGGCAGCGCTTTGCTTTGCCTTGGAGGGGCTCGACAAGCCGGTCGTGCTAACAGGATCCATGCTGCCCTTGACGGTTGAAGGCAATGACGCCGTGGCAAACCTTTTGGGAGCCTTTCAATGCGTTGTCGAAGCCCCTGCCGGCGTTTGGGTCTATTTTAGCGGTCAGAGACTGCATGGCGCGCGTATCTACAAAACCCATTCCCGAAGGCATGATGCTTTTGGGTCGATGGCAAGCGACGTCCTGCCGATCTGGTCCTCACCAAACCTTACGCGCCATGCTGCAAGATCGGCGAAAGTGGCCACTGTTGCCGTGGCACCTGGAATGATGGAAGGCGTCCTTCAATTTGCAACGAGCGAATGCGACGGGCTCGTGCTTCGCTGCTACGGCTCGGGCACCGTCCCGGAAACACCGACATTCCGTCAGGCTTTGGTCGCTGCAGCGGGAAGAGGCGTTCCGGTCCTGGCTGTCAGCCAATGCCCGGAAGGCGGGATCGCGCTCGGAACCTATGCTGCAGGCGCTGTGCTGGTTGAGTGTGGCGTCATCGACGGGCGTGAAATGACCCTCGAGGCTGCATACGCAAAGATGGTTTTTGCCCTTTCCATTCATGCCACCCTGGTTCAACAGAAGAGCTTTCTCGAAACCTCAGTTGCCGGTGAGTTTTAGAAAGAGGTCACCCCAAAGAAGATCTGAAAACGGGAAGGCCTTCTGGAGTAACGGCGGGTCCGACTGCAAATCGTCGGCCAAGGTCACAGCTCCCTTGTAGGCGAGTTACAGGACGCGAAACTTTGAAACGCCAGCCTTTTTATCGGCTGAAGACCAGCTTCTGAGGCGTGTCTTTAGGCGGGCACTTCTTCGGGAGCTAGAATGGTCATTCCCGCCCTTTGTGCGACCGCCATTATGGCGGGAATATCCGGGGGAGCATCGGGTGCCGGAACCTCAGTGGTTCCTTCAGGCATTTCATCTCCGGCTTGTGTGAAGAAGATGTCGTGCATCAATCCCGGCGCGTTGATGCCCAGAAGCCGGCCTGGAGCCTCGCTTGTGCACGTAAATGCGTGGACGGCGCCATCCGGTATTTTGATGAAATCGCCTGCGCTTACTTTTTTCACTTCTCCGGCAACAAAGAACTCGAATTCGCCCTCGAGAACAAAAAAACTCTCATCTTCACCGGCATGGTGATTGGGCGGCGCACCCGCGCCCGGGACGGTTTTGATCTCGACGATCGTATAGCGATCTCCGGTTTCGGAGGGAAAGGCGTGGAATGTCAGAAGGTTGCCCAGGAGATGATAAATGCGTGGACGCGAGGCGGTCATTGCTACGAACTCCTTTACTATGACAATTGTCTCTTTATAATACATAGTTCCTGTTATGAGACAAGTGTATCATTAAGAAAAAATGGCCCCTAGAACAGCCCAAAAGAACCGTACCCGCGCCGAACTCCTCGCGTCCGCCCGCCGCTTGATGGGACAAGGTAAGGAACTGACACTGGCGCGGGTCGCGAAAGACACCAATATCAGTCGCGCCACCGTCTACCGCTATTTCTCGGATCCGGCCGTGCTGGCCGCTGAGTCTTCTCTTGATTTCCAGGTCACACCCACGGCGGAACTCCTCGACGGCATCGTCGATCCGCGAGAAAGAGTTCACAGCGTTGCAAGCTACTACACTGCAATCTCACGTGAACACGAGGGGTTCTTCCGCCAGTTTCTCGCTAAGACAATGCAAGCCTGGCAAAAGAAAACCGATGCTGAGCTTCGGGGAGGGCGCCGCATAGCGGCATTTACCGAAGCGCTCGATCCCGTTCAGGGCATCATGAGCGCAAAAGAGATCGAAGATCTTGCCTATCGTCTTTCGATGCTTACGGGAATTGAGCAGGTTATCATTCAAAAGGACATTTTGCGGGTCGACGACGCGACTGCCGACGAGTTGCTGAGCGGGACCCTCGACGCGCTCCTCAACCAGTACCTCAAAACCGGATAACTGCGACGAGCGAACCGATTGTAGGCTTTGGCCCATTGCCGAGCCTGAGAATTTAAGCACACTTGCGGCCCACGAGAAAAAACCTGCAAAGATTCAACGCAACGATATGGGCCAGACCACCGAGTCGAATATACGCGGCATCATCCTGATGGTTCTGTCCATGGGCGCCTTCGCGGTTGCCGATACGCTGATCAAACTGGCAGCGGGCCTCGTGTCGCCTGCGCAAGTCATGTTTTTGCTTCTGGCCGGCGGCCTGGTCCTGTTTTCAACAATGGCCAAGGTGCAGGGTGCGCGGTTGAGAGACCGCCGGGTCTTCGCACCCGTCCTGCTCGTCCGGTATCTTGCTGAAGTCGTTGCAATGGTCGGGATGGTGATGGCTCTGGCCCATGTGCCGCTTTCCATGGTCGGCGCGATCATACAGGCCACCCCCTTGCTGGTTGCGCTGGGAGCCGTTGTGTTCCTCGGAGAGACTGTGAGCTGGCGTCGATGGAGCACGATCGTTCTCGGGTTTGTTGGCGTCCTCATGATCGTTCAGCCGGGTGCCGACGGGTTCGATGCCGCGTCCCTTTGGGCGGTCTTGTCGATGATCGGATTGTCTGTTCGTGATCTGACGACGCGCATGACCCCGTCAGACATGGCATCTGCGAGCCTCGCGGCCTATTCAGCAGCCGCGGCCCTCCCGTTTTCGATGGCATGGATCGTTTTGGACGGAAGCACCTTTCTGCCACCGGAGGCAGACTGGCTTTTGCTGCTGTCCATGATCTTTTTCGGGTCCTTGGGGTATTTGCTGCTCACCGCATCCATTCGCTCAACGAGCCTCTCAGTCGTCGCACCCTTTCGCTATGCACGGCTCATTTTCATGGTGATAGCGGGCGTCGTGGTGTTCGGCGAACGCCCCGGCTTGCTCATGCTTGCCGGGGCTGCCCTGATTGTGGGCTCCGGCCTTTACATGATGTGGCGTGAGCAGCTTGTGAGCGGGCAGGCGCGCCGACCACAGGAGACTGATTGACAGCGTCACTGATGGATTTCTGGTGAAGGCATCGTCCGCTGCTCCGGCGAAGCGGCAAAAGCCTTAGCTGCTGATGCCCGGCTTGAAGCGGTAGCGGCCTGTGATTGGAAAAGCGAACAGGCTGTCTTCAAGTTTTGTTCCGGCGCCGATGTTGTGGATGATCAGTGGCCGTTCGCCATCCTGTGAGCGATACTGCGTAACAATTCCCATGTGAGGCAGATTGCCGGGTAGCATTTGCGAGACGACGTCGCCCGGCAGGTAATCTCCGGCTTGGTCGCTGACGGGCAGGGCAGCTCCCAGGCGCTTGAAAAACGTCTGAAGGTTCGGAACGCGCCGGTGATCGATATTGCGGTCGGGCCGTTTGAGGCCCCAGATTTTCGGATAAGCGGCGAAATTGGATTTCATGTCCTGGTTGACCTCCTGCTGAAGGTCAAATCCGAAGGCATCGCGGTAAGCGCGAATGACAACGTCGGTGCAGACACCCCGTTCGCGGGGAAGATCGCCATTTGGAAAACTCAGGCCGACATAGGCCGGATCATAGATAAGAGTGATACCGATCTGATTTTCAGCCGCTGCGATCAGCTTTTCCGCCCAGGGCTCCGGCTGAGCAAGGTCACGTTGGAACGTGATCCGGACGAGAGGTTCCTTGCGATTGTCGATGGCGTTCTGCGCCATTTGCAATCCGGCTTCCAAGTGCCCGGGGATCATTGCCGCCGTCGCAAGACCGCCTCCTGCGACACATCCGGCCCCGATCAGAAAGTCACGCCGTTTCATCCGCCATCCAAAACTCTCGCCCAACTCAGCAATATGCCGATTCTGAGTCAGGAATGGGGCAGGGCCGACATTTTGGAGCTTCTTTGATTTTGCATCCGATGTGCCTATCCGAAAAAAACTATCACAGGTTGCGTTAGGGTGTATACTCTAGAGGGTGGTTGCGGGTGGACACACGCGACACTTTTGCCGGGAGGTAGTGTCATGACTGAGAATAAGGACCTGATTGCGCTGAAACGTGCTTACAAGCTCTGGGACGAGAGCAAGGGAGAGAGCGTGGACGAATGGCTTGCGCTTGTCGACGAGAACATCAACTTTCGCTCGCTTGCCATGGCGAAGGATCCGTCTGTCGAATTTACCGCTCCAAGGACCTGCAAGCAGGAGATGGCCCAGTATCTTGAGGGGTTGAAGGCCGATTGGTCGATGGAGCACTACACGGTTGACGACTATGTCGTGGATGGAGACCGGATCTGCGCATTCGGTTCAACCGCCTGGACAAACAAAAACACCGGCAAGCGTATCGACACGCCAAAACTTGACTACATCAAGTTCAAGGACGGCAAGATCGTTTTCTTTTTTGAATTTTACGATACGGCCGGGTTGATCGCGGGCGCCTGCGGTTGACCTCAAGGGCGGACGTCCGAAAGCTCGTGCTGCAAGCACGCATTTCGGGCCGAACAGCCTGCAAGTGATTGATGTGCCTCGTTGTCAGTTCGAGGTCATAAGTACATTTCTGCCAGTAGTCTGGTTGCCGCTTCCGGGAACTTAGCGGTCCAAAACACCGGCGAGCAGCCTGTACGTCGCGGTCTCATATGCTTTCCGGTCCTCGCCGTTGGCAATGGCAAGTGCCGCCCGGTCGAACGCCGAGGACAGGAGATCGGCGAGGGGCTCCAGCGGGACGTTTTTCAAGGCGCCTTGACCGGCTGCATGCTGAAGCCCTTCCAGCAGAGCGGCCGTGCCGGTCTCCCGGTCGATCTCGCTCATTTCGGCTGTGCCAAGAACGGCCGGTCCTTCCAGCAGCAGGATTTTTGCGCGACCGGGAACCGACATCGCTGAAAAGTAGGCTTTTGCACCCGACATGAATGCCTCAAGGGCGGCTTGGTTCGTATCGGTTTGCGAATCGATTTCGGCTGCGACCGCAGAAGCTTCGCCGCGCACCAGTGCGCGCATGAGGTCTGCCTTGTCGCTGAAGTGATGATAAAGCGCCCCGCGAGTGACCTCTGCGGCTTTGACAATCTCCGGTGTGCCGGTTTCCGCATATCCTTTTTCGACAAAGAGCCGTCGCGCTGCTTCCAGAAGCGCCTGCCGTGTTTCCGCCCGTCGTTCGGCTTGGGTTCGCCGTGTTTTTCCGTCTTGCATACATGCAGCCTGTATGTTAATTGAATCTTACATACAGATTGTATGTTTATTTTTTGTGTGTGTGAAGTCGCTTTGGACCCGAGACCGGGCAGCGGCCGAAAACCAGGAGAAAATGATGAAGTGCTCCCAGTATTATCCGGTTCTCATGACCGATAATGTGGCCGAAACGGCGAAGTTCTATCAGGACAATCTGGACTTCAAACCGGCCTTTGAGGCGGACTGGTACGTGCATCTGCAATCACAGCAGGACGAAAAGGTCAATCTGGCGATCCTTGACAAGGGCCATGAAACGATCCCTGCAGAGGGGCGGGGCCAAAACGTTGCCGGGATGCTTCTGAATTTCGAAATCGCCGATGTCGATGCAGCCTATGAAAGGGCGAAAGCGGCCGGCTTGCCGATCCTTCTGGCCCTGAGGGATGAACCCTTCGGTCAGCGCCATTTCATCACACGGGATCCGAATGGCGTGCTTATCGACATCATCACACCGATCCCGCCAAGCGCCGAGTTTCTGGCCCAGTATTCACCGGAAGCGGTGCCCGAAGGCCGTTAGGCAAAGATGGAATAATCGGGGCTGCTTGAACCCGCAATGTTCCAGGCCAAAGCAGCTTCCCGACCGAAGGCTAGTTGGGCAAAATGCTGTTCTACAGATCGGCCTTGTCGTCCGCGCCCACCGCATTGTCCAGGCTTTCTTTGCTTGGTGCCGGATCAAGCGCCTGCACGTCGGCGGCACGCCAGAGCGTGAAGATAAACGTCAGCGCAATACCGAAGCTCACCAGGCCAAGGGTAAAGGGCAGATAGATGCTGACGGACATCAGCGCGCCTCCCAAAATGGAGATGAGACCGGATCCGAGGCAGAACCAGGCAATGGTGATGCCCATGACCCAACCCTGGTGATCGTCGTCGACGCTTGCGGAAAAGAGCGCAAGAAAAGTCGGGTAGCCAAGCCCGAATGCGAGCAGCACCGGCACGACCAGCACAAAGCTCAGGACCGGGACAGGGTTGACCATGAACAGCAAAATGAAGACGGACATGATGGCAGCGGCAGCAGCAATGGTGGGGATCTTGCGATAACGCTTGCTGATGGAGGGGACCAGAACCGTGCCGCCGATCATGATGGATGCGCCAACGAGAAACAGGATCCCGCTGTTTTCGAAGGTGGTGAACTGGAACCGCTCGATCAGATAGTCCTCAATGTAGATGAAGAAGGCGTTCAGGCCGATCTGAAAGAAAAAGAAGGCGAAGGACAGTTTCTGAACGACCGGATAGTCCTTGACCCTGTAGATCGTCAGGAACACTTCGGAGAGCCCGAAATCGATCTTCTTGCGCGCTTTTTTAACGTCAAAGAAGGACGTCACGATCAGGATCAGCGTCACCGAAACGAGCACGATGGCGGCGTAGAAGGGGAGTTTCAAGGACGCAAAGGAACCGACCACGGCGCTGTCACTCAAAAGACCGGACAGCAGCGGACCGATCATCATGCCAAGCGCGGAAGCACCGACGATATAGCCAAGGTTCGCGCTTCTTTCCTGGTCG
This sequence comes from Roseibium sp. MMSF_3544, assembly GCF_030732845.1. Lineage (GTDB taxonomy): Bacteria > Pseudomonadota > Alphaproteobacteria > Rhizobiales > Stappiaceae > Roseibium. The sequence continues at coordinate 453,535 of NZ_JASHKA010000001.1, forward strand.
TTGCGGCTGATATCAATCAGGGCCGCCTGTGCAATCGGCTGATTTCCGGCGGTGAAGCCCGAGATTGCCCGGCCGACGATCAGCAGCCACAGGCTTGAGAATTCAATCGCCAGGATCGTCAGGACATAACCGGCAATTCCCCCGGCCAGGCAGATGACGATGCCCGTCTTGCGCCCGATATAGTCTGAAAGCTTGGAAATGTAGGCGGCGCCAAAAAACCAGAACAGATAAAAGGCGGCACTGACGATGCCGTAGTAAAGGTTTCGGGTGGAGCCCGACGTGTCTTTCGCAACAAAAGTCGAGGTCGGGTCGATCAAAAGCGAGTTGATGATCGGAAATATGAGCCCCTGGCCCATTAGATCGACAATCACCACCAGCAGCAAGGCTATGCGCGCGAGCATGTTCCCCCCAAGAACGGTCTCGACCTGTCTCGGGGAAGGATGTTCGCAGGTCGGCCGCGAAAAATCTAGGAGGCGACCCTCGGGCAGGAACTGTTCTGCTCGGCGCGGGATTTCAAACCCTGCAGGCTCTGCATCGTGTTCGGGTTGCCTGGCAGCACGAAGCTTTGTTCAAGAGCAGTGCGCACGTTGTTGATGACGGCCAGATCCTGAACCGCAAGTGTCTGGCACTGCGACCCGGTAAAGCGCACGCGGATACGGATCACCCGGTCACCATTGTCGGAGGGACCGAATTCGGAATCGAGCGCCGGGTTCTCACCGGCCATCGGGCGTTCCAGAACCACCATGTTGGGTTGGTTCTGAAGCACCGACGTGCCGCGCTCCTGTGCGCTTGAAACCAGGGCGGACCGGACTGTCGTCGGATCTGCGGCAATGTTTACGCTCTGGGCTCCGGCAGGCACGGAAAGGGCCGGTTGGTTGCCAAGCGAGGCCGACTGGTTTGAGCTGGACTGGCACGCTGCGAGCGTGAAGGCGCAAAGGCTGAGGAGTACGATCTGTCGCATGGTGAGGTCCGAATTTCAAAAAGCCTGTTTCAGATGCCGGTGTTAACCCTGTTTTAGTCCATGAACTGCCCGATAGACAACAAAACTGCGTTAACTTTACGCTTCGTCACCCGATTTCCTGAGGGTATGTCCCGGTCCTGAGCCTAGAACTGGTCGCCCGTCTTGAAGCCGCCGCCGCCGAAACCTCCACCGGTTTTGAAGCCGCCACCGCCGAACTGACCGCCGCGGCCGGAGCGCCGTCTGCCGCCACCGAAACCGCCCATCGATTTGGGCAAGCCCGTCCCGTTCGGGAAGGCGACCTTGCGTCCGCGCGGTTTTCGGCGTTTGTGAGAGCGTTCTGCCCGCGCCCAGTAGTCGGCCCCGGAGATGGCTCCCTTGACGAGTTCACCAAGAAGGACGGTGGTGAGCTTGTCATCGGAAAACGTGCTGTCCCAACTTCCATAACCCTTGGAGCGGAACCGCTTGATCACATCTGCGAGTTCGCCCCTGCGGCGGCTGATATCCCGTTGCAGTTCGCGGTCCTGACGGATTTCCCGCGCGACCTGTTCGACCCGATCCCTGAAGTCCTCAATCCGCTGCACGATCTTTTCGTCTTCCGGCGAGGGTGTATCGACGGCAGCGCGCCAGAGATCGTTCAGGTCATCGGCCTTCAAAGAGACGGAGAGGTGCTCTTCAGCCTTTTGGAAATCGGCATCCTCGCCACTGGAAAACTCTGCCAGCGCGTTGGAAAGCGTATCCACCTGGCGATCCAGCTTTTCCAGATTGGTATCGATCTCATCGATCTCGCTTGAATAGGTCTCGATCGAGCCAACCAGGTCGCTGCCGGCCGCATCCGTCATGGCATTACGGCTGAATTCGGCGAGTTTTTCCTCTTCCTCCTCCGCAATCTCGGCGCACCGCTCGGCGTGCCGCGCCATGCGCTCGGGTATGCCGGTCAGCATTGCATAGTTTGCTCTGGCACCTTCGTAGCGGATCAGCCCGGCAACCCAGCGGTCGAGGCTTCTTGTCAGCCCCCGATGATCATAGTCAGGTGTTCCGTAGCCGCGCTGCCACAAATAAATAAAGAGGGGATCGGCTTCATACGCTTTGCCCTTGTCCTGCCGGTCCTGTTCGGACGTGCCGGCCTTGTCTGCAGCGGCATCTGCCGTGGCAATGGCGCGCTCGGTCTTTTCGCGCTGCGCGAGATAGGCGTCGTCGTTTTCCAGACGGCCATCGACCGCTTCCATCAGCTCATCCATCTGGTTTTCTGCAGCATCGCGCGCTGCATCGAGCTCATGGCGTTTCTTTTGCTGCTGGCCGCGGTCGGTCTCAAGCTGGCGCAGTTGCTCGGTCAGGACCTTGTAGTCATCATTACGCTTGTCGAGCAGCCGCCTTGCTTCGCGTGCCGCGCTGTCCAGCCGCGTGTTCAGCGTTCCGGCCGCGTCGGTATCGAGCCGAAATCGTGCCAGATCCCGGTAGGCTTCGCTCTGCCGTTCCTGAAGATCGGTCAGGGCTCTCGTCGAGCGTTCGATCCGTTTGCTGAGTTCGGCCTCTTCGCGTTTGAGATCGGCGAGGGACTGTTCAATCGTGCCAATGGTTTGCCGTCCGGTCAGCATGAGGTGACCTCCGGAACAGCGGACGGATTGGTGTCAGCTACCATGTCGTAATCGCTCCGTCCTGGACGCCGCTGCGCCATTTGATGTCGAGTTCGCCGCGACGCTTTTCACCAAGAACGCCCTTTTGAACGATACCATCCTCCATCTTGTCACGGCGGACCGCGTCAAAGATGGGCTCCGAGACCCGTTGCCCCCATTTTTCAACGCTTTCGGTCCGGCCCGTCTCTTCCGAAACTATGTCGCGTTTCAGGACGTTACCATCCTGATCGATTGCCTCCACGACGATGTAAAAGTTCTCGCTGCTGGTGTTTGCATCCGGAATGCGCGTCAGGCCGGTCGGCTCACCTTCCCGCGAGATGATCCGGACTTCGAACACCTGCTGGAGCTGGCCTGCAAGAACGCGAAGATCGATCTCCGCCTTGAAGGCTGCCTCGTTGTTGCCGTCCTGAAGTGCAAGGCGGCCGTCGTCGGCCAGGGTTTGGGCTGAAGCCTCGATGCCGGCATCGTCGGTGAGGGTTCCGATACGTTCCACGAGTTCCGAATAGGTCGCAGGCAGGGCTTCCAGGCGAGCGGTCAGGTCCGCAGCAGCGCGCTGTTCGGGCAGGGCGACCAGGAAATACCAGGCGGCAACCACGACGATCAGGACCGCAGCAGCTCCGGCAAGCCATTTCGACCAGGTGCCGCGGGAAATATAGACCATTGCCAGCGTGCGCTGAAATCCGGTGTTCGGCGGCGAATAGACGAAACGGTCCCGCTTGAGATCCTCAACACCCGCTATCAGGATGTGGTCGGGCACCTCGATGCCCTGCGAGGCGTAAACCTGGCGGAGCCGCTCCACCATTGCGGCATCGCGCTCGTCCGCTTTCAGTTCTCTGGCGACCTGGCCTTCTTCGTGACGCAGCGTGTCGACCACGTCCATGGCCATCATGAGATCATCGAGCGGGGCGTCGGATTTGTCAGCCGTTCGAGCCATCAATACCTGTCTTTTCAATTTGCACGGGCCGGCACTTTACCGGCCCGCTTCATTTTTTGTGGATCAGAGGCCCTGACCTTGCGCGGTCAGCTTCGCCAGCCGGCGCTTGCCGTCTTCGACCGCGTTCCGGATTTCCTCGGAGTTTTTGGTCGACATGTCCCGCATTTCGGAGATGATTTCACGGGACTGGACCTGGAAGTTGACGACGGAGTCGACAAGCTTCTTGACGGAGGCTGCAGCAACTGTCGGCCCGTAACCTGCCTTCAACGCCTCTTTTTGAACCGCATCACCGATTTCGGCCAGGGTTTCCAGGCTCTTGTTGATGCCTTCCTTCATGGCGTTCAGCGTTTCGGTGGACTCGTGCAGACCCTGCAGGCCTGTAAAGGAGGCATTCAGCGCGGTCAGCACCGATTCATTTGTCGAGAAGAAACTGACCGACTGTGCGTAGACACGTTCCTTGGCATTGGTGGTCTGCACCAGGCGCGCCATGATCACTTCAGACGTGTTGTAACCGACGGTCAGGTTGTCCGAGAGGTCCTTGGCGATCTGATAGCGCTTTTCCTCGTCCTGCATCTCGCGCATTCTCTCATCGCGCGAAAGCTCCAGGCGGGCCTTTTGTGCCGGGTCATCGCCCGCATAGGCCTCAACGTCGCTCGAGGCGGTTTCAAGGGCGAGTTTCTTCCCGTTCAGTCTTTCCGTTGCCATGTTCAGCAGTTCGAGCGCCGTGACTTCCGCCTGTTTGAGGGCGCCGCGGAAGTCGCGATAGGCTTCCAGGATGGTTTGTTCGCGTTCGATCTGATCCTTGGTAGCATGGGCAACCTCCTTGTAGGTTCCCCTGATATCCTGGAACCGGTCGGAGATGGTGCCGCGCCGCATGTCGCGCCATTTGTTGGAGAGGTTTTCCGTAAAAGATATCTTTCCGTCGGCGAGCTGGTCGACAAGTGTCTTGGCATCGTCGCGGATGGAGTTGAACGCGTTCGTGATTTCCTCGTAGCGCTCGCCGATATCCATTTGCTGGACCTGCGTGCGGACAACTTCGTTGAAATTGGACGCCTGGCTGAGCGTGCGCGAGATCACCAGAACCTTGTCCGGCGACAGGTCGGAAATCTGTTCCAGAAGGGCGTTGATAGGCGCGTCCTGCTCCGATTCCGGCGTAATCCCTATATCGCGCAATGTCGACAGCGCGCGGTCGAGATACTGAAGCGGTGAAAAGCTGCCCGCAGGCGCTGCATTTTCCGTGGTTTCTGGCGTTGACGCGTCTGTCATGTCCGACCTCCTCTGCGAAACGGCCCTGTTCTTGATATCAACCTGTGTGATCAGGCCGCCCCGTCATTCCATTCACAAATTTGTGCCGCAAGTAAGGGCAGGCTAACGCCGCTCTGTCAACGGCTTACGGTAATTTGGCGAACGCGCTCCTGGTCCTTGGCGCGGACTTACCAAACTCCGGATAAGCCTTAAGCTTGCTTTGCGACAAATTTGTTTCGCTGCCGCAATTCAGCGTTTCAGGCTTTTGAAAAATTCGCGCAACTGACGTGGCTCCGGCCAGTCGCCGTTTCGAAATGGCTGTTTTTCGTGGGCAAGATCCCGATTGCCCGAAGATCGCAGGCGATCGGACACAAAACCGTGCTGATATCAGGACGTCGAGCCGGCATCGACATCGTGCGGACCGACGAGGGAGTAATCAGACGAGTGCGGCCGCGATTTTTGCCGCAAGGCGGGCGTTGTTGCGCACCAGGGCGATATTGGTTTCAAGGCTGCGCCCGTCGGTCAGCTCCAGAATGGCTCCCAGCACATAGGGGGTGACGTCCTTGCCCCGGATGTTCTGCGCCTCGGCTTTCCTGATCGCCGTATCGATATAACCCGACATCTCCTGGCGCGGGATCTCCATCGCTTCGGGAACCGGGTTGGCGATCAGAACGCCGCCATGATCCGGAAACTTCTCCCGCGTCTTCAAGAGCGCTCCGATTTCGGCTGCTGTGTTGAGAGAATATGGGGCTTTCAAACCACTGTTGCGCGACCAGAAGGCGGGAAGCTCGTCTGTTCCGAAGGCAATGACGGGCACGCCCTTTGTTTCAAGGACTTCCAGTGTCTTTGGAATATCGAGCAGCGCCTTTGCGCCTGCAGAAACAACGCAGACCGGTGTGCGAGCCAGCTCGTCAAGGTCTGCGGAGACGTCGAACGTCTCTTCCGCTCCCTTGTGAACGCCGCCAATGCCGCCGGTCGCGAAGACTTTCACCCCGGCCAGATGCGCGGCCATCATCGTTGCGGCGACGGTCGTCGCTCCGTAGAGCTTGGCTGAGAGCGCGAAAGTCAGATCCGCGCGCGAACACTTCATGACATCTTTGGCCTGCGCAAGCCGGTCGAGGTCATCATCGTTCAGGCCGACATGGATCTTGCCGTCCATGATTGCGATTGTCGCGGGCACGGCGCCTTCGGTCCGAATGTCCGCTTCCACCTGCCGTGCGGTTTCGACGTTTCGCGGAAACGGCATGCCGTGGGTGATGATCGTCGATTCCAGCGCTACCACCGGCTTGCCTGTGCCAAGCGCGTCGCGGACCTCTTCATTATAGGCGATGAGATCTTGGAGGGCGGTCGCGTCGGCAGAATGTGTCACGTGGTCAGGCCTTTTTCTTGCGGCTGTCACCGAATTCAGGATCGGCGCTTTTGTCGGCGTCCTTATAGGGGCATGGCGGAAGTGCGCCAAGATTTCAATTTGTCCATCTGGTCAAAAGTTTTCAAGCGCACGCCACGACAAGTCTTCGGCAAGAGCGCCGGTGCTGGTCAAGGTCAGTGCGGCGGCAGACCCGCCGTAGCGGGCAGCGTCTTTGAACGCATGGCCCCGTGCAAGCGCGGCGATGAGCCCCGCTGTCAGTGCATCGCCGGCACCGGTCACGTCTACAATGTCGGTGCGTCGCGGAGAGAGCCGTTCCAGACCTTGCCCCGAATAGATAAGCATGTCGTCCTTGCCGTTGGTCAGAACGAAGCTTTTTACCCCGGTTGCGCTCAGAACCTCGGCAAGCTGTTCCAAAGGCGCTGATTGCGGCTCCCCGGTGATTACGGCCGCTTCGCTTTTGTTCAGCGTCAGACAGTCTAGTTCGCCCAGAATTGACCGGAGGCGAGGGGCCTTTGCATCGGAGACGGCGTTGGCAATGAGAAACTCCGGGCGGATCCGCCTGCTGACATGCTGCAGCATCTCTCCCGGCAGGTTTGCGTCAAGGAACCAGATCCGGTCCTGGTCCTCCGGCACCGCTGCGGTTTCGATAGACTTGTCGAACAGGTCCGGTGGAGCGTCTGTCAGGACACGATCGTCCACGCAGGCAGCAGCAAGACTACCGTCAGGATCGTGCAGGGCAAGATACTGCCCGCTTGCATATCCGGGCCGCTCAATCAGCGCCAGCTCGAGCCCGTCCCTTGTGAGCAGGTTCCGAAGCGCTTGCGCGGCAGTGTCGTCTCCAACAGTGCCGATCAGCGTTGTCCGGGTGCCGAGGCGGGCGAGCGCGCGCGCGACATTGGTCGCAACGCCGCCGGGCTTTGACGCGAAGCGGGAGGGCGTGGACGTTTCCCGGTCGATAGGCACCACTGCATGGGCAATCGTATCCTGGTGGATCGCCCCGATGGCAATGACACGACTGGCGGGTTTCAAGGACAAGGACCTGCTGCTTCCCTCTAGCACCGGTGAACACCCGGACTGAATACGTCTCTGGGAGGCGGGCTATCAGATCGTCTTGCAGTCGGCAACTGTGGCGGTAAGGGGAGATGATTCTCCCAAAAGACAGAATCACAAACTGTTTCCATTGTTTTCTGACGCTAGGGTATGCTCTCGCCTTGCCAAGTGGAACATACTGGAAACAAACGGTGATTTCTATTGAAATACCAGACTGTTCTGCGCTCTTGCATTTTGAGAACAAAAAGTGTACAAACGCTTCCATTGTAACAACGCGTCCATCGTGGAATAAGGAGCGTGAGCCATGTCGCAAAATTCACTTCGTCTCGTAGAAAGCAGCCAGATGGATAAGACAAAAGCGCTGGACGCAGCGCTCAGCCAGATCGAACGGTCCTTTGGTAAGGGATCCATCATGCGGATGGGGCAGGGACAGGCCGTTGAGATCCAGTCGGTCTCAACCGGATCCCTCGGTCTCGATATTGCACTTGGTATCGGCGGACTGCCGCGCGGGCGTATCGTTGAGATCTACGGGCCGGAATCCTCAGGTAAAACGACCCTGGCGCTGCACACGGTTGCCGAAGCGCAAAAGGAAGGCGGCATCTGTGCCTTTGTCGATGCGGAGCACGCGCTTGATCCGCTCTATGCTCGCAAGCTCGGCGTTGACATCGACAATCTTTTGATTTCGCAGCCGGATGCCGGCGAACAGGCGCTGGAGATCGCCGACACGCTGGTCCGCTCCGGCGCGATTGACGTGCTTGTCATCGACTCCGTTGCTGCGCTGACACCCAAGGCCGAGCTTGAAGGCGAAATGGGCGACAGCCTGCCGGGCATGCAGGCCCGGCTTATGAGCCAGGCTCTGCGCAAGCTCACCGCGTCGATCTCCAAGTCCAACACGATGGTCATCTTCATCAACCAGATCCGCATGAAGATCGGTGTGATGTTCGGCTCTCCGGAGACTACGACCGGCGGCAACGCGCTGAAGTTCTATGCCTCCGTCCGCCTCGACATCCGCCGCATCGGGTCGATCAAGGACCGCGACGAGGTGGTTGGCAACCAGACCCGGGTCAAGGTGGTCAAGAACAAGCTTGCACCTCCTTTCCGTCAGGTCGAATTTGACATCGTCTATGGCGAAGGCGTTTCCAAGATGGGCGAGCTGATTGATCTTGGCGTTAAGGGCAATGTGGTCGAGAAGTCCGGCTCGTGGTTCTCCTATAACAGCCAGCGCCTCGGGCAGGGGCGTGAGAACGCAAAGCAGTTCCTGAAGGACAATCCGGAAATTTCCGGCGAAATCGAACTTGCCATTCGCCAGAATGCCGGTCTGATCGCCGAAGCGATCATCGATCCGGACGGTGTCGAAGAGGTCATGGAAGACTAGGACGGATTTACCGCCTCTGGCCCGTCAATGATTGTCGGGCTGGCCGGCTTTGAAGGAGCCTTTTCCAGTTCGGGAGAAGGCTCTTTTCGTTTTGGGCCGCGTTGAATATCAGCCTGTTGATCTCGGAACTCATGTCCGGATGCGCGCAACTGCTGGACAGGGTTTGAGGTCAAAGTTAAAAGGCTGTTCCGGCGCGGACCTTTAAACGGTTCTGCTGCCCTGAAAGACTTTCAACTGGCCCGCCTGACCGGGCACGGACCGATGCGAGACCCGAATGACCGGCGTAAATGAAATCCGCTCAACCTTTCTGGACTATTTCAAGAAAAACGATCACGAAGTGGTCGAGTCCGGACCGCTGGTGCCCCGCAACGATCCGACCCTGATGTTCGCGAACGCGGGCATGAACCAGTTCAAGAACGTGTTCACAGGTCTTGAGACGCGGCCCTATTCCCGCGCGGTCACCGCGCAGAAGGTGGTGCGGGCAGGCGGCAAGCATAATGACCTCGACAATGTCGGCTATACCGCCCGGCACCACACGTTCTTCGAAATGCTCGGCAACTTTTCCTTTGGCGACTATTTCAAGGAGCGCGCCATCGAGCTTGCCTGGAACCTGATCACCAAGGAATACGGCCTGCCGGAAGACCGGCTCTTGGTGACGGTCTATGCCGAGGACGATGCGGCAGCAGGGTTCTGGAAAAAGATTGCGGGGCTCAGCGACGACAGGATCATCCGTATCCCGACCTCGGACAATTTCTGGTCAATGGGAGATACCGGTCCCTGCGGTCCGTGTTCGGAGATCTTCTACGATCACGGTGAGCACATCTGGGGAGGGCCTCCAGGATCGGCCGAAGAAGACGGTGACCGCTTCATCGAGATCTGGAACCTCGTCTTCATGCAATACGAGCAGACGCCGGATCAGCGTCTCGACCTGCCGAGCCCGTCCATCGACACCGGCATGGGGATCGAGCGTCTCGCGACCGTTCTGCAAGGGGTTCACAACAACTACGACATCGATCTCTTCAAGGCGCTGATCGCTGCGTCCGAGCACGAAACCAACGTGGAAGCCGCCGGAGACGCGCTCGGCAGCCACCGTGTGATTGCCGATCACCTGCGTTCGACCAGCTTCCTGATCGCCGACGGTGTTCTGCCGTCCAATGAAGGCCGGGGCTATGTCTTGCGCCGGATCATGCGGCGCGGCATGCGCCATTCGCATCTTCTGGGCGCGAGCGAGCCGCTGATGCACAAGCTTGTGCCTTCTCTGGTACGCGAAATGGGCCGGGCCTATCCGGAACTGTCCCGGGCCGAGGATCTGATCAGCGAGACGCTGAAGCTGGAAGAGACTCGGTTCCGCAAGACGCTGGAGCGGGGCCTCGGGCTGCTTGACAGCGCAACCGAAGACCTCACCGCAGGCGGACAGCTTGACGGCGAGACCGCCTTCAAGCTCTACGACACCTACGGGTTCCCGCTCGATCTGACGCAGGACGCGCTGCGCGCGCGTGACATTTCCGTCGACACCGACGGGTTTGATGCCGCCATGGAGCGCCAGAAAGCCGAAGCCCGCGCTGCCTGGTCCGGATCGGGCGGTGCGGCAACCGAAGCCGTCTGGTTTGCCCTGAAGGAAAAGCATGGTGCAACCGACTTCCTGGGCTATGAAACCGAAAGCGCGGAGGGCGTCGTTGCAGCCTTGGCTTCCGAAGACAAGGAAATCGACAAACTCACCAAGGGCGAGAGCGGCTTTGTGGTGCTGAACCAGACCCCTTTCTACGGCGAGAGCGGTGGTCAGGTTGGTGACACGGGTGAGATGCTGGCCCCTGGGCTGAATGTCACGGTCACCAACACCCAGAAGAAGGCCGATGGCCTCTTTGTTCACAGCGTCACGGTCAACGAGGGCGAACTGGTTCCGGGCCTTGCGCTGGAGCTGAAGGTCGATCACGCGCGTCGTAGTGCCGTCAGGGCCAACCACTCGGCGACGCACCTTGTTCACGAAGCCTTGCGTGAAGTGCTTGGCACCCATGTTGCGCAGAAAGGTTCGCTGGTGTCTCCGGACCGGCTGAGGTTCGATTTCTCCCATCCCAAGCCGATGGATGATGACGAGTTGGCGACGGTCGAGACCTATGCCAACGAGATCGTGCTGCAAAACGCTCCGGTCGAGACCCGCCTGATGGCTGTTGACGATGCCATTGAGGCAGGTGCGATGGCACTTTTCGGCGAGAAATACGGCGACGAGGTGCGTGTTGTCTCCATGGGAACGGCGCTGCACGGATCCAAGGAAGGCAAGCCCTATTCGCTGGAGCTGTGTGGCGGGACCCATGTGAACCGCACGGGCGATATCGGCCTCGTGACACTTGTTTCTGAAAGCGCCGTTGCGGCTGGCGTGCGCCGGATCGAGGCTTTGACCGGGTCAGAAGCGCGCGCTTATCTCGACGCGCAGGACAAGCGCATGCGCGAAATCGCGGGGCTGCTCAAGATCGGTGCCGACGATGTGCCGGCGCGGGTCGCCCAGTTGGTTGACGAGCGCCGCAAGCTTGAAAAGGAGCTTGCCGACGCCAAGAAGAAGCTGGCGATGGGCGGCGGTGGCGCGGGCAGCGCACCGGTCAAGGATGCCGGCGCTTTCAAACTGATGGCCCGCACCGTGGAAGGTATCAACCCGAAAGACCTCAAGGGCATGGCCGACGAGGCCAAGGCGCAGCTCGGCTCCGGCGTGATCGTGCTGATCAACGTTGCCGACGATGGCAAGGCTGCAATCGTTACGGCAGTCACCAGCGATTTGACGGAAAAGGTCAGCGCGGTCGATCTGGTCCGGATCGGTTCGGAAGCCCTTGGCGGGCGCGGTGGCGGTGGCCGACCGGATATGGCTCAGGCCGGCGGTCCGGATGGATCCAAGGCGGACAGTGCTATTTCGGCGATCGAGTCGCACTTGACGGCGCTCTGAGACAAAGCTGCCGCTCGAAATGAAAAAGCGTGCCGCGAGGGCACGCTTTTTTCATGATCGGTCATGTGTGTCAGTGCAAGGCAGCAGTGATCGCCATGGCAGCGGCCGCAAGGAATGTCGATGCAATCAGCATCTTCAGGACCGCGTGATGCGGTGACGTTTCTGCTGCGCGGGCCTTGTTCGTTTCAATCGTCATTTGTCCCTCCTTTCAGGGTGTTGCCCACACTTCTCAGATGGGGGCTGCGACAAAATTGCCCAATCACGATCAGTCGCCCGTTCCTCACAGCTTCGCGTGGTCTGCGTGAGCGACAACGGACGCGATGATTTTGTCCTGAAACGATCTTCGGCTATTCATGAAACCGTTGTCTTTTCAACACGGAGCAGGCGGTGCACGACGAAAGCTTCAAACGGGCGCTTTACGAAGTGCTTGAAGATACGGGGAAACGAAAGGTCGCCGCACGCGCCCTGCGCCACCTGCTTGTGTTCCTGATTCTGCTCAACATCGTGCTCGCGGTGCTGGAAACCGTGCCGCAGATCCGCACGACGTTCGGTCAACATCTGCGTTTCATCCAGCTCGGCAGCGGGTTTGTCTTCGTGATCGAATACATTCTGCGCCTATACGTGGCCGATCTTCACCCGCCTCTGAAACGGTATGGGCCTGTCTGGTCTCGCCTGCGTTATGCGGTGCAGCCGGATGCTGTTATCGACCTGATCGGTGCGCTGCCGCTGCTGTTTGTGCTGTTCCTGCCCAATCAGGCGGTTACGGTCGTCGTGATCCTCAGGTTGCTGCGCTTTCTCAAGCTAGCCCGCTATTCGCCAGCGCTCCGTTCCCTGGTTTCCGCTGTTGTCGGCGAGCGCAAGGCGCTGATCGGATCGAGCATGATCATTTTCGGCGTGATCCTGCTGTCGGCAACGCTCATGTACCTTGTGGAACACAGCGTTCAGCCGGAGAAATTCCGAAGCATTCTGCATGGCATGTATTGGGCGATCACAACGATCACCACCGTGGGCTATGGCGACGTTGTACCGGTGAGCAACCTGGGCAAGTTCGTCGGCAGCGTGGTCATGCTGATGGGCTACGGCCTCATCGCGCTCCCGGTCGGCATCATCGCGTCCGCCTTCGCCCGGGAAATCCACAGCCGAGACTTTGTCATCACCTGGTCGATGGTCGCGCGCGTTCCCCTGTTTGAGGACCTGAAGGCGACGGAAATCGCGGAAGTCTCGAAGCTTCTGCAGGCTCAAAAGGTTCGAAGGGGATCGGTTATCGCCGAAGAAGGCGATGTCGCTGACCGGATGTATTTCATTTCGGAGGGTGAAGTCGGGATCAGGCTCAAGCACGAAACGGTCTATCTGGGCGAGGGCAGTTTCTTCGGTGAGCTTGCCCTTATCAACCAGAGCCCGCGAACGGCAACGGTTGTCGCAGAACGGGATTGCCAGCTTCTGGTGCTGGAATCGGGCGCGCTCCAGCACCTCATGGACAAAGACGAGGCGTTGGCGAAAAAGATCTTCGAGGAGGCGCGTGAGCGTGTGGCAGCCGGCAAGAAAGTCCTGGGCGAACTTGCCGAGGAAGAGCTGCAGCAAGCCGGTGTCATCGCCTCTGCTGACGACCTGAACGCAGAACCGGAACTTTCCCTCGAAGGCGACAAGGGCCCTGGTGAGAAGCCGGTTTAGGCAGTCGTTTTTCACAGGGCCATTGCCAGGTCAGTCAATCCGGCAGGCGGCGTCTTTCCTGGGTGGATCGGTCAGCTGGATCAGCATGAGGACACAGGGTTCTTCGCCGACGACGCCGGACAGGTGTCCGACATTTCCGTTCTTGTCTGGTTTGGCGAGTTGATCTTCGCCGAACGATGCCATGCCCGGCCCCATCTCAACCCGCGTTCCGTCCATGCTTTCAACGAACCAGGTGCCCGACAACGGAATAATCCATTGGGGTTTCGGGTTCCGGTGCCATTTCAGGGTGCCGGGCTGAAGAACCAGAATGGTGATGTCCTCAGGTGTGGCGGCCAGACGCTTCGTCCAGAGATCCTTTGCGGGCGGGGCGAAGCTCTTCAGTTCGAAATTGCCAAAGCGGCATTGGCTCTGGTGCGTCACGCCGTCTGCATCGGCCCATAGGTGCCAGAATAGGGCAGTCGGATCTTCAGGTGTGGTTTTCAGCGCCATGTCGTTTCCCGCCGTTTGCCTGTGCCCGATGCCGGACGTCGATCCGTTGGCTGTTCAATAGGGTGTGAGGCCGGCAGGCAGCTGGCCGTAGAGCGGGTCTCCATGCCAAAAGACGTCCGTTGGACCCACGACGAAGTCGATCAGGTTCCAGCGATTATACTGGTAGCGCAGCAGCGCATAGGTGGTAATGCCATCCATGTATTCAGCCTGACCGGCAAAGGTCGTTTGATAAAGGTCGATGCTGCCGCCACCTGGACGTTGCGGATTGAGTTGGACAAAAGCCCAACCGGCACCGGATCGCATCCAGTTCACGACGAATTCGACGGGAGGCCCGACCCTGGCTTCAAGCATCGGGCGGACAGCATTGAGAATGTCGGTTCGCTCTGCGGTTCCCCGTGATGGCTCGTAGACCGCTTGCGCAGAAGCGCTTAAACTGAGAAAGCTAACAGAAAACGCTACAAGAACAATTCGGAAAATTTTAAAAAAACAGTAGTTTAAAAAGTTTTTTTGATATTCTAGGTTAGCCATGGCGGCTCCTATCTACGGGCCTTTATTAGGCGGCTTCCGGAAAACTGTGAAAGGCTAACATGAAAACCATCGGTTTGCTCGGAGGAATGAGCTGGGAAAGCACCGTGACCTACTATCAGGTGCTGAACAGGATGACGCAGGCCCGGTTGGGCGGGCTGCATTCCGCCAAGTGCCTCATCTGGTCATTCGATTTCGCCGAGATCGAGGCGGCGCAGGCGGCAGGGGACTGGGGAAGGGCAACGGACCTGATGAGCGCTGCAGCGCGCAATCTGGAGCGCGGCGGGGCTGACTGCCTCGTCGTCTGCACCAACACGATGCACAAGATGGCGCATGACGTGCAGCAAGCCATCGATATTCCGCTGCTTCATATTGCCGACGCAACCGCGCCTGCCGTCAAAACGGCGGGATGCAAAGCACCGCTCCTGCTCGCGACCGCCTACACGATGGAACAGGACTTTTACAAGGGACACCTACGAGACAAACACGGGATCAATGTGCGTGTTCCGGGCAGCGACGACCGTGAGGAAGTCCACCGCATCATTTATGAAGAGCTTTGCAAGGGCGAGATCTGGGCGGATTCCAAACAGACCCTGCTGGAAATCGTCGAGAAAGAAACTCAGGCCGGCAGCGACGGCGTGATATTCGGCTGCACTGAAATCGGTCTGCTGGTCTCCGCAGAGGACTTTGCAGTTCCGTCCTTCGACACAACGACGCTTCATGCAGAGGCAGCGCTGGACTATGCGCTGAACCAGACCTGACGCTCACACAGCGCTTGCCGGTTCTGTTTCCACAAAACTCGGCCTAGACCTGAAGCTGTCCAGCCAACCGGCCAGTCCGGGCGCTCCTTTCAAAAGAAGCTCGCCTTCTTCCGTTTGTGAAAACAGATGCAGCATGGGGGCGGCGTGACAGTCGGCCAGGGTCAGCTGCTCGCCGAGGAGGAAGGGGCCGGCTTGCGACAAGGTCTCCAAAGCGGTAACGACCCTGCGCGCCTGGCCCATGGCGGAGGAAATTCTGACTTCGTCCGACGGATTTCCACCACGGGTCTTGACGATCCGCTCGACAAAGATTTCCCAGACAAGCGTTGTGTAGGCGTATGCGTCCAGCACCGACAGAATCTGGTTCATCCGCGCACGTTCACGCTTGTCGGCCGGCTGGAGTGCAGGCCCCTCAAACGCCTCGTCCACATAACGCAAAATGGCTCCACTTTCATACAGCACGAAGCCGTCGTGGTTCAGGGTCGGTATCTTGGCGAAAGGGTTGAGCGCAAGATAAGCGTCCGGCGGTCCACCGGGAGCAAAAACGTCGACAGCCGACAGGCGATAGCTGACGCCTTTTTCGGCGAGTGCCAGACGGGCGGAGCGCACATAGACGGAATAATCCGAGCCCAGGAGTTCGATCATGTTGCTTCGCCTTGCCGGGATCCTTTGAACGCCACTTGATGCCTTCTGCTGGCACGTTTTACCGCAAATGAGGTTTTGTCCAAATATCTCAGGCGGCGAAGATCGCGATATTTGGGAAGGTAGAATAAGCCACTTGTCAGGTCGGCAGCGCCTTCACCGCAGGAGGAAGCACTGTTGAGCGCTTCCGAAGAATCCTCACACTTGATCGAACACACCATCGGCACGGATGCGAACGTCTCGTCCACGCCGACAGGGTTTTATAGAACCCTAGAGCTCAGCCATGGCCTTTGCCAGGTTCTCGTCAATCTTGTCCAGGAAGCCTGTTGTTGTGAGCCAGGCTTGCTCCGGCCCCACGAGAAGCGCGAGATCCTTGGTCATGTAGCCGGCTTCCACCGTGCTGATGCACACGCTTTCCAGCGTCTTAGCAAATCGCGCCAGCTTGTCGTTGTGATCCAGCTTTGCCCGGTGCGCGAGGCCGCGTGTCCAGGCGAAGATCGAGGCGATCGAATTGGTGGATGTGCTTTCGCCTTGCTGATGCTGCCGGTAGTGCCGGGTCACCGTGCCGTGGGCGGCTTCGGCCTCGACGGTTTTCCCGTCCGGGGTCATCAGAACAGAGGTCATCAGGCCGAGAGACCCAAATCCTTGCGCGACGGTGTCGGACTGGACGTCGCCATCGTAATTCTTGCAGGCCCATACATAGCCGCCGGACCACTTGAGTGCGGAGGCGACCATGTCGTCGATAAGCCGGTGTTCGTACCAGATGCCGGCATCGGCGAAGGCGTCCTTGAACTCGGCTTCGTAGATCTCCTGGAAAATGTCCTTGAAGCGGCCGTCATAGGCTTTCAGGATCGTGTTCTTGGTGGACAGGTAACAGGGAACCTTGCGCTGCAGCGCATAATTCATGGACGCGCGGGCAAAGTCGCGGATGGAGTCGTCCAGATTGTACATTGCCATCGCAACACCGGAGGAGGGCGCATCAAAAACGTCGCGTTCGATCTCGGTGCCGTCCTCGCCGACGAACTTGATCGTGAGCTTGCCCTTGCCCGGGAACGTGAAGTCGGTCGCCCGGTATTGGTCGCCGAAGGCGTGACGCCCAACAATGATTGGTTGCGTCCATCCAGGAACCAGGCGCGGCACGTTCTGCATGATGATGGGTTCGCGGAAGATCACGCCGCCGAGGATGTTGCGGATCGTGCCGTTGGGAGAGCGGTACATGCGCTTCAGACCGAACTCTTCCACGCGGGCTTCGTCCGGGGTGATGGTCGCGCATTTGATGCCGACGCCATGTTCCTTGATCGCGTTGGCGGCATCTACCGTGATCTGGTCATCGGTTTCGTCGCGTTTCTGGATCGAAAGATCGTAATAAAGAAGATCGACGTCGAGATAAGGATGGATCAGTTTTTCCTTGATGAACGCCCAGATGATGCGTGTCATCTCGTCGCCATCGAGTTCGACGACCGGATTGTCGACTTTGATCTTTGCCATGGACGGGTCTGCCTCGCGGAATGAGCTGCTGGGGTGGCGAAGGAGTTTCTACGGAACGTGTTGTACCGGAAAATTATTGTGTGCGCTTGTATGCAATATATTGACGCACGGCAACATCGATGTGGGCTTACCTGCAAAAAATTCCATGTTTGTTGGTCCTTCAGCGCGGGTTTCCGTCAAAGGCGTGGACATCGCCAGAAAATTTCGAATTATTTTGGAACTTTTTTCCCGGCTACGTGTTTGGTTAAGTAGGTCCAGTAATACTAAAGCCTCGGGTCTGCGGTGATTAACGCTCCGTTGCCTGCGTTGTTGTGTGTCCTCAAAAAATCAATCTCCATATAGTGTTTTCGTACTCGTTCACTTAAGTATGCATGGTGGTTTACTTTTTTTAACTGTCATCATACGTGAATTGTATTCGCGTATGATTTAAGTTTTAAAAAATTATACTTTGTAATTTCTTTGGATGCATACCTTAGGTTGGTGGACGATCGCCGGGGGGTGAAGTCAGAGTGTTCGTGAATCGCCGCAGGAGTATCGATTTCGCGGATCTCTAGAAACCTGTTTTGCGAGGTTTAATGCATCCGGCATTTTCTTTTGGGTTCAGAAACGGACTGACCATTCCCAAAGCTGTTTTCGAAAGCTCCGTGGGTGCCAGCTTCAAATCCGGACGCTGGCAGTCGGATATTGTTCAGGGCGTGAACGCGTGCGATTCTGACGATGATGACGCGTTTGGCAGCGCTTCGTTCGGTGCGCGCTGGGTGCAGTTCATGGGTGCCGCACCGGCCTGGAAGATTGTACGCGACCGGGTCGACACAGATGGGCAGAACGAGCGGGACGAAGCCCGCGAAGAGGATGAGCCCGTCGAAAACGGTCGGGATGCGGACGACGCGGAGGGTGCCGGCCCGCTGAAAGCGCTGCTTGACTCGCTGTTTGAGCAATCCAAACCTGGTGACGAGGAGACATCACCGGCCGCCGGTCAAGATGGGCGCGACGGTTCTGCCGGCACTGAGACGGGTACCGATCCGCGAACTGATCAGGACGAAAGAACCGATCCGAAGGCAAGCGAAGACGAGGGCGGGGCACCCGGTTTCGAAGCCTTTGCGCCGGTTGTTCTTGAAGATGGAACAATCCTTCACGATCAGGGATGTCCGTGCCTTGGCTGCGGTTTGCGCGAAGAGAGCGAGATTGTTGTCAACGCGGAAACGGACGGCGGCGCTGTCGCAACAGTCACGTCTGCCGCCGCCGCAACCCTTGGGGACATGGCCGACTACCTGACCAGCGGCTACTGGGCCGACAGGGGGCTGAACCTTTCCAATTCACGCGGTACCTTGTCCCACAACCTCGGGTCTTCGGGCACGGACGCCAACAACGGCGTTCTCTACTACAATGTGTCCGGCTACTCGTCGGACAGCAATGGTCTGACCGATGCGCGCGCCTTTCTCGTGCGCGAAGCGTTCAAGCTGTTCGAGGCGACGCTCGGTATCGACTTTGAGGAAACGACGTCGACAAACACGTCGGAAGTCGACTTCTTCTTCAGCGACAACTCTTCCGGCGCCTATGCCAACTACAGCTATTACAGCAACGGCACGATCGCTGTCGGATATGTGAACGTCGCCAGCTCCTGGTCAGGTGGAACCTCGACCTACAACGACTACACCCTTCAGACAATTCTGCACGAGATCGGCCACGCGCTCGGCTTGGGTCACCAGGGAAACTACAACGGTTCAGCCACTTTTGGCGTGAGCAACACGTTCGACAACGACAGCTGGCAAGCGTCCATGATGTCGTATTTCAGCCAGACGGAGAATACGAACGTCAACGCATCGGGGGCCTATCTGCAAACACCCATGTCGGTCGACTGGATGGCGCTTGATGCGCTTTATGGATCGCAAGGCTACGGTGTATCGAACGCGTTTACCGAGAACACGACCTGGGGCTTCAATACTACCGTCACGTCCGATGTCAGCGATATCTGGGCGCAATGGTCGAATTACGCGAATGTCACCGCGTCGACGATCGTTGACGGTGGCGGCATCGATACGCTTGATCTGTCCGGCTACGGCAACAATTCGGTGATCAACCTCGCCCCGAGCGACAGCCAATCCACAATGCCGTCCACGTCCAGCATTGGCGGCAGAACCGGGAACCTGACAATCGCGGAAGGGACGATCATCGAAAACGCCATTGGCGGCTCGGGGTCGGAAACCTTCTACGGCAACAGCGCCGACAACACACTGACCGGCAATGGCGGCAACGACACGTTCCACGACAGCGCGGGCGACGATACGTATCTGGGTGGATCCGGAACCGATACGGTTCTCTTTGAAGGGGCCTTTTCAGACTACAGTTTTTCCGTCAGCGGTTCGTTCCTGCAGGTGATCAACGTCGCCGTTGACCTCGTGCACACTTCCGTCGAATGGCTTGGCTTTTCCGACCAGACGCTCACATATCAGGAGATCGTCGACTCACTCACGTCCGGCGGTAATACGGCGCCCGAGGCATCGGATGACAGCTATTCCGTCGATGAGGATGTCATGCTCACCGGCCGGAACCTGCTTTCCAACGATACGGACGCAGACGGCGACGGGCTGACGATCGCGACCGTCAACGGCAGCGCAGTGACATTCGGCGAAGAGATTGCACTGACATCCGGTGCGACGCTGATCGTGAATGCCGATGGCACATTCTCCTATGACCAGAATGGCGCATTCGACGATCTGGGTGACGGGGAGACTGCGGACGACAGTTTCACATACACGGTCAGTGACGGTGAGGATACATCCGATGCGGCGACCGTTTCGCTGACGATCAACGGCATTCAGGACAACAGGGCGCCGGTTGCTGATAACGACGGCTTTACGGTTGGCGAAGACGACACTCTGACGGGTCAGAACCTGTTCGCCAATGACACTGACGCGGATGGCGACGGGCTCACCGTTGTCGAGGTCAATGGTCTGGCAGGCGTTGTCGGCAACCAGATCACGCTCGGTTCTGGTGCGCTGTTGCAGGTGAACGCCGACGGCACTTTTGACTACGATCCGAACGGTGTCTTCGACGATCTGAACTCCGGTGAGACGGGTACCGACAGTTTCAGCTACCAGGTCTCCGATGGAAACGGCGGTTTTGATACAGCAACGGTAACGCTGACCATCGAAGGATCCGACGACAATACTGCGCCGGTTGCAGATAACGACGGCTTCACGGTCGGCGAAGACGACAGTCTGACGGCGCAGAACCTGTTCGCCAATGACAGTGATGCGGATGGCGACGGGCTCACCGTTGTCGAGGTCAATGGTCAGGCAGGCGGTGTCGACAACCAGATCACGCTCGGCTCTGGTGCGCTGTTGAAGGTGAACGCCGACGGCACCTTTGATTACGACCCGAACGGTGCCTTCGACGATCTGAACTCCGGTGAGACGGGCACCGACAGTTTCAGCTACCAGGTCTCAGATGGAAACGGCGGTTTCGATACAGCAACGGTGACGCTGACCATCGAGGGGTCCGACGACAACACTGCGCCGGTTGCAGATAACGACGGCTTTACGGTTGGCGAAGACGACAGTCTGACGGGTCAGAACCTGTTCGCCAATGACAGTGATGCGGATGGCGACGGGCTCACCGTTGTCGAGGTCAATGGTCTGGCAGGCGGCGTCGGCAACCAGATCACGCTCGGTTCTGGTGCGCTGTTGAAGGTGAACGCCGACGGCACTTTTGACTACGATCCGAACGGTGTCTTCGACGATCTGAACTCCGGTGAGACGGGTACCGACAGTTTCAGCTACCAAGTCTCCGATGGAAACGGCGGTTTTGATACAGCAACGGTAACGCTGACCATCGAAGGATCCGACGACAATACTGCGCCCGTTGCCCAAAACGATACGGCGACGATCACGGAAGACGTCGGGCCGACCAATCTCGACGTTCTTCTCAATGACAGCGATCCGGAAAATGATGTTCTGACGATCACGTCGATCAACGGGCAGCCGATCACGAGCGGTGGCACAGTCACCCTGGCTTCCGGTGCAAGCGTCAAGCTGAATGCCGATGGAACGCTGGATTACAATCAGAACGGCGTCTTCGACAGCCTGGATGGCGACGAGGCAACCGACGACGGATTTTCCTATACGATCAGCGACGGAGAATTCACGTCGGACGCGTTCGTCGCGCTCACCATTGAAGGCGTGCATGACAATGAGGCGCCCGTCGCCCAGAACGATACGGCGACAATCATAGAAGACGTTGGTCCAACAAATCTGAACGTTCTTCTCAACGACACCGATCCGGAAAATGACGTTCTGACGATCACGTCGATCAACGGGCAGCCGATTACGAGCGGTGGCACAGTCACTCTGGCCTCCGGTGCGAGCGTCACGCTGAATGCCGGCGGCACGCTGGATTACAATCAGAACGGTGTTTTCGACAGCCTGGATGGCGACGAGGCAACCAACGACGGATTTTTCTATACGATCAGCGATGGAGAATTCACATCGGATGCGTCCGTCACGCTCACCATCGAAGGCGTGCATGACAATGAAGCACCGGTCGCCCAGAACGATGCGGCCACGATCACCGAAGATGTTGGCCCGACCAATCTGGACGTGCTTTCCAACGACAGTGATCCGGAAAATGACGCGCTGACGATCACCTCAATCGATGGTCAGCCGATATCGGTAAACCAGACCGTTGTTCTGGCGTCCGGCGCGAGCGTTACGCTGAACGCCGACGGCACGCTGGATTACAATCAGAATGGCATGTTCGACAGTCTTGGCGATGCCGAGGCAGGCACGCAGATCTTCACCTATACTGTCAGCGACGGAGAATTCACGTCAGCTGAGGCGACCGTTACGCTCACCATCGAAGGCGTGCAGGACATTGAAGCGCCGGTTGCAGCAGACGATTCAGGCGTTGTTGCGGAAGACGTTGTTCTGAGCAATCTTGACGTGCTTGGGAACGACAGCGATCCGGCAAATTCGAGCCTGAGCATTACGTCGATTGATGGCCAGGTGATTACACCAGGCGGGTCCGTTGACCTGGCCTCTGGGGCAACCGTCACGCTGAACTTGGACGGTACTCTGGACTATAATCAGAACGGTATCTTCGACAGCCTCGATGATGGCGAAACCGCGACGGCGACGTTCTCCTACACGGTCTCGAACGGTACCTTCTCCAGCACAGCGGATGTGTCGCTTACCATCAACGGGGTTTCCGACAATTCCGATCCTGATGCGTCTGACGATGCCTTCGCGGTCGGCGAGGACGATGTGCTGACCGGCCAGAGCCTGTTTGCGAATGATACGGACGCGGACGGTGACAGCCTGACGATCGTTGAGATCGACGGCGAAGCCATTGAATTCGGCGAAGCAATCACGCTTGATTCCGGCGCACTGCTGACGATCAACGCCGACGGGACCTTCGACTACGACCCGAACAATGTCTTCAACGGACTGAATGACGGTCAGTCGGCCGCCGATGGCTTCACTTATCGCGTGTCGGACGGCAATGGCGGTTTCGACGAAGCGAACGTGAGCCTGACGATCAACGGATCCGATGACAACACGGCACCTGTTGCCGGGGACGACGGCTTTACGGTCGGCGAAGACGATGTGCTGACCGGCCAGAGCCTGTTTGCGAATGATACCGATGCGGACGGCGACAGTCTCACAATTGTTGAGATCAACGGCGCAGCAATCGAATTCGGTGAAGCAATCACGCTTAATTCCGGTGCGCTGCTCACCATCAATGCAGACGGAACCTTTGACTACGACCCGAACAATGTCTTCAGCGACCTGAATGACGGACAGTCGGCCGCTGACGGGTTCACCTACCGCGTGTCTGACGGCAACGGCGGTTTCGACGAAGCGAATGTGAGTCTGACGATCAACGGATCCGATGACAATACGGCACCAGTTGCCGGTGATGACGGCTTTACGGTTGGCGAAAGCGCTGCTTTGAACGGCCAGAACCTGTTTGCAAACGATACGGATGCGGACGGTGACGGGCTCACGGTTGTCGGCGTCAACGGCGTCGAAGGTTCGGTGGGCAACACGATTACACTCGGCTCGGGTGCGCTGCTGACGGTGAACGCCGACGGAACGTTCGACTATGATCCGAACGGTGCCTTCAACGACTTGAATTCCGGTGAAACGGCTACCGACAGCTTCGAATATCAGGTCTCCGACGGGAACGGCGGCTTTGACACGGCGATGGTAAACCTCACGATTGAGGGAGAAACGCCGCCTGTGGACGATCCTGCAGACGATCCTGCGCCTGTTCCGGAACCCGTTTCAGACGATCCTGTCGTTATTGACTTTGAAGGTCTGGCACCGGGCGCCTATACGGGCGAAGCGGGACTTTCGTCTTCCGGCATCGATGTTACGACGGCAGGCCAATTGTCGGGCAATCTGTCAGGCGTCACCTCCGGTTTCTCGATTACGGCCGATGATGGTGGGGATTTCGATCTCGACAGCCTGTTGCTGCAGTCGGTGACGCGGCGCGCCCGCGTTACGGTTGAAGCTTACGACGACGGCGTGCTGGTTGGCTCCATGACGGTCAGGATCCGTTCGAATGGTGTCTACGAGCTGAAACTCGACGAACGTTTCGACAGTGTCGACGAAATCGTGGTGAGCAGCCGAAGAGACAAGCCCTTCTATGTCGACGACATATCCCTGATGATGGAGACGACAGGCACGGCAAGCGGCAACCAGACGCCACTTGCAGCAAACGACTATTACCAGACCGGTGAGGGTGCTTCCGTTTCGGGCCACCTTTTGCTGAATGACAGCGATGCGGACGGCAATGAGATCTCGCTGATGTCGCTGGCAGGGCAGGCGACCGGCGTGGCAATCCTTGCGTCCGGAGCCATCGTGACATTCGCAGACGACGGCACTTTCACCTACGATCCGAACGGTGCCTTCAACGGACTTTACGACGGTGAGACAGCAACCGACACCTTTGTCTACGAAATTTCAGACGGCAATGGCGGGACTGATACCGGCGAGGTGGAAATCACGATCGAAGGCGACGGCAAGCCGCCCGAAGAGGTTCAAATCGGTTTTGAGGCCGGTGTCACCTGTTCTCCGTTTGAGGAGGAAGACGGTTTCGTCTTCACCGATACTTATGTCACCACGCGCAAGCGCGGTGTCTCGGAAGGCGAACAGGCAAGTCACAGCATTGGCAACAGTCTTTCGTTTGCGCGCGCGGATGGCGAGAGCTTCGATTTTGAGAGCGCCGTCTTTACGGCTCTCGGCCGTGGCAAGGTGAACGTGACTGTTGAAGGTTATCTCGACGGGGAGCTGGTCGGCAGCGACGAATTCTTCTTCCGGGCAAACCGGGAAAAGACGAAGCTGCTCTCCGATGAGATTTTTGATGAGGTGGATGAGGTCGTCGTCACGGCGGACAACGGGATCATTATCGACGATCTGAACCTGTTCGTCTGACCTCGGAGGTTAAGCAGGGCGGTGAGGGCAGTGGCAGGCTGGGCGAACGCCCGGTCTGCCACTCTTTTTGCGGAGCGCGTTCTTACCGGAAATACCCGGCCAGATCCGCGGCACTTTCCAAAATCACATCCGCAAGGTGTTCCAGGTCCTGCCTTCGGCTTGTTCCCGTGAGGACGCCTATTGTCAGCCCGGCGCCGGCAGCCCGGGCCATTTCGATATCGTGGGTGTTGTCGCCGATAACAGCGATGACCGACGGCGGCAGCCCGATTGCTGCGGCAAATCCATGCACCATGCCGGGTTCCGGCTTGGGTCCGTGGCCGGTGTCGTATCCGGTCACGAACTCGAATTTCGGAGCCAGTCCAGACCCCTCCAGGAAGGCCCGGATGGCAGCTTCGCTGTCACTGGAGGCAACCCCAAGCCTGAAACCGCGCTCAAGAAGGACTTCAATCGCCTGCGGAACGCCGGGCAGGGGCACGGCATCATGCATGCTGTCGATAAAGATGCGGTCGAGTTCTGCCGCAAGGTCGCGCGGGGTAAAATTCGCCCCCTCGGCAATCCAGGCACTCGCGATCTCTTCCGAGTTTCCGGCCGCCAGTAGCGATCCTGACGTGGCCCTGCGCGTTTCCAGGTCCATACCGCCATGCTCCAGAAAACGTTCT
The DNA here is from genome assembly GCF_030732845.1 of Roseibium sp. MMSF_3544. GTDB lineage: Bacteria > Pseudomonadota > Alphaproteobacteria > Rhizobiales > Stappiaceae > Roseibium. Next base: position 478,703 of record NZ_JASHKA010000001.1, read on the forward strand.
GCTGTTTTCGCATCGCCTCGGGCGACCCACATAGCCGCTTTTTCATAGGCTGGCGCCCAGGTCGCATCGAAATCGAGCAATGTGCCGTCCTTGTCAAAGAGGATCGCCTTTATGTCTCTACTCATTGCCGTGTGCCATCTGCCTTGAGCGGTTTTCTGATCTGACGGCAGCTTATCGTCAGCGGTGTACCGGGTGTCAAAGGTCATTCGGCGGAAGAAAAACGACTGCGTGAAAAGTTGTTTCTCTTGCGCCTGAAATTACAGCCATTTTGTACTGGATTGCTTGTCCGAAACCTCTGTCTGAAGGCCTGTCCGACTGCGGGTCAATAAAATTCTTTCGGGTAGTATTGCGGGCAAACCGCTGTCGGTTGAGTATGATCCGACATACGTCAAGAGCAATAGTCAGCTAAACCCAAGCAAAAACACTTTTTTTGAAGCAGAAGTTGACTTCAGGGAGTGGTTCAGTGACTTCAAATAGCCGCCCACTTATTGAAATTTCCAGCTGGCTCACGGAATGTGCTTTGCTCGAGCGGCCTATCGCCGAAACTCTTGTTGGGCTGGTCGAGAAATTGCAGGACGACGGGATCTCTATTCATAGAATCAATTGTTCCACGTTTCAGCGACATCAGATCATGGGCGCCGTCGATACCACCTGGGACGCGGATTCAGGTACGGTCAAGACCGCGTTCGTCTCCAAGTACGCGCTCACGCTTTCTGAAAATGTTAAAACGCCTGTCGGTTCGTTGGCTCGAGGGACGTCGGACTTTGAGCGCTACCATTTGGGTGACCCAGAATCGAGAGCGCGCTTTTCCGTTCTGACCGACCTCCACGCTAAGGGTTACACAGAGTACTTCCTTCTGAAACAAACCTACGGCAGAAACTTTGAGTGGCTGAATTTTGCTCCCGATGCGGAGGGCGTCTACGCGTCATTTGCGACCAAACAGACGCAAGGGTTTTCCGAGGCGCAAATTGAAAGCATCAGGGCAATCTGGCAGCCGTTTGCTCTGTTTCTGAAAGCGACAACGGAGCGCATACTTTCTGAAAAACTGCTGGAGGCTTATGTCGGCAACCTGCCTGCGCAGAACATTCTGTCGGGAATGGTTGAACACGGTGATGGCGAGAGTATCTCGTGTGCGCTCTGGTACAGTGACCTAAGGGGGTCAACACGATTGTCTGCCACATTGCCTTCGGGCAAATATCTGGAGTTGCTGAACCATTATTTTGAGTGCACTGCCGGTGCAGTCTCTGCACATGGTGGCGAAGTGTTGAAACTCATCGGCGACGGTGTCATGGCGATCTTTCCATTCCAAGGTGGCAACGAGGCGGCGGTATGTGCCTCAGCGCTGGCGGCTGCCGAGGATGCGTTGAGACGTGCGGGTGAAATCCAGGAGCGGGAAACCGATTCCGCAACGGAGCTCTATTTCGGGATCGGGTTGCACGTCGGTGAGGTTATTCTTGGAAATGTCGGGACAGCGAACCGCCTCGATATGACCGTGACCGGACATTCGGCAAATCAAGTGACACGTATTGAGGCCCTGACCAAACCATTGGGCCTGTCCGTGCTGGCTTCTCCGACATTCTTCCAGACACAGAGCGAAGGGCTCACATCCGTTGGCCGGTATCCGGTCCCCGATTTCGGTGGGATGACAGAGATTTATTCGCTCGTGGAAAGGGCGTGACATGCCATAGTTTTAGGATTGCCAAGCGTCCTTTGCGGCTGCCGTTGGACGCAGCTAGTCAAATCTCACATTAAAGCCGCCGATAAGACCCAGGCCGTTCAATATTGCCGCCCAACAGCCGGGCTGACGTTCGCTGATCTGACAACCGGGTCAATTTCGGCTCTTTCCCTCAGTTTGTTCTGCAAATCGCGCGCCCTTGAAAACCCGGACCGCATTTCCGCGTTCCAGCTGCCTGTGCAGCTGGTTCTGGTCCGACCTGTCCCGTGCAAGCTCTTCCTCTCGTTTCAAAAGGAAACGCGCTTTCAGCCGCGCTATCGCAACCTGCCGGTTCCGGTGCTGGGACCTTTCGTCGGTGGAAACGGCAGAAAGGCCGCTCGCAAGGTGGGTGATCCTGACGCCGCTGTCTGTTGTGTTCTGGTGCTGCCCGCCCGGACCGCCGGAGCGGAAGGTCTCGATCCTGACGGCGCCTGCCGAAAGGTCGAGCTCTGGAATGTCCTTCGCATTCACCTCAAAGACGCCGACAAACCAGTTTTGCCGCTTGTGATGCGGCCGGAACGGGCTCTTGCAGATCCATTGCACCGTCCCGGTCCAGCGTTTGGCGAATTTGTCTGCAGCGGCGCCGGAAAAGCTGACCAGCGCCGACGCCGGGTCTTCGCTGCCGGTGCCGATTGGCACCTCAATGTGGCAGACCAGTTCCGCGGTTTGCGCTTCCTTTTGCATTTTTTGCAGGACGAGTGCGACGGCTCGGCGGCATTCCTGAGGACCGTTTCCACTGGTCACCAGAAGATGATGTGGATCGAACGAACTCATCGCTTCGCCCTCCGTTCTTTCAAACGGCGGCGCTTGTCCTCGCGCTCTGATGCGCGTTCCTGCGGGATCGCCTTCTTGAACGTGAGCAGGGGTTTCAGCGCAGCGACTGTTTGGGCGAGGCTGTTTGCCGTGAGGTCTCCAACGACCTGCTTTGGATCCTTGTAGGCCGCTGGTGCCTCTTCGATAAGAAGCTGACGATCTTCGCAGACGACCTGTCCGCCGAAAGAAGTGCGGGCCAGGGTCTGCCGGTCGGAGCGTGTCGCACCGGCACGCCCTGTCATGGATCGTCGGTCATACTTGCGGCCGGAGCCGTGCGCGATTGAGGCGAGCGCCTCCGGCTTGTCGCCCGCCGGAGCAAGCAGGAAGCTCAAGGCGTCCCGGGACCCGGCGAGCGGAACCAAAGGCAGGTCTGCTTTTGCCGCTCCCTTGCGGTGCAGGAGCGCGCCACCGTGGTCCTCAATGAGATTGTGAGGAACGTCGGCGACCAGGCTGAGCTCGCACCGCAGAGCGTTTGCAGCGCGTTCGGCAATGATCATGCGATTGAGACTGGCCCATTGAACGGCCCTCTCGTGCGCTTCGAGGTACGCTCTGCCGGCCATGCTCTCCGCGTCCAACCCGGTAAACTGCTCCTGGACCGTTCCGAAAACGGACATGCCCAGAGAGCGAGAGCCGGAATGAACCAAAAGTAGCAGGCTGCCTTTTGAAAGGCCTGCGTTTTCCAGCAAAGTCTCGTCGCCCACGCTTTCGACTGCCTGCACTTCGCAAAAATGGTTGCCACCTCCAATGGTGCCAAGCGCTTGCGGGTGCAGATCGGATGGCAGGCCTGCCGACGTCAATCGTCCGGCGGAATTGCCCATCCAGGCCCCTTCAAGAGTGCGGATCTTTTGAGCGGCCTTGTCCAGCCGGAGTTTGCGGGCCGGCAAGTCGAGCGCAAAAAGGCTCATACCGCAGCCAATGTCGTTGCCGATCAGTTGCGGATAGATGCGGTCGGCCAGCATCGCGCTCCCCACCGGGCCGTATTTGCCTGGATGAAGATCAGGGAAAGCTGCAATGCGGGACATTCCCGGCATTTCGGCGGCCTGGTCGAGCTGATCTTCGGCAGACCCTTCGATCCAGGACGTTGCTGAATAAAAGCGATGGATAGGAGCCGCGCTTGTCAGATGCGCGTCACCCTCCTTTTGGAAAGTGCCCATGTTGGGAACCTTTTGAAAACGAGTATTGGCTCAGGAGCAAGATATCTTCTCCCAATCTGCCTCCGACGCACCGCAATCTCGGTTTAGCGAAGGTTTGCCGCCCGTCTGGGCGCGCGTAACATGGTCGTCATGTCCGGTGTCCCGTTTTCAAATTCATCGTGCCGCTCTGCGCGGTCCCGGCTAAATAAGTTCTGTGGCCGCACTCTGCAAGCAGCAAGTTGCTTTGCCTCGATATGAAGCGATCAGTGTTGCTGCCGCGCAACGAGCGGCGTGACGGTCGGACTGGCGAGCCAGAAAACGAAGTCAGGCACACCCGAAGGTGTGCCTGATGCTTTCCCCCACCCAGCGACAGAGGTCGCAGGGCTATCGTCAAAGATCCTTCGCGGCTGACGAACGGATGGTCTTCCAGTTCTCTTCGGCCTTTGCGATGGTACCGGCCTCATCTTTCTGGAACTCGCGAAAGATTTGCTCGTTCAGGAAGAGATAGAGCTTGTCGTCGACGATGGCGGCATACTGCGGATCACCATCGAATTTCTTGCCGACCGATACTCCGAAGGTGCAGAAGCCGCCGTTCTGGGGCAAGTACGCCGCCGGATTTGCTTCAAATGTCTCCATGGTTTCCTTGGAAGAGAAATAATAGGCAACGCCATCGTGAACGGCGGTGTGCCGCGCCGCGCCATCGATCCGATTGCCGAGATTGACAAAGGCGACCGGATCAACGCCATGCATGCCAAGCGGGGCACCTGCGGCGGTCAACCCGTTGGAGGTGTTGTATTCGTCGGCTGCAAAGGTCGGGCCCGACAGGCTCGCGATGCTCAGCAACGTTGCGGCGATGAGTGTCTTTGAGAAGGGCATATTGAATTCTCCTGATCTGGATCTGCAAGATATTTGGCTGGTCTGTTCACCAGCCGTCTGCACTTTGCGTTCGTCGTGACGATTGATCCATGCGCGATAGATCGCCAGAATTTGCAGATCGTCCGGCTCCGGGCGGAAACGAAAAACACCGGCATAAAGCCGGTGCTTTTCAGGTCTGGATCTCGGGAAGGCTGGCTGGAGACCGGAGGCACCCCTAGCCGTCACGCCGCCAGCGGTTCGGTCTCCTCCGGCTTGTGCAGGGCGACGACAGTTAGAACCGCAAGAGCGTTGACGATGTAGTAGGCGAAATCGATGCCGTTGAAGCCCAGCAGGAACGGGGCTGCCAGGAAGACGACGCCGACCGCAAAGTCGACGATCAGATGAAACGAGTAGGGCAGGACCCGGAACAGCCCGGTTTCGTGGTCGGTCAGGACAGTCAGGATCAATGCGGCAATGCCGGTTACCACCGACAGCCAGAAAGCCAGAGGATTTGATTGGCCGAGACCGAGCAGCATCGGCAAGGCGATCAGGCCGATGGCGACCGGATAGTCGAGATAAGCGTGGATGGTTTTTGTAACAAAGCGGATGTTCATGTCGTGCTCCTCAATCAAGGTTGGTTGGAGGCAGCTGCCTCTCGTGGCTTAAGGTGATCCGCGACGTCGGATTGATCCATGCACGAAAGTCCTCGAAAATTGATCAATCGTCCGAGAGCCTTGCGACGCTCGTCCAAATTCCGCAAAACAAGGGCGAAACAAGCCCGATGAGGGAAGAGCATGAAAAACGATGCCCTGAGCCAGATCCTCGACGCGCTGAAGTTGCGGGGTTCGATCTACTTTCACACCAACTTCTCACCGCCCTGGGCGGTCGCAGTTCCGGCATTCGGGAATGTTGCGCGGTTCCACATGGCAATGCGCGGCGCCTGCTGGCTGAAGGTCGAAGGGCACGCCGCACCCATTTATCTTGCCACTGGCGACCTGGTGGTCATTCCGCATGGAGCTGCTCACGTTCTTTGCGATGAACTTGGCCGGGAGGCGACAGCTGTCGATCAGGTGCTGCAGCAGACAGGCTACAAAGGCGAAGGCGCGCTTTATTTCGGCGGACCGGAAGAAGAACAGAGTTGCAAGCTGTTTTGCGGGCATTTCGAATTCGAGGACGGGTCCGTCCATCCGATCCTCGATGCGTTGCCCGAGGTCATTCACGTTCCCAACACGGAAACGCTCAACGCATTCTGGCTGGAAACGGTGATGCGTTTCGTCGCCAGTGAAGTGCGCGCAACCTTGCCCGGCTCAGATGCCATCGTGCACCGGCTGACCGAAATCATCTTCATTCAGGTGGTGCGCACATTCGTTGATCAGAAAGGCGACAGGGCAGGGTGCCTCGCCGCCGTTCTCAATCCGAAGCTGGGGCGCTCGATGTCCCAGATCCACCAGGCGCCGGAACTGCCCTGGACCGTGGAGACTCTGGCCCGGGAAGCTGGGATGTCACGCACGGTGTTCGCGGAACGCTTCACAGATCTCGTCGGCATGACGCCGCTCGCCTACGTTACGCATTGGCGCATGGAGAAGGCCCGCCGCGACATCCGCGAAACCGACCTCCCGCTGATCGATATCGCTGAGACCATCGGCTACGCCTCCGAAGCCGCCTTCAACCGTGCTTTCAAGCGGCAGTTCAACCAGACACCCGGTCAGATGCGGCGCAGGGCTCTATCTCATACTGGTGACGCGACAAATGAACTTTGATTTGAAGGCGCTATCCATTTTGTGAATTGAGTAAATTGCCGATAATTTTTCATAGTGTGACTTCCGCCACAGACCGTCTTTCCCGGTTGCCTATTTTGGAATTGTCCTTGTCAGGAACGGACACGCGGCTGTTGACGCAAAAAGGCCGCTCGATTGAAAACTATGTTGGCTTTGTTTTGCCGCGGCCAATCCGGCCGGTTCTGCTGAGCGATGGCTCGTTCAGTCCAAAAATTTGCAGGAATGAAATATATGCCTTTGAGAATTGGGAATTTTAACGTCGCTCGCACTGTTATGGCCGGTTTGTTTTGCCTGGGCGCGATGAACGTCACTGCTACCGCGCAAGAAATGAATGCCCTGGCGCTTTCAAACGGTGCCGTCTTGAAATCCTATACATCGGAGTACGGTGGACGAGGCAGTTCCGAATGGATTGCTCTTGCACTCATTGACGGAAATCCGGCTGTCGGATGGTCGAGTGAGCAGTTCAAGAGTGCGCCAAACGAATTTCTTTTCGAGTTGGAAAGGGACTTTTCACTGAAGTCGTTTTCTTTCGACAACACGCGCACCGACGAGCCGACCCATCCTGGGATTTCCGCCAAATCGATCGAAATCTATGTGTCGGCTGACAGTGAAAAAGGCCCGTACAAGAAAATTGTTTCCGGAGAAATTGCAGCTGGGAGCGTTTCCGAGGTCGCTTTGCCTGAGCCGGTCGCGGCTCGTTGGGTGAAACTGGTCATTGCGGGCAATGGCGGTCATCAGGAATATACGGAATTGATGGAGTTTTCCGCAATTGGAGTGCCGCTGGAAGAGCGTGCTCCCAGTCAGAATTTTACAGGTGTTTACGACACGAATTGGGGCCGCTTCTTTCTCAAGCACCAGGATGGCGAACTTGACGGGTGTTACGATCACGATTCAGGAACGTTCAGCGGAAAGCAGGTCGACGGTCTGATGAACATCGAGTGGAGAGAAACCGGAGACCAAACCGGAAGCGCCGCACTTGCCATTACTGACGACGGAACCAGTTTCAGCGGACTTTGGTATGAAAATGCGCAGCTGCAGGGCACCTGGGCTGGCGTCCTGTCGGCTGACCAGTTGTCGAAACCGGCCTGCGCCGTTTCACTGGTTGAAAAGAAAAAAACACAAGTAGCTGCGGCTCTGGACACTTATGGTGTCGCGAAGCTTTACGGCATTTATTTTGATTTCGATTCCGATGCCATCAAGCCAGCCTCGGCCAAAACCCTTGCGGACGTGAAAGCGTGGCTTGCGGCAAATCCCGGAAAAACAGTTGTGTTTGAAGGCCATACGGATGCCAAGGGAAGTGACGACTACAATCAGACGCTTTCCGCCAAGCGTGCCGCCGCCGTTGTTCTTTGGCTAAGTGCAAACGGTATCGATCTGGGCCGACTTTCACACACGGGGCAGGGCGAGGCATTTCCGGTTGCCGACAACAGTACCGAGAACGGTAGAAGCCTGAACCGGCGGGTCGAAATGAAGGTTCTGAACTAGGTGTGGAGCCCATAAAGGTTTTTCACCCGCAATGAAGATCAGAGACGAGTTGGTGACCAACGCGATCAGTTTCAGGATCTTTGGAATGAGCAATCCGTACAGTGATTGGCAAGAGACCAGGATTTCAAGCGCCGGTTTAAGCAGTCTCCGGCCAGATGCGGCGTAAGGGGCAAGGGTGACGTTGGAAAAGGCAAAGACCTTCTGTTGATGGGCTTCGATTAGAAGGCCGGTTAGTGATCAGAGGCAGCGATTTCTGAAGTTAGCAGCCCATCCTTCGAGACGCCGCTTGCGCGGCTCCTCAGGATGAGGTGTGAAGGTGTGGCGCCGTTCGTTTGCAGACTCAGCCAAATGCCGAAATTCGGAGCAAACAGTCGCCAATCGTTCGACCGCATCCTGAGGAGGAACGCTAGATCCGTCTCGAAGGATGGGCCGCGTGTTCTAAGTGCCCAGTGCGGCCTCTTTCGTCCGACATTCACTAGCCCGTTGTGAGGCACGGTGTATTGGATCCCGGATCAAGTCCGGGATGACACAAGCGGTAACCGCCAGCAGTGTGCAGGTTGCGTGAACTTCATCTTCAAAAAAACAGGGAGCGGAAAGCTCTGCGCCTTAGAGCTGTCAATCGTTTTCAGTCGCTTGCCCAGTAATGCGTTCAGCTCTTGCCTTGTTCGCGATAAGGATGCGCTCTAATGAGACCGGGTTCCGCCTTTTCCATGGATCAGGATGTCGAGAAGAAAAGGAACGTTGACCGCACCGAGTATCGTCGGCGTTACCAGCGTTTCTTCTTCAACGAATTCAACCACCCCCAGTTCCGAATAAAGTTCGTAAAGCCGGGCTGAGCCTTCTGTGAACTTGGTTTCCAACGCGTGTTTGGGATCTGAGAAAAAATACCGGAGCGTCATGAGCGTTTCGATGGAGAACGTGTCGTGATGGTCCCACAGCGGAAAGAATTTCTCTGTAAATGCGCGGATTGGGCCAGCGTCACCGTTTAAGTGCTCCATTTGAGCGGTCTGCGCGCCGCAGAAATCAGGCAGGTTCTTAATACCGTAGTCCGTAAGAGTATGGGACTTCAGGAACTCCCGAATTTCTTCTGGCACATCTTCGGTGCTTTCCTGCGTGTATCCTAGAAAGGAAAGGCGCGCGTAAAGTTCGTTTGTGACGGACTCAAGTCCGGTCATGAAGACGGGCAGCTTGTCGTCAGCAAGGAGGTTGATACAACCTCGAAGGTTAGACCGGTCGCCATTGCTCAACGCGTGAAACATGTAGCAGGTATCCGCCCACCAATGCGGATGTCTTGGCTCATCTGTTCGGGTCTGGACGACGAACTCTTCTTGAGCGCCGTTGGTTACGGTTTTTGAAAACGTATGCTGCTCAATTGTCATTTGCTGTGTTCCCAGTTCGCTCAAGACGCAAAAAAGGCGGCCGAGGCCGCCTTTCAAGCACAGGTTGTATTCTGAAATCAACCGATAATGCCGTTCAGCGTCGCGCTTGGGCGCATCACCGCGTCGACCTTGTCTTGCGGTGCGTGGTAGTAGCCGCCGGTATCAGCCGGAGAGCCCTGGACGCCGTTGAGTTCGCCGACGATTTTGTCTTCGTTGGCGGAAAGCGCTTCGGCGATCGGGGCAAAGTGGGCCTTCAGCTCCGCGTCCTTGTCCTGGGTGGCCAGAGCCTTCGCCCAGTAAAGTGCGATGTAGAAATGGCTGCCGCGGTTGTCGAGGCCGCCGACGCGGCGGGCCGGGGACTTGTCGTTGTCGAGCAGGCCTTCGATCGCCGTGTCGAGCGCATCGGCCAGCACCTGAGCTTTGGCATTGTTCTTGGCGTTGGCGAGATGTTCCAGCGATGCACCGAGGGCACAGAATTCGCCTAGGGAGTCCCAGCGAAGGTAGTTTTCTTCCTGAAGCTGCTGAACGTGCTTCGGTGCTGAACCGCCGGCGCCGGTTTCAAACAGGCCGCCGCCATTCATCAGCGGAACGATGGAGAGCATCTTTGCGGACGTGCCGACTTCCAGGATCGGATAGAGATCGGTCAGATAGTCACGCAACACATTGCCGGTAATGGCAATCGTGTCTTCACCGCGGGCAATGCGTTCTGTGGTGTATTTGGCCGCTTCGGCGGGTGCCATGATCTTCAGGTCGAGACCGGACGTGTCATGGTCGGGCAGGTACGCGTTGATCTTCTTGATCAGTTCCGCGTCGTGGGCGCGATTTTCGTTCAGCCAGAAGACACCCGGCATGCCGGAAAGGCGCGAACGGGTGACGCCCAGCTTGACCCAGTCACGGATCGGTGCGTCCTTGGTCCGGCAGGCGCGCCAGATGTCGCCTTCCTCGACCTCATGTGAGATCAGGGTGTTACCGGCTTCATCGACAATACGGATCGTGCCGTCGGCGGGCGCCTTGAACGTCTGCGGGTGGGAGCCGTATTCCTCTGCTTTTTGTGCCATCAGACCGACATTCGGTACGGTGCCCATCTTGGCCGGATCAAGCGCGCCGTTTTCCCGGCAGAAGTCGATGACTGCGGAATATACGCCGGCGTAGGAACTGTCGGGAATAACGCACTTGGCGTCGTGTTCCTTGCCGTCTGGGCCCCAGCCTTTGCCGCCTGCGCGGATCAGCGCCGGCATGGAGGCATCGATGATGACATCGGACGAAACGTGCAGGTTGGTGATGCCCTTGTCGGAGTTCACCATGTAAAGATCCGGACCGGTGTCCAGAGCCGCTTTGATGTCGGCTTCCACTTCCGCGCGCTTGTCCGCCGGCAGCGTCGCGACCTTGGCTTCCAGGTCGCCGAATCCGAGATCCGGATTGACGCCGATTTCGGCAAAGGTGGCCGCATGCTTGTCGAAAACGTCTTTCAGGAAGGCTTTCACGCAGTGGCCGAAGAGGATCGGGTCGGACACCTTCATCATCGTTGCTTTCAGATGCAGCGAAAACAGAATGCCCTGATCCTTGGCGTCCTGAATTTCCTTTTCCAGAAACGCTTTCAGCGCTTTGACGCTCATGTAGGTGGCGTCGATAACGTCGCCTTCTTCAAGCGGCCAGTCGGCTTTCAGAACAGTGAGGTCACCACCCTTGGCGTCGAATTCGATCTTTGCCGTGCCGGTGGAAACAGCCGGAAGGGTGACCGACTTTTCGTTGGAGCGGAAGTCGTTGGCGCCCATCGTTGCCACGTGGGTTTTGGACGAATTGGACCATGCGCCCATGCGGTGCGGGTTCTTCTTGGCGTATTCCTTGACCGCCTTCGGGGCGCGGCGGTCGGAGTTGCCTTCACGCAGAACCGGGTTCACTGCTGAGCCCTTGATGGCGTCGTATTTCGCCTTGACGGTTCTTTCTTCTTCGCTCGACGGATCGGAAGGGTAGTCGGGAAGCTTGTAGCCCTGTGCCTGAAGCTCCTTGATCGCAGCATTGAGCTGTGGCTGGGACGCGGAAATGTTCGGCAGCTTGATCACGTTGGCGTCCGGCTGCTTGACCATCTGACCGAGTTCGGCCAGGTCGTCCGACTGCTTCTGGGTGTCAGTCAGATACTCAGGGAAATTCGCCAGGATGCGGCCGGCAAGGGAAATGTCGCGTGTTCCGATGGTAAGTCCCGCGGCCTTGGTGAAGGTGCGGATGATGGGCAGGAACGAGGCGCTTGCCAGCTCGGGCGCTTCGTCGACCTTGGTGTAGATGATATCGGCCATGGTGCTCACATTTCCCAGTGTTCGAAGTGGGGTCGGCGAGGACTTTTCGGCGTCCCCGGATCGGATTTCGACCAGCGTATACAATTGTACGCAATCAAAAGCCAGCCCTTCTAAAGACAAAGGCGGTTTGTTCGGGAAGGTTCTAACAAACGGGTGGGAAATGTCTATCAACAACGCTCAGAGCGGACGGGTGTTTTTTCAAACTTCGATTGTTCCAGGTGATGGCATAGGCGCGCAGAAGCGGTTCAAGCAGTCTTGTTTCAAAGGCTAGGCCGCCGATCGAATAAAAGTATTCGCCTTCACCGTGGTACCGTTGCCAGCGTTTGAGCCAATCGATGTATTTGGGAACAATGTATTTGTACTCGGTCACCTCAATAAAAAGAAATCGGCTGAAACCGTGCTTTCTGACATAGATGTTCTGAACCACATTCCAGGGGATTGGCTGACTGAATAAACGCTTGTCGTGAAAGCCATCAGGTCCGATTAGAACAACTGGATCCACGGCATTCCAAAGTCGTTTCAGGTTGAGGAGCGCGAAAGCGCCAAAGCCGAGTAGAAAAAACATGCCCATGAGGCCGTGCTTTACGGAAATGCCTCCCGACGTCACAACCTCATAGCTGACGAATGCCCCAAAAGTTGCCAGCAAGGCCGAAACGACAAACCAGCAAAAGAGCGGCACCACGGAGCGTCTGATTTTCACGGTCGCATTGGGGTCGAATTGCATGGAGAACACGACTTTTCCGAGGTTGAAACCTTATCGCTCTTTAAATCTCAAGTTTTAAGGGCGGGTTACCTTTCGGGCGATCAGGACAAAGCCGCTCCTTCCGCCAAGTCCGCCAACGCCCGGTCCGTGACAGTGTTTGTTTTTTTGAAACAGCTTCCAATTCTCATTGTCATCCCGGCCAAGCGCAGTGCGAGCCGGGATCCAGTACGTCGCAGCTTCGGTGGCAATGACGCATACTCCGGGTGTACTGGATCCCTGCCTTCGCAGGGATGACAAATCTTTGTTGCGACACCGCGTTGGCCTTGCGCAAGGGTTATCTCCGGTTGGAAATTGGGTCCCGGATCAAGTCCAGGCTGGATGGATGCCGATTGCGGAACGGTTTCCAATTCTCATTGTCACCCCGGACGCAGTGAAACGGAGATCCGGGGCCTACTCGTTCGCAGAGAGTTTCTGGCGGAAAAGGTGACGCTTCTGCCGACACAAACGCTTTGGCAAGCTGACAGGTGAGTGGGCCCCGGATCTGCGAGCTGCTTGTCCGGGGTGACATTGTTGCGTCTTGTGCCGCGTTGACCTTGAGCAAGGGTCATCTCAGGTTGGAAATCAGGTCTCGGATCATGTCCGGGAAAGCGCTAAGCGTATCTTTGGCGTTGTGCCCCACAACCCATTGTCACCCCGGACGCAGCGCAGCGGAGATCCGGGGCCTACTCTTTTGCCGAGCGTTTCTGGCGGAAAAAGGTGACGCTTCTACCGGCACAAACGCTTCGGCAAGCTGACAGGTGAGTGGGCCCCGGATCTGCGCGCTGCTTGTCCGGGGTGACAATGTTGCGCTTTGCGCCGCGTTGGCCTTGAGCAAGGATTATCTCAGGTTGGAAATCGGGTCCCGGAACAAGTCCGGAAAAGCGCTGGATGTTTGCTTAAACCGTTATCAAGGAGACAAGCTGCCAAGTCCGTTCGACAGACTGCTCTGCGGTCATGCAACTTCATGAGATCCCGGTTGACCGGTGATTCACTTTGTTTGGCTATTGTTGCCGAAGCGAATGTGACGGAGGACGCAATGGCGCGGCGTTACGATCTATTTGGTTCCCGTGGTAACCGAGACGAAACTCGTCCGCGAAAAAGGAAAAAACCGCTCTCGATTGGAAGGGCGGTCAAGGGTTTCTTTATCTTGCTGGCGCTTCACATGGGTCTGCTGGCGGTCATGATCGTCGTCAATCCGAAGGCGATTTTTGCTCCGATTACTGCGCTGGATCGTCCGGGTATCCGCACCAATGCGTGCAACAAGGTCTTTTTCTTTCTACCGGATTATCTTGAAACGCCAGCGGTTTGCCTGACGGCGAACCTGCTTCCCTTTTTCTTTTTTCCCATGATTGTCCTGCTTTACATTCTCGCCAGACTTCTGCGTCTGGAGGACTGATCGGACGGGTTAGCTCCTTGTGCGACCCAGCACAGCGCTGACCAGGCCTCTATTCTCCAAGACACCAAAATGCCGCCACTCCTTCCGATAAGCCCGCCAACACCCGGTCCGTGATGGTTTTTGGTTTTTCGAAACGGCTTCAAATTCTCATTGTCATCCCAGCCTTCGCAGCGCGTGTCGGGATCCAGTATGCCGCAGCTTCAGTGGCAAAGACGCACATTCCGCGTGTACTGGATCCCTGCCTTCGCAGGGATGACAAGTCTTTGCTGCGACGCCGCGTCAGCGTTGAGCCGGGTTCTCTACCAGGCGCGCGAGATCCCGGATCAAGTCCAGGACGGATGGGTACCTGTTTGCGAAATGTGTCCCACAGCCCATTGTCACCCCGGACGCAGTGAAACGGAGATCCGGGGCCTACTCGTTCGCAGAGAGTATCCGGTTGAAACAGGTGACGCTTCTGACCACACAAACGCTTCGGCAAGCGGACAGGTGAGTGGGCCCCGGATCTGCGCGTTGCTTGTCCGGGGTGACAGTGTTGAGAGTTGTGCCGCGTTGGCGTTGAGCAGGGGTTGTCTCCGGTCGGAAAGCGGGCCCCGGATCTGCGCGTTGCTTGCCCGGGGTGACAGTGTTGAGAGTTGTGCCGCGTTGGCGTTGAGTAGGGGTTGTCTCCGGTCGGAAAGCGGGGCCCGGATCAAGGCCGGGATGACACTCAGCCTTTGCTTGAGCCGGCATCAAGGAGAGGGGAGCTTTGAAAGTCTTACCCCGGATGTCATGATCAGGAAACAGTCTCGGCGGTTTCTGGAATGCCCGACACGCAAAAACTCGATGACCTGTTCTGGTGGATGCTCGATGGCGCGCGCCCGAGTGCGGATGCGCGGGAGATCGTGAGCGGGATCTGCGAAGGTCTGGTTGCAGCTGGTGTTCCCGTCGAGCGGTTCGCACTCTTTATCTATACGCTCCATCCCAATCTTCGCGGGCGCCGGTTCCGCTGGCTGAAAGGAGAAGGGGTTGACCAGTCCGATGCCGACATGACGGCGTTTGACGGCGCGGAGTACCAGGACAACCCGCTGCCCACGGTTTTACGCACCGGCAAGAGCTTGCGTCGAAAGCTCTGCGATCCGGATTGCCCGGACGACTTTCTCATCCTGCAGCAATTCCGCGAGGAGGGGGTGAGCGACTACCTGGTCCAGCCGCTTTTCTTCACCACTGGGGAAACACATCTGGTGAGCTGGGCAACAAAAGCGGATGGCGGTTTTGAGGACGGCATGATCGCGGCGCTTGAAAAGATCCGGCTGCCGCTCGCCCGGCTGACCGAGACCTACATGCTGCGGCTCAACGCCGCCAATCTGCTGTCCGCCTATGTCGGGCGCGACAGCGGCAACCGCATCCTGTCCGGCCGCGTGCACCGGGGCGATATCGAGGAGATATCAGCCTGTGTCGTCTTTGCCGATCTCATCGCCTTCACCAGGTTCTCCAATGACGCGACGGCGGCGGAGGTGCTGGCACGTCTGAACCTGTTCTATGACTGTCTCGTCCCGCCGATCGTCGAGCGGGGCGGTGAGATCCTGAAATTTATGGGTGACGGGTTGCTCGCCATCTTTCCGATAGCAGGCGAAATCGACGAGCGCACCGCCTGTGTTCAGGCTCTCGAAGCCCTCAGCGCCGCGTCCGGTGGAGGCAGCGAACCGGTCTTTTCAGAAAAGGTTCCACCCTTTCGGGCCGCTGTGCATATCGGACCGCTGCAATACGGCAATATCGGCGCATCCGACCGGCTGGATTTCACCGCGATTGGGCCCACGGTCAACCTGGCAGCGCGGCTGCTTGCGTCTGCGGTTCTTGTTGATGGCCAGACTGTGATTTCCGAGCAGGTGGCCGAGCTTGCCGGGGTGCCGAAGGATGGCGCGCCGTCCTTCGAGCTGAAGGGGTTCGAGGGGAGCCAGGTAATCGTCCCGGTTCGGACGATGCCAAAGTCCTAGGCAGTCCGGCCCGGCAAGCAGGAACCAAGCTTGCCGGGCCGAATGATCGGTTTGCGTTGATGGAGGTCAGCGGCCGCTGACGGCGTCGCTCAGCGCCGGGAAGCGCACGATCCGGTAGGTCCCGAGCGACGCATCCTCGCCGCCGTTGAGGACCGGGGAGCGGTGCAGTTCGTTGATGGTCGCGTAGACGTAGCCATCTGCACCAATCGAGAAGCCGTCCGGCCAGGGCAGATCTTCATCAGACTGGAAGAGCACTTCGTAGCTTCCGTCCGGCTTGGTGACACCGATGGCGTTGTCGGTCATCGCGGTGATATAGACGTTGCCGCCGGTATCGACCGTGGAACCGTCCGAAATGGGCTTGTCACCGTAACGCTCGACCCGCGCACGAAGATCTTCTTCGCTCAGATCTTCGTTGAGAAGATCGACCGTCCGCACCCGGTACATCGCACTTGCTGTCATCGGTGCGAAATAAACCCAGGTGTTGGTCGGGTCGACGGTGATCGGATTCACGCCGATTTTTGCGGGATTTCCGCCGAGCAGAATTTCGCGGCCGTCGATGACCATCGGCGTGTCTTCCGGTGTGGTGAACTCCGATCCTTCCAGAACCCGGCGCGCCCGGCCGGTTTCAAGATCGACGACAATCAACGCGGAATTGGTACCATCACCCGTGTCGGAGATGTAGATCGCCTCATGGTCGCGGTCGACGGCAAGATCGTTGAGGAACGATGTCGGCCGGGAGACCGGAGCGCCGATATAGTGAATTGCATGCAGCTGCTCGGTCTTGGTGTTCCAGCCGACAATGCGGCCGGTCTGGTTCTCGCCCTGGCCGTCCAGCATCCACAAGATGCCGTCACGGTCCGCTCTTAGTCCGAGGACGCCGTTTAGACCATTGCCGTCTTCCTGTGGCGCGCGCGCCCAGCTTTCGCTCGGATAGGGTTTGGTCGATCCGTCCTTCATCACTTCAACGACCCTGAGCTCCGGGCCGTAGAACTCGTGCACGGACATGAACATGCGCCCGTCCGGCCCAATCGCCAGGTTGCCCGGAGGCATCGACTTGTCGAAGCTGAGATAGGTTTCGGGGCTACCGGCAAGCGCGGGTAAAGCAAGGGCGGTACTGATGCCGAGTGCGGCCAAAAAGCGTTTCATGAGCTCCTCCTGATATTGATGCGGAGGGTGTAATTGTTTTAGATTTCGAACAGAACCGTCTCAATTTCGAAAGCAGCGTTAGAAAATTTCGAATGTACAGCATCCCGGACCTGCAAACCTTTGTAACTGTCGCCAAAACCGCGGGCATTACGTCGGCCGCCAGTCAGCTCGGCATTTCGACAGCCACGACAAGCCACCGCATTGCCAAGCTCGAGCAGGCGTTGAACGTGACGCTGTTTCACCGCAACAGCCGAACGTTCCGCCTGACAGACGAGGGGCAGCTTTTTCTGGAGCGGGTGGATGTCATACTGGACGATTTGCAGCAGGCCGAGCTTGAGGTCGGCAGCGGCACGGCCAGCCTGCGCGGGCACCTGCGCGCAACCATGTCTCCCTGGATCCTGTCGCGGTTCATCATGCCGGTTTTGAGCGACTTCCGGCAGGCCAATCCCGACTTGACCATCGAGTTTCTTACCGTCGACCGGTTTGTGCCGTTGGTGGAAGAGGCTCAGGATTGTGCAATCCGGGTCGGACGCCTGGCAGACAGTTCGCTTGTCGCCCAGAAGCTGTGCGACAACGAGCGGATCATTTGCGCTGCACCGGCGTTGCTTGCTTCCGTAGGTTCGCCGACATCGGTCGAGGATCTGCGCGATTGTCCCTGGGTCTGCCTGCCCTGGCAGACGCGTTTCGACGTCAATGACGCGAAGGGCCGCAAGCGCCAGTTTTCGGTCAGCCGAAGCCTGGCGGTTTCGAATTCCGACATGCTGACAACCGGTGCGGTGGAGGGGCTGGGATTGGTCATCAAATCCCGTATGGCGGTGAAGGACGAACTCAATGCAGGAACCCTCGTGGAGGTTCTGCCGGGCTGCCTTCACGCGCCGGAAGCACCAATCTGGTTCGTGTTCGCACCCGAAAGCCGGGCAGGGCGGAAAACGAGTGCTTTCCGGGATTTGGCCAAACGCGCCTTTCGCCCATGACACGCACCTCTCGTGCTTCCCATTTTTCCAAAGAGCGGCTAAACCCCGCTCATGAGCAAGAATGCGAAAATCAGAGATGAAGCGCGCGCGGTGACAGTCAAGCCGCCGGCGGTGATCCTGTGCGAGCCGCAGCTGGGGGAAAACATCGGCACGGCGGCACGTGCCATGGCGAATTTCGGCCTTGTTGATCTTCGGATCGTCAACCCGCGGGACGGCTGGCCGAGCGAGAAAGCGCGCGCCGCCGCCAGCCGGGCCGACCATGTGATCGACAAGGTGCAGGTGTTCGACAGCGTCGAGGCGGCAATCGCGGACCTGCAATTCGTCTATGCCACGACGGCCCGTTCGCGCGAGGTGCCGAAACCCGTGCGCGGACCGGATGAGGCTGCCATCAAGTCGGTGGAACTGGGCGAGAAGGGACATGCGACCGGATACCTGTTCGGCCGGGAGCGCTGGGGGCTCAACAACGAAGAGGTGGCGCTTGCCGACGAGATCGTGACCTTGCCTGTCGATCCTGATTTCGCCTCGCTGAACATTGCCCAGGCCGTTCTTGTCTGTGCCTATGAATGGCGCAAGACCGCAACGTCCGGTGCCTTGCCGTTCATACTGTCGGAAGAAGAACACCCGCCGGCGAAGAAAGACGACGTGCTGCGTTTTTTCGAACATCTGGAAGGGGCTCTGGACGAAGCAACCTTCTTCAGGCCGCCGGAACGGCGTCCACATATGGTGCGTACGCTTCGCAACATCTTCCAAAAGGCGGAACTGACAGAACAGGAAGTGCGTGCGCTGCGCGGCGTTATCGCTTCCCTTGAAAAGCGCAAAACCCGGCCGCGGAAAGACCGAGGCGACGGCAATGACAGCTAGGAGAGCCTAAGTGAGTCTGAGCGGACCGGTTTTG
Source organism: Roseibium sp. MMSF_3544 (assembly GCF_030732845.1). Lineage (GTDB taxonomy): Bacteria > Pseudomonadota > Alphaproteobacteria > Rhizobiales > Stappiaceae > Roseibium. The sequence goes on from NZ_JASHKA010000001.1 coordinate 497,280, forward strand.
ATCTACGATTCAGGTCTTGGCGGGCTGACCGTGCTGCGCGAGGCGCGGTATCTCCTACCTTATGAAACGCTGCATTATGTTGCCGATGACGCTGCGTTTCCCATCGGACGCTGGCCGGAAGCTGATCTAAAGGCGCGCATCCTGTCGCTGTTCGCAGAGCTTATTGAAGCGCACCAGCCCAAGGCAGTCGTGATTGCCTGCAACACGGCCTTCACGCTCGCAGGCGAGGCTCTGCGCAAGGCACACCCCAACGTTCCTTTTGTCGGGACGGTTCCGGCCATCAAGCCCGCGGCCGAACAGACGTCCTCCGGCCTGATTTCCGTTCTCGCAACGCCCGGAACCGTTCGCAGGACCTACACCAGGAGCCTGATCGACAGTTTTGCCAGCCAGTGCCACGTTCGTCTCGTCGGGTCCGACAACCTCGCGGAGCTCTCCGAAAAGCACCTTCGCGGTCACACGGTTTCAGACGCTGAACTGCTGCCTGAAATTTCCGACTGTTTTCTCGATCAGGACGGGCGCAGAACCGACATCGTTGTGCTCGCTTGCACCCATTACCCGTTCCTGGCCAATCGCTTCCGCAAGATTGCTCCGTGGCCGGTCGACTGGCTGGATCCGGCCGAGGCGATTGCCCGTCAATTGGTGCGCGTGCTTGGCGATCAGGCCGCAAATGGGCCCTCAAGTCTTCAGGACCGCGCCTTGTTCACGTCAAATCCGGTAGATCCCGGACTGGAACGTCTGCTTGCCGGGTTTGGGCTCAGTCTCGTGAAGGAGCGTACCTGATCAGGCCGCCAGGTTTTTCACCACAAGGCCGTCATCGGAGCGTTTCGCCGCGAATTTCAGCTCGCTGATTTCATCGTTCAGCGTGTCCGGATGAACAGTAATGCCTTTGGGCAGGCTCAAAATGGAAATCGAGCATTGAAGCAGCGGAAATTGCCGCGTCGTGCCGAACCGGTCCTGGGCCTCGATATAGCCCAGTTCGCGATGTTCCGGATCGTAAAAGCTCTCGACGTCGACCCGGAACGCGCGCTTCAGGGCCAGCATGCGGGCGGCCACGTCGGTCTGGTCGGTGTTCAGGAAACCGGCGAAAAAATCGTCACCGCCGATATGGCCCTGAAAGGTTCCGGATCCTGAAACGTGCCGCTGCAGCAACTCGCTGAACAAAATGATCGCCCGGTCCCCCTGGCGGTAGCCATAGGTATCGTTGAACGGCTTGAAGTTGTCGAAGTCGAGATAACAAAGATGCCGGTCTTGCGCACCTTTGTTGGCAACATCGGAAATGTAGCGCCCGATCGCGCTGTTGCCGGGCAGGCGGCTGAGCGGGTTCTGGTCCTGCGCTTCCTGCAATCGTTTTTCGTGAATGATCTTCAGCAGCGAGGTGGCCGAGAGGAAGCCGGCATAGCGGAAGTTTTCCGTGATGATGATGCCATCCGAATTGATCGACGACGCAAACGTCACAAGCAGCATGTCGGCGTTGGAATCAATATCGGCAATCGGGCACGCGCGGACAAAGGAGCGCAACGGAATGTCCAGCGCGGCCCGTGTGTCGTCGTCGTCCGGGCCGCCGGAATAAAGGTATGCCTTCAGATCGCGCTCGTGGATAAGACCGCGCGGTTCCTGATTGGCATCGAGGACCGGGATGACATGTCCTTCCTGATTGTGAACGACCATGTCCAGAAGTTCGTTCATCGATGCGCCGAAATGGATCGTCGGCAGTTGAAGGAGTTCGTTGCGGATCCGGTCCTGTTCCTCGCGGCGCTTTGGACCGCCGTTCGCTCCGCGAATATGGTCGTAGAAAAGCTTTGCCAAAGCGGGTTTCTGGATCGGCTTGGCAATGAAGTGGCCCTGTGTGAGATCGCAACCGACGTCCCGACAGGCCTTGAACTCCCGTTCCGTCTCCACCCCTTCAGCAATCACGCGGGCCCCCAGGACATGTGCGAGATTGGCAACGGTGGTGACGAACAGTTTCCGGCGCGGATCGCTGTCGATATCGTTCAGGAAGAAACGGTCGATCTTCACATAGTCGGGAGACATGTCGTGAAGCAGGCGTAATTCTGAAGAGCCGCGCCCGAAGTCGTCCAGTGCAACAAGAAAACCGAGTTGGCGCAGGTCGTTGATCGCGTGCTGGGTGACGTCCGTGACCGCGTGCTGATGGCGCTCTGAAAACTCGATGCAGATCTGGTTGTTCTGCAAACCAGCCTCCGCAACAGCCACCGCAAGGTTCATGCGCGGGTCGCCTTCCTGGCCCAGATCGCGGCCATCGAGCTTGAAGAACAGTTTGGTCCCTTGAGCGATCTTGAGTTTGGTGAAGCGGTCGAGGGCCTTTTGAAACAAACTTGCTTCAAGATCCGCCAAATTGCCCTGAGAATGCGCGCGGTCAAGCAGAGCTTCGCGTGAGCTTGCAGCCTCAAGGCTCATGCTGTTCGGCCGGGCTTCATACCCATAGACAACACCGGTGCCGATATCGACGATCGGTTCGAGAGCGAAATCGAGCATGTCAAAAATCGCGTCCACAGACCGCTGGCACGGTCCGGATTCGATTTCCTGATCTGAGTTTCGCTCCGTTGACATGCTTGTTTCTAAGTCCAGGTCCGGCTTTCGGGCTTTGGCATTTGAAGGAAGTGATACGCTCAAAACCACTGATATATTTATCCATGGTTGTGGCTTCAATTGCATAGTGAAAAACTGCAATTAACATTCCCTAAATGTATGCATTGTTTTTCGACGATTGTGAACCGCTGATATCAAATGCGACACGAAGTGATTGATTCTGAAGTCAAATGGCGGAATTCTGCCAAAATTTTACGTAGTATCCCCTAGCCACTCTCGCCGCACACCGGCAAAGGGAGGCTTTCCGGTTGCTGATTCGTGCCGCGCTGCTTGCTCCGGGAGCCGGCAAGGTGTGAAAAATCGATAAAGACAGGTTGTGCCGGGCGGTTGTAAAATACCGTGCCTTCGAAACGCCGTATCAGACGGGACAGGGCCCCTGGCGTTGACATTTGGTGGCACCCGCTGTATGTCCGCGCGGTCCGGCAGGTACAAGCCTTCCGGATATACGCACCCGTGGGTATTCAGCCGGCGCCGTCTAGCTGGATCCCTGTCGATCCGAAGGGAAGTCGCAGGACTTCGTTTCAGATAAAGGAGGGCGCGTTTCCTTTTAGAACAACAACGCGAATTCAAAGGAAACCGCGATGTCAAAGCGCCACAGCGTTAAGTACAAAATCGACCGCCGGATGGGCGAAAACATCTGGGGTCGTCCGAAGAGCCCGGCCAACAAGCGTGAATACGGCCCGGGTCAGCACGGCCAGCGCCGCAAGGGCAAGCTGTCCGACTTCGGTGTTCAGCTCCGCGCCAAGCAGAAGCTGAAAGGCTACTACGGAAACATCTCCGAGAAGCAATTCCGCAAAGTTTACTCCGAAGCGTCCCGCCTGAAAGGCGATACCTCCGAAAACCTGATCGGCCTGCTGGAGCGCCGCCTCGATGCGGTTATCTACCGCGCGAAGTTCGTTCCGACCGTTTTCGCAGCCCGCCAATTCATCAACCACGGCCACATCAAGGTCAACGGCAAGCGCGTCAACATCCCGAGCTACCAGCTCCGTCCGGGTGACGTCATCGAAGTTCGCGAGAGATCCAAGCAGCTTGCACTCGTTCTGGAAGCCGTTCAGTCCGCTGAGCGTGACGTTCCGGATTACGTTGATGCTGACCACGGCAAGATGACGGCGACCTACAGCCGCGTTCCGACCTTTGCCGATGTACCTTATCCGGTGCAGATGGAACCGAACCTGGTGGTTGAGTTCTATTCGCGCTGATCAGCGCCGAATATCGGTTTGCAAAGGCCCGCCATCCGGCGGGCCTTTTCTTTTGTGCGGAGTATGGCCGGCGGGATCAGGTTTGGCGGCGCAGCGTCCAGAAGCATCCCACCGCAAGCAACAGGTAAACACAGATCGGGAACAGAAGCGCAGTTTGCGCGGACTGGACGTAGTCCATCGGGCTTCGGCTTTGCTCAAGGCCTTTGAAAAAGATCTGCCCGACAATGCCGATCCCGATCGCAAACCCGACTTGCTGAAAGGCTTGCAAGACCCCGGACCCGGCGCCTGCATCCGACGGCGCGACGCGGCTTAAAACGCTCTGGAACATGGCGGCAATGGCCGTGCCCATGCCTAAGCCGATCGTCAGCATAGGCAAGAGCAGATCTACCGGCGTGACCGATGTTGACAGGCTTCCCAGAACCGATCGGAGCCAGATCATGCCGGCAAGCAGCATCAAGGCGCCTACAGCGATGCGGGCATCGAGCCAGCGCTCGCCGAACCTGCCGGTCAAGCTTGAAGCAATCATGACGCCAACAGGATGTGGTGCGCTGGCAAGTCCGGCCTGAAGGGCCGAAAACCCGATCCCCGACTGCAAGTAGATTGAAAGCATGAAGTGAGCGGCAGCTATGCCTGCGAAAAACGAAGTCACAATTACAAGGCCGCGCACAAAGAACCTGTCCATCATGAGACTTGAGGGCAAGATTTGCGGTTGTCCGATGCGCGCCCGACGGTGTTGCATTCGAACGAACAGCGCGGCAAGGCCTGCTGATAACCCGAGCAGAGCAAAACACCACCAGGGCCATCCCAGATGGCGTCCTTCGGTTAGGGGATAGGTGATTGTGGCAATGGCAACAGCGAACAGGATGGAGCCTGCCCAGTCCGGCTTGATACTTCCGGATGCTTCAATGCTCGGGACGTAACGCAAGGCACCTGCAAGACACAAAAGGCCGAGCGGCAAATTCATAAGAAAAATCGGTCGCCACGCCAGCCCGGCGATATCAGCTGAAACCAGCAGGCCGCCGATCAGCGGGCCGGCAACCGCGCCGAGAGCTGTGACCGTTCCGAACAGCCCAATGACCTTTCCCTTTTCGTTTCCCGCAAACATCACGTGAACGATGGCAAGCACCTGAGGGACCATCATTGCCGCGCCCAAGCCTTGAAGGGCTCTTGCTCCAATCAGCGTTTCGATGTTGGGCGCCAGTCCGCAGACAATCGAACTTGCCAGAAAAACCGCTACACCAAGGCTGAATATTCTCTTGCGGCCAAACGCATCTCCAAACCGGCCGAAGGGCAACAGGCCGGAAGCGAAGGTGAGTACATAAACGATCAGGATCCATTCAAGCTGGGTTGCGGTTGCGTCCAATTCTCTCTGGATTGCCGGCAGGGCGAGGTTGACGATGGTCACATCCAGAACATTCATGAAGGTGGCCAGAAACAGCGCGGCAACGCCAAACTTTCGGTGCTGCATGCTTGATCGGGTGTTTTCGGCGGCCAGTGACATAAGCGAACCCAGTGTCGTGAAATGGTACTTCACGTAACTCAATAAGTATCGTGAATGGCCGTGTCAATCTTTTGTAACTTTAATTGTCACGAAACTTTGCCTCGGCTATGCTGACGAAAACGGAGTGAAATGTGCCCACAGACAGCCGACTTCCACGCGTTCTGCACGTCTTGCTGCATTTGGATCAGATCGGTGATCCCGTCACCTCTGAACAGATCGGGCAGATGCTGGCAACGAATCCCGCATTGGTGCGTAGAACCATGGCGGGCCTGAGGGAAGCGGGGTTTGTCGCGTCAACCAAAGGACATGGCGGCGGTTGGCAATTGCTCAAGCCGCTCGAGGAGATCACTCTGGCGGACGTTTATGCCGCGCTCGGTTCGCCGCACCTCTTTGCGGTTGGCCAATCGTCCGACAATCCGGCATGTCTGCTCGAGCAGGCCGCGAATGCCGCGACCTTGCAGGCACTCGAAGCCGCGCGGGATGTGTTCCAGAGCGAACTGGCAAGGATGACGGTTGCCGAACTGGTCAAACCTCATGCCGAAACGATCAAGGCGTTTCAGAGCAACCGCGACCGCTGAGGGCGGATCGAGCGGCGGTCAGCAATGGGGTGAGGCCACACGTTTGCAAGGCACGTTTGCGACCTCATCAGCCCATTTGAATGGGATTACTGAAAGGCTTTGCCGTTGGCGGTATCGACGACGGCAACGGAGCGAAGTTCGCGTGCCTTGGCCGGTGTGCCACCGTCCATCGCGTTGCGTGACCAATCCGTCCAGACAGTCAGCGTAGCCGATCGAAGGGCCGCCATCTCGTCGCTGTTAAGGGCCGCATTGGTGCCGGAATTCAGATTGCTCATACCGATCTCTCCAAGTGACTTTGCCATCCAGGTCCACAGCATATGACGGAGCTTGCTCCGAGAATGTGATTTAAAACACGATCCTGATTGTATAGACCCGGGGCGCTTAAGAAATCAGGACTTCAATTGCTAAAGTTCTAGCGATTATCGAAGCACGGTTTTCACGTACCCCCGTTGATCGATCTTCACTGCGGCCGCACCCTTGTCCTCTCGATGTGTCACGTTGATGCTGCCTTGAAGGCGATGCTGGAACTCCAAAACCGTATAGGGCCGCTGCCAGAGCCATTCCCTGTTCTCAACCGCGTTGGGGTCGGGTTGCGGGGGTGTTTCAGTGGCAAATGCAAGGAAATAGAGGTAAAATTCGAGGTCGGGTAGGTCCTGCCTGGACAGGTAGCTCATGCCCAGTTCGTCCCGGCACCGCACCAATTCGGCGTCGATGTCGTCGGTCCTGAGCGTGATCAGACCAATCCGGGCACCGCCGCCGAGCGGCAATGTTCCATTGCCTTTCCTCGTCAGCGGCTTTCCCTGGAATGTATGTTGGATCAGCTCGATGATGTGGCCTTCCGGATCGGCCAGATGGCTCATATAGGCAATGTCCCGAAACTGTCCGGGGGGCGTCACGCTGATCCCGCGCGCTGCGAGTTGTTCATAAGCCAGGTCCAGGTCCGGAACCGTTATGGCGATCTTCCAATAACGGTCGTTGCGGCCGTGCCGATAGGGCGTTGCCACCGGCGAAGCAACCAGTTCCAGCTTCGCGCCTTCCCCGCCATAGCCGACGGTTACCGTTCCGGCTTCGTCAGACCTGCGCATTCCCATGATGTCGCAGTAAAAGGCCGCCAGCTTTTCAGGATCGGTGACGTTGAGGGTGAGGGCAGTGATGCGGGGAAGGGGCATGGCGGTCAGTCATTGAAGGTTGATAATCGCCACATTGATCGAATGCTTCCTGACGCGCAATCCTCCGGCTTTGGACAAGTCAGCAGGTTTTCATTGTTTTGCGGTTTGGGAGTAGACCACCCGGCCGGTTCATCCGGCCGGGCAAGATCCCGTCAGCAAGTATCTGTTTTCAGAAGCGCGCGTGCATCGGAGGAAATGATCGCCGTGGATGTTTTTCCATTCTGATCGTGCCGCACGATGGCTCCTTCGATTTCGGACCCGGACACCGTTATTTCGCGATTTCCGGAGGTGTCGTCGACGTCAATGGTGAAGGCAATGCTATCGCCTGGCTGGAGTTCGAGAATGGAAAACGTGATCTGTTTGTCGCCGTCGCGCGCGCTCGTGAAAGAGCTTAGGGAGGCAGATCCCGAGACGATCTCCAGCGGCTGAAAGACCTCCACGCCTGCGCCGTTTCCAGTCGTATCGAAGATGAGGCCGGATTTCGAACCCGAAATGTCGAGTGTCAGTTCTGAGTTTCCGATCGGGCAGCTACCGACATTTTGGAACGTAAACCGATCCTTTGGTGCCCCCTCGTCGAAGCGTACGGCGATATCCGCATGAGCAACCGTGGTCATTGCCGCCAATGCGGCGAGACCCGCAACGAGTGGGGTCAGCCCTTTAGGGTGGGATCTCTTTTTCATGTGCAGTCCTCTTCGACCTGTATGTTTGCCTCACAAATCCCGAAGCGATGCTGTGCCGGCATCCGGCTGCCCTCAAATCTTTCTGAATCATTTGAGCGCGGCGTGACAGGCACGTCGTTCGAGTGTCTCGGGATTTCATACGGCGCTGGAGCGCAACTGGTTCGAGAATTCGTGAAATGGGGCGGCGCGCATTCAAAAAGCTATGCTTTTCAATCACTAAAGAAAGCAAACAACTGACGAAGCACGAATGACTGCACGAGCTGCATCTCAAATGTCTGGAGGCGAGCCTCCAGACGAGGACAATTTCTAGCCGCACCAATAAGTCCTGACCCAGGATTGCTGACAAGATCGCTAGATATCGTTGCGCGGTATCCGCAGGAGCTGTCCCGGGAAAATGAGGTTCGGGTCGTTCAGAATATGCCGGTTGGCCTCGAAGATCGGCTGAAAATCAGCGTTCCCGTATTGTTGCTGAGCGATCTGGCTCAACGTGTCGCCAGGTTGAACGGTATAGGGTTGCCAGCCGCCATAGCCGGGCAGGATCCTCGGGCCGAAGAGGACGGGGATGACGACCGATGGACCATTTTCGTTGCCAGTGTCATCAGCGAGTGTCACGAACAGCCGGTTCAGCTGAAAAGTGTTCGTGTCCGGGATATCGATCGACGCCTGAAACTGCCTGAGACCGAGTGAACCGACATTTGTGAAGGAGGCGTATTCGTCGTGCCCCTCCGAGACACGAATGGTGAGTGTGCCTTCGAATGCCGTGGCGTTTCCCGCGATCATGATCGTTGAACCGACCAGATCGAAAGGCTGCGGTTGCTGAATATCCAGAGTAACCGTCATTTTCCAACCCTCCCAATACCTACCGGTTTTGCTCTCTTCCAAAAACCGGGCCTTTAAAGATTACAACGCATCGAGCGAAGAAAAATAGATGCAATCTTAACTGCAATTGCAAATAGAATATTTTTTAAAACATCATAAAATGATATAGTTAAAACTATTTCTTCGTAGGAAGAATGAATTACAATATGAAAAAACTGACTGTTGGGAAACAAGTTTTACAAAAACGGAATTGCCTCTACGGCATCTACTAGTTGTTATTATGGTTGAATTTCGATTTGTGGCAATTTCTTGTCATAGTTGCCGAATTTCCGCCATACTCCTGGCGCCGACTCAGACCTTGTCGTTCGATTTTTTTGAAAGTTGTTTTGTTGACGGAAGTCGTTGTTCTCATGTCCGCCCCGCTTTTTTCCGACTTGCAAAAAGGCGAGACGACCGCGGGCGGCGCTGCTCATTTGGCAGTGCAGAGTTCTGAATTTAACGCGCGTTCCAATCTTGATCTGGCAACGCCGAACCCCGATGCGGACGACAGTTATTTCGTGACGTTTTTTCTGGACGAACGGGCCGGTGAATTTGTTGAAAGCATAAAAAATCTGGACGGAGTTTTATCCGTTTACGTGAAGCCCGAAATGGGGCTTCCATAGGTTTTGCCGGTCGGTTCGTCTCCCGATAAGGAGAAAGCCGATGGCCCGGAAGACAAAGAAAGTTACTGCACATCAAGCGTGTCAGCCTGAGCTCATAGCGGTGGCCAAGATGGACGCTGGACTGAGGGCGGCTGGTGCTTCCCTGCGCTCGCTGGCCGGCGCCAAAACCACAAAGGCGGAGAAGGCGCTCAAGAAGCACAATTGCGTGCTTGCACCGCTGTTCGGTCCTTCCGAGGAACGTGTTGAAGCCGCGGTTGCCGCTCAGGCTCCGTTTGCGATGGCGCCCCTTGAGAACCTGTCAGGCTTCTACAAATTGTCGGCCCCCGATGGCGATGTTGAGGATTTGCAAAAGGAGCTTCTCGACAACGATCTGTTCGAGGCGGTTTATGTAAAACCTCCTGTCGAACTTCCCGAAGAGGCCGTGGATGTCTCCGACAAGGTCAACGAAATGGTGGCCGCACCGGACGTTCCGCCGCCGGCGACACCGGATTTTATTGCCCGGCAGATCTACCTCGATCCGGCGCCTGCCGGCGTTGATGCACGTTGGGCGTGGAACCAGTCCGGGGGCAGGGGAACCGGTGTGCATATCACCGATATCGAGGGTGCCTGGCGGTTCAGCCATGAAGACCTCATCGAGCGTCAGGGCGGCGTCGTTGGCGGTGTTGAATTCAACGATGTTGGCTGGCGGAACCATGGAACCGCAGTTCTGGGCGAATATGGCGGCGACGAGAACCCGTTCGGCGTGACCGGAATTTCACCCGAAGCGATCTGCACGGCGGTATCGCATCGAACCCTCGGGTCGGCCGGCGCCATCAATCATGCCGCTGCACGTTTGAACGCCGGTGATATCCTGCTTCTTGAAATGCACCGGCCCGGACCGCGGCATAATTTTCAACTGAGAGGCGATCAGCGCGGTTACATAGCGGTTGAATGGTGGCCGGATGATTTTGCCGCCATTTTGAACGCCTCAAGGCGGGGGATCATCGTGGTGGAAGCTGCCGGCAACGGTGCGGAAGATCTTGATGATGCCCTTTACGACACGCCCGGACTTGGTTTTCCAGCCGGTTGGACCAACCCATTCCAGCGCAGCAATCGCGATTCCGGCGCGATCGTCGTGGGCGCGGGCGCACCGCCTCCGGGAACACATGGGCGCAATCACGGTCCGGACAGGTCTCGGCTCGGCTTTTCCAACTACGGTGCCCTTGTTGATGCGCAGGGCTGGGGACGGGAAGTCACGACCTGCGGCTATGGCGATCTGCAGGGAGGGGGTGACGAGGACCTCTGGTACACGGATCAGTTTTCCGGAACGTCCAGTGCCTCGCCCATCGTCACAGGGGCGCTGGCGTGCGTGCAAGGCATGGCGAGAGCCCGCAACCGACCCGTCTTCACACCAGACGAATTGCGCAACGCGCTCAGAACCACCGGCTCGCCGCAACAGGATGCGCCAGGTCGCCCGGCGACGCAGCGCATCGGCAACCGCCCGGACATTCCGGCGCTGGCAGGCTCCCTGTTCGGCGTTGGCGGCAATCGGCGCTCCGCCGCGTTCCGGCGCGAGGTGGAAAGATGGCGGCCGCTTGAAATGCGGGCCTTTATCGATATCAGTCCTGAACTGGTCGCCTCGCACTCAACCTTCGTTCTGCAACAGGCGCTTGTCTCCGCCCAGCCGGTCACTGCCAATGCGGACGGGATCTTGTCGAAAATGGCGATCATGTTCCGCGTTTCCTCCCTTGCGGGACAGGCAATTGAAATCGCCGGCCCTGTCGGCGGCGCGCGCTATCGCTGGTGGGGCAGCATTGCCGCGGACGGACTTGGCAGGCTTTTCGTCGACGAAGGCTATTCCTCGACGGGCAGCGACAAGTACGACCTGATTGCCGAAATCAGGGGTGTCGATACCCGTTTTGCATTCGACCAGACTGCACAGCAGTATCGGCCGGTTTAGCAATGGCCTTTCGGCGTGGTTCGGATCAATGAGATCGGGGCCACGCTGATCCTCAACCACCGTTTCGGCGGGCCGGGTGTCGCCTTTGCGGCTCGCCCGACCGTTTTCCTCCTATGAATTGCTCATTGGGTAAACCCGTCCCGCCAACCGGCAGGTCTTTTCAATTTACCCGCATTCCGGTACACGCTTCATCAGAAAATCCTAGAACCTTCGGGCATTCTGAATGAACGATATTGCTGCCAGCACGGATACGGACGTCCCGGCGCTCCTGCGCAATGCGCCTTCCAGCGTCGAGTTCAAGAAGTTGCGCAAGCGGCTCTTGCGGCAGGCGCGTGAGGCGATCAGCGATTTCGGCATGCTGCCAGAGGGCGTCTCAGGCGAAAAGAAGCCGAAATGGCTGGTGTGCCTGTCGGGCGGCAAGGACAGCTACACGCTGCTGGCTGTCCTGATCGAGCTGAAATGGCGCGGGCTTTTGCCGGTCGATCTGATCGCCTGTAATCTGGATCAGGCGCAGCCGGGCTTTCCGACGGACGTCCTGCCGAAGTTTTTTGAGGAAAATGCTGTCGAGCACATCATCGTGCGTGAAAACACATACTCCATCGTGACCGACAAGATCCCCGAGCATCGTACCTATTGCTCACTGTGTTCACGATTGCGCCGGGGCATTCTTTACCGGATCGCGCGCGAACAGGGCTGTGAAGCGATTGTTCTCGGTCATCACCGGGAGGACATTCTGGAGACGTTCTTCATGAACCTCTTTCATGGTGGACGTCTTGCGTCGATGCCGCCGAAACTGATCAATGACGAGGGTGACCTTCTGGTCTTGCGTCCTCTGGCCTACGCCGCGGAAAGCGACATTGCGCGCTTCTCGAACGGCATGCAGTTTCCGATCATTCCCTGCAACCTGTGCGGCTCGCAGGACGGATTGCAGCGCGAAGAAGTCAAGCGCATGCTACAGGGTTGGGAAAAGCAATCGCCTGGCCGCCTTGGCGTCATGGCGCGCGCGCTTGGCCACACGCGGCCTTCGCATCTGCTGGACCGCTCACTCTATGATTTTGCCAATTTGCGCCCGGCAGAAGGCGCGACAGACGTTGACGGCGGCGAAGCGGAAGAACCCTGCGGCGCCAGCCTTGCCATGACCGCGAAGCTGTTTGCAGCGGAGTGAACGGGTTTAGTGCTCACCAATTGGTCGCTCCGGAGACATCGAAACGAAGACCCGGGGCCCGCTCGTTTGCAAAGAGATTTTGAATTTGGCTAAGCCTTGTCATCACAAGGCATAGCGCAACTGAAGCAATGAAGTGAACTCCTGAAAAAGACTTGTCATTCCGGCTGGAGCGCAGCGGAAGGCCGGAATCCAGTAACCACCTGTTCCACAATATTTTTTTGATCACTGGCCAAGCGGAATACTGGATCCCGGTCTTACCGCTTGTGCGGTAAACCGGGATGACAAATCCGTATCCAGATTCTGGTCTGGCGAATACCACCCCGCACTTTAATGACTTGTTTTTACTAGCCCTATCTCTTCTGAACGACGGCAGGTCGAGCCATGGCATGACCGGATAGGAGTTTTTTGACAAGGGACGCGATTTCGCTGGATGCAGGCGTCAGCAAATCAGCGATCTGACATGCAGCACCGCTTCATCGTGTAAACAGCGCCCGCAACCATGCCTCGACCGTCCGGGCTGCCGGTTTTTGAGCCGTGCCGTTGTCCCGATGCAGCAGGAAATGCGACTGAACCGAGGGAATTCTGGTTTTGAAGGGCACTGCCAGACGTCCTGTTGAGGTGAGCCTGTGCGCAATTCGCTCCAGCACCAGTGCAATCCCGCCTTGTGCTGCTGCCCACTCGACCGCCGCCAGGGACGTATCAACAGTGACACTTGCCGGTTCCGGCGATGACGTGATCCCGAGTGCGTCGAAGTAGCGGGTCCAGTGATCGTCAAAACCGAGCGTGTGTATGCGAGTCCTGTCAATCAGATCGTCTGGTTTCTTCAAGTCTTTTGCCAGGTCGGGGTGACAGACCGGCACGACGAATTCAGCTCCAAGTCCTTCTGCTTGAACGTCGGGCCAGTTTCCCGTTCCAAGACGGATCTCAATGTCGATCCCGGTCTCCAGAACCGTATCCGCCCAGATGGCGGAAAGCAGCCGGATGTCGATGTCAGGGTGTTCTTTCCTGAAGCCCGCAAGCGCGGGCGCGACGATCAGAACACCTTCTGAGATCGGCGCGCGGACGGTAACCGATCCCGATGGCCGTCCGCCGAAGAGGCCTTCGGTCGAAATCGCGAGATCCTGCAATGCCTTTCGCACGGAGGGCAGATAGGCCCGGCCGCTCGCGGTCAGATCGACCTTGCGCGTCGTTCGCTTGAAGAGTTGGTGGCCGAGCTGGCTTTCCAGCGCGCTGATATGCGTGCTGACAGCAGCTTGCGTCAGCCCGAGCTCATGTCCGGCAGCGGTAAAACTGCCGAGCCGGCTGGTTGACTCGAAACTTCGGAGCCAAAGGAGATTTGGGAGCGACTTCATTTTGCTAATTGATAAAAAAATTCAGTAAATGTCCAATGATTATATCGTTTCTCTTCTGCGTTGTGGGTGTTCAAAGTGAATCGGAAATTTTGCGACTTCTGGGGAGGAGCACTCAATGCATATCGGCTTCATCGGGCTTGGCAATGTCGGCGGGAAACTCGCCGGCAGCATCCAGCGCAATGGATACGAGTTGACAGTTCTGGATCTCGATCCGGATCTTATGGACAAATTTGTTTCCGCCGGGGCTTATCGTGGACACAGCCCGAGACGGCTGACGGAGAGCTGCGATGTTGTCATCACATGCCTGCCAAGCCCGGCAGCCTGTTCTGCCGTGGTGGAAGGGCCTGACGGCGTTCTGGAGGGGATTGGCCCCGGCAAGATCTGGGCGGAAATGTCGACGACCGATGCCAACGAGACGTGCCGGATGGCCGAGCTTGTCATCGCAAAGGGCGGCGAAGCGATCGAGTGCCCGGTCTCGGGCGGGTGCCACCGAGCCGCGACCGGGAACATTTCCATTTTCGCCGGCTGCACGCGCGAGACGTTCGAAAAGGCATTGCCGTTCCTGACCGTTTTGGGGCGGCGGGTCTTGCGCACGGGCGATATAGGGTCTGCCTCGATCCTGAAAGTGGTGACCAATTATCTGGCGACCGCCAATCTGGTGTCGCTTGCAGAAGCCCTGGTCACTTGCAAGGCCGCCGGCATGGATCTCAACACCTCCTATGAAGCGATCCGGATTTCTTCGGGCAATTCCTTCGTCCACGAGACGGAGAGCCAGGTGATATTGAACGGATCGCGCGACATTTCCTTCACGATGGACCTTGTCGCCAAGGACATCGGCCTGTTCCAGTCCATTGCGGACGCGCACGACGTTCCCTTGGAGCTGTCACCGTTGCTCAACCGGCTGTTTGACGACGCGATCGGGAGATATGGACCAAGGGAGCTTTCCCCGAACATTATCCGAAGACTGGAAGAGGCGACCGGACTGGATATCCGGGCACCGGGTTTCCCGCCGGAAATGCTTGACGATGAGCCCGAAGAACCCGGATATGAAGTGATACCGAAGCGCACTGGTCACGCTGACCGGGACATTGAGGAAGTGACGGGCTGATGATTGAAAAGCGGCAGTTCTACATCGGTGGAAACTGGGTCGATCCGCTGGGGGCGAACGATCTGGAGGTTATCAACCCGGCGACGGAACAGCCTGTGGCGGTCATTTCTCTTGGCGGCGGGGCCGATGTCGACCGGGCAGTCGTCGCTGCGCAGGATGCCTTTGACGCCTGGTCACAAACATCCGTCGACGAACGTGCAGCGCTCCTGGAGCGCATAATCCGGATCTATGAGCGCCGATCCGGCGATATGGACGAAGCGATCCGCCTGGAAATGGGAGCGCCGGTCGATTTCACACGGGAGCAGCAGACGCCGTCCGGAACCGGACATCTTGAGGCGACGCTCGAAGCTCTCAGAAACCACGCATTCGAGCGCCCAAGCCCACGTGGCGGCAGCCTGCTGCGCCATGAACCGGTCGGCGTGTGCGGCCTGATCACACCCTGGAACTGGCCGATCAACCAGATTGCCGCCAAGGTTGCACCTGCCTTGGCTGCCGGATGCACCATGATCTTGAAACCGAGTGAAATCGCGCCGCTTTCCGGACTGCTTTTTGCCGAAATCCTGGATGAAGCCGGGTGCCCGGCAGGCGTTTTCAACCTGGTCAATGGCGATGGTCCCGGCGTGGGAGCGGCCATGTCGGCTCATCAGGGCATCGATATGATGTCCTTTACCGGTTCGACCCGGGCGGGAGTGTCGGTAACGCAGAATGCGGCGCCAACCATCAAGAGAGTTGCCCTGGAACTTGGCGGCAAGTCGGCGAACCTTTTGTTTGCCGACGCAGACCTTGAAACAGCGGTCCGCTTTTCGCTGGAAAGCTGCTTTTCCAATTCCGGCCAGTCCTGCGATGCACCGACAAGACTGTTTGTCCAAAGACCCGTTTATGAGGATGCCGTGAAAGTGGCGGAAACCGTCGCTGCCGGCATAAGGGTTGGAGATCCCGAACAGCATGGTGATCATATTGGCCCGGTCATCAGCGAATTGCAGTATGAGCGCATACAGGGCCATATCGAGCGCGGTATCGCGGACGGTGCCCGGCTTGTCGCCGGCGGGCCTGGCAAGCCTGAAGGTTTCGAGCTTGGGTTTTTCGTCAAGCCAACCGTCTTTGCCGACGTGACCAACCAGATGTCGATTGCCCGCAACGAGATTTTCGGCCCGGTACTGGTCATGATCCCGTTCGATACGGAAGAAGAAGCTGTTGCGATGGCCAACGATACGCCTTACGGACTGGCCGCTTACGTCCAGACCGGAGATCCGGAGCGGGCAAGTCGCGTTTCCAGAAAGCTGCGCGCAGGCAGTGTTTACATCAACGGTGCAAGTCCGGACTGGGACGTGCCGTTCGGTGGTTACAAACAGTCCGGGAACGGCCGGGAATACGGGGAATTCGGTCTTGAGGATTTCCTGGAACTCAAGGCCATTACGCAATAGCCGCCTCGGTTTCCGGCAAAGATAAACAAAGACGTAATACTGTAACGTCTTTCTGATTCCTGGCTGATTTCTACTTTTGTCTAATTTGCATCAGCAAAACTGCGCATGTGCATTTTGTTGTATTTTCTTGGATTAGTACCCTAAGTGGTTTTTCTTGGCATGATACGCAAATCTTTGCATGTCACGCCAAATTGGCGCCGTTGGTTAATAACTCGGCAAGACAATCTCCTGTAACGATGAACTCAAGTTTTCCTAGGGGCATCTGAAATATTGCTGAAGAATATCTCCGCTGATAGCTGATTTTATCTCTCGAGAATACAATTTTGAAGCACTGTTTCATTTTCGGAAAGAATGTCCTTACCTCTTTTCGAGTCTCTTTGAGGAAAACTGAGGAATTGATTGGAATGGAGTTAGATTATGCCCAAAGATGTAGTTGTTACAGGCGTGGAACGGTTTTTCGGTGACGACGAGCTGATCGTCAGTAAAACCGATCTGAAGGGGCGTATTACTTACTGTAACGATGTATTCCTTCAGATCGCCGGATATACGGAAAAGGAATGCATCGGGCATCCACACAGCATCATTCGTCACCCTGAAATGCCTCGGTGTGTCTTCGATTTGCTGTGGGAATTCATCCAGAGCGGTCGTGAGATTTTCGCGTATGTCAAAAACCGCTGCAAAAACGGCGATCACTATTGGGTTCAAGCCCATGTGACGCCCAGCAAGGACCGCTCAGGCACAATATTGGGATACCATTCCAACCGCCGCGTACCCGACAGGGACGTTTTGGAGAACGCGATTTTCCCGCTTTATGACGAACTTCTCCAGGAAGAGCGCCGGCACGGAGACCGAAAGAGCGGTCTGCAGGCTTCAAAACAGCTGATCGACGACTTTCTGGCTGAAAGAAACATGCCCTATGACGAGTTCATAGCACGCCTTTGATCCGCCGGCATTCTGCCAATCTATATATTTTATTCGTGAGGAAACACATGCTGGGTGGAGACAACAAATCGGCCGTCAGAAAAGCGCTTGAGACCGTTGAAAGGGTTGCTCAGGGCGATTTTGAAGCACGCGTTTTGAACATTACAGAAGGTGGGGAAGCGGGCCATCTTCTTCATGCGATCAACCGGTTGATCGATCGGACCGACGCTTACGTGCGCGAATCCAAGGCGTCGCTCGACTATGTATCGCAAAACAAATACTTCCGCCGTATCTCGGTTCGCGGCATGACGGGTTCCTTTGGGGAGGCCGCAGAGTCGATCAACGGCGCCATGGGTGCCATGGAGGGACGCGTTACCTCCTTCCGCGAGGTTGTCGGCGAATTTGAAACCCAGATGGAGAATGTTGTCGAATCCGTGGATGCAGCTGCCACGCAGATGGAAGCAACCGCGAGATCGATGAACAGCACGTCGACATCGATGAGCGACCAGGCCTCCGTTGTTGCCGGCGCTGCCGAAGAAGCCTCTTCAAATGTGAGCTCTGTTGCAGCGGCGACAGAGGAAATGACCCAGTCGGTCAACGAGATCAATCAACAGGTCACTCATTCCGCGCAAATCGCCGGAGAAGCCGTCAACGAAGTCGAGCAGGCCAACCGGGGTATCACCGGATTGTCGGACGCCTCGGAAAAGATCGGCGAAGTTGTCTCGCTCATTACCGACATTGCCAACCAGACCAATTTGCTGGCGCTCAACGCGACCATCGAAGCGGCGCGCGCAGGCGAGATGGGCAAGGGTTTCGCGGTCGTCGCGGCCGAGGTCAAGGAACTTGCCAGCCAGACCGCAAAGGCAACCGAAGAAATCGGCTTGCAGATCAAGGAAATTCAGACCTCGAGTGGTCAGGCCGTCGACTTCATTCGCTCCATAGGCGTGACGATTTCGAAGGTGAGCGAAATTGCGTCGGCCATTTCCGCTGCCGTGGAAGAACAGGGAGCAGCAACCTCGGAGATCTCGCGAAACATCAACCAGGCCTCCAGCGGCGCCATGGAGGTCAGCTCCAATATCGGTTCGATCAGCACAATGGCGGGCGAGACCCTGGACGGCACCACGGAGGTCATGCGCGCAGCAGAAGATCTCACCGAAAAAGGCCAGATGCTGCGCAACGAAGTGACGGGCTTTCTGGAGCAGGTTCGTCAGGTGGTTTGATCGACTAGTTTTCTCCACGTTGAAATGACCCATGTTTGGATGCGGCGTGTTGCCGCCATCCAAACGCGTCGGGTAAACGTAAACCGGCATATCAAATATGACCGGTATGCGAATGATCCCTTCACAACGATATTTTCCTCTGATCGTGCTGCCGCGCGGTTGTGGTTCTGTGTTTGATCCGATGACAGCACCGGCAAGCTTTTGATGAGCGGCAGATCCATTGGCATAATCGGCGCCGGTCTTGCGGGACTGGCGTGCGCGGATCTGTTGGCGAAACGGGGCTTTCATCCGGTCGTTTTCGACAAAGGAAGGGGCATCGGCGGCCGCCTTGCAACGCGCCGAACGGCGGCAGGTTTTCAATTCGACCATGGCGCGCAGTTCGTAACGGCAAAAACGGCAGGCTTCGGTGAGGTGTTGTCGCAAGCGCGTGAAGCGGGCGTTGCCGGCAACTGGTCTACGGCCGACCGCAACGTGACGGTTGGCGTCCCTTCGATGAATGCGATTGCCAAAAGCCTTGCAGCCGGGCTGGACATTCGGCTCAACACGCGCGTCACAAAGATCTGGGAAACCGCCAATGGCTGGCAGATCGCAGACAGTGAAACTGAAACCCCGTTTGATCGCCTTGTGATCGCGGTCCCTCAGCCGCAAGCGGTTGACCTCATCGGCAAGGACCACCCGCTTGCTGCAGAAATCGCGCATGTAACGATGTCGCCTTGCTGGACGCTCATGGCCGCCTTTCCCGAACACTTGCGTGCGCCCTTTTCGAGCCGGCGTGCACCAGACAGCTGCCTTGCCTGGGTTGCGCTCAACAGTTCCAAACCGGAAAGACCGGATAAAAATTCCTGGGTCGTGCAGGCCAGCGCGGATTGGAGCGCTAGAAACCTGGACCGCGATCCGGACGATGTCGCACGTGAGTTGCTCTTGCGCCTTTGCGGCGATCTGCGGTTTGAACCAACCAGCGCGCTGCACGTGGCGGCGCATCGTTGGCGATACGCCAAGGTCGAAACACCATACGGCAAACCCTTTTGCCGGAGCGCGTCAGGCACTCTTTATCTTGGCGGCGACTGGTGTCTGGACGCCCGGGCCGAGGCGGCCTGGACAAGCGGCGTCGCAATCGCAGAAGATTTGCTGGAGCACCTTGATGCCAAGTGATCCGCGCCTCGCAGGGCTTCTCAGGCTCTTTCGGGCAGCACTCAGGCCCGACCCAGGCTCCGGGCGCATTCTGTTGGCGCTCCTTTTCGGAATGATTTGCCACGCGGTGTTTGCACTGGCCGTCGCCGCGATGATGGTCGCCATGTTTTTCGGCATGGAGAAGAGCCTCGGGGAGATCCCCTGGCCCTGGGCTATTCTCGTCAACGCGTTTCTGGTGCTGCAGTTTCCGCTCGCGCATTCAGCCCTGTTGACACCGGCTGGCCGGCGGGTGCTTGCACGAGTGGTGCCCGGAGCCCACGGCGAGACCTTGTCGACGACGACCTATGCCACGATCGCTTCCATGCAATTGCTTGCGTTGTTTGCCTTGTGGACGCCGTCTGGCGTCATCTGGTGGCAGGCGGAAGGGGTCGCGTTCTGGCTGCTTTGTGCGAGTTATGGATTTGCCTGGCTCTTGTTGCTCAAGGCAAGTTTTGATGCAGGGGCGGAAGTGCAGTCCGGTGCACTTGGCTGGATGTCGCTTCTGGCGAATGTGAAACCGATCTTTCCCGACATGCCGACCCTCGGGCTTTTCCGTTTCATTCGCCAACCCATTTACGTTGCCTTTGCCCTGACGCTCTGGACCGTTCCGGTCTGGACGCCGGATCAACTGATGCTTGCCGTCAGTTTGACGAGCTACTGCCTCCTCGCGCCGCTGCTCAAGGAAAAGCGCTTCAGGGCGATCTACGGCGCCCGGTTCAAAGCCTATTGCCAGCAGGTGCCTTACATGATCCCGCGAGGAAGCAGACCAAGACACACGATGCCGGGTCCCGGGACGGGTGAAGGCCGGATGCGCTCACGGCGTTTGAATGGAGTGGAGGCGGATTGATGGAGACGGTCGCACTGCTGGTCACAGCAACACTTTTTGGCGGCATGGTGCTTTATGCTTTCGGATTTGCCGCATTCGTATTTTCAGCCCTGCCTCCGGATGTGGCGAGCCCGACGATACGGCGTGCATTTCCGTATTTCTATCTGTTTGTTCTCGGGGTTTCGGCACTCGCCGCGTTGCTGCTGATATCCGGCGACACCGTTTCTGCTGTCATCATGGCCGGGATTGCGCTCTCCACGATCCCGACCCGGCAAGTCCTCATGCCGGCGATCAACACGGCAACTGACGAGGGCAAAAAACGGCGGTTCCAGTTGCTTCATGCTTTGTCCGTGACGATTACACTCGCTCACATTGCTGCCGCAGCTTATGTTCTGGTGCGTTTCATATGATGGAAAAGTCCCCCGATCTTCCCGTAGAAAACGTGCAGTCCTATCCGCGCCCACCGGCGGTCGAAGCAGTGCCGCAAAGGATCCGCATCAGATTGGGTGGTGTGTTGATCGTCGATACGAACAACGCGCTGAGGGTCCTGGAGACGCATCATCCGCCAACCTATTATATTCCACGCGAAGAGCTTGAGTGCGACTTGCGACCGGTACAGGGCGGAAGTTTTTGCGAATGGAAGGGTGTTGCGCGCTATTTCGACGTGAGCGCCGGTCGCATCACGCGCCGCCATGCAGCCTGGTGTTATGACGATCCAACTTCTGCCTTTTCGAGTATCAGGCATCACCTTGCGTTTTACGCGACAAAGATGGACAGCTGCCATGTCGGTGATATGCGCGTCGATGCGCAGGCCGGTGATTTCTACGGCGGCTGGATCACTGCAAACCTGAGTGGTTTTCCAAAAGGCGCGCCGGGAACGGAACATTGGTGACGTGATTAAAGCTGTTGGCTTCCGGCAAACTTTCAAGGCAAGTTTCAGACACAGCTTCCTTTTTT
This sequence comes from Roseibium sp. MMSF_3544, assembly GCF_030732845.1. Taxonomy (GTDB): domain Bacteria; phylum Pseudomonadota; class Alphaproteobacteria; order Rhizobiales; family Stappiaceae; genus Roseibium. The sequence continues at coordinate 518,577 of NZ_JASHKA010000001.1, forward strand.
GAGTTCCCGTAGGTGCGTTCAGCGATTATCGGACTGGACCTCCCGTGCTGATCAGGCGAGGTTAGACGGGCTAGCTTTTGGGAGGACTTCATGCGGGACCTGCGTATCTGCTTCGTCGGTGACAGTTACATCAGCGGAACCGGGGATGAGCGTTGCCTCGGCTGGATCGGGCGTTTGTGCGAGCGTCGATTTACGCGCGATATCCGTTTGTCATTTTACAATCTTGGCATACGCGGCGAGACCACGCCTGAAATTGCGGACCGCTGGCAAGGCGAGTGCAAGACCCGCTTGCCGGGGGGCGCAGACAACCGTGTGGTGCTTCAGTTCGGGATCAATGATATCGCGGAAGTCGCAGGCTCCGGCCGTCATGTGGAAGAAGATGCCTCGGTTGAGGCGGCGGAAGCGCTGGTCACCGAAGTCTCCAACCTCTACCCGACATTGTGGATCGGATTGCCGCCTGCCAACGAGGCTTGCTCACCAATGTTTCCAAGCACGGGAGTTGAGCTTTCTTTCAAGCAGACCGATGCGATTGCGCTCAATCGGCGCTTCGTGGCCTCGGCACAAAAGCTCAACGTGCCTTACTTCGATTTGCAGACACCATTGCTCGCCAATCGCGATTACATGAACAGCCTGACCCGTGGCGACAAGATGCACTGTGACGGTACCGGCTACGCAATGATCGCCAGCCTGGTCAACAACTGGGATGCATGGGACAGCTGGTTCCAGGAGTAAGGCTTGGCGGGACCGCTGGTCGCCTTACGCCGTGCCCGACACGTCAGTCTTCAATGCTTCTCGAAATCACGGAGAAGGCAGAATCAAGATCGAAGTTCATGATGACGCCGTGGGGGCATCTGGCATCGGTGACCTTGTACTTTTCAATTGCGCCGTTTTCTTCTTCAACTTCGTAGTCTCCTCCGCTGCAGCCTTCGATCTCAAGCGCTTTCACGATTTCCTCCGTTTCTGCAGGCGTTGGCGCTCTATCGGCGAAGGCAGGCGATGCGCCAAGCGCTGTAATGAGAGCAAGGCTGTGCATTCTTCGCATCAGGACCTCCGTGAACGCTTGTTTCGCCGCCTCCGGCGCTCAGCTTCGAAGACATACTGTGAAGGGAACCGTGGCCATATTTGCAGATTAATGAGACGCTGGACAGTCCGACATTCAAAGCGTAGAGCAAACAAGGCGCACCCCGTCTGTGGCGCTCCCGCAGGACGGCAGATCGTCCGAACGACCTTGTCGGCGCTCGACTGAGTGCTGGACACAATCCGCTTGCACACCTATCTCTTCGCCATGACCGTTCGTGTGCAGCAGACATCAAATGACTACGGGATCGTCGTGGAGCAGCTCTCCGGCGAGGTGACAGCCAGACGGGGAGAGCAGGTGATCGCCCGTTCGACCAGGGCGCGGGTGATGTATGAAACCCGATTGCCGCCGGTCGTCTATTTTCCCGCAGAAGATGTAGTTGCCGGTTTGGAGCCGACAACTGAACACAAGACCTTCTGTCCGTTCAAGGGGACAGCCTCCTACTGTCACGTCTCGTTGGGTGAAGAAGTGTTTGAGAACGGCGCGTGGCACTATCCAAACGCGTTGCCGGAAGGACAGGCCGTCGACGGATGTTATGCCTTCATGCCGGGTATCGCGACCAGCATCGACCATCAGGGTGCTCCCATTGACGAAATGACAACCGGGAATATTTCCGGACCGATCGTCGACTGGCTTTTGCGTGAAGCCTGGCTGGAAAAGACACCGCAGGATCTGCTTGCCGCGCTCGGCAACAAGCTGGTGGAAGATGGTGTCGCCGTTAGCCGGATGAGCATCCTCATCTGGTCCTTGCATCCGATGATCGCGGGTCAGAACTGCATCTGGGTTCGGGGTGAGGAGGAGGTGACAAGCCGTTTTCCGTCCTATGAAATCCTTGAAAGCCCGGTCTTCAAGGACAGCCCGTTCCAGCACGTTGCGGACGGGCTTGGCGGTGTCAGGCAGCGGCTGGACACCAATCCGGACGAGTTCAACTTTCCGATCATGGAAGATCTGAAGGAGCAGGGGGTTACCGACTACGTTGCCATGCCGCTTCCGTTTTCGGACGGTCGGATCAACGTTTTGACGCTGGCATGCGACCATCCAAACGGGTTCACAACAGCAAACCTGGGCCTCATCTTCGAGTGTTCCGCCTTGCTCAGCAGGCTGTTCGAGGTCTTTGCACTGACATCCAACGCCACCACTCTCCTGGAAACCTACCTGGGCAAACGCACGGGCGCGCGGGTCCTGGGAGGGGAGATCCGGCGCGGCGACGGCGATGAGATTGATGCTGCGATCCTGTTTTGCGATCTGCGTCATTCCACAAGGCTGGAAGCCGAACTCGGCCGGGACCAGTATGTGGCCGTGCTCAACCGGTTTTTCGAGACGGCGACGGACATCGTCAACGCCCATGACGGCGAGGTGCTGAAATTCATCGGCGATGCCGTGCTTGCGATTTTCCCGGCAACGTCCGGACATGCGCAAGCATGCCGCCACGCGGTCGAGAGCGCGGACAAAATTGTCTCGGCACTGGCTGAACCGGATGAGGAAGCGGACACGCTGGCATTGTCATGCGCCATCGGCATTGCCTATGGCGATGTCACTTACGGCAATGTCGGATCAAAAGAACGGCTGGACTTCACGGTGATTGGAAGCGCCGCCAATATTGCCGCCCGGCTCGGTGATCACGGCAAGATCAACGGTCAGGCGATCGTGGCGTCCGGAGAAGTCGCTCGTGCGTCCGGGTTTTCCACCGAAAGTCTCGGAAAACTGAACCTGCACAATGTGGCCGAGCCGGTCGAAGCGCTCGCAATATTGGGCAACCAATCCCCAGAGAGCTGACCGACTTTCAAAGAAAGACTTCAGCGGACCGTGTTTCCGCCTGCAAATCCGCCCATGGGCTGATTGCGAACAAGGATTACGAGGCCGGCCTTGCTTGGTTCGGATCCCAGTTCGGCAACTCCGCCATAGTTGGCGCAAAGCTCTTCCGCACTCTTACTCTGTGTCGGTGTGAACATGGTGATCGCCTGGCATTCGACCCGGCGCAACTCCCGGTCGCTTGAGGGATTTCCTGATATGACAAAGCCGAGCCCGGCCAAGGCCAGTGCGAAAGTAGAGGTGGTTGCAACAGCAAACTTGTTCATCGTCCCCGGTCCCATTTCCCGGCCAAGCTCCACGCCTGGCCCTGCGATATGGTCGGAGAATGGCGGAACGCACCTGTACTCACTCTGACATCCGCATTCACCTGGGGTTCATCTTAGGCGATTCGTTGATTTTTGCCGAGGATTTGCCCCAATTCAGCCAGATTTGATTCGGTTTAGCGTTGGATAAGCCGCAATTAGGGGTGGATTCGGTGGGCATCCTGTCGGGAAAAAGGGTGTTTTCGGCCTGTTTCAGCCCGATTTGTCCAATGGCCTGGTAAAGAAAGCCCGCGTGAGCTGTCATTCTTGGGCTTGATCCGGCAATCCAAGCGGCGCATTCGCCCAAGCATATGGCCTTGCTCCATGAATGCGCACGGCATTGGTCCCATGGTCGAGCCATGGGACGACCGGAGCAGGGAGGGAACTGCGCGTGTCTCTCCTCCGCCGACCAGCGCCGATACGCAATGCTCTCCCGGACTTGTCATCCCGGTTTGCCGCATAAGCGGCAAGACCGGGATCCAGTATTCCACGTGGCCAATGATAGAAAATGGTGGTCAGGCAAGAGTTTACTGGATTGCGGCCTTTCGCAGCGCTTCAGCCGGAATGACAAGTTTTTGCCGAGGAGATAACCCCAAAGACACCGCTTCGCTCCAGGAGCGGTTACGGCATGAGTCTCAAGGTCGAGACGTAGGACGACCAGAGCAGGGAGGTCATTATGCGTATGTGTCCCGACCGTTCCCTTGCTGGAACGGCATGGTTCAAAACATCAAAACGAAAAAAGGGACGGAAAACCGTCCCTTCGTGTTGTTTTCTGAAATTTTGAATCAAGCTCAGGCGGACTGCTGGGCAGTCTCGACGCCTTTTTCGGTGAGCAGGCCCTGGAGCTCCTGGTTCTGGAACATTTCACGGATGATGTCGCAGCCGCCGACGAACTCGCCCTTTACATAGAGCTGCGGGATGGTCGGCCAGTTGGTGAATTCCTTGATGCCGTTGCGCAGTTCATCGTCCTCAAGAACGTTAATGCCTTTGTAAGGCGCGCCGACATAGTCGAGGATCTGAACGACCTGACCGGAAAAACCGCATTGCGGGAAATTCGGCGTGCCCTTCATGAACAGCACCACGTCGTTGCTGTCGACTTCGTTCTTGATCCAGTCCTGGATGCTCATGTTCGTTCGTCCTTTATGTCTTCGTCCGCCGTGCCGGTCATGTTCGCAAGCGGTTTAAAGCTGCCGCTCTGGTTTGCGGCAACGTGTTTGTTCGTTCCACTCAGTCTGGGGCCTTGGTCTGCAGCGCAAGAGCATGCAGAGCGCCGCCCATATTTCCTTTCAGAGCTTCATACACCATCTGATGCTGCTGAACGCGGCTTTTGCCGCGAAAGGATTCCGATACGACATTTGCCGCATAGTGATCGCCGTCGCCAGCCAAATCCCGGATCTCGACCCGAGCGTCAGGCAGAGCCGTCTTGATCAGGGTTTCGATCTCGTTCGCGTTCATCGGCATCGTACGTCTGTCCTTATTTTAAGTTCCTGAAAGCCAAAAGGCTTAGCTGCCAGCCATGTAATTCGGGAACCAATCTTCGTGTGCTTTTTGTAAGTTTGCAACGGATATGGTGAGAACACCCTCAACAGTCAAATCCTTACCGCCCGTTTTGCCGATTAGTTGAACTTCAATACCGGCATCCAAAACGTCTTCCAGGACGGCATCCACTCTTTCCTGCGACACGGTCAGCACATATCGCCCCTGATCCTCGCCAAACAATGCCGCGTGCGCCGGTCCGTCGATCTTGACGGTTGCCCCGATGCCGCCTGCGATGGCCATTTCAGCCAGGGCAACGCCGAGGCCTCCGGAGGAAATGTCGTGAACAGCGGTCAGGCGGGCAGCACCAATCAACTGGCGCACCAGCGTACCGCGACGCTTCTCGGCCGCAAGATCGACCGGGGGAGGAGCGCCTTCTTCCCGTCCGAGGATGTCGGCAAGATACTGAGACGCACCAAGGTGTTTTCCGAAGCCGCCAATCAGCAGTATGGCGTCGCCTTCGTTCGCAAATGCTGCACCTGCACGCACGGTCACGTCCGGCAGCAAGCCGACGCCGCCGATTGCCGGGGTTGGCAAAATCGCTTCGCCGTGGGTTTCGTTGTAAAGCGAGACATTGCCCGAGACGATCGGGAAGTCGAGTTCACGGCAGGCTTCGCCGATGCCTTTGATGCATCCGACGAACTGGCCCATGATCTCCGGCCTTTCCGGATTGCCGAAATTGAGGTTGTCGGTCGCTGCCAGCGGTTCCGATCCAACGGCAGTCAGGTTGCGCCAGACTTCGGCAACCGCCTGCTTGCCGCCCTCGAACGGGTCTGCTTCGCAATAGCGCGGGGTCACGTCGACTGAAAAGGAAAGACCCTTGCGTGTTCCCTCGACACGGATCACGCCCGCATCGCCGCCCGGCGAAGCGGCTGTGTTGCCCTGGATCAGTGTGTCGTATTGCTCGTAGACCCAGCGGCGGGAGGAGCCGTTGGCGCTTCCGACCAAAGCTTTCAGCGCGCTTGCGTAGTCGGCGGGCTCTTCCAAGTCAGTTGCGGCAAGCAGCGGCAATTTGGCAGCCTCCGCCCAGGGCCGGTCATATTCGGGAGCCTCGTCGCCGAGTTCCTTGATCGGAAGATCGGCAACCACGTCGCCCTGATGCTTGACGACGAAGCGGAGCGTGTCGGTGGTGACGCCGACAATGGCAAAGTCGAGACCCCACTTTCTGAAAATGGCTTCAGCTTCCTGCTCCATGGCCGGACGCAGCACCATCAGCATGCGTTCCTGGCTTTCCGACAGCATCATCTCGTAGGCGCTCATGTGGTCTTCGCGCACCGGCACCTTGTCGAGATCAAGCTCGATGCCGAGATCGCCCTTGGCACCCATTTCAACGGCGGAGCAGGTCAGGCCGGCGGCACCCATGTCCTGGATTGCGATGACTGCGCCGGTTTCCATAAGCTCAAGGCAGGCTTCGAGAAGGCATTTTTCGGTAAAGGGATCGCCGACCTGAACTGTCGGGCGCTTTTCCTCGATCGTATCGTCGAACTCCGCAGATGCCATCGTTGCGCCGCCAACCCCGTCGCGACCGGTCTTGGCGCCGAGATAGACGACCGGCAAGCCGATGCCTTCCGCCTTGGAGAGAAAAATCGCATCGGACCGGGCAAGTCCGGCCGCGAAGGCGTTTACCAGACAATTGCCATTGTAGCGGGCATGAAACTCGACTTCGCCGCCCACGGTCGGGACGCCGAATGAGTTGCCGTAGCCGCCGACGCCGGAAACGACTCCGGAAACAAGATGACGGGTGCGTGGATGCTCCGGTTCGCCGAATCGCAGTGCATTCATCGCCGCGACGGGACGGGCACCCATGGTAAAGACATCGCGCAGGATACCGCCGACACCAGTCGCAGCTCCCTGATACGGCTCGATATAAGACGGGTGGTTGTGGCTCTCCATCTTGAAGACCACGGCCTGACCATCGCCTATATCGACGACACCGGCATTTTCACCCGGGCCTTGAAGCACGCGCCGGCCTTCGGTAGGCAGTGTTTTCAGCCATTTCTTCGAAGATTTGTAGGAACAGTGTTCGTTCCACATGGCCGAGAAGATTCCGAGTTCGGTAAAGGTCGGTTCTCGTCCGATCAGGTCCAGGATGCGCTCATATTCATCCGGTTTCAGGCCGTGGGAAGCAATCAGGTCGGGCGTGATCTTGATGTCGTTCGGGATCATGGCGTTCCGCTACGTTGGGGCTGCTGCGAATGGCCGAACGGGTACGGCCGGGCAGTGTTGCCGCCGTTTAGCAGATTGCGTCTGGAAAAGGGAGGGGAAGGGCGAAACTTTGTTTCATGGAGGCGGGACAAGGCTGTCTCACCCCGACAGTGCGGCTACAAAGCCGCTGCGCGAACGCTCTTATGTTCAACTGCACCCTGTCACCGGGGCCTTATCAAGATCCCGGTCCGATTGAAAGCGCTTGGGCTATTTGGCCGCGAGGGGCGCGGCCATCGCACCACATCAATATTATGCTCGCTTGGCGACCCGCGACTGGAGTTTCAAAGTGACCTGTTGCCACTCGCGCATTTGCGTTTCCAGGCGCTTGATTTCCCTGTCCTTGAACGTGGTTTGCTGGCGGAGCTCCTGGACCGTGTTTTCCAGTCGCATGAGACGCAGCAAAAGGCGTTCCGGGGTCAGCTCTGTTAAAGCGTCAGTGTGATTGTCTAGTTGCATGGTCAAACCGTGGCTCGATCTGTTTTTGTCAAGAATTTTCTTGCAAAACACTATTGCTTTGTCACTGGGTTCCATTGTGTGTTCGTCTTTTTAGTATCAGGTAATACTTTTGATATAGTAGTTTAAAAACAACGATACGTAGAGTAATAGGTTGCAATAGGATTGTAAAGAATAACGACTCAATATGATTAAAAGTTTAGGTAAATCTCGGTATCTCCATCTCGCCTGAGCGGTTTCGGCTCGGCGTAGATGTCAGGGTCTTTTTCTTTTTTCTCAATAAATTCAAATATTTAAGTGTTATAACTGAGCTGTCATCGAACAGCGTTCGATAACATAAAGTTGAGGAAAAAACCTGGGTCTTTTGGGGATATTCGAATGCCCCCGCAACCGCAATGCCGCTGTATCAGGCGCGCTAGACTAAGAAGCTATACTGAAAAACCAAGAAAATTAACGCTATTGCCCGGCGCTTTTCGGCGGTGCGGGAGACTATTCGGACAATCAAGTCTTGCAGGTAATGTCTGACCCCGGACCGGGAGTGGGATCCCGGCCCGGAGGTACGACACTCAGACCGCGCCGGTATATTCGCCGCGGGCCGGGTAGTCGTTCTTTTGGACGAAGTCGAGCGCACCGACCATTTCCTGGAAATGCGGGCGAACGAAAGGCATCGTCTGAACAGATGCGAAATAGAGTGTGCCGTCACCCCGCACCAGGAAAACGCCCGGTTCGGAGAAGAGGGCCGGCTCTTCGATGCCGATGGATGTGGTGCCGCGGCTGGTGGAGATATAAAGGCCCCATTCCTTCGCGACACTCAGCGGAAGGCCGTAGCCGAAGCGCAGACTATCGATACCGACCTTGTCCGCCATCTTCTGGGCGCGGTCCTGGTCGTCGGATGAGATTGCGATGGTCTTGACGCCCTTTGCAGCGAAGTCATCGGTGAGGCGGCCAAGTTCTTTGAGGTAGGACGCACAGATCGGGCAATGAAGACCGCGATAAAAAACAACGAGCGTGGCAAACTCCGCGCCGTCTTGTGCGAGATCGAACGAACCGGAATTCAGGGTTTCTACGGCGAGGCCAGGGACCTGCTGACGTGGGACAAGCATCTTTTTCCTCATGCTGGTTGGACCAAGGCTTCACATTTGCCTCTCTATAGGCTTAAAATAGCGAACGGATGAAGAAGAAACATCCTAAAAAGATGATCAGGAGTACGAAAGTGCCCGTAGCATACCGAACGTCATTCAGCGGGAAACTGGATCGGCTGTCATCGCTTATCGACCGACTGAGGGTGCATGTGGTCAATGCACTTGTCGAAGAGCCGAACATAGGTGCCGCCAATCTGGTCATCTTTACGCATCGGGACGGCGCGCTCCGGCTGGTGTTTTCTCCGCTCCGGGATGAGGCAATCCAGGATTTTCCCGAGACTGCCCCTCAACCTGGCGAAACGCCTCTGGTGGCTGCACATATTACGATCACGGGGATCGGCAAGCAGCTGATCAATGCGCTGCCTGCTTGTATTTCGGTGCCTCTTTCTGAAGAACCCTATCTGACGGCTGTTGTGACGCCGCTCATAGAGGAAGCAACGACACCACGGTGCGGAGGGCAGGCGGCCTTTCAGCGCCTGTGCGAGGTCGTTGTGATCCGGCTCTTGCGTCATGCAATGGAAGAGGGCAAGGCGGATACCGGATTGTTGAATGGTTTGGCCCATCCGCGGATCGCGGCAGCGCTCGTTGCAATTCACGAAGCACCGGGAGAAACCTGGACGCTGGAAAAACTCGCGGAAACCGCGGGCATGTCCCGCACCCAGTTTGCCGTCACCTTCAAGGATCTGGTGGGCGCAACACCGATGGGTTACCTCTCCAACTGGCGGCTGGATATTGCGCGCGCAGAACTTGAGACCGGGCGCCAGGTCAAGTCGGTCGCCACCCTTTGCGGATTCTCCAGCCCGGCGGCGTTTTCGAGGGCCTTTTCGCGACGGTTTGGCTATCCACCGAAGCAAAAGCGCAAACAGGCCGCCTGAAACCGATCAAGCACCGCCCAAGCGCCGTGCGACTGGTGTTGCATTATCGTTGACAGTTTTCAGCCAGGCCTTATTTTTCAGCCATGTCCAATGAATCATCCAGCAACTCGGCGCTCGAACAGATCAGCCGCCGCCGCTCCAAAACCCTGAGCACGATTGTGCTTGAGGCGATCGAGGAGATGATCATTTCGGGGGAGCTGGAAGCCGGCGACCGGATCAATGAAAGCGCGTTAGCGGGCCGTCTCGGCGTCAGCAGGGGACCGATCCGCGAAGCCTGCAGAAGTCTGGAACAGGCCGGATTGCTCGTCAGTGCTACCAATCACGGCATGTATGTGCGGGAAATGACGCTTGAGGAAGCCCGCGATCTTTACGAGGTCCGCGGCGCGCTTGCCGGTCTCACGGGCCGACTGATCGTTGAGCGTGCGAGCGACGAGATGCTGGACAACCTTTTGAAACTCGTTGAAAAAATGGATGTTGCGGCAGGAGAGGGGAATCTGTCCCGCTATTACACTCTCAATCTCGATTTCCACGGTTTGCTGGTGAGCGCGGCTGAAAACCCGGCCTTGCAGCAAAGTTACCGCTGGATCGTCAACCAACTCCATTTGTTCCGGCGCCGAGGACTTGTTCAAAAAGGCAATCTCCTCGTTTCCAACCAGGAGCACCGCGCCATCATTGATGCACTGCTGGCCCGTGACGCAGCAGCGGCAGACAGCGCCATGCGCCGGCACGTTGCCGGTGGCTGGGCACGCATGTCCGCACCTTCCTAGACCCAAAGCTTAAGCAGGTGAGATCTGAACGCAGAGGTCAGCCAAAAAACAAAATTGAAAACTGTTGACAGTTTACAGTTTGCAATTTAGGTTGCGCTCCCATTGACGCTCGACTTCGTGCGTCGTGCCCAAATCGATGGGAGGATCGAATGACTTTTCTGAAATCAGCGGCGATTGCCGCAACCACACTTGCGCTTATGGCCGGGCAGGGCCTGGCGAACGACTTTCCTTCTCAACCAGTCGAAGTCGTAACTCACGCCTCTGCTGGTGGCGGCACCGATACCACAGCGCGCACGATGCTGATCCGGGCGCGCCGTGAGCTTGGAACCGATGCATTCGTGCAGATCAAGAAGGGTGGAGGCGGCACCGTTGCCATGTCATATGTCTCCGGCAAGCCCGCCGACGGTCATACCCTCATGGCAATCACTCCGACGCACCTGATCACCATGGCCCGGGGCCGGGCGCCGATCAGCGTCGACGAAATCAAGGGTGTTGTGCGCTCTACCGACGATCCCATTATTCTCGTCGTTTCCAAGAGCTCGGGTATTACGTCTTTTGAAGATCTGAAGGCAGCCGGTGAAAAAGCGCCGATCAAGTGGGGTGGCACGCAGGCCGGAGGGATCGATCACATCGCGGCGATCACGTTCTCCAACAAATCCGGCGTGAAAATCGCCTATGTGCCTTTTGACGGCGGCGGTGCGATGGTGACCAACCTGATGGGCGGAAACATCCAGGCGGCCGGCCTGAACTATGGTGAAGCAGTTGATGGAATTGAATCGGGCGACTTCATTCCGCTTGCCGTGATGGCCACCAAGCGACTGTCAGCCCTTCCGGACACACCGACACTTGCGGAATTGGGCGTCGAAGACGTCAATTTCTCTACCGTTCGCGGCATCGTTGTCATGGCTGACACGCCGGACGAGCGCGTTGCGGCGCTGGAAGAAAAGCTTCTGAAGGCCATGAACCACGGCACCTACCAAGCTTATCTGGAAGGTATCGGTCTGGACAACACCTCCATTGGCGGAGCCGAAGAGTGGGATGAGCAGATCCGCTCCATGTACGCCAACATCTACCAGACTCTCGGCGATCTTGGCCTGAGAAAATAATCAAACGGGTCTTTGCGGCGCATGCCAAACCGGTGTGCGCCGCGCTGGCAAGGGAGGATGTGCCATGACTTTTCCGAAGGATCTGGTGCCCGGGTGCCTCATCTTGATCCTGTGCGCCGCACTTTATTATGTGACTACGACATTTGACAGCGATCCATTGGGAGCGGCACAAGGCATGCCTGCGACCCATATGCCGCGTCTTGTTCTCAGCGTGATTGCAGCCCTGGCTGTCCTCATGATTGCGCAAGGTCTTCGCAGCGGTGAGAAAACCTCGTCGGATATGCCGCCCTGGAAGATGTGGGCAACCGCCGGACTTCTCGGAGCTGCGGCCTTTGCAACCCCATTTATCGGCGTTCCCCTGACGTTCTTTCTGGTTTGCGGTTCGCTGCCGCTGCTTTGGGGCGCGCGTGACTTCAAACTTGTCGCGCTCTTCGCCGTTGCCGTTCCCGTCGCGATTTACATCGTCTTTCAAATCCTGCTCGGTCTGCGGCTTCCGCTCGGACCGCTGGCATTCCTCAGCTAAGGGAGGGGCCCATGGAAATGCTCGTTGGCGGCCTGCTCGAAATCCTGCAGCCACAGACCTTGCTTCTCATCTGCGCCGGAACCCTCGTTGGCGTTCTTGTCGGTGCGTTGCCCGGTCTTTCAAGCTCCATGGCAGTGGCACTGTTGCTGCCGTTCACGATCTATCTTGACCCGATACCGGCGATTGCAATGCTCGCCGCGCTCTATTGCGCCGGAACGTTCGGCGGGTCAATCACCGCGATCCTCATCAATGCGCCGGGAGCGCCACCTGCAGCAGCGACTGCTTTCGACGGGTATCCGCTGGCGAAAAACGGCCAGGCGGGCCGGGCGCTCGGCATGGCGGCAGCCTCGAGCGTTGCCGGCGGCGTCTTCAGTCTGTTCGTGCTGATTTTTGCTGCGCCCTTCCTGGCGACGATCGCCTACAGGTTCGGGCCCCCCGAATATTTCGCGCTGACCGTTTTCGGCCTTTCGATGCTGGCTTCGATCAGCGGCAAATCCGCGATCAAGAACCTGATCGGCGGAGCGTTCGGTGTTCTCATCGCCACCGTCGGGGTGGATCTGACCACGGGTGTTGAACGCTTCACGTTCGGCGTTCCCGAGCTCTACGAAGGGATCAGCTTTATTCCAGTGCTTATCGGCTTGTTCGCTATGGCTGAATTGCTGGACCAGGCCGGACAAAAGGACCGTCCTCTCGAGCGGTTCGCGATGTCGGCCCTCAAGCTGCCAACAGTCGACGACTTCAAGCGCGTCTGGAAAACCATCCTGCGTTCTTCCGGCATCGGAACTTTTGTCGGCATTCTGCCGGCCGAGGGCAGCACTGTCGCGGCGATGATCGGGTACAACGAAGCCAAGCGCTGGTCCAAGAACAAGGAGAACTTCGGCAAGGGCGAACTTGAAGGCGTTGCAGGACCTGAAGCTGCCAACAATGCGGCCACGGGCGGTGCCATGGTGCCCACCCTTGCGCTCGGCATTCCCGGTTCGGCAACGGCTGCCGTCATTCTCGGTGGTCTGCAGATCCACGGGCTGCGTCCCGGGCCCTATCTGTTCGAAAACCAGCCGAACCTGCTCTATGCGATCTTCTTTGCGATGCTGTTGGCGAACTTCGTGTTCCTTGCCTTCGGGCTGGTCGGAGCGCGCTACTTCTCCCGGATCTCGCTGATCCCGCGCCAGTTCCTCTGGCCGGCCGTGTTCTGCCTGTGTGTCGTCGGCGCCTTCGGCGTGGGGCAATCGCTCAACGATGTCTACATCATGCTGATTGCGGGCTTTATCGGCTACTTCCTCAACCGGGCAGGTTTCTCGCCGGCACCCATCATCATGGGCCTGGTTCTTGGACACCTCGTGGAGAATTCACTCGCCCAGTCGATGATCCTGTTCGATCAGGATGCGTGGAAGTTTTTCACGCGGCCAATCGCGGTGTTTTTCTTCATCCTTGCCGTCGTCAGCATCTTTTCGACGCCTATCGGCCGGCTCATCAAATCGAGAAAACGCGAGGAAGCGGATCGCCTGGCACACGGCAACGAGTGACGCGAGCGCATTCCCCAATCCCCGAACTATCTGAATAGAAGGATCATTCCCAATGTCTGTTGCCAGGAACATCTTTGCAGACATACCCGAAGACATCGCCGTCACGGACGCAGCGGCGGACTTCGTGGAAACCGTCAGCTTTGACGACTTGCCGGAAGAGGCCATCCGGCTCGGGACACGCTGCGTGCTGGACGGGCTCGGCCTCTTCGTCGCAGGTTCTGATCACGAGATGGTCGAGATCCTGATCGAGGAAGCCATGGACACGGGCGGGCGCGCCGATGCCCGTGTCATCGGCCAGGAAATGCGTGTTCCGGCGCCCATGGCAGCCCGTGTCCTGGGGACCTCCGGTCACGCCCATGACTGGGACGACAGCCAGGTCAGTGTCGATCCGGCGCATATCTATGGTCTTCTGACGCATCCAACGATACCGCCTTTGACCGCGTCGCTCGTCATGGCGCAGAAGCTCGGCAATGTTGACGGCAAGACATTCATGCTGGCCTTCCTGACGGGCTTCGAAGTCGAGTGCAAGATATCGGAGTGGATGTTGCCGCAGCATTATATGCGCGGCATGCATTCCAGCGGTACGGTCGGTACATTCGGTGCCTACGCCGCAGCCGCGAAATTGCTTGGCCTGACCGGGGACAAATTGCGCTGGGGCTTCGGGATCGCAGCGAGCCTTGCAGCCGGTATTCGCTGCAACTTCGGCACAATGACCAAACCGCTCCATGTCGGACGGGCCTGTGAAAACGGCATCACTGCCGCCCTTCTGGCGAGCCGTGGCTACACGGCAGATCCTCAGGCACTTGACGGTCCATGGGGTTTCTTTGCCGTTCAGGGTGGGGGCATCAGTCAGGAAAAAGTCAGCCAGGGCTTCGGCAGGACCTGGACAATTCTGGAGCCCGGCGTCTCGATCAAGCCCTATCCCTGTGGTGTCCTGACCCATCCGACAATTGATCTCATGTTGCGGCTGGTAACGGATGCAGATATCGCGCCCGAGACGATCAGAGGGGTTACCGTGCATGCCGGTACCAACATTTTGAAGCCGATCCGCTATCCGATTGCCGCAAACCATCTGCAAGCCAAGTTCTCCCTGCCGGCGGCTCTCGCCATGATCGCTCTTGCGCGCAAGGCCGGCAAACGCGAGTTTTCCGATGAGTTCGTGGAGAGCGAGGCCATGCAGGCGATGCAGCGGCGGATCCGCACAGAACTCGACCAGGAGATCGAAGCACAGGGCTTTGACGTCATGCGCTCGCGGATCACGATCGAACTGAACGATGGTACTGAGGTCGCCGGCTGGGCGGATGAGCGCTATCGCGGCGGTCCGGAAAACCCGATGAGCGACGCTGAGCTCGAAGGAAAGGTGCGTTCGTGCTGCGAAGGGTTGCTCGACGGGCCGGGTCAGGATCGCCTGATTGAAACGGCCTGGAAAACGGTCGGCCTTGCCGATGTGACTGTGCTTGCAGACTTATTGCGGCAAAAGCGCTGAGGCGACCGAAAACAGAGGCCCGGCCAACGCCGAGACATGGCGAAACGGGACCTGACGAACCGGGACCGGCGCTCAGCGCCGGTCTTCGACTTTTCTCTCCAGGGCGTACACTTCGTCGGCGACATCTTCGGCCTTGCGCGAGAAAAGAGCGAGCGCGTCTTTCAGGCCAAGATTATAAAAGTGGGCGCCAAGAGAACCGCTCAGAAAATCGATCAGGAACTCGGCGTCCATATTGCCGATCTCGACTTCGAGCTCATCGTCGAGATAGCGCCGGATCTGATCGGCGAGGCGAGACCTGACGTCCTTGTCCAGTTCCAGGTCCTTCATTGCTTCGTCCTTTCGAGTGTTCAGGCCGCCTGGTCGAGAAGACTTTCGAAAAGCAGCCGTCCGTCCAGCCCACCGTTGAGCGCTTCCACCAGGTTTTCCGGGTGCGGCATCATGCCGAGAACATTGCCCTTTTGATTTGTTATCCCGGCGATGTTGTTGATTGACCCGTTCGGATTGGTGCCGTCTGCATATCTGAAAACGACCTGGCCGCTGTCCTCGATCTGTTTCAGTGTATCGGCATCAGCAAAATAATTGCCGTCGTGATGTGCGACCGGGCAGCGCCAGACTTGCCCCTTGGTGAATTTGGACGAGAAACGGGTCGCGTTGTTGACCGTTTCCATTTTCACTTCCTTGCAGACGAATGTCAGGCCCGCGTTCCGCATCAGGGCGCCGGGCAGGAGGCCCGCTTCTGTCAGGATCTGAAAACCGTTGCAGACACCCAGAATGGACACGCCGCTTTCAGCTTTGGCGACAAGATCCTTCAGAATGGGCGACCGCGCGGCAATGGCGCCTGAACGCAGATAATCGCCATAGGAAAAGCCGCCTGGAACGACGACAAGGTCGACATCGGGCAGGGTGCTTTCGGTGTGCCAGACGCTTTGAGGCCGCGCACCGGTGATGAGCTCCAGGGCGTGAAACATGTCGCGGTCGCGGTTGGAGCCTGGGAAAACGATTACGGCGGTTTTCATGTTCCGATCCCGATTTTCTAGAGCAGGACAAAGACGGCGATGATCGCCGCAAGGGCCGGAACCAGGATAAAGACCGCCGCCTTGATCGCCATGAAGGTTATGGCTTTGCGGGTATCGTCATCCATCATCCGGATCCGGGGTTCAGGCGATCTCGATCGCGTAGTTTTCAATCACGGTGTTGGCGAGCAGTTTCTCGCACATGGCTTCCAGTTCCGACCTGGCGGCCTCCTTGTCCGAACCGCTGAGTTCCACGTCGAAGACCTTGCCCTGGCGGACGGAGCCGACGTCATCGAAGCCGAGCCCCCCAAGAGCGCCTTCGATGGCCTTTCCCTGGGGATCGAGAACACCGTTTTTCAAGGTGACGATGACGCGTGCTTTCATGTGTTTTTGTCTCCATCAAGTCGGGCGGGCCGCTTTCGTGGCTCCTTACACCAGCTTGTCCGGTTCTGGAAGGGAGGAAGGCGCGAGAATGAAAAAACCCCCGTCAATCTTTCGGATTGCGGGGGTTTTCGTCTCACTGGACCAGCGTCGGGCCGGAATTTATCGGCCGCTCGTTGCCGATCATGATGCCGAGGCGCTTGGCGACCTCCTGGTAGGCCTCCAGCATGCCGCCGAGATCGCGGCGGAAGCGGTCCTTGTCCATCTTGTCGTTGGTCTCAATGTCCCACAAGCGGCAGCTGTCGGGCGAGATTTCGTCGGCAACGACAATGCGCATCATGTCGCCCTCGAACAGGCGGCCGCATTCGATCTTGAAATCGACCAGGCGGATACCGACACCAAGGAACAGGCCGGACAGGAAATCGTTCACACGGATGGCGAGGGCCATCATGTCGTCCAACTCCTGGGGCGTCGCCCAACCGAAGGCAGTAATATGCTCTTCGGCGACCATTGGATCGTCCAGTTCGTCATTCTTGTAATAGAACTCGATGATGGAGCGCGGCAGCTGCGTGCCTTCTTCCAGGCCCAGGCGCTTGGCGATGGAACCGGCAGCGACATTGCGAACCACGACTTCCAGCGGAATGATCTCAACTTCACGGATCAGCTGTTCGCGCATGTTCATGCGGCGGATGAAATGGGTCGGAATGCCGATGGCGTTCAGGTGATTGAAGATGAACTCGGAAATACGGTTGTTGAGAACACCCTTGCCGTCGACAATTTCATGTTTCTTGTTGTTGAAAGCGGTCGCATCGTCCTTGAAGTGCTGAACCAGTGTTCCCGGTTCCGGACCTTCATACAGAATCTTTGCTTTACCTTCATAGATGCGCCGGCGGCGGTTCATGGGCTATACCGTGTTTTTCGTGAAACCATTGAAGGGGAGTCGCGAACCTCGTCAAATTTCCGCGGGACCTATCCTGGTCGACCGGCAGGTGCCAATGAGGCTGCAATCCCTGTTTTGCGGCGCGGAACTTACCCGAAGAGCGGCAAAAGTACAATCTTATGTTTTTCCAACGCGGTCATACTCCCACGGTAATTGCAGCTTTATAGTGCTTTTGACGCAAGTGTGTATCTACTGCGTTGATTTGCCGGGCCTGCGGGGATATGCAAGAGGCCAAACAGACCCCATATGGGGAACAGTGCACGAGCGCAGTTCAGGAGACGAAGAGTATGAGCACATTCGACAAGCGCGAACAGGGATTTGAAAACAAATTCGCGCATGACGAGGAGCTGCGGTTCAAGGCAACCGCGCGCCGCAACAAGCTTTTGGGCCTTTGGGCCGCCGGACTGCTGGGCTATGAAGGCGAAAAAGCCGAGGAATACGCCAAGGAAGTCGTCCGTGCAGATTTCGAAGAGCCGGGTGACGAAGACGTCTTCCGCAAGATCCGGGCAGACTTTGATACCAATAACGTTGAGCAGTCAGACCATCAGATTCGCCGCAACATGGATGAACTGATGTCAACCGCGATCGAGCAGCTTCAAAACGAAGGCTGAGCCTGAGCGCAGTTAAAGTTCAATACTGGAACGCCCGCTGGAAACGGCGGGCGTTTTTTGTGGTCCAAAAAAGTGACCCGTTGCTTTCAATCAAAATGCTCTGCTTTGAGGCTCGGCAACCTTCAGGCATGGGGGCGACAAAGTGCTTCGTTTGCGTGAAATTGGTCCACGCCTGAGATGCCAAGATGGCCGCCCGGAGGCCGGAAAGCGGACGCAGCAGTTTAGTGCGGACGCGACCCGGGTGGGTGCTCCGATCTCAAGACGTTCCAGGCGTATCCGGTCACGAACCTGAAAGTCAGGTCCAGGCGATCGCTGTTCCTATCAGGACCAGCCCCATGCCGGTGAGTTCGCGGGCCGAGTAACTCTCACCGAAATGCAAGTGCGCCATAGCACCGATGAAGATAACTTCCGCACCCAGGATGCCGACATAAATCAGACCCAGTCTTTCCTGCCTCAAGGCAAACACTTCGAAAGCGCCTGCCGTGAGGAGTGCGGCTCCAATGATCAGTGCCAGACCGATGCTTGGCAGCTCCGCATGGGACTTCATCGCAACCATTGCTACGCTGTAGAAAAACGCCGAAATTAGCGCGAGTATTGCTACAGATTGAAACATTTTTCAAAATATAAAAATTGCAATGACTTAGAGTAAGAAAAGCAGCACTCATGGTCAAGCAAAATGGAAAATTCCAACCTGTTTTTCAGTTTTGGCGTTCAAAAGGGAACGCCCGCCGGTTTCGGCGGGCGTATAGCCTTCATTCGAAGCTCAAGGCCCCTTATTCGAAAGTGTAGGCGCCCAGATCGCAGAGGTTCAGGTCATAGTCCTCATAGATCTCGCCATCCTCGAAATCCGCACGGATGTCGTATACGCAGGTCGACAAACCGTCTTGGATCAACACGTCGATTTCGTATCCGCCGTCAAGGTAACCGCCGCTCATCAGATTGCTTTCCCAGTTGTTTGAGTCTGCTGGTGACACATAGAACCCGGTTATCGCGACGTCGGTTTCGTTGATGAGACCGAATGCCAGATCTTCCGCGTGTGCGGAGACCGAAAATGCGGTTGCGAGAAGTGCGGCCGCGACGATTGAAGATTTTGCTGTCATTATTTTTCCTTTGGGTCGCCGAAGAGCGCAGGTCTTCGGTAAGGTCTTGTGGACCTGCCCAGCATTGAGTGAACGCCGACGCTGTCGCTTCTCCCACTTGCAAAATAGTTTGTCAATTATGTCAAAAAACTATTTCCCCAGGAACCCAACTGGCCGACGTCGGCCGGCCGCGCAGGGGTGGAGACGAAATGGGGCTCGTTTGGCGCCGTGCGGGAAAAAAGCACTCGTTTTCCGGACGCTTGTCGGATACCACGGGTCACTGCCCGGTCTTCGCGTCATAGGCGGGATCGACCGAGTGTCCGGTTGAATTGCTTTGAAGGAAGTTGCTTGTGTCTGAAAGATCGTTTCTTGCCGACAAATTACGGGCCGGACAACCGGTCATTACGAGTTGGTGCCTGTTGTCGGCACCGATGGTGCCGGAACTGCTTGCCAGAGCCGGCTATGAGGCCGTGACACTTGATCTGCAGCACGGGATGTTCGATTTCGACGCGGCTGTCGATTCGTTCGCTCTTACTGCTCTTGGCGGCGCACACCGTATTGCCCGCATTCCCGTTGGTGACAATGCGATGGGCAGCCGCCTCGTCGATATGGGCGCAGAATGCATCATAGCTCCGATGATCAATTCGAGAGCAGAAGCAGAGGCGTTTGCCCGTTCCATCAAGTATCCGCCAGCCGGCGAGCGGAGCTGGTCGCCGTACCGGGCGACCATGCTGTCCGGACAATCCAATGAAGAGTACCTTGAAAACGCCAACCGTCAGACGCTCGCCCTTGCGATGATCGAAACACGGGAGGCAGTTGAAGCCCTCGACGACATCCTCTCGGTTCCGGAGCTGGATGGTATCTTTGTCGGACCGAGTGATCTGTCCCTGTCACTTTCACAGGGCAGTGCGCTGGACCCGGATGGTGAAGAGACAGCGCGCATCTGTGGCGAGATCGCTGCCAAGACACGTGAAGCCGGCAAGCTTGCCGGTATTTTCTGCCTCAGCGGGGAAAAGGTGGAGCAGGCCATTTCGCAAGGGTATCGATTGATGTCGCACGGGGTCGACACGATGCTGCTGGATCACGCCGCAAGAAGTGCCTTGGATGAGATCAGTTGGCTTGAGCCAAGCGACGGACCCAAAGCAGGATACTAGGGTACGGACCCATAAATGAAGCCGATTTGGCGGCATAAATGGCGAAATCACGCAAGGAAGCGTGTGAAGAGCGGGCTTTATGCCCGGTCAAGCGCGTTGACGCCGCGAGGTGAAGCCATTTTGCCGTCCTTCGGATTTGGCCGTTTTGACCATCTGCTTCGTCGCGAAAGGCTTGAAAATGAACCACATTTCCTGCGCTTTCGCTCCTTGCCGCTGGTCAAAACGATCCAAACCAAATTGACTTCATTTATGAGTCCGTACCCTCGACTGTCCAAACGCCAAGATCGCGAAACCGGCACCGTGTCAGGTGAGCTGAACTTCCCGGTTATTGGGGAGCGCCGACTTCCACGATGTGGCGATCAGGATCATAGAAGCGGAAGACCCTCTGTCCCCATGACTGGCTCTCAATTGGATGAATAAGCTCGACATGGGGCGAAATCCGATCGAAAGCTTCGTCGATATCGTCGTCTTCAAAATAGAGCACGAGGTTTTGCCGTCCGTACGGGACTGTCTCTGCCGGTTCCTTGCCAAAAACTGTTTGAAACAGCGATTTGCCACAATGAAGCGCAAACCCGTTTGCGAAGCGCACAAAATCCCCGTGATCCTCCAGGACCTCGAGCTTCAAGACGGAGACATAAAAAGCTTTTGAATGCTCAATGTCTCTGACGAACGGGAGCGGATTGACGAACTTCATAGCTGTTTCGTGACATGTCTCAGTGCAACGTCAATCCAGGGTACGGACCAACCATGGCCGTGAGGCGACACTTCGGAACGCCAGGCGATCGAGCAGCAGGCAACGTCATCCGAGCCGTTTCATAAAATGGGCAAAAGACATCATGCCTTCCGGCCAGGGACCATGGCCGCTTTCCAGGTTGATGTGGCCGGCTTCTCCTGCATCCTGAAAGGTTGTCCCCCAGGCATTGGCGAGGTCCTGAGCACGCTCAAAGTCGCAGTAGGGATCGTTGCGGCTGGCAACAACATGTCCCGGAAAGGGAAGGGGGTCGCGGGGGATCGGTTTGAAATCGCCGCCGTCGAATTCTTCGACCAGGCCGTCCCGGTCCCAGTCCGACGGCGCCACGAGATAGGCGCCCTTGACCTTGTCCTTCAGCGCGTGCGTTGCGTGGGCCACCAGGATGCAGCCGAGCGAATGGGCAACAAGAACGACCGGTCTTTCGGCGGCATCCACTTCCTTTTCGAGCGTTTCCAGCCACTCCCGTTTTGTCGGGGCATGCAGTTCGGCCTGCTTAACGACGCGCGCCGTTGTCATCTTGTCGCGCCAGCGCAGGATCCAGTGACCGGGAAGCGGTTGGCCGTAACCGGGAATCAGCAAGATGTCCGTCTCTGAAATTTTCATACCGCACCCCAGGGTTCAAAATCTGTCGGCATCAGGATAGGGGACCGTAAAAACCGTGCGCAAGGGCCCTTGCCCAGCCGGAGCGCCCGTTTTTTTCCGCTTCGCGGCTGGCTGCGTCCCAGTCGTAGGCGAGGATCTTTTCGTGAAAGTTCCAGTTGCCCCCGGTTTTTGTCATCAGGGCGTAGCGGGCGTGAGGGCTGCCGACTTCCATCTTGTGACGTTGGGGATGGTTGTCCTCATAGGACGGCAAGCCAACGCTTCCAGGATTGAGAATTGTCTGGCCCGTCGCCTTAAGCCGGATCAATCGTGGAATATGGGTGTGGCCGCAGCAGATGACGGGTGAACTCTCCTCTTTGATTTCACTCAGCAGGACATCCTCGTCGGGAAGATGCCCTTTCGGACCCTCGACCTTTTCGGTCAGGTACCTGTCGTCTTCCCTGGGCGTCCCATGGCACAGAAACACCTCGTCGTTCAGACGGATGACAGGCTGGGTTGTTTTCAGCCAGTCGAGGTTTTCCGACGACAAGCGTTCAATGCTGAAGCGGTCGGTCGGTCCCATTTTCTCGACCGGATCGTCAAGGAGGTATCGATCGTGATTGCCGCGAACGGTCGGCCAGTTGGTTTCACGCAGGATGGTCCCGGTCTCTTCGGGCCAAAGCGGACCTGAAACGCAATCGCCGAGGTTGACGATGATGTCCGGGCTTTCGGCTTTCAAGTCGGCCAGAACGGCTTCAAGCGCGAGAAGGTTTCCGTGAATGTCCGAGATAACCGCGATTTTCATGAAGAACTCCGGTGATGAGTGTCATTAAAATGTTGGCCTGTTTGACCGATGTCAGTCGATGTATCTGCTCTTTGCGTCCCCGGCCTTGGGCAGGGGTCCATTGCGTCATGCTCAGAACGAGGTCCCGGCTCAAGGCCGGGACAGCGTCAAGTCGAAGACTTTCATTGAAACGAAACGGCCTCAGCTCTCCCCGAAGACGCGCTTGAAAATCACGTCGACATTCTTGGTGTGGTATCCGAGGTCAAAGCGGTCGCGAATTTCGTCTTCGGACAAGTACTTTCGAACGTCCTCGTCGCCCAGCAATTCGGTGAGGAAATCGACCGAGGCGGAGCCGGCGACCTGATAACTGTCCCAGACTTTCATGGCATTGCGCTGTACGAGGCGGTAGGCGTCTTCGCGCGAGGAGCCTGCCTGGGTCAGCGCCAACAGGATGCGCTGGGAATGAACCAACCCGCCGAGGCGGTCCATATTGCCGATCATGCGCTCCGGATAGACCATCAGCTTGTCGATGACACCGGTAAGGCGGGCAAGAGCGAAGTCAAGCGTGACGGTGGCGTCGGGTCCGATCATGCGTTCCACGGACGAATGGGAGATGTCGCGCTCGTGCCACAGGGCGACATTTTCCATGGCCGGAACGGCATATCCACGCACAAGCCTGGCAAGTCCGGTCAGGTTCTCGGTGAGAACCGGGTTTCGCTTGTGCGGCATGGCGGAAGAACCCTTCTGACCTTTAGAGAAGAATTCCTCGGCCTCCAGCACTTCGGTGCGCTGCAGGTGCCGGACTTCCGTGGCGACCCGCTCAATGGAGGATGCGATCACGCCAAGCGTAGCAAAATACATCGCATGCCGGTCGCGCGGGATAACCTGCGTTGACACGGGTTCGGCAACGAGGCCCATGGCCTTAGCAACATGCTCTTCAACACGCGGGTCGATATTCGCGAAGGTGCCGACAGCTCCGGAAATTGCACAGGTGGCGATTTCCTCGCGCGCGGCGAGAAGGCGTTTCTTGCAGCGGTCGAACTCGGCATAGGCTTCCGCCATCTTCAGGCCGAAGGTGACGGGCTCAGCATGGATGCCGTGGGACCGGCCGATACACACCGTATTCTTGTGTTCCATTGCGCGGCGCTTGAGAGCGCCCAGCAGCGCATCCATGTCCTCAAGAAGGATATCGGTCGCCTTGACAAGCTGGACATTGAAGCATGTGTCCAAAACGTCCGAGGACGTCATGCCCTGGTGCACGAAACGGGCGTCAGGTCCGACAATTTCAGCCAGATGGGTGAGGAAAGCGATGACGTCGTGCTTGGTTTCGCGCTCGATTTCGTCAATGCGGTCGATATCGAATGTCGCGTTGCCGCCCTTTTCCCAGATCGTTGCGGCGGCTTCCTTCGGGATGACGCCGAGGTCCGCAAGCGCATCGCAGGCATGGGCCTCGATCTCGAACCAGATACGGAATTTCGATTCCGGAGACCAGATGGAAACCATGTCGGGACGGGAATAGCGCGGGATCATCGCGGGCAAGACCTCATGTGGAAGGGAATATGGCTGCGGCATAGCAGAGGGGGGCGCGTGCTTCAATGCGACGAGGCGGATTTTGCTTGCAGCACCCGGTGACTGTGTGAATTTTTAGGGCTATCCACGTGAACGGCACTATAGGGTACAGACCAATCTATGAAGCCATTTTACCGTCCTTCGGATTTGGTCTTTTTGGCCATCTGCTTCGTCGCGAACGGCTTGAAAATGAACAACATTTCCTGCACTTTCGCTCCGTGCCGCTGGTCAAAACGATCCAAACCAAATCAACTTCATTTATGAGTCCGTACCCTAAAGTTGGAGCTTCATGATGCCAGTCTGGCGCCCGGCAAATTTCATAACGGTGAAGGCACATGCCCTGATCTGGCAGGACGATGCGCTTCTGTTGTGCGATGTGTATGACGATAGCGGACGGGTTACCGGCATGCGGCCGCTCGGGGGCACCGTTGAGTTTGGTGAACCCTGGCGGGATGCCTTGCAACGGGAGTTTCTGGAAGAACTCGGTGCGCGCATCACGCTTTTGGATACACACTTCGTTTTTGAGAACATCTTTGAGCACCATGGGGTGATGGGCCACGAGATTGTCTTTGCGTGCCATGCCCATTTTCATGACAGCAGCTACTACAAGATGGATGCCCTGATTTTTGAAGAAAGCGACGAGACCCAAGCGCTTGCCAAATGGGTTTCGCTTGCGGAACTGGACGCCAAGGGGCTGGAGCTCTATCCCGCAGGCTTGGCTCACCGGCTTGCCGGCGAAAAATCACCTGCCAGCCCGCGCCGTGCCTTGAGCTGAACAAGGTGCGTCGGCTTCCTGACTATGCACTAGCCTTTCTTTTCTCAATTGTTCGCAGCGTTATGGGAATCGACAAAAGCGTCGTTACACCGATAACAAGGAACAGAATTGCGAAGCTTTTCGTTTCGGTATGAAGCGCACTGCAGGCTGCAAGGCCGAGGCTTCCCCCCAGCATTTGAACAGTCAGATTGATGCCGCTCGCCTGACCGTGTTTTTCCTGCGGAACCATGTTCATCTGCACGCGCCTGAGCGGGATAGCGATGCTGGGCATGGAAGCCCCCCAAAGGATCAGAGGAACCAGCGTCCAAAGATAGCTTTGCCACAGGCTGACCAGCGCCAGAAGCACGATAGCCATGCCGTGGATCGCAATGCCGCGGACCATCACCTGACGGGAGCCGAGGCGGTCGGTGGCGTTGCCGACCAGGAGTGACGTGCCGAGCGTCGGCAGTATCGCGATCGAAACTGCAATGCCGGACAAGATAGGCGACATACCGACGGCGTCCTGCAAATACTGCGCGATGAAGACGAAAATCGTGATTTTTTCGAATTGGAAGACCGCGAAGATGATCACGCCACCCCTGAATTCAGGGATCTTCAGCAGCGTCAGGTCCAGAAGCGGTGCAGGGTTCCTGACCTCCCAATACCAGAAGCTTGCCAGAAGCGCGCAGCCGAGGAAAAAGAGGCAAAAGGTTACCGGTGAAAACCAGCCCCAGGACGGGCCCTGCATGACGCTTATGACAAGTCCGAGCAGCGCGATGATGAGAAAAACGGGACCGATCGTATCGAGTTTCGACATCGCG
Organism: Roseibium sp. MMSF_3544; assembly: GCF_030732845.1. GTDB lineage: Bacteria > Pseudomonadota > Alphaproteobacteria > Rhizobiales > Stappiaceae > Roseibium. Next base: position 543,821 of record NZ_JASHKA010000001.1, read on the forward strand.
GCAGAGGCCTGCGACTTTCGCTTGTCGTAGGAAGGTGACCATATGCGCCAGAGAAGAAGCACGATTGCGAAAAGGAACGGGATTCCGATCCAGAAGATCATGCGCCAGGAAACCGTTTCGGTCAGCAAGCCTCCGATCAGGGGTCCTGAAGACATAAAAATGGCGCCGACCGTTGTCTGATATCCAAAGGCGACGCCTCGTATTTCCGGTTTGAACGCGGCGGTGATCAGCGCAATCGACGTCGGAAAGATGATCGCGGCACCGATACCCTGAAGTGCTCTTGCTGCGATAAGCATGGTGCCGCTGGAGGCAAGCGCTGCAAGCAAGGATGCGAGCGCGAACAAGGCTGCGCCGATCGTGAAGTAGCGCCTTCTGCTGAAATGATCGCCGAAACGTCCGGCCACGGCGACAGCGCAGGTGAAACTCAGAAGATAGGCGTTCACCACCCAATGGGACGCAGCAACCGACAACCCAAGTTCATCGGTAATGGAGGGCAGGGAGACGGTCACGATCGTCTCATCAAGTACGATAAGACCAAGCACACCGCTCATGGCGCCCAGCAACCACCACTTTCTTTGCTCTTCGAACGCCATTGCAGCCTGTATTTTAAAAATTGGAGCCTAGAACTTGAAGTCAGGTTTTTCCACTGGTGCGTCTTCTGCAAGATCGTATTCGTTGATCTCCTCCAATTCTTCCTCAGCCAGGTATCGGCTGAACTTGTCCTTGTGGAGGCTGAGTCGGTTTGCGAGGAAGTAGACACCGGTTGCCAGAAGCGCGACGGCAACAATATCGGGGCCGAGCGGCACGAGACCCGATCCGCCACCGAAGGATCCCAGATAGGACAGGATCACCAGGCCAAGAAGATAAGGGGCCAGCCAGAGCGCTTCGCGCCAATCCAGACTGTCGAAACCGCCTTGCGAATTACGGACGAGCAGCAGCACCAGCCCAATGGCCAGACAGAGCCCGAGATGGGTCATCGTATCCCATCCGCTCCAGTAGATGATCAGGCTGGCGACGATGAAAGCGAGGCAGCCCGTAAAAGGTGCCGCAGGCAGAAAAAACGCCCTCGGCGTGTTCGGCAGAAGGCGCCGGAATGCCAGAACGGCGATCGGACCGACGACAAAAGACAGCACGATCGAAGAGGTGTTCAGAGCGATGACTTCCCGGAACGGCAGCGCAACGAAGAAGATTGCCGCCACGACAAAGTTCACGAGCAGCGCAAACAGCGGCACGCCACGTTCCGACAGCGTTTCCATGAATTTCGGGAAGAGGCCGTTTTGCGCCATTGCGAGGCCGAGCCGTGCGTTGGAGCCGACGGAGACAAGGCCCGACGCAAAGCTGGAAATGCGGGCGCTGGTGTCCAGGATGCTCACGATCCAGAGCGCGCCGACCGCGGTTGCGAGTGAAGCCATTGGACCGAGCTCTCCGGCAAAATGAAGTTGCGGCCAGCCGCGTTCAAGTTGTGCATGATCCAGTGCGCCCAGAAACGCGATTTGCAGGCCGCCGTAGATCACAAGACAGACAACGAGGCTGAGAACCAGGGCAAGCGGCACATTGACTTTCGGATTGCGCGCTTCCCCGGCCATGTCGATGACATGACGGAAACCGATCAGAGCGAAGATCACGCCCCCGGTGGAAATGGCCGACAGAATGCCTTTCAGGCCTTCCGGCGCAAAACCGCCGTAGTCGCTGAAATTACCAAAGCGGAACTCGGAGGTGAGGATGACGGCGGCGAGCAAGGCAGGAACGACGATCTTCACCCATGTGAGAGCCGTGTTGATGCGGGCAAAAAACTTGACGCCGAAGGCATTCAGGACCGTGAAGACCAGCAACAACAGGCAGGCGACCGCCAGACCGCCGACCGACAATTGACCGCCGGGCAAATACAGCCACGGTGCGAGGCTTTGGGAATAACGCAGAACCGCCTCGACTTCGATCGTGGCTGTGGTGTTGTAGCCGATCCAGGCCGTCCACCCCATGGTCATGGAGACAACCGAGCCATGGGAAAAATGCGGGACGCGGCCAATGCCGCCCGGGACAGGCAGGATAGCGGCGATTTCAGCAAAGGTTGCCGCCAGCAACAGCATTGCAAAACCACCGACGACCCATGCAATCATGGCCGAGGGACCCGCAGCCTGTGCGGCAAGCAGGGGGGCAAACAGCCAGCCGGAGCCCAGTATTCCGCTGATGGCGACAAAGGTCAGGCTCAGCAGACCGATGCTGCGCTGCATATGTGCCAATACGTCCCCCCAAGACTCCATACCTCTTGAACAAACCTTAGCCGAGGCCGGGTCTCAGCGGGAAGAGCGGTTAGGGCATCATTGCGAAAGATTTGATCTGGCTGTGTCGTCGCGCTCGCTTTGACGCCCCGAACTTGGACGGCAGAAGGGCAGCCGGGTCAAGTAACCTGAGCGGCTGCCGAGCGGATCGCAGAGATGTTTGCAGCGTAAGCCTCAGTTGTGCCGCCCTTGAACACTGCCGAGCCGGCGACCAGCACGTTGGCACCGGCAGCGGCAACAAGAGGGGCCGTTTCCGGCGTCACACCGCCATCGATTTCAAGGTCGATCGGCCGGTCACCGATCATGTCCCTGATACGGCGGGTCTTTTCGATCTGGGAATGAATGAATTTCTGACCGCCGAAGCCGGGGTTGACCGTCATGACCAGAATGAGGTCCAGCCGGTCCATGACATACTGAAGAACGCTTTCGGGCGTCGACGGATTGAGCGAAACACCCGCTTTTTTTCCAAGGCCGCGAATTGCCTGCAGCGTCCGGTCGAGATGAGTGGTCGCTTCCGCATGCACCGTGATGATGTCTGAACCCGCCTTGGCAAAGGCTTCCAGATAGGGGTCGACCGGTTCTATCATCAGGTGGGTGTCGAAGACGCTGTCTGTGTGCGGCCGCAGCTTTGCAATCACATCCGGGCCGAAGGTGATGTTCGGCACGAAATGCCCGTCCATCACATCCAGGTGGATCCAGTCGGCCCCCGCATCGATGACATCGCGAACTTCCTGCCCAAGCTTGGAGAAATCAGAGGCGAGGATCGAGGGGGCGATTGTGATGTCGCGCGGCATGATTGTCTCCCGAGGCGGCCGAAGGCATCAGACGTGACGTTTTGTGTGTCGATGCCGCGCTAACACTTATGACCTTCAAGGGCAAGTCAGCTCATACCCACTCAATCGGTTTAGACCTTCACAGCCGCCCGGTTATCGCCAGATATCTGCGATCGGGGCCTTCGAAACCGAGACTTTCCATTTGGATCAGAACGGCAAAGACCGGTGGGGCTTCGCGCGGAAAATAGGTGAAGAACCGTTCGATCCTGTAGGCGAAGGGGCAGCGCCGGCTGTCGGGCACGATGGTGTCATTGTTCAAGGTCCGGGTAATGCCGTTATTGACCATGGTCAGACGAAAGCCCTTTGTCGCCACATCGTAGCTGGCGCATTCCGTGTTTTCCAAGGGGTGCTCGGTGAGTGTCAGCTCGACCGGCGTTTCACCCGACAGGAGCGGCAGTCTGGGAGACACCAGCATCTTGTGCGGATTGGAGGTCAGCTCCGTCGGCGGGTTGAAGGCAACGGTGCTGCCCTTGCCGACAATGCCCTTTGCATCGAGCAGGGTTTGGGCTGTGTTGAGATTTTTTGCGCGTGTCGCAACAAGGAAAGTGTCTTCATCATAGCCACCTTCCTCGCTCACCTCGTCGCTCCGCCGGATGGGGGAGGGCTTCACCCACTTGTCTGCGATAACGTCCAGCACAAAGATCTCCGAATAGGGGAAGCCGGACCCGTCCTGCACGCCGTATTGTTCAAAGGCAAAGTAGTCTCCGTGCTTGGAAAAGCCGTAAATCTCGAGACTTGCCGTGTCGCCCGCCTGACCCGGCGAGAGCGAAAGGGAGAAGAGCAAAGCGGCGGCCAGTGAGCCCAGAACACCGGTTGGTGTCTTTCGCAACAATCGTGACAGCGCTTGCATTTCATTCTCCTTCGACAATAAGCATCTTCGTCGGGAACAAAGCACATAAGACCATGAATTCAGGCCTGTGGCGTCACAGAATTCGCGTTTAACCGGCAGAAAACTCTCACAAACGGCTTTAAAAACATCGGCAGCAGGTAGATCGGAAACTGACCGACGGCAAACCAGAGCCAGGTGAATTCAGGCAAGGTTCCACCAAATGCGGCAACCATGAGCCCCATGTTGCGGGTCCCGCAGGTATGGGCGACCGCGTAGGCATCCTCGCGCGAGGCAGGTGAAAACAGGATCAAGGACAGACCGATCTGGACCAGCGCCAGACAGAAGGTAAGTCCGGTTATCCAGAGCGTGTAAAGCGGTTTGGCGGCAAAACTCGCCGCAACGCCATCCATTGCAGCAATTGCAAACACCAGCAGCAGCAGAACGTTGGCGCCGCTGATCTGGTGCGCGCTGCGCGCAAGACGTTCACGGCCCGCCAGCCGCCTGAGAATTGCCGCCAGCAGAAACGCACCCACGAGCAGAAGGGACAATTGGACCGCCAGGCTTCCCACGCTTAAGGGAAGCGAGGGGCCAAGCATCAAACTGCCGATAAACGGCGCTGTGAGCGGCGTCACGATAAATGCCGCGACCGAAAGCGCCAGGCTGAGCGTGCCGTCGAGACCGAGCAAGTAGATGAAAGCCGGTGCCGCCATGACGGGAGGCGCTGCAGTTGAAATGTAGAGCGCGAGAACAACGTCCGGTCCCAGTGCCGCAAGGCCCAGATACTTGATAAGCAGATAGGTCAGGAGCGGTGCGCCCAGCATCATCCAGATCAGCGCCGCAATCAGCAGTGCCGGCCGCTTCAAGCGAAGCTTGATGGCTTCCTGGTCCACCCGAAGAAAGGCAAGCGTCAGAAGCGAGAAGACGGAAATCGTCAGAAAAGGGCGAAGATAGGATGACAGCGCAGGAAGCGCCATGCCGATGAAGACCGTCACGGCCAGGGCTGCCGTTCCGTGCCGACCGATAAATGCCAAACCTGCCCCGAGCAATCGAATCATCTAAGGTTATCTCCCGAAGCCGCAAGGTCAGGCAGGCTCCTTGGGCTACTTATAGGAACCGGAGCGGGGTTACCAGACAGATTGCTGTCTCCTCATCAACTCCGGCAAGGGCATGGCAAAACAGGCAAGGCAACTCAAGTCTTTCGATATCATCGTTCTGGGAGCGGGGATCGTCGGCGTTTGCACGGCCCTGCATCTGCGCAGGCTGGGCCTTGAAGTTGCTCTTGTCGATCGCGGGCACCCCGGTGAAGAAGCTTCGTTTGGCAACGCGGGCATTGTTCAGTGCAACGGCTTTACCCCGCATGCAATCCCCCTGCGGCCCCTGGAGCTGCTGGGAATAGCTCTCGGACAATCAAGCGCCGTCTCCTTTGATTTTGGAACGCTTGTGCGGCTGTTGCCCTGGCTGCGGCGATATCATGCAGCCAGCATCGGGCGCGGCGCAGAAACTTATTCCAGGGTGATCGCTCCCTTGAGGGCGTTCGCAGTGCAGGATCATCTGGACATTGCAGAAGCGACGCTGGCGGACCGGTTTTATCGAAAAGGGGGCTGGCTTCATCTCTACAGAAGCGAGGCGGGATACCAAAAAAGCGAGACCGAGCATCATTATGCCCGGGTTTTCGGCGTCAGTTATGACGAACTTACACCCGCTGAACTCAACACACTCGAGCCGGGGCTGAACGCGAACAGCGCGCGCGCCGTCCACTGGACACAAAGCTGTTCCGTCTCAAATCCCGGCGCCGTGGTTGACGCTTTCTGGCGTGGCTTTGTCCAGGATGGCGGCAGTTACATCCGGGCGGATGCGAGAAAGCTGGAACCCCAGCGAGGAGGCTGGAGCCTTGAGGGCGAACTCGGATCCATCTTTGCTCCCCAGGCGGTCGTTGCCCTGGGCGCATGGTCGGCGGACCTGCTGAGCGCTCTCGGCGAAGATTATCCCCTTGTCGCCAAACGGGGCTACCACATGCATTTCCAGCCAAGGCAAGGCGTTTCGCTGTCAAGACCGGTGGTGGACGTCGAAAACGGGTTCGCGCTTACTCCGACCGAAAACGGCATTCGTCTGACAACCGGTGTGGAGCTTGCGGAACGCGACGCGCCTCCCAACCCCAAAATCGTCAAACTCGCGAAACGCCGGGCAGGGGAAATCTTTCCGCTTGGCAGGGCGCTGGAGGAGGAACCGTGGATGGGATCTCGGCCCTGCCTTCCCGACTCTCTGCCCGCCGTCGGACCGTCACCGACGATCCCGGGTCTCTGGCTCAATTTCGGCCACGCCCACGATGGCTTTACGCTCGGCCCCGTTACCGGACGGCTTCTGGCGGAGCAGATTGCAGGCAAGGGACCGGTCCTGGACATTTCGGGTCTCGCGCCGGCAAGGTTTTTCGACTGATCCCGCGCCAACGAAGACGGATTTCTGAGCAACACCCCCAAGCACGACGCACTCACGCTGTCGGCCTGAATTGCCAATCTGCCGTCTGGATCATGGAAGATCTTTAATTTGCAACTTTTTCACCAATTCCCATCTCGGGCTCAGAAGCTGGCGAATTGCCGGCGCAGCCTGGAGACAGACATGTTGCATTCCAAAATCGGACGCCTTGCAAGAACAGGGCTTTTGTCATCGGCCGTTATTGTCGCAAGCGGTGCGGCAGCATTTGCGCAGATTCAAGCCGGCGACACGATCGGAACATCGGTCTCAGACATAGCACGTTCTCTTGAGACCAATGGCTATGACATTCGCGAGATCGAGGTAAAGAACAACCGCATCGATGCCGACGTCACGCTGAACGGCATCAAGCTCGAAATCAAGGTCGATTCGACTTCCGGCGAAGTGATCAAGGTCGAAAACGACTAGCGGCACGAAGCAAGACAGATTGTGTGTGTTTTGTCCTAGTTTTCCCGGAGCGGCAGAGCGACGGTATCCTTGACCGTGTTAACAACAATGCGGGACTGGACGTCCGAAACAAGCGTGTTGTCCAAAAGCTTCAAGCGCAGAAAATTGTCGTATGTCTTGATGTCGTCGGTGACCACCTTGATCAGGTAGTCGACTGCTCCGGTGATGCGCTCACATGTGACGACTTCGGGCCAATGATGCACCAGCTTGTCGAACGTCTCCATATTTTCCCGGCTCGGCACGGCAAGCTTTACGAAAGAATAGGCGACAAAGCCGAGACCAACGGATTCCCGGTCGATTATCGCAGTGATCTGGCGGATGATGCCCTGTTCCTTGAGGCGTTTGATCCGCCGCCAGCAAGGTGTCTGGCTCATGCCGGCCTCTTTCGCGACTTCCGCGATCGAGAGCGATGCGTCCCTCTGCAAGACTCGGAGAACACGAATGTCGGACGGGTCGAGAAGATATTTATCGGTCATTGGCTATTTTAGGAATTTTTGTGCGGTTTGCGGGTCATTGCCCGTGACGATAGCACAGAAATTGCCCGCGAAAAGGATGATATTACTCATAGAACTGGTTGCGGGGAGGCGCAGCCGCAAAGAACCACGTTTCTGGAGGACGCCGAATGAACGTTCATATGCCAACCGTGAGCCTGGACGACAAGTATGTCGCGGCAGAAGGACAGGTGTATCTAACGGGTATTCAGGCGCTTGTCCGTCTTTTGCTGGACCGGGCCAGGCTGGACCGGCAGGCTGGATTGCAGACCGGTGGCTTTGTATCCGGGTACCGTGGTTCGCCGCTTGCAGGCTACGACACCGAACTTATGCGGGCAGGTCGGCATCTTGATGCCCATGATGTGATCTTCAAGCCAGGTGTAAACGAAGAACTTGGTGCAACCGCCGTCTGGGGCAGCCAAAAGCTGCGCGGAGAAGGCGGCGTTGGCCGTCCTACAGACTACGACGGCGTGTTCGGCGTCTGGTACGGCAAGGCGCCTGGTGTCGACAGGGCCGGTGATGTCCTGCGCCAGGCGAATGCATCCGGTACCGACCGCAATGGCGGCGTGCTCGCGCTTGCAGGTGACGATCACCTCGCCAAATCCTCCATTTTGCCGGCGCAGAGCGAATTCTTTTTCGAGCATGCCGAGATTCCGGTGCTCAACCCCGCGGATATTCAGGAGGTGCTCGACTACGGTCTGCATGGCCTTGAGATGTCCCGTTTCACCAGCTTGTGGACGGCTCTGATCTGTATCGCCGATACGATGGATGCTTCCGCAACGATCAATGTTTCGCCAGACCGATTGCGTCTGATCCGGCCGCTGGACGGAGATCCGCGCAAGGACTATCGCCAGAACCGCGACCTGTTGCTTGGCAACCGGCTGGAAACTGAGCGCCTTGTTCGCGATCTGCGGATACCGGCAGCCCAGAACTATGTCCGTACCAACGGGTTGGATCGTGTCACGTTCGGCACGCGCGGCCAGGTCAAGCTCGGGATTGTCGCTTCCGGCAAGGCGTATCGTGACCTCTTGCAGGCGCTGAACCTCATGGGCGTTACGGAAGACCTTGCCAAGGCGATCGGGCTCGCTGTTTACAAGGTTGCCATGACCTGGCCCATGGAACCGCTTGGCTTGAGGGAATTTGCACGCGGTGCAGAGCGCCTGCTGGTCGTTGAGCACAAGCGCGCCTTCATGGAAACTCAGATCAAGAACATCTCCTATCACTGGCCGGAAATGAGCCGCCCAGAAATCTGGGGCAAGCGGCGTCCGGACGGTTCACCGTTCCTTTCGGATGTTCTTGAACTCTCGGTCGCCGAACTGATCAAGGGCCTCATGGCCTGGCTGCCGCAGGAATTGGTGACGGAAGACATGGGTGCGGTCGCGAACCGGATGACCAAGCAGGTCATGTGGGCGCAGGGTCACGCAGAACGGGCCGCACGCATTCCCTATTTTTGTTCCGGATGTCCGCATTCCACGTCAACCAAGACCCCGGAAGGCTCACGCTCCATGCCCGGCATTGGTTGTCACGCCATGACGGAAATGGCGGGCCGCACGACCGAAGGTCAAATCGCCATGGGAGGCGAGGGTGTCCTCTGGGTCGGTCAGCAGCCATTTTCGGGTGACACGCATGTCTTTGCCAATGTGGGTGACGGGACCTATTTCCACTCCGGAATCCTCGCTATCCGCCAGGCACTCGCGTCAAATGTGCCGATTACGTACAAAATCCTCTACAACGACGCCGTTGCGATGACCGGCGGTCAGAAAGTGGACGGCCAGCTGACCGTACCCCAGATCACCCGTCAGCTCGAAGCGGAAGGTGTCGAGCGGATTGCGGTCGTTTCGGAAAATCCGGAAAACTTCGGGTCTTGGACACCGGTTGCGCCGGGCACGAAGATCCATCATCGCGATGAGCTGATGGACGTCCAAAAGGAGTTGCAGGACTTCAACGGCGTCTCCGTCATCGTTTATGATCAGACCTGCGCTGCGGAAAAACGCCGGCGGCGCAAACGCGGCCAGTTTGCCGATCCGGACATGCGGCTTTTCATCAACGACCGGGTCTGTGAAGGATGCGGCGACTGTTCGGTGCAGTCCAACTGCCTTTCCGTTGAACCGCTCGCAACACCTTTCGGTGAGAAGCGGGTGATCAACCAATCCAGCTGCAACAAAGACTTTTCCTGCATCAAGGGGTTCTGTCCGTCCTTCGTTGAAATCGACGGTGCAGCCCTGCGCAAACCCCAAAAAGCGGATGTGGATGTCGACGCGCTTGTTGAAAGCCTGCCGCAGCCGGTGCTGGCGTCGCTCGATGAAACCTACAACGCACTCGTTGCCGGGATCGGCGGCATGGGCGTCACCACGATCAGCGCGGTTCTGGCAATGGCGGCGCATGTGGACGGCAAACAGGCCTCGACCCTCGATATGACCGGCCTGGCGCAAAAGGGCGGGCCGGTGACGTCGCATATCCGCTTCGCCTCCAGCGACAGATCAATTGAAGGACCGCGTGTGCCGACGGCGAGCCTCGATCTGATGCTCGCAAGCGACATGGTTGTTGCCACCAATGCGGACCAGCTTGCACTGGCGCGCCGCGGTCACACCGTGACGGTTGCCAACACGAAGGTGGCGCCGACCGCCGAGTTCGTGCTGAAACAGACACTCTCCTTTGACGAACAGCGGATGGATACGGCACTTCGCGAAGCGTCAGGTGCTTATCAGGCAATGAACGCAGCTGATATTGCCGAGAAGCTTCTGGGTGACGCCATCTATGCAAACATGCTTCTTGTTGGAATGGCATTCCAAAGTGGCGCGCTGCCGATCTCCGATTACGCGATCGAAACCGCGCTTGAACTAAACGGCGCGGCAGTTGCCAATAATGTCAAGGCGTTCCGGGCAGGGCGCGTGCTTGCTGCCGAGCCGGCGAAACTGTTGAGTGCCCTTCCTGCCGAGGTGAAACCACAAAGCTTCAGCCTCGACGGCAAGATCGCGTTTAACGAAAGAGAACTCACCGCTTATCAGGATGCCACCTACGCGGCCCGGTATCGTGATCTCGTTGAGAAGGTGAAAGCTGCAGATGAAGCGCATGGGCCGGGAACCATGCGGCTGACACAGACCGTTGCAGACATGCTCTTCAAGGTTATGGCCTACAAGGATGAGTACGAGGTTGCGCGCCTCTACGCCGACCCGGCATTCAAGCAAAAGATTGCCCAGCGGTTTGAAAACCCAAGGAAAGTCAAGGTTCACCTCGCTCCTCCGATACTCGCGCATCGCAAGGACCCGAAAACCGGGTGCCCAGAGAAAATCGCTTTCGGTCCCTGGATCTTCCGCGCTTTCGGCATTCTGGCAAAGTTCAAGGGAATGCGGGGTAAATGGTACGACCCATTCGGCCGGACGTCGGAGCGCAAGGCGGAGCGTGAGCTGATCTTGCAATACACGAAAGATATTGCGGAGGTTCTCAATCGCCTGCCAGACAGCAATTACGGCCTTCTGGTCGAGCTGGCACGCGTTCCCGATCTTGTGCGCGGGTTCGGTCCGGTTAAGGAGGCAAACCTCAAGAAAGCTGCCGACAAGCGAGAGGTGCTTCTGGATCAGCTGAACAAGACGGACAGTGACGGAGGCGACAACCGCAACATTGCCGGTACGTTTCTGGAAGCAGCCGAGTAGCCATCAATACCGAAAGTGAGCTTGGAACATCGGCGCCTTTGGCGCCGATTTTGTGTTTCAGGACCCAAATTTGTCTGAAGCGATCAGACCACAGAAGTTGCCCCTGACTACGCTCATGGAGAGGGCGTCCAGACCCTTGAAGCACTCGTGCGTTGCGGTCGCATTTGCCCGGGATATGGCGGTTTTTCCCCGAAAACCTGCCAAGGTTGTGAAATCGCCGGTAAATCCGAGAAAGCAACAAAAATTTTTAGATCGAATTTACAATTTTTTTCCTGTGTGAAACCTGGTTGCTGCAACGTGAGTTGCAACCGACTTTGCTTATAACTTTCAGGGAGTTATTGTGTATGCATACGAGCTTAATCGAATTTTCGGAAAATTTTCTACAAAGACGATTACATTCCCGACGATCGTTTTCGGCTCTTCTTTAGTACTCAGATCCATTTTCGATACCAATGCCGCGATGGCACCAAACCTGAAAGCTGGTATCGAAGCATGAGTGAAGCGTTGAAAACAGAACTGGTGAACTTTTCTGAGCTTACCGGTGAAGCTGGAAGCGCCCGCAGGGCGGAATTGGCCCGGCATGTCGCCACACTTTTTGCCCTCACCTCGGAACGGTGTTCGGATGAGCAGGTCGGCATCTACGACTCGGTTCTCTTTCGCCTTGTCGACATGGTCGAGGCGGAAGTTCGCAAATACGTGGCAGAGCAGATGTCCGGTTTGCGGCGCGGACCGCAGGACACCATCCGCCGACTTGCTGATGACGAGATTGAAATAGCCGAGCCTATCCTCGTCCGGTCAACCATTTTGAACGACGAAGATCTGATCGCGATCGCCGAAAAACGCGGCAACTCGCATCGTTATGCAATTGCACAGCGCGAAGTCCTGTCCGAAAACGTGACCGATATCCTGGTCCAGGAAGGCGACCTGAAGGTGAAACGCAAGGTGGCGAGCAATGACGGCGCCAGCCTTTCCGACACGTCCATGCAATCCCTTATCAGCGACGCGGCTTCGGACGCGACCTTGCAGAATTTCTTGAGCGATCGCGGAGATCTCGCCGAGGCGCATATTGCCAGTCTTGTTGCGATCGCCAGCGATGAGGTGCGCAAAAAACTGCGGGAGTCCGGACGGACCGAAGAAGCCGAACTCGTGGGCGAGGCGGCCGACATCGCGGCAAAACACATGTCCAACCAATACTGGCTGGGACGGTACGATTTCGAAACGGCCAAGAGCCGAGTGCTCCTGCTGGCCAAGCGCGGCATGGTGAACGAGGCGGCGCTTCGCCGTTTCGCCTCCGAAGACCGGTTTGCCGAAGTCGTCGTGACCTTCGCCTATCTGGTTCGCTGTGACGTGGAAGAACTCAGCCATTGCATGGTCAGCGCGAATCCCGAGGCCTTCATCATATTGGCCAAGGCCTACGGTTTTTCATCGATCTCCGTGGGGGCATTGCTTTCTATCGGTCCGTGGCGCCACCGGCTGACACCCGAAGTGCGGAGCGAGGCAATGGCGCAATTCAGCCGGTTGAGTGTTGCCGAAGCCAAACGCAAGATGGCCCATTGGAACAACGACGTCGTCGGTTGAACATTTAGGCGGACATCTATCGGAAAACGTCAGGCCCGGCATATTGATGCCGGGCTTTTTGCTTGCCGGCTTTCGGATGATGGCTGACTGGTTTCTTTAAAAAATTGCGGAACCGTGCTTAACAGAGGCAACAACAATAACTTCGACTCGTACGGGGCTGAAATGCATTCCTCTGTAACCCTTTTCCCTCCATCCCGTTTGCGCGCCTTCATGACATACCTTGCGGCCGGGCTTGCAACGCTCATTGTCGCGGCCCTCTTGGTGTTTTCGTTCGCAAACAAGCCGGCGCAGGCCCAGGGGATCACCGGCGTGATCAGCGGAATGGAGTCGGAGAGCGACGCGGAAAAGTCCGATACAGACGGTGCGGCTGCCGCTGCAACGGAAACGTCCAGCGCCCACGTTGAGCCTGAAGAAGAAGGGGACGGTTTCGTTCAGAATGTCGACGAGTTTGTCGATCACGCTGTTTCGGCGCGGGATGTCTTCAAGAAGATCCTGGGCGAAATTCCGGTCATCCATCAGACGATGCTCACGACGCTCAAGGCAGAAGGTGAGGACAGGGGACTGAACTGGATTCCAGTTGCCCTGATCGACATCGCTGCCGGTGTGATTTTCGGTATTCTGGCCATGACGCTGCTGGGGCGCTGGGGGCGCCGTCAGTTCAGAAACAGCTACAGGTCTGACGTTATCAGCAGGTCGGACAAGATTGTTTATCTGCTGTTGCGGGCGATCCTGATGATCGTCGGTGTGGCTTTGTTCTTTGTCGTCGCCGTGATCATCTATCTGATGGTCGGCTCCGGTCTGGAAGCTGCCAACGAAACAGCGCTTGTCGTGTTCGGCGTGCTGGCGGCCTTCATGGTGTTTCGGATCATCTTTCTCAACCTGCTAGCGCCGGATGCAGACAGCCATCGGCTTCTGAACATGTCTGGCGAGGAAGCCAATGGTCTATACCGCGCGCTCCTTGTCGGCAGCGCCATCTCGCTTTTTTCCATCGGCTTCTGCCTTTGGATGGAGCGGCTCGGGCTTTCGGAGGATGCACACAAGATTGCCCTGATCGGCGCATCCGCGTTGTCGATGATCATCCTGATCGGAATTTCAATTGCCTACCGCAAAGTAATTGCAAGGCTGATCCGCGGGGATGAGGACGGCGCCGTTCCAATGTGGCGCAAGGTTCTGGCAAATATCTGGCACTTCGCAGCGATCATCTATTTCGTGATTGCCTGGGGGATCTCCGCAGTACGGATCTTGCTGGATCTTCCGGATGCGACCGGGCTTGTGGGGGCACCGTTGCAGGTGATGCTGCTGGCTGCGATCGCTTACGGGATCCTGATCCTGCTCATCGACAAGTTCCTTCTTCCCCGGCTCGACACGCCCGATGCGCAGGCGAAAATCGTTGAAGACATCAAGCGCGCAGAAGAAAGCGAAGGAACCGAAGACGACGCGGAAAGTGCGCTGGCTCAGGCCCGTGCCGAAGCGGCCGACCGGGAAGCGGAAAGGTCGCCTTTCCGCGACCTGTTTGACCGTGGAGCGTCGATCATTGTCCTCTTCGGATCGTTGGATTTGCTGGCTGCGATGTGGGGCGTTCCCTTGGCGGGCAGCAGCTCCCTGATAGGGTCCTTTGTCGAAGTCCTGCTGGTGATGTTCCTCGGCTACATGGCCTATGAAGCGGTCAAGATCGTCATCGACCGGCAAATCGCCAAGGAAGCGCCTGCTGAAAAGGACGAGGAGGCCGAGGTTGGCGGAACCGGCGAAAGCCGGATCGCAACGCTTCTGCCGATCTTCCGGAACTTCCTCTTGATTACGATCGTCGTGATCGCCGCAATGGTTGTGCTGTCGGAGCTTGGCGTGAACATTGCCCCGCTCTTTGCAGGTGCCGGTGTGGTTGGTCTGGCCATTGGCTTCGGCGCGCAGACGCTCATTCGCGATATTTTCTCAGGCGCTTTCTATCTGCTCGATGATGCCTTCCGGAAAGGGGAGTATATCGATATCGGCAGTGCCAAGGGGGTTGTGGAAAAAATCTCGATCCGCTCGATGCAGTTGCGCCACCACCGCGGCGCGCTGACTACGATTCCGTTTGGCGAGATCCAGCAGGTTGAGAATTTCTCGCGCGACTGGGCTGTCATGAAGCTCGCCTTCCGGGTGACCTACGACACGGATGTCGACAAGATGCGCAAGCTCATCAAGAATTTTGGCAAGGAGCTTCTGGACGACGAGTATTACGGGCCGATGTTCCTGGCGCCTCTGAAGTCGCAAGGCATCTTGTCGATGGAAGATTCGGCCATGATCGCGCGGGTCAAATTCACGACCAAGCCCGGCAAGCAGTTCGAGCTGCGCAAGGTTGTTTATGCGGGGCTGCGTGACCTTTTCGAAAAGAACGGTATCAAGTTCGCGCATCGCCAGGTGACTGTGCGCGTGGCCGGTTCAGACGGTGAAAACGAACAGGTCTCTCCCGAAACTGCCCAGGCAGCGGCCAGGGCCGCCGTTCAGGCTGCCGCGGCCGCCGGCGGCGGCGGTGCCGCAGGGATTTTCGATCCAGACGAAGCGGGCAGCGATCCTGCAGAAGAGCAGCTTTAAACACTGTCTTGGAAGGAGGCGCGGGCTTGCTCGCGCTTCTTTTGCCGGGCGGGGCGCAATTCCATGGACCTTGAGAATGAAATCCGATATCGGTCCCGCAGAC
Source organism: Roseibium sp. MMSF_3544 (assembly GCF_030732845.1). GTDB lineage: Bacteria > Pseudomonadota > Alphaproteobacteria > Rhizobiales > Stappiaceae > Roseibium. Next base: position 559,095 of record NZ_JASHKA010000001.1, read on the forward strand.
TATCCAGAGCCCTTTAGACAGGACCGGAATGCGGATCGGATTTGACGCCAGAGCCATAAACGAACGTGGGATGAGCGTTGCTCTTTATGACTACGCGATTGGCGTGCAGGAAATCTTGGGCCATGAGGCCTTCGTCTATTACCTTGAGTCCAGCAGCGACCCGTCGGTCGTCGAGAAATTCCGCAAGTCCTTGCGCGTTGTTCCGATCGCACCCGGCATGAATGAACGCAAGGTCAGCGAAGGGGACAAACTGGATTTTTGCTACTTCATTCGAGACGGACGTGAACGGCCTTTGAATATCAGTGCGAACCGCAACGGTGTTCACGCGGTATTCCGGCACTTCGAACCTCATGGCGATGTCTACGCCTATGTTTCCGATTGGCTTGCCGAGTGGATGACCGGCGGGCGGGCTCCCGCCGTACCGCATATTGTTGATTTGCCCGAACCTGCCGGGACCCTTCGCTCCGACCTCGGTATTCCCGCGGACGCGTTCGTGGTCGGGCGCTATGGCGGTTTCGATCAGTTTAATGTGCCGTTTGCTCTGGACGCCGTCGGCAGCGCACTTGAGCGCCGGTCGGATCTCCACTTTCTGTTCGTGAATACGGAAAAGTTTATCGATCACCCGCGCGCTCGCTTTTTGCCCCCGATTGTCGCCCCCGAGGAAAAGACACGTTTCATCGCAAGTTGCGATGCTGGTCTGAATGCGAAGAAGATCGGTGAAAGCTTTGGCTTGGCGATTGCCGAGTTTCTCTATTTCGGCAAACCCGTTTTCAGCTGGGCAGGGGGCATGGATCAGAACCATGTCCATATGACGCCGAAATCGGAGTGGCTGTACCGAACACGGGGTGACCTTTTGCGCCTGCTGACCGGCTATGCTCCCGATCTGAAGGATATGGATCTGGCGCGCGCGTCCGTTGCACCGTATAGACCCGAAGCCGTGATGAAGCGGTTTGATGAGGCTTTCCTGTCGGGATCCTATTCGGCGGCTGATCTTCGGCTTCCGGCGAGTTTCACGGCGAAGCGGTTTTTGCAGGAAAAAGCGCTTCGGGGAAAATTCAGGTTGTGGAAGAGCCTTTAGGAAACGTCTTGAACAATGATGCTGTACGACTGCTTTGTATTTCACAACGAGTTCGACCTCTTGGAAATCCGCCTGCGGGAGATGGCAGCAAGCGTCGATCGATTTGTGCTTGTTGAAGCAGACCAAACACAGCGCGGATCACCCAAGCCATTTTATTTCGACGAGAACCGGGACCGGTTTGCGCCTTGGGCTGACAAGATCATTGATCTGCAGGTCCGCTTTCCGGAGGAGCTCCCGGCGGCGCTGGGCGTTTACAAAAACCGGCGGCAAAAAGACTGGGAACGGGAGAATTACCAGCGGAACTGTATCGCCCAGGCGCTCGAGAACTGTCAGCCTGACGACCTTGTTCTGCTCTCGGACGTGGACGAAATAGTGCGGGCTCCCGTCCTCGCGGATGTGCTGGCAAGGCGTGTATTCAAAAACAGGCTGCTCGTCTTTGAGCAAAGTCTGCACAAACATCATCTCGACCGGATCGTACCGGGCAAGACATGGCTGCTTGGCTCGCGAATGATCGAGCGCAAATACCTGACCACACCGCAGCAGTTGCGCCGGACCAAGGCGCGCATGACAAAGAAATCCTATATTCCGGATTTTGCCGCTCAGCCGTTTTTAAGGGTCCGGAACAACAACTTGTCCGGTATCAGCAAACCTGTGAAAATCATTCCGGATGCCGGCTGGCATTTTTCTTCAATGGGCGGCTTGGAAGCCTTCAAGACCAAACTGGAGTCGGTCGTACACGGTCAGACGGTGGATACCAGCGATATCCGCAAGCTTTACGAACGCGAACTGGTCGGAACAGAGCTTATCCCGTCAGGCGATCTTCCCGCCTGCGTTCAGGACGGCACGTTCGACCATATGCTGGCTGGCGCTGCCGCTCCTCTTCAAGAGGAATGATCTCTGCGGCCTTTCGCCTTTGCGCCGTGCCACGGCGATAGGGATATGTTTCCAATTCCGCGCGCGAAAGGCCGAGATCCTCAAGCACGCTGTCTGGTTCAGATCTCACCAACCGGTCTCTTTCTTTGACAAATCGCCTGCGGTTTCGCCACTCGATCCAGAGCGTTCGAAGCAGGCTGAAGATAGATTTCTTGTGAGAAACAGGAACAGGTTTGTGCGCACTTACGAACGTGGGCTCAACCTCCGGCAGAACCAGAGCGGAGCTTTGTCGGCGTGACTTATTCTGCAATTGCGCGTGATTTGGATATTTTCTCATGGTGCCAACCCTGAGCGTTGCCTGGGTCTGTCCGACAATGCCGCCAGATGGCTTCAATGTCGAAGGAGAAATTTTCTCTCTATTGTGAGTAATGATCACAACCTCCTTCTGCGAGTTTGCGGTAGTTTCAACGTCCAGACCGACAGGAGAGACCAGCATGAAATTGCCACCGCTCAACGCGCTTCCCGCTTTTGAGGCAACGGTGCGCCTCGGGTCCATGAGTGCAGCCGCAGAGGAGCTTGGACGGACGCATGGAGCGGTAAGCAAACAAATCGCGCATCTATCGGAAATGGCCGGCTTGCCATTGTTTGAAAAGGTTGGGTCAGGTGTTCGCCCGACCGAGGAAGGGGCTTTGCTTGCAAAGGCAGTGCAACCTGCCTTTCAGGAGCTTGAAAGTGCCTGGAGAAACCTCAAAGCGCGCTCGCAGAGCAACAGTCTTGATATCGGCGTCAGCGCGACGTTTGCTATGCGCTGGCTGATGCCGCGTATGCCCCGGTTCTATCAGCGCAATCCGGAGGCGCAGGTGAACTTCAAGATGACCGGAAAATCGCGCATAACGGACCCGGAAGCCGATCTGATCCTGACGTGGGACAGGCTGCGCTGGGACTTCGGCGACCGCGAAGACATCGAGCGTCTTGGAGATGTTGCCTTCGGGATTGTTCATGCGCCGGGCCTGAAAACGGAAATTCAAGGGGACAAAATCTCGGTTGAGCGCCGATGCGTTCAGGAACTCACCGGAGATGTCTGGGGAGAGTACGCGCGGCGTACCGGTATCCAGATAGAGTCGAAATCGAGCCGGGCCTATCCGCATACATTTCTTGTCATAGAGGCAACCCTTGCAGGGTTTGGCGCCGCGCTGGTCGAAAAACGGCTCGTTGAGGAGGAACTGGCGGATGGAAGGTTGGTTGCGCCGTTCGGATTTCACCGGATCGAGAATGGTTTCGGCGCCATCGTGACCGGCCGCCAGCCGCAACAATCGCTTACGCGTTCTTTTCTGGACTGGCTGATAGAGGAGGAAGAAGAGTTCAATTAGTCGATTTCAGACCAAATCGCGTCGCATTTGTTTCTATTGCTTGCATCGATCTGATGATTGATATAAAGATATCTTTATATCGACATTGATGCCTAGGAAGCATACGGCTGAGTGCATGACTGAAGAAACGACCCTTTCCGTGGAAGACACGCTGACCGCCCTCAGGGCAGTCGGCGAAACAACGCGACTTCGGCTGATCGCGTTGCTGGCGGAAAGCGAACTGACCGTAAAGGATGCCACCGCAATTCTTGGTCAAAGCCAGCCGAGGATTTCCCGCCACCTTAAACTGCTTGCCGAAGCCGATCTGATCCGGCGGTTTCCGGAAGGGTCCTGGGTCTACTACCGACTTGCCGATGGCCCGGAAGGCGAGCTTGTGCGTGGTCTTGTCGAACGCATTTCGAAGGACGATCCGGTCCTGTCTGCCGATCAGGAACGCTTTCGGGCAATCCGCAAGGCGAAAGCGGAAGAAGCTGCTGCCTACTTTGCTGCGCGCGCGCTTACCTGGGATCGCGAGCGTTCGCTTCATGTATCTGAAGAAGACGTGGAAGCGGCCATGCGCGCGGCGCTTGGCGACACACCGTTTCAGTCCTTCCTTGATCTTGGCACCGGAACCGGCCGCCTGCTTGAGGTTTTTGCAGACCAGTATACCTCCGCGCTCGGGGTAGATGCCTCTCACGACATGCTGGCAGTGGCCCGGGCAAATCTTGCCAAGGCTGGCCTTGGCAATGCGCAGGTTCGCCACGGCGATGTCTATGCACTGAATGTGCCGCCGCGTTCCTTCGATGTTGTCGCGATCCACCAGGTTTTGCACTTTCTGGACGAGCCATCCCGCGCGCTGAGCGAAGCGGCGCGCGCGCTGCGCCCGGGCGGCCGCCTGATGATCGTCGACTTTGCTCCGCACGAGCTGGAATTCCTGCGTGACAGCCATGCGCATCGCCGGCTCGGCTTCGCCCATGACCAGATGGAGCGGTGGCTGGAAGCGCTTGAACTCGATCTGGAACAGGTCACGGACCTCGTTCCCGGTGAAGACACCGACAACAACCTTACCGTAACGCTTTGGCTTGCCCGTGATCGGCGTGTCGTCACTGACTGGCCCGCGCGCGACACGTCCCGAGAGGTCGCCTGATATGACTGAATTCTCCTCCCGTTTATCCCACCAGGCTGCACCGTCGCCTATCACGGCGTCCTTTGAGTTCTTCCCGCCGAAATCGGACAAGATGGCGGAAACGCTATGGAGCACTGTTCAGCGTCTGGCGCCGCTCAATCCGTCCTTTGTCTCTGTGACCTATGGTGCAGGCGGATCGACACGCGAGCGGACGCATCGCACGGTCGAGCGTATTCTGACGGAAACCGACCTCAGCCCGGCGGCCCACCTGACCTGTGTCGGTGCGTCGCGCGAAGAGGTCGATGCGATCGTCAAAGACTACTGGGATCTTGGTGTCCGCAGCCTGGTCGCTTTGCGCGGAGATCCGCTTGAGGGGATCGGCAGCCGCTATGTGCCGCATGGAAACGGTTATGCCTATGCGTCCGATCTGGTTGAAGGGATCAAGAGAATTGCCAATTTCGACATTTCCGTTTCCGGCTATCCGGAAAAGCACCCGGAAAGCGGAAACTGGCAGAGCGAGATCGACAATCTGAAGCGCAAGGTGGATGCGGGGGCCGACCGGATAATCACCCAGTACTTCTTCGACAACGACGTTTTCGACGAGTATCTGGACCGGATTGCTGCGGCCGGGATCAACATTCCGGTGGTGCCGGGGATCCTGCCGATCCACAATTTTGAACAGACCATGGTGTTCTCGGCCAAATGCGGCACATCGATCCCGCAATGGGTCGCGCGCCGGTTCGCCGGGCTCAAGAACGATCCGGAGACACGGAAGCTGGTCGGAGTTTCGATTGCGTGTGAGCAGGTCATGGATCTGGTCGACCGGGGTATCAGCGACTTTCACTTTTACACCATGAACCGGGCCGACCTGACCTTTGCGATCTGCCACATGCTCGGCATGGGACAGCACGAACCGGAAAACCTGGCCGCCTGAAAGGGACAGCCGGGCATGTACCAGCACGATTGACTGGTCTCCAAACGGCAGATCTGAACCCGGATCTGAGACTGCACCGAGAATATGCCTCGGATTTTCTGTCGTCACACTGGACGCAGTGCAGCGAAAATCCGGGACCGGGGAGGTCGGAGCATTGAAGTCAGAAAACGGAGGGGACCCCGACCCTCCGGTCCCGGCTCGCGTTTTGCCTGGCCGGGAAGATGAACGAGCGGCCGGGTCCCATCTCGGCCCGTGTGAACCGCATCTTGAGGCGCCGTCAACCGCGCGGCTCCTCGACAAACTGAACCAGAGCTTCTGGAAGGAATGACCCGTGACCAAGTCCGATGCCTTTGAGCGCCTTCGCGACCTCGCCAAGACCCGTATTCTCGTGCTTGACGGTGCCATGGGGACTGAAATCCAGGACCTGAAACTGGATGAAGCGGGTTACAGGGGTGAGCGCTTTGCCGACTGGCCAAGCGACGTAAAGGGCAACAACGACCTCTTGAGCCTGACCCAGCCGGACGCCATTCGAAAAATTCATGTCGACTATCTGGAAGCCGGTGCAGACATTCTGGAAACCAATACCTTTTCCTCCACCACAATTGCCCAGGCCGACTACGGCATGGAGGACCTGGCTTACGAACTCAATTTCGAGAGCGCGAAACTGGCGCGCGAAGCTTGCGACCTCGTCATGGAGAAAGACCCTTCGCGTCCGCGGTTTGTCGCTGGCGCCCTCGGGCCGACCAACCGGACGGCGTCCATTTCGCCGGACGTCAACAATCCGGGCTATCGAGCCGTTTCGTTCGACGATCTCAGGATCGCTTATGCCGAGGCAGTGCGCGGCCTGATCGCCGGAGGGGCAGATCTTCTCCTGGTCGAGACCATTTTCGACACGCTCAACGCGAAAGCAGCGTTGTTTGCGATCGACGAAGTCTTTGAAGAAACCGGCACCATCCTGCCTGTGATGATCTCCGGTACGATCACCGATCTCTCCGGACGCACGTTGTCAGGACAGACGCCCGAAGCTTTCTGGAATTCGGTTCGTCATGCCAATCCGCTGACCGTCGGTCTCAACTGCGCTCTGGGTGCAAAGGAAATGCGTTCGCATATCGACGAACTCGGGCGGGTCGCTGACACGCTGGTTTGTGCCTATCCCAATGCCGGTCTGCCGAATGAATTCGGCGAGTATGACGAGAGCCCGGAGCACATGGCGAGCTTGTTGGAAGAGTTCGCGTCTGCAGGGCTGGTCAATGTTGTTGGCGGCTGTTGCGGCTCGACCCCGGCACATATTCGGGCAATCGCCGATGCGGTTGCCGACAAGGCACCACGTCAGATCCCGGAGATCGAGCGGCATATGCGGTTGTCTGGGCTTGAGCCCTTCGTGCTGACCAAGGAGACCAACTTTGTCAATATCGGCGAGCGGACGAATGTCACCGGCTCGGCGAGATTCCGCAAATTGATCAAGGAAGGTGACTATGCGACGGCGCTCGATGTCGCCCGGCAGCAGGTGGAAAACGGCGCCCAGATCATCGATGTGAACATGGACGAGGGCCTGCTGGATTCAGAGGACGCGATGGTGACGTTCCTCAATCTGGTTGCCGCGGAACCGGACATAGCGCGCGTTCCGGTGATGATTGACAGTTCCAAGTGGACGGTTATCGAAGCCGGTCTCAAGTGCATCCAGGGCAAGGGCGTCGTCAACTCCATCTCGCTCAAGGAGGGGGAAGAAGCCTTTGTCGAGCAAGCGAAACTGATCCGCCGTTACGGCGCAGCGGTCGTGGTTATGGCCTTTGACGAAAAGGGCCAGGCCGATACGCTCGCGCGCAAAACGGAAATCAGTGCACGGTCCTATAAGGTGCTTACCGAAAAGGTCGGTTTCGCGCCGGAAGACATCATCTTCGACCCGAATATCTTTGCGGTGGCCACCGGCATTGAAGAGCACAACAATTACGGTGTTGATTTCATCGAGGCGACCGGCTGGATCCGCGAAAACCTGCCTCATGCGCACGTCTCAGGTGGCGTTTCCAACCTGAGCTTTTCCTTCCGCGGCAACGAAGCCGTGCGCGAAGCGATGCATTCGGTTTTCCTCTATCACGCCATCCAGCGCGGCATGGACATGGCCATCGTCAACGCCGGCCAGCTTGCTGTCTACAACGACCTCGATGGCGAATTGCGTGAACTGTGCGAAGACGTGGTTCTGAACCGCCGGGACGACGCCACTGACCGGATGCTGGATGCTGCCGAACGCTGGAAAGGCGAGGGGGGCAAGAAGAAGGAAGCCGATCTCACCTGGCGCACCTGGGGTGTTGCCAAGCGTTTGGAGCATGCACTTGTCCACGGCATTGACGATTTCGTCGTCGAGGATACCGAGGAAGCCCGGCAGGCCTTCGATCGTCCGCTCCATGTGATCGAAGGACCCCTGATGGACGGCATGAATGTCGTCGGTGACCTGTTCGGTTCCGGACAGATGTTCCTGCCGCAGGTGGTGAAATCCGCGCGCGTCATGAAAAAGGCGGTAGCCTATTTGATGCCCTTCATGGAGAAGGAAAAGGAAGAACTCGGACTTACCGGGCATTCCTCGGCCGGCAAGATCGTGATGGCGACAGTCAAGGGCGACGTCCATGATATCGGCAAGAACATTGTCGGCGTTGTGCTCCAGTGCAACAACTTCGAGGTGATCGATCTCGGCGTGATGGTGCCCGCGGCCAAGATCCTGGAAACCGCCAGAGAGGAAAAGGCCGACATGATCGGGCTCAGCGGCCTGATCACGCCATCGCTCGACGAAATGTGCCACGTTGCGGCAGAGCTGGAACGCGAAAATCTCGACCTGCCGCTTCTGATCGGTGGTGCCACCACGTCCAAGATCCACACGGCGGTCAAGATCCATCCGAATTACGAACGCGGTCAGGCAATCTATGTCACGGATGCGGGCCGGGCGGTTGGTGTTGCCACCAAGCTGATGAGCGAAGGCGCCCGCGAGCCCTACTTCGCGGACATTCGTACCGAATATGCCGACATTGCCGAAAAGCATGCGGCGAGCCGTGGGACACAGCAGCGCACATCAATTGAAGTCGCACGCCAAAACGCCTTCAAATGCGACTTTGACGGCAAGCCGCCGTTAGCCCCGAAAAAACCGGGCAGAACCGTCTTTGAGGATTTCCCGCTGGAAGAGCTGGTGCCGGTCATCGACTGGACGCCGTTCTTTGCGACCTGGGAGATCAAGGGACGATATCCGGCCGTACTCACCGACAATCGCTACGGTCCGGCTGCCAAAGCACTCTATGACGATGCCCGGCGGATGCTTGACGAGATTGTCGAGAAGAAACTGCTTACCGCGCGCGGTGTTGCCAGCATCTGGCCGGCGAATGCGGTCGGAGACGACATCCGTCTCTTCACAGATGAAAGCCGCAGTGAAGAACTCGCGACTTTCCATACGCTTCGCCAGCAGATGTCGCGGACAGCCGGAGGCCGTGCAAATATCGCCCTCAGCGATTTCGTTGCGCCGCTGGATACCGGTATCAATGACTGGGTTGGCGGGTTTGCGGTGACGTCCGGGCATGGTGAAGACGACCTTGCCGCCCGCTATGCGGCAGAAGGGGACGACTACAACAAGATCCTTTCCCAGGCGCTTGCGGACCGGCTTGCCGAAGCCTTCGCCGAGAAACTGCATGAGATTGTGCGGAAAGATCTTTGGGGTTATGCGGCTGACGAAACTCTTCCGGCTGAAGATATTATCGCGGAAAAATACCAGGGCATCCGTCCGGCACCGGGGTATCCGGCCCAGCCCGACCACACGGAAAAGGACACGCTGTTTGATTTGCTCGATGCGGAGCGGCTTACGGGCATCCAGTTGACGGAGAGCCGGGCAATGCTGCCTGGATCATCGGTTTCCGGTCTCTATTTCGCCCACACTGACAGCCACTATTTCGGAGTTGGCAAAATCGAGAAGGATCAGGTTGCAGATTATGCTGTGCGTAAAGGCTGGGATCTTAGCTATGCCGAGCGCTGGCTGGCACCGATTCTGAATTACGATCCTGCCCGAATGGAAGCGGCGGAGTAGCTGCATATTGTAAATTATACCAGTTTTTTCGAGGCCTCCGGTGGATAACTTCCGCCGGAGGTCTCATTTTTATGGGTAAATTTAGCGATCCGGCACTTTTAATGGAAATTTTTTCAAAAATGCACCGAGTGCGCCCTTGTAAAGTGCACAGAGTGCGCTAATATATATCTCATCATGTGGCGCGTGCTTCGGCCGGTGCCCAAAGGAGAGAAAAATGAACGTGCACGTAGCCAGGATACTCCTGGTCCAGCACCGTCAGGACTACAACCGGAACCGGCTGGCTTGGCTTCCGGCTCGTTTGTACCGGTCCTGGCGGGAAGCAATCCCGAAATTTCAGGAATCGGTACGCGGTTCCTGAAATTGGGCCAACCCCGATCAGGCCCCAAAAACACGACAACAAGATTGGACGCCGAGTGCCCCTGGCGTCTGTTAACCTCTAAAAAACCCGGCGAATGCCGGGTTTTTTGTATTTCAGAGCTCTTTTGACCAATGCGGAGCCAAGTGCTGGAAGCAATTCAGCTCGAAAACGGGGTCCGGCGCGATGCAATGTGGGGTCTTGAGCGAGCTCCGCAACACCGGAGATGACTTGACTGGTCCAATTATGACCCGGGTGTCAGGCGTGCCTGACTGATGGAGTTTTCAATGTGATGAACCAAGTTACCGCTCCGATCGCGTTTCGCTGGCGAATCCGAAATCCGGGTCAATTGGCTCCGTGCCATTCAGCTAGGGGTTCGGGTAGCCGTCTTAAGAACGGCTAAACAGCAGTCTTGCGCCAGCAAATGCAAAGAAGCATCCGAGCAGGGTTTGAATGCTGCGTCTTGCCTTTGCATAAAGTCGGACCATCGCCGGGCTTGAGAAGACCAGAGCGTAAAGGGCATGAATCAACAACGACAGCGCGAATGTGCCCAGTACGATGACGACCCCAACCCAAATCGGGGCGCCTTTTTGCATTCCGAGCGAAATTATCGCAATCCATGCTAGCGCTGCTTTCGGATTGGTCATCTGGATCACGTAACCGCGTACCGCATATCCGACCCGGGTGCCATGTCCGCCATCCAATTCCGAGACCTCAACATCACGATCAGACCGTGCTGCTTTGAACGACTTGTAGGCAAGCCAAAGCAAATAGACGCCGCCCGCAATCTTTATGTAAGTGAGAGCGACGGCATAACTTGCAAGAAGTGCCGACAAACCGAGAACGGTGAGGGTCGCCCAGGTCAGCGAACCGGCAGCTACGCCAAGTGAAAGCGCCAGTCCCGCCAGGCGGCCCGCGCTCATGGAAGTACCCATGACGGCAAGAACATTCGGTCCGGGGCTGATGATGGCGAGGAGAAAGGCCGAATAGGCCAGAAGAATTCCGGGCAGAAATACTGAAATTTGTTCCATTGCGGTCTCCTACTCTGCGGTGGACCGTCAACATAAGGTGATCAGCAACATAGGTGCTTCGACGGCGATCGAACTATGACCGTACCGGACTTTCCTTCAGACAATGCCCCGGATTCAGCGGTGTTCTTCAATCGGAAAGAGACGTCGTAATTCCGTTTCGCCATTTGGAGAAACAAAGACCGTCCTCCCTGTCTTGGCGCGACGTAGCCAGCCTTGCTGCTGAAATCGAACGAGTAAAGCTGCGCCAAGTGATCCGGCGAGATGGTTTCGCCTTTCGCTCCAATCAAGGCAGGCCCGGCAGAGCGGGCGCCGGGCTGATTTCAAACTGGCAAGATCTATTCCGAGGCCCGAAATAAAGCGCTCCCCGTCTTCCGTGAGGCCAAGTGCGCCTTTGTCTTGAGTTACTTTCAGAAAGCTTCGCGATTGCAGGCTGTCGAAAATTCTCACGGCCATATCTCCGGCGAGATGGTCGTAGCACACCCGTGCCACGCGCATGGCTGGATCTCTCGGACCCGTTTGGACCCGCGTATGCCCTTTGCGCGCTGCAAGTCCCATCACGGCCTCAAGAACGGCTGCGACTTCGGGCCCCGAAAGCACAAAATACCTGTGCCTGCCTTGCTTGGTTTGCGTCAACAAACCGCCATCAACGAGCTTTTTGAGATGTGAACTCGCGGTTTGTCCCGTGATGCCGGCCTCCGTTGCCAGTTCAGTTGCCGTCAGTGCCTTTCCGCCTAACAGAACACCCAGAATGTTGGCGCGGGCCGGGTCTCCGATCAGCGCACCGATCCGGGCAATGTCTGGTCCTTCCTTCATAGTTCGATCTCCATCGAAGCATTCTCGCGCCGAACCATGGCACAAAGGAATCATCATGACCACCCAAAAGGACCGCAGCATGATCACGTGTTTCATCCGCTACCACATCGATCCGACCAAACGCGCAGAGTTCGAGCAATATGCGCGTAACTGGGGGCAGGCGATTCCCCGTTGTGGCGCGAATCTGATTGGCTACTTCGCACCTCATGAAGGCTCCACGACCCTCGCTTACGGCGTCTATTCCATCGAAAACCTCGCGGCTTATGAGGCCTACCGGGCGAAGTTGGCGTCGGATCCTCTCGGTCAATTGAACTACGAGTTCGCACAAAGGGAAAAATTCATCTTGCGGGAGGACCGCACCTTCCTGAAACTGGCGTCCGCACCGCATGGGGAGGGAGAAAAAAGTCAATGATCGCAGTGATATTCGAAGTGATTCCGCATGCGGACAAAAAACAGAACTATCTCGACATCGCCGCGGAAATGCGGCCCCTTGTGGAGGAGATCGACGGGTTTTTGTCCGTCGAGCGATTTCAGAGCCTGACGAATCCGGAAAAGCTGCTCTCCCTGTCCTTCTTCCGGGACGAAGAGGCCTTGAACAACTGGCGGCGTCTCACCGCTCACCGCAAGGCGCAGAAGGCGGGGCGGGCAACCATATTCAAGGACTATCGTCTGCGGGTTGCCCATGTTCTCAGGGACTACGGCATGGAAGACCGCGATCAGGCTCCTGCCGACAGCCGCGAAGTCAACGGCTAGCGCATTCAAAATGCCTCACCGATCTTTCGAATTTGTACTGCTGGGCGTTCTCGCCCTTTGCTGGGGCTCGTCCTACATGTGGATCGGACTTGCTCTGGAAACGGTTCCCCCGGCAACGCTGATGGCTGTCCGCGTACTGCTGGCCTCCGTGGTGCTTTTGCTGATCATGATGGCTCGAGGGATACGCCTGCCGCTCGACCGGCGTCACTGGAAGCAATTTTTCATCCAGTCTCTTTTGAACGGCACAGGGCCATGGCTGTTCCTGGCCTGGGGGCAGCAATACGCGGGAACGGCGGTCTCAAGCGTGCTCAATTCCACGTCGCCGCTTTGGGTGTTTGCACTGTCTTTTCTTTTCCTCAAGCGCGGGCAGCTGCCTGGCAAGCGCCAGCTGACCGGGGCTTTGCTCGGTTTCAGTGGTGTCGTGATGATCATCGGCATTGGTGCGCTGGAATCGCTCGGCCAGAATCTGCTTCCACAGCTTGCAGTCTTCTTGAGCGCTGCGCTGTACGGAATAGCGGCACTGCGCGGACATCTGTTCAAGGATCTTCCACCGATCGTTCCGGCGACGGGCATGTTGATGTGCTCCGCACTTGTCCTTGTGCCTTTGAGCCTTTTGACGGAAGCGCCCTGGACACTGACGCCAGGCGCGACCGGGTGGGTGTCAATGATCGTTCTCGGACTGGTCTGCACAGCCTTTGCCTTTTTGATCTATTTCCGCCTGCTGTCGACGCTCGGCCCGATGGGCACCGCGAGCCAGGCCTATCTGCGTGCCGGTGTCGGTGTGTTTCTCGGCGTCGTGTTTCTGTCCGAGAGCCTGGATCTGGAGACCTTCGCCGGAATTTGCCTTGCCATTCTGGGCGTCGTTCTGATCAACTGGCCGAGGGGCAGGAATGCGTCGCAGCCGGCAAGCGCCGTGAAATAACTGGCAAGGAGATCTCATGAGCTTTCTGACCGTCTACAAGGCCGGTTCAAGGCCGAGCAAACGCGCCAATCCGGACTATTTTACAGGTGTGGTCTGGCAGGACCCGGTCATGGATGCTCCTGTGCCCGCGCGCATGAGGGCGGTAAGGGTTGCCTTCGAACCCGGCGCACGGACGCACTGGCACACGCATCCTCTCGGGCAGACACTTCAGGTGCTCGACGGAGCGGGTTTTGTACAGCTCTGGGGGCAGGACAAACTTCCGATCCTGCCTGGTGACGTCGTCTGGATACCGCCCGGCGCAAAACACTGGCACGGTGCCGGCCCGAACACTTCGATGGTGCATCTTGCGATCCACGAGGAAATGGACGGGTCAGTGGCGGATTGGCTCGAAGAAGTGGACGAAGCGACCTACGCTCGGCCTTAATACACATCCGCTTAACGTGCAGCCGACTGAACAATAGGCTTTCATCGATTCAAAAAACGAAACACGCGCCACTTTGACGACGCTGCAATTTCATTCACAGCGTCGCCCAATTTCGGTCCCAGACCAGTTACACTTGATCAAGCAGGCTGTGTCGCAGAGGCGAACAAGGCGTCAGTCGCTTGGGTGTGATGAACGTCCGACCAAAATCCCGGACGCAACAAGCACTGCCGGCGGAATTATCGTGTCAGATAACCGCCGTTGATCCAGACCGTTTGCCCATTGACCCATTGGGACTCCGCACTGGCCAGGAACGCGACGATTGGCACGATGTCCTCGATGGCGCCTAGGCGCTGCTCGGTTGACAGCCTTGCGGCATAAGCTGCCGATTGCTCCGTTTCCTGTCCGTGGAAGAAGGGCGTATCCACTGGACCGGGCGCAAACGAGTTAACCGTGATCCGTTTCGCGCCTAATTCCTTTGCAAGCATCCGGGTATATTCCTCAACCGGTGCTTTGGTGCCGGAGTAGATTGTGTAACCAGGAGCGGCCCCGGCAAGAAGAGATGTGCCGGTATTGATGATACGGCCACCGTCGCGGACGCGCGTCGCTGCCTCTCGCAAGCTGTAAAAAAGGCCGCGGTTGTTTATGGCATCCAGGCGTTCAAACTCATCGTCAGAGAACTCCGCCAACGGCTTCTTGAGGATTGCACCTGCATGATTCAAAACGATATCGACGCCGCCAAAGGTCTCTTCGGCGGTGTTGTACATCGCACGCACGTTGTCTACCTGGCCGAGGTCACCCATGGTCAATGCAGCCTGTGCGCCCTGTGCCTCAACCAAGCGAACGGTTTCTTCGGCCTGATCCCGGGTTTCAGCGCGGTGGTAGTGCACCACGACATTGGCACCCATCTCGCCGAGCTTTACAGAAAACGCGCGGCCCATGTTGTTGCGTGCGCCTGAAACGATAGCCACCTTTCCTGCCAGGGGCTTGGCTCCGGCGACTTGTGCGCTGGCCTGTGTTGCAGCAGCGCCAGCAAGAGCGGCCACTCCCATTCCGGTCAAAACCGAACGGCGCGATAAGGAATTTTCACGGTGCGTCATGTCCTCGTCTCCTGTTTTCTGAGGCTCAGGGTCTGAAGTCCCATCGATCTCGATGAAGGCTTCGGCGTTCGTGAACGGAAGTTATGTGATTGAATTTCGCAACATCAGTCGTTGCTTTGACAACTTGGTGTGGATGAAATAGCAACACACCATGAAGCAAGCAGGTGAAATCGCATTTCTGAAAGTGGTCGAGCTGGGTTCCATTCGCGCCGCTGCGCGCGCATTGGGTCAGGACCCGTCTGGAATCTCGCGACGGATCACTCATTTGGAACAACGACTTGGAACTAAGCTTGTGGACCGCAGTGGCAACACCACAACAGCGACTGCGCAGGGCCAACTCTATTTTGAGAGGCTTTCGTCAATCATCGATCAACTTGAGGCGCTGGAAGCAGAAGTCAGCGGAGAAGATCTCGTTCCCAGCGGGCTGTTGCGTGTGACCTCGGCCATTGATTTCGGACAGGAATTTGTCGCCGACTGGCTACTGGATTATCGAGACAAGTACCCGGACGTTGAATATGACCTGGTTCTGGCGAGTGGGTTCGTTGACCTGACCCAGACTGGCATCGACGTTGCGCTGCGTGTCGGTAACCTCCCGGACTCAAGCCTGATTGCCAGGAAACTGGCGGATGTGCCACGTGTTTTGGTGGCTTCTCCGAACTATCTGAAGCGCAAGGGAACGCCGCAACATCCTGACGACCTGGTGCATCATGATCACGTCTTTTTCGCCTCCGCCAATCGCCAAAATCCTTTGGAACTTACTGAGCCTGGCGGGCGTGTCTTGCGCGTGAAGCGTTCAGGCGGTATTGCAATCAACTCGGTCCGGTCTGCGGTCAAAGCGGTTACCGAGGGCGTGGGCATTCATACAGGCCCGCTTTGGGCTTTTGCGCACCACATCGCCCGAGGCGAACTCGTTCCGGTTCTCCCGGACTACACGCAAAAACAGCTGCCTCTCTATGCAGTCCGGCATCCGTCGAAGGTCGTCCCGGCCAGGATATCGCGTTTCATTGAGCTCATCGCGGAGAAAGTGCGAACGGTCGACGGCCTCAATCCAGCATCTGCTTCGAATTGATGCAACGGCCTGCAATGCAGTCGGCATGCAAGGCATGAGCTGAGATGGAAAGCGGTCATTCATTCAATGTGCGGTATCGGCGAAACGAAGCTCGCTTGGTTGCCTTGCAAACGGAGTACAGTGTCCTGTCTCGATGGGAAACAAACCTGGAATGAAGTGGCGAGCGATCGCGTGCGAGAACCGCGCTGCTTCAAGTACTTGCCAGGGCGGCTTGCGGAACCTTATCGACACCCGCGTCCGATGCACAGTGCGTCTTTCGCGACGCCATCTTCGTCAGCGATGTCCACGCGGTTCTAACTGCGGTGGCCACCAGGGCGACTGCCTTATACGCCTCATCGCTTCGGATCGCTCTCGCGCGGCGGTCGTAAAAGGCAAAATCGATGGATCCGTCTTCAAGCCTTCTGATGTCAATCTCTTCAGGGGTCATTGTGTTGCTCCTTGATCTGATGCTGCGAGCATGCGCGGATCAGCGGCGCTGCGCTTGAAGGAGACCTTTAGAAGGCCTTGTGTTTTTCTTGATTTTCGGTTTGCCAAATTGCGGATATGCGTCGCTTCGAGTACCTTGACGGCCTCGGACAAGGTCCCCGGGGAGCGGCATGCGCTACGAATTTGCAGATTGTATTCTTGATACGGAAAGTTATAAATTTCAGAGACTTGGGGCGGATGTTTCTGTCGAGCCGCAGGTGTTCGAACTGCTTTGCCTGCTCCTGGAAAATGCCGGAAAACTGGTTTCGAAGGACAAGATTGTTGAACGGGTCTGGGACGGACGGATCGTGTCGGAGGCAACGATCAGTGCTCGTATCAATGCGGCAAGGACCGCTGTCGGTGACAACGGCAAGACCCAGGCGGTCATACGCACAGTGCAGCGCCGCGGGCTGGAATTGATTGCTTCGGTGAAGACAAACAGCGAGGCCGTAGCAAAATCCGGTGCGCCGCCATGCAAACAGACGATCCATTTTGCCCGCTCGGATGACGGCACCTGCATCGCCTATGCGCGTTCCGGCAAGGGACCGGCGATCGTGCGGGCAGGGCACTTCATGACCCACCTGGAAAAAGACTGGGAAAGTCCGGTCTGGGCGCCTTATTTGCAAGAACTCAGCGCCCGCCACAGCCTAGTTCGCTACGACCAGCGAGGGAGCGGCCTATCGGATGCGGATCTCAGAGGAACGGACATTGAAGATTATGTCGCCGATCTCAAGGCGGTCGTCGATGCTGCGGGGCTCGAAACGTTTCCCTTGATCGCATCCTCCCAGGGTGTGCCCATTTCCATCATCTTTGCGGCTACCTATCCGGAGCGCGTCAGCCGTCTGGTTTTTTACGGCGGATTTGCGCAAGGGCGCGCAAGGCGGGATCATCAATATGCGAGCGAAGAGGCAAGCGCCCTGATGGCCCTGATCCGTTCAGGCTGGGGAAAGCCGGACAGCCCCTTCATGGTGGCGTTCACATCCGTGTTCTGCCCCGGGGCCTCGAAGGCGGAAATGGACAATATGGTCGAGATTCAGCTTGCCTCGAGTTCCGCTGAAAACGCTGTCGCTATCAGGGAAGCCTTCGACCAGTTCGATGTCGTCAACAGGCTCGCAGATGTGAAGGTTCCGACGCTGGTCATTCACGCAAGTGGCGATGCGGTTCATCCCGTGTCACAGGGGCGTTTGCTGGCGTCCGAAATTCCCGGCGCTGAATTCCTTCAGGTTGAGAGCAACAATCATGTCCTGCTTCCGTCCCACTCCGCGTGGCGCAAGGTGGTTGATGCTCAACTGGCCTTTCTGGCAGATGACAGAGACACTTAGCTGCCGTTTACTTTCGCGGCAGTCTGACCTCCGCTTCCAATCCCGCATCCGTTCCGTTCTTGAGCGTGATCGTGCCACCATGGGCATGGATGATGGACCTGGTGATCGCCAACCCGAGGCCGATGCCGCCGGTTTCCTCGCTGCGGGATTCTTCCAGCCGCACAAAGGGCTCAAAGACATCTTTGAGCCTGTCCTGCGGTATCCCCGGTCCGTTGTCGCGCACGCGAATGACGATCTCCTCGGCTGTTGACGTCGCCTCGATCAGGACACCACCGCCATAACGAATGCCGTTTTCGATCAGATTGCGCAGCGCGCGCTTGAGCGCGAGCGGACGGCAGGAAAGCGTGATCTCCTTTTCCAGGCTGACACTGCAGCTGTGCCCGAGATCCTGCTGGTCGCCCGCAAGGCTCTCCAGCATTGCGCCGAGGTCGGTTTCTTCTGCGGATTCGGACTGGGCCTCGTCCTTGGCGAAACGAAGGGTTGCCTCGGTCATGGCGGCCATTTCATCGAGCGTCTCGATCATCTTCTCGCGGTTTTCGTCGTCGTCGATGAATTCCGCCCTGATCCTGAGTGACGTGATCGGTGTGCGCAGATCGTGGCTGATTGCTGCAAGCATCCGTGTACGGTCCTTTACGAACCTTGTGAGACGATCCTGCATGTCGTTGAAAGAGGAGGTCAGCGCCCTGACTTCCCTTGGGCCACTGGGCTCTAAAGGTTCCTGTTCCTCGCCGCGGCCGAATTTTTCGGCGGACACCGCAAGGGTTTTCAGGGGACGCGTCACCCTGCGCACCGCGAAGCCGATGATAAGCACCGTAAGGAGGGTGGTCAGACCGAGCTGAACAAGAAGAGGCCTATACGTGCCCGAGGGCGGGCGGTAGCTCGTCGCAACGTTCAACCAGTCTCCATCACTGAGCTGGATCGACAACGACAGGTCTTCCGGTTTGTTCATGATCTTGCGCAGATTGTGCGGCCGTTCGTTCTTGGGGACCGAGCGCCAGCTCGGCGGGTCGTCCTTTTTGCTTTCACGGCTACGTGGGCCGCGCCGTTCGTCAGCAAGAATGTTGAGGTGGACTGTTTGACCGCGCTGCAGCCGGCTTGAAATGATCCCCTGAAGCCGCTGTTCAAAACGGGACGTTCCCGGCTCCTGCGCAAGCGGCGTGTTGCCCAGCCAGAACACGGCGAAGCGGCTGCTGCTGGCTTCAAGCAAACGGTTTTGCAGCGGCTTGGGCGTATCTTCCAGCAACTCGGCGACCGACACGGCCCGCGCCAGAAGGTTGTCGCGCGCTGCCGCAACCAGCGCTATGCGCCGCTCGTCCTGAAAGATCCAGATGCTCAGCGCCTGTGCCGCGAAGATCGCAGCCAGGAGCAGAATAATCAGCTGGGATGCCAACGTTTTTGGCCAAAGGAAGCCGAGCACCCTTTTCGTCATGTCGGGCAGGTTCATTCAGCGTTTTCTTTCACATCGGCGGTAAACATGTAGCCGCCGCCCCAGACCGTCTTGATCATTTTAGGGTCCTTGGGGTCGATTTCGATCTTGCGCCGCAGGCGCGAAACCTGGTTGTCGATGGACCTGTCAAACACCGCAGGTGTTCGTCCGGTGGTCAAGTCCAGAAGCTGGTCTCGGTTCAGAACCATCTTCGGGCGTTTCAAAAAGGCGCAAAGCAACTGAAATTCGCCGCTTGAAAGTGCGACCGCATCGCCGCCCGGGTCGGTCAACTCGCGCCGCGAGACGTTGAGCGACCAGCCGTCGAACAAAAGCTTCTCCTGCTGGATCGGGTCGCGCTCTTTTGGCACCAGTGACGTTCTGCGCAAGACCGCCCGGATCCTGGCAAGAAGTTCGCGCGGATTGAAGGGCTTCGTCACATAGTCGTCGGCACCGATCTCAAGTCCGATCACCCGATCGGTATCGTCGGCCATTGCGGTCAGGAGGATCACCGGCATGGAGCCGGTCTCGACAAGGTGCCGACACAGCGACAACCCATCCTCACCCGGCATCATGATGTCGAGCACAACGAGGTCGATCGAAGCTGCCTTCAACGCCTTGCGCGCATGCGCGGCGTTTTCGGCCACCGTTGCGCGCAGTCCGTTCTTGATGAGATAGCGCGCCAGCGTCTCACGGATGTCGCGGTGATCGTCCACCACCAAAATATGCGGGCTCGGGTCGCTCACGTTGCTCTCCAGTCAAATTTCGCCGCTCAGGCGCCACGCCGAACCGCGATCAGGTCGTCCGGGCAATCAAGGCCCTTGTTTCTAAGGCTAAAATAATAACAGGCGGGGTCCTGCGCGAATTGAACTTGTAACAAAGTGTATCGTCGGCGCCCAGCGGGACAGATCGCGACACTTAAGGCCCATTCGGCGGGTATTCCTGCGACAATTGCCTCCTACCTTGAGCCCATCAACGAACAAGGAGTTGTTGGAATGAAACCGTTCAAGAAGTTTGCAATTGCCGCTTTGGCTGCGAGTGTCGCGGGAACCGCGCTGACCGCCGGCCTGCCTGCCTCCGCTCAAAGCGGAGCTGCGACCGGGGACGGGGGGCAACAGATGGAGCAGATAAACGGCCAGAAGGTAGCACACCGGGGCGAGCGCCACGGTAAAAGGCGCGGCCACGAGATGCGCGCTGAGCGCCTGTTTGAACGCTTTGACGCCAATGCGGATGGCGTGATCACCGAAGCCGAAATTTCGGATGTAAGGGCACAGGAATTCGCGGCTGCCGATACGGACGGCAATGGTGAGATCAGCCTTGAGGAGTTCAAGGCCCAATTCATGGAGCGCTCAAATGACCGGATGGTTCGCGCTTTCCAGTTCATGGATTCAAACGGCGACGGCACCGTAACCCAGGATGAGGCGGACCAGATCGCCAACCGGATGTTCAATCGCCTTGACCGGGATGGGAACGGAACGGTTGAACGTGTGCGTGGCCAGCGCGGCCAGGACGCGGCAAATGACGGCGAGAATCAGCAGCGCGCGGAGCGCGGCGAGCGCCGGGGCCGTGGCGGCGAGCGCGGGCGCGGTGGTCAGGCCCGTATGTTCATGGGTCTCTTCGACGCCGACGGCAGCGGTTCGGTCACCCGCGAGGAATTCGATGCCAAGCGCGCGGAGCTCTTCGCAATTGCCGACACGAATGGCAGCGGTTCCTTCACGCTTGAAGACTTCGGCCCGCTGTGGCTGGCCGTCAACGAGAACCGGATCGTCGATCAGTTCCAGCGTGCTGATGCCGACGGCAGCCTGGGGATCACCCAGGAAGAAGCCGGCAAGCGCCTCGACAACCTGATGAACCGCGCTGACCGGAACAAGGACGGGGTTATCACCAAGGCCGACTTCAAGGGCGGCAAGAAAGGTGGCAAAGGCAAGAAACACCGCGGCTGATCGCGGAATTCAGGCTGAACAACCAGTCTCCCCGCAAACATCGCCCACCACATGCGGGGAAACGACAAGGGAGCCACATCCGTGGCTCCCTTTTGTCTTTCAAAACAACCAGCCCTTTGGAATTGCGACATCGCATCGGAGACATGGACCTTTGTTCTTGGGAACGCGGTTCTTGCTTCCCTTGGGGCATTCTCAACTTCAGCAGGTCAGGTCAGCGTTTGAAATTCGGTCTTGCCGACTGGTCGATCTCTCTCCCCAATAGAGAGGGAACTCACGAAACATAGATGATTTAAGACCCGTTCCCGTGCGCGCATTAGACGGATCTGGCGAGCGTCGTCGGGATAGGGTTTGAAGAAAATTATCTTCCAAATCGCGAACGTATTGCCGGGCAATCTCTCTACCGCGCCGAATTGCTCCCGCGTTACGGGATTCTCAAGGTTTTCCTGACACAATGATCCCCACTTAGTTTCAGGGAGGTCCCATGACCAAGCCGAATTTGACCGATTTTGTCGATGCGAAGATCGCAGGCGGACATGTCAGCGAAGACGATGTCATCACCTTGCGCCGTTTTATCTACGGCGATATGGCGGTTTCACTCGATGAGGGCGCAGCGTTGTTCAAGCTGAACAATGCCGGGTTGACCTATGCGGATACATGGTACGAGCTGTTCCCCGAGGCGATCGGCGATATCCTGGTCCATCAGGCCCGTCCGGAAGGATACGCTTCGGAAGAAAACGCGGACTGGCTCATCGGCCAGATCACTGCTGACGGGCATGTTTGCAGCCGAACCGAGCTTGATGCCGTTCTGCATGTGCTTGAAAAGGCCCGCGAAGCACCGGAGCGCCTTGAGCAGTTCGCCTTGAAGACAGTTGCTGATTCCGTGATAACGGGCAAAGGAGCGACGCGCTCAGGCTCTGAACTCAAGCCAGGCGTTATTTCCGACGGTGAAGTCGAAATTCTGCGCCGTGTGCTTTATGCAGGTGCCGGCTGCGGCGGCATCGCCATCTCACGGGCCGAGGCGGAAATTCTGTTTGATCTGAACGACGCAACGATCGAAGCCGAAAACGCACCGGCCTGGTCGGAACTTTTTGCCAAGGCCATCGCGAACCACCTGATGGCGATGTCCGGCTTTGTGCCGCCTGCGCGCGACGTTGCACTCGCCCGCGAAGACTGGCTGGACCAACCGGGCGGTTATTCGGGCGGCCTCGGCGGCTTCTTCCGCAAAATGGTCAGCGGCGGTATCAGCGGTGTTCGCGATGCTTATGCCGACAAGTCCGATCCGTTCGCCGCCAGAGGCGCTTCGATGGAAGCGGAAATCGCCGCCAACGAGGTCGTTACCCACGACGAGGCAAGCTGGCTCGTGGACCGGATCGGCCGGGACGGGGTCCTGCACGAGAACGAAAAGGCTCTGTTGCGGTTCATCCGCGAAGAGAGCCCGAACGTTCACCCGGCCTTGCGTCCGCTTATGGACAAGGCCGTATAAGCCCACGGTCAGGACTCATTCCTCGACGCGCATTGCCTCGGTTTCAATGATGAGCTGAACGTCGTCGCCGACGAACCCGTTGTCGACGGCATATGTCATTCCGAATGCGCTTCGCTGAACCGTACCGCGAGCGCTGATCCCAAGCGTGAAACGGCTGTGTCCGAACGGATACTTCTCAGCCTTGTTGAGCGTGACGTCCAGCACGAGCGGTTGCGTCTTGTCGAGGAGGCTCAGATTGCCCTCAACCGTTCCGGACGTCTCGCTCTGCGGTGTTCCACCCTGTGCGGTAAAGGTCATGATCGGAAAGGCTTCCACGTTCAGGAAGTCCTTGTTGCGAACATGATCGTCACGGGCCTTGTTGAAAGATTCCACGCTGGCCGTCTTGACGGTGATTTCGACGTCGGAGAGCTCCTTGGTCTCCATGTCATAGGTGAAGCCGCCCTCGAACTCCAAAAACACACCGAGCGTGTCCGCATAGCCGATGTGGTCGACCATGAAGGCGATTGTCGTGTGGGTCGGGTCGATTTCATACCGATGCGGTTCGGCAAGGACCTGGGTGGTTGCCATTGCCAAAACGCAAGTGGCTCCAAGAACTTTCAGCATGCTCACCTCGCGAATACTCATTGTTGTCGCCGTCCCAAACCGGTTGGGAGCGCGCGCGTGCAGGTTGTTAAGAGCTGAGCTAGCGCGTATCGGCGCAACGGCAATGGCCAGACCTCAGAACCAGAGGTCCTTCACGGTTCTGTTATCCCGGGGCAGGCTTTCCCAGCGATCGAAGCCGTCAAAGTGTCTAATTGGAATGTCTGAAACCGCTCCGAGTTCGCTCATGCGCAAATTGACCGCCCCGCGGACGCGTCCATTCTCTTGGCGATGGGTGGTGATGTAATGCGTGATCGAGCCGCAGTTCGTGCAAAAGTGAAAGTCGATATCTCCGCCGTCTTCGCGCCGATAGGCCTTCGTTTCTCCGGTGACTTCAATGTCATGATCGATATGGCCGTACGCCCATAGTGCGCCGTAGCGGCGGCAGATGGTGCAGCTACAGGCTGTCGCTGAATTCGGTCTTTGAGAAAGTCTCCAGTGAACCGCGCCGCAATGGCAGCTTCCTTCGATCATTGTTGGCTCTCTCATTCAGCGGTTATTGCGTTTTCGGACCGGCATTACTTGATAGTCGAAGGCCTTCAGATTGACCGCCTGCGCTGCGCTCACTCGCCGGCTTGAAAGTCAACGTGAATGTGATTGCCGTCCGGATCCCACACATTGATGGCAATGATGTTCATCTCCGGAATGCCGGACTTGCGATAGGTTTCACCCCGGTCTCGCAACCTTGTCTCAAACTCTTCGGCGCCCGTTGCCGAAAAGGAAAAGTGTTCCAGCTTCAGCTCCACTTCGGAGCCCGTCCCAGGTTCACCGTCAATACCGACCAGATGCACGAAGGCAGTGTCGCCGGCATAAAGCCAGGCGCCGGGAAATGAGAAATCGGGTCTCGGGCCGCTCGTCATGCCCAAGAAATCCTGGTACCAGGCAATCATGGTTTCAAGCTGCGTGGTGCGCAGATTGACATGGTTGAGCTGATTGATCTGCATATCTGCCCGTTCTCCTATTTCCACTTTATGGAGCACCCGATGGACGGGATCTGGTCTTCAGGCCCCCGGCCGGTATCCACAATCTGTTTCATGGCTTCAAAAAGCTCGCGGCGCAAGTCTGCCGGCGCGGTGCCCATGCGGGTCGCATCCAGACGCCCTCGATACTGAAGTCCGAGATCCTTGTTGAAACCGAAGAAGTCCGGCGTGCAGACGGCGTCGTAGCTCTTGGCCACGCTCTGATCCGCGTCGTGCAGATAGGGGAAAGGAAAGGCATGCTTTTCCGCCATGAGCTGCATGTTCTCAAAACTGTCGGCCGGATAGGAAACGTGGTCATTGGAGCAGATGGCGACCACGCCGATCCCGTGGGCCTTCATGTCATGAGCATCACGGATGATCTTGTCGAGAATTGCCAAGACGAACGGACAATGGTTGCAGATGAACATCACCAGAGTGCTGTTTTCGCCGGCCAATTCAGCGAGGCTATAGGTCTTGCCGTCGGTTCCCGGCAGGGTGAAGTGCGGGGCCTGCCAGTCGAAGTCACAGACAGGTGGTTGAAGTGCTGCCATGGAGCTTGTTCCCTGGATTTGGATGTCAGCGCTTTACAGAGCGCAGCCGGTTTCGCTGCCGCTCAGGATATCAAAAGCCTTCTAGCACGATCTTGCCCTTCGCGGTCCCCGTTTCAATGAGCGCATGGGCTTTCCGCATGTTTGCGGCATTGATGGGGGTGAGAACGGTGTCGAGGGTGGTGCGGATGCGTCCTGTATCGATTTCGCCGGCGACATAGGTAAGCAGCTCGTGCTGTTTGATCATGTCCGGTGTCTGAAACATCGCTCTTGCAAACATGAACTCCCAGTGAAGGCTCGCTGCTTTCAGTTTCATCCTGTCCATGGGCATCGGCAGATCTGTGTCATCAATGGCGACGATGCCACCTTCGGGGCGAATGAGCTCGACTGCAGCGTGCCAGTGGCGCATGTCGTTGAAGATCGCGATGTGGTCAACATAATCGAAGCCGAGCGCGCGGACCTGGGCAACCATATCCTCGCGGTGATTGACAACTTCGTCCGCTCCCAGATCCCGGACCCAGTTTGTTGTTTCCGGACGCGAGGCGGTCGCGATGATTTTCAGGCCGGCAGCCTTGGCCAACTGGATGCCAATCGAGCCAACACCGCCGCCGGCTCCGATGATCAGGATGCTTTCACCTTTGCTGCCGCCATCGCGGTCGATGCCGAGCCGGTCGAAGAACGCTTCATAGGCGGTCAATGTCGTCAGGGGCAGGGCAGCTGCCTCCGCGAAACTCAATGACTGCGGCTTTCGACCGACGATGCGCTCGTCAACAAGTTGAAATTCGGCATTCGAACCGGACCGGGTAATGTCACCCGCATAGTAGATCTCGTCGCCTGGCTTAAAGAGAGAGACTTTCGGCCCCACGGCTTCAACAACACCTGCCGCATCCCAGCCAAGAACACGTGGCGTTTCCTCTACGGCCTCTTTCGGGGCGCGCACTTTCGTGTCGACCGGATTGACCGAAACGGCCTTGACCGCAACGAGCAGATCGCGCCCTTCGGGCACGGGTTTCGGCAGGTCGACATCCAGAAATGAACTCGGGTTCTCGATCGGTAAATAGTGAGTCAGGGCAACGGCTTTCATGGATCTCTTCCAAGACTGAATCAGCGGGCGCGAATTGGAATCACACCCTTGTTGATTGGAGATTTTCAAATGGCTCGAGTCAGCCGATTACGCTCATTTCGTTCAATGTGAACTCGGCAACAGCGCCCTCGGTGGCGGTCATGTAGGCCGCAAGATGCGGGGCGCTCATGTGAGTCTGCCACAGGTCCCGGTTTTCCCAGTTCTCGTAGAACATGAAATGGGCCGGGTTTTCATTGTCCTGATGGAGATCGTAGTTGATGCAGCCCTCCTCGGCGCGTGTCGTTTCGATCAGTTTGAGGAGTTCGGACTTCACCAGTTCGATCTTGTCGGGGTTGGCTTTGATGTTGGCAACGATGGTGAGCTTGGCCATGGGTCTGTCTCCTTGTTTGGCAATGAGTGCTAGGGTTCGTCCCCTAGATAGCTGCTTGACGAATTCGGATAAACAGGCCGTAATCGGAGTAACAATCCGGGATTTCCGTATAATGTTACTCGACAATATTTCCTTGTTTCTCCTGATCGTTGAAAGGGGCAGCCTGGTTGGCGCCGCCCGTGAAGCGGGTCTTTCACCGACGACGGTGTCCGAGCGGTTGGCGGCACTTGAGACCCATTACGGCGTGGTCCTTTTGAACCGGACGACCCGCTCAATCAGTCTGACGGAAGAGGGGCGCACACTTGTCGAGGGCGCAAGAACCGTTCTCGGGGAGGTAGAGGACCTGGACAACAGGATTCGCACTGGCGCAAAGCGTCTGTCCGGCCTGATCCGGATCAGTGCGCCAGAGGATGTTGGACGGAACATTATTTCCGGCGCGATCGCCGACTTTCAGTCTGCGCATCCATCGATCACGATAGATCTGCATCTGTCTGACGGGTATGTCGATATCGTTGGTCTGGGGATCGATCTTGCGGTCCGCTTCGGCGCCATCAGCGACAGCACTTTGAGGGTAAAGCACATTGCCACGCGCCGCCGCATCGTGTGTGCGTCGCCTCACTATATACGCAAGCATGGCTTACCTCAGACACCTGCCGACTTGAGGGACCACAACTGCCTTTTGATGCGCTTCGGTCAGAACATAGACAATTTATGGGAGTTCGGGCGTGACGGCGTAAAACACGCTGTCAGGGTCGGGGGCAAACTGATTGCAAATGATGGTGCTCTTGTTCGGCAATGGTGTTTGGAAGGGCGCGGGATTGCGCTCAAATCGGAATTTGATTGTGCGACAGACCTGCATGAGGGCAATTTGCTGGCGCTTCTTCCCGACTTCGAACCACCCGGTTCACCGCTGCAAATTCTCTTTCCGCCTGGCCGAGCTCAAGCTCGCCGGGTTCGTGCATTTGCCGACCATCTGGCAAAGGTCTTTCGAGACGTAGCCTAGGGTCGCTTTGGATTAGGACTGCGCGACAGGCAGCGTCCAGCGGGCGCTGAATTCGGTGGCAAGGTGATCGATGAGCGCGCGCACCCGGCGCGTCAGATGACGGTTCGGCGGATAAAGGGCATAAAGGCCGAACGTGTCGGTTGAAAAGTCTGGTAGCACGTGTTCCAAACACCCTTCCTTGAGCGCGTCTTCTATCGCGTATAGCGGCGCAATCGTTATGCCCAGACCTCCCATGGCCATACGCGCCAAAGCGCCCGGGGAGTTCGAGCGGACGCTTCCGTTCAGTTTGAGAACCTGCTCGTCGCCATTCGATCGGAACCGCCAGATGTTCATGCCTGAGCTGTTGCCGTCGACGAGACAGGTATGGGTGCTCAAGGCTCTTGGGTCCTGAGGCCGCCCATGGCGCTCGAGATAGTCGGGCGACGCACACAGCACGAGCGGCATATCGGCAAGCTTGCGAGCTATCAGCGAGGAATCTTTCAAGGACCCTATACGGATCGCAAGGTCCAGCCCTTCTTCCACAAGCGACAGCCTGTTGTCGGTGAGCCGCATGTCCAGCTCCACATCCGGGTTTTGGCGCAGAAAGGGCGCCAGAGCCTCGCAGAGCCGAGTACTGCCAAATCCTGTCGGCGCGGTCAGCCTAATCTGACCGGCAAGTGCGCCTTGACGTTCGCGCACAAGTGAATCCAGATCGTCGATCTGTTCCAGGATCGGTCGGCAGTGTTCCAGATAAGCTGCACCGACATCGGTCAGCGACACACTGCGCGTCGTGCGATTGAACATCTGCGTCTTGAGCTGGCTTTCGAGCTGCTGAACATATTTGCTGACAAGTTTCGTCGAGAGGCCAAGTCGGCGCCCGGCAGCGGTGAAAGAGCCTTCCTGCGCAACGGCAACAAAGGCGCGCATTGTTTCAATTCTGTCCACGAGAAATCGTCCTCCGCAGCACTGATCCGGTCGGAACATATTGTCTATGATTTGTACATAATCATTGAATGAAATCGAGGATTATTTCTGATTTGGGTAAGTGGCATATTCCCATCAGCGCATCGGACAGGTGTCCGGTACCGCTCCAAGACGAGACATTTCAGGGAAAACCACCATGAGCAACGCCATCCGCATCCATAACTTTCCGCGGTCCGGTCACTGTCACAGGGTCGAACTCTTCGCCAATCTGACCGGGATCAACCACGAGCTGGTTTTTGTCGACCTGGCAGCCGGCGAGCACAAGAAAGAGCCGTTTTTGTCGTTGAACCCGGCTGGAAAAGTACCGGTGATCGAAGACGACGAGACGGTCGTCAGAGATTCCAACGCGATCCTGGTTTATCTGGCGCGCAAATACGCTCCCGACTGGTTGCCTACCGATCCCGCCGAAGAAGCCGAAGTTCAAAGATTCCTGTCGATGGCGGCAAACGAACTCGCGAATGGACCTGCGGCTGCGCGGCTTGTGACCGTGTTTGGCGCCCAGCTCGACGCGGAAAAAGCCCAAGCGATCGCGGCTTATGTGTTTGACATTTTGGAAACACATCTGGATGGACGCGAGTGGCTGGTTGGCCAGACGCCATCAGTCGCCGATGTTGCAATCTATTCGTACACCGCCCATGCGCCGGAAGGAAACGTGTCGCTCGATCCTTACCCGAACATTCGGGCGCTCCTGAAACGTATCGAGGCGCTGCCCGGTTTCGTGGCCATGCCGGCAACCAAGGTTGGCCTTGCTGCCTAGCGCGTTCTGACCGGGCGTGTTTCAGACATGTCCGGTCTCTTGCCCCTGGAAAGGAGAACAGTGTGAGACCGATGGTTCAAATGCCCAAAGCAGCATCGCCGTTCCATGATGGTGAGCGCAAGGTACAGGAAAAACTCGGTGATCGTGACGTCGAGCTCTGGGCCCAGGGTGCAATTCGTGACTTCATGCCGGACCAGCACCGGACCTTCTTTAAGGCACAGCCATTTATGGTCGTCTCCGCCCGCGATGAAAGCGGCCGTCCTTGGGCGACCGTGCTTGAGGGAGAGGTCGGGTTTGTGCAGTCGTCCAACCCGGTTTCGCTGGAGATCTCTTCGCGGCCGGCAAAAGGTGACGCGCTTGAGACCGCTCTGGCGGCGGGGTCTGAAATCGGCCTTCTGGGCATCGAACTGGCAACGCGCCGCCGCAACCGGGTCAACGGCAAAGTGGTGTCGTCGGACGAAACCGGGATCCGTTTCGCGGTCGGCCAGTCTTTCGGGAACTGCCCGCAATACATACGCTCGCGCGAATACTGGTGGAACACGGAAGAACCGGCAGGGCCAGCCCATAGAGGAACCGCTCTGACAAATGTTCAGGCAGACTGGATAAAGAACGCTGACACTTTTTTCATTGCGAGCGGGCACCGCGGAGAAGGTGATAGCCGGGCCTATGGCATGGATGTCTCGCATCGCGGTGGGGAACGCGGTTTCGTGGAGGTCATCGATCCGCAAACGATCAGGTTCCCGGATTATGCCGGGAACAGGTTTTACAACACACTGGGCAATATTCTTGTTGATGAGAGAGCTGGTTTTCTTTTTCTGGATTTTGCGACGGGAAGCCTGTTGCAACTGACGGGCAGGGCATCCATTGACTTCGATTCAGATGAGGTCGCCCGTTTTCCGGGCGCCCGCCAGCTCGTCACGCTTGAAATCGGCGAGATTGTCGAACTCCGGTCGGCCTTGAGATTGCGCTGGCAACAAGACGGCAGCACAGCCCGTTCTCTCCGGCTCGTCGAAAAGAAAATGGAAAGCGCGGACGTGACATCTTTCGTCTTCGAAGCGCGTGACGGCGGCCCGCTTGCGCCTTTTCAGGCCGGCCAGCACCTGCCGATTGAAGTTATGATCCCTGAGGTTGGCGCCAAGGTTCAGCGGTCCTATTCGCTTTCCGGTTCGCCAAGTGAAAACCGGTACCGGATTTCGGTGAAACGGGAAGCAAAGGGGCTGATGTCCAGATTTCTCCATGATCACCTTGATACCGGTGCAATGCTGGAAAGCCGGATACCTGCCGGCGACTTTGTGGTGGAGGACGGAGAGGGGCCGATTGTCCTCGTCAGCGCCGGCGTCGGGATAACCCCGGTCCTGAGTATGCTGCATCAGCTGGTTGCGCAGGAAAACGGCCGCGACATCTGGTTCGTCCATGGTGCGCGCGATGGTCTTCACGCGCCCTTTCGCGAGGAACTTGCCCGCCTGACGGATGGCAGGACAAACCTCCAGACCCATACAGTTTTCAGCCGTCCCGCTTCACAAGACAAGAAGGGGCAGGACTATCAGGAAGAAGGGCGGGTCTCGGGGGCTCTCTTGTCGCGCCTGGTTCCGGACAAGAAGGCAGCGTTTTACCTTTGCGGACCTGCCGGTTTTCTCGCCGAGCTCAAAGCTGATCTGAGCGCCAGGGGTGTTGCGGAAAACAGGATCCACTTCGAAACGTTTTGAGAGTGTGGAGCCCGTTGCCGACCACCCCGCCGGGGTTGCCCCGGCAGCCTCACGAAAGCGTCATGAAAAAAACTGCGTGGGTTGCAATTTTCCGCTTGCGTGGAAACTCAAACGAGCGCATATAGCGCCTGCCCAAATTCGCACGTGCCCGAGGTCGTTCATGGGGTGTTGTCCAAACATCTCTTAAGGGGCCGCTGCCACAAAAACCGCCAAGGGGCGGGCAGCAGATCCGTACGGCTTAAAGCAACGACGTAAGAGGGCTTTTTTGGTCTCTGCCGGGGGTTCCAATCTCCGGCGTCACTGAAGAGGCACTTGTTACATCCTTGCCCGACGTGCGGCTCGGTATCTCCGATCCAATCAACGGCATTCCCGACGCGGGAAAGCGTTTGCGTGCACGTTCGGTGCTGCATTCGCCCAACCGTCGCCGCAGTCAACCCGGCCTCCGGTTCCATCCCGGGGGAGGCCCGGTGCGTATTGCGGCACCCTGCGACGTGAACTGCAGCGCGCCAACCGGAATTTGCGCGCCTGCGGCCTGATTTGAAAGGGGAGATCCCCATGAGCGAGCGGATCCGTGACTTCCTGCAACGACGTGACGATGATGGTCCTTGCGTTGTCGTTGACCTCGACATCGTCCGTGACAACTTCGAGGCATTTGCCCGGTCCTTGCCCGACACCTCTGTCTACTACGCCGTGAAGGCCAACCCGGCGCCGGAAATCCTGTCGCTTCTGGAAAGCCTTGGATCTTCCTTCGACTGTGCTTCCGTTGGCGAGATCGAAATGGTTTTGGCAACCGGTGCCGATCCCGACCGGATTTCCTACGGCAATACCATCAAGAAGGAGAAGGACATTGCGCGTGCCTTTGAATACGGCGTCCGCCTCTTCGCAGTCGACTGCGTCGAGGAAGTCGAAAAAATCGCCCGCGTCGCTCCCGGTTCCAAGGTCTTCTGCCGCGTCCTTTGTGACGGCGTCGGCGCCGAGTGGCCGCTCTCCCGCAAATTCGGATGCGACCCGGAAATGGCGCCCGACGTCCTGGAACACGCGCACCGTCTCGGTCTCCAAGCCTACGGTGTCTCCTTCCACGTCGGATCCCAGCAAGCCAATCTCGAAGCCTGGGATTTCGCTCTCGCCATGGCGGCAAGCGTCTTCCGGGAAATGGCGCTGCGCGGCATCGAGTTGAAGATGGTCAATATGGGTGGCGGGTTCCCGACTCGCTACCTGAAGGACGTTCCGGGCGTACCGCGCTACGGCGAAGCCATCTTCCAGGCGCTGTCCAAGCATTTCGGTAACCGGCTGCCGTCAACCATTATCGAGCCCGGCCGCGGCATGGTTGGCAACGCCGGCATGATCGAAGCCGAAGTCGTCCTGATCTCCAAGAAATCCGCTCAGGAAGAAGTCCGCTGGGTCTATCTGGATATCGGCAAGTTCCACGGGCTGGCCGAAACCATGGACGAGGCGATCCGCTATCCAATCCGCACCCCGCGTGATGGCGACCGGACCGCTCCCTGCGTCCTGGCCGGACCGACCTGCGACAGCGTCGACGTTCTATATGAAAAGACGCCGTACGAGCTGCCAGTCAGTCTCTCCATCGGTGACAAGGTGCTGATCGAAGCCTGCGGTGCCTATACGACGACCTATTCGTCGGTCGGCTTCAACGGATTTGCGCCTCTGGCATCCTTCGTCATCTAGGAATTGCCGACATGATTGCGATTGTCGACGAGGCGCCGGATCACACCGGCGCCCGCGAGGCGCTGCTTGACCTCAGCTTCGGGGAGGAGCGCTTCACAAAGACCTCCGAGCGGCTGCGCGAAGGCCGTTTGCCGGTCCTCGCCTTTGCTGCGTTAGATGATGCCGGCACCTTCGTTGGAACTGTCCGGCTCTGGTCTGTCACTGATCGGAACGGTGCGGAAAGCCTGTTGCTCGGACCGTTGGCGGTCGCGCCGGGACTCCGGGGTGCGAGGATCGGCGACCGACTGATGCGGCACGCGCTCACCCAGGCCGCAATGTACGGTCATGGCTCGGTCATCCTGGTCGGTGATCTGGGGTACTACGCTCGATTCGGGTTTTCATCCGGTTTGCTCGACAAGGTCACATTGCCGGGACCAGTCGCACATGCGCGGTTTCTCGGGGTTGATCTTGTTCCCGGTCAGCTTGCGATGCTTGAAGGTGCCCTTGCGGCCTGCGGGGAGCCGAGCGGTGGAGCGACCTACCGTGCAAGTATACCTGAAGACCTCATTGTTACATCGGCGTAGATGGCTTGGTGGCGTCAAGAAAATTGCGCGTCAAAGACTTGAAATCCGGACAAAAACCGGTCACCTGTAAGGCAAGGCGCAACAAGTGCGCTTCTCTATGGGGAACATGATTGAGCCGGCCCGACCACAATTTCACCGGGTGGCAAAAAGGATTGGAGTTTACAACATGACCGACGAATCCAACGGCGGCGCGCCGAAGAAACCGGCCTCGAGAGCCGCGGCGAAACGCAAGCCTGCGGCGAAGCCGGCCGCAGCAAAACCTGCTGCAAAGGCTTCTGCAAAAGCTCCAGCCAAAACTGCCAC
Source organism: Roseibium sp. MMSF_3544 (assembly GCF_030732845.1). GTDB lineage: Bacteria > Pseudomonadota > Alphaproteobacteria > Rhizobiales > Stappiaceae > Roseibium. The sequence goes on from NZ_JASHKA010000001.1 coordinate 592,196, forward strand.
GAAACCTGCTGCGAAATCCGCCGCGAAAGCGGCAGCTAAACCTGCTGCGAAAGCCCCGGCGAAGGCAACAGCGAAATCGCTAGCGAAAGCCGCAGCAAAGCCGGCCGCCACGAAGCCGGCAGCGAAAGCCTCGGCCAAACCCGCTGCGAAAGCCCCAGCGAAACCAGCCGCAAAGCCCGCGGCAAAGCCTGCAGCAAAGAGCACTGCAAAATCAGCCGCATCAAAGACGCCGGCGAAGGCCGCGGCAAAACCAGCCGCGACCAAGGCGCCTGCGAAATCCGCGGCCAAACCCGCGGCGAAAGCCCCGGCGAAACCAGCTGCTAAGCCCGCGGCAATGGCGGCTGCCAAGCCTGCTGCCAAAGCCGCAGCAAAGCCAGCTGCAACGAAAGCGCCTGCCAAATCTGCGGCCAAACCCGCCGCGAAGGCCGCTGCGAAGCCGGCGGCGAGACCTGCAGCAAGGGCAGCAGCCAAGCCCGCGGCAAAGGCGGCAGCAAAGCCTGCTGCGAAAGCCGCAGCAAAACCTACGGCAACGAAGGCGCCTGCGAAATCCGCTGCGAAGCCGGCGGCAAAAGCCGCCGCAAAAGCCCCGGCGAAAGCAGCTGCTAAGCCCACAGCAAAGGCCGCTGCCAAGCCTGCGGCAAAGGCAACAGCAAAACCAGCTGCAGCGAAGGCGCCTGCGAAATCTGCAGCCAAGCCTGCTGCAAAAGCGCCTGCGAAAACGCCGGCAAAGGCAGCAGCAAAACCAGCTGCAGCGAAGGCGCCTGCGAAACCTGCAGCCAAGCCCGCCGCAAAAACCGCAGCCAAGCCTGCGGCAAAGGGAGCAGCCAAGCCTGCGGCAAAGGGAGCAGCAAAACCAGCCGCACCTAAGGCGCCTGCGAAAGCCGCCGCCAAGCCAGCTGCAAAAACGCCTGCGAAACCTGCAGCGAAAGCTCCGGCAAAGGCTGCAGCAAAACCTGCCACGAAAACATCAGCGAAACCGGCTGCCAGGCCCGCAGCCAAAACCTCAGCAAAGCCCGCGGCGAAAGCTGCTGCTACGAAACATGCGGTCCATGGAACCATTACCGGACCGCTGGTGATGATCGGCCTCGGGTCCATCGGCAAGGGAACGCTGCCCTTGATCGAACGCCACTTCAATTTCGACAAGAGCCGCTTCACGGTGATCGATCCGGTCGACACGGATGCGAAACTGGTGACCGACAGAGGCTACAAGTTTCAGAAGGTTGCCCTCACGCCGGACAATTACAAAGACATTTTGACACCGCTTCTGAAGGAAGGAGAGGGGCAGGGGTTTGTCGTCAATCTCTCGGTGGACACGTCTTCTCTCGATCTGATGAAGCTCTGTCGGAAGCTCGGTGTTCTTTACATCGACACGGTCGTTGAACCGTGGCTTGGGTTCTACTTCGATGAAAACGCCTCGGCAGCCGATCGTACGAATTATGCGTTGCGTGAAACCGTACGCAGAGAAAAGAAGAGGAGACCGGGCGGCACGACGGCCGTGTCGTGCTGCGGTGCCAATCCGGGCATGGTGTCCTGGTTCGTGAAAAAGGCGCTGGTCGACGTTGCGAACGAAACCGGCGTCAAGTTCAAGGAGCCGTCGGACCGCAAGGGCTGGGCCAAGCTCATGAAGAAGGTCGGCGTCAAGGGTATCCATATCGCCGAGCGGGACACACAACGTGCCAAGGAACCGAAGCCGCCGAACACGTTCTGGAATACATGGTCCGTGGAAGGGTTTCTGTCAGAAGGGTTCCAGCCGTCAGAACTTGGCTGGGGTACGCACGAAAAGTGGAAGCCGGCCAACGCAAAGAGCCACAAGAAGGGATGCAACGCGGCTATCTACCTGGAGCAGCCCGGCGCCAACACGCGCGTACGCACCTGGTGCCCGACGCCCGGTGCCCAGTTCGGTTTTCTGGTAACGCACAACGAAGCGATCTCGGTCGCGGATTACTTCACGCTGGAGGACGGCAAGAAGGTCACCTACCGACCGACTTGCCACTACGCCTATCACCCGGCAAACGACGCAGTCTTGTCGCTTCACGAACTCTTTGGCGCTGCGGGCAAGGTTCAGGAGAAACTGCACGTACTGGAAGAAGACGAAATCCAGGACGGCATCGATGAGCTTGGAGTCCTGCTCTATGGCCACAAGAAGAATGCCTACTGGTATGGCTCCCAGCTCTCTGTCGAGGAAACACGCAAGCTGGCGCCTTATCAGAACGCGACCGGTCTTCAGGTGACCTCCGCCGTGATCGCAGGCATGGTCTGGGCTCTGGAAAACCCGGAAGCGGGCATCGTTGAAACCGACGAGATGGACTACAAGCGCTGTCTTGAAATCCAATTGCCCTATCTCGGGCCGGTCAAGGGGTACTACACCGACTGGACACCGCTGGATGGCCGTCCGGGTTTCTTCAAGGAGGACCTGGACAAGAAAGATCCCTGGCAGTTCAAGAACATTCTTGTGCGCTGAGGGTAAGTTGAAAGACGTGCCGTCCCGGACATGATCCGGGACCTCTTTCAGCCATGGGCCCCGGCGCAAGGCCGGGGCGGCCAGGTATTCCAATCAGCTTCAATTCCCGAGCTTCGCCACGCCAAGCGGGACGTTGAACTTACGGCACCAGATGTAAACTTCGTTGTACTTGGAAGTGTCGATGCCGCCGATCTTGTAGCTCTGCTTGCCCTTCAGTTTCTTCAGGGCACCAAGATCTGTCTTCGGGTCATATTTTCCATTCTTGCCAAGGCCGACACGCGGGTCCGGTGCGCCGTCGAGGCTGAAGTTGCTCTGCAGAACGACATTGTTGCTGCTGAGTTCGGTCTTGCCGGTTGTTACGTGGTTGCTGCGCCCGGAGAAATTGCCGGAACGAGCGCCGCTGCCAGCAAGGGCCGGCAGGCTTCCTGCCGACACGGTTGCGGCCGCCAGTCCGGCGGTGAGTGCGAGGAACTGTCTGCGGTTCGTCATGGTCTGTGATCCTAATCTGCCCAAAAGGGTCATCGGGGAAGTCCGGTAAAGGCTGTTCGGCCTGTGCCCTAAGATTGGCTCGAGCACTTGCCATTGAAATGCACATTCCGATCCCGAGGCGTCACAAGATAGCGAGTGGCACTTTACCGGCAGAGAAGGCTCCAGTTCGGCCTTATCATTACAAATCATCCAGATCTCTGGATTGCATCACCCTTCATGCCTACCTAACGCTTCGCGGTGGAAGGAACCGCGTGCGGGACTGAGTCTTTTGATGCGGCAAGCCGAGCGCTTGCGCACCAGGACCTTGTCCAATCTTGAAACAAACCAACTATCCGGGCCTGAAAAATGAGTGTGCTGTTCGATGCCGGGTTGCTGCTGGTGGCGATCCTTGTCTTCTTTCTTGCCGTTCTCGGCTACTTTCTGGTTTCAAACATGTTTCAGTCGGAGAACCGGCGCGGACTACTTTCCAAAGACGGCGTGACGTTCGTGATCGCCGGCGTCCTGTTTCTTGTCTTTACGGCAAGCTACATGGAGATTTTCGAGTTTGCGTTCCGCCTGCCTTACCCGGCCTTTGTGGATCTCGGGATCGGGCTACTGGCGGTTCTTGTGTCTTCGGCTGCTGCTTACCGGCTTGCCGGGGTCTTGTCGAAACGCAGGGCGCGCGTGAGGTGATCCATTCCGTTGCGCAACGCACAAAGGAAACCTGTTAAATCTACTGATACAAAGATTGCCTTCATACAACCCGGGTGCTATTCGGACGTTATAACAAAATAACGTACGCATAGACTTATGCATCAGGGTTTAAATGTCTGAAATTGCTGAAAGAGTCAGGTCAATTGTTGCCAGGAATCTGAATCTCGCGTGCTGGATTATCACACCCGATTCTACTTTAAGTAAGTTGGGCGCCGACAGTCTGGACGCCATCGGCCTGATCATGGCGGTCGAGCGGGAACTCGGGTGTTGCCTGCCAAGCGACGCCTTCAGGGCTGGCGAACTCATGGAGGGAGAGTGGACGTTCGGAGCGTTTGCGGGAGCTGTCGAAAGCTCGGTTCAATCTGCTCAACAGACGTCTGCACGATCCTCCGCGGCCTGACTTGATGCCGGATCTTCGTGTCAGACACGGTTGCAACGGCCAGATCAAATCGGGCAGGCTGGGACGCTGATTTGCGTGTCTTTCCTTCCATTCTTGATTGGCTGTTCGAACGATGCTTCTTACGACGGAATTCAGCCTCAGGCTTGCCAAAGTCCTGATCACCGCCAGCATCAGCCTGTTTGCTTTCGTTGCCGGGCTCTCGAACGTCTTCGATCCCGACACGAACCTTCGGTTCGTCATCCATGTGATGAACATGGATTCGGTATTTCCTGATAATGCCTTTGCCTGGCGCGCCGTCGAAAACCCGGTGCTTCATAAGGCTGCATTCTGGTTCATCGTCGCTGTAGAACTCGTCGTGGCCGTGCTGTTGCTGACCGGTTCCTTGAAGCTTCTCCAAAACCTTCGGGGCAGTTCCCAAGAATTTCATGACGCCAAGACCTGGGCTGTGCTGGGGCTGTTGTTGGGCGTATTGCTCTGGTTCACCGGCTTCATGGTGATCGGCGGAGAGTGGTTTTTGATGTGGCAATCGGAGACGTGGAACGGCATTCCGTCGTCCTTCAGGTTCACCGCCGTCATTTTTCTGAACCTGCTATTCCTGGCCACGCCGGAGAGCTTTGGTGACAGCTCGCACAAAGGCATGAGTGAGTAACGGTTCTGCCGTCCGGTGGTTCAGGACGAATGTCTCGATGCCGGATCGGGTGGCGGCAACAGCCGGACCACATCAATCGGTTCTGCTTTTCCCTTGACCTTTTGCGGGCCGATCTCTTCCTGTTTGAAATCCGCGCCGAGGTTCTTTGCAACATCTCCTGACACCAGGATCATCACTTCGGCACTATCGTCGATTTCCTTGCCGAGGCTTTCGAGCCGCGCTGCTGCGTTCACGGTATCGCCGATCACCGTGTAGTTGACGCGCTCGGGTGCGCCAATGTCACCGACAACAAGCGGACCCATATGCACGCCGACGCGGATGCGCACAGGTGGCTCTCCGCGTTCCTGTCTGGTTTCGTTGTCCCGCTGGATGGCCTCAGCCATGCCGAGTGCTGCGCGGGCGGCCTGTTCTGCCGGATTTTCCAGATGGTCAGGCGCCCCCCAGAACGCCATGACGCTATCGCCGATATACTTGTCGATGGTGCCGCCTTGCCGGGTGATTTCAGCGCCGAGAAGAGACAGGTGATGGTTGACGAACGCTGCGGTCTGACTGGCTGACATGCCCTCCGATGCAGCCGTGAAGCCGGCAATGTCGGTGAAGAGCACGGCGACTTCCCGGTCTTCCGGTGGAGCTTCCGCCCGGCCTTCGCTCAAAAGCTTCTGTACCAATGTGCGCGGCACATACCGGTTGAACGCCGTCAGGCCGCCGACCATGGCATTGAAGCCTTTCGCCAGATCGTCCAGTTCGCGAATGACCGACGGCGGCAGCGGTTCGACCTCGTCCAGTTTCAGATCGGCAACTTCCTTGGCTGCCAGCGCAGCCCGGCGAACGGGGCGAGCGATGCGGCGCGCCAGAAGAATGGCCCCAAGAAGCGAAACAAGCAGAAGCCCGAGGCCGACAACAATGGCGATCAGAAGCGTCTGAAGTGGCTGGTCCAGGAACTCGGCCGGAAAGTGAACGCCAATACGGGCAGGAAGGCCCTTCAGGCTTTCGCTTTCCTGATCGACGATGATGAACCTCTTTTCGCCGTCTCTGTCATACCCGGTGTGAAGGTCAAGATTGTCGGCAATGTCGTAGTCCGCATTGTTGATCTTCTCCATCTCGGCATAATCGGAGAGAAAGAGATCGGATATCTGGCTGACATGCAGAAGCGGACTATCCGCGCTCAAGTCCTCGAAATTCTCGTAAAGAAGCGGATGCGCAACAATTTCGTGGCTGTCCTGCTTCATCAGAAAGATGATGATGTCGTCCGTCGAGATGTTCCACGTCATGTCGGAAATCCGTTCCAGGGACATTCCGATCATGAGAGCGCCGCGATACGATTCACCTTCGTACAGAGGCTGCGCGTAGATAAAATAGGTGTGCTTGCGGCCTGGCATGTAGAGCGGTTCGCTCCAGAACGGTTCCTTCTGGCCCGCCGCCTTTTCCGTGACCGGCACCAGGCTCGGAATTTCCGCGGCAAGATCGACTTCACCGCCGAGCAAGTCGCCTTCAGCATCGCCCCGGTCGACATCGACGCCAATCCCTTGCGCGTCAACCATCACCATGAACGAGACCCTGTCCTGCGGAGCCAGAGCGCCGTAAATGAAGGTGACCAGCAAGTCCGGATCGTCAAAAGTGAGCTCACCGAGCGCCCAGCTGGCGCGGGTGTAGTTCGCCGTTTCGGTGACTGCGTGGAGCTGTTCGACGAACGCCGATTCAGCGGTGTCCATGCCCAGGTCGACAAGGCCGCCACCCAGTTGCCGAACGACATTTGCCGACGTGATCGCCTGCACGATCAGGATTGCGGCAGCAGTGACGACAACGAATGTCCCGATGACAGTTGCCAGGGTTGGCGTGATAAAAAGTTTATTGCGAAACAACACCGTGAATTCCCGGGACCGCGGAGAGATCATCGAAGAGCCAATAGTGTCATAGCGGTTTCAGCGCGCTCGTTCGACGGCTTTTTGCAATTGACGCTGTTCCTTTGACGGAAAACAACAAAAGACCCCGAAAGCTGTGCTTCCGGGGCCAGTGTTTCGGGAGGGTCCAGTCTTGTCAGGATGCCTTCTGAGGCTCCTCGAACGTCTGACCGTAGTCGACGGCAACTTCGTAGTCCGGGTCTTCGAGCACGGAGACTTCAACCATGTTTCCGGCCTTGGCGAGCAGCTTCTTGCAGTCCGGAGACAGATGGCGCAGGTGCAGGCGTTTGCCGGCGTTTTCGTATTTGGTAGCCAGCGCGTCGATCGCTTCCAGACCAGAATGGTCAACAACGCGGCTGTCCATGAAATCAACGACGACATCCTGCGGGTCGTTCTGAAGGTCAAACAGGTCAACGAACCCTGTTGTTGAGCCGAAGAACAGGGGGCCAGTCAAACGGTAGACCTTCCAGCCTTCCTTGCTGGTGCCAATGCGGGCACTGATGCGGCTGGCCGCGTTCCAGGCATAGGCGAGGGCGGAGATGATGACCCCGACGACCACGGCAACAGCCAGGTCGGCGTAAACGGTGACGCCGGTGACGATGACCATCACAACTGCGTCGGTAAGCGGGATCTTGTGAACGATCTTGAGGCTGGCCCAGGCAAACGTGCCAATCACGACCATGAACATGACGCCAACAAGTGCGGCGACCGGGATCTGCTCAATCAGCGGCGATGCGATAACGATGAAGGACAGCAGGAACAGAGCCGCGGCAATGCCGGATATCCGTGTTCTGGCGCCCGATTTCACGTTGATCATCGACTGCCCGATCATGGCGCAGCCGCCCATGCCACCGAAAAAGCCGGTCACGATGTTTGCCGAGCCCTGCGCGACGCACTCTTTGGAAGCGCCACCCTTCGTGTTGGTGAGATCGGCGACCAGGTTGAGCGTCAAAAGGGATTCGATCAGACCGATGGCCGCGAGGATCACCGCATAGGGCAGGATGATCTGCAGCGTTTCAAGCGTCAGCGGAACCATGGGTATGTGGAATTCGGGAAGGCCGCCTGCAATGGAAGCAAGATCGCCGACCGAGCGCGTGTCCAGGTTGAAGCCGAGCACGAGCCCGGAGACCACCAGGATCCCAGCTAGAGGCGCCGGGAAGGCGGTTGTGATCTTCGGCAGGAACCAGATCACCGCCATGGTGAGCGCAACCAGGCCAAGCATCAGATAGAGTTCTGTGCCCCACATCCATGTCAGACCACCCAAACCGTCGGGAACCTTGAACTGGCCGAGCTGGGCAAGGAAGATCACGATGGCGAGGCCATTCACGAAGCCGAGCATGACCGGATGCGGCACCATCCGGATGAATTTACCCCACCTCAAAACACCGACGCCAATCTGCAAGATGCCCATCAGAACAACGGTCGCGAACAGGTATTCAACGCCGTGCTGCGCGACCAGTGACACCATGACAACGGCAAGTGCGCCGGTTGCACCGGAGATCATGCCCGGCCGTCCGCCGATGCAGGCCGTGATCAGGCCGACAAAGAATGCTGCATAGAGACCGACAAGCGGATTGACACCCGCAACGAATGCGAAAGCAACAGCTTCAGGAACAAGTGCCAGCGCGACCGTCAGGCCAGCCAGCAGTTCCGTTTTGATGCGCGCGGCATCCATTTTGGTCGATTGTACAGGCGCAATGGCCTCGGCACGTGCTGACAAGACGGGCTCCAGACAGTTCTGATTTGGTTGAGACGGTCACCCAGGCGGGCCGGGACGTACGCATTGACCTGGATCAATTCTGTCCCTTTTAATCGATTTGCTGCAATGCAGCAAGAGTGGGCGCGAATATCAGCTATGCACACAAGCACGACAGCGCATCTTGCCCCGGTATCAATAACTGTTCCGATGTTGGGATTGTTTCTACCGGAAACATTCCAGTAATCCAGAGTTGTAATGCGCTTACGCAAGGAAATCTGGTTGTTTTTCTACCGGGTTTTTTCGGTTGTATCTTAACTCGGTAAATTTATTCTACGGTTGACGTGCTTCCGCTGCGGGAGCGCCATGAGGGGAAGTGGGGGAGCATTGATCTTGCGTTGGCTGGTCAAGATTGGGCTGGTTGTGCTTTTTCTAAGCACTGCGACAGGCGTCCAGGCGCAGAAAAAGCTGGTGTTTTCCACGATCGAGATGGTGCCAAACGGGCAAATCGGCTCTGAACTTCTCAAGCACGCTTATGCCAAGCTTGGCATCAAGGTCGAAATCTATTTCACCTCGGGAAAGCGGTCCCTCATTGTGTCTTCGACCGGCGTTGTTGACGGAGAGGTCCTTCGCGTCGGTGCCGTTGGGGCGAAATTCCCGGAACTTCTCAAGGTCGATGTCCCGCTGCTGCGGTTGCAAAACCTTGTGTTCGTGAACCGATTGAGAAGTTCAGGTGAAGTGTTCATTGACCTCAAGAATACCAGGGTTGGACACCTTCAGGGTGTTGTGCAGCTCGAAACCTATACCAAGGATTTCCATCACGTTTGGGAGGCGGAGTCCTTTCAGGAACTCTTTGAGATGTTGTCGCTCGGAAAACTGGACGCCGTTATCGCAGAAGAGACAGCCGGCAGGATCCAGATCCATGCTCTGGACCTGGACAGTGTCGTCACGCTGGACAAGGCCGTCATGCCGGTAGATCTCTACCACTTCATTCACGAGAAAAACGCAGCGCTGCTGCCAAAAATCACAGAAGTCCTTCAGGAAATGAAAAACAGCGGAGAGATGGAGCAAATCATCAAACGCAAGACTAAGGACATCGTCATCGGCAATCTGCCAGGCAACTGTTCCACCTGTTAATTCGCGCTCTGGTGTCAGATCAGACCTGTTTTCGGATCTGCACCAGGTATCTTCCCGCAGCGGGATTATGGAAGAAGATCAAGTGCGTGTGCGGTGCCTGTTGCTGCTCGTGATGCTAAAAACACTCGACGCGTGTCGCCTGGAAGAATAGAACCAAAAGAAGTCATTCCAGGGAGACCTCATGAAGCCGACCAACCCGGTTTTTACCGGCATAGACACAACTGTCTTTGAAACCATGTCGCGTCTCGCCATGGCGCATAACGCCGTCAATCTCGGACAGGGGTTTCCCGATGTCGACGGGCCGGACGATATTCTGGAAGCGGCGGCGAATGCGTTGACGGAAGGGCCGAACCAGTATCCTCCGATGCTGGGATTGCCGGAGCTTCGAGAGGCAGTTGCAAGAAGTAACAAGCGTTTTTATGGCTTGGACATTGACCCGCAAAGCGAAGTTCTGATCACGTCCGGCGCAACCGAAGCCCTGGCGGACAGCATTCTGGCTCTGGTGTCGGCCGGAGACGAAGTCGTTTTGGTCGAACCGCTCTACGACTGCTATCTGCCGCTGGTACGCCGCGCCGGCGGCATTCCTGTCAGGGTGCGCGTCAATCCGCCGAACTGGGATCTGAACGCCGACGCTCTCCGTGCGGCGTTTTCGCAAAACACCAAGGCAATTTTGATCAACAATCCGATGAACCCGACGGCAAAGGTGTTTTCGGAGTCCGAATTGCAGCTGATCGCCGAGCTCTGCAAGCAGCATGACGCCTATGCGATCTGCGACGAGGTTTACGAGCATCTGGTGTTCGACGGAGCCCAGCATCGGCCGCTCATGACTTTCGATGGCATGCGCGAGCGGACCGTGCGTATCGGCTCTGCCGGCAAGACGTTCTCGCTAACCGGCTGGAAAGTAGGCTATGTCACCGGACCGGCCAATCTGATCGATCCGATCGCCAAGGCGCATCAGTGGGTCACTTTCACGACACCGCCCAATCTGCAGAAGGCCGTTGCCTACGGCCTCACGAAAGAAGACGACTATTTTCAGAACCTCGCCGAAGAGTTGATGGCCAAGCGCGACAGGATGACCAGAGGTCTGCGATCCGTGGGCTTTACGGTGTTGCCCTGCGCGGCGACCTATTTTCTCACCTGCGGTTTCGACGGGATGGGCCTTGGAAACAACGATGTCGCGGCTTGCGAAACACTCGTACGCGAAGCCGGTGTCGCGGCTGTGCCGGTGTCTGCGTTTTATGGCGGGGATGCGCCCACTGGCTATATCCGGTTCTGCTTCTGCAAGAAGGACTGGGTGATCGACGAGGCCGTAGCGCGCCTCGCGGCTTTTTTGGCCGCAAGAAATGCCGAATCCGCTTAGCTTGGCGTAACGCTGACAATCAGAATGAGAAACTATATGGACAATCCGGCTCTGGTGGATGTTACCCGTGGCAGCCTCACGGAGAGCACACACCGTGGCAGCGTCGCAATCGTTGATGCAAACGGACGGCTTGTTTGCGGGATTGGCGACATCGAGGCCAGGGTTTTCCCCAGGTCCGCGATCAAAGCCCTCCAGGCGTTGCCGCTGGTTGAGTCCGGCGCGGCCGACGCACTCGATCTCTCCGATGCGGAACTGTCGCTGGCCTGCGCGTCTCACAATGGTGAGGAAATTCATGCAAACGCCGCGCGTGTCATGCTGATGAAGGCGGGTTTGACAGAGGATGATCTTGAGTGTGGGCCGCAATGGCCAAAACGCATGGAAGATGCTGCCAAGCTGATCCTGGCCGACGAAGTTCCCTGTGGGTTACACAACAACTGTTCGGGCAAACATGCCGGCTTTCTCGGACTTGCAAAGACGATGGGCGTTGCGACACGTGGCTACGTTGAGCCCGGCCACCCGGTGCAACGCGAAGTGCGTCTTGCCATAGAGCAGATGACCGGGGACACACTGACCGACGATGTCTGTGGAATTGACGGCTGCTCGGTTCCGACCTATGCCTCGCCGCTGCGGAATTTTGCCAAAGCCTTCGCTGTTTTTGGCTCCGGGGAAGGGCTGGAACCGCTCCGCGCCGATGCAGCGCGCCAGATATACGATGCCTGCATCAACGAACCCTACATGGTTGCCGGGGCAGGCCGTTTCTGTACGCAGGTGATGGACGGGTTCAAAGGCAGGGTTTTTGTAAAGACCGGTGCTGAGGGTGTCTTTTGCGCCGCTATTCCGGAACTTGGCTTCGGTATTGCGCTGAAGTGCGACGACGGCGCGACACGGGCTGCCGAAGTGACGATGGCCACTGTTCTGGAAGCTGTGCTCGACCTCAATGAAGACGAAGCTGAATTGCTGGACAAACTTGTCAATCCACCGGTTCTTACACGCCGTGGCACCCAAGCGGGGCATATCAGGCCCCGAGAGGAATTCCTTTCGACCTTGAAAACGTCTCTTCCCTAGATCTTCCAGGTTTAAATTTCTTTTTTCATCAGAACTTTATTTGAATTTCTTGAAGTTTCACTCCAGCCTAAGTGCGTATAAAGAGAAACATTTTCCGGCATGCCGACATGGGTCGCGAGGTGTAGTTCGCGAACGCCGTTTCGGATGGCCGTGTCTTCAACGGCGGCGAGCAGCATCTTTCCCAGGCCGAGGCCCTTGAATGCTGGATCAACCGCAATGTTCATCAGGTGGGCAACACCTCCATTCATTTCCAAAATGGCGCATCCGGCGATCTTGCTACCTGTCTCGGCGACCAGCACGACATTCTTTTCAACGTCCTCTTCCAATCCTGCCGAGACGTCCGGAAGATCCGCCAATCGCTTCTTTACCGGTGCATAGGCCTGGTCGATACAGTGTTTGATGGCAGGCACATCTTGCAATTTCGCCCTGCGGATGGATGCTGCCTGGTTTGTTGTTTTCATTGGAGTTTCCTTATGGCGCACCGCCCGGGCCTGTCGTTTCGTTTCACCCATGCGATCACACGCTCGCCGTCTGAAAGCGTCGCAAACGGTATCCGCGCTGTCGACAGTGGTGACCCGGATTGCGCCGCGTTCCGGGCAGAACATGATCTTTATGTCCGCGCGCTGCAAGAGGCGGGCCTGCATGTCGATATGTTGCCACCGCTCGAAGAATTTCCTGACAGCTGTTTTGTCGAGGACCCTGCTTTTTGTCTTCCCGAAGGTGCCATCCAACTAAGGCCAGGAACGGCAAGCCGCAAGGGAGAGGGCGACGCGATCCGCACCGCGCTCGAGGCAAGGTTCGACAGGGTCGTTGAGCTGCCGGGCTCTGGCCACGTCGATGGCGGTGATGTGTTGATGTTGGATGACGTGATCCTGGTGGGGTTGTCGGCGCGCACAGACGTGGCAGGAGCCGAAGCCTTTGTCGGGTTGCTTGCTGATTGGGGATATTCGGCAAAGGTCTGCGAAACGCCAGAGGGCGTTCTACACTTCAAGACCGCGTGCTCAACGCTCGGCGACGGCGTCATTTTGGCGACGAGGGCGATGGCGGACAGCGGTTTCTTTGGCGACCGAACGATCATTATTGTTCCGGAAGGGGAAGAGTATTCAGCCAACGTCATCCGGGTGAACGACGTGGTGCTTGTGCCGGAAGGGTATCCAAAAACTCTTGCGGCCATCGAGGTAGCGGGCTTCACAACCGTCGTTTTGCCGACACATGAGGCGCGCAAGCTCGATGGAGGGCTCTCCTGTCTTTCTCTGCGCTTCGCGACACCATCTTGATGAGATCAGGCGCTGACCTGATTGCCCGATACGGTCAGGTTGGCATAGCGCGAACTTCCGTTCAGTTCGCCAGTGGCTGCTTCCAGCCATCTGTAGCCCTTGATGGCTCCGAGTTTTGATCCTTGAACGATATTGTTGGTAATGGCGGCAGGTCCGGCGCCGTCGACCACCGTCACGGCAATGCCCGTTCCGCAGTCCCGCAGCACATTCTGGGATGCTGCGATGTTGCGCATATAGGGACCCCAGCCGAGCAGCATGCCAAATTTCGGCGCGCCTTCGATGACGTTGCCGGTCAGTGTCGTGTCGGCTTCCGCGGCAATGCCGATGCCAAAACCAGCGACTTCCGGCGGGTACGGGCCGTCTTCGGAGATATTGCGAATGAGATTGCCGGAACAGACCGACATGCGTCCACCATCCATGAAGTTGGCAATCGAAATGCCGGTGGTGGCGCCATCAACGATATTGTTGGCGATGATCGCACCCTGGAAGTTGAATTCGGAATAGATCGCACATTCGCCGGATCTCAGACAGGAATTGCCGAGAATCTGCACGTTCGAACCGCTGTTCGACCGGATGGCGGAAAAAGCGCAATCTGTGACGCGGTTGTTGGTAACCATCACGCCGTGGGCTCGGAAAACGTTGATGCCGTTGCCGAATTGACCGGTGCCGCCGTAACGGGCACCAATGCGTTCGATCCGGTTGCCGGAGACGATGGTGCCATCCTCACCATCGCGCCAGCGGTGGACCCAGATGCCTCCGTTTGCACAGTCGGTCACCGTGTTTCCGGTGATCGCAAGCCCATCCGCTTCGTTGGAGCGAAGGCCTGCTTCGGCTGCGCCGTATATTCGGCAGTTCTCGACACGGCCAGAACAGCGGTCAAGCACAACGCCCATTTTCGAAGAGCCTGCGATATCGCAATTGTCGAGCACCAGGTTGCGTATGCCGACAAAGTGGAGCAGGCCTTCGGTGAAGTCACCAATGGAGCGGTTGGCTCCGTCGAACGTGATCCCATGCAGACCGATGTTGCTGACGCCTTCCGCGCGGATCAGTTGGCCACCGCCGCCCTGATAAACGAGCCGGGTGCGGCCAGGAACACCAACGATCAGAGTGCCCGACGGCAGGCGTAAATTGGCGACCGGGTAGGTGCCAGCCGGCAGAAACAGGGCGCGACCGCGCTCAACTGCTCGGTTGACAGCATTCTGGAACTGGGCCGTCTGGTCGTCGGCGGCATTGGGAAGCAGGCCGAGATCCGCAGAATCGATCGACCCCCGGAGATCCGCGACTTTCATTTGTGCCGCCGCAGCTGTCCCGGAAAGGCACAGGGCTGTCCCGGCAAGAAACGCCCGGCGGTTCAATTTTGAAGTTTCACGTGTCATCGGCGGTGCCATTTGCTTGAAACGTCCCAGGATGGGAAACGGATCGGGTTTTCACCCTGAAATCAGCAAAGGGCATGCCGAAATGGCTGATTTGGCCGGAAACTGGGTTAACAAGAACCGCCTGCCCATCGTCCTGAGGAGCCGCAGAAGCAGCGTCTCGAAGTGTGGGCGGAATACTCCGGAATACGAGGCCCGTCCTTCGAGACGGACCTGTTGGTCCTCTTCAGGATGAAGGGGGAGCTCACAGCGAAGATCCCGGATCGGCTTCTAGTTAGCTGCAGAGCGCGGCGCAGGGTCGGGAGGGCTAAGTGCATCATCAAAATAGAGAACCGGCCGGGACA